>CAXTPS010000014.1:0-77102 GCA_964246305.1 uncultured Pyrinomonadaceae bacterium
CTACAAGATGGGCGAAGGCATCGCCAGGCGCGAAGAGGACTTCGGAGGCGAAGTCGCCGCGCTCGCGGGCGGCAACCAGTAAGCTCGATTGCGGGTTGCGGAATTCGGATTGCGGATACGGGGCGAGACACGATTTTTCCGTCACGCTCACAAGACCGCACAAGCTATTCGATGAAAGTCGCACGTCTTCAAATCCGCAATCCGCAATCCGCAATCCGCAGTTGCTGAAACTGACTGTACGCATCCTGAACCTGACGCCGCTCGAAGATGCGGAGAGCAGGAGCCGTGACGAGGCGTTGATGCGCTCCTTCGTCTCGACGCACACGATTCTCGGCCTGCGCGATGGCGAGTTCATCTCGCTGCTTGACCCGCCCGAAGAATTTAAAGCGGATGCCGCCGAATGTCAGAACACGGGAACGTATCCGGTCTTGGCCGGTGATGAGGGCGAGCGCGATTGTATGCTCTCGTCGCCGATTATCCTTTACGATTACCCGCAGATCGCGCCCGAAAGCGCGGGCGAGCTTTTCGACGGGACGGAGATAGACGAGATTCTGACCCTGCGAATCATGACGCTGACGGAGGAAGAGAAGCGCGAGATGCGCGGCGCGGACGAGCGTGCGCGCCGGATACTCGAAAGGACGGAGACGCTTCCGCTTGAGCAGTTGATGAAGATGCACGGAGCGATGAAAAGCGTAAAGCAAAAGTAAAAAGGCAAAAGGTAAAAGTGTGGCGGAAACCAGTTTTATTAAATTCATTAAAAATGCTTTTGTCCACACTTTTGCCTTTTACCTTTTTACTTTCACCTTCTTAAGATTATGAATGAATGGGAATGGCAACTGCTTGAAGAGAAGACGACGCTTGCGCATGTCGTTGTCTCCGGCGTCGAGGTCAAACAGGGCGCGCGTATACGCTTGAAGCCGAGGGCGGGCGGTGACATTTTCGACCTCGCGCTCGCGGGAAAGATCGCCGTCATCGAAGCCATCGAGCAGGACTATGAAGGCAAAGTCCATCTCGCGGTCGTCGTCGAAGATGACCCCGGACGCGACATGGGGATGCTCAGGCAGCCCGGCCATCGCTTCTTCTTCGCTCCCGAAGAGGTCGAGCCGCTTGAGGAAGGAAAAAGTTGATGGGCGAATCACAGCGCGTCCTCATCGCAGGCATCGGCAATATCTTTCTGGGCGACGACGGTTTCGGCTGCGAGGTGTTGAGAAGGCTCGTGGAGCGCACATGGCCTGAGAGCGTGCGCGTGGTTGATTTCGGGATACGCGGATTCGATCTGGCGTATGCGCTGATGGATGGTTACGATGTAACCATCTTCGTTGACGCGACGCCGCGCGGCGGAGAACCGGGCACGCTCTATACCATCGAGCCTGACCGGGACGAGCTGGATAATCTCGATGCGCAGACGATGATGGTCGAAACGCATGCGATGAATCCTTTGAAAGTGCTCGGCATGGTGAAGTCTATGGGCTGCGAGCTGAAGCGCATCCTGCTCGTCGGTTGCGAGCCGCAGACGTTCGGCCCCGAAGAGGGGCAGATGGGATTGAGCGAGCCGGTCGCGGCTGCAATAGATGAAGCGGTCTTGATGGTCGAATCGCTCGTCACGAAAATTCTTAAAGAGCAACACGCTCAGGCCATGCCGTAAATTTTATTTCGAGGGAAAAAGGAAGAGGGAGGATTTTTGAAATGAAACGTGATGAATCTTTGGAAGCAAGAGGGCGCAGCGCGTCTCACTTCAGTCTCTGGTACGTCGTCGGAGGCGCAGTCCTTGTGCTGGCTGCCGTCGGAGTAATCAAAACGCTCCCGGACATCCAGCGGTATCTGAGAATCAGGGCAATGTGAGTCTGGAGTCTGAGAGTCTGGAGTCAACTCGATATAACTTCGACTTGATTTCTGACTCCAGACTCCAGACTCTCAGACTCCAGACTCCAGACTTTTTAAGAGGAGGAAGGCTGATGGATAACAATGGGGCTAATGGGTCTAAGGACTCGAAAGACATGCTGTATTTGGTCGGCGGCCTGGCTCTCTTGATCGCGGGCGCGGGCTTGATTATGGCGCATCCGATGGTCAGGCAGCAGTTGCGCGCAAACCTTGACCGGGTGCTGCCCAACGTGCCGGAAGGTTTGAGCACTGGCCTCTCCACAATCGTGCCGGATTTTCAGCGGTACATGAAGATCAGGTCAATGTGAGGCGCGTTGATTTGAAGCCGGATGCTTGAGCCGACAAGGAAGGGCAGGCACGGTTGAGGTAGAAATCTGCCGCAGCCTCTGTCGGCTTACGCGTTGCACAAATGATAGATGAAAGCGGTACTCAAAATATTCATATGGGTGAAAACGAAGCCGGTCTTGTGCATTATCGTCTAGTTCCCGACCAGAGCAAATTCACCGTGCAGGCGTTCGCCGAAGGACTCTTCTCCGCCTTCGGCCACGATCCCGTCATCGAAATCCGCGACTTCGACGGCGAAGCTCAGTGTGCGCCCGGCACGCTCGACAGTGCCTCTCTGAGAGTGACCGTCAGAGCGGACTCGCTCACGGTGAGCAATGAGGTCAAGGAGAAGGATCGCCCGGAGATAGAGCGCATGATGCGCAACGATGTGCTCGAAACAGCGAAGTATCCTGAGATAGTTTTTGAGAGCACGAACATCTCTGCGAACAGGCTCGGAGAAGGCCGCTATCGAGCGAGAATCATCGGCGACCTGACGCTACACGGCGCGACGCAGCGCGGCCTCTGGATTCACGCGGAGGTCATTCTGAAAGACGACGGCCTGCGCGCGAAGGGCGAGTTCACGCTCAAGCAGACCGATTACGGAATCAAGCTGGTCTCGGTCGTCGGCGGCACGCTCAAAGTTAAAAACGAGCTGAAGTTTTCCTTTGACATGGCTGCGCAGAAACAGGGATGAGGGCGGAGGGCGGAGGAATGAAAGGCGCGTAGATTAAAGACAGCTTGTCTCTTAAATCCGCAATCCGCATTCCGCAATCATATGCATGAGCTTTCCATCGCCATGAGCATGATCGAGATGGCTGCGGAAGAGGCCGCGCGCCGTGGCGGAGTCCATGTCCATGCGATTCATCTCAAACTGGGAAATCTTTCGGGCGTGGTCAAAGAAGCTCTCCTGTTCTCCTATGAAGTAGCCTGTCAGGGCACGCCGCTCGAAGGCTCGCGCCTCGTGATAGAGGAAGTTCCGGTCGTCGTCTACTGTCCCGCGTGCGAGGCTCAAAGGCCGCTCGCCTCCGTACAGCATTTCTGTTGCGCCGTCTGTCATGCTCCGACATCTCAGGTCGTGCAAGGGAAAGAGCTTGAGGTCGTAGCATTGGAGATCGAATGATGAGCACACAACCTCGTCTGGTCGAAGTCAGACAAAATGTGTTGAAGCAGAATGACCTGCTCGCGCGCGAGTTGAGGCGACGTTTTCAAGCGGCGGGCGTTTACGTCGTGAGCCTCGTCTCAAGTCCCGGCTCCGGCAAGACCGCTCTGCTGGAAAAGCTTTTGACGCTGCTCAGGCAGGACGGCTCCCGCGTCGCAGCCCTCGTCGGAGACCTTGCGACGGACAACGACGCCGCGCGGCTGGCTCGCAGTCAGGCTCCCGTCAAGCAGATAGTCACAGGCACTGTCTGCCACCTCGAAGCCGCGATGGTTGAAAGCGCGCTCGACGAATGGAAGCTGGACGAACTCGACCTGCTCTTCATCGAAAACGTCGGCAACCTCGTCTGTCCCTCAAGCTATGATTTAGGCGAAGACCTACGCCTCGTCCTGATGTCCGTCACGGAAGGCGAGGACAAGCCGCTCAAGTACCCGACGATTTTCAACACGGCGGACGTGGCCGTGATTACGAAAATAGATTTGACCGAAGCCGTCGAGTTCGACTTGAAGACGGCACGCGCCAGCATCCAATCCGTGCGCCCCGGCATGAAGATTTTCGAGGCTTCGTCGAAGACAGGCGAAGGGATGAGCGAGCTGATACAGTTTCTCGCGTCGCAATGCGCCGGTACAGTGAAAGCCGTGGCAGGTTAAATCATTCAACGCTTTGCGCCTTCGGTTTTCTCTTCGCGCCTTTGCGTGAAAAGCAGTTTCTCGCAAAGGCGCGAAGGAAAAACTTAAGGCGCAAAGGTTTTGAGTTTATTGAGACACTTGAGTTTTGAAAGCGACGCCGTTTATCTCTCATGAGCAGTACCGAACATCAGGCAGTGACGACTCGTGTTCAGATACTTGTGCGCGGCATCGTGCAGGGCGTAGGGTTTCGCCCGTACGTTTTCTCTCTGGCGCACAGGCTCGCGCTCAAAGGCCGCGTGCTCAACAACACGACGGGCGTGCTGATTGATGTCGAAGGCGAGGGCGATCAGATAGAGGAGCTCATCAATGACATTACGGCAAACCCGCCGCCGCTTTCACTGATCGAATCGGTCGAGCATTGCGAACAATCAGACCATATCAATTATAGCGACTTTCTCATCATCGAGAGCGCGAGCGCGGGAGAGAAATTCGTTCCCATTTCCGCTGACATAGCCACTTGCGTTGATTGTCTGAAAGAACTCCATGACCCGCACGACCGCCGTTATCGTTATCCCTTCATCAACTGCACCAACTGCGGCCCGCGCTTCACGATTATCGAAGACATCCCATATGACCGCGCGAAGACTACGATGCGTGATTTTCGTATGTGCGAAGCGTGTCAAGCGGAGTACGAAAACCCGTTTGACCGGCGCTTTCACGCGGAGCCGACCGCCTGCCACGCCTGTGGCCCGCGCCTCTTTCTGACGGATGCGAGCGGGCATGAGATTGCTGCGGATAATCAAGAGATTTCATCCGGTACGACTCTTGAGAGTGATGCTATCGAACGCGCGCTTGAGCTGTTGTCGGACGGAAAAATTCTCGCTATCAAAGGCCTCGGCGGATTTCATCTCGCGTGCGACGCGATGAATGCAGAGGCGGTCGAGCGCTTGCGCCGTAGAAAGTTCAGGGAAGACAAGCCGTTTGCCTTGATGGCGAATTCGGTTGAGGTCGTCAGAGAGTATTGCTTCGTCTCAGAGGCCGAAGAAGCTTTGCTCACAAACGCGCGTCGATCAATCGTGCTCTTGAAAAAAAGGGACGCCGCAGGTGTCCCTGAATCTGTCGCGCCCTGCGCGAAGTCGCTCGGCTTCATGCTCCCGTACACGCCTTTGCATTATCTGCTGTTTGAGAATTACGACAGGCCGCTGGTGATGACGAGCGGCAACGTCTCCGATGAGCCTATCTGTTATGAAGACTCGGACGCGAGCGAGCGTTTAGATAATATCGCGGACTGTTTTCTGCTCCATGACAGGCGCATACACATGCGTATGGACGATTCGGTCGCGCGCGTGCATGACGGGATGGAGATGATCCTGCGTCGCTCGCGCGGCTACGCGCCCGCGCCCGTTTTCACCTCATTCAAATTCGAGCGAGAGATTTTAGCCTGCGGCGCAGAACTCAAAAATACTTTTTGTCTCACGCGCGAGCATTACGCTTTCGTCAGCCATCACATAGGCGACCTGGAAAATCTTGAGACGTTGCGCTCTTTCGAGCAGGGCATCGCGCACTTCCAAAAACTTTTCCATCTTCATCCGGAAATTATCGCGCACGACCTTCATCCTGAATATCTCTCGACCAAATACGCGCTCACGCTCGACGACCGATTAACCAGAGTCGGCGTTCAGCATCATCACGCGCACATCGCAAGCTGCATGGCGGACAACCGTATCGAGGGCGAGGTCATCGGCGTGGCGATGGATGGGCTGGGCTTCGGCACGGACGGCAGGCTGTGGGGCAGCGAGTTCTTCGTCGCGGATTTCTTGGAGGCGGAGCGCATCGCGCATCTCGATTACGTCCCGATGCCCGGCGGCGCAAAAGCGATTCGTGAGCCGTGGCGAATGGCCGCCGTTTACCTGCACCGCGCGCTCGGAGATGATTTTACAAAGCTCGAAATTCCTTTCACGGAAAAGATGGACAGGCGCGCGTGGGCGACTTTGCGAAAGATGGCTTTGAGCGGCACGAACAGTCCTCAAACTTCGAGCATGGGCAGGCTCTTCGACGCCGTTTCGAGCCTGCTCTGCCTGAAGCACGTCATCAACTATGAAGGGCAGGCGGCGATTGAGCTGGAAGCGATAGCAGATTCGCATTACACTCAAAGCTACGACTTCGAGCTTGCAGAGGACGGCAAAATCATTAAAGCCGAAACTGTCATCCGTCGCGTCGTGGACGACCTGCTCGATGGTTTACCCGCGCAGAAAGTCTCCGCGAAGTTTCATCTCGGCGTGGCGCGTCTGATCGCGGAAATAGCGGAGCGCGTGAGAGACGAGCGGCGTCTGAATCGAGTGGTCTTGTCGGGCGGGGTCTTTCAAAACATGCTGCTGCTCGAATACGCTTCTCGAATATTAAAGGCGGACGGCTTCGAGGTCTTCGCACATAGCCGCGTGCCCGCGAATGACGGCGGCATCAGTTTCGGTCAGGCGGCGGTCGCCAATGCGCGCATCGCGGCAGGGAGAATTTAAGTTATGTGTCTGGCGATTCCGGGAAAGATAGTCGAGATTTTTGACGCCGAGAATCATCTCGCAAAGGTCGAGGTGGGCGGCGTCAGGCGCAGCGTCAACATAGGCATGCTCGATGGCGAAGACGGCGTAGCGGTGGGAGACTACGTGCTCATCCACGTCGGCTTCGCGATGAGCAAGATTGATGAGAAGCAAGCTGAAGAGACTTTGCGCGTGCTCCGTGAATTAGGCTCGCTTCAGGAAGAGATGGAACAATTCAAGACCACGATTGACTGAGGACGTGATGGCGGAAACGGTTGATGAATTTTCAAAAGCGTTCTATCCATTTCTGCACGAGAGCGAACGCGCTCCGCAGGAGCTGATGGAAGAGCTGCGTTTCTCGCTCGTTGAAAAAGCGCGTGAGAGCAACGAAGTCAAAGTCCGTTTCTTTGACGAGAACAAGGACGAAATTCTCGCCGCCGCGCTCAGGATGGCCCGCGCTTTTCATCTTGGGCACAGGATGTTCGTGTGCGGCAACGGCGGTTCGGCTACGGACGCGCAGCACGTCGCAGTCGAATTCATGCACCCGATAACGGTCGGGCGCAAGGCTCTGCCGGTTACCTCTCTGGCGAACGACATCGCGATGGTGACGGCGGTGGCTAATGATGTCGGCATCAGGCAGGTCTTCTCGCGGCAGGTCATCGCGCACGGGCAGGCGGGCGACATCATGCTCTGCATTTCGACGAGCGGGAATTCCGAAAACCTGATTGACGCTTTCGACGCCGCGCGGCGCATGAAGATGTTGACTATAGGCTTTGCCGGAGGCGACGGCGGACAGATGCGCGAGCTTTACTCGAAAGAGCTGCTCGATTTCTGTCTGACTGTCGAGACGCCGAGCATTCATCGCGTGCAGGAAACGCACGTCGCGCTGTATCACATTCTCTGGGATTTAGTGCATGAGTTCCTACAGCATCGCGCATTGATGGAAGAATGATTGAAGAGTGAGTGGAGGGCTGTTATGAAATTCATAGACGAATATCGTCAGAGCGATCTGGCGCGCACGCTGGCGGAAAAGATTGCCGCGCTGACCGACAAGCCGCTCAAGATTATGGAGGTCTGTGGCGGCCACACGCACGCGATTTTCAAGTACGGCATCGAAGACCTCTTGCCGCCGAATATAGAGATGATTCACGGCCCCGGCTGTCCCGTGTGTGTGATTCCCTTGGGGCGTGTGGATGATTCGATCTCAATCGCGATGCAGCCCAATGTTATCTTCACGACCTTCGGCGACATGATGCGCGTGCCGGGTTCAAAGACAAACCTGCTCGACGCGAAGGCCGACGGCGCGGATGTGCGTATGGTCTATTCGCCGCTCGACGCGCTGAAGATTGCCAAGCAGAATCCGAACAAGCACGTGGTCTTTCTCGCGCTCGGCTTTGAGACGACCTCGCCTTCGACCGCGATGACTATCTTGCAGGCTTCGAAAGACAGGGTGGAAAATTTCAGCGTCTTCTGTAATCACATCACGATTGTGCCGGCCTTGAAGGCTATGCTCGACTCGCCGGATTTGAAGCTCGACGGCTTTCTCGGCCCCGGCCACGTGAGCACGGTCATCGGCACGCGCCCTTACGAATTCGTCCCGCGTGAATACGGCAAGGCGATGGCCGTCTCAGGCTTTGAGCCGCTGGACGTGTTGCAGTCCGTTTACATGGTAGTCAGGCAGATCGTCGAAGGACGCGCCGAAATCGAAAATCAGTATGGCCGCGCGGTGTCACGCGACGGCAATCGAAAGGCGTTGGAAGTTCTCTTCGATGTCTTTGAGGCGCGCAGGTTTTTCGAGTGGCGCGGGCTTGGCTCAATCGCCCACAGCGGGATGAAACTCAAAAGCAAGTACGAGGCTTTCGATGCGGAGCTTAAGTTCAGCGTTCCCGGTCTTCGCATCGCAGACCCGAAGGCCTGTCAATGCGGCGAGATTTTGAAGGGCGTGAAAAAGCCGTGGGAGTGCAAAGTTTTCGGCACGGCCTGCACGCCTGAGACTCCGATTGGCTCATGCATGGTCTCAAGCGAAGGCGCGTGCGCGGCCTACTATAATTTCGGCCGCCTCTCAAAAATCGCCCAACGCTCAAGCGCGCAGGCATCTGCCACAAGGGTTTGAACTGGTGAAGAAAAGTGAAGGAAAATAATTATTGATGAGCACAACCACACCGCGAAAGACAGATTTAGGCTGGATTGTCGAATTACCGCCGGAGATGGCTCAGACAATGGGCGTAGCGGAAGGATCGCTGGCCGTGCTTCACCCGAAAGACGGAAGCCTTGAGGTGGAAGTATTACCGCCCCCTTCGCCGGAACTTACGGAGCGGGTAGAGCACATTTACGACAAATACAAAGAGGCGTTCGAGGAGATGAAGCGGCTTGGCGACTGAGAAAATCAATTACATCTCATACCCCGAAGCCATCTACATCCACATTAAATTGATGCGCCTTTTAGGTGAAAACCGCTACGGTGTATTTGATCGCGCCCTAATCGAGTCAGCGTTAGCTCGCCCGCGACAGGCAGCACGTTACGAAGGGGCAGACCTCATTCGTCAGGCCTCTACCCTCTGCTTCGGCATGATTAAGAATCACCCGTGGCTCGGGGGAAATAAACGAACGGCAACAGTTTTGATGGAAGAATTCTTGTTACGCAACGGCGCGGAAAGCGACGCGCCAATCAAAGAGTTGGTCGAAATGGTCATCGCCGTCGAATCCGACCGCTGGGGGGTTGATGAAATCGAAAACTGGTTACGGCAGCATGTTAAGGTAAAAAGATGAACGAAGACTTCGTTCCCTCGCCGCTCTTTCAGCGAGTTGAAAGAGCGCGGCGCAGGAAAGCCAGAATCAGGGACACGCATATCACGCTCGCGCATGGCAGCGGCGGCAAGGCCATGCACGAGTTGGTCGAGGGGCTGTTTCTGGAATACCTCGGCAATCCGCTGCTGGAAAAGTTGGAAGATCAGGCGGTCTTCGATCTGGAAAAGATTATCAATCGAGGAAGGATGAACGGGACGACGCGGCTTGCGTTCACGACGGACTCTTACGTGGTCGATCCCATATTCTTTCCGGGCGGCGACATAGGCGGTCTCGCCGTCAACGGCACCGTCAACGACCTCGCCATGAGCGGCGCGCGACCGCTCTATCTCTCCGCCGGATTCATTCTCGAAGAAGGATTCGCCATCGAAGATTTAAGGCGCGTCCTCGCGTCCATGCGCGCTGCCGCGAGCGAGGCCAATATCCAGATAGTCACAGGCGACACGAAAGTCGTGCAGAAGGGAAGCGCAGACAAGCTCTTCATCAACACCTCCGGCGTCGGCGTGATAGAACATCCGGTGCAGATTTCAGCCGCGCGAGCAGAAGTCGGAGACAAAGTTATCTTGAGCGGCATGATTGGCGATCACGGCACGACGATTATGATTGCGCGCGGCGAGCTTGAGCTTGAGACAGACATCGAAAGCGACACCGCGCCGCTCAACTCGCTCGTCGAGGAGATGATTGTCGCAGCCGCCGAGGCTGGCAAGCCCGATGCGATTCATGCTTTGCGCGACCCGACGCGCGGCGGCGTGGCGACCACCTTGAACGAGATCGCGCTGGCTTCCGAAGTCTGCATACAGATTTACGAAGACCTCATCCCGGTGCGCGAAGAGGTGAAGGGCGCGTGCGAGATTCTGGGGCTTGATCCGCTCTACGTCGCCAATGAAGGAAAACTGCTCGCGCTGGTGAGCGGCGAGATTGCCGATGCAATCGTCGCGCGTATGAAAGAGAATCGTTACGGCGGCGGCGCATGCATCATCGGAGAAGTGAAGGCAGAGCCGCAGGGCATCGTGGCTCTGCAAACAGGCTTTGGCGGCACACGCATCGTGGATATGCTCGTCGGCGAGCAGTTACCGCGCATCTGCTGAAACCCTTTCGCTTCGCAGAATGGTTGTTCGCATTACGGTTGAATCACAGCCGGTTCAAGGTGAGCAGAGAGAAACAATTTTCATGTGGCTTTTCGCAGATTCAAATGCGAGTTCCGTGGCGACGGTTTCGGCGCCGGCTTATTCAAAACGCCTTCTCGCAAGTCGCTGCGCGACGCTTTCTCACGCCTCAAAAACCCGAATAATTTCGTTGACAGTTTGAGCGAAATCCGCGTATCGTAGCTCTTGCGGGCTGGTTTAACAAAGCTCGCCCACGTTTTACCAATCTTGCCTTTCATCAGTAAATCAAACATAAGACTCAGGTTACGAGTTTCTTTGAGCTTCTTCCAACGCCTTACGTCCCGACTTTTTGTCTACCAGATGAAGATTTTGAGCGTTATCGTCAGAAGACGTATAAAGCCGTGTCGCCCGGATCAAATGCCTCAACCAATCCTATAGAAATCCCTGAAATTTATGCGCTCTCCCTCGCCTTCGGAAAGCCGCGTTCGTTCGCGTGTGATGGCTCATGCACACGGAACACAATATTGAGAGGCTAGTTGCCAGTAGCTTCACAGAGAATTGAGAACTGCCGATGAGAAGCAACAAACAGACTAAAACTTCACGCAACAGACAGACTAAAACTTACAGCAGCCTGCTCGGTCGCTTCACGAAACTTTACAAAAGCGGCTATCAGAAATATTTGCTGGCCTCGCTCTGTCTGGTCGCGGTCGCCTGCGTGCTGACCTATACGACGACCGGCTACGCGCTCGTGACCAACTACTCGTTCGCAGCGTCGAGCGGAACTTTCACGCAGCTCTCAGGGGCGACGACAGTGCCTCTGTCCGGCGGCACGCTTGACGAAGGAATGTATAACTCCGTTCCCATCGGTTTCAATTTCTATTATGACGGGCAGCCCTACACGACCGTCTCTGCGACCACGAACGGCTGGATGACCTTTAACCAGCCCCTCTCTTTCAGCAACCCCGGCAACGCTCTGGCGACGAGTACGATCAGACCGATCATCGCTCCGCTGTGGGATGACTTAGAGATGGACGCTTCCGGCAGCTTCTCTTATCTAACGGAGGGCGCAGCCGGTAACAGAATTTTCACGGCACAGTGGCTCAACGTGCAATGGAGCTGGTTTGTCAACAGCCCTGTCATCTCGTTTCAGGTGAAATTGTATGAGGCCACAGGGCAGGTGCAATTCGTCTATCGTCAGGAACTGACGGCTACCAATTTCGGCGGCGCTTCCATCGGCCTCACCTCGCTTGGGACAGGCTCCGGTAATTTCCTCTCGCTGAATGACACGAGCGCAAGCCCGACGTTCAGTTCGACCGTCGAGCAGACGAACATCGCTGCCAAGCCCGCGACGGGACAGGTTTACACTTTCACCCCGCCGTCCGCGACGCCCGCTGCTCCGACGAGCCTCTCTTTTTCAGCAGTCGCGTTAAAGTCCATCAACGTCAACTGGGTTGATAGCTCGACGACCGAGAGCATGTTCATCGTTTACCAGTCAACGGACGGCACAAACTTTACTGAAGCAGGCAGAGTCAATTCGACATCTGTCGCTGCCACAGGCACGCCTTACGCGCTTAATGTCACGGGATTGAGTTCAGCCACGAACTATACTTTTCGCGTCGTCGCGGCGACGGAAGGAGTGCCGCCCTCGCCCGCGCTCGAAGGGACTCAGGCGACCCTGACGGGGACTGTCTCCGGCCTCAAAGTGGTCGGCAGCGCGCCGAGCGATTACACGACTATCACAGCCGCCTTCACGGATATTCAAACGAACGGTCTGGGCGGCCCTGTCATTCTTGAACTGAAGAGCGGTTACTCAAGCACCACTCCGCTGAGCCTCGGATACCTCGGAACTTCTGCGACGAACACGATAACCGTCAGGCCGGCCACCGGAGCGACAAGCTGTCTACTCTCTTCCTTCAGCACCCTCCCGGCAGTTGATTTCAGCGGCAGCCGATTCGTCATTTTCGACGGCAGGCCCGGCGGCGTCGGGACGAGCAAACAGTTGACGATTGAGAACAACCAGAGCAACGGCATGGCTGTTCGTTTCATCAATGAAGGCTCGAACAACACCGTCATGTACAGCATTGTGCGCGGCAGCAACACCTCACAGACAAGCGGCGTGGTTGTCTTTAGCACGACCACAGGCACACAGGGCAACGACAACAACACGGTCAGCTATTGCGACTTGCGCGACGGCAGCACGACCCCTGTGAATATCATCTACGCGTCCGGCACGAGCACGACCACGAATCAGCAGAACAGCGGGAACGTCATCTCGAATAACAACATCTTCAACTTCTTCAGCGTGATTTCGTCTTTCGCCGCTATCAGAGTGTCAACCGGCAACACGGACTGGACGATCAGCGGCAACAGCATTTATCAGACAGCTACCAGAACGCCGACCACCGGCAACCCGCATTACGGCATTCAGGTCAACACTTCGGGCAGCAATTTCAACATCACGCAGAACTACATCGGCGGCACTGCTCCGAACGCAGCGGGCGGCGCGTGGACGATGAACGGTTCCTCTGCCACCAGACTCACGGGTGTAGAGCTAGGCCTCGGCCTGACCGGGACGAGCAGCGTGCAGGGCAACATCGTCACGAATCTCAACTTAACCACCACGAGCAATCCGCTCACCGGAATCAACATCACTTCAGGAAACATCAACGTTGGAACAGTGACCGGCAATACCATCGGCAGCGGCGCCGGAACCGGCTCAATCGTCGGCACATCGAGCGGCAGCGGCATTGACGGCATCGTCTCGTCGAGTTCGGGCGTCATTAACATCTCAAACAATACCATCGGCTCGATCACCACCATCGGCTCGACCGTGAATTCAGCTGTCTATATCAAAGGCATTTCAGTGGGAGCTGGTTCACCTATTACCGTCGCCAACAATCTCATCGGCAGCCTGACGACGGCCAATAGCCTCAATGCCAGCAGCACAGGCGGGCAGAGCGTGTCCGGCATCTCCGGCAGCCCGGCCTTCGGCGGCAGCCTGTCCATCACCGGTAACACGATTGCCAATCTCAACAACAGTGGTATCGCAACGTTCGGCGGGCAGACGGTCGGCATCAACGCAAGCTCAGGCATGATTACGATTAGCGGGAACACCGTTCGCAATCTGACGAACGCGAGTCCCCAGACACAAACGGATGTCAGCGCGGCAGTAGTCGGCATCGCGCAACAGATTTCCAGCCAGCCCGGCCAGATCGTTTCGCAAAACACCGTCTACGCTTTAAATTCCACAGCCGCCACAGCCGCGGTCAGTGTGTGTGGCATCGCGTATTTCGGCTCAACGTCGGGCGTGAACATAGTTGACCGCAATGTTGTTTATGGCTTGACTGCGGCGAGCACTGGCGCAGCCGTCATCATCGGCATCTCTAACAATGGAGCCGTCGCCACGTTTCAAAACAACATGGTTCGCCTCGGGACGGAAGCGACGGGCGCGAATCTCTCGATTATGGGTATGGTAGAGAGCGCGGCGACCACCGTTAATTACTATCACAACAGCATCTATCTCGGCGGCACGACCACCGGCAGCGGTTCGGTTGCGACCTACGCATTTCGACGCGCGACGGGCGTCGGTTCTGTTAATGTCACTGATAATATTTTAGTGAACGCGCGCACCAACGGCACGGGCACAGGCAAGCACTACAATGTCTTTTTCGGCACGAACAGCTTCATCACTTCAAACTACAACGTTTACTACAGGTCGGGCAGCTCGACGCCTTTCGGCTTAGTCTCTTCGACTGACTACGCGGACTTCAACGCGTGGAAAACAGGGACGGCGCAGGATGCCAATAGCATCTTTGCCGATCCGAATTTCGTTGATCCGACGGGCGCGACGCCTAATCTGCATGTGCAGAACCTGACGCCCACCGAATCCGCCGGCAGTTATGTCGCGTCTGTCGGCAACGACTTTGACGGCGAGACTCGTTTGAGCTTGAATCCCGCGGACATCGGCGCGGACGCGGGCGACTTCACCGTCATCAACGATGTGCAGCCTCCGATCATTATTTACACCACGCCCGGCAACACCTCTGCCACGAGCAACCGCGCTATTGATGCGACGTTGATAGATGGTTCAGGCGTGGCGACGGGCGCGCTGGCTCCGCGCCTCTACTATCGAAAGCGAAACTGCGCGGGCGCATCGGCTTATGTTTCGACTCAAGGGACTTTGACTTCGGGCACACAGCAGAACGGCGCATGGAACTTCGTGCTCGACTACGCGCTGCTGCCGGGTGGTGTAGCTTCGAGCGGAGACATCATAGATTATTTCGTCGCGGCTCAGGACACGCTTGGCCGCGTGGGGTCAAACCCTGCGGGTGCGTCCGGCGCGAACGTCAACAGCCTGACGACGTTTCCCGCATCGCCCAACTCTTACCTGTTGACCGTCAACTTCAGCGGCACGGTCGGCGTCGGCGGAGCCGGGGACGCTTACAACTCGCTGACGGGCGCGGCTCCGTGCGGTCTGTTCGCAGCTCTTAGCGCGGGCAGCGTGTCCGGCAATCTGACTATCAACATCAACGGGAATCTCACCGAAACCGGAGTCACCAGTCTCAACCCGTTCAACGAAAGTCCTGCCGGTTCTAATTTCTCGATGCAGATAAACGGCAACGGCTTCACGCAGACGGGAAGCAATGGTAGCGGGCTGATCAACCTGAACGGCGCAGACCTCGTTACCTTCAACGGCGTCAACGTCTCCAACACAGCCACAGGCGGCGCGGCCATTCGCTTCATCAACGATGCGTCGAACAACGTCATCACGAACTCGACCGTGGCCGGGGCGTCGGGCAATAACAGCTCCGGCGTTATCACTATCGGCGCGGGGACGACGACCGGAAACGACAACAACGTGATACAGAATTCGGTGATACGCGACTCGTCTGGCGGGATGCCGGGTATTCTCATCTACCAGCAAGGGACTGCGAGCGCGCTCAATTCCGGCACACAGGTGCTCAACAATCAGTTGCTCAACTTCAGCCTTGAGGGAATACATTTCGATCCGATTGGCAACGAGAACACGACTATCAACGGCAACACGCTCTATCAATCCGCGCCCCGCTTCTTCATGAATATGACTGGAATTTATTTCGCCAGTCAGGGCACGAACACGATCAGCCAGAACACGATTCGCGACCTGGACACGGGCGGCAGCGCGACGGGCATGGTGTTGCAGGATGCGCGCTCGACCACAGTCTCGCAGAATCGCATTTACGGATTTTCGAGCACGAGCGGTAACTCAAGCACGATGACGGGCATCTCTTTTACGGGTCTCAACAGCGTTCCCGCTTCAGTGACCATCATCAACAACATGGTGACGATCATTCCGGACTTCACCACCAACCAGCAGATTTACGGCATCAGTGACGCAGGGTACAGCGGCAACACTTTTAACGCTTATTATAATTCCGTGTTGATCGGCGGAACCGCTTCGGGCACGCAGCCGACGTGGGCTTTGATGCGTTCATTCTCTTCACAGTCCACGCACGCCAGCCGCAATAACATAGCCTTCAACAACCGCACGGGCGGCACAGGCAATCACTTCGCGGGCGGCGATCAATCTGCTAACGCGGGAACATTCGTCTCCAATTATAATCTCTTCGCCGGTAGGGGAGCGACCGCTGGCAATTTCATGGACTACGGCACCTCCTCTTTCGGCACAGCGGTCTCGTGGGCGACATGGAAAGGCGGGCCGCCCGCCAGAGACGCAAACTCGACCGGCTTGAACGCTTCGAGCGTCAACGTGACAGACCTCTTCGTCAATCCTGCTATCGGCGTGCTCAATATCAAGGTCGGAGCAAGCTCTGCCTGCGACCCGCTCACGGCAGCAGTCGCGTTAGTTGATAACAAGGGAACTCCCATCACCGGCATGACCACGGAATTCGACGGAGTTGATGTGCGACAAGCCTCTACGCCCGACATCGGCGCGGACGAATTCAGTATTGACAGGACTTGCGGAAGCGGCGCATCGCTTTCGGCAGGCGCTTTCGATAACGTCAGCGTGGGAGCGGGCGGCGCGAGTCTAACCGGCGATGCTACGATCAGAGGCGCGCTCACGCTCGCAGACAAGATTAATACCGGGGCAAATACTCTGACCATCAGTTGCAACGCTTCGATTGCCGGAGCTTCTTCGAGCAGCTACGTCATCGGCAGTCTAAGGAAGGATTTTTGCAGCCCAAGCCCCTTCACCTATCCGGTCGGAACAGCAAACGGCTACTCACCGGTTGACACGAACATCACCGCGCTCGGCACAAATCCGTCGAGCCTCACAGTCAAACCGAATCAAGGCGTTGCTCCTGCGACGCCGCCGCTCAACCCTTCCAATACCCTGCAACGCTACTGGACGTTGACGGAGATCGGAAACCTGACGACCAATCTCGTTTTCAAATATCTAGACCCGACGGACATCGCGGGCAACGAAGCGAATTATCGTCTGTTTAGAATCACCGGCGGCGCAGCCACAACCTTTCCGCCGCCTGCCGCGACCGTGGACACCGGCGCGAACACTGCGACCATCAACGGCGTGACGGACTTTTCAGACTGGACGCTGGGCGAGCCGCTGGCGCCGACTTCCGGGACGGCGAATATCAGCGGGCATGTCTTGACTAACAACGGACAGCCGCTCGCTGGCGTGAGCCTGATGCTTTTAGATACCGTCACGAGCGCGACTGCGACTGTGACGACTGATGCCAACGGCCTCTATCAGTTCGTTGACATTGCCACGGGCAGAGAATTCGTCGTCACTCCGGCACGCAACGGTTACGGCTTTAACCCTGCGAGCAGGGCGTTCAGTCACACAGGCGTGGTCAATAACATGGACTTCGTAGCCGCGCCCGATGGGACGCAGACGCGCAGAGTCGTCAACGACTTCGACGGCGACGGCAAGACAGACCTCTCAGTATTCCGCCCGTCGGATGCGACGTGGTACATCATGCAAAGCTCCACGGGCGCGATGCGTGCGGAACAGTGGGGACTTGGAACGGATAGAATCGTCCCGGCTGATTACGACGGCGACGGCAAGACTGACATCGCTGTCTTCCGTCCGTCGAACGGCAGTTGGTATATCTATCAATCGACGACTAACTCATTGCGAGCAGTGCAGTGGGGCGTCTCGGATGATGTGGTGGCTCCGGCTGACTTCGACGGCGACGGCAAGACTGATGTAGCAGTCTGGCGCGCTTCGACCGGAACGTGGTACATCACGGAGAGCCGCACGAGCCAGACGAGGACTGTCAACTGGGGCGCGCCCGGCGACAAGCCTGTCGCTGCGGATTACGACGGCGACGGCAAGGCTGACATCGCTGTCTTCCGTCCATCGAACGCGGCGTGGTACATCATCAAGAGCAGCGACGGCGCGTACCGTGCAGATAACTGGGGCGTTGCAACAGACCGTCCTGTGGCCGGCGACTACGACGGCGACGGCAAGAGCGATCTGGCGGTCTTCAGACCGGACAGCGGCATGTGGTATGTCAAACTGACCACTGACGGCAGCACGAGCGCGCAGTCTCACGGCACAGCCGCCGACCAACTCACGCCGGGTGATTACGACGGCGATGGAAAGATTGATCGCGGTATATGGCAGGGGGCGGACGGCACATGGCGAATCCTTCGCAGCCTGACGAACGCACAGAGCAGCGAACACTGGGGCACAAACGGCGACCTTCCCACTCCCGCCGCTTATGTTCCTTAAAGCAGAGACGAGATAGCTCTAACTCCAAACGGAAGGGACTGAGAATCGAGACCCGATTCTCAGTCCCTTTCTCTTTTTAAGCAGCCGCGCCTCTCCCGCGCTAAAAGATTTTTCAGGGAGTTCTACCATGCCGCAAGATAAGGATTGTGTTTTGTTCCGGATGGCTGTAAAAGTCGCTTTTAAGAATGATTAGACCAGCACTCGTAAGTCTAATAGTAGTTAGATCGCTTGGCTTGCGAAAAGTAATAAGCTTGGATAATATGCGGACGTTTTAAGCATAAACTCAAACTCGTTCCTATGCTTGCTCCTAATACCATTCTACAAAATCGCTACCGCATCATTCATCAACTTGGTCAGGGAGGTATGGGCACTGTTTACGAAGCCAGAGACGAGCGGCTTGATACTACCGTAGCTCTAAAAGAATCCCACTTCACTGATGAAAGATTAAGCAAACAGTTTGAGCGAGAAGCACGCCTACTTGCTAGATTGCGCCACCCTGCGATGACAAGAGTGATTGACCATTTTACGGAAGGTGATGGTCAGTTCCTTGTGATGGATTTCATTGCTGGCGAAGATTTGTGGAAGATGCTTCAAAGCAATGACCGTGCGTTTTCCTTAGATAAGGTTTTGGAATGGGCTGACCAGTTGCTGGATGCTTTAAACTATCTGCACAACCAAGAGCCGCCAATCATTCACCGTGACATCAAGCCTCAAAACTTAAAATTATCGAATACAGGTCAAATCATCTTGCTTGACTTCGGGCTTGCTAAAGGATTTGCTGGACAAATATCGCGTGTCACAGCATCAGGCAGCATTTTCGGTTATACACCTAATTATGCTCCCCTAGAGCAGATTCAAGGTACTGGCACTGATCCACGTAGCGACTTATATTCGCTTGCCGCCACTCTATACCATTTAATGACAGGCATTGTACCGCCTGATGTTTTAACTCGCCTAACGGCAACGACGGATGGACAACCCGATCCGTTGCGCTCTGCTCATAAGGTAAATCCGCAAGTATCGGCTGAAGTAGCTGTTGTTTTGAATAGAGCAATGGCGATAGGACGGAATCAGCGTCCAGTTAGCGCCGATGAGATGCGAAAGGCATTGTTTATTGCGCGTCAACTGCCGCCAACGGTGGCGAGTCCCGCGATGAAGGCCGATGCGTATCGGCTGCCTACATCATCGGAAACTCAGCACGTCACTCCGCCACTTGCTCAAGCCACCAGAGTTCCTGCCCCACATGAACAGACACCGCCGCAGGGCATAGCGAGTCAGCCAGCGCAACGGCGAAGAGGCGGGATTTGGATGGGTCTCTTTGCGGTTGTCCTCGTGATGATAGTGGGACTGGCTATTGCGACGAATCCAGGCGTATGGCCAGGCAATGAAAATACAGCAGTTAACCAATCGGAAAGTAATCGCGGAGCGACTACTAGCAAGCCAGAAGGTACTCACGGAGCTTCTGGCCGTAGTGCGACACCATCGCTGAATTCCTATCAATTCGATACGGTGACTCTAGATTTTAATGGCAATACAACAAGTCGCCGCAAGGGACAGGCGCGGTATTACACTGAAGACCTCAGCGGCGGTGTGGTGTTAGAAATGATTGAAATAACTGGGGGGACTTTTCTCATGGGGTCACCTCCTTCCGAAGTGCGTCGAGAAGGAGATGAAGGGCCGCAGCATCAGGTGACAGTGCCAACGTTTTATATAGGCAAAGACGAAGTTACGCAAGCACAATGGCAGGCTGTAATGGGAAACAATCCCTCAAACTTCAAAGGCAGTAACTTGCCTGTGGAGAATGTATCCTGGAGCGACGCGGTAGAGTTCTGCAAAAGATTATCACAGAACACTGGACGCGAGTACCGTTTGCCGAGTGAGGCGGAGTGGGAGTATGCGTGTCGAGCGGGAACAACTACGCCGTTTGCGTTTGGCGAAACAATCACAGCGGATTTGGTCAATTACAATGGTAATCCATATGGCGGAGCACCAAAGGAAAAATCCCGAGGACGAACAATACCAGTCGGGAGTTTAGACGTAGCAAACAGGTTTGGGTTATACGACATGCATGGGAACGTATGGGAGTGGTGTCAGGATATGTATCACGTTAACTATGATGGAGTGCCGACAGACGGAACCGCATGGGAAAGAGGAGAAGATATAAGACGGATTCTGCGTGGTGGTGCGTGGCTCGAGGAGGTGTCAGAAATTTTGTGTAAATGGATTTTTTGACCAGCCCAACCAACCGACGTTCCAAGAAGGCTAAAACTTTGACAGGCTTCCTGTTACCTTCTGCGCCGGGGCAGCCGAGCGGAGCGATGGCTGCGGTCATTTACACAAATTAACTGATACCCTCTGGCTCGACCCCGCTTACGGTAGCCGCTCGGCAGACCGCTACATGGAAGTGCCGAATAACCGCCACAATTACCTTGGTTTTCGTGTAGTGATGGTTACATGGTCGTAGTCTTTGCGCTTTTAACCGCGCGCACTTCAATAGTGAATCTCCTATTGACAGTTCACTCAATTGCGGGTTTGTAATTATACTTTACGGGCGACCTAACAACTCATTCAACCGGAGCGCGAATAGCGCGGCTCTCATCGAGAAGTTGTTCGTAATGGCGTTGCGTGCGTGCCCGGGTAATTCGAGCGTTGGGCGGCAGCATATGTTTGTATTCACGGGATAAATCACGAGGGACAGGGCATGTGTTTCCTGATCATTATCTTGCTGATGCTCATCCTTCCGGCAGCTTCCATCCTCACGGATTTGCTTATCTTCAAGAGTAATGCGGAACTCGCGTTTTTGATCGGGAAGTGGTTTGTTTTTTTGGCGGTCGGGGCGAGGCTTTTCCTGGTCGGTTTGCGCCAGTCCATCACGCCTCAATTCACCGCCGAACAGATTTTCGGCATCAAGTCCAAAGAGCTGTTAGTGATTGTTCGAGAGTTGAGATTTGCGAATCTGTCAATGGGCGTCTTGGGACTGAGCGTCATTTTTCGCAGTGATTGGGTGATGCCTGCCGCAATCGCCGGCGGTTTGTTCTATGGCTTTGCAGGCATCAGGCATTTGACGGCGAAAGACAGGAATCAGCTTGAGAACATTGCGATGCTTTCCGATCTATTTGTCTTCATCATCTTGCTCATATATCTGACCGACGTATTCCTTCGGTAACAAACTGTAGCTCATATGAAAGCAGGGCGGAGGGGGAATCTGACAAGTCCTATGAGCCGACGGCGCGATAGCATAGCTTTCATGTCGCCTCATTCGAGCCGCAGATTGAATGTGATTGAATTGTGTGAACGCCTATCTGAAGCCGTCACTTGTCATCATCCGACTCTTGCTTCTCGAATTTGAGAGCAGCCGAGTTCATGCAGTAGCGCAGGCCGGTCGGCTTGGGGCCATCCTCGAAGACGTGTCCGAGATGTGCGTCGCACCTGTGACACTTGACCTCAGTTCTTCTGACGCCGAGGCTGTCATCCGTCTCTGTCTCGACGCTCTCCGGTGAAAGCGGCGTATAAAAGCTGGGCCAGCCGGAGCCTGATTCGTACTTCGTGTCCGAGCCGAAGAGAGCCTCGCCGCAGGCCACGCAATAGTAAATTCCTTCTTCGTGGTTGTCCCAATACGCGCCCGTGAAGGGACGCTCGGTGCCCTTTTCTCTGGTCACGTGATATTGCTCGGGCGTGAGTTCTTTCCGCCACTCTTCTTCCGACTTCACAATCTTATCAGTCATCGCTGGTTCCTTTCCGCTTGCCCGAAATTTTCTCGCTCGCAGTCTATTTCGCTTCTTCTGCGAGAAGGTTTTTGATCGCGTTCTCGGTCTCGTCGTACATCCCTTCGCCGATGTGCGTCCAGCGGACGCGTCCCTGCTTGTCCAAAAGCACGACGGTCGGCCACGCTTCGACATTAAAAGCGCGCCAGGAGTTGTAATCGTTGTCGGTCACGACCGGATAATTGATGCCGAGAGAGCGCACCTCGCGCTGCACGTTGGCGAGAACTTTCTCGCGGTCGAACTCGGGCGAATGCACGCCGATGACCGTCAGACCCTGCTGGCGATAAGCGTCGTCCCAACGCTTGAGAGACGGCAGAGTGTTGCGGCAGTTGTAGCAGCCGAACGTCCAGAAATCCACGAGGATGACGCGCCCGCGCAGCTTCTCTATGGAGAGCGCGTCGGAGTTAATCCAGTTGCCCTCCGCCAATTCAGGAGCGCGCCGCGCGTGTCGCGCGCTGATAAAAACATCGCGCCCGTTTTCCACGTCAACACCTCCATCCGTGCTTGCTGTCATATCCGTCGGAAGAGACGCGCCGCTGTTCACAGGCACGCGCGTTCCTCTGGCAAAAGCGTAAATGAAAATAGCTGAAGCTGCGATAGCAATAAAAATTAAGAGCAAACGTTTCATCTTGAGCATAACCCTTTTATAGAGGTTTCAGGTTCGGGGTTCAAGGCTCCAAGTTAAGACATGTCATCTGTCTTCAACCTTGAACCTGGAACTTGGAACCTTGAACTTATCCTGCCACTTCGCAGTAAACCTTAATAGAATCTTTGGCGTTCGTCAGATACTCGAAGAGCTGTTGATAATTTTCGAGTCCCTTGACGGGATGTGTCAGGAGACGCGTGAGCCAGCCGGGATATTCGGCCTCCGCCTGCGCCATATCTTTGACGCCCGCCTCGAAATATTCTCGATTGGCGTTGACGGTTCCGACCATCACCTTGTTGCCGAGCACGAAGCTGAGGTTAATCCTGTCTGCCGGGACTTCGACTTTGCGGTCGCCGCCCGTGACGCTCGACAAAACGAGCACGCCGTTCTTGCCCAGAGCCTGCATGCTTTCAAAAGCGAGCGGCGAATAGCCAGTCGCCTCGAACATCAGATCGAACGGCCCGTACTTTTTCGCGCCTTCGATGACGGGCGTGTCGGTCGTCGTCTCATAGGTCGCGCCGATGGCTTCGATCAACTCGGAATTGAGATATGGCTTCGGCGTCTTTCCGAAAGTGACCACTTCCAGACCGCGCAGGCGCAAGACCAGTGTGGCGAGCAGGCCGATAGTGCCCGCGCCCATCACAGCCGCGCGCTTTGGATGCCACACGCGCAGGCGACGCTGAATCTCGTAAGCCTGCGTGATGCCTTTCTGCACCACGGTCATCGGCTCAAGCAGCACGCCGACATCTTTGAGCTTCTGCGGAATCTTGACGATGAAGTCCGCGTTGTCCACATAATATTCCGCCAGATAGCCGTGGAGCAGATTGATGCCGCGCTCATAATAAGTGTCATCGGTCGTCATGTCGTTCGTGCCGATGAGATCATAAATGCTGTGCCCCGGTCGGCGCACGGTCGCGACCACGTAATCACCGGGCTTGACCTCTTTGACATTCTCGCCGACCGCTTCGACCTGCCCGAAACTCTCATGGCCGATGACCAGAAAATCGTAGCCCGTTGGCGCAGCCCCGTACTCTGCCGCATTGATCTCTTTGTCCGTGCCGTCAACGCCGACGCGCAGGACTTTGACCAGCACGCCGCGCCCGTCCGCGATATCACTGACCTGTGGTTGCTGCATCTCCGCCAGATGCACACTGTCCGGCTTTCCGGGAAATACTGCGATGGCTTTCATTTTCACCCCTCGTTAAAAAAATGGTCTTTGGCCTTTGGTCTTTGCATGTGTAATCAAACCGACTCTTGATATTTATAGAATAATGTCACAAAGACATCAAAGACCAAAGTACAAAGACCTAAGAAAGACCTAAGAACGTCTTTTCCGTTTTACTCGCCGCTCTGTTGAATCAGTTTGGCGACCAAACCCGTCCAGCCCGTCTGGTGGCTCGCGCCCAGCCCCGCGCCGTTGTCGCCGTGAAAATATTCGTAAAAGAGCACGTAGTCTTTCCAGTGCGGGTCGGTCTGGAATTTTTCGGAGCCGCCGAAGACGGGTCTGCGCTCGGCTTCGTCTCGCAGGAAGATATGCGAGAGGCGGCGCGAGATTTCCGCTGCCACTTCCCAGAGGTTCAGCATCCGGCCTGAGCCTGTCGGGCACTCGACCTTGTAATCGTCGCCGAAGTAGTAATGAAACTTTTGCAGCGATTCGATAATCAGATAGTTGACGGGAAACCAGACGGGGCCGCGCCAGTTCGAGTTGCCGCCGAAGAGTCCCGTGCTCGATTCAGCAGGCTCGTAATCAACGCGATACAACGTGCCGTTGAGCTGCAACTTGTATGGCTGTTCTTTGTGAAAACGCGAGAGGGCGCGGATGCCGTAAGGCGAGAAAAACTCTTGCTCGTCAAGCATCACTTTGAGCACGCGGCGCAGCTTGTCCTGATCCATGATGGCGAGCAGGCGACGCTCCTGTCGTCCGGGCGTGATGATGCACATGACATCGCCCGTCAGGTCTGGACGGTTTTTGACGAACCACTCCAGACGACGCTCGAAGCCTTTTAACTTTCCAACAACCTCCGGCTCAAGCGTCCCGACCGCGAAGAGCGGAATCAGCCCGACCATCGAACGCACTTTGATGGGAAAGTGTGTGCCGTCCGGCTGGTGCAGCACGTCGTAATAGAAGCCGTCCTCTTCGTTCCACAGCTCTATGTTGTTGTGCCCCAGATTATTCATCGCGTGCGCGATGTGCAGAAAGTGTTCCCAGAACTTGCTCGCCACATCCTCATAGACGGGATCATCGCTGGCGAGTTCAAGCGCGATCTCAAGCAGGTTCAACGTGTACATAGCCATCCAGCTCGTGCCGTCCGATTGCTCCATGTAGCCGCCAGTCGGAAGCGGCGCGCTACGGTCGAAGACGCCTATGTTGTCGAGGCCGAGAAAGCCTCCCTCGAAAATGTTGTTGCCCTCGGCGTCTTTGCGATTGACCCACCATGTAAAGTTCAGGAGCAGTTTATGAAAGACGCGCTCTAAAAATGCTTGATCGCCCAAGCCGCGCCGCTTCTTCTCGATTCTGTAGACGCGCAGAGCCGCCCACGCGTGAACCGGCGGATTGACATCTCCGAAAGCCCACTCGTAAGCCGGAATCTGCCCGCTCGGATGCATGTACCACTCGCGCAGCATGAGGACGAGTTGCTGTTTGGCGAAGTCCGAATCAACCAGCGAGAGCGGGATGCAGTGAAAAGCCAAGTCCCACGCCGCGTACCACGGATACTCCCACTTGTCCGGCATCGAGATGACATCCGCGTTATAAAGATGTCCCCATTCATTATTGCGACCGCTCCAACGCTCTTTCGGCGGAGGCGGTTGAGCCGGGTCGCCTTCAAGCCAATCTTTGACGACGTAATGATAGAACTGCTTTGACCATAAAAGCCCCGCCAGCGATTGCCGCATCACGTTCTGCGTGTCCGTCGAAACGTCTTGCGGAATTATAGTCGCGTAAAACTCATCGGCCTCGCGCTGTCGTTCGATGAAAACATTTTCAAAGCCCTCGCCGAACACGTTGCCTTTCAGAGCGGTCGCGGTCTTGTCCGTCAGCCTCAAACGAATCGTCGCGGTCTCTCCCGCGCCGATATTTAAAACGTAATTCGCGGCGGCCTTCGTCCCCGTGCGCTCAGGATTAACAGCTTCGGTTTTGCCATGCACGATGTAATCGTTGATGCCGTCTTTGACATAAGGCGAGGCATTCTGCGCGCCGTAGAGCTTCTGCGTGTTCGTATCGTTCTCCGTAAAGAGAAGCTCCGGCGCGTTCTCGCAATAGAGCCAGCGCGTTTTGTAGTAATCGTGCTCGACTTCTATCACTGACACGCTCCCGGACTCTTTACGCTTTGAAGCTTTCGCTTTGTCGTCAACCTGATGAAGCCGGGGGCGCGGCGTCTTGCCGTCCCATGACCACGTGTTGCGAAACCAGAGCGACGGGAGCAGGCGCAGTTCGGCTGCGTCGGGGCCGTGATTGGTCACGCTGATTTTAATCAGGATGTCCTCGACATCCGCTTTGGCATATTCGATGAAGACATCGAAATAACGATCTTCGTCAAAGAGACCCGTGTCCAACAGCTCGTACTCCGGCTCGCTCTTGTCGCGGCTCCGGTTCTCTCGTATCAAACGCTCGTAAGGAAATTCGCCCTGCGGGTACTTGTACAAAAACTTCATGTACGAATGCGTCGGCGTCGAGTCTAGATAAAAGTAGCACTCTTTGACATCCTCGCCGTGATTGCCCTCGCTGCCCGTCAGGCCGTAAAGCCGTTCCTTCAAAATCGGATCGCGCCCGTTCCACAAAGCGAGTGCAAAGCAGACGTACTGATGCCTGTCACAGATGCCGCCCAGCCCGTCCTCATTCCAGCGATAAGCCTTTGAGCGCGCCTGATCGTGCGGCAGGTAATCCCACGCCGCGCCGTCCGCCGAGTAATCTTCGCGCACAGTGCCCCACGCGCGCTCCGCCAGATACGGCCCCCAACGTTTCCAGTGCGCGCTCTGGCTGCGCGACTCTTCGAGTCGCTTCTCTTCGTTAGTCACTTCAAAATTTTCCTTCCATCAATCCGCCGCAGCCTCTCGCGTGGCGGTCTGCCCGCACTCAGGGCAACAGTGCGCCTCCTGCAACGTGCCGCCGAAGGTCTCGTCACGCGCCGTCTCTTCATCCGCTGCGTAATCAATCTTATTCGCGTGATGATTCATCTCAACGCCGCAATCGGGGCAGATCATTTTGTTCTCCATATTGGGTCTCCATTAAAAGCATTTTATAAACTGATGTTCTCGCGTCCGTACCTGAGCGTCTTTGCCATCCAGATTAATTCTTTGAGAAACTGGTCGATGCGCTTGACGTAAGCTTCGTCGAGCAGCTTGCCGCCCTCGTCAAACAGCTTGTACGAGTTCGAGAAATTTCCGTCCCAGAAGATCGTCACCAGCCCCAACTCTCTCAAGACGGGCAGGAGGTTCTGCACCATGCGCGTGCCGCCAAAGCCGCCAGCCGAGACGCCGCATATGCCCACTGCCTTGTGTACATATTCCTTCAGGTTCGTATCAAGCACGTGCTTGAGCAAGCCGGGATAACCGTGGTTGTATTCCGGCACGACGAGCAGTAGAGCGTCCGCTCGATTCACCGTCGCGGAAAATCCAGCATCCTTGATAGCTTCGCCTTCATCATCCATCGTCAGGAACGAAAGCTTGCGTATATCAATCAACTCCGTCTCGACGCCCTCGCGCTTTTTCACTTCTTCAAAGACAAAGTTGGCGACGTTCTCGCTCATGCGCCCCTTTCGCGCCGTCCCCAGAATGACCGGAATGAAAAGCGGCCTGTTGTTGTCTGCCATATTTTGCTCCGCGTTGTGTCAGAACCGCCTGCGGTAGCGGGCGGGTTCTTCTGCTCAGGCCAAACACCAGCCCACGACCGCAGGCGGTTCTGGCTTGAAAAAAACTTACTGCTCGATAAATTTAATTTTCTCGCCTTTAAAGAACTGAGCGAAGCATACACACACTATAGCCCCGCTGTCGAAAAAAGCTGGATTTATGAAGGGGGAAAGTTTTATAGTATGCGCCGTCTTTACGAACCCTCGGGAATTCTTTCCGGCGAGACCGCTTGCACCACGTGGGTGTGCGAAGCCTTCTGCGAGAAGCTTCCTTGCATCTCATCGCAGATCGCGTCGCAAGTGCGGGGCGCGTCACGTCTTTCTACAATACGGTTGATAAAAAGAAGCTGCCGGCCAACTCTTATTCTAGACCGGTTTAACTGCCCCGACGACTGGAACCCTCGCTGTTTGCTTTTCACTTATGGCATGAGCATCGCTTAACAGTTCTCAAATAAATCACCTCATTTTCAAGGCCGCGCTTTCTCTGCCGGTCTTGAATTGATAGGTCTCACAACCTCCACTCGGGGAGGACTGGATTTATGACACACTCAAACGTACTGCTGCTAAACCTCTGTCCGTCAAACTGTCTGGGAGATGAGCTGGGAAAAATCCTTGCCTCCGGTTTCGCAGGTCATCAAGTCAAACATGAATCACTCGAACGTGTCGCGCAGGAAGATTTTATCGCCCGCCTGACGCATCTCGCCGCGAGCTTTGCGCCCGCTCTGATCGCTTTGATTCTGGATTCGGAAGATTTGCCACAGGCTCAAAATTACCTGCGCGCCGTCGGAGCCTGCTTTCTGCAAGCGACCACCATCATCGTCGCGGAAGCAATCGAGCCGGGCGAAGTGATGGAGCTGCTGCAACTCGGAGCCTGCGATTTTCTGGTTCCGCCGCTGACCGCGACCAATACTCTGCCGCGCCTCTGGCGACTGCTCGAAAAGGGGCGTTGGCGCGAGAGCCTGACGCAGACTCTCAAAGAGAAGATCGGATTAAAAAGACTTATCGGAGAGTCAGAAACTTTTCTGGCGGCGACGGGAAAAATCCCTCTGGCCGCGCGCTGCGACGCGGGAGTTTTTATCTCAGGCGAGACCGGCACTGGCAAGGAAATGTGCGCCCGCGCCATACATTATCTGAGCGCGCGTATGCGCGGCCCGTTCGTGCCCGTCAACTGCGGCGCGATTCCGACCGAGCTGGTCGAGAATGAGCTGTTCGGACACGAGCGCGGCGCGTTCACAGGAGCTTTGACCGCGCGGCACGGCATGATTCACGAAGCAGAAGGCGGCACGCTCTTCCTGGATGAGATAGACTGCCTGCCCTTGCTGGCGCAGACCAAGCTCCTGCGGTTCCTGCAAGAGAAAGAGTATCGCCCGCTCGGCTCGACCAAAGCGCGTTCGACCGACGCGCGCTTTCTGGCTGCTTCCAACCTAGACCCGGCGGAAGCCTTGAGGCAGGGAAAGCTGCGCCGCGACCTCTACTATCGTTTAAACGTCATCCCGATTGCCCTGCCGCCTTTGCGCGAGCGTTATGAAGACATCCCTTTGCTGGCGCGCCATTTTCTGGCGCAGTACGCGATGCAGGTTGATAAACCCGTCACGGACATTTCGCCCGCAGCCCTGCACAAGCTCGTCTTTTACGATTGGCCGGGAAACATCAGAGAGCTTGAACACACAATCGAGCTGGCAGTGATGCTTGCCGCCTCTGACCAGCTCAGCGAAGCGGACATCTCTCTGCCGGATGCCACCAGCGCGATTACGGACGAGCCGTTCCAAAAGGCCAAAGCCAAGATCGTCGCCGAATTCGAGAAGAGTTATATACAGAAGCTTCTGCTGCTGCATCGCGGCAACATCAGCCGCGCCGCAGAGGCCGCACACAAAAACCGGCGCGCCTTCTTTCAACTGATTCGCAAACATCGCATAGACGCTAACCTGTTCAGATTTTCCGCCGTTTAGTTTTCTGCGGTATAATCAACATATGAATAAACGCGCTAAAAAACGATTGAAGGAAGCTATCAAGAAGGATATCGCTGAGCGGTCGGATAATCGTAAGGAACAGGAATTTTCTTCTGCTGCTAAGAAACCTCCTGAGAGTCGCGGTTTTATCGCGAGGCCGGATAAGAAGCGAGGTTAGTCCTCTGTGATTCAAGTTGCAGTGGGTTCAGAGATGCGCCTTCAGGCGCGAATGCCAAAGCATCAGGGCTGAAGCCGTAACTCTGAACTTTGAATCTTGCCTGTTAGAAATCGCTTTTTGTAAGTAGGACATTTTAATATCCTCCGAGGATAAAAATGTCCTACGTTTTTGAGCCGCTAAAATAGCCGCACTTCATTTCTCGAACCTTCCCGCACAGACAAATATGACCGACCTCAAGCTCCGCGCCGTGCGTGGAGCGGGCGAATTCGCGCGGCCTTTGAGTTGCTTATCTGAAAAACGATTCAAGAGGTCTGGTGCATAGAACCGTATGTGCGAAGTTGATCGCCCCTTAATTACACGGCAGGTGCTTTCTTACCTGACAGAGCATACCGGCGCGCAAGACACGCTTGAGGGTATCGTCGAATGGTGGCTGCTTGAGCAGCGCATCATTCATCAGACGGAAGAGGTGAATAAAGTTTTAGCGGATTTGACCGCGCGAAACTTACTGGTCGAGGTCAAGGCCGCAGACGGGCGCGTGCATTACCGCGCCAACCGCCGCAGGGCGAAAGCGATTCGTGAAATGCTTGGAAGCGATAGTGATTAGACCGCTACAGACCGCTTCGCATGATGACAAATCCAAAGGCTCGCACTTAAAGAAGACTATCTAATCTCAAAAACCGTTCGCCGCTCATGGCGATTTAACGGAGGAAAAATATGCCTGTTCAAGTCAGCTATCCCGGCGTGTACGTTCAAGAAGTTTCCAGCGGCGTCAGAACCATCACCGGAGTCGCCACCTCTATCGCCGCATTTTTTGGCCGGACGGCGAAGGGGCCGATCAACAAAGCCGTCAGGTGTCTGAGCTACGCCGATTTCCTCAGAGAGTTTGCCGGGCCGCATCCAGACAGCGATCTGGCGCAAAGCGTCAAACAGTTTTTCGATAACGGCGGCACGGATTGTTACGTCGTTCGGATAGCTCACAAAGCACAGAAAGCCAATCTCACTTTGCGCCATCTGGCCGACGCGACGGCGGTGCTCATCGCGACCGCGAAGGACGCCGGAACTTGGGGCAACAGCATTCATCTCGAAGTTGATTACAATACGACCAACCCGGAAGAGTCTTTCAACTTGAGAGCCATCTACGAAGACAACGGAGTCGTCGTCTCGTCCGAATCTTTCCTCAATCTTTCGATGAATCCAAAGTCGCCGCGCTTTGCGCCGACCTTCGTCACGCAAAGCTCAAAGCTGATAGACCTTGCTTTACCCGGGGCTTTCAATATCGAATCGGCTCTCGTGGAGGGATACAGCGAAGGGCGCAGGCCCTTCGATACCTCGAATCTCGGTAATTTTCGCACCGCGCTGAACGACCTTATTTATCCCAGCGCGCCGGGAGCGGTTCCGGCGAGCCGTTTTGAGATTAGCGTCAACGACGGGCCGTACACGCCGATAGACTTACAGGCGGATACGACGAAGTTTGTCACGGGCGATAACACGTTGCTGCTGATTGCGGCCAAGCTGACTGGCAAAATTAAAGCGCAACTGCCGCCCGGCGTCTCCATATTTTGCAGTTGGGAGCCGGTTGTTGCAGGCACGAGTGTGTTGCGTATCAAATCGGATGATGCCGGGACGAATCAGTTGAGCGTCAGAATCCGCCGCTCGAACTCCAACGATCTGGCCGGGCCGTTAATGTTGGGACTGGATCAGGGCGGAATCGAAGTGACCCGTTACAGCAATCACAGACCCGTTCCGACCGCGACTTTCTATAGCGACCCGATCAATACGCTCGCGATTTTGAAGCAGGACGCTTTCAATGAATTGGTTTTCACCTCCGCCCCGCCGCCGAACGTGGTTGATCTGGACGCTTCGGGCACAAATGTTTTGACCACTACCGCCGCCGCAGATCTCTGGTACAAGGACGCGCTGGCCTCAGCCGTCAGCAATCATAGCGATGGAGTGCGTGAAAAGCTTTCTCTCTTAGCCAAAGCCATCAACGAGACGCCGGGGATGCCTGCCCGCGCCGAAGTCTGGGGCTATCATCTGGCTTTGATTCCAAAGTCCGGGACGATCAATTCGGCCATCACCTTTACGACGGGCAACACGGGCGGCGGCGGCACAAACATCGCCGGCTCATTTACGAGCAACGTCAAACAGTATTCTCTGGGGAACACTGGCACGGGCGCGTTTCAAGTCGGCGCGGGGCAGATCGGGCGCGATGATGACAACACGCCGCTGATGGTCGCGGATTACACGGGCAGCTCGCTTGAGCACACCGGCTTTTACGCGCTCGACAAAGTTGATCTCTTTAACTTGATGGTCTTGCCCGGCGACAGAGAGATAGACGAGGCGAAGTACCTGCAACTGGTCGGTCCGGCGAGTATCTATTGCAATCAGAAGCGCGCGTTTCTGATTCTGGACGCGCCTAATAGCTGGACTGCCGTTGATCGTCCGGCAGCAGACGCTTCCGCTGTCAACGCTTTTCGCCAATTGGTGATTAAAGATCACTCGGCGGTCTTCTATCCGAAGGTCGTGTACAGCGACGCGGGCTTGAGAAAGGTTATCGGCCCTTCAGGGATTATCGCGGGGCTGATGGCGCGCACTGATTCGCAGCGCGGCGTATGGAAAGCTCCTGCCGGAACAGAGGCAGACCTGCGCGGCATCCTGGACCTCGAAGTGAATCTGACAGACCTCGAAAACGGCGTGCTCAATAAGCTCGGCGTGGATTGCCTGCGCAAGTTTCCGACCGGCATCGTCAACTGGGGCGCACGCACGCTCGACGGCTCCGACGACATCGGCTCAGAGTGGAAATATATTCCGATACGCAGGCTCGCGCTCTTTCTGGAAGAGTCCTTGTATCGCGGCACGCAGTGGGTCGTCTTCGAGCCGAACGACGAGCCGCTGTGGGCTAAGATCAGGCTCAACCTCAACGCTTTTATGATGAGCCTCTTTCGTCAGGGAGCTTTTCAGGGCAGCACGCCCGACAAAGCTTTCTACGTCAAGTGTGACGGGGAAACGACGACGCAGAACGACCGCAATCTCGGCATCGTCAACATCGAAGTCGGCTTCGCTCCGCTCAAGCCCGCCGAATTCGTCGTCATCAAGATTCAGCAAATCGCCGGTGATCTGGCCGGTTAATTACAGTGGAGGAGAGGCACAGTGGCTAAAGGATTCGTCAAAAACGCGAAACGTGTTGACCCGTACAAGAACTTTAAGTTCCTCGTCAGTTGGGACGGCAAGATCGTGCTCGGCGTCAGCAAAGTCAGCGCGCTCAAGCGCACGACCGAGGTGGTCAAGCATCGCGACGGCGGCGACAACAGCACCGACCACAAATCTCCGGGCCGCACTTCCTACGACGCCATCACGCTCGAACGCGGCCTGACGCACGACCCGGAGTTCGAGAAGTGGGCCAACATGGTTCACCCGTACGCGGGCGATGCGGCGATGGATTTGGCTAACTACAAAAAAGAGCTGACGCTCTCGATGATGAATGAGAAGGGGCACGTCGTCTATCGCTACTTTCTGCACAACTGCTGGGTCAGCGAGTTCACAGCCGTGCCCGAACTCAATGCCAACGCCAACGCCGTCGCTATCGAATCGCTCAAGATAGAACTCGAAGGCTGGGAGCGCGATCCCGACACGAAAGAGCCGAACGAAGCCGATGCAGTTCCGGCTGCGGGTTAAAGCGTAAAAAAAATAAGCCGGCGCGAACGAAGAGTCGAGATAGCATCGCTCTCAAGCTTCTTCAAAACTTCCGCTCGCGCCGGTCTCCGAAAATTCTTGTGCGTCAGATGTGGCTGGCAAATCATTCAGAAAGACTGTTGCCGTTTCCCGCTGTGCCCGACTCACTCAAGGCCATGCACCGCGTGAGCGAGCTGGCCTTGCGTCCTTTCGGCGTGGCCGAAGGCGATTTGCAGATTGATTTCAATCAATCGCCACGGACGCGGCTCGTGACCGAACTGCTACAGCATTGCACGGCGGGCGTCGGCGGCGCGCCTACCCCGGATTTTTTTCTAGACCTGACCATCGGCAAGCGTATCGAGTGCTTATTAAAACTCGCGGCTTCAGATAGCAGGACGGGCTTTGAGTTCAAGCTCAAATGCGCCGACGCGAGTTGCGCGAAAGAGCTTGAGCTTGACCTGACGCTCGACGAAATCGCGTCGCTGCAAAGAGAGGCAGACGAAGCCACGTGCATCACGGTCGAGCTTGAGGCGTTGAGCCTCAAGCTCAGGAAGCCGCTCGGCAGAGATCAACTGTCATGGCTCGGCGCGACGTTCGCGGATGAAGACGAGGCCGCGTGCGCGATGATTCGCACGCTCGCCTCAAGAGACGCCGATTCAACCGTCGCCGCGCCGCGCGAGTTCAGGCGCGAGTGGATCGAAGTCATCAATGAGGCGATGGATGAGTTCGACCCGCTCGTCAATTTTAATTTCAGCGCGGAGTGCGGAGAGTGCGGCGAACTCTCGACGCGCTTTCTCGATCTGGAAGAGCTGGCTTTGAGCGAGTTGCGCCGCGCGCAGTCAAACTTACTGGCGACGGTTCACAAACTGGCGACTCGTTATCATTGGAGCGAGCGGGAAATTTTCGCCGTCCCGCACTGGCGGCGCGCTCATTACCTCGCGTTGATTGCAAGAGATGAAGAGAGATGAAGGGCTACTTCTTTCGATTGGCAGAGCAGACGGGGCTTCGCTTCAAGCCGAGCACATCCGCCGCACACGGCGGCACAATCGAGCCGCGCGCGGAATCATCAACGCGCTCTCTCTCCGCCCCAAAACCATTGCACCGTGAGGAAACAGTTTTCGTCTCCGACTCGCAAACACAAGACACGCCGCACGCATCCGTACAGGCCACAGACATCCACGCTCCGACGACTCTTAAGAATCATGCTGCCGAAGCCGTGCCGCGTGCTGGCGACTCCAAATCTCAAGCCGCGAAAATCTTTTCAGCTCAGGAGTCTGGCCGGACTAGTGCAGAGGCGTTTGAGCCGGAAGGCGCGCGGCTCAAAAGCTCTGCGCCTTTCGATGCGTCGCTCAACGAAGGCCGCATTCAAATTCAAGATACGCGCGCCTTCATCGAACGGAGCGCGTCGCCTAACGTAACGTCCGCGCGGCACGAGCGCACGGAAATGCTTCTTCAGCCTGCGACCGATTCGACAGGCGCGAGTGAAGCGGACAGCACAGCCTCGCGTGACGCGGACGCTGCTCCCGAAAAGCGCGAGACGCTCATCACGCAAGAGCCTGAGCATTTTACGGAGACGGCCTCGCTGCTCGAATCCGGCGTGAAGGACAAAGAGCTATTACAAAAAATATTTTTGAAGGAAATTCACGAATGGATCGCGGCTCCCGCCGCTTCCGTTGTGAATGCGGAACACGGAGAACCGTCGCCCGCGCTCGATGAAAAGTTGCACCGCGTCGCGCTCATAGAGCCTGACGCACACCCGGCTTTCGAGCTTTCCCGCGCGCAGACACAAGAGAGAGAGAGGCTCGAACAGCATGACCTGAGCCTTTCCATCGGGAGCATCAGCATCGTCATCGAAGAGCCGCAGCAATCACAACAGTCTTTGGCCGCGCCGCCTCAAGCGCAAACGCGCGCCGAGAGCGGCACGCAAGGCTCAAGAGAATTTTCCAGATTGTCGCGGCATTACATCAGGTGAGGTCCAGGTCAAATGGCGCTCGCAGATTCAGCCAGAGCTATCGGAGCAATCACCAACTCGCTCGTCTCGCGCATCGCAACGCGGACGGGCCTCAATGTGACTGCCGGAAGACCTGAGAATGGCGCGGGCAACGGACAGCAGCTCAATCTCTTTCTGTACGAGACCTCATTCGACCCGTTCCTGAAAAATCATGCGCTCGACGAAGGACAGAAAATGCCGCTCTGGCTGGTGCTCAAATATCTCTTGACGCCGTTTGACGATTTGGGCGACAGCGATACGCCGCAGGCGCATGAAACGCTCGGCGCGGGTTTGAACGCGCTCTATCAATCGGACCTGCTCGCGCTCGGCGGGCTGGCTCCTGCCGATGCGCAGGCTTTGAGCGATAACCCGGAAGAGTTGCAGCTCACTTTTGATGAAGCCCCGGTCGAGCTGCTTGCGAAAGTGATGCAGGGGAGCAACGAGAGTTACAGGCTGTCAGCCGCTTTTCAGGTGCGCCCGGTGATGATCGCCAGCAGCGAGCCGCCCGCTTATTCCTTGCTCGTCGGGATTGATTACACGCAGTCGCCGCCCGTTGCTTTCGGAGATGGAGCCTCGATTGACGTGCTGCCCACGATGGGCGCGAGCCTCACGGAAATCTCTCCGGGCGGTTTCGAGCTTGACGAGGAAGTGACTATCTACGGGACAGACCTGCACCTGTCCGGCTTGTCCGTCAGGCTGGGCGCGATGGAGCTTCCGGTGACGATGCAGCAGCCCGATCAGTTGAAGTTCAAAGTTGATTCGACAATCGTCAACGGCTCGAACATTTCGGCGGGCAGTCTGCCGATCTCTCTGATTCAAACTCTGCCATCGGGCAGGCGCAGGTCGAGCAACATGCTCATCGGAAATCTCGTCCCGACACTGACCTCCGCGAAGGTCGTGCTGCCGACTTCGGTTGTGCCACCGCCGCCGGGGCCTCCGCCCGTGCCTCCGCCTCCGAAGATGATTTACGCGACGATTAACCTGACCGGAGAACTTTTGGGCACAGCCGCCGATGATGTTTTTCTGGCTCTCTATCGTGACGGGCGCACGGTCAAGATGTTCGACGTGTTCACCATCCCGGCCTCGCCGCCGCAAACCAAAAAGCAATTAGTCATGCAGCTTGGCGATGCCGTGCCGGAGGGACGTTACCTGACGATTATCAAAGTCAACGGGCAGCAGGCCGTCAAGAGCTTTGCGGTTGATCTGGTTCCATGACGACTAGAAAGAAAAAGCAGAGCCGTCCGGTCATCTTCTCGCCGCGTTTGCGAGCCGATGACGAGTGGGCTAACTACTGGATGCGTCAGGCGACGTTGAAGCTCAGGCGCGAGGTGTCTTGGCTCTGGAGCGAGCGCGGGCTGCCCGTGCCCGAAAACTCGAACGCTCTGCCGCCCTTCGCGGACAGGGCGTCTGTCTCCCTTGACCTGAGCCGCTTCTGGGGAGAGAAGCAGGAGTTTTATCGCAACGACGTGACGGCCAAATATCTGACGGAGCAGCTTGAGTCGGACACGCGCCCGAAGAAAAAAGCTGCGCCGCGCGGCTCATTCGGCTGGGTGATTCAGGAGCTGAAGCTCGAAGACGTGTCGGCCTTCACGCTCGCGCTCACGCTGATGTCCGCCTTCGATAGCAGCATGGGCAGCGTCGTCTGTGCGTGCCTCAACGATCCGAACAAAAGTTATCCGAACCTGACGCTGGTGCAGAAGCTCTGGGACGAGCCGGAGCAAGTCCTCACGCTCGCAGACCCTTCGCATCCGCTCTTCAGCTTTGGCCTCGTACGCCAAGCCGCGCAGGCCGCGAATTATTACGCCGAGTTGCTCTGGGATCAGCCGCTCACGACGCCCGCGCCCGTCGCTGCTCAACTGCTCTTTCCCAAAAACGATTGGCCGGGCAATCTCTCATCGTGGAAAATTTCCGGCAAAGACAAAATGAAATTGAACGAAGACGCGCATCTGCTGGCGTACAGGCTACGCGCGGAAGAGGCGTCGGCTCTGCGCATCGTGCCGCTCGTCGGCGCAAAGGGCGGCGCGTGGCGCGATACCGTGCGGGCGATTGCGCGCGTCGCCGGAAGAGATGTGGTCGAGTTCACGGGCGACGGCAAACTGCTCGAAAGCGAATCTTACTTGAACGCTCTGGCGACGCTCTGCTGGCTCAGAGGCGTAGACCTCGCGCTCGCAAACGAATTGCCGGACGGCGGCGACGAGCGGCACGCGCAGAGCGAGAGATTGCCGCTCGCTTCGATTCCGCTGACCGTCTTTCTAGCCGTCACGGAGCGCAAACAGCTCGCGCGCATTCCTTCCGCGCAACTGCTTCCGGCAGTCAATATTCCGCCGCTGACTTATAGCGAGCGCGTCAGTTACTGGAATCAAAAACTCGGAGCGAAGGCCAAAGGCCACGCGGCAACCATCAACGAAATCTCGCGCCGCTTTCGTTATGAGAAAGAGACTATCAGCGACATCGCGCAGGAATTGAGCGCGCTGCCCGGCAAGCTCACCGAAGAAGATTTTATCGCGGCGTGCCGCACGGAATTGCAAACAGACCTCGGCGAGCTGGCGAGCAAAGTGACGCCGCGCTTTTATGATGAAAAATTGATTCTGCCGCACAAGCAGCTCTTGCAGTTTGAAGAACAGCTCAACGCCATGCAATCGCTGACGGAGGTTCATTACCTGTGGGGGACTGCGATGGCGTGGAACGAAAGCGGCATCTCCGTGCTCTTCGCAGGCCCGCCCGGCACGGGCAAGACGATGGCCGCTGAGATTATGGCGATTCGCCTCAACCTGCCCATGTATCGCATAGACCTCTCGCAAGTGGTCAACAAGTACATCGGCGAGACGGAGAAAAATCTCAAGCGCATCTTCGACGCGGCGGACGTGTCCGACATGATTCTCTTTTTCGACGAGGCCGATTCGCTCTTCGGTCGCCGCACGGAAGTGAGCGACGCGCACGACCGCTACGCGAATCTTGAGATTAGCTACCTGCTCGAAAGGATGGAGCGATTCAAGGGCTTGGCTATCCTTGCGACCAACCGCAAGAAAGATTTGGACGAGGCTTTCCTGCGCCGCCTGCGTTACATCATCGACTTTCCGTTGCCAGACGAAGAGCAGCGCAAACAGATTTGGCAACAGGTCACGCCCGCAGGAGCCGATAGCTCGCAGCTCGATTTCGATTTTCTGGCGCGGCAGTTTCCGATGGCGGGCGGCAATATCCGCTCGATAGTTTTCAACGCCTGCCTGCAATCCGCTGCCAGTGAAGAGTCGTTGGAAAAAGATGCGAGGCAGTTAACGATGAAAGACGTGCTCATCGCGGTCAAGCGCGAGTGCGACAAGATGAATCGCTCGGTCAGCCCTGAACAGTTCGGACATTACGCGCAGGCGATTACTTATCTGGATCAGCAAACATGAGCAAGACCGACATCAAAATCAAACGACTGCAAATTCGCTTGAAGGGCATCTCGCCGCAAACCGCACGCGCTGCGACCGAAGACCTGGCGCAGTCGCTCGCAGCAGAGCTTGGACGCGACGCGAGAGCGAAATCAGGCGGCGCGACCGTGAATGTGAATGAGCTAAAGCCGAACGCGTTGACGGCTGAACGGGGAGCAAGTCCGGCTGCTTTGCGCCGCTTGATTGCGACGCACATCGCGGCCTCCGTGAAGGGAAAAATCGGGAAGCGAAGTTGAAAACATTTCAAATTTCAAATTTGAGATTTGAGATAAGCAAATTTGAGATTTGCGATAGAAGAAGGAATTTGAGATTTGCGATAGAAGAAGGAATGACCAATGCCTTTTTTGATGCGTGGAGCTTTGATCGAATACGGCAGCGATTTTTTAGGGCCGTTGCCGAACGTCGTCATCTTTCAGTTCAACCCTGAAACGCTGACGCGCAATATTCAAATCCCGCCGAGGCCGACGGGCGGAGCGAGCCGCGAGACGACGCAGGCCGGAGAGCCTTCGCTTGAGAAGATTACTCTCAAAGCGAGCTTCAGCGCGGCTGACGGCCTGAACACGAATAACGTGCTGGCGCGCACGATGGGCGTCGGCCCGCGTCTCGCCGCGCTGGAAAAGATGGTCTTTCCGGCGGGCAAGCTGAGCGGGCTTATCGGCGCGGCTTTGAACGCCGTCGGCGATGCCCTGGGCGGCGGCGACACGGACGCGAGGCAGACGATACCGCGTGAAAAGTATCCGCGCATACTTTTTATCTGGGGGCCGTTCAAGGTCTTGCCCGTCGTCATAGATTCGATGAGCATCACCGAACAGCAATACGACTTTCTGCTCAATCCGACGCAGGCTGAAGTCAACATCGGGTTGACCGTCAACGCGATTGATAACTGCTCCAAAGACATGATCGGCAAGGGCGCGCTCGAATATTCCAATCTCGCCAAAGAGGCGCAGGCCATTCTCAATCTCGCCAACACGATTGAGCAGATAGCCGAGTTGATTCCTTTTTAAGGAGGATACAAACGTTTGTTCACAGCATCGTCAAGGTATCTAAACCTGAAAACGGTCGAAGTCGAAATCGCAAACGGGCGCAAGATCAACGCGGTCGTCCTGCGCCGCCTGCCTTACGTCGCGGGCGTGCAGACGGAGGTCAAGGGCAACGACCGCCTCGATGTGATGTCGCAGCGTCTTTACAAAGACCCGACCGAGTTCTGGCACATCGCCGACGCTAACACGGAGTTGCAGGCTAATGATTTAGTTCGTTCAAAACCGCAGGCCAACCCGCTCGTCGCGGAAGAGGCGCGCGTGATTCTCGTTCCTGAGAAATAAAGATGGCGACGATTGAATACAAAGTTTTCTTCGACGACAAAGCCGCCGCGCAGGACAAGCTCGATAAGATCGAAGAGATCACGGTCGAGCAAGAGGTCGGCATGGCGTGGGAGGCGCGCCTCCTGATTCCCGTCTGCGTCAACGACGACGGCAAGTGGGAGGGCGAAGACGAAGCGTGGATGAAACCATACGGGCGCGCACGCGTCGAGATAAGTATTGACGGCGGCGATTTCGTCGCGCTGATAGACGGGCCGGTGGTCGGCTATGACACGGCGCGCAGCTCGATTCCCGGCAAGAGCTTCGTCACGCTCGTCGTGCATGACGACAGCGCGCTGCTGCACAAAGAGGATGAGGTAAAGCCTTACGAAGCAACGAACGACAGCGAGATTGCGCGGCAGATTTTCGACGCCGCTGCGCTCGGCGGCACGCCTGACGTTGACCCCGTGCCGGATCAGCCGGACAACGCCGCCGCCGCTATCATGCAGCGCGGAACCAAGATGGAGATGCTGCGCTCGCTGGCGAAAAGGCATCGCAACTTTTACGCGTATGTGCTGCCGGGAAAGGCCGCTGGGCAGAGCGTCGGTTGTTTCAAGAAGCTGCCGGAACAGGCGGACGGTATGCCGCCGCTCATCCTGTTCGGCGAAGACCGCAACACGACCGAGCTTAATATCAAGAACAACGCTCGCTCGCCGTCCGAGGTCACTGCGTCAAGCATGAGCCTGCGCGACAAGACCATGACGACCGCCACTTCGAGTTATCGCAACGCGACTCTGCTCGGCAAGCAGCCCTCGACGGACGCGAGCGCGAACACGACTAAAAAACGTTTGCCGCCGGGGCAGACCGATTCGGTTGATTTGCAGAGCGCGACGGATGGCGAGGCCGCGTCCTCCGGTTTTTCTCTGGAAGCGACGGGCAGCGTGATGCCCTTCTGTTACACGGGCGTGCTCGTGCCGTATCGCGTCGTGCAGGCGCAGATTTCCGACACAGAGCTGAGCGCAAACTATGTCATCTTCAAAGTCAAACATACTTTGAACCGCTCAATCTACACGCAGGCTTTTACCTTGAAAGGAAACTCCACCTCTCCGGCTGCTTCGACGAGCGCGTCCGCCCCGCAGCCGAGCGCGAGCATGTCTGTCAGCTTTAACATGCAAGTGAGCATTTTTTAATGAGCACAGAACTTGAAGAACTGGTAGTTGATTTGAACGAGCATGTGCGCTCGCGCTTCTTCGGCAAGTATCGCGGACAGGTCGTGGATGTTGACGACCCGGATAAGCTCGGTCGCATTAAAGCTAAAGTGCCGGAAGTTTACGGCGAGGACGAGACCTCGCCGTGGGCTATACCTGCTTCGCCGTTCGCTGGAAGCAAACACGGCTTTGTCTTTATCCCGGAAGTAGAGGACGGCGTGTGGATAGAGTTTGAAGCGGGCGATGTCTCCCGTCCGATCTGGACGGGCGGCTGGTGGGCTGACGGCGAGCTGCCTGCGCCGGGAGCCACGCAGACGCGCGCGATTGTGACGACCGCAGGCCACAAGCTCGTGCTGGATGATGACGGCAAGGAGATTCACCTGCTTCACTCCGGCGGGGCCGAGTTGAAGATGTCCGACGGCGAAATCAATCTTACTATCGGCCAATCCGAATTCAAGATGACGAGTGAGGGCGAGATCAGTCTCAAGGCCGGTACGACCGAGATCAAATTGAGCCTGACGGAGCTTTCTTTGCAGAGCGGCACTGGCAAGGTCAAGCTTTCAGCCGACGGAACCAGTGTCAATAACGGCGCGATCAAAGTGATGTGAAATATGCCCGGAGCTATTCTGACCATCAACAGCACGATTCTCTGCATGCACGGCGGGAGCGTGACTCTGACTACGTCGAACAAAAAGCTGCTGATTGATAACGTGCCCGCATTGGTCGAGTCGGATGTGCACTCGGTCGTCGGCTGCCCGTTCACCCTGCCCGGCCCGAAGCCTTCGCCCTGTGTGAAAGTCGAGTGGTCGGGCGGAGCGCAGGCCACTGCTGACGGCGCGAAAGTTCTGGTGATGAGCAGCATCGGCAAATGCACCAGCGCAGAAGGCGCGACGCAGGGCGTGGCGATGATCCTTAGCACGCAGATGAAAGCAACGCTCTTATAACAAAGGTCAGAAAGAGAAGAGAAAGAAAACCCGCCCGATACCGCAGACGGTTCTGACAAACGCATGATATGAGACCGCAAAACGGCAGACATCTTTCATTTCCTTTTCGCGTCAACAACGACGGTGGCGCGACGACCGTCTCTACGCTCGAAGAACATGTGCGCGACGAGCTGGTGCAGCTTCTCCTGACCAATCCGGCTGAGCGGCTCTTTGTGCCTGAGCTTGGCGGAGGAGTGCGGCGGATGGTTTTTGAGAACGCGGACGAAACGACCGCCGCGATGTCGAAAGCTCTTATCACGCAATCCGTCTCGCGCTGGCTCGGACACCGCGTCGCGCTCGAAGAGCTGACGGTTCAGGTCACGGACTCTCTGATCGAGATCGAACTCAAGTATCGCATCGCGGGCACGCAGGATTCGCGCGTGCTCAAATTCCAGAGGCATGGGGGCTAGAATTTAAGTGCTGACAGATTCGCGCCAACCGCTCAGAAACATCGCACGGGCAGAGCCGCTCGAAGAGCGCGCACGCCGCCTCTCGACTGTGCCGACGGAGATTCCGAAGGCGACAGTGGACGCGATGGACAACGCGTGCGTGGCGTTTCTGACGGTGGCTCCGGGGATGCCGCCGCCCGCGCCCGCGCCCGCAGTTCTCTACAAGCTGAACGCGGACGGCGACACATATATTTTGAACGGTCGCGCGAGCGACATCACGCCGCACCAGCGATACGGCGTTCTCAAATGCCTGAAGCTGCCGAACGGGATACGCATGTTGCGGGTCGCTGAAGTTGATAGCATGCTCGACACGGCGACGCTCGAAGTCCATTTCTTCAACACGAACTTTTTATCGGAGATAGCCGCCACGTACATCGCAGACCACAAGCTCGCCAAGAGCATGCTGCCGATTTCGGGCGGGCATCGCGTGACGGCTGGCTCCGCGACCGGACAGGTGCAGGTGGATTCATCCCTCGCGCCGCCCGCGAGCGCGATAGCTTTGCCGGACGCAGACCAGCCGATGTTGCTCCTGTCCGTCAAGCCCATCGGAGATTATTCGACCTACGTGCTCAGCCTCAATTCGACGCAGATCATCAGCCCGACTCCAAGCGTCTTCGACCCGCTCTTCGCTGAAATAAGTTTCAAGTTTCGTCCCGGCTGCTTCAGCCTCAACTGCAAAGACGAAACCGACGCGCCGCTCGCGCCTCTCTCAGAGCCGGCGATTGATTACATGGCGAAGGATTACGAATCGTTTCGCCTGACGATGATCGCGGCGATGATGGAGCGCGTGCATGAGTGGGAAGCCACGAGCGAGGCCGATTTCGATCAGGTGTTGTTGGAACTGTTCAGCGCGGCTGCCGACGAGTTGAGCGATTATCAGGATCGCGTGATGAACGAAGCCTACCTGTCGTCGTGCCGCAAGCGTGTCTCGCTGGCAAGGCACGCGCGCATGATGGACTATCACATTCATCAGGGCAATCAGGCCAGCACGTGGCTCGCGCTCGAACTCGACCACATGAGCGTGGCGCAGGACTTCGATCTCAAAGAGGGCTTGAAAGTCTGGTCGGGCAAGCCGAAGGAAGATGAAGCATCGGTCGTCTTTATCTCGCGCAAAGAAGAGATGCGAACGCGCGTTCATCAACTCCTCAACAGCATGGGCTTGTACACGTGGAGCGATTCGATTCCGACGCTCGCCGCCGGAAGCACATGGGCTGATTTAAAGCTCTACGTGAGTTTCTATCCCGACCTCAAACCGGCGGAGATAACGGAGGCCACGAGTCAGGCCGACGCTCTTACAGTTCAAACCCTGATTCGCAACAGACAAGTCACGCGCCTCTTATTGCAGGAGCGGCTCAACCCCACGACCGGACTCGAAGCCGGACGCGACCCGACGAAAAGAGAGTTGTTGCATCTGTTAGCCGGAGACGACGGAGCGACGGCGATGCTCGACCCGATCACGAATGAATGGTTCGTGCGTGTGCGTTGGGAGCAGCAGGACGCGCTCAAGCGAAGCTATTGCTTCACGATTGAGTGCGACGCGCCGGTCGGCAAAGTCAAAAACATCTCGCTCTTTCACGGCAACCTCATCGAGGTCTTTCACGGTCGCCCGCGAGAGATTACTTTCAAAGACGAAACGAAAACGCTCGTCGGCGCGAGTGAGTTTCATTACGAGCGGACGGAGCGTTGGGGGACTATCTGCCGCTTGCCCGGAGCTTCTCTGGCTTATCGCAACACGACGCCGGGCGGCGAAGTCGCGCCGCAGTCCACGCTCTCTGTCAATTTAGTGGACGGGGGCGGCGGGCTTGACCCGTGGGATGAAGTCCCGAACCTGATTCACAGCGACACAAGCGATGAGAACGGCGACCACTTTATCGTCGAAACGGACGAGAACCGCCACAGCCTGATTCGCTTCGGAAGCATCGCGGGCGGCGAGAACGGAAGAGAGCTGCCGGAAGACGCGGTCGTGCGCTGCAATTATCAAACCGGCGATGGACTCGAAGGCAACATCGGCGCGGACATGCTCACTAACTTTGACGCCGCGACGCTCGTTTCAAATCCCGCCAACGTGCTGCTCAGGAGATGCTGGAATCCTTTCGACATCACGGACGGCAGAGCGCCTGAGCCTGCCGCTGAAATCATACGGCGCGTGCCCGAAGCTTTTCGCGCGCGACAACTGCGCGCCGTCACTCTTCAGGATTACGTCAAGCGCGCGGAGGAAGTGCCCGAAGTCGCACGCGCCGCCGCGAGCTACGCGTGGACTGGAAACTGGCGCACTGTGCGCCTGACGATTGATCCGGTGGGCACGAACGTGCTTGAAGATAAGACCAGAAAGAGGGTCGCGCGTTATCTCGAAGCAGTGCGACTTATCGGCGAAGACATAGAGATTCGCCCGCCGCGTTTTGTGCCGCTTGAAATCAAGGTCGTGCTTTGTGCATCAAGCAACCAGTGGCCTGAAGATTTACGCTTTGCGCTTGACGAAGAGTTTTCCAACGGCTGGACATCGGACGGGCGCATGGGATTTTTTCATCCAGACCTCTGGACGTTCGGCCAGCCGCTTTACGCCAGCCAGATTATCGGGCGCGCGATGCAGATCGAAGGCGTCGAGCACGTCGTCAGCGTCAAGATCAAACGCTGGAACGATCCCACAGCCGGAACGGATTATTACGGCAACCTGCGCCCCAGCGAAATCATTCAGGCGCTCAACGACCCGGACCACATGGAGCGCGGCTTTATCAGTTTCGAGATCGAGGGAGGACGCGGATGAGCGCTGATTGTCGTAACGATTGCACAGAGCCGCTGCGTTTTCCCAAAAGGCCGGGACAAAGGTTTGCGAGCGCGCCCGCGCAATGTTTCTGCTGCGCGAATGGAGAGCACACGAGCGCGGATAATCGCGCGGGACTCTCGCACATCAACTATCGCATAGGGACTTACGCCAGCATACGCGAGTTCCTGCTGCACAATCTGAACAAGACTGCGAATCTGCAATCGTGGACGCATCGCGGCGCGGACGACCCCGGCATCGCACTCCTCGAAGGCGCGGCGATTCTCGGCGACATCCTGACTTTTTATCAGGAGCTTTACGCCAACGAAGCTTATCTTCCGACCGCCAAATGGCGCGACAGCATTTCAGAACTCGTGCGGCTCGTCGGCTATCGTCTCTCGCCGGGCATGGGAGGCAACGCCACCTTCGCTTTTGAAGTGAAGGGCACGAAGGCCGTCACTGTTCCCGCAAACTTTCCCGTCAAGGCTCAGCTCGAAGACCACGACAAGCCCTCGGAGTTTGAAACCGCCGAAGAGTTAAGTGCTTATCCGTGGCTCAGCCGTTTTAATCTCTATCGCCCGTATCAAACGACGCAGGTGAAGCCCACGACGACGGAGTTTTATATCACCAGCCCGAATCAATTTCTGTCGCCCGTGGCGATTAAAAAAGGCGACCGCCTGTTGATGGGCGATGTCTTGACGCAGGCTGGCGGACTTCCGACGAAGCTCGCTTACGCGGAGATAGTGATCGTTGATGCAGTGCGCGAGCTGCACGGCCTGAGTCTCATCAAGATTAAGGGAGCGTTGCAGCGCACGACGACTTCCAATCAGGTCGCGGCCTTCAAGCTCGGACGCACGTTTCATCACTTCGGACACAACGGCCCGCAGACCATCATCAAGACTCCGAACCCGCCGAAGTCCATCGTCACGACCATGACCATCGGCGGCAAGCAGACTACGACTACCGAGACCCAGATAGACGAGTCAACAGTCTCATTTTACAGGTCTCTGACGGGCGTGACCTCAAACAGCTCTTCGAGCATCTCGGCGAAGCCGCTCTATCAAGCTTATCAGGCCAGCCAGTCATCTTCTTTCTCTCAATTCGGCTCTCAAGCTAATTTCCTCGGCAACCTCGGAATCAATCTGGGCGACATCGGGATTAACTGGGGCGGCATAGGTGTTGATTTGGGCGGCTCTTTCTCCGATTCCTCCAAGACCGTGCGAATCGTTTCGCCGGATCTGGCGAAAACGGAGTTTCCGATTGATGCAGAGGTGCAGGATTTGCCGACGGGCGTGCCGTTTATCATTCAGGGAAATTTTTCCAAAGCCGAGAGCGCTGCCGATACGAGCGAGTTCACGCTCGTTCGTCGCATCAGTAAAGTCAAATCCGTTTCTATGACGTGGGGACAACTGACGGCGATGACCAGCGTCGTCACGCTCGACAGCGCGCTCGACACTTCGACCGGCGATTACGGCAACGCGGACATACGCGGGATTGCGATGCACGAAGTTTTGAGCGTCCCTCTCACGGTCGTCGCCGCACAGCAGGAGACCACAGCCGCGACCGGAAGCGTGCTGGCCTTTTACGGCACGGACGCGCAGGTGAAGACCTTGAGCCAGAGACAGATCATGCTCGCTTATCCGGCATCCGGGGCGCAGGTTTTGACGGTCGTCGGCGTGCCGAATGCTCCGACCGCCGCTCCGCTCGCGTCGCAGTTGCAGCTCATCACACTTTCGCAAAGCGTGAGCTACGCAAACTTTCCGGCGGACGGCGCGCCGCTTGTCACAGCGTATGGAAATCTCGTCGCGGCGACCGAAGGCAAGTCGCAGCCAGAAGCCGCGCTCGGCAACGGCGACACGACGCAGGTCTTTCAAACTTTCAAAGTGCCGAAAGCCCCGCTGACCTATCTCATCTCTTCATCGAACACGCCGCCCGAAACGCCTGAGCTTGAGGTCTATGTCAACGGGCGTTTGTGGCAGAGAGTTTCGACGCTCTTCGGACGCAAAGCTTCGGAAGAGATTTATATCGTGCGCGAGGATGCGGAGGGCAACAGTTGGGTTCAATTCGGCGACGGTAAAACGGGCGCGCGTGTGCCGACCGGCATCAAGAATATTTCCGCAGTCTATCGCACGGGCACAGGGGCTTACGGAAACTTGGAGGCCGAGACGAAAGCTCAGGCCGGAGCGCGGCTCACGGGTCTCGACAAAGTTCAGATGCCTGACGTTGCGACGGGCGGGGCTGAGCCGGAAGACGGCGACAACGCGCGCCTCGCCGCGCCGGGCAAGATTCAAAGCCTTGACCGCCTCGTGAGCCTGCAAGATTTCGAGGTTGAAACTTCCGCGATTCCCGGGGTGGCGCGTGCCTCAGCCGCGTGGCAGCTCGCGGACAAACTTCCAGCGGTCGTCGTCACGGTGCTGATGGAAACCGGACGCGCGCTCGAACGCAACGCCGTGCAGGAAACTTTGAGCAGCTACAATCGCGGGCGCGGACCGCAACGCTTTCCAGTCGTCGCCGCCGAGGGCAAGCGGCTTTATGTCAGAGTCAACGCGCAGGTGGCGATTGACCCGACCTTCCGCGCGGAACTCTTGCAGCCCGAAATCGAAAAGGCTCTCGGCGTCACGAGCGGCGCGAGTTCGAGCAGGGAAGATCAGACGGGACTCTTCAGCCTACGCAGGCGGAGCTTCGGCCAGAGCGAATATGCGAACTCCATCGAGGGCGCGATTCAAAAAGTCGCGGGCGTGGTCTGGGTAAAATTGGATGGGTTTAACGAACTCCCGTACACGGACGACCCGGCTTCGCTCAACCTGATAAATCTGCCTCCAAAGTTTAATGAGGTAGTCGCCCCCGGCGACTCGCAAATCCTGAGCCTCTACAAAACGCACTTGAGCCTGTCTTTCATCGTGCAGGCGCAGAGCGCGGAGGGGAGTTCCTGATGAACGCCAAACGCGTCTCCCTCTACGAACGGCTGCCTGAGATTTATCGCCTCAAGGACGGTCAACTGTCGGAAATCTACCGGACTAAAACCGGAGAGTCCGCGCCCGACTACCAGCTTCGCAGCTATCTCGCACTGGTCGAGGAAGCCTTCGGCGCGATTCACGAAAATATCGAATCGCTCTATCACGACCTCTTCATAGAAACCTGCGACGCGTGGGTCATCCCGTACATCGGCGACCTCCTCGGCGTGAGCCACCTGTCGGGCGACGCGTGGACTCTGCGCGCGGACGTGGCGGACACGATTGCGCTCAGACGCCGCAAGGGAACGCTCGGCGCGATTGAGCTTTTGACTTACAACCTGACCGGGTGGGGCGTGCATTGCGTCGAGCTGCGCGAGAACATGGTCTGGAATCAGCACCTCAATCATCAACGCCCCGACGAAGGCGGCATGCCGCCTTACAGTTTGCCGTCCGTGCGACGCGAGACGGTCATTCGCGGCGGCACTGCGACACTGCGCGACCCCGCGATGCTTGAGCTGCTCGGCACGCCGTTCGATCCGTTCGCGCACGTGGCGGATGTGCGCCCGCACACGATGGGCGACATATGTTACAACCTTCCGAATCTCGCCATCTTCCTCTGGCGGCTTCAGGCATATCGGTTGAAGGTGACGAAACCGTTCGCGCTCAACGTTCCGGCGAAGGTGGGCGACGCGGGCGCGAAGTTCAAAGTGCGTTTCAACATCAATCCGATTCCGCCGAACAATCTCTCAAAGCCTTACGTGCTGGCCGCCAATGAGCCTGCGGGACAGATCGCGCGACTCTTTAACACTAATCGCTTCGACCTTTTCAATCGTTCGCGCAAAGGCGTTGACAGTCTGAATCTGACCGTGACGGAGCCGCGTATCTCGCAGTTAGACGAAACGCCCGGCCCGATTCCGATGGCGCGGCTCTCTGAAAACTCTGCGGCAGGCGTGCCGCAGGAGTACGTCGCGGTCGAGACCTATGACGCCGCCGCGCCCGACTTGAAGACGCTCGATATTTCGGATGTCGGCCTGCAACTGCATATCCCCGAAGACGATTTTTCGGGCGAGTCATGGCCGCGAGAGACGCCGCCTTCCACCTGGAAAATCCGTGGAGCGAATCTTTGCGCGTGGGAGAGGGGATTGAATCCGCCGCTTCTTGATCACGAGATTGCGATTGACCCGGTCATCGGTCGTATCGTCATCGGAACAGACTTTGACCCCAAGGCGAAGGCGTTGGAGAAAGACCTGCTTCTGACTTACACCTACGGCGCGGTCGGCCCCGTCGGCGCGCAGCCCATCACCTACGCGACTTTGCCCGCAGAGATAAATGCTCCTGAAGGCGGCGCGAACTTTCGTCAGGTTAACTTCGTGAAGAACCCGCGCGGCCTGATGGACGCGTTCATTGATATTCAAAAAGAGAACGCGCCGGTCGTCATCGAAATCACGGATAGCCGCACGCATGAGTTCGACATTATGGACGCCGTGTTCAATGCGGCGCGGGCTACGGAAGGCGGCACGACGAGTCTGAAATTGAACGCGCCGCTCACGATTCGCGCGGCAGACAATCAACGCCCGATTATCATGCTCAAGCAGCCGCTCGGATTTCGCCCGCTCAACGTCGCCAGCCCCACCGCAGACCCGGTCGAGCAGAAAAATTTTGACGCGGTGATGGAAAAACTGAACGTCCGGCTCGAAGGCGTTTATCTGGCGCGCAGTCTGAGCTTCCCAGCGAACGCGCCGCTCATTTCGCGCGCCGCGCTCAATCGTCTGGAACTTATCAACTGCACGCTTGACCCCGGCGGCTTTCACAAGCTCGACCCCGTTGTAACCGACTTGCGTGCGCCGATTCTGACTTCGCTCAACCTGCCTGAGCCTTACGGCTTCGCCAGCGCGCAAGATGAAATCGAATTTAAACAGACTCCTGAAATCGTCATCAACCGCTCGATCACGGGGCCGCTCCTGATTGATTCTGGCTACAGCCTATGCCTGACCGATTCCGTGATAGACGCGGGGCAGGGCGTCGGCAACACGACCGGCGTCTTCGCCGTCGCGAGCGCGACCAACACCGCGAGCGATTGGGGACCGCCGACGATTGTGCGCGGCATCACTGTGTTGGGAAGGATGCGCGTCGAGACGATAGACGGCAGCGGCGGCATCTGGGTTCACGCGCTCGAAGTTCAGAACACGCAGGTCGGCTGTCTCAAGTTCAGTTACTTTTCCGGCGAGACGCTTGATCGCCTGCCGCAGAATTACGCGTGCGTCAAAGGCATCACGGCAGTCAAGGGCGAAGAGGCGCGGCTGCTTTTCAACAGCGAAATCTTCGGCCACTACGCATACTGCCAGCTCGCCCTCGCTTGTGACGCGCGCATACGCGAGCGAGGGCCGAACAATGATGAGATGGGCGCATACGGCTTTCTGCTGGACGCGCACAAATGGCTTAATCTTCAAATCCGCTACAGGGAATTCATGCCGGTCGGCGTCAGGCCGCTGATGATTCCCGTCACCTGAGGTGAGCATTTATGAGAGGCGATTTTTCAAGCTGGCGCGATGAGCGTCGCGAAAACTTCAACGGCGTGTTGCATCAACAGGGGCGCGTGCTGCTCGATAGCGATTGGAACGAGCAGACACGCATCACCAACGACTGGCAAGACATCGCCGGGCAGGACATCATCGGCGGGCTGGTCGCCGCCGTGCCCGCGGACGAGCCGGACAGCTACAAGATTACCAAAGCCGAAATCAAGAACGGCAACCATGTAGAGTTGACTGTCGGTGTTGGTCGTGTGTGGGCTGACGGCCTGTTGTCTCGCCTGTTCGGGCCGAATGCAGCCGCGTTGGAAGTTAAGCGTATCGCAACCTATTTGCAGCCGCCGATTCAGAACCCTCCCGGCGTGATTCCGGTCAATCCGCCGAACGCTCCGCTCCTACGCGACGCAGTGATTCTAGAAGTGTGGCGACAGGAGATAAACGGTTTTCAATTGCCCGACCAGTTGATCGAACCCGCGCTCGGCGGAGTTGATACGACTGAAAGAGTTCACACGGGCGCGGCCTTCAGGCTCATGCGCTTGAAAGACGGCGACACGTGCGAGAGCATCGTCAAAGGCTTGCAAGACGACTTCGACGCCAAAGGAAAGTTGACGGTCAAGCTGCAAACTCCTCCGCCGACGGGCGGCGATTGCGAGGTCAAAGCGGCGGGCGGATACACTGGCTTTGAGCACAATCTTTATCGCATCGAGATAGCTCAGGTGAAGAGCGGCGCGGCGGCGATGTTCAAATGGTCGCAGTTTAACGGCGGACTCGTCGGGCGCGGCGTCTTCGATGCGGCGAACAAGAAAGTCACGCTGACGGGCAACATACAGGCCATTCTCAATTCGGGCTTGAGCAGTTTTTATCTCGAAGCGTTGCAGTTCGATCCGGCTCCGTTCGGCGACTACGGTCACTGGCGCACGACCTACGGCGCACGCGCGACGCTCGACAGCAACGGCTCTCTGTCGCTTCCCATTCCCGGCTCGCCCAATGAAATTTTCGGCACGTTGACGGACGGAACATTTTTCTTTCGTCTCTGGAACGAGGTCGCAAAGATTGACGACTTCCAGAGCGAGAAGCTTTTACAAGACGGCATCACGCTCGACTTCGACAAAGCTGCGGCGGCAGGGCTTTACACGCCCGGCGACTACTGGACGTTCCCCGTGCGTGCCGGAGAGATTAAAAACACGACGCCTCTCATAGACCTACAGCCGCCCGAAGGGATTCGCTATCGCCGCGTTCCTCTAGCCACGCTGACGTGGAAAGACGACTCGATAGAATTCGCCAAAGGCGAGATAGAAGATTGCCGCCATCTCTTTCGACCGCTGACGCGCCTCTCGACCTGTTGCACTTTCCGCGTCGGCGACGGCATGCACAGCTTCGGCGATTACGACAGCATCAAGAAAGCGATTGAGCACTTACCCGCGAGCGGCGGCGAAATCTGCCTGCTGCCCGGCATCTACAAAGAGAACCTGAAGATTGCACACAGAAGCAACATCAAGATTAAGGGATGCGGACGGCGCAGCCGTATCGTAGCCGATACTTCAGACCCCGTGATTCACATCAAAGAATCGAACAATATCAAGATCGAAACGCTCGCCGTCGTGGCGCACAAAGACGGCGTCGGTATCCTGCTCGAAGGCCCCGTGCCGAAATCCGGCGACGACAACGAAGAGAAGGAGCTATACCTGCACGACATCACGCTTGAGAAGCTGTTAGTCAGAGCTTCCACGCGAAGCGGCATCGAAGCTCACGTCGGTCAGAACATCTCTATACGCGATTGCCGCATTGCGATTAACGACTCGCGCACGGAATGGGCTGCCGTGTATCTGGTCGGCGATGACTGTGTGATTGAAGACAACTCGATTTACGTCATCACGGACGACAGCTTTTTTGACAGCGCGGATGTGCCGGAACCATTTCTCGATGCGGGCAGATTCGACGCGCATGACGCGAACAGTGCGCGCGGCGGTTTGCACTTGGGCGGCGGCTGCGACCGCGTGCGCGTCATCAATAACTTAATCGTCGGCGGCGTCGGCGACGGCATCACGCTCGGCAGCGTTGACGAAAAAGACGGCGATAAAATCTATGTGTATTACGACCCGTGGTGGCCTGTCGGAAAAGACAAAGCCGATTGCGATCCGAAGCCGGGACACGTCGGCGGCGGTGTGATAATTCTTCAAGGCACAGAAAAGATAGCGGGCGCGCCGCTCAACGACATCCTCATCGAGCGTAATCGTATCTTCAATATGGGAAGAAACGGCATCGGCATCGACGCCTTTTTCGACCTCGAAAAAGCGGACGAGCTGATCAGCGTGGAAAACCTGAGCGTTATCGGCAATCGTATCCAGCATTGCCTGAATCGTCCGCTCGTAGCGATTCCCGCGAACATGACGGACAGCATGGGCTACGGCGGAATCTCGCTGGCGGATGTAGACAATCTGGTCGCGCGCGACAATTTTATAGAAGACAACGGGCAGGATTACACAGAGCCTGTGTGCGGCATCTTCGTCCTGCATGGCGACGGCATCGAAATCTCGCGCAATCGCATACGCAACAACGGGGCGCGCAACAGCAAGCCTTCGGCTTCGGCGGAGAAGGGACGACGCGGCGGTATCAATATCGTCTTTGGCGTCGCGCCGCAAGTGGAAATTTCGGTCACGGCTCCGGACAGCAATAAGACCTTGAGCGCGCCCTTCTCGAACGGAGTTCCGGCGGTCAAGATACATGAAAACATCGTCAGCGCGCCGCTCGGTCAGGCTCTCTCGCTGGTTGCGCTCGGCCCTGTCTCAGTGGTCGGCAATCAGTTCACTTCTCTGGGCATGATTATGCAGCAATCGTCTCCGACGTTCCTCGCGGCGACGGTCTTGATTTTCAACCTCGGACTTTCAAACGAGCTGTGGCTTCAGGCTTTGAGCTTTCTCGTTGTGCAGAAGGGGCAGGTCGGCACGCCGAAGAATCCGGGCGGGCCGGTGGACGCAAACGGCAACCTCGTGCAGGCCGGACTCGATGATGAAAGACTGGGGCAATATCTGGCGAACGGCAACGTGCTCTTCACGAACAATCAATGCCAGTTGAACCTGCTGGAGAAGGGAGTGAGTATAGCCCTGACTTCGATTCTGATTCTGTCGCTCGACGATATAGGCTTTCACAATAACCAATGCGATTGCGACCTCTTTGATGATTTCGTCTTGTCGCAGGCTCTGCTGTTCGGGATGTCCGTCCGCGCGAGCGACAATCGCTTCAAAGAATCTATCCTCAACGCGCTCTATTCAGCCACGACCTACGGCTGGATCAACATCACGACTGACAATCAGGCGACGCACTGCCTGCTCATTCGCGGCAGGCTGTTTCTCGATAAGCAGAATATAATCCTGATCGATTCGTTCTTTAATTCCGGCCCGGTCGAAAACATCGAACGGTCTTTCTGCGACCGCAGGCCACAGCCGCAAGGCAACTTCGCCAGGAACCCGCAGGACAAAACCACCAGAGCTACTTGAGAATTAAAAAGCGCGGCGTGACGGCTATTAAATAACCGATAGCTGTTTCATCTAAATCGAAAGCGTACGCGAAGGAGCAGTCCGAGATGTTGAAAAGCAAAAAAGTGACCTTGAATGACATCGAGCAAACTCTCGATGACGGCATCGCCGGGGCGGACGCGCAGCGCGCCGAGCACTTGAGAAATTTTCAGCGCACGCGTGAGGCGAAACATAACATCCACGCGCGCGAGCATGCGCGCCTGACTCTCAAATACGGAGCAAATCATCCGCGCGTCGCCGCCCTCACAAATAAGATGTCAGTCAATCGCGGCATCATCGGCGAAGTCGAGCAGGAGCGCGTGCGCGCCGCCAAGCCCGTGCCGGATTCGGATGAAAACAGTTGGATCGTACATGGCTTTGTGCGCGACGAAAATAGAAGGGGCCTCGCCAGGATGACCGTCGCCTTTTATGCTCGTGACGGCAGACGTATCGCGCGGTTGGGTCACGCCTGCACGGACGACGACGGCTATTTCAAAATCACTTCGACAGACCTCGACCAGAGTGTCTTAGATAAAGTCTATCTCGGCCTCTCTGAAAATGGGACGCGCATCTTTAAAGACTCCAGGGGCTTGACGCCTGAGCCGGACACAGTCGTCTACCGCGAGATAATATTGCGCGCGGGCGGGGATTGTCCTGAGCCTGATGATTGGGACGAACAGGGCGTTACTCCGCCGCCGCCTATAACTGTGCTCCCGCCTACAACTCTGCTGCCGTCGGGCGGGCACGAAGGCGGGTATGAAGAGGAAGGTTTTGCTCAAACGGGTTCGAGCGGGTGGACTGTGCGCGGGCGCGTCACGAATAAAAGCGGGAGCGGGGTGAGAGGTTTGACTATCAGCCTTTACGATGAAGACCTCTTTTTCGATGACCAGCTCGGTGAGACGAAAACGGACGCGTCCGGCGATTACAACTTCACTTATGGCCCCGACGATTTCCGCGAGCTGTTTGATAAGCGGCCAGACCTCTATCTCAAAGTTCTGGATCGCAAAGGGAAGACGCTTTACGATTCTGCATGCGATGTTGAATACGAAGCGGGACGCGTTGAAGTGATAAACATTGAACTCTCCAAGTAACAGCAAGGATTCAAGAGAGCGCGTTCGATTGAGCGAGCGGCGGAGAAAGCATGACGGCATTGGCTGCGAAGATGCTCACACCTGAAGCGCCTGTCAGCACACAGAAGGCGGAGAACAAATCCGCGCGCACGGCTACGCCTGCCTCAATCGCCGCCTTATTTTCCGCGCCGATGATACAACGCAAAGCCGCCTGCGCCTGCGGCGGCGATTGCCCGCGCTGCCCGTCAGTCCCGCTTCAAACCAAGCTTTCAATCAGCCAGCCCGGAGACCAACAAGAACAGGAAGCAGACCGTATCGCCGGGCAGGTGATGCGCATGCCCGCTCCTGAATCGCCGCCTCAGAACAGGATTGAGCAGCATGCCGCACCGCACGCCTTAACCCTGCAACGCAAGTGCGGCGAATGTGAAGAAGAGGAAGTTTTAAGGAAAGAGCGCGGCGGCTCTGCTGCCGTCACGCACGCGCCGGAATCTGTTGTCAGTCAAGCATTGAATTCTGCGGGGCGGCCCTTGCCTGCCGAAACACGCGCATTTTTTGAGCCGCGCTTCGGACACGATTTTAGCCACGTGCGGATTCATACAGATGCCGGTGCGGCGAAATCCGCGCAGGCCGTGAGCGCAAAGGCTTACACGGTCGGCAATGAGATAGTCTTTAACGAAAGCCAGTATCACCCGCACACAGAAGCAGGCCGGAGTCTGCTCGCGCATGAATTAGTCCATGTCGTGCAACAGGGAAGCGCGGGCGCGGGCAAGCAGGCAATCAGCCGTGTCAAAGCGGGAACGCTTCAAAGGCAGACTATAGACCCGACCTGCGCGGCAAATAGCGCCGTGATTACCCCGGCATGGGCTAAGGCCAAGAGCATTCTGTCGGATACCATCGGGACGATGGAATCGCTAGAGGGCATGATTAAGAACGTCGGCAAGCTGGGTAGGTCGCGTCTGGCGAATTGTATCATAATCAGCTTCGGCGAAGTCGGCGGTGTTTACAACGAGACCACTATAACTTCCATTGACGATGTGATTGAAAGGCTCAAGAAAATCAACGGCGGTTTTACTGCGGGAAAAAATTTGCGTTGCGACCCGCAAACGATTGGCAGTGGTAGTGAATGTGACTGGCGCAGCGCGTTTGTGGTGGTAGGTAACTCGAACGATATTTTCTTGTGCCCTCAATTCTTCGATCCCGGTAATGATGTCGTCGAGCGCGCCGTGACATTGATTCACGAGATGGCGCACAGCGTGCTGAAGATAGGGCATAAAGGAATCCGGGAAAAAACCTTTCCTGCGACTTTCTTTGATTACAATTTCCCCCTCGAACTTTCGCTTCAAGACGCGCTCAGGAACGCCTTCGCTTACGAAATCCTCGCCAACTGCATGCACGGCAAGCCGCCTTCCACGGAGGTCAAAGCAGAAACCGCCGCGCCGCCAAAATCACCTGCTGCGACAGGCGCGAACAATTATCGCTGGGCGGTAGGCGCAGCCGGCGGTATCTCCGTCGCGGGAGAAAAATCCGTTCAAGGCTTGGCCGGAATCGTGGGACGGCTCTCTTTGCGACCCGGTGATACGGTCATCTTCAATCCTTTTATCGGCTTGAATGTTTTGTACAGTCCGACGACAGACATTCAGCCGCAGGGCTTCGTCGCGGGCATGGCTGATGTCGGGCTGAGGATTCAAAAACCGTTGACAGGCCCGTATCTCGACATCTCAGGCGGCGGCTTCGTCGGGGCTGAACTCCCGCTTCATTCGCACGCTACTTTGACCGGCGGGGTGGCAGGCAGCTTAGGCTTCGGCTGGCGTTGGAAGCGGGTCGAATTAGGGGCGACCGTGACGGATATGTTTCCGCCAAAGGGTGAAAGCGACCCGAACAGAGTGTTAGTCTTAACCAGAGTCACCGCACGTTTCTAAATCAATTTGTTGATCGTCAACTTTATATGCAGATGCACGGGGTGTGGGTGGCGTTTGATGAACTTACTCCGCTTGATGTGGACAACTAATGATGAGTAGCTTTTCGGCTCAAATGTCTCCTCGCGATGAAGTCGCCGCAAGTCGGGAGCGTTCGATTCCGTTTGCGCCTCATCCATCCGCGTCACATTCTAACTCGCACTCTGCCCAGCCACTGATTCAGCGGCAAACCGCTTGCGCCTGCGGTGGCGATTGCCCGCGCTGCCGTAACGCGCCGCTTCAAACCAGGCTTTCAATCAGCCAGCCCGGAGACCAGCACGAACAGGAAGCAGACCGTATCGCCGGGCAGGTGATGCGTATGCCCGCGCACCCGCCTGCTCACAAAGCAAAGCCCTTAAGCCTCAATCAAGAGCCTGCGGCGATGCTGCAACGCAAGTGCTCCGGGTGTGAAGAAGATGAAGAGAAGAAGCTCTCGCGCAAAAAGAACGAGCTGGCTTCCGCGCAGGAGCCGCCGCGATCCTCGTCGCTCGTCTCTCAAACGCTTAGCTCTCAAGGGCAGCCGTTGGATGCCGCCACGCGCAGTTTCTTCGAGCCTAGATTCGGGCGTGATTTCGGCGACGTGCGGATTCACTCGGACGCGAGCGCGGCAGAGTCCGCGCAGTCCGTCAACGCACAGGCGTACACGGTCGGCAAAGATGTTGTGTTCGGGAAAGAGAAGTACAGGCCGCAGACGGACGAAGGAAAACATCTGCTCGCGCATGAACTCGCGCATGTCGTACAGCAGGGCAGTCACGGCGCGCGGATTCAACGCAAAGGACCGGAGCCTGCCGCCGATAAAGCGAAAGCTCCTGACGAAGTCACTCCCGGAACGGCAGGCGACGCGCCAAAGCTGACTCTGGACAAATTGACCAAAGGCACTCCGTGCGCCTGCTTGATCGTCATCCACAATAATGAGCGAAATGCGCGCCAGACGGCTCAGGCGATGCGCAAACATTGCTCCTATAATTTGTTGTTACGCACGCCGGATGCTGATACGGAGCGCAGGATACATCTGCCCGCTCACTCGAAAAAAACGGACTTTGATCCGAATGAGCTGTTCCCGCCCAAGGTCGCCGAAGAGTGTTTGAAGGATGAGCAGGCGTGCCGGGATTTCGTCAAAAATAACAGCGGCTCGAAGAATAAGAAGACGGTGGAAGAGGTTGTGGAGAAACAGTTCTTTCTCGCCATCAAGGACTGTTCCGACTCATTCTCTCTGCCGGTCATCGGGCTTCACAATAATGTGATTGAAGATTCGGAGCAATATCTTGCGAAAGTAAAGGGCGGCACATCGGTAAGCAAACTGAAGCTCGATATTGATAAGACCGATCCCGTCGTCGGAGAGAAAAAGGTCAGGGAGCTAAAAGACCTGATTGATAAAACTCTCGGAACGGACAAAGTCCATACGGTTAAAACCAAGGTTAAAGACAAGACGACAAAAGAAGAGAAGACAGTAGAAAAGAAGTACTCGATCAAGGAATACATGACGGAGTTGCCGGGCAAGACCAACATCTTTCGCTGGTGTGCCTCGAACGCTTTGACCAAATGCCATATCGGAGACCCGGAGCATCCTGACAATGTCGTCTGGGTGACTAATGACAAAGATTTTGACACCCTCAGTAAAAAAGATGTCAATGTCGCGCTGCAAAATGATCTCTCGAAAGTGTTGGGGACCGACGCCGAAACAGACCTCTCCACGGTCTTTCTGGTTATCAAGAAAGTCAAAGGCGAGTTGTTGAATCAGAAAAAAGTAGACCTCACCAAGTCGGTCGAAGACGATGTTAAAGAGATCAAGGCCATCATCGCAGAGCTTCAGAATATGATGGAGTTTGGCGATATTACGATCAAAAATTTGATAGAGCGCATCATCAAGCTCTTGCTGGATTTCATAGACTTGATAAGCAAGGACAGTCAGTTGAAAGAGACGAACACAGCCATCGCGGGCTTGGCCGACCTGCATTTCATAAATATTGAGACGCAAGATAGATTCCCAAACAAAAAGCCGGAAGATGTTCGCGTCGAGAGTTACGACACTATCATCAATGTTCTCAAGGCGGTCGGCCTACACTGTTGCGGAGATGCGGCTGCGACTGCGACTGCTGAAAAAGATATTAAGGAAGGATTGAAAAAATAGTGAACCGGACGCGCGGATTGATGCCAGTGCTTCACGACGAGCGCACGACGGTCGCGCGGTCGCAGAGATAGTCTTGCCACAGGACACGTGCGGCGACGGCTCGCCACGGTCGCCACGACTCGCTCAGCGTGTTCAGCTCATCAGGCGTCGGGCGTGCATTCAGGCGCTTGATTTTTTGCGCCGCCACCGCGAGCGCGAGGTCGCCGGCAGGCCACACGTCAGGGCGCAGCAAAGCCCTCAAAAGATAGATGTCAGCCGTCCATGAGCCGATACCTTTGAGCTTCACCAGCTCCGCACGTGCCGCCACGTCATCCAACAGCTCAAGCGCGTTTAAGTCTAGTTCTCCTTCGACGATTGCCCGTGCCAGCCCTTTCGTGTAAGCGATCTTCTGGCGACTGAAACCGATGGACTTGAGCAACGCGTCGTCAAGCTCAAGCAGCTTCGAGGGCGCGAACGGCGTTGCGATGGCGAGCAGGCGTTCATAAACCGCTTTCGCCGAAGCGAGCGAGACCTGTTGCTCAAGCACGATATAGACGAGCGTCTGAAAGCCTGCCTCGCGTTTCCACAAAGGCGGCGCTCCGCACCTCTCCACCACGCGCGCCAAATCCGAATCCGCCGCGCTCAGAAAAGAGAGGCCGCTCGCCAAACTCTCTTCAGTCAAAACTCCCGGAATAATTTCGTCGCTCGTCATGGCTCGATAATACCGCTCACCGCAGAGCAGCAGAGAAGATACTGTGAAGCAAAAGAGACAATAGCTTTACTGCCAACTGCCAACTATCTTTGATGAATAGCGTTGATTCGATTATTTTGATAACGTGTCCGCACGGAGAAAAACATGAGCGAGTCGAATGTGAAAAACGCGGAAGCCGGGGCGGAAGTGTGGCCGGCTCTTCCGCTCGAAGAATGGGATGAGACGCGCGCGACGCTGCACATGTGGACGCAGATAGTCGGCAAGATAAGATTGGCGCTGTCTGCTCCGGTCAATCACTGGTGGCACGTGCCTCTTTATCTGACTGCGCGCGGATTGACGACCTCGCCGATGCCATACGGCACGCGCTCCTTCGAGATTGATTTCGATTTCATAGACCATCAGCTCGTTATCAAATGCAGCGACGGAGCGACGCGAAATATAGCTCTTGAGCCGCGCTCTGTGGCGGAGTTTTATCGTCTGGTGATGGAGGCTCTGCGCTCTCTCGGAATCGAAGTTTCGATCTACACGATGCCGGTCGAGATTGCAGACCCGATTCGTTTTACGGAAGATGAAGTGCCTGCTTCCTATGATGCTGAATACGCGAATCGTTTCTGGCGTGTGTTGTTGCAGACGGATAAAGTTTTCAAAGAATTTCGCGCGCGCTTTATCGGAAAGGTCAGCCCGGTGCATTTCTTCTGGGGCAGCTTCGATCTGGCCGTGACGCGCTTTTCCGGTCGCCGCGCGCCGGAGCGCGAAGGGGCGGACGCCGTCACGCTCGAAGCCTACTCGCATGAAGTCATCAGCCACGGCTTCTGGCCGGGCGGCGGAGAAATGCGCGCGGCCTTCTACTCTTACACCAGCCCTGAGCCTGCCGGATTGAGCGGGCAAGCGATTAAGCCGGAGCAAGCCGGGTATTCAAAAGAGATGTCAGAGTTTCTCTTGATGTATGAAGACGTGCAGGGCGCGGCACGGCCAGACGAAGCGTTGATGCAGTTTCTGCAAAGCACGTATGAGGCGGGCGCGACGCTGGCAAAATGGGATCGCAAAGAGTTAGAGCGCGAGTGAGTTTTTGATGTGACAACTTTGTTGTCGGCGCGCAACGGTGCGAACACACAGCTTTTTTATAAAGCTTAAGAGTTAATTTCAGAAGGTCTGTACTTTCTTTGCGTCTTTGCGCCTTCGCGAGAAAATTAATCTCACGCAAAGGCGCAAAGACGCAAAGGAGTTTGAGGCTCACTTTAAAATTTCAAGGGGATGGTGCAGGCAAGAGGCAATGGAAGAATACTCGGAAATGACAGGCGGCGCTGGCTCTCCGTCGTTGGGCATGTCGAGCGCGCGGCGTTGGGCTGTGACGGCAGGAGTGATGACGGGAATGTTTCTGGCCGCGCTCGAAGCGACTGTGGTCGGAACGGCGATGCCGACCGTCATCGCCTCGCTCGGCGGCCTCAGCCATTACAGCTGGGTCTTCTCGGCTTATCTGATTACGTCAACCGTGACCGTGCCCGTGTGGGGCAAGCTCTCAGACCTCTATGGCCGCAGGCTCTTTTATCAACTCGGCATCGCCGTCTTTCTGGTCGGCTCGGTGCTGTCGGGGATGTCAACTTCGATGGCGCAGCTCATCTCGTTTCGCGCGTTGCAGGGCTTGGGCGCGGGCGCGCTGATTCCGCTCGGCATGACGATCATCGGAGACATCTACACGCTCGAAGAGAGAGCCAGAATGCAGGCTCTCTTCAGCGGCGTCTGGGGATTGTCGAGCGTTCTCGGCCCCATCGTCGGCGGCTTCATCACAGACCAGTTGTCATGGCGTTGGGTCTTTTACATCAACCTTCCGGTCGGTCTGGCAGCGGCTCTGATTTTGGGACTCGCGCTCAAAGAGCCGAAGCGGACTGAGAGACCCGCGATTGATTACGCGGGCGCGGGAGTGTTGATGATTGCCATCTCGCTGCTGATGCTCGCGCTGGTCGAGGGAGGCGCGAGCATCGCTACTCTCTTTAGCACGCGCAACATCGCGCTCATGGCCGGAGCGATTGTGCTCACGTTGCTTTTCATCTGGATAGAGCGGCGCGCGGCAGACCCGATTGTACCTTTCAAGCTGTTTCGCAATCGCGTCGTCGCTGTCTCCGTCACGGCAGGATTCTTAGCGGGCGTAGCGATGTTCGGAGCCATCTCTTTCGTGCCTCTCTTCGCGCAGGGAGCGTTGGGCGCGACCGCGACGCAGGCGGGTTCACTGCTGACTCCATTGATGCTGAGCTGGGTCGGCATGTCTATCATCGGCGGGCGATTGCTGCTCAAGGTCGGATACCGTCCGACCTGTATCGTGGGTTTCGCGCTGCTCACAATCGGATTCGCGCTGCTCTCAAGCTTTCAGCGCGAGACGGCGCGCGTGTGGCTCTACTTTGACTTGGTGATGATCGGCGCGGGACTCGGACTCACGATGCTGACGCTCCTGATAGCAGTGCAGCAGGCCGTCGAGCGCACACAGCTAGGGGTCGCCACTTCGCTCAATCAGTTCTCGCGCTCGATTGGCGGCGCGGTCGGCGTCGCGGTCATGGGCGCAGTCCTGACCGCCGGACTCGCCACGCAGCTCAACCGCATCGCGACGAGCGGAAATAGTTTGACGCCTGAGCGCGCCGCCGAACTCGCCGCGAATCCGAACGCGCTGATAGACCCGCAGGCTCGCAAGGCCATGTCGCCCGCTGTGCTCGACGCGTTGCAGGAATCAATGGCCGCCTCGATTCACAAAGTCTTCTGGGTCGGAACGGCGCTCGCCGCGCTCGCGCTGCTGGTCTCCTTCGGTCTGCCGCGAGCGAGCGATAAAGAATACGACGGGCCGTCTGAAGATGCCTGCTGCTCGGAAACCGGCGAGCGTATGGTGATGGCGGAGTTTACGACGATGGATGCGGAGCAAGAGCCTGTCGCGGCGCGTGTGGATTAAAGCATCAAGAGCATCAACCACTTTGCGCCTTCTGTTTTATCTTTGCGCCTTTGCGAGAAAACAAAACGTTTCACGCAAAGCTCGCAAAGAGAAAGCACGCAAAGATGCGCAAAGCGGTTGAAGCTCTTTCTCTCTTGGGTAGTCATCTTAACGGTTAAGCTTCTCCAAATACTTCTGCCTGAACTTTGCGACTTTCGGCGCGACGACCATCTGGCAATAGGGCTGTGCGGGATTGTTCTCGAAATAGTCCTGATGATAATCCTCTGCCTTGTAGAACTCCGCGAGCGGCGCGACCTCTGTCACAATCGGCGCGTTCCAGATTTTCGCGGCGTTCAATTCTCCGATTACCTCTCCGGCCACACGCTGCTGTTCCGGCGAATGATAGAAAATAGCGGAGCGATACTGCGTGCCCCTGTCGGCTCCCTGACGATTGAGCGTCGTCGGGTCGTGAATGGTAAAGAAGACTTCCAGAATCTCTTTGAAAGAGACCTCTCGCGGGTCGAAGGTCACCTGCACGACCTCTGCATGACCCGTCGTCCCCGCGCAGACCTGCTTATATGTCGGATTAGAAACTTCGCCGCCCATATATCCTGACTCGACGCGCTCGACGCCTCGCAGATCTTTGAAGACAGCTTCCAGACACCAGAAACATCCGCCCGCGAGCGTTGCGACTTCTTGGTTTTGATTTGAACTCATAGTCTGAATTTTATCTCCGCTGATAATTTAAAGCGAGTGCATAGACTCTCTTCGTTAAAAATTCGCGGTTGACAGAAATAAAAGTCTCGCTGCTATATCGCCGCTCGATATAATGGAGCCTGATATTACGGGGAGGGAGAAGCATTTTGAAAGCACGCGAGCGTGAAGCGGAGTCATTCCTGCCCCTGACTCCGGCGATGTTCCATATCCTGCTGGCGTTGGCCGACGGCGAGCGGCACGGCTACAGCATTATGCAGGAAGTTGAAAGCGGGACTGAGGGCAAGGTGCGTCTGGGGCCGGGCACGCTCTACGGCTCCGTCAAGCGGATGCTGGGTGACGGGCTGATTACGGAGTCGGATGAACGCCCGGACGCTGCGCTCGACGATGAGCGGCGACGTTATTACCGGCTCAGCGATCTGGGACGCCGCGTGGCCGTTGCCGAAGCAGAGCGTCTGGCGCAGCTTGTCAACGCCGCCCGCGCCAAAAAATTACTTTCAAAAACACAGGTCAGCTAATGCGCGCTTTTTCATTCAACCAAAGTCCTTCGTTCGATAAAAAGCTTTCGTTGTCGCAGAGTTTTTACCGTCTCCTGCTCGCGGCCTATCCGGCGGAGTTTCGAGATGAGTACGGTCGTGAGATGTTGCTGGTTTTTCGTGACCTGTGTCGTGAGCGAGCGCAAACGAACGGGCGTCTCGGACTCATGCAGGCGTGGATTCGCGCGCTCCTCGATCTGGCGCGGACTGCGCCGGGAGAGCGCCTTCAAAGTTTCAGAAAAGAATTCGACCCGGCGAGAATTTTACGAACATTTATACTGGCCTTGATGGTCTACGCAGTTGTCGTCATCGTGTTCGGCAAACTGTTGATCGGCGGCAAAGCATACCTGCCTTACGCGCTGGGCGCGATGCTCGACGCGCTCTTGACCATCGGCATCGCTTTCAACTTTATCTTCCTGTTACTGATGACGACGAAACTGTTCAGCCCGTCAGAGTCGTGCGTGCGGCGTGCATTGCAATTGCTTCGCCAGAAGAGGGACGGTCAATGCGCGCAGGCTTAGATAAATATGAAAGAAGAAATTAACGGGGATAGACAGGATGAACGGATAGCTGGTGTCAGATAAGCAGATTTGAGGTTTGAGATCGAAAATTTCAAAATCTCAAATCTGCTTATCTGAAATTCTTATCCTGTGTATCCTGTCCATTCCTGTCCATTCATATATTTATTCTTCTCATGTCTATTCGTCTCGCTGTAGACTATGTGCATGCAGCGACCATTTCATTCCATCTACTCGCACAAGTTCATACGGGCAAGCGTGTGCATCCCTTTCGTGCGCGTGGCCGACCCTGAATTCAATGTCGAGAGGACTCTGGGACTCGCGCGCCGCGCGTCAGAGTCGAAAGCCGCCGTCACGCTCTTTCCAGAGCTTGGCATCTCCGCTTATTCAAACGACGATCTGTTCCATCAGGATGTTCTGCTCGACGCGACCGAAGCCGCGCTCGCAAGACTCATCAAAGAGAGCCGCGCGCTCATGCAGATGCTGATTGTCGGCGCGCCGTTGCGCTTTGAGGGCAAGCTCTTTAACTGCGGTGTCGTCATCTACAGGGGACAGGTTTTAGGCATCATGCCCAAGACTTACCTGCCCAACTACCGCGAGTTTTATGAGAAGCGGCAGTTCACTTCCGGGCGCAACGCTGTGAGCCGCGAAGTCCTGTTCTTAGGCGAGCGCGTGCCGTTCGGCAGCGACCTGATTTTTGATGCCGTCAATGTCGAAGACTTTTCGTTGCACGTCGAAATCTGCGAGGACGTGTGGACGCCGATTCCGCCGAGCACTTATGCCGCGCTCGCGGGCGCGACCGTGCTGGTCAATTTATCCGCGAGCAACATCACCATCGGCAAGGCTGAATACCGTCGTAATCTCTGCGCCTCGCAATCCGGCAAGTGCATCGCAGCTTATCTCTACTCGGCGGCAGGGCCGGGAGAATCCACCACCGATTTAGCTTGGGACGGCCACGCGCTCATCTACGAGAACAACGAGCTGCTGGCCGAAGCCGAACGCTTTCCGACTGACGAACAGATCATCTATGCGGACATAGACCTCGAACGTCTCGCGCAGGACAGGATGCGCCTCACGAGCTTTAATGATTCGGTCGGAGATCACCGCGAACGCGTGCGCGCGATTCGTCGCGTGCAGTTTGAGTTCAAAGTTCCCGCAGACGAAACGGCTCTGATGCGGAGCGTAGAGCGTTTCCCGTATGTCCCGAACGACCCGCGCGTGCGCGACGAGCGTTGTTACGAGGCTTACAACATACAGGTTCACGGACTCATGAAGCGGCTCCAGAGCACGGGCATCGAGCGCATCGTGATCGGCGTCTCAGGCGGGCTGGATTCGACGCATGCTCTGATCGTCGCCGCGCGGACGATGGATAGCCTCGGGCTGCCGCGTGAAAATATTCTGGGCTATACGATGCCGGGTTTCGCTACGAGCGATGTCACCCTCAGGAACGCGCACGGCTTGATGCGCGCTCTGAAAATCACTGCCGGAGAGATAGACATCAAGCCCTCGTGCATGCAGATGCTCAAAGACCTCGGGCATCCCTTCGCCATAGGCGAGCCGGTGTATGACATTACTTTCGAGAACGTGCAGGCGGGCGAGCGCACTTCGCACCTGTTCAGGCTCGCAAACTTTCATAACGGCATCGTGCTCGGCACAGGAGACTTGAGCGAGCTTGCTCTCGGCTGGGCGACATACGGCGTGGGCGATCACATGTCGCATTACAACGTCAACTCATCCGTCCCGAAGACGCTGATACAACATCTCATACGCTGGGTCATCGGCTCGGCGCAGTTCGATGCAGAGACGAGCGCGATTCTGCAATCCATTCTCGATACGGAAATCTCGCCCGAGCTTGTGCCCGCCGGAAGCGACGAGCAAGAGCAGCCGACGCAGAGCACGCAGGAGAAGATCGGGCCTTACGAGTTACAGGATTTCAATCTCTACTACGTCTCGCGGTTCGGCTTTCGCCCTTCCAAAATCGCTTTCCTCAGCCACAACGCGTGGAGCGATAAGACGCGCGGAGCGTGGCCGGATTCTCTGCCCGTCGAGAAGCATAATGAATACGATCTGGCGACGATAAAAAAATGGCTCGACGTTTTTCTCTATCGCTTTTTCAAGATGAGCCAGTTCAAACGCTCCTGCCTGCCGAACGGGCCGAAGGTCGGCTCCGGCGGCTCGCTCTCACCACGCGGCGACTGGCGCGCGCCCTCCGATTCCGAAGCAACCGTCTGGCTCGACGAGCTGCGCGCCAACGTTCCAGATTAGTTAAAGCCTGTCTTTATCTTTGCGACTTTGCGTGAAATATAATCCCACGCAAAGGCGCAAAGTCGCAAAGGAATGTGAGAGAATGGCTTCGACAATGATTAAAGAAGCGATAGTCGAGTATCACAGCTTGCTGTTAAAGGATGAGACTCTGACGGCGGAGCTTTTCGCGCGTTTGAAAGAGCGTATGGAGGGAAGTCTTTTGACTTACGGCGCGCACGCTCTCGGCGTCTCGTTGCGCCCGCATCTGCTATCGCGGCATCAGTATGACGCGCTCGCACGCAAGGCGGAGGCGGTCGCGTGCGCGCTTGATATGCTCGTGCCTGTGATAACGAAGAATCCGGCGATGATGGATCGCATCGGCCTGCATGATAAAGAGCGCGAGCTGGCGGTTGCTCATCCCGGCTTCCGGTATCCGACCGTGACCGCGCGGCTCGATGCGTTCGTGCATGCGGACGAAATAAAGTTCGTAGAGTATAACGCAGAAAATCCGTCGAGCCTGACGGATCAGGCGGGCTTGAACAGCGTGCTGTTCGAGATGCGCGCGATGCAAGCTCTGGCCGAACGCTACCGCCTGCGCCAGTTCGATCCGGCTGAGGCGATGCTGCGCGCTCTGCTCGGCGCGTATGAAGACTGGGGCGGCAAAGATGTCCCGAACGTAGCGATTGTTGACTGGGCAGACCTGCCGACCGCCAGCGAGTTCGTCTTGCTGCGCAACTATTTTGTGGGGCAGGGCGTGCCGACCATCATCTGCACGCCGGATGAGCTGGAATACGAGGGCGGCGTATTGCGTCGCGGAGACTTTCGCATAGACCTCGTTTACAAGCGCGTCATCATTCACGAATACCTCGCGCGTTATGACTTGACGCACGCGCTCGCGCGGGCATATCTCAACCGACACGTCTGCGTGGTCAATCCCTTTTGCTGCAAGATGCTGCACAAGAAAGCCTGCTTCGAGCTGTTGACGGATGAAGCGAATCAAATTCAGTTCAGCGAAGACATGAAGGAAGCGATTCACGATTGCGTGCCGTGGACGAGGCGTGTTGCAGAGAGACGCACGACCTATCACGGGCAAGAGGTGGATTTACTGGAATACCTGCGCAGGAACCGGCAAGAATTTATCCTCAAGCCGAATGACGACTACGGCGGGCACGGCCTCTTTCTGGGTCATCAATCAACCGCGGGCCAATGGGACGACGCTCTTTCCACAGCGCTCAAGGCCGATTACATCGTACAGGAACTCGTTGAGCTGCATATGGAAGAGTTTCCGATTTTCGATGAAGAGCGTTGGAGCCTACAGCCGATGTACATTGACACCAATCCCTTTATCTTTCGGAGGCGGGTGGAAGGCGCGCTGGTCAGGCTTTCCGATTCTCCCGTCGTCAACGTCACCTCCGGCGGCGGCGAGACTGGATTTTTTGTGATTGAAGGAAGAGTCTGACACTTACAACAACTAACAAAAGTCAGCCACAGAGTCACAGAGACACAGAGCAGCAAAGGTAGATGAAGGAAATGCTAAATAAAATATCCGCTCTTAGCTCCGTGTCTCTGTGACTCTGTGGCTAAACTGTGGTTTTATTAGATACTCTTAATCTTAAAAGCAAAGAATTATTACGGAGGAACGATGGGCGCAGATACTTTAACAATCACGGACAATCGCACCGGCAAGCAGTACGAGATTCCGATTGAGCACGACACGATTCGGGCGATTGATTTACGAAAGATCAAAGTCGCTGACGACGATTTCGGCTTGATGACTTACGACCCGGCGTTTATGAACACGGCGTCGTGCAAGAGCCGCATCACGTTCATTGACGGAGACAAAGGTATCCTGCGCTATCGCGGCTATCCGATTGACCAGCTTGCGGAGCAGAGCAGCTATCTCGAAGTCGCGTACCTGATTCTCAACGGCGAGCTGCCGACGAAAGCTCAGCTTGATGACTGGACGCAGAACATCACGTTCCACACGTTCATCAACGAGAACATCAAGAAGGTCCTGGACGGCTTTCACTATAACGCGCATCCGATGGGCATGTTCGAGAGCATGGTCAGCGCGCTCTCGACTTTTTACCCGGACGCGAAAGATATTTTCGAGACCGATTGTCGCCGCAAACAGATTTATCGCCTGATTGCGAAAGTCCCGACGATTGCGGCCTTCGCTTATCGCCATCAGGTCGGAATGCAGTATGCGTATCCCGATAACGAGCTGAGCTATGAGGGCAATTTTCTGAACATGATGTTCAAGACGACGGAGTTAAAATATGAGCCGAACCCCGTGCTCGAACGCGCCTTGAGCGTGCTCTTCATACTCCACGCAGACCACGAGCAGAACTGCTCGACCAACACCATGCGCTCAATCGGCAGCGCGCACACAGACCCATTCTCATCCATCGCGGGCGCGGCTGCTGCGCTCTACGGCCCGCTGCACGGCGGAGCGAATGAAGCGGTCTTGCGTATGCTCAAAGAGATCGGCTCGGTGGATAAAGTCCCTGAGTACGTGCAGCGCGCGAAGAGCGGAGAATTTCGCCTGATGGGATTCGGACATCGCGTCTACAAAAATTATGACCCGCGCGCGCGCATCATCAAAAAGGTCGCGTATGAGGTCTTTGAAGTGACGGGCAAAGACCCGCTCTTAGACATCGCGCTCGAACTCGAACGCATCGCGCTCGAAGACGAGTATTTCGTCAAGCGCAAGCTCTATCCGAACGTGGATTTCTATTCGGGCATCATCTATCAGGCGATGAAATTTCCGGTGGACATGTTTCCAGTGCTGTTCGCGATTGCGCGCACCTCCGGCTGGATAGCGCAGTGGGAAGAGATGCTGCTCGACGAAGATCAGAAGATCGCGCGCCCGCGCCAGATTTATCTAGGAGCCGATGAGCGCGATTACGTTCCGCTTGAGCAAAGAGGCTAAGCTTTGAAGCGGAAGCAAGCCACTCGTGCTTGCATAGGTTCTGATGAAAGGTGTGCATGACATCGCGGTTGAGTGATTCGTGATGAAGCTAAATCGTTTCGCTGTTTATGCGTGGTGCGTGGTCGGCTATAACTTGCTCGTCATCATGTGGGGCGCGTATGTGCGCGCGTCCGGTTCGGGCGCGGGATGCGGCAGCCATTGGCCGCTCTGCAACAGCGAAGTCATACCGCACTCAAGGCCGATAGAGACTTTCATCGAGCTGGCGCATCGCCTGACGAGCGGCCTCTCGCTTTTGTTAATTGTCGGCTTAGCCGTCTGGGCTTTTCGCGCGTTCCCGAAAAAGCATCCTGTGCGGCGCGGGGCTACGCTCTCGCTACTCTTTATTTTGACTGAAGCTCTGGTCGGCGCGGGGCTGGTGCTCTTTGAGCTGGTGGCGGACAACGCTTCGATAGCGCGTGCGATGTTCATGTCCGTGCACCTCATCAACACTTTTACGCTGCTGGCATTTTTGACCTTGACGGCGTGGTGGGCTTCGGGCGCGCAGGCAGTCAGGCTAAGAGGGCAGGGATTTGCGGCGTGGCTTCTGGGGCTGGCTTTGATAGGAACGTTGGTCTTAGCGGTGAGCGGCGCGGTGACTGCGCTGGGCGATACGCTGTTTCCTTCAAACTCGTTCGCGGCGGGATTCAGTCAGGATTTCTCGCCGACCGCGCATTTTCTGATTCGGCTCAGGCTGCTGCACCCGGCTCTCGCTGTGACTGTGGGAAGCATTGTGCTCATCGTGGCGGGCATAGTAAATTTCCTGCGTCCGGACAGATGGGTCAGACGCTCCATGCTGCTTGTGACGACGCTGGTGGTCTTGCAGCTCGGAGCCGGATTGTTGAATGTAGCCCTGCTCGCTCCGATCTGGCTGCAACTTGTTCATCTGCTGCTGGCAGACCTGCTCTGGCTAGCGCTCGTGCTGTTGACGGCTTCGGCTCTAACGCATCCAGCCACAGAAAAGAGCGTCGAACCTCTCACTCTGAGACCGGAATTGACTTAAGGTAAAAGTAAAAAGGTAAAAGTGAGGCGGAGAATCACTTCTCATTTAAAAGTGGCTTCCGCCTTCCTTTTGCCTTTTTACCTTTACCCTTTGCCTTAAACTGCCTGCGGCGCATTGTGCTGCAAGAGCAGCCCGCGCAGCTTCATGCGCGCCTTGTGAAGCTGTGATTTCGACGTGCCCACAGAGCAGCCCAGAATCTTTGCGATCTCCGTATGCTCGTGTCCCTCTATGTCGTGCAGGATAAAGACGGATTTGTATCCCGGCGGCAACTGTGCAATCGCTTTGTCGAGCGCGATACGGTCAACAATCGGCATCGCGTTCGGGTCGGAAGTCCCTTTGACTATCTGCACGGGCGTCTCGCCGTCTTCGGTCGTCTGCTCAGTCTTGGTACTGCGCTTGCGAAAATGCATCAAGACCTGATTGACCGTCACGCGATGCAGCCATGTCGTAAAAGCTGACTGGCCGCGAAAGCTCCCGATCTTGCGAAACAGATGCACGAATACGTCCTGCGCCAAGTCTTCAGCCTTTTCGACATTGGCCGTCATACGCAGGCAAAGCGAGTAGACGCGACGGCTGTGGCGTCTGTAAAGCTCTTCAAAGGCTTCCATATTGCCGTCCGCGCTCTCTTGCGCGAGCATCAGGTCGGAAGCCTGAGGCAATTCGACCTGTGCTGTACCTTCTCCCGTGCCAACGTTTACCCAACTCGGATATGTTTCGGTATTTGTCATCATGCCTCTTAAAAATCCCTGCTTGTCTGTCTCCTTAGACCTTCTATTGGGGGTTGCTATTGACTCTTTCGGACAACCGATATTATACTTAATTCATCTTAAATATTCAAGTCAATTAAATGTATATTATGGAGAAACAATTTGGCTGATTCGATGCCCGTCAGAGTTGAGGAAGTGCTGAACAGTTTCGCAGAAGTCATGTCGGCTTTGATGATCGACCAGTATCAGCAGCATGTCGCCGAGCTGGATTTAACGCTCTCGCAGGCTCAGGCGTTGCGTATTTTGAGGCGTGGCGCGGTTCAGACCGGACAGTTGGCGTGCAAGCTGAAGATTTCGGCCCCTGCGATTACGCAACTAACTGACCGCCTGATACGTAAGGGCTTGATCGAACGCAGCGCGGCAGCCGGAGACCGTCGCTGCGTCATCGTTGCTCTTTCACTGCAGGGACGCCAACTGGTAGACCAGTTCCGTCACCGGCGGCGCGAGATTTTCTCACGTGCGCTGGATCACTTGAGCCGTGAAGAGCAGTCAGAGATTATTGCTGCGCTGGTCAAAGTCGTTGCCGCGCTCGAAAAAATCGAAACACACGCTCAAGCGGAAAGCGCGCTGTCTGAAGTTAATTCGACCGCAAAGAGCAGAAAAAAGCGGCAGGCTGCCAAGAGCGAAGAGAAGTCGGGCGCATTGTCCTGAACTGAAGTCTTTTCGGTCTCGGATGGCTTGTGCATCGGGCAGTGCGAAAGGGAACTTTATTAAAGACGTATCGTTCAAATATTTGAGGGCAAAATCAAGCTGCGCCGGGCGGGGCAACCTTTTGACCCTCCCGGCTCTCTTTATTATGCGCTGAGAGACAAACTTTCTTGAGCGAAATGATATGTTCTCAGCAACAGATAGTTATCTAATATGCTGTTTAACTCATAATATGATTTGGAGACTGAGGGACAAACGAATATTATACATGAGCGGCGCATGTGCCGCCCTGTCTTGAACGGAAATGGAGAGGTTGCCTGCGAGACGCTCTCCCGGTAGTTTAACGTTATCTCGCTAATAAGAGGTGAATCCACATTGGCTATCAAGAACAAAGAACAAGGCGGAGTCGGGATAATGGAAATGGGTACGGAAAAATTTGCGCCTTTCGAGGGGCTGAATCAGGAAGCACCGGAGGACGACATCACCACGGCTGATCTTGAGGAAGTGCTGCAAAGAATCGAAGGCACAAATCTTGACGAGGATGTTCCGCCGGAGTTGTTGGCGGACGAGGATACGTCCGTCGCGGCGGCGGATGAATCGGAAGAAGGCCTGGATGACGATGTCGAGCTGGATTTGTCAGCCGGTGAACTGGAAAAGGGGAGCGACCCTGTGCGTCTTTACCTGCGCGAGATGGGGACTGTGCCTCTTCTGACGCGCGAGAGCGAAGTCGCCATCGCCAAACGCATCGAGCGTGGACAGCGCAAAGCGGAAAAATCCATCTCGCGCTCGCCCATCGCAGTCGAAGAGATGCTCAAGATAGGCAACGAGCTTGAGGCTGGCAAACTGAACATACGAGAGATAGTGAACTTCTCTGATCAGGCCGAAGTAAGCGAGGAGGAGGATAAGGCGGAAGAGTATCTGCGCTGGTCTCTCGAAGGCATTGAGAACATACGCAAGCTTTATAAGATCGAACTCAAGGAATGGGACAAGCTCCATGCGGAGCAGAAAGTGACGCGCGGCAAGCGTACGAAAAAGATTATCCGCTTGCAGGGCAAAGTCGCGCGTGCGCGCCTCGACATCGCGCATGAGATTACGCAGCTCAACCTGAAGGAGAGCGCGGAACGTCGGCTCATCAATGCCATCGGTAAAGTCCATAAGGAGATTCGCACCTCTGAGCGCGAGATTGAGAAGAACACTGAAAAGCTCAATCACAAACGCGTCAAGCCTGATGATGCGAAAGAATACAAGCGTCACGTCAATGCCGCCAAGCGTCACCTGCTACAGATAGAAAAGGACACGCGCCTCTCGCCTGTCGAGATCAAGCGTTCGTATCAAGCAATCGTCACGGGCGAGGCTCAGGCGATGCAGGCCAAGAGCGAATTGACGGAGGCGAACCTGCGCCTCGTCGTCTCCATCGCGAAGAAGTACAAGAATCGTGGCTTGCAATTTCTGGATTTGATACAGGAAGGCAACATCGGATTGATGAAGGCCGTGGACAAGTTCGAGTGGAGACGCGGCTACAAGTTCTCGACCTATGCGACGTGGTGGATTCGTCAGGCCATAACCCGTGCGATAGCGGATCAGGCGAGAACGATTCGCATCCCGGTTCACATGATCGAGACCATCAACAAGCTGAGAACCGCTTCACGCGAACTGACGCGCGAGCTTGGCCGCGAGCCGAGCACGGAGGAGATTGCCAAGCGCGTTGACATGCCAATCTCGAAGGTACGCAAAATCTTCAAGATGGCGCAGGAGCCTATCTCGCTTGAGACGCCCATCGGCGAAGACGCAAACTCTTTCTTAGGCGATTTCATAGAGGACAAGACCTTCGTCAGCCCTGCCGACCGTGTGGTCTCGCAGAACCTGCGCGACGTGACGGAAGATGTGCTGGCGACGCTCTCTCCGCGCGAAGAGAAGGTCATCAAGATGCGTTTCGGTCTCAACACGGGCGGGGAAGAGCACACGCTGGAAGAGGTCGGCCAGAACTTTACGGTCACACGCGAGCGCATACGCCAGATCGAAGCCAAAGCGTTGCGCAAGCTCAGACACCCGTCTCGCTCGCGCATTCTCAAGCCCTTCCTTGAAGGACTTGAGGCGCAGTAACTTTATAGACTTTTCAAAACTCTAAACAGAAAGCGGAGGAGCATCGCAAATGTTCTCCCGCTTTTCCTTTGTGTCTTTGCGCCTTTGCGTGAGAATAATTTTCTCGCAAAGGCGCAAAGACGCAAAGGAAAGATAAGTTAACCGCTATTCTTCCTCTGTGACGAAAGGTCTTTTCTCAGTCATCGCAATAAATTTGCAACTAGACACACGCGGTTGTTTAGGAATATCTTAGCTCTTGCGTTCGGTTCAGAACGTCTGCCCCACTCTTAAAAATGGTCAGGTCTTTCATTACTGCCATAATCTTCTCATCAAGATATTAGGCGAAACGCGTGTGCGTCACGCATCTGTCGCGGCTTCTCAAAGAGGCGTAAACGCTTTCGAGCCAGAACAGTGCCGCTCGCGCAGACAATCAAAGCGGAGGACGAATATGTTCAGAAGTGATAAGAAGCAGAACGATAAGCAGGCGGCAAATGAAACTAGCGGCAATCAAATACCTTCTCCTTCATGGCAACCCAGCGCGCCGCCCGTCGAACGACCCGCGCCGCCAGTAGCCGCCGCGCCTGTTCAGCCGCCCACGCAGCCGCGCGCTATCGGTGAAAGGGACGCGATGGCGCGTGATATTAAGGACGGAGTCTTAAACGGCTTCGTCGGCAGCGGCACGGTCATGGCGGGCGAAGCAGTCTTCAAAGGAATGCTGCGCGTGGACGGAAACCTGACCGGACGCGTCGGTTCCGAAGACGGCACACTCCTCGTCGGCACGAACGGGCAGGTGGACGCGAATGTCAAAGTCGCCGTCGCCACGATTCACGGTACGGTCAACGGCGACATCATTGCGACCAAGCGTATTGAGCTTGGACGCTCGGCCAAAGTTGTCGGGAATATTCAAACTCCCGCGCTCATCATAGAGCAGGGCGCGGTCTTTGAGGGAAGCTGCCGCATGCTTCCGGCGGGTAAGGAAAAAGCTAAAGAGACCAGTTCGACACTGATGGCTCCGACCGGCGAATTGTCTGAAGTATCTGACGTCTCCGAAATCGCAAGCTAAAGATATTTTACCCGAAGGCGCAAAAAAGAAGGGGCACAAGCTTTTCATCTGTGCCCCTTCCTTTGTTATTCAAGCAGTTGCCTGCGACTTAGTAACCGCCGTAACCGTCAGCATATCCGTGTGAAAATGCTTCACGGAAATATCTGCGATAAATTTCGCGGTCGCCGAGACGCGAGCTATAAGATTTCGTGCCATCACGGTACGCGCTCTCGTCGCTGTAATCATAGCGGTCGCCATGACTGCGGTCATTGCGTCCCTGCTTCAAGCCTTCGTTGAAGCCTTCGTTCAACGCGGTCTGACGAAGCTGGTTAGAGCCGCCGTAGTTGCCGTAGCCGTCATTGTAACGGTTGTCGTAGCCGCCATTATTGTAGCCACCGTTGTTATAACCGCCGTTGTTGTATCCGCCGTCACGTCGTCTCTGGTTGCGCTCATTCTCGCGCTGGCGACGCTTCTGCTCACGTTCGTAGTCCCGCTGACGTTGTCTCTGGTCGCGGTCATACTGATCGTTCTGATACTGAGCCTGAACTGTCACGCTCGTGGCAATCCCGACACCGAGCAGTAACGAGAAGGCCAGCACAGCCCCTCCGAGTTTATTTCTTAAGAAATTTGATTTCATTTATCCAACCCTCCCTTTCCTCGAAAAGAGAGAGTGCAACTCACATGCCGTTTAGAAAAGGCTGGAAAATTTCGAACTTATAGGCCGATTAATTTATCGCCTGCACCATATAGTGTTGGCTTAGCCGACATGGGTGAATGATTGAATTTAATGCAGGCTCGGACAGAATGCGTATGAGGGATAAGTTAACACAAAAACTCTCGTTCTTAATAACTTGAGGTAAGAGGGTGAACAAGCAAAGAGCAAGATGCGCGGAGGATTAGAGACTATCATTCCTTCTTGCTCCACAAAGTATGCCGCATTCAGTTAAATCTTTGTCTTCGACCTTGCTGAACCGTTCGCGCAAGTCTTCCATATGCACTTGGCAAAGATGACTCTCACTCCACTCGCAGAGCGTATCCTTGGCCCGATCTACTTGTGGCTCTCGCTCCGAGCGCATGTCATAACGCACATGCCTAGTCGCGAGCACAGCACAACCTTCATCCCAAGCGCAATATTGTGTCATTCATCCCCTTTGCCGCTGATGTATCGCTCGACAGTTTCCGAGAGATGGCCCACGCGAGCCGTGAGCGCGACCAGAGCTGTTTCGGTTTGAGTGTGCGCCGCCGCCAGTTCCGACATCGCCCCCTCTGTCTTGGCCTGCGCCACCGCCAACTCCGTTATCCTCTGGCCGAGCACGTCAAGGTGCGCATCTGTCTGTCGTTGTCGCTCGTCGCTCGCCACCGCCAACTCCGTTATCCTCTGACCGAGCACGTCAAGGTGCGCATCTGTCTGTCGTTGTCGCTCGTCGCTCGCCACCGCCAACTCCGTTATCCTCTGACCGAGCACGTCAAGGTGCGCATCTGTCTGTCGTTGTCGCTCGTCGCTCGCCACCG
>CAXTPS010000014.1:77202-111937 GCA_964246305.1 uncultured Pyrinomonadaceae bacterium
CATCTGTCTGTCGTTGTCGCTCGTCGCTCGCCACCGCCAACTCCGTTATCCTCTGGCCGAGCACGTCAAGGTGCGCATCTGTCTGTCGTTGTCGCTCGTCGCTCGCCACCGCCAACTCCGTTATCCTCTGACCGAGCACGTCAAGGTGCGCATCTGTCTGTCGTTGTCGCTCGTCGCCGTCATCAATCCGGCTGCTCTGCACCTGTGCGAGTTCAACAAGCATTTCAATGCTCCGCTCTAACGTTTGATGATTCTGCTCAAGGTTAGACGTGCGCTCATTCGACTGTGCGGCTAATTGCGCCAGAGTAGACGTGCGCTCATTCGACTCTGCCGCTAATTGCGCCAGAGTAGAGAATGCGTTCTCAAGTTTTAATACTCTGTCTTCTGTAGTCATCGCCCGCTGCCTTTCTTCTCTGCAACCTCTCTCTTTTCGATTAGCTTAACAAGTCAGCGGCTAAACATTAAAGCGGAAGTTGACGATATCGCCTTCCTGCATCACGTACTCTTTGCCTTCGAGCCTGAGCAAGCCCTGCTCGCGCGCATCGGCGTATGTGCCTGCGCGCAGGAGATTGTCGTAGCCGACGATTTCTGCGCGTATGAAGCCGCGCTCTATGTCAGAGTGTATGACGCCTGCTGCCTGCGGCGCTCGTGTGCCCTGCGGAATCGTCCACGCGCGCACCTCTTTTTCGCCAGCCGTCAAAAACGACATCAGTCCGAGCAGGTGATACGCGCTCTTAATCAAGCGATCAACGCCGCTCCCGACGACGCCCAGAGAGTCTAGATAATCGCGCCGCTCGTCCGGCGGCAATTCTACTAATTCTGCTTCGAGTTGCGCGCAGATGACGACGAACTCCGCCGCCTCCCCTTCCGCAATTTCTCGCACGGCGCGGACGTGCGCGCTCTCCTCTTTATCGGCCAGCATCGCTTCGTCCACATTCGCGGCATAGATGGTCTGCTTCATCGTCAGCAGAAAAAAGTTTCGAGCGATAGCGCGCTCGTCATCCGTCAAAGAAACCGTGCGCGCACTCTTGCCATCTTCGAGCGCGGGTTGCAGCTTGTCTAAAATTTCCAGTTCGGCTTTCGCGGTTTTGTCGCCGCTCTTCATAGTCCTCTGCGCGCGTTCACGACGCTTCTCGACCGAAGCGAGGTCTGCGAGCGCGAGTTCTATCTGAATAGTTTCGATGTCACGCTTAGGGTCAACAGAGCCTTCGACGTGTACGATGCCCTCGTCTTCAAAGCAGCGCACGACCTGCACGACCGTGTCCGTCTCGCGTATGTTGGCTAGAAACTGATTGCCGAGGCCTTCGCCTTTTGACGCGCCGCGCACGAGTCCCGCGATGTCCAGAAACTCTATCGTCGCGGGAATGATGACGCTCGTTTTGACCAGCCGCGCCAGAGGCTCAAGCCTTTCGTCCGGCACGGGCACGACGCCCACGTTCGGCTCGATGGTGGCAAACGGATAATTGGCCGCGAGCGCGGACTGCTGCGACGTGAGCGCGTTGAAGAGCGTGGACTTGCCGACGTTCGGCAAACCGACAATACCTGCGCGAAGCATTTTCGATGAAACCTCTCAGTGTAGATATTCGCCTCAAAGCGAAACTAAAACTTTTACACCGTGAGAGATGCGCTGTCCAGCGAGGGAAAGGGAAAAGTAAAAGGTAAGGTCTTTAACCTTTGGTTTTTGGTCTTTGGTCTTTGGTCTTTGCGCGCGACTCCGGCTTTGAGTTTTCAAAGCTCAAGTTGAGCAAAACATCAAAGACCAAAGGTCGTACTTATGCCTTCTACCTTTTGAATTCCAATTCCTTGAAATCGAAATCGGGATTCGGCACGTCTATTTTCATCTCGTCAATTTTCCCTTGCGCGTTGAGCGTGAAGGTGACGAAGCCTCTCCCGAATGGATAGCTGACGCTGTCGCGCCATTTGACTGTAAATGTGTCGTACTGCCAGTGCTTAAGGTCGCCGACGAAGTTTGCTGCGGGGGCGAGGCGCAGCACGAGCTTTCCGTTCTCTTCCGTCACGCGTGCCTCGCCGTACATCTCGCCCGCGTAAGTTCCTGCATACTGCGTGAGCGCGAGCGAGGGTTTCGTGTCTTTGGCTCGCGCGGCCTCGGCCTCCAGCTCTTCCTTGCGGTCTGCTTCTTTGCCCAGAGCGGAGCGCGCCAGAAGCTCTGCGCTCCAATCGCGTTTGGGCGCGCCTAAGAATACGTCGAAGACTTTGTTCATCATGATCGTGGGCAGCGACGTTTCGCTGTTGCTCAGGATGACGACGCCCAGATTCTCTTCCGGTATCATGCCTGTCTGCGAGATCATGCCGTCGAGGCCGCCGCTGTGTTCCAAAATTTTGCGCCCGTAATAATCGTTCATAAACCAACCCATGCCGTAGGCGCGAAAGTGGCGCGTCGGATTAAATTTCTCGCCCGCCTCGCTGATGGGAATGAGCGTGTTCGGCTGCCACATCTCGTGCGAGGTCGCGGCGCTGAAAATCCGTTTGCCTTCGAACGTCCCTCTGCCGAGCTGTAGCCTGAGCCACTGCGCCATCTCAACCACATTGGAATTAATTCCAGCCGCCGCCGCCACGCCGTCAACATTGCCGTACCTGACGACACGCATTTTTCCGTCCAGCTCATTATGCGGCGCGGCGATGTTGTCCGTGCTTTTGAAATCCCTGACGCTGGTTTTGGTCGCATTCATGCCGAGCGGACTTAGTATTCGCTCACGGACGAACTCGTCCCAGCTTTTGCCGGAAACTTTAGCGACGATCTGTCCGGCTGCTAGAAACATGATGTTCTGATAACCGAACCGGCTGCGAAAGCTCGAAGTCGGTTTGAGGAAACGTATCCGGCGCAGGATTTCATCGCGGTCGTAGTTGGTCTCATACCAGAGCAGGTCGCCGCCGAAGGTCGCTAAGCCGATGCGATGGCTGATGAGGTCGCGGACGGTCATCTCGCGCGTGACGTACGGATCGTAAAGCTGAAAGCCGGGCAGGTATTTCGTCACCGGGTCGTCCCACTTGAGCTTGCCTTCGTCAACGAGGATGGCGAGACACGCGGCTGTGAAGGCTTTAGTGTTTGAAGCGACGGCAAAGAGCGTGCGCTCGTCAACGGGCGTCGCTTCGCCGAGCTTCCTCACGCCGTAGCCTCTGGCGAAAATCACCTTGTCGTCTTTGACAATCGCCATTGCAAAGCCGGGCACGCGCCAGTCCTGCATGGCTTTGCGCGCATACTCGTCTATCTCTTTGAGACGGGCATCGTTGTCCTGCGCTCGCAAAGCTTGCGGCGCGATAAAGAGAAGCAGGAGGAGTAACAGAACGAAACGCGATGAACGATGATTCATGTCGAATGCCTTTCCAAAAGAATTTTCACCACAGAGGAATTTAAATCTCAAATCTCAAATTTGAAATCTCAAATGTCAGCTCTCAAATCTCAAATCTCAAATTTGAAATCTCAATCAGATTAATCTGCGCAGCTTGAGTTTGACTTGCAACTGCCGCTTGCCGCGCTCGATGCCGAGCGAATGCTGCTCTCCCTCGCGCCTGAACATTTCTTCGATTTGAGTTGAGGTAAAACTTTCGACCGGCTTGCCGTCAATCGCTTTAATCAGGTCGCCTTCCCTGATGCCAGCCTCCGACGCGGGGCTGTTGGGAGTGATGATTGCAACTTTGAAAATCTTGCAGCCCGCGCCTTCCGTCTCAAATTCGAGGCCGCTCATGTCTTCCTCGAATGGCGCGGTCAGGCTCTCGTTCGGCTCAAGCATCATGCGTTGGCGCGAATAATCGAGGGTCACTTTGAATCGCCGCAGAATCTCGTTGCCGAGCGGGCCGTCGCTGGCCTCATCCGTCAGCACTCCCTCCGTAGCCTGCGAAAAGCTGACGACCGGATTGTCTATCTCGAAGCTTCCCAGTTGCAGGCTTTTCAAGCGCACATTGACTGCCTCGGATTTTCCGCCTGCGCCACGGTCTCTACTTTTTATCTGCCGCAGCGCGGCTTTGAGCAGGCCGTGCTTTTTGATGAAGGGCGTCGCGACGGAGAGCGCGCCGTCCGAGCCTGTGTCTATCTCAAACAAGCCTTCGACGGGTTTCAGTCCTCCGACAGTAATCTTCGCGTGTGTGAAGGGAGTCCTCTTAATCATCAACGGCAACGTCTCGCCGCGCCCCGCATAGTTATAACTCTTCGGGTCAAAGAGGCTGATGGTTTTTGACCTGTAATCAATCTCGACCACGAACTCTTTGATAAAGTTATAGCCGATGACGCCGCCGATATTTTTGTATTCACAGGGAAACGGATCGAAGGAAACCGTGGCGGTGATTTGATTCGTGACCTTCGCGCCCGACAGACTCAGCGACACTTCTTTGAGCAGCGTCCCGCCGAGCGAGCCTCCGATGCCGCTCACCTTCACTTTATCTTTAGGCTTCAAGCCCATGCTCTCCACCAACTGCCCATTGATAATCGTGATGCCCGCTCCCGTATCGAAGATAAATTTGAGAGGCGCGGAATCGTTAATGCGCGCCTCTACGATAATGGTGTTGCCGTCAAGCTCAAAAGGTATCCCGGTTGCGCTGTTGCCAGCAGCAAAGCTCACCTCCACGGCGTTTTCAGATTCCAGCGGAGACGGCTTTCTCTTTTCGCGCTGAGCGTACGCAGTCATCGGAACTGAGATTAAAACTACGACCGTGATAATGCGTGCGATTGAATTGCCTCTAAGTTTCATATGTCTTTCAACCTTTGAACTTTGAACCTTGAATCTTCTTACATCAAGCCGAGCTGCCGGTACATGCTCATGAAATCGAAGCTGTTCCAGGCTTCCACAATCTTGCCGTCTTCGACGCGCACGAAAGAGATCCCGGTAAACTCCGTCGGCTTATGAGAAGCAGCGAAGCCCAGACTGTCTCCGGTGTGGCTGCCGCGAACAGTGCAGCGCGCCGCCGCTTTATCTCCCTCGGCAATCACATCGTCCACCGTCACGTAGATGTCAGGGAAAGCTCCGCGAAATTTCCGATGAAACTCGTGGAAGGCTGCGGGGCCGCGCAAGGGCTGGCCGCTCTCGTCCGAGAGTCCATGCACCACGGCTTCAGCCGCGAGCATCTCATCAATCGCGTCCGCGCGTCCCTTGTTCCAAACCTCTTCAAACCAGCGACGAAGCCACTCTTTGTTCTCTTCTGACATAATGACTCCTTTTTATTTATCATACGCGTGGGCAAGTAGAAACAGAAATTGCCGGAGCAGCGGCGGGCGTCGGGTAAGCCGCCCGCCGCATAATATTTTCTAGCCCCTCGCCCGCGCTTTGCAACTATCTGCCCTCTTTCGCGTATAATCATGGCCGTCCCGCTTTTCAAATAAGTAAAGCCTTAGAAACTCACTTGGAGATGATGAAATGAAAGACTTGGCAGATGTCGCTCTGAATGTCGCCAGACAGCGCGGCGCATCTTACGCGGACATGCGGATCGTTCGCACGATGAACCAGTTTATCAATACGCGCGAGAAGATAGTTCAGAACGTGACGAATACGGAATCATACGGCTTCGGCGTGCGCGTGCTGGTTGACGGCGCGTGGGGATTCGCCGCTTCGAGCCGGATGGACAAGGCCGAGGTCGAGAAGGTGACGGAGCGCGCCGTCTCAATCGCCAAAGCCAACAAGCCCATCCAGAGCCGTCGCATCGAACTCGTGCCGACGGAAAAATACCCGGACGCGAAATTCATGACGCCCGTCAAGCAAGACCCGTTCGCGGTCTCGCTGTCGGAAAAAGCGGACTATCTTTTGAAGGTCAACGCCGAAGCGATGAAGGTCAAAGGCCCCGGCCCGATGTTCGTCAACAGCGGCATGTTCTTTACCAAAGAGGAGAAATATTTCGCCTCGACCGAAGGCTCTTCAATCGAGCAAACGCTGATTCGCTCGTGGCCGAATTTTGTCGTCACGTCCGTCAATCCCATCACCGGAAACTTCGAGCAGCGCAGCAGTCTCGGCTCGCCCATCGGCAAAGGCTACGAGGTCGTCGCCGAATACGACCTTATCAATGAAGCCCCGCGCGCGGCTGAAGAGGCGGTTAAAAAACATACTGCCAAGTCGGTCGAGCCGGGGCGCAAAGACATCGTGCTGCATCCGACCAATCTCTGGCTGACGATACACGAATCGGTCGGACACCCGACAGAGCTTGACCGCGTGCTCGGCTACGAAGCCAACTTCGCGGGCACTTCATTTGCCACGCGCGAGAAGCTCGGCAAGTTTCAGTACGGCTCGAAGTTCGTCAACATCAAGGGCGATAAGATTCAACCGAACTGTCTCGCCACCTGCGGCTGGGATGATGACGGCGTGAAGACCATCGAGTGGGACATCATCAAGGACGGCGTGCTGGTGAGCTATCAGACTGTGCGCGACAACGCGGCGATCATCGGCTTGAAGCATTCGCATGGCGCAGCCTATGCAGATAGCTGGGGTTCGGTCGCGTTTCAACGCATGCCGAACGTGAGCCTGCAACCCGCCGCCGGAAACAAATCAATCAGCGCGGATGATTTAATCGCGGATGTGAAGGACGGAATTTACATAGAGGGCGACGGCTCTTTCTCGATTGACCAGCAGCGTTATAACTTTCAGTTTGGCGGGCAGGTCTTTTATGAGATTAAAGACGGCAAGAAGACGGGACTCCTGCGTGATGTGGCTTATCAATCGCGGACGCCGGATTTCTGGAACGCCTGCGACGGCGTCGGCTCGAAAGAGTTTTATCGTTTAGGCGGCTCATACTTTGACGGCAAGGGCGAGCCGGGACAGATCAACGCGGTCTCGCACGGCTGCCCGCCCGCGCGTTTTCGTCAGGTCAATATCATCAATACGGGGAGGAAGATCAAATGACAATGCTTTCACGTAGCGAGGCCGAAGCCTTACTTAAAAAAGTTCTGTCCTTCTCGAAAGCCGATGAGCTGGAAGCGACGCTCAACGGCGGGCGGCTGGCGAACACGCGCTTCGCGGTCAACTCTGCGAGCACGAGCGGCGACACGGACAACCTGACGCTCATCGTCAACGCGCATTTCGGACAGCGCGGCGGCGTTGCGACGACCAACACGCTCGACGATGCCGGACTCGAAAGGGTCGTGCGCGCGGCTGAAGAGATTGCGAAGCTCAGACCCGAAGACCCTGAGCTGCAACCGTTCTTAGGGAAGCAGGATTATGTTGAGATTAAAGACGGCTTCGACGAAGCGACTTATAACGCGGATGCTGCGGCGCGTGCGCGCGGCATCGGCACCACGATTGAGCCTGCGCGTGCGAAGAATCTGATCGCGGCGGGAATCTTTGATAATCAGGGCGGCTTTACCGCTCGCGCCAACACGCGCGGCAACTACGGTTACGACATCAACTCGCAAGCCTCTTATACGACGACCGTTCGCACTGCCGACGGTCAAGGCTCCGGGTGGGCTTCCGCGATGTCGCATAGGATACGCGACATAGATGCTGCGGCGGTCGGCGCGCGTTCGATTGAGAAGGCCGAAAAATCGCAGGGCGCAGTCGCCATCGAGCCGGGCAAGTACGAGGTCATACTTGAGCCGAACGCCGTCGGAGATTTAGTCTCCAACATGCTCTTCTTCTTCGGCGCGCGGCAGGCGGACGAAGGCCGCTCGTTCCTCTCGAAGAAGGGCGGCGGCAACCTCTTGGGCGAAAAACTTTTCGGCGATGAGGTCAACGTCTACACAGACCCGAATTTCCCGAACGCTCCCGGCGCTCCGTTTGACGGTCAGGGACTCGCATCGCGCAAGATGGATTTTATACGCGGCGGCGTCGTGAAGAATCTGAACTACGGACGCTTCTGGGCGAAGAAGATGGGCAAAGAGCCGACGCCGTTTCCGACCAATCTCATCATCGAAGGCGGCAAGACCTCGATTGATGAGATGATTGCGAGCACCGAGCGCGGCATCCTCGTCACGCGGCTCTGGTACATACGTCTCGTTGACCCGCAGAGCGTGCTCTACACAGGGCTGACGCGCGACGGCACGTTCCTCATAGAGAAGGGGCGCATCAAGTCCGCGATCAAAAATTTCCGGTTCAATGAGACGCCCGTCAAGATGCTCAACAACGTCGAGGCGATGTCGCCCGTGACTCGCATCACCGGCTCCGAACGCGTCGGCGACGGCTTTCCGGTGCTCGCGCCCGCACTCAAAGTGCGCGAGTTCGAGTTCACCAGTTTGTCCGACGCCATCTGATTTAATCTGAAAAATGAGCATGAGGGATGAGAGGCACGTTGTCTTTCATCCCTCATGCTCTATTCACCTCACGGGCTGTGATGATGTTACACGGTGAAACATCAATCGCGGCGTTTGAATCGCAAGGATACACAGCTTTTCCCGCTTCTCGCTCTCCGACTCAATAAATCTGACTCGCAACTAATCCGGCACGGCGATTGCCGCTCAAGCCTTTGACTTAGGAACTAAAAGGCAGCAGTCGTTAGTTTTTTGTCTTACCTTTAAACGCAACTTTTATCGCAGGAAAAAATATCATGCAAGGCGTTTCATGCTGGTCTGCATGTGCTGTGTGTGAGTAGTTCAAGGATTACGCTCAAGGAGAAAATTTCCAGATGCTCGCTCGATTTGCCAGAATACAACTGTCAGTGCTCGTCATCATTTTAACTTTTGCCAGCTATTCGTTTGCGGCCTCGCTCGATGCATCGTTCGCGCCGCTGTTGCAGGACTTCGGCTCGTCTGCAAACGGATTTCCGACCGTCTACACGTCGGCCTTGCAGCCTGACGGCAAACTTCTCGTCGGCGGAAAATTCACGGTCGCCAACGGAGTCGCGCGGAGCGGAATCGTTCGCTTCAATCCCGATAATTCATTAGATACTTCTTTCGACGCGGGCGATTTCAGCGCGTATGAACCGGGCATGGGCGGCACTATCTACACCATCAAAATCCAGCCTGACGGCAAAATTTTAATCGGCGGGAATTTCTTCAAAGATAACGAGACGATCATTAAAGCAATCGCGCGTCTTAATCCGAACGGTTCGCTCGACACGACGTTTCAGCCGGTCACTACACAACTCGTAGACGGCTCGGTGGGCGATATTGAGATTCAACCGGACGGCAAAATCGTGTTCGGCGGAACTTTTGAAGTGACGGTCACGAATCCCGCGAACGGTCAACAGGTCACATACAAGAACCTCGCGCGTGTGAATGCGGACGGCTCGTTCGACTTCGGATTCACGGGCAACGCTCTGGAATTTAGCAGCAGTATCGTCTTGCAGCCTGACGGAAAAATCGTCGTCGGCAACAGCCAGTATTCAGCGACGAATCCGGGCGGCCTGCTGGTTCAACGCTATAACGCCAACGGAACTCTCGATACGACTCTGGCGACGATTGACGGGTTCGGAATCGAAGCGGTCGAGATGCAGCCGGACGGCAAATTGGTCATCGCCGGTGAGATAAATTTCGTCAACGGCGTTTTCAAAAAGAGAATCGCACGCTTGAATGCCGACGGGAGTCTGGATAATTCGTTCGATGTGGTTGACACCTTGAACGGCTCGATTTTCGACATAGCCATCGAGCCGGGCGGAAAGATTCTGATCGTCGGAGATTTTTATTTTTATGATGGAGTGGTCACGCAATACAACGTGGTGCGTCTGAATGCGAACGGCACGCGCGACACGACGTTTAATATTGACCGTAGGATTTCCGGAAACCTCTATGAGGTGAGACCGCTTCCGAACGGAAAAATTTTCATCGGCGGCGCGTTTCCGATTGATACCGACATCGTCAACTTCAACACCTTTTACGAAAACATCGCGCTCGTCAATCAGAACGGAACGATTGATTCAGTTCCCGTCAACAGCTTCAGCGTGACTGAGCAGGGCGGCGTCTTCGACACTTTGCAGCAAGCGGACGGCAAGATTTTAGTCGGCGGAGAGTTTCAATTTGCCGAAGGAGTTTCGCGCCGCTATCTTGCGCGCTACAACGCGGACGGAACTTTCGACGCGGGTTTCGATACGCAGCGCAACATCTCGATTGTGTATAACATTGCCCAGCAAGCGGACGGCAAAATATTAGTCGTCAACGGAGGTGGGAGCGTGCTGCTCACACGTCTCAATACGGACGGCACAGTTGACGCGACGTTTAATCCGCCCTTCGTACCGTTCTCAGCTTCAATCCAGCAACGCACTGTCGTCAGAGTGGTGGTAGTTCAACCGGACGGAAAAATTCTGGTCGGCGGAAAACTGATTACCGGAAGCGCGACGAGTCCGACGCTTTCCGGTCTCGTGCGTCTCAATCCGAACGGCTCGCTCGACCCGACTTTCCAGATCGTCTTCGCGCGCGGCGGCACGAATTTTGTGAACGACATCGCGCTGCAACCGGACGGCAAGATAGTCATCGGTGGTGACTTCACGAATATCGCTAACGATACGTCGTACAGTTATCTGGCGCGTGTGAATTCTGACGGGAGCGTTGACGCAACGTTTCGTCCGCCGAGTCCCGGCTCACCGATTAACGAGATCGAGTTACAGCCTGACGGCAAGATAGTTTACGGCGGAAACTTCTTATCCCTGCTTCGCGTCAACGCGAACGGCTCGCCCGACGGCTTTAACGTGCCGCTCAACAATCGCGTCTATGCTTTAGCAGTTCAGCCGAACGGCAAGATTCTGGTCGGCGGATTTTTCACGCTTATCAACAACGTGCCGCGCAATCGTGTGGCGCGTCTCAATAACGACGGCTCGGTTGACACCGGCTTTGACGTTTCGGCAAACAGCACTGTGTATGACATCAGCTTTCAAACGGACGGCAAGATTCTGCTCGGCGGGCAGTTTACGCGCATCAACAACGCTTCGAGAATCGCTGCGGCGCGGCTCTCTGATTCGGCGCGCCGTGCGCCGTTCGATTTTGACGGCGACGGTAGATCGGACATCTCCGTCTTCCGCCCGTCGAATGCGGCATGGTATCTGCTGGGCAGCACGAATGGATTTTCGGCAACTCAATTTGGTTTGGCGACAGATAATCTGGCGGCTGCCGATTACGACGGCGACGGAAAAGCCGACATCGCAGTTTATCGTGACGGCGCATGGTATATCTTGCAAAGCTCGAATCATGCTGTTCGCTCAGAGCAGTTCGGCCTCGCCGGAGACTTTCCCGTCCCGGCAGATTACGATGGAGACGGCAAAGCTGACCTTGCTGTCTGGCGCACGGGCGCGGAAGCATCTTCGCCCGCATACTTTTATATTTTACAAAGCTCCGACGGCGTATTTCGCGCGCAGCAGTGGGGCACGACCGGCACTGATCGCCCCGTCCCGCAGGACTATGATGGTGACGGGCGCGCAGACATAGCCGTCTTCAGACACGCGGGCGGCGTCTGGTATATCCTGCAAAGCTCTGATAACGCCGTGCGCTCGGAGCAGTTCGGCGCGGGTAACTTTGTGGATCAGCCACGGCCCGGTGATTTCGATGGAGACGGTAAAGCTGACCTCGCGGTCTGGCGTCAAGCGACCGGCGCGTGGTACATACAGCAAAGCGCCGCTGGCTTTCGCGCACAGCAGTTTGGCCTGAGCGGAGATGTTCCCGTGCGCGGCGACTATGACGGCGACGGTAAAAGCGACATCGCGGTCTGGCGTCCGTCGTCAGGAACGTGGTACATCTATCTCAGTTCTAACGGGCTGGTCAGAAGCGAGCAATTCGGGCAGACAGATGATGTGCCTGTCCCTTAACCTTTGCAGACATTAAAGCTCGTCGCTAATGCGCTGCAAACCGGCAACGGATTGCGGCGCATTAGATTGTGTTGATAGGTAGCAGGTCAGTTAAAAAATGAGGAGAAGAAAAAAACAGGTTCGCGCAAAGGCGCAAAGACGCAAAGAAAGCATTCAAGATTAAGAAGCGCTCAACACCTTTGCGCCACCAGCGCCTTTGCGCGAGATTCTTTTCTGAGGATGAAGACACATCAGAATTTCAAACTGAACCACTAACGATGAGAGTAGTTATCCTCCGCGATGGTCGTTACTAAAATATGTTGCTGGCCTTTGCTCTGATCTTGATAGCAACGATAGGCGGCGCGGCGTTGACGTATCTTTATGATAAGCGCGCGCCGTTTGCCGCTCGCCTGTGTATGGGATGCTGCACGGGACTCGGCGCTTTCGGACTCGTCGGCTTCGTCCTGGCTTCGTTCTTAGGACTGACGCCGCTCGCCATTACGCTTTCGGCGGCGGTCGTGGCCGCACCGCTCCTGCTGCTTGCCAAACCTTCGTTCAAACAGGAAGTGCAGTCCGACTTGCACGCGACGACGCAGGCTGTGAGGCGCGCTATCTTGCATCCGAACGCTCGCGCTACCTCTTACTTTATTTTTTACGCGCTGCTGGCGGTGATGCTCTATTTCTTTTTTGACCGCGCGGTGGTCGAGCAGGCGGACGGCATCTATACCGGCGGCAGCAACAATTTAGGCGACCTGCCTTTCCACTTCGCTTCGATCACGAGTTTCGTTTACGGAAAAAACTTTCCGCCCGAAGACCCTTCGTTCGCGGGAACCCGCTTTGCTTATCCCTTCATCGCGGATTTCGTCGCGGCGATGCTCATGCGCGCAGGGGCTGGCCTGCGCAATTCGATGTTCCTGCACAACATGGTGCTGGCGCTCTCGTTCACAGGCGTGCTGCATCGCTGGACTCTGTTGCTCACGCGCGACCGGCTCGCAGGATTTTTAGCTCCCGTGCTGGTCTTCTTCTCAGGCGGATTGGGCTGGGTCATTCTCTTGCGCGAAGCGTATGCGGACAAGCTAAACATCTTCGAGATGCTCTGGAGCTTGCCGCACGACTACACGATTTTGCCGGGGCAGGTGTGGCGTTGGGGAAACTCTCTGACCACGCTCTTTATCACGCAGCGCAGCATACTCTTCGGGCTTCCCATCGCGGTCATTATCTTCACGCAGTGGTGGCTGGCTTTGAATGAAGCAGCGGATGAAGAAGGGGATAAAAAGGAAGAGAGTAAGTGGAAAACGCTCAAAGCTAAAAGCTTTGCATCAACGCCCGTTAAAGAGCCGCGCCCGATACTCTATCTTTTCCCGCCTTATCCTTTTTCTCTCGCGGCGAAGCGGATGATTGCGGCAGGCGTGATGGCCGGCTCGTTGCTGCTCATACACGCGCATACTTTTGCCATGGTGATGGGGGTGGCGGGGTGTCTCTGTTTGATTTTCTTCAAAGAGAGCTGGCGCAAGTGGGCTGTGTTCTTTGTCATCGCTCTGATGTTCTCCGTGCCGCAGATGTTGTGGTTGATTCTGGGAAGCTCGGTCAAGGCGCAGAGTTTTATCGGGTGGCATTTCGGATGGGATAAAGCGGATGACGCGAACTTCGTTCTGTTCTGGCTGAAGAACACCGGGCTGTTTATTCCCTTGCTGCTCGGCGCGCTCCTGTGGCGCGGGAGTGATTATTTCATCGAGCGTCGGTGGCTGCTCTTTTACCTGCCGTTCACGCTCTGCTTCATCGGGCCGAATCTGGTCAAGCTCGCGCCATGGCCGTGGGACAATATCAAAGTCCTCTTCTCTTGGTACGTCGCGTCGGTTCCGATAGTCGCGCTCGTGCTCGCGCGTTTGTGGGAAGGCAGGTGGTATCTGAAAATATTGATGGCAGGCATGCTATTGACGCTCACGCTGGCGGGCGCGCTGGATGTGTGGCGCGTCTCGTCAAAGCAGATTGCGTATCAGGAGTATCAAACGGACGCCTTGAGACTCGCGGAGAAGATCAGAGAGCTGACGCCGCCTCGCTCTCTGATTCTGCACGCCCCGACTTATAACCCTGTGGTATTTCTGACGGGCAGGCGTTCACTGTTGGGATATACGGGTTATATCTGGGCGCACGGGCTGGACTTCGTGCCGCGCGAGGATGACATCAAGAGTATTTACGCGGGCGCGTACAATGCTCAGGAACTCTTAGAGAAGCACGGCGTGAATTACGTCGTCGTGACCCCGGTCGAACGGGGCTACATGCCCGTTGACGAGGCGTTCTTTGCGCGCTATCCGGTGGTCGCGGAAGTCGGCGCGTACAGACTTTATCTGATTAAGCAACCGTAAGAGAACGCAAAATTAAAAATGTAAAATGCAAAATTAATAAGCCATCTGGGCTTTGCGCTTTATATTTTCAATGCCTTTCAAAACCGGTCAAATTATCGCTTTAACGACGGAGCTTGCTTTATGCATGATCGTCCATTCACAAGCATAATGCTGAACGCCATTCTCTTTTTTTCATTCTCTTTGCTGTGCTCCGGGGTGATGCAGGCGCAGCCGGGCGACCAGCGAACTCCCAAACAAATTGAAAAGGAGCTTAAAGAAAAGCTTGCCAGAGAGAACGAATATATTCGCAAGAATCCGAACCTTGCTGATTACTATGATGACCGTGGTGAGGTCTACATGGAATTCTACGCGCGGGCTAAACAATTATCTAAAACTCAAGATAAAAGAGCATCGTATGCCGAGAGAGCTTTCGCGGATTTTGATAAAGCCATTGAGTTAACTCCGCACTCCGGGGGTGTCTACTTGATGCGTGCGAAATATCGCCAGTGGCTGGATGATTGGCTGCTACATACAGATGAAGCTATCGCTGACTATGTGGAAGCATTCTTCCTGTATAAAATGGAAAGTCTCCGCCAGCATCCCATCCCCAGTTACGCTGAAGAAGATTCGCGTTTAGCCCAGTATTATTTGGAGCTATCATACGTTTACCTAAATCGCGCACAAACGCTTTCTATGACTCCGGCAATGATTCGCTTTCACGGGTATAAACCGGAGCAGCTTGCCGAGTTCCGGCTTCAGCATCCGCAATACTCTTTGTTAAATGATTTAGACGCAGTCATCGAATATACCAGAAAAGCTATGGCTAATGCGGAACTCGCGGCGATCTATGACCCGTGGTTGGTAAGCGGTAATTTTATGTTAAAGGGCAATGCGGCGGCTAAGTTAAAGGAATATAAAATCGCGCTTGATGCTTATGATTCCGCCGAGGCGTATTGGAATAAGCGAATTGACATTGCCTGTGAAAGAATACCTAGTCCCTGCTCCTACAACACAAATTTCGACGAGAAGATTTTTAGTTATTCTCTCAGCTTTAGTCGAGCCAAAGTCTATCTGAAATTGAAAAAGCCACAGAAAGCCTTAGCAGAGTTTAATTATTATTTGAGCGATGGAAAAAATGCTCAGTGTTCCCGGCCTTTTTTTTTGCGGGCGATAGCATACTGGATGCTCGGCCAAGATGAACTCGCGGAAGCGGACGAAAAACAGGGAAGCGAGCTACCTAAGTGCGGCGATGAATAGTGACTGTCTCGCCAAAGAACCTACGTCGCCCATAATCTCCACAAAAACTTTTCGTCGGCTTAAGCAGAGGAGCTGGCATGGCTTCGTCACAAAGCGCACTCTCTAAAATTTTTTCAAAGCTCAGCGAGCCGGATGATCTTATCTTTTGGTCTATCGGCTTTGCTCTGGCCGTGTCTCTGCGTTTGACTCTGTTTCAGTTTCAGAGCGGCGATTATGTTTCGCATCTGGGCTTGTGGTACGACTACATAGAGACTCACGGCGGGTTTTCTGCGCTGAGGGATAATTTCTCAAACTACACGCCGCCGTACCTGTACCTGATGTGGCTGGCGACGAAGTTGCCGGTGCAGAAGCTCTATGCGATTAAGCTCATCGCTATCCCGTTCGACTTCCTGCTCGCGTTCATAGTGTTACTCATCACGCGTCTCAAGTATCAGAATAAAACAATCGGGATGTTAGCCTTTTTCGCGGCGGTGTTTGCTCCGACGGTGATTTTCAATAGCGCGCTGTGGGCGCAAAGCGATGCGATGTACACGAGCTTTCTGCTCGCGGCTGTCTTTTATCTGATTAAGAAAAGACCCGTCGCGGCCTTCGTTTGCTTCTCGGTCGCGCTCTCGTTTAAGACGCAGGCGATATTTCTAGCTCCGCTGTTTCTCATTCTTTACTTGAAAAATCGCGTTCCGGCGTGGGTCGTAGCGCTGTTTCCGGCCATCTATTTTCTGTTCGTGATTCCCGCGTGGATTGCGGGCAGGCCGCTGTGGGATTTGCTGACGATGCATGTCCAGCAGGCCGAGACTTTCAGGCAGTTGACGATGAACGCGCCGAATTTTTACCAGTGGCTGCCGGATGATTACGACCTCTTCGGAAGATTTGGCATCATGCTTGCTCTGACGTGCGTGTTCGTGTTGTGCCTTGTGGTCTGGAAGAGCAGCGCGGAAATCACAGATGAGCTGATAATCAGGCTCGCGCTTTTGACCGTCCTCGTCGTGCCGTTTTTTCTGCCGCGCATGCATGAGAGATATTTTTTCCCGGCGGATGTGCTGGCGATTGTTTATGCTTTCTATTTTCCGAGATACTTTTTCGTGCCCGTCGTCGTCGGCCTCGTCTCGCTCTTCAGCTACTTTCCGTTCCTTTTCGGAAAGACTGTGATTGGACTACCATATCTGGCGATGCTGATGGGAGTAATGCTGTCGGTCGTCGCGTTTGACAGTGTGCGTGCGCTCTATCCGAATCTGCGATTAGTAAATAAGTGAAAGGAGTTGTGTGATGCTCGTCTCAGTAGTCGTGCCCTGTTACAACGAAGAGCCTGTGATACGCGAGACGCACAAACGCCTCGTTCACACGCTTGAGCAGTTAGAGCCTGACCGCTTTGAGATCGTTTACGTCAACGATGGCAGCCGCGATAGCACGCTTGAGATTCTGGAAGAGTTGCAGTCGCTCGATATGCGCGTGCGCGTCCTCAGTTTCTCGCGCAACTTCGGCCACCAGATAGCGGTCACAGCCGGACTCGACCACGCGCTGGGCGATGCGGTCGTCCTGATTGACGCGGATTTGCAAGACCCGCCCGCAGTGATTCTTGAGATGGTCGAGCGTTGGCGCGACGGTTATCATGTCGTTTACGGAATGCGTACGGACAGGCCGGGCGAGACTAAATTCAAGCTGTGGACGGCGAAGCTCTTTTATCGCCTGCTGAACAAACTTTCCGATGTGGACATCCCGCTCGACGTGGGAGACTTTCGCTTAATGGACAGGCGTGTGGTTGACGTGATGCGCGCGATGCCCGAACGCGACAGGTATTTGAGAGGCATGGTGAGCTGGGTCGGGTTCCGGCAGGTCGCCGTGATGTACAGGCGCGAAGCGCGGTTCGCGGGCGAGAGCAAGTATCCGCTCTTCAAGATGCTCAGGTTTGCGACTGACGGTATCATCTCGTTCTCGAATGTGCCGCTCCGTCTAGCCGTGTGGGCTGGCATGTTCGCAATCTTTCTGGCCTTTGGCGGAATCATTTACGCGCTGGTCTTGCGGCTCTATTTTTCTGAGACGCATTGGGTGCGCGGCTGGACTTCGACCTTCGTGGCGATTCTCTTTCTGGGCGGCACGCAGTTAATCTTTCTGGGCTTCATCGGCGAATACATCGGTCGCATCTACGGCGAGGTCAAGCGGCGACCGCTTTATGTCTTGCAGGAGCGTTTGGGATTTGAGAAAAGGTTGGAAGAATCTGATGAAGTTATTGATGTCGAACGTTTGCATGATGTGCGACATTGATTAAGATATATTTCAGCACAGAAGGGGATAGAGGAATTTCAAATTCAAAATCTGAGGTTGGAAATTTAAAATCCGAAGTCTGAGGTTTGGAATCTGAAGTCTCAAATTTGAAATCATTTTTACCTCCGTGTTCCTGTGTCTCCTCTTGTGGTAAATCGTTTCATTCCTCTTGCTAATAAAGGTTGGAAAGCTGTTGGCTAAAGCTTCTACGAAATCGCGTGGCAGGACGGGGCAGAGCGTCAGGAGTTCGTTCGGTCCGCCCGTCGCAAACACCTCTCTTGATGAAAGCGAAGCGGGAGAAATTTCCGTGCGCACATGGAGGATTGCGAGCCTGTCGATTCTCGCCGTCGCGGTCTTTCTGCGCGTCTATGACCTGACCTTGAAGCCCATGCACCATGACGAGAGCGTCAACGGGTTCTTCCTGACGCGGCTCCTGCGCGAGGGCATTTACCAGTACGATCCGGCCAACTATCACGGGCCTTCAATCTATTATTTCGCGTTTCTCTCGACCCGGCTGTTCGGGCTGAACATGATTGCGATTCGCCTCGTGACGGTCGTGTTCGGCGTCGGGATAGTGTGGCTGGCTCTCTGCCTGCGACGTTACATCGGAACGTTGGGCGCGCTCACAGCCGCCGGACTAATCGCCATCTCGCCGGGCGCAGTCTATCTCTCTCGCTATTTCATACACGAATCGCTCGTGGTCTTTTTCACCTTCGGCATCATCGTCGCCTTGCTCAAATATGCTGAGGGCAAGCCGTTGGAAGAAGCGAGCAAAACAAGCGGGCTGATGGCTTTAATCGCGGGCGCGGGGTTAGTCGCGGGATCGCTGCTCGCCGTCTACAGGCCGCAATATTTTCGTTCGGAGCTGCTCTTGATTATCATCGCCGCCATCGTCGTCGTGCAGTCTCTGTGGCACTTCGACGGCGCGCGTTCGATCTACATGATTCTCGCCGCGCTCTCGGCGGGGCTGCTCTTTGCGTCAAAAGAGACGGCTCTGGTTTCCGTCCTTGTGCTCGGCATCGCGCTCCTGACCACTACCGTTTACATCGGGCTGAGAAAAACGGACGAGAGGTCGAAGAGGAAAAGGAAGCGAGACGGCAGGAGCTTCGGTGTGCAGGAGGATGCCGGATGGTTGAGCGCGACCATCGAAAGGCTGGGCGGGCTTGAGCATCTGGCTTTGATGCTGCTCGTCGGTTTCGCCATCTTCGCTTTCGTCAACGTGCTCTTCTACTCCTCCTTCTTCACCAACGCGAAGGGCGTAGGCGATTCTTTGCAGAGCTACATGATCTGGGCCAAGACAGGCAAGCAGGAGCATGTGCATCCATTCGCGCAACACTTCATGTGGCTGGTGGCGGAAGAGTCGCCGGTTCTGATGCTTGGAATACTCGGAGCCTTTCTCGCGGTCGTGCGCGCGAATAATCGCTTTGCGCTCTTTGCCGCGCAGTGGGCATTCGGACTCCTCGCGGCGTATTCTCTGGTGCCGTACAAGACGCCGTGGCTCTTGCTCAATTTTATTATCCCACTGGCGGTGGCGGGCGGCTACGCGGTCAACGAGTTTTACAGTTGGAACAGGGGCGGCGATCAAAAATTTGTCTGGATAGTCAGCATCGCGGCGGTCGCCGTCATCGGCTATCAAACTATCAAGCTCAATTTCTTTCACTACGATGACGAGAATTATGTCTATGTTTACGGCCACACGTACAGAGAGTTTCTGCCGATGGTGGACGAGATAAAACATATCGGACAGCAGACAGGCTTAAGAGAGGATTTGGACATCGCGGTTCTCTCGCCGGACTACTGGCCTCTGCCGTGGTACTTGCGCGATTACAAACGCGTAGGTTATTACGGCCAACCCTCACCGACCAATAGCTCGCTCGTCATCATCAACACCTCGCAGGAGCCTGCGCTGTTGCCGACACTTGAAGGCCAGTACACGCGCGTTAACAATTATCCGCTTCGTCCCGGCGTCATGCTCGCGCTCTACGCGCGCAAAGACCTCAACGTGAAATAGTTCCGACCCTCAAGTTCCGAGTTCCGAGTTAAGACATAGCATCTGACTTGGAACTTGGAACTCGGAACCCGGAACTATTTCATAATGAAACACAGGCTCAAACGTGTGATGCGGGCTGAAACATGCTCATCTTATTGCTTGCGGCGTGAAATCCACCGAAATCCCTCAAATCCTTAGCATTTTCAAATAAAAAGCAGGCGGCACGACCATTGCAAAAGAGCGTAGTCGGACTGATAGATGTCCTTTCGCTCTTTGTTCCAGCAACCATTTTAAGCCAGCGCAGGCAAGGCTCTACAGGGTCTCGGCTGGCTATGAAGTCAAATCCTTCGGCTGTGGCAGGAAGTCGCAGCATCTTCGCATGAGGAGTAAGTTTATGTTTCGTCTAAGTCACCTTTACGGGAATCGCAGGTTTCGCCTGTTCCTGCCTGCGCTGATTGGTGTGATTATCTGGGCCACATTGCCTGCCTATTCGGCGGGCTTAATGAACATCTTGAACGATGACATCAGGCTCTATGCAGGGCTGACGGGCGCGCCCATCGGCGGCGTCACGCCGGGCGGGACTGCCGAGTATCGTGACCGTCAGAACGGTCGCCGCGAACTCACAGTGAACGCGGGCGGCATCAATCTGCCGACAGGCACATTGCTGAATGTAGTCGTGGATGGCGTCAACATCGGACAGGCGGGAGTTGACCAGTTCTCCAACAGCTACTTTCACGTTGAAACGTATTACGGCAACGGCAACGTGCCGTTCATACACAGCGGCTCGACCCTCGCGTTGAATCAGGCGGGCGGCGGAACGGTTCTTTCGGGAACGTTCTCGTCCACGCCGAGTGCTTCGCCTTCGCCTTCGGGTTCGCCGGGTGCGTCTCCGTCGCCTTCGGGTTCGCCGGGCGCATCGCCTTCGCCGTCAGGTTCGCCCACGGCTTCACCATCACCAAGCGGGTCGCCCACGGCATCACCATCGCCGAGCGCGTCTCCGTCTGCGTCACCTTCTCCGAGCGCATCACCTTCGGCTTCGCCTTCGCCTTCGGCATCACCGAGCGCGTCTCCGTCGCCGAGTGCATCACCGAGCGCATCGCCTTCGCCTTCGGCTTCGCCCAGCGCGTCGCCAAGCCCGTCGGCTTCGCCCAGTGCATCGCCGTCGCCCAGCGCGTCGCCGAGTGCATCACCATCGCCGAGTGCATCACCTTCTCCGAGCGCCTCGCCTTCGGCCTCGCCGTCACCATCGGCTTCGCCGTCGCCAGTCGTCCAGAGTTTCTTTGAGACGAAGCTGCGGGACAATGATGTTTCGCCGCGACCGAACACGAACGGTAGAGGTATAGCTGCCGTGCGTCTCAATGCGGCGGGGAATCAGATCGTGGTCACGGTTGCGTTCTTCAGATTGACGAGCAACCTGACAGCCGCGCACATACACGGCCCGGCTGCACAGGGCGCGACCGGCCCGGTGGTCTTTAACCTCGGCACGGTTGGCGGAACCAACGGAACTCTGACGGGAACCTTTAACGTCACAGCCGCGCAGGTTCAGCAACTACGCGCCGGACTCTTCTACCTAGACATACACAGCGCGAACTTCCCGAACGGCGAGCTTCGCGGCCAGTTCAGGCTCGGCCACCGCAACAATGATTTCGATGAAGACGGTCGGGCTGACATCTCTGTCTTCCGTCAGGCGGGCGGTAACTGGTACATGCTCCAAAGCTCGAACGGCGGCTTCAACAGCGGCCAGTTGGGCTTGCCCGGAGACATCATGGCAGCGGGCGATTACGATGGAGACGGCGCGACAGACCTCGGCGTCTTCCGTCCCTCCGAAGGCAGATGGTACGTCCGCGCGACTTCGACCGGCGCAGTCACAAACCTCCAGTGGGGAGCCAACGGAGACATCCCGGTGATGGGCGACTACGACGGTGACGGGCGTGACGACCTCGCGGTCTTCCGTCCCTCGACGGGCAGTTGGTACGTCCTCAGAAGCTCCGATAACTCGTTTGTCGGCCAGCAGTGGGGAACTAACGGAGATAAGCCCGTGGTCGGAGACTTTGACGGAGACGGCAGGAGCGACTTCGCAGTCTTCCGTCCCTCGACGGGCGGCTGGTACATCCTCAGAAGCTCTGACAGCAGTTTCGTCGGAGAGGGTTGGGGCATCGCAGAAGACAGGCCGATAGCCGGAGATTTTGACGGCGACGGCCTCAACGATGTCGCGGTCTTCCGTCCCTCGACGGGCAGTTGGTACGTCCACCGCAGCTCGGATAATGGTCTGATGGCGCGTCAGTTCGGTATCAGCGCTGACATTCCTGTCGCTTCAGATTTTGACGGAGACGGCAGGACAGACATCGCCGTGTTCCGTTCAACCGAAGGCATGTGGTACATCCAGCACAGCTCGGATGATTCGTTCCACGCGGAGCACTTCGGCACTGGCGGCGATGATCCCTGCGGGCATCACTAAGGTACAGATACAGATTCGGGGGCTTGCAGTCTCCGATGTCCGGCGGGCGACCGACCTTGATGCTTGCTCCGAATAATTGCTGGGGGGAGTAGGGGTAAGCAGCGGGGCGGGTCGCCCACCAGACGGCCAGCCAGCAAGCTCGCACTGGCCGGGAGGCTGTAGTAAAGCGTGGATGATGAATGAAAGTTCGTCATCCACGCTTTTTTGTTTTTAAGCAGCCCTTAAGTAATAGTTGAGTTTGAGCTTTATAAGATGTGTCGTAATTCGTGACTTGTATCAAAAGGTGAGAAAGATTTTCCCGCAAAGGCGCTGGTGACGCAAAGGAAGAAGGCAAAGAGATAGCATGCTTCTTAAACTTTGCGTGCTTCTTCTTTGCGCCACCAGCGCCTTTGCGGGAGGTGTCTTGTGGTCTCCGAGTTTGTTGTCTCAACTTGAGCCACTATCAGCCCTTGATAGAGTTTGACAACTCTCCTAACTCCAACATATAGTGTCGCTCTCCCGTGGTGTGCTCTAGCGGCTGTGCTTTGACGGCTGCAAGGAGCTGCTGAGAACCGGAACGACAGCACGCATGTTCAAACTCAAACGCTTAGACATTACCGGCTTCAAATCTTTCGCAGACCATACCGAGCTTGTCTTCACGGGCGACGGTATCACTGCGGTCGTCGGCCCCAACGGCTGCGGCAAAAGTAACGTCGCGGATGCCATCGCGTGGGTCTTGGGCGAGCAGCGTATCAAACATTTGCGCGGCGCGGAGATGAAGGATGTCATCTTTCAGGGATCGCGCAATCGCCCCCCCAGCGGCATGGCCGAAGTCATCCTGCATATGGTGCGCGACGAAACGGTCGAGCACGAGCCGGACATAGAAGACATTGATTCAACGCTCGAAGAGATTGACGAGCGCAGCGTCGTCTTTGAAGAGACGGGAGCGACGGAAGCCGCTCCGGTTGAAGTCGAAGCAAGCACGATTGAAGCAAGTGCGATTGAAGCGAGCGCGGTTGCGAGCGATGAAGCGGGTGCGATTACGAATGATGAAGCGAGCGCTGTTGCTACTCTCTCTGAATCCCCGGACGAGACTGCGTTGAGCGTCGCGGGAGAAGAGACTCAAGCGGCTGGCTTGCAATTAACAGAGGCGGAGAATGCAACGGGTTCAGTTGTTGAGTCTGACCAGAAGAGTCTCAAGCCGCATGCTAAAAGGCACTGGCGACCGAGCCGCATGGCTTTTGAATTCTCTCCCGGCGAATCCGTCTCGGTCACGCGCAGGCTCTATCGTTCGGGCGAGAGCGAGTATCTCTTAAACGGTCGCGCCTGCCGCCTGCGTGATATACAGGATTTATTTTCCGGCACGGGACTCGCGGGCGCGCATTACGCCATCATCGAGCAGGGACGCATCGGCCAGATTCTTTCCGCCAAGCCGATGGATCGCCGCACGCTCATCGAAGAGGCCGCGGGCATCACCAAATTTCGCGTGCGCCAGCGCGCAGCGGAAGCGAGGCTCGAATCCGCGCGCTCGAATCTCAATCGCATCTCCGACATCGTTTCCGAGATAGACCGTCTGGTCAACAGCCTGCGCCGTCAGGCTGCGAAGGCGCGGCGTTATCACGTCCTGCGCGAAGAGCTGCGCGAGCTTTTGCGCCGCGTCTATGTCGCGGAAGAACGCTCACTCGCCGCGCTCTTAGAAGAGACGCGCGCACTGCTTGACGAGGCCGCACGCGAAGAGCGCGGCATCGGTGAAGCTCTCGCGGCGCGCGAAGAGGACGCACAGCGTGCGACTCAGGAGGCGCGCTCGCTTGAGGACGAGCTGGCAGAGTCTCGCGCCGCTGCCGCCGAAGCTGCTTTGCAGCGCGACCGCCGCACGCGCGAGCTGGCTTATCAACAGCAACAGGTCGCCGTGCTCGAAAAGCGTCGCGGCGATCTTGAACACGAGATCGAGACTCTGCACGCGCGGCTCGCGCAGGTCGCGTCGGAATGCGAGCGCGTTCGTGAGCGCGATAGCAGTCAACGGCTTGAGAGCGAAGAGAGCGCGCTGCTCCTGCAATCCGCAGAGGCCGCATACACGCGGCGGCTCGTAGAGGTCGCGGAGGCAGAGGCCGAGATCGAACGCGCACGCGCGGAGCTCCTGACCCACACGGCTGTCACGGAACGCCTGATGGAGATCAGCCGCCAGCTTGAATCCGCGCTCGAAAGATTGTTGTTGCAGGCAGACGGACTCGCGCGCGAAGGCGAGCGCGCCGCCGCCATACACGCGGAGCGCGCGGCTGACGCTGAGAAGTTGAACGCGGAAATCGCCGTGTCGCGTGAGCATCTGGCGGGACTCGTGGCCGAGCGCGAAGCGGCTGTCGAAAAGGTCGTGCAGGGACATGAAGCCGTCTCGGATACGGAAGCCTTGCACGCGCGCGTGCGTGAAGATTATTCGCGGACGCGTCATCGCTTAGACACTTTGAAAGAGTTGGACGAGCGGCGCGCATATTATTCGCCAGCCGTCCAGCGTCTCTTCTCGACCGGCGAGACGGCGGAAGATTTTCACTTCATGGGCACGCTCGCGGACATGCTCAACGTCGCGCCGAGGTGGGAACGCGTCGTCGAAGGAGTCTTCGGAGCTTCGCTGCAAGCCGTCATCGTGCCGACGCCGGACGACGCAGTCCGCGCCGCACAATGGCTCAGAGCGAACGATGCGGGGCGCGCGAGCTTTGTCGTCGTCGGCCTGCACGGCGCGAGCGAGGAAGTTAAAGAAGCGGACTACGCTCTCTCCTCGCAGGCGAAAGCGGGCGGCGATGCAGATGATGCAGAGTCTATAGAAAATCTTGAGAGTTATCGTGTCGGTGAGCTGCTCGGCGCGTCACCTGAGATTCTTGAAGTCCTGCGCCGCACTGCTCCGCAGAGAATGAATGCGCGGATTGCTTCCAACCTTGAACATGCGTTGGCGATGTCGCTCTCGACGGGCGAGATGTGCGCGACGCTTGAGGGCGATTGGGTCGCGGGCGGGCAACTCGTCAACGCAGGTGACGAGCGCGTTGTGGAAGAGGGCGCGGGGCTATTGGCTTTCAAACGCGAGATGCGCGAGCTTGAGACGCGCGCACAGCAACTCGAAGCGGAGCTTGCGACCGCAGAGCTTGGCGTGACTGAGGCGCGCGGGCGTCTGACATCGCTCGAAGATACGGTCGTGCTTTTGAATGAGGTCATCGGGCGCGAAGAACGCGACGCCCTTGCGCGTGAGATGAACGCGCACACGCTCGCGCAGGAGATCGAGCGTGCGGAGCGGCACATGCGCGTTGTCTCGGATGATGCCGCGCGCGTCACGTCCGAGCAGCTCGAAGTTGAAGAGCGACGCGCGAACGCTCTCTCGGAAGCCGCGACGGCTGAGGCATCGCGTCTCGCCTCTTCCGAAAAAGTCGCTGAGGCCGCCGCGCTGCTCGCCGTTGCGCGCCGCGAGGCCGAAGCCGAAAACGAGTTGCTGGGCGAACAGCGAGCCGCAGCCGCAGCCGCAGCCGAGCGTCGCCGCTCATCTGCCGCAGAGCTGCGACGGATGGAAGCGGAGCAGTCGGAACTCGAAACGCGGCTTGAGCGTTACGCGAGCGAGCTATCGGAAGACACCGCGCGCCTCGAAGAGTTGCGTAGCTCAATTGACTTGATTGAGCAGGGCGAAGGCAGCGTCGAAGATGAGCGCACGCGCGAGGAGCAGCTAATCGCCGCGAGCGCAGCGCGTCTCGCCGCCGCGCGTGAAAAAGCTGACGCTCTGGCATCGGAACTTGCGGAATTGAATCGTCGCGCCGCCGCCGCACGCGACGCACGCGCAGAGCTTGAAGTGCAACGCGCCGAAGCTTCCGCCAAGCTCGGCTACGTCCGCGAAGCCTGCATGTCGGAGTTGAATCAACCGCTCGAAGAGCTTTCACAGCAACACCCCGCTGACAGTGATTTCGATTTGGAAGCGGGACGCGGGCGCGTCGAAGAATTGAGAGCGCGTATCGAAGGCTTCGGCGCGGTCAACATGATGGCTCTCGAAGAGCTGGCGGAGAACGAAGAGCGACTTCAATTCCTGACCACACAGCGGCAGGACATCTTGGACGGCATCGCTTCGACCGATGAAGCTTTACGCGAAATCAAACGCCGCTCCAGAGAGCGTTTCCGTCATGCGTTCGAGCAGATAAATCGCAACTTCGGCGAGCTGTTCCAGCAACTCTTCGGCGGCGGACGCGGCGAGATGAGCCTGATTGATGCGGACGACGTGCTCGAATCCGGCATCGACATCGTGGCGCAGCCGCCGGGCAAACGCCTGCAAAACGTGCTCCTGCTGTCGGGCGGCGAAAAGGCCATGGCCGCGCTCGCGCTCGTCCTCGGCATCTTTCATTATCGCCCGTCGCCCTTCTGCCTGCTCGACGAGGTGGACGCGCCGCTCGACGAAGCGAACGTCGGACGCTTCACCGAAAAAATCCGCGAGATGGCAACAGACACGCAGTTCATCGTCATCACACACAACAAGCGGACGATGGAGATGGCACGCGCTCTCTACGGCGTGACGATGGAAGAGGCGGGGATTTCGAGACTCGTCTCAGTAAAGTTTGAGTGAAGAATAAGAGAAAAGCAGTTACGCATTTTCTGATTGCCGCGCTTCTGATCTGGAGCGCGGCGATTTGCACTGTGGCGCAAAGCAAAGCGAAGAAGAACAAGAAGACAGAGTCACAGCCCGCGCTGCCGCTTCCCTCTAAGCAGAACTCGCGCGCGACCGACGGCGTGCAAAGCGCAGGCGACGCGACTACGAAACCTTCTCCGACCGACGCTCAGACAGCATCCTCTTCATCAACGCTCAAGAGCGAATCTGCCGCCGTTAAATATTCCTTCGAGTTCACGCAGCCGACCTTTCTGGTGAGCCGTATTTTCATCGAGCATGATGAAAACGGGCGCGGCGAAATCACCTTCGAGCGCAAGAACAGCGATCCGATCTGTGACCCGCTCGTACTATCAGAGGCGACCGTTGCTCGACTCAAAACCCTGTGGGACGCGCTGCATTTTCTCGATTCGGAGAAGAGCTATCAATCGGAAAAAGATTATCCGCACCTCGGCACGAACCGCCTGCACATGAAGCAGGGCACGCGCGACCGCCTCGCGGAATTTAACTGGACGGGTGACAAAGATGCTTTCGCGCTCGTCACAGAATATAAGCGCATCTCCTATCAAGCGATGTTTATTTTCGACATCACGCTCTCGCGCGAAAATCAGCCGCTCGAATCCCCTAAGCTAATGGATGAGTTCGACGACCGCCTGCGAAGAAATGAGTTCGCAGACACACAGCAACTCCTCCCGCTCCTGCGAGAACTCAGCACCGATGAGCGTCTCCCACTCATCGCGCGCAACCACGCCGCACGCCTCGTGAAAAGGATAGAAAAGTAAAAAGAGAGGGTGAAGGAGGTAGGGGATAGGGTGTAGTGAAAGACGAGTTTGCTTTTTCTACACCCTATCCCCTTCACCCTTATAATTTCGCACATGAGTTCAAGACTCTGGTTCATGAACGCGGAGTTCGAGGATGAGCTGGCGCATCGGGTCGGCGCGTATCGCCGTCCGGCTTTCTTCGATGCCCTCAACGAGCGGCTTGCTCCGCACTTGTTGTGGCTGGCGCGTGCGGGCGATGCGCTGCTCATTCCTGAGCGTCTGGCTCAAACTCTCGAAAGTGAAGCGGCGCGGCGCGAAGTCGAATTGATTTCTCTAAATAATTTGGAGCCTCAAACGCATCGCGTCTTCACTCCATGGGGTTGGACTCAGAGCGCGGCAGCGTCTGGCGAAAAGGTTGGAGCGGTAGTTCAATCAATCTCCTTTGAGACAGTCAGGCGCGTTAATTCAAAGCTCTGGAGCCACGCGCTCGAAGTTGAGCTGGGCGTGGCTGAGCACGGAGCGGCGACCGCCACAACCTTTGAAGAGCTGCGCGAAGCCGTAGCACGCGCCTGCCCTCTGGCCGGTGACAAATGGGTTATCAAGAGTCCGTTCGGATTTGCCGCGCGCGAGCGTGTCCTCGGCAGAGGGCCAATTATCGAAGAGCCGCAGGCCAAGTGGTCTCGCGGTCGTTTGAATAAAGGCGAGGCGCTGCTCTTCGAGCCGTGGCTCGAAGTGACTCGCGAATACGGCGTCGTGATGGAGATTCTCAAAGACGGAGCGACAGAGATTCGCGGCATCAGCGACCTGCAAGCCAACGGCGCGGGCACAGGCGTCGGGTATCTGCTCGGTCGTGAGCCAGCCGCGCATCGCGTGCGCGAGCTTGAATCTATCGCTGCCTCAGTCTCTAAGCGTCTCTTCGCGGAGGGTTATCACGGGCCGGTCGGGATTGACGCGCTTGAGCATGCGCGCGGCCTGCGCCCGCTGCTTGAAATCAATGCTCGCTACACGATGGGTTTCATCGCCCTCGCCATCGAGCGCAGCCTCAAACCGCAGAAGCCGATTTTCTGGAGCACAAAATAGAATTGTGATTCGGTAGCGGGGCAGTTTGAATTCCGTTGAATATCAATCAAGAAAGAATCTCCCGCAAAGGCGTAAAGCAGAAGCACGCAAAGAGTAAATGTCGTTCAATGCTTTGCGAGCTTCCTTTGCGTCTTCGCGCCTTTGCGGGAAACCGTCTGTTTCTTCTTCTCATTTAAAACTGAGCTGTTATCGCAGCAATTGACGAATTGCCAGCCGTGCTAAAAATTTGGTAGCGTTGATGTGAGCCGTAGTTCTGAAACTTTTTTTGAATCGGAGTCAATCCATGTCGAATCATCCCACGGAACCTTCCCCACTGCTATTTTTTGATACCGTCAACGCGTACCAGCGCACGGCTGCCATCAAAGCGGCAATCGAACTCGATCTTTTCTCGGCCATCGGGGAAGGCAAAGAGACTGCGAAAGAGTTGGCTGAGAGGTGCGTCGCTTCGGAGCGGGGCATACGCATCCTGTGCGATTATCTGGTCGTGCTGGGTTTTCTCACAAAGCAGGATGGCCGTTATCATCTGACACAGGATTCGGCGGTTTTTCTAGACCGTCAATCGCCCGCTTATGCCGGAGGCGCAACGGAATTTCTGCTCTCGCCGATGCTCGCAGAAGGCTTCAAAGACATTGCGGCGGCAGTGCGCAAGGGCGGAACCGTAATCAAGGAGGAGGGCACGATTGCGCCGGATCATCCGGTGTGGGTTCAGTTCGCGCGCGGAATGGCCGGGATGATGACGATGCCCGCGCAAATGATGGCGAAGCTGTTGGATGCGGACGTTGACCGGAAGCTGAAAGTTCTTGACATCGCGGCGGGGCACGGCATGTTCGGCATCGCCGTCGCAGAGCGTTTCCCGAACGCAGAGATCGTCGCTCTCGACTGGCCGAACGTGCTCGAAGTGGCGAAGGAAAATGCGGAGAAGGCAGGGGTCAGCGACCGCTACAGCACGATTCCGGGCAGCGCGTTTGATGTCGAGTTCGGGAGCAATTATGAGTTGATCCTGCTGACAAATTTCCTGCATCACTTTGACGAAGCGACGTGCGTCGGCCTGCTGCAAAAGATTCACAAGTCTCTGGCAGAGGGCGGCAAAGTTATGACGGCGGAGTTCGTGCCGGACGAAGACAGGGTGTCGCCTCCGGGCGCAGCCGCTTTCAGCATGGTGATGCTGGCCTCGACTCCGCAGGGTGACGCTTATACCTTTGCACAACTGGATGCGATGTTCAGGCAAGCCGGATTCTCGCGTAGCGAACTTCATCAGCTTCCGCCCTCGCCTCAACAACTTCTGATTTCCGAGAAGTAAATTTTTTGTTCTTTGTACTTTGGACTTGGGTCTTGGGTCTTTGATGTGTTTGTTAACTTGAGTTTCATCATTCAAGGCTGAATAGCGTGCAAAGTCCAAAGAACTAAGAACTAAGACCTATTTTTTATCTTGAGAATTTCCCGCATGCCTTGTGCAAATTCCCAAGCAGCCTGCCGTCCACCGGAACACGAGCGGTTGCCGGGTCGGATTCCTTCTTGCCCGCTTGATAGAAAGAGACAGCTTCATTTGAACGTGAGAGTCGCTGATGAGCAGCGCGCGTGTCTAGCTTTGCCTCTTGCGCGCGTGGCATACGAATCAAGCGACGAAGCCGTAACTCTTTCACACGGGACGGAAAATCGGCGGAAAAGTTCTTTGTTAATCGAAAGTGGTAGGCGAAAGAGCGCGTTTAACTTATAATCAAGCCACACGTGACAAATCCTTCTCTGGAACAATACGAACTCGCGCTCAGCGACTGCACCGACGAGATGAACGCGATCTACGCGCGCTGCACGGAGGCTGCTCCGAACTATGGCGTCTCGGTTGAAGATTTCCGCGCGGGGCTGCGGATGGCTGCGGATAAATATCTGGTTGACCATCTGAGCGGCGCGTCTCCAACGGCGGACGGGGTCAGGCAATTCCTGGGCGAGCTGCAAACGACAGACCTCTATCTCGCGCTGGCCTGCGCTCAGGGCAATGAGCACGCGTGGTGGGATTTCGATCAGGGCTACCGGCGTTATATCGAACGCGTCGCGCGCCACCTGTCGAGCGCGGAGACCGCCGCCGAAGAGGTGATAGATTCGGTCTACGTCGAGCTTTACGGGACGCGTGTGGTGGCCGATGTGCGGCAGTCGAAGTTTGCGACCTACTCCGGGCGCGGCACTCTGAAGGGATGGCTACGCACAGTCGTCTGGCACGCGGTGATTGACCTGCATCGCGCGCGGCATGACGAGATTTCGGTAGATGATTGGTCGGAGAGCGGCGGCGAGATACATGATAGGCCGGGCTGGCGCGCGGAGGCGCGCGGAGGCGAAGGAGCGATGTTAGACAGGATCGCACGCGAACGCTTTCGGGCCGCGACGGTCGCCGCGCTTGATGTTTCGTTCGCCACGCTGGACGATCACGAAAAGCTCTTGCTGCTCTATTATCACGTCGAGAATTTAAAGCTGCGCGAGATTGCGCGCCTCGTCGAAGAGCCTGCTTCGCCGCTGCGTCGCTGGTTTCAACGCCAGTCCAAGCAGCGCAGCAAAGCTCCCGCCAGTCGCGTACACGAATCAACCGTGATGCGCTGGCTCGAAAAAGTTTACGGCAAGATTCTGGATCGCTTCCGAACTGAGCTGGTCGAGAAAGACGGGCTGACTCCTGTCGAGATAGAGTTGTGCGTCGAGATGGCGACAGAAGATTTAGCGGGCGAGGATGTGCGCCGTCATTTAGTGGATGCGTCGCATGATAATTTGAGCAAAGGGCAGGCTGAATAGCCGTCCACACGAAAGGAGGCCTCCAACAAGGTGCCGCGACCAAAGAGAAACAGAGAGACAGAAGGGATTCGTCGCATGGTTCATATGCATTTGCGCCGTCGTGCGCTCGTCGCGCCGCCCTTCGCCGCCGAGGCGCATCTGGACGAAGACGCCCTCTCGGCTTTCACCGAAGGCCGCCTCAGCGAACCAGAGTCCGCGCCCGTCGTCCGTCATCTGGTCGCCTGCTCCTTCTGTCGTCACATCACAGCGCAGCTCGTGCGTCTCGATTCCGAAGTCGGAGAGACGGCGCAACCCGCCGCGACTCCCGCGCAGGAAGAGCCGGGACGCATCCGTCGCATGCTCGACGATCTGGCTTCGAGAGTCTTCGCCTCGCATCAAGATGACGACGCGGTCTTCGCTTACCATGCCAACGCGGAAGATTCCGAGCAGGATAAAGCTCAGGACGTGGAAGAGAATTCCGATGAAGCTAAAAGCCCCGACAAAACATCCGATGTCGAGCCGAAAGATTTGTCGTAAAGCGAAAAGCGAAATTTAAAATTATGAAGGGCAGGCTCATGAGCCTGCCCTTCATGTTTTCATCGTCGGCTCATCTCACCAGCCAAGTTGCGAAATGCAACCATGCATCCGTTCCCGCCAACATCAAACGCAACGGCTGCGACGCGACGATCAGCAGCATGCTCCAGACGAACACCGGATGGAGCCTGCGATGCTTGATGGTATCGAAAGCGACACAGGCCAGCAGGCACAAGTCAGTCAAGCCGAAAAATACTAACGGGCCGCCTACTTCAATGAAGTGAAGCGGGATGCGCGCGATGGCCGGAGCCAGCAGGTTCACAGCGGCGAGCACCATCAGCCGCTTGTGTATAGGCATACGGCGTCGGTAGTAGAGCGCGGTTCCGACCAGGATAGCGAAGACCAGCATGTCGCCCAGCGGCACGACGAGGAATTGAAGCGGAGGCGGCCCCGGAGAAGAACCGCGCGCTGCCGCTGCAATCGCCGTGGCAATGCCGACCACTACCATCAGCCCGGCTAGAAACATTCCTAACACGCCGAGGCGTTGATGCGCTCTGACGCGTCGGGCTGCGACCAGCCAGACCTGCACGACAAAAAGCACGACCCACGATGTCATCACGAGTCCGTGCAGATGCACCAGCAGGCCGGGCAGAGCCGGAGCGCCGAACAAGCCTTTCAGGTAATAACTCCGCGCGAACCCGGCGAGGACGATAACGGGGATGAAAAGCGCAGCCCAGACATACAGGCGGCGGTCTTTAACACTGCGGCGAATAGTCGGCTCCATTGCCATACGGTATCCTCCAAAGTTTTTTTTGTGACTCATCGCCCAACGCTCGAAAAAATCCGCGCAGAGAATGAAGCATTCGACCTGCATTTGTAAAGATAAAGATGAAAGAAATACTATCGAGCGGTCGGTTTGAAGGAGTTGTGAGATGGCGCGTGTGTAGAGTGATCCTATTCCTGATGAGCCTCTGCATAGATTCGTAAAGCTGCATTGATACGCTGTTGGAATTCTGCTCCCTGCGCTTCAAACCACTTCAGCACATCATCGTCAACACTTAAGGTGACGGCGGTTTTTCTCTTTGGCATCCGCCACTGCGCCGTGGCAAAAACTCATCATCCAATGGTGGAATATCCGAAGTGTCAATTTCCTCATCCGTCATCCTGTCAATGCGCTCCCAGTCCGTCTCTGAGGGCTTCTTCAAATTTCCTGCGCTCATGTTTCAATGGCTATCGTAAAGAGATAATTCGTATCGTATCTGCGCCGCGTTCGGTGAAAACCACAATGACAATCCGGTTCCCAAGAAGACCAATTCCATTCCAACGGTCTTCGCCATAATCCTCTTTCCTATCCAGAGCCGCCCGCATGGGAGCTTCAAAGATTTCCCAAGCATCGGCAAAATCAAATCCATGTTTGCGAATATTCTCTTGGTGTTTATCTTCATCCCATTCAAAGTTCACGGGAGAAGTGTAATCGGAAGCTACTCGGTCAGACAAGCCTGTTTTCAACGGAATGGAGTGCCTCCGGTTAATAACGTTTTGGGTGCGCTCAGTTTGCTATCCACTCATTGACCAGCCTGCAAAATTCCACGGCGCGATTTTCGGCCCAGAAGCGGTCTTCGGCTTTGGTGTCTGTGGCGACGAAGCCGAGGTGTCCGCCGTGTTCGGGCGCGATGAGGATGACGCGCGGGTTGGCTGCGACGGATGGATGCCGCAGGGAATCGAAGGGGATGAACGGGTCGTCATGCGCGTGTATGATGAGCGTGGGGACTCGTATATTCTGAATCAGAGGTAAGGAACTGGCCTTCGCGTAATATTCGTTGGCGTCTTTGTATCCGGCGTCCGCCGCCGTGTAGCGATTATCGAAATCGCGTATCGTGCGTACCCGGCGCAGATCGGTGGTGTCGTAAAGCTCCGGATAAATTTTTTCCTTCTGCCGTATGCGGTGATGCAGGCTGCGCATGAAACTTTTATTGTAGAGCCAGTTGCTGCGCTGTTCGATGGCGTCGGCGCACGCGCTCAAATCTACAGAAGGCGAGACGGCGCAGACGCCTTTGATCTTATCCGCGATCCGCTCGCCGTTTTCGCCCGCCAGCTTTAAGACTATGTTGCCGCTCATCGAAAAGCCGACGATGAAAATATTTTTGAGGCCGTCGCGCAGGGCGAGTTCGTTGACGACTGTGAGCAGGTCGCCGCTCATCCCGCTGTTGTAGAGCGTCGGCGTGAGGTGCTCTGTGTTGCCGCAGTTGCGCAGGTTAAGGCGCACCGTATTGAAACCCTGTCGCGAAGCCTTCAACGCAGTGCCGAGCATATAGCGCGCGTCGCTCGACCCTTCGAGTCCGTGCAGCGCGATCATCGTCGGATGCTCGTGCCGTTTGTCCAGCCAACGACAGCGTGCCAGAAGCTTGATGCCCGGCTCCACTTCAAACAGACGCTGCTCATCATTGAGATGACCGCGCAGGCTGAAGCGGCGCGGCCAGGCATAGCTGGCGAGCGTCTGCGCGTGACCGCCCACGAAAAGCGGGTGCGGCTTGAACGGTCTTGCTCCAAGCGTGTGCGCGATCTCTCTAATCAGAGAATCGTCAACTTCCGGCTCCTGCGCCTGTTCGACGGTCGTGTTTGAAAACTGAACCTGCTCGCTCATCTTCTCCCTTGCACATGCATGACAGCATAGAGGAGTGTGGTTTGCTCAAGCTACTTTTATTCCAGCTCAAACCAGACGCGGCGGCTCACTCGCCGGAGGATCGCCCGCGGGCATAGGTGCATCAGGCTCGCGCATGGGCGCGGCGGGCGAAGGATTCGTGTCGGGCGGCAGAGGCGTTGGCTCCGGCTGCGCGGGGTCTGGCCCAACCGGGTCATGCGGCGCGACGGGCGGTAACTCCGGGTCGCCCGGCTGCGGCAGCGGCTCATTCGGTTGCGGCGGTTCTGTGTTCGGATTGCGGCTCATTCTGTCATCTCCCTTTATTGATAGCTCGAACGAAACTTGATTATACAAACTTACGGCTGATGTGGAATTGAATTGACAAAGGGAAAGACCTCTCGAAACATATT
>CAXTPS010000015.1:0-108515 GCA_964246305.1 uncultured Pyrinomonadaceae bacterium
GGTGTTCATTCTTTGATGATACAGTCAAACACCAGAAAACTTAAATTACAGAGTAATAAGTGATAGGAAAAAACAGAAGTCAGAAGTCAGAAGTCAGGAGGCAGAATAAAGAGGAAGATTAAAAGCGGGTTAACGCCTCTGCTTCTGTCTCCTGTCTCCTGTCTCCTGTCTTCCCTCTTCCCTTGTCACTGCCCTTAAAAATTGAACCGCAGCGCGAATTGAATCTGGCGGTTCGTGCCGAGGCCGACGGTGCGTTCGACCGTCTGGCGCAAGAGGCCGAACGTGCCGCCAGCGGCAGCCTGCGTGAATGGCTGACCCGGTTGAATCAGATTAGTTCCGACGCCGAGGGAATTGTTCAGAGTCGCTCCGGGATTGGCGAAGTTGGTAAAGTTAAAGATATTGAAGACCTCTACGCGGAAGTCTACGCTCTTGCTCTCGCTGAACATGAACTTCTTGTTCAGAATCATGTCCACCTGCTTGAAGTTCGGCCCGCGCAGAGCGTTGCGCGGAAGGTTGCCGAATTGGCCGGGCGCGGGGGTGGCGAAGGCCGCAGGGTTGAGCAAGCTGCGGTCGTTGTTGAGATAAGGGCTGATGCCGGGAAGCAAGTCAGGACGCCGAACATTGCGTGACGCGCCGCCGCCCGGCGTGTTGACGACGGCGGTAAAGCCTGCGGGGAGCGGTGTCGCGGCGTTGATCGTGGCCGGCATCGGGCGCACCTCGCCAGCCGTGCATCCAGCAGCGGGATTCGTACACTGAATCACCACATCGGGCCGCACGACGAGCACTTCGATGGGTATGCCGCTGCGCGCATTGATGATCGTGCCGATCTCCATGTCTCCGAAGAGCGCATTGCCGATGCCGCCGAGGTCATACTGTTTGCCCTTGCCGAACGGAAGTTCATAAAGCGCGCTCAGGTTAAAAGTATGGCGCACGTCGAAGTTGTTATAGCCGCGATCCGCTTCAAAGTTTTCGAGCTGAGCCGAAGTGCGCGCTTCGTTAGAACCGGCGGTCGTGCCGACGCTGCGCCCAAAAGTATATTGCGCGTTCAGGGTCAGGCCGGTGTTGAAGCGGCGCGTGAGCGAGGTTTGCAGCGCGTTGTAACTGTCGCTACCGCCGCTCGTTTTGTAATCAACCTCTGCGAACGGATTCTGCACGGAACTCGTACCCGAAACCAGAGAAAACTGGCGCACAGTATTGACTGCGATCACGCGTCCGGTTACAGGATCTGTGCGATTGATGACGCCGACGCCCGTCGGCAAGTTCGTGCCGTTGACGATGGTCGTCTGTCCGGGCAGAATTTGATTCGCCACGCTTCTGAGGAAGAGATTGCGCCCCTGACTGCCGACATAGGCGATAGTCCCGACCATGTGATAGGGCAGTTCCTGCTGCACGGAGACGCTGTACTGGTAAACCTTCTCGGGAATCTCGTAATCGCCAGAGTAAGCGCGCGGCTGATATGAACGATTGTTCGGGTTGCTCAGAAAGTTAGCGATGATCGCCGGGCCGTTGGCCGGAAACGTTCCGCCCGTGATGGTCGAGTTGATGCGGTCACTTTCAATCGGCTGAATCTGGTCTTCGGTCTGGCCGGGGCCATAGTAAATGCCGAAGCCGCCGCGCACGACCGTGCGCCCGCCGCCGATGAAGCCAGTCCCTTTGAAATTCGGCGACCATGCGATACCGATCCGCGGGCCGAAGTTGGTCTTCGATGATTTGAAAGCGGCTTGAGACGGGTCGCGCAGCACACCCGTTTTGATGTCGAACAGGATTTGCAGGTTTCTGTCTTCGCGCAGCGGCGCGTAATACTCGTAACGCAATCCGTAGTTGATCGTTAGGTTCGGGCGAATCTTCCACTCGTCCTGCGCATAGCCGATGTAGTATTCCTGCTTCGCCAGTCGCTGTCCCGTCGCTCCGTTATTAAAGGGGCTGGGCGCGCTCAGGTCTCCGAGAAAACTGGTCGTTTGCAGCGTATTCGCGAGAAAGTTCTGTATGTTCGAGTAGGTGTAAGTGACGCCGCCGAGCCGGTCTGTGTACAGGCGTATGGCTCGCACCTCTCCCCCGAACTTGAAATTGTGATTGCCACGCGTCCAACTCAGGTTGTCTATGAAAGAGAGCGAGTAGGGAGTGTAAGGCTGCGCGCGACCGTTGGTCGCACTGTTGGCGCGCACCAATCCGCCGGGCGAAGCAGTGCCCGCGTTTGCGCCCTGTCCCGGCAGCGCGAAGCTGGCGACGCTGCCCGTGATGTTGATCGAGATCAGTGAGAGATCTATGCCGTTGACTATCGGTGCGATGCCGTTGATGCGCGAGTACGCGCTGTTGTAGCCGAACTTGAATTCGTTGAGCAGCGTCGGCGTCAAGATGGATTGAAAAGCGATGATGCCGTTCTGCGGCACGGACTTGATTAAGACGCGACGACCGGTCACGCCCTCCGGCTGCTCGTTCGTTCCCTGATCGCGGAAGAAGCGAAAGTACATCGAGTGCTTATCGTTGAAGCGATAGTCAAAGCGAAAGGCAGCGGAATTTTCATTCACAGATGAATTGGCTTGAAGCTGCACGACATCAAAGAGGTCTGCGCCTGTGCCCGCGCGGATGACGACCGCGTTCGGATCGCGGAAGGCGGGAATCAAAGGCACGATGGCAGGAGCACACGCGGTCGTGCCGGTGCCGAACGGGGCAGCGCAGATGCGCGACGCGAGTCCCGGAACCTGTTCGATGGAATTGACTCCGGCGCGCAGGCGATAACCTTCATAACTGAAAAAGAAGAAGGCTTTATTTTTGATAATCGGGCCGCCGATTGAGCCGCCGAACTGGTTGAGCCGGAGCGGCGCTTTCTGCCCGATGATATTGTCGAAGAAGTTCGAGGCATCAAGAGTGTCGTTGCGAAAGTATTCAAAGAGCGAGCCATGAAAATCGTTGCCGCCCGATTTGGTCACGACGTTGATCTGACCGCCAGTCCCTGTGCCGTACTCTGCCGGAAAGTTGTTCGAGTCAACACGAAACTCCTGCACGTTCTCAAGACTCGATTGCAGGCGAAAAGGCGAGGGGACTTCGCCGTTCAGATTGCCGGGCGAGGCGTCAATAATCGCAGTGCCTTCGATGCCGTCATAACGCACGACGTTCTGTTCGACTGCGCGTCCCGAAAAGCGTATGTCGCCAAATGTGCCTGAGCCTGTATTGACGGAGCCGGGCGCTTGCAGGTAGAGCTGCGAGAGCTGGCGACCGTTGAGCGGCAGCCCGACGACTTCGCGCCCGCTGACGTTTGCGCCGATTCGCGCCGAGCTGGTGTCAATGCCTGCGTCCGACGACTCGACCACCCGAACATCCGCAGACAGCTCGCTGGTGCTGAGCTTGAGGTTCAAGGTCAGTTCTTGCCCGACCGAGATTTGAACGTCATTGACAGTCGTCGCGGCAAAGTTGGTGGCGTTGACCGTGACGGTATAAAAGGACGGCTTGAGCGATGCGACCTGATAATATCCTTCTTCGCTCGCGGTCGCCGTTCGCTCTTCTCCCGTACGAATGTTTTTGACGACGACGGACGCGCCCGGCACGACCGCGCCGTTGGCATCCGTCACCGTCCCGACGATGCGGCCTTGATCTGTCTGCGCCGAGGCCATGCCGTGTGGCAGCAGCACTGCTACTGCGAGCGCGAAAATGAGCGGCAGCAATTTGCCATGCCGACCGGGTTGCAACAGGGTCATCTTCAGCTTCCTCCTGTGGAGCTTGCGTAAAAGCAATAGGTTTCTGGTATGCACGGATGCGAGCCTGGAAAAGTAACTAGCGCGTTCGGCTTTGCTCTCAAGCATCCAAAGTTTTTTACAAGTGCGTATAAAGGTGTGATGTTCAAAGGCCGAAGATATAGTAGGCAAGTTAAGGCAGCGTGAATGCTACCTTAATTGTTTGTTAATTGAGGCAGGAGGAAAGCGACCGGAAGAATTCTCACGCAAAGGCGCTGGTGGCGCAAAGCAGAAGCACGTAAAGAGTAAGTGGCATTCAATACTTTGCGTCCTTTCTTTACGTCTTTGCGTGAATCTGTCTTTTTCTTCTCTTCTATTTGAAACTGACCCAGTACCCACATTTGAGCCGACTGTGACCTGTGTTATCCGGTATGGTAAGATTTTATCAGGAGGAACGAGAGATGAAGAGATTATTTGTTGCCCTTGCCTGTCTGATTTTCTGCGCCGGTGTGTCTGTAGCCCAGAAAGGAAAAGCCGAAGCCGATTATTATCCGCTGGGGTATTCGGGTGATACATGGACTGGCGAAGTCACTGCCATAGACAACGACGCGCGCACACTGACCTTGACGTACATCAAGGACAAGAAGGAGACGTTGACGTTCGTAGCTTCTATTCCGAACGCGCCCTATGCGTGGGGACGCGACGCTCGTAACTTCCGCGTGGTTGATTTTCCCTACGACAAAACAGCCACGATTCAAACCTTCAGATACGTCGGGAAGGGAGAGGGCGCGGCGGATATACTTCCCGGCGGGGCGAATGCCGGGATGCAGAAACGTGCTAATCCGCCTGCCTCGGACGTGATTACTGATTTCAAGGACTTCATGGGACGCAGCATCACTGTTTATTACACAGCACAGGAGCGCACTGTGGACGGCAAGAAGGAAAAATACAACGACGTGTGGCGCATTCGGATACTACCCGCTAAAAAGAAGTAGCAGGCGGTTTTGTTTGAGAGACAGGTAGTTTGACTTTCAGGCAAGCGGTTTGAATTTAGAGAAGAGCAGTTGAAGTTTTAGGAAGTGCTGTTGAAATTAGGAGAAGGTGCGTTAAAAACTTCAACCAACGGGTTGAAATTTCGGGCAAGGCTGCCCTTCTTTCTGGCGGCTTGAAATATCTATCTGGCGGCGATCTGCTTTGAGGCTTCTAAGCCGCCGACAAGATTTGCATCCCACATAACCCATTGACGCTTCTTCTTGCCCGTCTCAGATGATGTCAGGTCGAAGGCCAGCCGCACGTATCGCGTCGTAAACGCTGTGCGCTCCTGACCGGGAAAGAAGTTGAAAAAATATTCCGCGCGCTCTGCCAGCCCGCACTCGCGGCGCATGAGATTGATCGCCGCCTCACACTCGCCGACCCCGTGCTCTTCTTCCGTGTCAACCGCGTCATGCACGACATGGCCGATCTCATGCAGCACAGCCCAGCCTGCGTTAAAGGCTGCGAGCGCGGCCTCGTCGCCGATGATATGCGAGAAGTCTGCGAAATCAATCAGGATCAGATAAACGGGCGGCTTTCGCGCAGCATCTTTAGTCCACTTTGCCGCCACGACGCGCGCGAAGACCACATCCGCACGATTGCTCGCATCTTCAAGCACCATCAAGTCGCGCCCGTTCGCCGCAGCATTGAGCAACTCACGCGCGGATTTTGAGCCTCCCGCAGCTTCGCTCTCGCCGCCGGGACGCAAGGCTCCTTCTACATCAAAACTCAAATCAGCCCAGCCCGTGATGGCGCGTAATTTTTCGGCCAGTTCTGCTCGACGCGAAAGAGAAAGCTCCGGGCGACAGACTATGTTGGAGCCTTTTGGTTGTTCGGCGTGTGCGAGAGAGCCGCAGCACACAAGCAGGCAGAGCAGGCAGGAAGCCTTCATGATATAAGAGAAAATTCTCCTGAGAGGTTTGCCCTGCACGTCTAAACCCCTTTCGTCGTCTCGCTTCAGTTGAAGCTTGGGCATGCTGCCACGGCTTTCATATGCGTCCATCGGGAACGCGTTGGCTCGATATTACCAGACTGTTAATAAAATGTGTACAGAATGTTAATTGAGGTGATGGAGTAGTAAAAAGAGGTTTCCCACAAAGGCGCTGGTGACACAAAGGAAAGCAATGCTTGCTCTGCTTTGCGCCTTTGCGGGAAATGTATTTTAGAAGTGGAATGACGTATCGAACTGCAAGTCGCCGCGCTCTTTCTGCCTGCCCGCCGGAATCTCCGCCCGGTAGCCGTTGTTCTCATTGTTCTTGAGAAACAGATTCGCGCCTCCCGTCCCGGCTACGACGACATCATGCGTCTGCGTGTCGGTCACGAAGTTGAGGAGCAACGTGACTGAGATATAAACGGCGGACGAGAGGCACAGCGCGCAGATGAGCGCGAGGCGCGGAATTTTCAGTAGCCTCACGATTCGATCCTTTCGGCTGGAGGCAGAGTTAAACCCATAATTAATTTTCAGCATGAATCGGAGCCTGCACGGCCTTGCTAGTCTCAGGAGGCGTTTGCCTGTAAAATTGAATTCGATAGCCAGTGAAGCGTAAAGTGTCTCGCAATCGAATTTCAAGTTAACCCGGCAGGCTTGACTGCCGACCTATTCGGAAATCTTTATGGCCTTATTGAAAATCACAGATGCCAGCGGTCGTGAGTGGGAGTATCTGCTTAACGCGCAAACGGCTTGCACGATTGGCCGCGCCCCGGACAATTGTATCGTGCTCGACGACCCGCGCGCGTCGCGCCATCACGCGCACGTCGCCACCGAAGACGGCGCGTTCAAGGTGATTGACGGCGTGTACGCGGGCGGTGAGCTTCGTCGCAGCGCGAATAAAGTTTTTGTCAACGGCGAGCCGCGCTTTGAGCAACTGCTCAACAACGGCGACCGCGTGACCATCGGCGCGAGCACCCTGCGCTTTGAGCAGCAGCCGGAAGAACGCGCGACCGCCGAAGTGCGTTACGATGACAAACCGCTCGGACACACACAGCTTCTAATCTCCGCCAACGATGTGCTGCAAACGGTCTTGCGCTCAAAGCCTCCGACCGCTGCCACTTCGTCGCGCGATAAGGAGATCGAGGAGTTGCGACGCAAGGCCGATATTCTGGCAGTGCTTTACGAGATGAGCAAGACACTCGGCTCCGTCTTCGACCTCAACGCGATCTTTGCGAAGGCGACGGATATTATCTTCCGCGTCACTCCGGCTGACCGCGTCGTCGCGCTGCTGGCCGAGGGCACACCGACCGGCGAAGGCGATCAGCAGGACTTTCACCTGTTTCCGATTGCCACCAAAGCGCGCGACGAGAAGCTCGAAGCGCACGCTAAAAAGCTGACCATCGGGCGCACCATCACGCGCAAGGTGATGCAGGAGCGCGTCGCGCTGTTGTCGCAGGACGCAGCCGCAGACGAACAGTTCGCGGGCGTCGAATCAATCGTCTCGCAGGGCGTGCGCTCGACCATCTGCGCCCCGCTCATCGCAGAGTCGGGCGTGCATGGAGCGATTTACGCAGACCGTCTCGATCCGTTCGCCTCATTCACGCCGGACGATCTGGAATTGATTAGCGCGGTCGCTTCACAGACGGCGGTCGCGGTCGAAAACATGCGGGCGCACGAACGCCTCGCGCGTGAAGAAGTGGCGCGTGCAAACTACGGGCGATTCCTTCCAGAGTACGTGGTCAAGCAGATGCTCGAAAATCCGGAATCGTTCAAGCTCGGCGGCGCGAATCAAAAAATCACAGTGCTCTTCGCTGACATACGCGGCTTCACGCGTCTCTCCGAACACGCGGAGCCGGAAAAGGTCGTGCAACTTCTCAATAAATATTTTTCGGCGATGACGGATATTATCTTCGCGCACGGCGGCACGCTCGACAAATACTTGGGCGACGGTTTGATGGCGCTGTTCGGCGCGCCGACCGCAACGCCGGATGACGCGACGAACGCGCTCAACGCAGCGGTCGCCATGCAGCGACGCCTCAACGGTATCAACGATGATTTGCGCGAAGAGGGATTGCCGGAGGTCGCCATCGGCATCGGCTTACACACGGGCGAAGCCGTCGTCGGCTATATCGGGTCGGAGCGGCGTTCGGAATACACGGCCATCGGCGACACTGTCAACACGGCCTCGCGGCTTGAATCGAATTCAAAGGGCGGGCAAATTTTGTTGAGCGACGCGGCCTCGCAGGCAGCCGTCTGCCGTTATCCGCTCATCCCACTCGAAGCAATCGCGGTCAAGAATCGAGAGCAGCCAGTACCTCTCTTTGAAGTGCAATGGCAATAGAAGTACGGTCTTTGTGCTCTGGCCTTCGTACTTTGCACGCGACTCAACCTTGAGTTTTAGAACTCAAGGCGGTCAACACATCGAAGAACAAAGCACAAAGACCTAAGACCAAAATTAAGATTATGTCCTTCATGGGAAAAACAGCCGCCTTCATGGGATTCCACGCGTTGCGTGAGTTGGTCTCGGACTCGATGGCGATAGACATGGGTTCGGCTGGCACGATCATCGCCGTGCGCGGTCGGGGCGTGGTGGTTGACGAGCCTTCCGTTGTCGCGGTCAATACGATGACGGGCGAATCGCTCGCCTTCGGGCACGAGGCGCAGCAGATGCAGGGACGCGAGGCGCGCGACGTGTCTGTGATTGCGCCGCTGGTTGACGGTGTGGTCGCAGACTTTGAGCGCACGCGTGAGATGCTCAATCATTTCGTGCGCGAAGCCAGAAGCGGCGTCTCGCATTTCAGCCGCCGCGCGGTGATGAGCGTCCTGTCGGGCGTCACACAGGTCGAGCAACGCGCGCTCCTCGCTGCCGCTGCCTACGCGCGCATCGGTCGCGTCTACATGGTCGAAGAGGGATTGGCGGCAGCCATCGGCGCGGGCGTGCGTGTTAACGATGACCACGCCTCGGCTGTGGTTGACATCGGCGGCGGCACGACCAACATCGCGGTCGTAGCGGGCGGCACTATCGTTCACTCTCGCGCGGAGAGAATCGGCAGCTCCGACATCAACGCGGCGATCATAGACCACGTGCGGCGACATCGCGGCCTGACCATCGGCGCGCGTACCGCAGAGCGTTTAAAGCTCGATCTGGCGACCGCGAATCTGCCTGAAGATTTAGCGCGCGAGGTAACTATTAAGGGACGCGACGTGCAGACCGGCAGCCCCGGCGCGATAGAGATTACTGCCGGAGAAGTCTACGCCGTCGCGCAACCCGTCATCTACAAGATTGCTCTGGAGGTCAACGCGACGCTCGCTGAATTGCCCCCCGAGGTCGCCGCAGACATCTATGATCGCGGCATCATCCTCACGGGCGGCGGCGCGCAGATGGAAGGCCTCGAAGAATATCTCAAAGGCGAGACGAAGCTGCCCGTGACGACTTCCGACGAGCCGCGCTTTGCCATCGTGCGCGGCCTCGAACAGATGTACGACGAACCCCTCCTGCTGCGCCGCGTCACGCGCAACGAGCCGCACCCGCTGATGGATGCCGAAGCCAGCGCGTTTGAGACTTAAATGTTATTTCAAAAAGCGTTTAAAAGAGTCATCACCTTTGCGCCTTCAGTTTCGCCTTACGCCTTTGCGAGAAACCTCAACTTTTCACGCAAAGGCGCAAAGAAAAACCAAAGCTCGCAAGGAGTTGTTTAAGGTTTTAAAAGTATTCTTAGATTAGCACCGTTGAATAGCCGTCATTGTCTCCCCGACACCAGCTATCTTCCTCAGATAAAAGTGAATTGACATGCTTGCTCAAACACGAAAAATCTTTTTTCTCTCAGCGTGTTGTCTTGTCGCTTTGCTCTCATCCGTGAATGCTCAGCAGCCGCAAACACCTCAGGAGCAGAGCGATGAAGTGGTGCGCGTCAACACAGACCTTGTGCAGACGAATGTGATGGTTTTTGATAAGCAGGGGCGATTTGTTGACGGCCTCAAGCGCGAGCAGTTTGAGCTGTTGATTGACGGCAAGCCGCAGCCCCTCTCTTTCTTCGAGCAGATCAGAGCCGGAAGCGCGCAGGAAGAAACGCTGCTCGCCGCAAGCCGTAATCAAGCTCCTTCAAGCGCAGCAGATAATCGCGGGCGCACCATCATCTTTTTTCTGGACGACCTGCATCTCTCTCTGGACAGCTTGGGTCGCACGCGCAAGATGCTCACGCAGTTCGTGGAGAACGAGATGAGCGACGGCGATCAGGTCTTGGTGGCCTCGACGAGCGGCGACATAGGATTTCTGCAACAGTTCACGGACAGCAGGACGATGCTTCGCGCAGCCATCGCGCGTTTGACGCATAAGCCTTACAACACCGGCTCTATGGCGCGCGATAGCGTGCCGATGACGGAGTACACAGCCCTCGCCATCGAGCGCAGAGAAGACCCCAACATCATGAAGTTTTCGCGCCGCCAAACGTTTTGATTCAGACTCGGGTCTTGCGCGCAGGCAAACAAGTGCTCACGACCGCCTGGAGCAAAGCCGCTGGCAGCACACAGGATATCGCGCGAATCGCTTACGGCGGCGAAATCTCGCTCCGCACCTTGCCCGCAGGCCAATACGCCTTGCAGGTCACGGTCAGGGACGAGCTTGCCAATACGACCGCCGTTCAGCAGACTAAGATTAGGGTCGAGTAAGTGTGCCGGAAAAGGTCTCTGCCATGGAGATGTCTGATGAGTCATAGCTCATGCTTCAATTTGGGAACAATGTGAAGCAGCGAACGTCTAAAGTGATGCGGTATTTAAGTCAGAAAGTTGAGGGAACCTCAGATGCGACGTATTGCTTTGCGTCTTTCGATTGTGACATTCACGTTTGCGGTTGGCCTGCTCGGTGTGTGGCTTTTCCGCTTACCGTATCCGGTTAAAAAATCCAACCCTGATAAGTACGTTGCTTCATTAGCGGCCATCTCCTTGAAGCAACGTCCTAGATTTAGGATGACATTTCGGGCTTGTGGTAACGGATACACGCAGGGTTATGATACCTCTGACTTGCAGGAAATGGCTGAAGGAAGCATCGGTTACGAAACCCGCGCTGAAGCCCGGAAAAACATAGCAGGCATGCTTGCCAGAGCCGCCAGGGTCGTTGAAAAAGTGTCTCATTACAAGAACAGGTTTGGAGAAGCGGGAGAGCGCCTTGTCTTAGTCTTCCCCGCCGATAAAGCGGGTCATGAGCCTGCCAGTATCCTGTGGTTTGATGGAAATAAAATCCTACACTTCATAGATGCGCCTTCTTTGGAGCTGGCGCGTGAGTTTGAAGAATCCAACGCTTATGATGCTCCTTGATTTTGACAACGCGCTCTCGCAAGCTGATTGCTGCACGGATGCGCCAATGAGATTCCTTTCAGAGTTAGTCGCAAGCATTGAGGCTATGTGAGCATTCTCAGGTTTCTACACAAGCAGATTTCGGTGGCGCGCGTCTACGGGATTCCGGTGCGGATTGATTATCGCTGGTTTCCCGTCTTCGCGGTGGTGGTGTGGCTGGTCGTTTCCAACCTGCAACACGGGGCGGCGCGGCTTCCGGCGGCGCATCCGGTCGTGGCTCTGTTTCTCGGCATCCTGACGACGCTCGCGCTCTTTCTCTCGGTCTTCGGACATGAACTCTCGCACGCGCTGATGGCGCGCATCGAAGGCATCGAGACCGAAGAGATCGTGCTGCATCCATTCGGCGGACTCGCGCGCCTCAAAAGTTTGCCGGAAACTCCCGGCGCGGAATTTCGCATCGCCATCGCGGGGCCTGCCGCGAGTTTCATGTTCGCGATGCTCGCGTTCGTAGCGATGGGGATTGCTGCCAAGCTGGGTTATCCGACCGCCGCTTCGATCTTCTTCTTTCTCTTTTTCGGCAACCTGCTGCTGGCGGTGTTCAATCTCTTTCCGGGTTATCCGCTCGACGGCGGGCGTGTGCTGCGCGCCTTCCTGTGGCGGCGCGGCGGCAACATCGCGGACGCGACGCGCATAGCCGGACGCTTTGGTCAGGTCATCGCCTTCGCCCTAATCGCTTTCGGCATCTTCATAGCCCTCGCGCGCCGCGACATGTTCACAGGATTATGGACTGTGCTCGTCGGACTGTTCCTCCTTGATGCTGCGAGCGGCGTGGTGAAGAATATAGGCGGGCTTGAACAGGCGACCGTAGCGGATGCAATGAGCGTGCCTGTGACCATCGAGCCTGACGTGTTCGTCAGCCATTTCGTAGATACGATTCTGCCCATGCATCGCCAGACATCTTTTCTGGTCGCGCACGAGCAACGCCTGCACGGCGTGCTGACTCTTGAAGACTTGAAAGCTCTGCCGCGCGAACGCTGGCCGAGGGTGCGTGCGCGCGAAGTGATGCGTCCAGTCTCTCCATTGCTCTTCGTAGCCCCCTCGACTCCGATAGCGCGTGCCAACGAGATCATGCAGCGCAACGGCATTGGCGCGCTCGCAGTAATTGACGGGAGCGGCGCGCTCGTCGGCTTCTTGCAGCGCGGCAAGCTGAAGGCGCGTAAGTGAAGGGCGAAGTTAAGAGTAACAATCGAGAAATGAAGAGAGGCCAGACGCTTCTAGAGTTGGCCTCTCTTCTTGATGCTTGACGAGCCTTCGAGCTTTCCTTATCCGCCGACGAGCCAGACATCCCACGCCCACCTGCCGACCTGAGCATGTTGCGCGTCAAAGACCTTCGCGCGGTATCTGAACTGGTTGCCATACTGGTCTGTGAGCCGCGACGGTCTGTAGTCGAGGTCTAATGAGACGACGCCCAGAGACGGCAACGCGTGCAACTCGCCCGGCTCGGAAACGCCGTTATGGTTAACGTCTTGCCATAAGCGCAGGCTGGAGAAGACTGCATCCTGACTGTTAATCTCACCATCACGATTGCCGCCGTTGACCTCCCTGTCAAATTCCGCGAGCGAGATAAAGCCGTTGGGGTTGTGTGACGGCGGCTGCGGCGAGTAGTTGCCGAAGACCTCGTTGCCGTCGTCAATCGTGCCGTTGTGGTTGCGGTCGAGAGCTAGAAAAGCGTCGTCCGCGCCCGCGCTCGTCCACGCGATACGCTCCGCTGTGCCGTCTGTGTTGAGGTCGAAATTGACGCCGCCCTGTCCGCTCATCAGCCTGTAGCCGTTGCCCTGCACGTCTATAATAATCGGGCTTTGGCCGGGACAGCAGTCTATGCAAGGAACGTCCGTGCCCCCCTTGAGCAGATACGGATTACGACAGTATCCGCCGCCGGGAAACTGAGGCGGGCAGTCCTCAATCGTATAGTAAGTGCAGGTGTAGTGATAGCCGTCTCTGTCACACTCTCTGGTATGTGCCTCTGTCTCGGCACATCTGCCCGCAGGGTCAGTGCAGCCCACAAGCTCAAACGACTCTCCCCTGCCGCAATTGCAGGCATAGAACACAGGTCTCAGATGGTTGCAATAAAAGCCGGGATAGTTCGGGCAGCATACGTCTGGCCGGACTGCCTTTAAGATTGAACCGTTTATTTTGGCGAAAGGGTTGAGAGTGGGAAAGTAGGAGAAAGAGAGGCTTTGGGAATCAGTTGGCGGAGCGTGGGAAAAATTGATGCTGGCTTGCGGCTTGCCGCCCGTCGAGCCGCATTGTTTAGGTGAACTCGGCTACTGCTGGCATTTGGAAAGGGCGTGCCGGACTTTCCTCTGAATCCCGTGTTATCTCCGAATCGAAGATATTCTAAATGAAAGTAAATCAGTTTGAGGCTCGACCATGTCAGACCCTTATCGGCGAGAGTAGTTTCAAAAGCTTTCAGCTCATTTTCAGGAATCTTGAAGACTTCGCTTGCGCCCGGTTCAAGGGGAGGATCATCAGGCTGCAACAGTTCTTCCTCGCTCATGAGGTCTATCCTGCCATGCCTTAAGGGAAACCCGATTGAGGCATTATCACCAAGCGTGATCTCCGGCGTGATAACTTCTAAATCAAGCAGATAGATCGGCTTCTTCGCCAGATTCGTCACTTTCACTTCCAAATGACGTAGCATCGGCTCAAGATCGAGATTCCTGAGTTCGACTTTGATAGGTACATGTGGCGGAATCCAATTTTCTATCACGCGCCCGGTCATGGCTGAAGTATCGGGAGGCTGGAAATTCTTGCTGCCTCGCCGGGGAGCAACTATCTTCTCCTGCCATGGCGGTGATTTCGTTTCCGCCTGCGACGCAGTCTGAGCGGTAATGGTGCTTGAGACGAGCTTCAGTCCGCAGAGTAAACTAAGTGTCAGGATGAGCGATATTCCCAACAGGCTATGCTGTTTGAGAAAGGTTTTCATATGAGGCTCCTTTTTTTGCGAGTAAGGAATTGAAGTAAACCAGCGAGAGCGAGGTTGGGACTCTGGCCGGAAGCGAAAACCCATGGGGACTTTGTTGCTATACTCCTCGAATACCGCGCTTGTCAATGAAATTATTGACGCGCACCGGGGCCGGGAATAACGTGTTCGTCAAGCCGCGCTAATAACGCGCCGTTGCCTCACGTCGCTTTTTAGAAGATAATCCAGCGGAGCTAACATTTCGTGGACAGGGGAGAAGACTATAGATGCTGGCAGTGCTCGGCGCACTCTTTGCCAACGGGCTGATTACTATCCTGAAGTTCGGCGCGGCGTTCATCACCGGCTCGTCGGGCATGATGGCAGAGGCTCTGCACTCGCTGGCCGATACGACGAATCAGGTCTTTTTATTGCTGGGCTTACGCTTCTATAAACGCCCTGCATCGGAGAAGCATCCGTTCGGCTACGGCAAAGAGCGTTTCTTCTGGTCTTTCATCGCGGCGATTTTTATCTTCGGCGTCGGCGCGACCTACGCGCTCTATGAAGGCTACGAGAAGCTCAGGCATCCGCACGCGCCGGAGAAGTTGGCTTGGGCTTACTGGGTGCTCGGCATCTCGTTCGTGCTCGAAACAGGGTCAATCTGTCTGGCGATTTATCAGGAAGTGAAAGAGGCGAAGCACGAAGGGATGACGTTCCGCGAGTACCTGCAAGAATCGAAAGACCCGACCGCCAAGACAGTGCTCTTTGAAGATTCGGCGGCTCTGCTCGGCATCATCATCGCCGCCGCGGGTCTCTACCTGACAGAGCATCACGCGGGGCCTGCCGGCGGAGCCTACTGGGACGGGCTGGCTTCGATGGCGATTGGCGTAGTGCTTGCCATCGTCGCCTTTTCACTGGCGCGCTCATCGCGCGGTCTCCTGCTCGGCGAAGCCGCCACGCCGAAAACTGTAGACACGATTCGCCGCGCCATTATGCAGCACACGAACGTCGTCGAGGTCGTAGAGCTTTTGACCATGCATCTGGCTCCGAAAGAGATTCTGATCAACGCGCATATCAACCTTCGTAATAATCTCAAGACGGACGAGATCGAACGGTCGATTGAAGAGATAGAGGAGTTGATAAAAAAGGCAGAGCCGAAGGTGGACAAGATTTTTCTTGAAACCGCACGCGCGAGCGAAACGTCTGTCTGATAAAGACTGTGCTTAGTTCTTTGTGCTTTGCTTGCCTTATTCATCTTGAACGTTGAGATTCAAGGTTGAGTCGCGTGCAAAGCACAAAGAACTAAGTACAAAGCACAAAATGTTATTACTTCTGCCCTACCGCGAATATTTGATGAGACTGAGCGAGCCGCGAAATCTGGTGGACATCGCGCTCGTCTTTATCGTCGTGTATGCGGTCTTGAAGCTGGTGCGCGGGACACGCGCCGCGCCGATGGCTGCGGGCATCGCGGCCTTCGCTCTGCTTTACTGGCTGGCAGTCAATCAGGAGTTGGCGACGCTCGCCTTCGTCCTGCGCGGAGCCTTGCTTTACATAGGCGTCGCCATCATCGTGCTCTTTCAGTCGGAGATCAGGCAGGCTCTTATCTCTTTCGGCAACCGGTTCCGCCTGCCGCTTACGCGTCGTCATCAGGGGCAGTTTGGCGAAGGCGTGTATGACGAGATAGTGCTGGCCGCGACGACGCTCGCTTCGACGAAGACGGGCGCGCTGATCGTGATTGAGCGCGGCGTCGGATTGAAGAATGTGATTGACGGAGGCGTCAAGCTTGAAGCGGAGTTGAGCTACGACCTGCTCGTCACGATCTTTAATCCGGCGACGCCGCTGCATGACGGCGCGGTCATCGTGCGCCGCCATCGCATCGCTGCCGCAGCCTGTTTTTTGCCGCTCACTTTGAACCCGCGCCTCTCGAAAGATTTGGGCACGCGCCATCGCGCAGCCATCGGCATCACGGAAGATTCCGACGCGGTCGCGGTCGTCGTCTCCGAAGAGACCGGCCTCATCTCTTTCGTGCAGGCAGGACAGATTCGCCGCGCGCTCGATGCCACGAAATTGCGCACAGCCATCTTTCACGCGCTCGAAGCTCCAGCCGGAGCCAGCAGGCGCGAAAAAGATAAACCCAGAACCGAAACAGAAGCCGAAGCGGAAGAAGCAATCACAACGTGAGGCGATTTTGGATTTTGGATTAGCGTGTTTCTCAAGCCTGAAGCTTAATTTTGAATCTTCAAATATCGCTATTCTTTTAATCCAAAATCCAAAATCCAAAATTCTAAAATGCCTTATCGTGAAGACAATGAGCCGGGGAGAATTGCGCGCGTGCAGCGTGGCGCAGAGGGCTGGCTGCGCGCGATTTTTCTCGAAGACTGGAGCTTGAAACTACTCGCGCTGGCAATCACGCTTGGCCTGTGGTTCGGCGTCACTGGGCAGCGCACGCCCGCGACCATTCGCTTGAGCAGTGTGCAACTGAATTTCAGGCTGCCGGGCGAAATGGAGATCAGCAACGATCCGCCGGACAAAGTCGATGCTATCTTAACGGGCAGCAAGGAATCGCTCGACCGTCTCAACTCGCGCAATCTGATAGCCTTCGTAGACGTGAGCGGCTACCCGCAGGGCACGCACACTGTCCGTCTGATGCGTGCCACGGTGACGATGGACTTGCCGGAGGGCGTGCATATTGATGCGATAGACCCGAACCAGGTCGCCCTGCGTCTTGAGCCGCGCGTCGTGCGCGAAGTTCCGGTCGAGGTGCAGCTTGACGGAAAACTTCCTGACGGTTATGAAATGCGCAGCATGACTGTGACGCCCGCAAAATTGAGACTGCGCGGCCCCGCGAGCCATGTTGAAAAAGTAAGCGCGGTGCAGACAGAAAAAATCTCGCTCAACAATTTAAACGCCAGCACGAACATCGCGCAGGCTTCCGTCACCATCAGCGATGGCAAGGTCACGATCAGCGATCCGGTCGTGAGCGTCTATCTTGAAATCGGTGAGCAGCGCGTCGAGAAAAGTTTTACGGGCGTCGCCGTGCGTGAAAGTGGCGGCGCGGAGGCGCGTCCACAAAGCGCAGTCGTGACGGTTTACGGCGAACGCTCCGTGCTCGAAAAGCTGCGAGCCGAAGACATGCAGCTTGTGCTGGAAGTGGCTGAAGACGGCTCGATCACAACGCGCCTCAGCCTCCCGCCCGGCCTCGAAGGCCGCGTCGAATTACGCTCAACCAAGCCGACGGGCTTTACGATTATCAAATGAAGTTCCGGGTTCCAAGCTCCACGTTCCAAGTCAAAAGCAGTTTCTTAACTTGGAATCTGGAATTTGGAACTTGGAACTCGGAATTTTATGAAAAGACTTTTCGGGACAGACGGAATGCGCGGTGAGGCCGGGCGTTTTCCATTGGACGATGCGACGGTGCGCGTCATCGGACGCTCGCTTGCGAGACAGCTTGCCTCTCAAACAGTGGGACGCGCGCCGCGCATCATCACCGGACGCGACACGCGCGAGTCGGGCGCGTGGCTTGAGCGCGCTCTCATCGCCGGGGCGATAGATGCGGGAGCGGCTTGTGAATCGGCTGGCGTCATCACGACGCCGGGGGTGGCTTATCTCGCGCGCACGCTGCCGGCGGATGCGGGCATCGTCATCAGCGCGTCGCACAATCCTTATCATGATAACGGCATCAAGATTTTCGCGCCTTCCGGGCGCAAGCTGGATGATGAGACCGAACGCCTGATCGAAGCAGACATCGCGGTTGCGGAGAAAGATTCGTCCGGGGAATTAACCGCAACAAAAAGCGTGGAAGTTTCAGAAGCGCACGAAGTTGAAAGCGATGCGAGTGATGAAAGCGATGAGAGTGATGCTAAACATGCTCATGTGCTTCAGGCGCGCTATCTGGATTATTTGATTGAGGAAGTCGCGCACGATATCTCGCTCGAAGGCGCGAGCATCGTCGTTGATTGCGCCAATGGCGCGTCTGCTCATCTTGCTCCGCATCTGTTCGAGCGTCTGGGAGCGCGCGTGACTTCGATCAACTGCGCGCCGGACGGTCGCAATATCAATCTCAACTGCGGCTCGCTGCATATCGAAGGCTTGCAGCGAAAAGTCGTCGAGGAGCAGGCCGACCTCGGCATAGCTTTTGACGGCGATGCTGACCGCGCTCTGTTCGTTGACGCGAGCGGCGGTTTCGTGGACGGCGACGCGACGCTCTGGGTGATGGCGAAGTCTCTGCACGCGCATGGAAATTTAGCGGGCGAGACGGTCGTCGCAACCGTGATGAGCAACATCGGTTTGGAAATAGCTCTGCGCTCGCGCGGCATCAGCCTGCTGAGAACGGACGTGGGCGATAAATATGTTCTGGAAAAACTTTTGCAGACGGGCGCGAGCGTCGGCGGGGAACAGTCCGGCCACATTATCTTTCCGCACTTGAGCCTCGCGGGCGACGGGATGCTGACGACGATTCGACTGCTTGGCGCGATGCGTGAATCCGGGGAGAGCCTGCAAACTCTGACCGAAGGCTTCGAGCGTTATCCGCAGGTGCTGGTCAACGTGCGTGTGAGAGAGAAGCTACCCTTCACGGAAGTCGAAGCGATTGCGCGTGCGGCGCGCTCGACCGAAGAAGAACTGGGCGCGAATGGCCGCCTCCTTTTGCGATATTCAGGCACAGAGCCGCTGGCGCGCGTGATGATTGAGGGCGAGCGGCAGGACGTGATTGAGAGGCAGGCTAATCAGCTTGCCGAAGTCATCAGGACGGCTCTCGGAACTTCGTGAATTACAGCCGCATGAGAAAAATTTACGCGGTCTTGAGTGTAAGTCTTACACGATGCGGCAATATTTATCGCCTCTATTTCTCAGGCTTTTAAGCCGCCGCAAGCAAACTCTAAGCAAAAGCGCAGGCTGCTGGAGAGTCAGGAAAATGTTCTTGCATGGCATAGCCCTTGCGGTGTATATTGCGGGGCAAGAGAGACGGTTGGTGGATCCTCCGTCTCAAGTGGTTGCTGGGGTGAGGACAGTGACCACGAATATGAATGGGCGCGACACACTCCCACGTTGTCGCGCCCGTTCGCTTTTTAAATCCCGGCGCATCCGATTTTCATTTCCGCATTAGCCTCTTCGCCATGTTACAATCCCAATACCCTCTGCGAGACTTTTGATATATGTTTTTTAGCTCTAACAAATCTCAGGAAAGAGAACTGTGCCTCACCAGTCATGGATATTAACCAATATCGCATAGAGTTTGCCGCATACAGTTCCGCGCTGGAGAGCGCGCATTATCAATACCGCGCAGGCTTGGAAGCTGAGCTGCATGTCGAGCCGATTTATGAACGCTACGGCGATCTGTTTACGCGCGAGGCGATAGGCTCCCTGCGTGATGCAGAGAGAAGCGCGCCCGTGCATCTGGAGACAGAGCGCGCGGGATTGCATGCTCTGTGGGGCGCGGGCTGCATCGGTTTTCTAGACGCGCAGGCCAAAGAGTTGACGGATGAAGGCGCACGCTGCGAATCGTCTGCGCGCGTCAAGTGGGAGGGCGAAAGCCTGCCCGCCCACAGCGTTTCCAAATATATCGCCAACGAGCCGAAACCCGCGCGCCGTCGTGAGCTATACGCGCGTTGGCTCGATGCCGTCAGCAAGTGTGATGACCTGCGCGCGGCTCGCTTCGAGTCTTTCCACATGTCGGCAACCGCGCTCGGCTTTGACTCTTACCGTGCGCTCTTTACAGAGATCGTCGGCACGAATTATGAACAGCTTGCTCTTCATGCGGAAGCTTTTCTCAAACGCACCGAAACCGCCTATCACTCGGAGCTAATGCGAGCCGCGTCGCGCGACCTGCCCGACGTGCCGCACGGCGACCTGCAACACGCCGACTACTTTTTCTTTCAACGCAGCCCGCGCCTCGATCAATTCTTTCCCGCGCAGGACTTGATGACGACCTATGCAGCGGCGATGCGCGATCTGGGAATTCGTGTCGGGCAGCAAAAGAACATACACATAGATGACGAGGCGCGCCCGCTCAAGCATCCGCGCGCGGCCTGCTTCCGTCTCAGTCCGCCGGATGACGTGCGCCTGCTGGTCGCGCCCATCGGCGGAGCTTACGATTACATGACGCTCTTTCACGAAGTGGGACATGCGCAGCATTTCGGCTGGACTTCACGCGCGATGATGGAGCGTCATCCTGAGTTTATCTACTCGCCGGATTATGCGACGACGGAAACTTACGCATTTCTGCTCAATCATCTTTTTCATGATGCGACGTGGCTCACAGAGCATCGCCCGAACCTCGACATAGAGCAGGCGCGAGGGATAGTGCGTGACCTCGCGCTGTTGACTATGCATACCATCAGGCGTTTTTGCGCCAAGCTGCGTTATGACATAGTCCTGCACGACAGCTCTCAGATTCGTTCGGAACAACTGGCCGCAACTTACGCTGCGTTGCAAACCGAAGCGACGGGATTTGCACGCAGCCCCGCTCTCTACCTGTCGGATGTGGACGATGGATTCTATGCCGCCGCCTATTTGCGTGCGTGGATGTTCGAGGCCGCGTTGCGTGAATATTTACGAACACGATACGGCAGACGCTGGTGGGCTTCGCGCAGGGCGGGGGATGAATTGATAGACCTCTGGAACACTTCATCACGCTTTTCTGTCGAAGAGCTGGCGCGGCTTCTGGGTCTCGGCGACTTGAGTTTTGACCTGCTCGCGGAGACCTGTCTGGCCGTGATGGGCGAGGAGTGAAAGAAGCCCAAGTGCAGGATGTGCGTGTGCGCCTTGCGAGGCAAAGTGAGCAGTACGAAATCGCGATTGGCGCGGGTCTGTTGGACGATTTGGGAGACCATGCACGCCGCTCGCTCATGCCCCAATCGCGCCGCATCGCGATTATCTCCAACGCCACAGTCTTTGACCTTTACGGCAAAAGAGCCGTGCGCAGCCTGCGTGCATCGGGGTTTGCGGTCTCGCATTGGCTGATGGGCGATGGCGAGCGTTATAAATCCTTACGCACGCTCGAAGGCGCGCTCAGGTTTCTCTTACAATCAAAGCTCGAAAGAACTGATGCCGTGGTCGCGCTTGGCGGCGGCGTGGTCGGAGACCTCGCGGGCTTTGCGGCCTCCGTTTACCTGCGCGGCATCGCTTACCTGCAAGTCCCCACAACCCTGCTCGCGCAGATAGACTCGTCGGTCGGAGGCAAGACCGCTGTCAACACCGAAGCCGGAAAAAATCTGATCGGAGCATTCCATCATCCGCGCGCGGTCGTCGTTGACACTGAGACTTTGCGCACGCTGCCGAGGCGCGAGATGACCGCCGGTTTGTGCGAGTGCATCAAGCAGGGAGCGGTCGGCAGCCGACAGCTTTTCGACCTGACAAATCGTTACCTGATTGATGAAAGTAAAGCTAAAGAAACTGACGCTCCGCTTGCGGAACTCATCGCCGCGCAGTGCTCATTCAAAGCCAAAATCGTGGCGGGCGACGAACTCGAAGCGGTCTCACGCACCGATTATCGCTCCCGCCGCATCCTGAATTTCGGCCACACAATCGGTCATGCGCTCGAAAAAGTTACTGATTACAAACGATTTAGGCATGGCGAGGCGGTAGGCTACGGGATGCTGGCGGCGGGGGAGCTTGGAAAAAGACTAGGCATTTTGGCTGGCAATGATTTAGAATCATTACAGGCCGCCATACACTTGGCTGGCCGCTTGCCCCGCGCCAACGATCTCCACCCTTCGGAGATACTGGGCACACTCGCCCGCGATAAAAAATCGGTTGGCGGTCAAATCAAATGGATCCTGCTTGAGCGACTCGGTCGTGCGCGCATCGTCGATGGACGAGAGATTGCGCCACGCTTATTGCGCGCCTCCATCCGCGCCGCTTTGCAAACTACTTAAAATTTTAGTGAGGTAAGAAACTGCGATGAATAAATCGTGCGATGCATCCACGGCATTTAACCGGCATGGCGAGCGCGGCAGTGCGCGCGTCAAATTTCTGGTTATCATTTCTCTGGTCTCCATTGCCGCCTACATTGGCTATCAATATGTTCCGGTGGCTTTCCAGTCCTACCAGTACAAAGACTTTATGCAGATGAGCGTTGACAAGGGCGCGGCGATGGGAAAACCGAGCGAGTGGATTAAAGAGCAGCTCATCAAAAACGGCGGAGAGTATGGAGTCCCGCCCAATGCCAGCATCAGCATCGAACAGAACGAAGGGGCGATGCTGGCGCGCGTGCAGTTCAAGCGTCCGATTGAGCTGCCCGGTTATACCTACGACTACGAATTCGACAAGACAGTGAAAAGCTCCACCATGTGGAGCATAAAGTAGAACCCGCATTCAGAAGTACGGAGCGGGGGCAAGCCTCCCTTCCTAACCTGTGAGATGAAGATAGTTGAGAGATAAGCTCTCAAACATGAATGTCTCAAGGGTTGGGAAGGGTGGCTCTGCCCCCGATCTTCATCTTTTTTGTGAAGTTGTTAAGCGGCAGAGAGCACGGCGCGCTTTGCGCTTTCGCTGATGACCTGCATCTGCACCAGCCCTGACGGCGCGTCGGCGAGCCATGTCGTCGGACACACGCCGCAACGCGTACACGTGTCAACCGATGGACAGGGAGGGGAAGATTTAGCGATGTGCGCCCGCCCGTGCTCCTTCTCTAAAAACTCACGCGAGAGTCCCGGATCAACTATCTCCCACGGCAGGCGTTCCTCATAAGGATGATTGCGGCTCGTGTGAAAAGCGGGATCAATCCCCGTCTCACGCAAAGCCGCGTTGAGGTCTCCATTAAGACGCGCGGCGGCTTCGATGACCCGCGCGATGCTGCGGTCGCCGGATGAAAAGAGAGCCTGCTCATGCGCGATGCGCCCGGACATCGCGCGCACTTCCACGTTCGGAATCCGCGATAACTGTTTCGAGACCCATTTCAAACGCCGTTTAAGTTCCTTCTCATCGCAGATCGCGTCCCACTGCAAAGGCGTGTTCGGCTTGGGCACAAAGCCGTTGAGCGACGGAATGATTTTTCCCGCATAGCCGAAACGCTTTCCGGCTTCGAGCATCCGATCCTTGATGCGCTCGACGAGCACGATCATCTCTTCGAGGTCTTCGTCCGTCTCGGTCGGAAGACCGACCATCAGATACAGCTTGACTGTCAACATTCCACGGTCGAAGACCGCGCCGCAGATGTCCACAATCTCGTCGTTCGTCAGGTTCTTATTGATAACTTTACGCAATCTGTCCGAACCCGTCTCAGGCGCGACGGCTATCTGCTGGTCTCTCGATTCGACGAGCGCGTCAAGCAGCTCATCCGAAATCTGATCAAGGCGCAGCGACGAGACTGAAATCCTGTAATCCATCGCGCGCAGACCCTGCAAAATATCGCTGATCTCCGGGTGGTCGCAGACGGCTGTGGAGACGAGGCCGATCTTGTCCGTCTTCCCGCGCCACGCGGCTGCCTTTGCCAGAATGTCTCGCGCGGGCACGACGCGCGGCGGCCAGTAGTTGAAACCCGCCCAGCAGAAGCGACACCCCTGCGAACAGCCGCGCGAGATTTCAATCAGAAAACGCTCGCCCATCTCTGCGGTCGGCGACCAGATGGTTGTGGACGGAGCGAAAACTTCTTCCTGTAAAAGCTGCTCGACGATCTCTGTATCGCCTCGACGCTTTGCGCGACGCAGGCTGCCTTCCTTCGGACTCGCAGCCGAGACAGCGCGCCCGACACGCGCCGGAACTCCCGACGCGCGCGGCTCATAATTATGAACCGTCCCGTCCGCGTTATAAATCACTTCATAGAAAGACGGCACATAAAAGCCGCGCCCGCGTTTCGCCAGCGCGAGCAAGATTTCTTCTTTCGATTCCTCTTCAAAGATGGTATCAATCAACTGCGGCGCGAGAATCTCGCCCTCGCCCACGGCGATGACATCCGTGAAATCAGCGATTGGCTCAGGGTTGAGAAACGAAGCCGCGCCGCCCATGATCACGAGCGGGTCATGGTGCGTTCTATCTTTCGACCACACGGGCACGCCGCTCAGCTTCAGTATGCGCGCCATGTTGAGGTAATCCGTCTCAAACGAAATCGAGAAAGCGAGCACGTTGAAATCCCTGACGGGCGTCTGCGATTCCAATGAGAGCAGAGGAGTGTGCGACTTCTCATATTCGCGCATTTCTTTTTCATCAGGCAGAAAGACGCGCTCGCAAGAGACTTCGGGAATGTTATTGAATAACTCGTACATCGCCTGAAATCCGAGATTCGCCATGCCGATGGCGTGCGTGTTCGGATAACAGAGAGCGATGCGAAGCTGCGCCCCGCGCTTCAATGTCCAGCCCTCTTCGGCGGCTAGTTTCTGACGATAACTATCTATAATTTTTTTCATTCAAAAATTCGTTCTTTGTGCTCTATCTTTTGTTCTTTGCACGCTATTCAACGTTAAATGCTATCTCGCGAGATTAGATATCGGGAGCAAAGTACAAAGCACAAAATACAAAGCACTGCTTTTATCTTTGAGCGCTATCTATAAACGCTTTCAACTTACGCGAGCGCGACGGGTGGCGAAGTTTTCTGAGCGCCTTCGCTTCGATCTGGCGAATACGTTCGCGCGTCACGGCGAAGTGTTGTCCGACCTCTTCGAGCGTGTGCTCGGAGCCGGTCGTGCCGAGACCGAAACGCATCTTGATGACTTTTTCCTCGCGCGGCGTGAGGGTCGCCAGCACTTCATCCGTAATCGTTCTCAGGTTAGATGCAACAACTGCGTCCGCTGGATTCAAGATCGATTTATCTTCGATAAAATCCCCTAAATGCGAATCTTCCTCTTCGCCGATGGGCGTCTCAAGCGAGATAGGCTCCTGCGCTATCTTGAGCACTTTACGAACTTTAGAGACGGGGATGTCCATCTTCCTCGCAATCTCTTCGCTCGTCGGCTCGCGCCCCAGTTCCTGCACGAGCGAGCGCGATGTGCGAATCAGCTTGTTGATGGTCTCGATCATGTGAACCGGGATGCGAATCGTTCTCGCCTGATCCGCTATCGCACGGGTTATGGCCTGACGAATCCACCACGTCGCATAGGTCGAGAACTTGTAGCCGCGTCTCCACTCGAACTTGTCCACGGCCTTCATCAATCCGATGTTGCCTTCCTGTATCAAATCCAGAAACTGCAAGCCACGATTCGTGTACTTCTTAGCGATGGAGACGACGAGCCGCAGGTTGGCTTCGACCAGCTCACGCTTGGCCTGTCCGGTCTGCAATTCGCCCTTGATGATAGCAGCCAGAGCGCGTTTGATCTCAACCGGCGAGATATGAGAGTCCTGCTCGACCTGCTGCAACTTCTTTTTGGCTGTGGCGGCGCGCCGTTTGAATTCTCTCTCTTCTTCGGGCTTGATGCGGCGGCGATTGAGCTTCTCGGTGAAATTTTCGATGTCGCGCTCTGCCGCGCGAATCTCTTTCTGGATGCTGCGAATCGAGTTGATGAGACGCTGGCGAGCGCGCTCCGTCAGGTTGAGGCGGCCTATCTCCTGTGCTATCTCAAGACGCATGCGCGCGACCTTGCGCCTGAGGCGCAAGAGCTTTTTGCTCGTCTTGCCGCGCGTCAATTTCTGCTCGGCGCGGAGCTTCTCCCATTCCTTGAGACCCGCGCGATAAATCTTGCGTATGTTCTGTATGCCCTCGATAGTCCACGCCAGATACTCGTCTGCCTTGTCCTCCTGCCCGGTCAATTCCGCCTGCTCGGAGAAGTTGACGATTTCGCGTATGTTGATAGTGTTCGCTTCCAGCTCGTCGCCGATTCCGAGCAGCTCTTCAACCGCGAGCGGGGAGCGTGCAATCGCCTTGCGCGTTTTAATCTGGCCGCGCTCGATGCGTTTGGCGATGGCGACTTCGCCCTCGCGCGTGAGCAGCGGCACGACGCCCATCTCTCTGAGATAGAGACGCACCGGATCGTTCGTCTTCTCAAGCGCGCCCGCCGACAGGTCAAGCTCTATGTCTTCGTCAATCGCATCGTCTTCATCATCTGTAGCGATGGCCGCCGCCTGCTCAAGCAGCCGTTCATCAGAGTCCGAGACGGTGATGTTCGAGCCTTCGAGCTTTTGCAGCACGTCCTCTATGTCATCAGGCGAGACGACATTGTCCGGCAGCTCACGATTCAAGTCATCGAAAGTCAGATATTTCTTATTGCCGCCCAGCTCAAGCAGGCGCTGCATGACTTCGTCCCGATCTTTTTCTTCCATGCTCATGATTGCAATTTCAGATTTTAGATTTCAGATTTTTGATTGAAGACGATTGAGCCGGATTGTTCTAAACTCGATAACCGGCCAATCGCAAATCTAAAATGTAAAATTATTAAGCCCGCTTTTTCGTCTCGTCCACTCCAAGTGTTCCAGAGCCAGCCGGTCGCGATTCACTGTGTCGCCCGCGCGCTCTGCCGCTGCCATCTCAAGCCCAAGCTCGTTGATATGGCGATCCACCGCCATCAGGCGCAGAGCGTTGAAACAACTCTCTGCATTCGCCAGCACATCATCAACCGCTTCGTCCGACTCGCGCTGCGGTTCCGACATCATCAGCAGCGGCACGATGTCTGCGGCCAGCGGATCGTCTTCGACGCGAGCCATCAACGTTGATGAGTTGACTTCCGCGCCCTGCGCTTCAATCTCAACCAGCGCGCGAAAGACACCGGCGGTCGGCAAAGCCTCGTAATCCGCCTCTTCCATGCGCGGGAGGATTGTGCGGCGAAGCTCTGCGTCGTGAATCAGCAGCTCAAGCAGTTTCTGCTCTGCGACGGTCTGTTGCGCGCCTGCGGCATGTGCGACTTTCTGTCTCACGCTTGCTTGATTCGCCTCCGTACCCTTCTTGATAGTCTGCCACAGCTCATTACGCAGCGCAGCCCCTTCGATGCGCAGAGCATCCATCGTCATATCAAAATATTCGCGTTTCTGGATTCCGTTTCGGACGGCGCGAACATACGGCAAAGCCTCTTCGACCGCCGCAGCCTTATCCGCCGGGCGCAGCAGATTGCGATCCCGTACTGCCTGATCTAAGACAAACTGGATGTGTGGAAGCGCCTTGCCGCGTCTCTCGTGATAAGCCTCGACGCCGCTCTGTCGCATGAATTCGTCCGGGTCTGAGCCTTCGGGCAGGACGAGCACCTTGACCTCAAAATCCTCGGCCAACAGCGTTTCAATAGCGCGCTTTGCAGCCTTCACACCCGCACCATCTCCATCATAGTTGATGACCACTTTGCGCGCAAACCTACCCAATAGCTTCGCCTGTTCGGGCGTCAAAGCGGTTCCCAGAGACGCCGCCATGTTACGTACGCCGAACTGGTAAGGGACTATCAAGTCAAGATAACCCTCGACCAGAATCGCAAACTTTTTCCGCCGCATCTCATCGCGCGTGAGGTTCAAGCCGTAGAGGTGACGCCCCTTTGTGTACGCAGCGGTTTCGGGCGAGTTCAAATACTTCGGCTCGCCATCGCCCAGCGTGCGACCGCCGAAAGCGACCGCGCGTCCCTGCGCATCCATCACAGGAAAAATCAGACGCCCGCGAAAGCGATCATAAAATCCGCCCGCATCTTTTTTGACAACGAGGCCGCTCCGCTCGATCTGTGCTTCACTCGCGCCGCGCTTTTTGAGATAGCCTGAAAGAGCATCCCAACTGTCCGGCGCATAGCCGAGACGAAAAATACGTTGAGTTTCATCCGTCAGCTCACGCTTTTTCAGATACTCGCGCGCCGCACGCGCCTCAATTCCATTGTCAACAAGCTGCGTCTCCCAGAATTCGAGCGCCCACGTGTTCAGCTCTACGACCTCATCCGACTCCTTGCGCCGCGCCTCGTACTTTTTATCTTCCTCCATCTGAGGCAGCGGCACATTCGCCTTCTCAGCCACAATCCTGATGGCTTCCGGAAACGACACGCGCTCAATCTCCATCACGAAGTTAAAGACAGAGCCTCCCTTCTGGCAGCTAAAACAGTAAAAAATCTCTTTCGACGGGCTGACCGAAAACGAAGGCGTCTTCTCCTGATGAAAAGGGCAGCACGCCATCCAGTTCGCGCCCTTCTTTTTCAAAGACACGTAATCCTGAATCACGCGCACGATGTCCGCCTGTCTTTTAAGATCGTCAATGAATGTTTGTGGATAACGCATTTGAAGTTGAAGGCGATTTAATAGCTCAAGTGTTCGGGGCGGGTTGTGAGCCGCCAGCCGATTCTGATTTTCGGAGAACACTCCTCGCGTTCTTGCTCCCCGCCAGCTTGCACATCACGCACGATGATGCCCGTCGAAGAGTGTTGACTCGCTTGCTTGATTCTGACCGTTTCGCCTGTCTTGAGCGCACGAAAATTCATGTTGACTTTGACGCCTTCAGCCGAACCCTTATTGAGCGTGACGGACGTGACGTTGGCAGAGTCGTAATGAATTTGACCGTCGTCGTAATCCTTCAAAATGCGACCGGCTCCAACCTCAGTGATGACGGCTTCGATTGGACGCTTCAGGAATCGTTCGTAACCCGGCGGCAGGACAGGCCAGCCTGTGCTCGGTTTTTTGAAATCGTCGCTTTTCAACCAGAAAGGCTGAATCGTAATTGCTTCATCCATTCTTCTGAGCGTTAACCCGGCCACGCTGTCACTGAAATCGTCGAGCGTATCTTCCGGGATCAAGTAATGCCGCGCGCCCCATTTAACCTTCACATAGTTGATTGCTGATTGCTGCCGGCGACCTGAGCGGGCGGGATATTCAGGCGTCATTTTGACGATGCCGGGCAGAGAAGTCGCCTCGCCGAAATTCAGATGGCGCAGTTCCGGCAGGCAGGTATAAACATAATAATTTATAAAGCCGGACTGAGGCGACCAATACATCGCTTCAAGCGACACTGTACCGATGTCTGTTTCCATGTAGTCAATCCTGTAGACTCCAGCCCATTCACCACCCTGTGGGCGTTGCAGGCCATCCTTGAGCTGCTGTAACTTTACCTGAGCCGCCGCCACATCCTCTCTCGAATATCGCGTGTAGTCGTGCAGCAAAAGCTCGCCCACGCCTTCGATCCAACTCTTCGTCCACCCGTCTATCTCCTTATCCTGCGCGTAAGCAGCAGGGCAGATGAGCGACAACACGAGAAGCAACAGCAAGGCTGTCGTTAGCTTGCGCGGGATGTGTCTGAATGAAGCTTTCATGAATTAATTCCAGTCCGGTCTTACTGTTTAAGCTCAACCACGGTCGCGCCAGAGCCGCCCTGATCCTGCGGGGCAGGGGAGAAGCGCGCGACGTGCGGGTGGTCTTTCAATAAGCTGGCGATGGCGCGGCGCAAGGCTCCTGTGCCGTGGCCGTGTACGATGCGTATGTGTTGGAGGCCGTTGAGGAATGCTTCGTCGAGAAACTTGTCGGTCTCGTCAGTCGCTTCATCCATATTGCGCCCGATGACGTTAAGCTCCGAGCGCGTGTCGTCAGATTCTGCACGCAGGCGAACCTCTGTGCCGCGCTTTTGCGCCATCGAGCGCAGGCGTGCGCCGCGACTGTTTTCAGCCTCCGGCTTGGTGGCTTCGACCAGCTCAAGATTGGAAAGTTTTTCGCGGAAGCGCAGAGCCTTGACGCGTACTTCGGCCTCGTCGCCTTTGACCTTGTCCACGATTCCGACCGAGCCGAATGATTTCAAGCGCACCTGATCGCCCGCTTTGATCGCGCGAGGGGCGGCTGCGCGAAAAGCAGGCTCGACATCTTCCGCTTCAGGCAGCGACTCTTGATTGACGACGCGCCCGTCGCGGACGACGCGCACGCCGCGCGCGGGCTGCGTTGATGATGAAGGTGATGCTGTCGCGGCGCGTGCGGCGCGCTGTGCATCGCGTTTGAGTTCGGCTACGCGGCGTTGCGCCTCTCGCTCGATCTTCAAGCGTTCGGCGCGGTCTTCGATCTTCTCGAAAATCTCGCGCGACCGTTTTTCAAATTCTTCGATGGCGGACAGAAGCTCGTTCTCGAACTTAGCCTGACGCTCACGCTCGCGGCGTCGCGCGTCTACATCGAGCGACGCATATTTTTCAGCCACCGTCGCGCGTTCCTCTTCGAGCGCGACGCGCAACGCCTCTGCCTCTTCTGCTTCGCGCTTGATGCGGCGAAGGTATTCGGTCGCGTCGCGCGTGGAGGCTTTGACATTTTCAGATGCCGCGCTGATGACTTCATCCGGAATGCCGAAGCGTCGCGCTATCTCTATGCCCGAAGACGCTCCGGCGATGCCGACGAGCAGTTTGTATGTCGGCTGTAAAGTCTTTTCGTCAAACTCCACGCTCGCGTTGATGACCGCGTCTTCGTTCGCGGCGTACATCTTGAGGCCGCTGTAATGCGTCGTCGCCAGCACATGCGCGCCGCACGCGCGACGAAAATTGTCCACGACCGCGACGCCGAGCGCGGAGCCTTCTTCGGGGTCTGTGCCGGTGCCGACTTCGTCGAGCAGGACGAGCGCGGGAGCAACGCACAATTCAATCATGCGGCTGATGTTGGCGACGTGCGAAGTGAAGGTCGAAAGATTCGCGGCGAGCGATTGATGGTCGCCGATGTCCGCGAGTACCGAAGCGTAAAAGGGAAAGCGAGCCTCGCGCGCGGGCACGGGCAGGCCGGACAGAGCCATCAGAGATAGCAAGCCCGCAGTCTTGAGCACGACCGTCTTGCCGCCCGCGTTCGCGCCGGAGATGACCATCACCGGATGCGCTTCATCAAGCTCGAACGAGACGGGCACGACCGCGCCGCCGGATGCGCGCAGATTCTCTTCAAGCAAAGGATGGCGAGCTTCAATTAAGCCGAGCGCGCCATGCTCGCTGATCTCCGGGACGATGCAATTGAAGCTCCTCAGAAACGCTGACTTCGCTCCGACGAAATCGAGCGCGGCGACGGCTCGCGCAGCCAGCTCAATCGCATATAGCTCGCCTCTCAACTCTGCGGTGAGCGTGAACAAAATGCGCGCTATCTCTCGCTCTTCAGTCTCGCGCAGAGACTGCATCTCGTTGTTCGCGTCAATCGTCTCAAGCGGCTCGATAAAGATGGTTGCGCCCGAAGAAGAGAAGCCGTGCGCGACGCCGCCGACGCGCCCGCGATGATCTGCCTTGACCGGAATCACGAAGCGGTCGTTTCTGACCGTGACCAGCTCATCCTGAATCGCAGCCTCAGACCTGCGCATCAGGCTTTCGAGCGAGCGCGTGATGCTTGAGCGAAGGCGCGTGATGTCGTGGCGTATGCGTCCAAGCTCAGGACTCGCGCGGTCGTCAAGCTCGCCGCTCGGCAGAATTTTTCCCGTGATGCGCGCGGCGAGACTGTGCAGCTCGCGCGGCAGGGCTTCGACCGTCTCCCACAGGACGGGGCAGGCTTCGCGTTCCGTGAGAATCACTGCGCGGGCTGCCAGAGCCTGCTCGCACAGACGCGCGAGTCCGAGCATCGCCGTCGGCTCAAGCGTCGCGCCCTCTATGTGCAGGAGCGCGAGCGCGTCCGTCGGATCGGCCAGCTCGGAAAAAGACCAGTTCAGGCCGCGCCCACGCAGCTCGACCGCTTCGGAGACCGCGCGCAGAGCGTGGCGCAGTTCCTTCTGCTCTTCAAACGGCGCGAGGCGGTCAACCAGCGCGCGTCCCATCGGCGTCTGCGCCCCGCGACGTATCAGAGCGCGCAGCGAATTGTATTCGAGTGTGTTGAAAGCTTGTTCGTGCATGATTTCAGAAAATAACGATTTCGATGATGTTCTATCTTAGCAATTCGCAGCCGCAAGCGAAAATGCACAAGATGGAATTTGGACTTTGTACTTTGGTCTTAGTAGTTTGCACGCGACTCAACCTTGAATGTTCTAATTCAAGATGATTCAGACATCAAAGACCAAAGGCCAAAGTCCAAAGTCCATCCTTCAAACTTTTCTGTCACAAAGCGGTGGCGCGTGGTGTCTAGTTTATGAAAGCCAACGCGTCTTTAATTTTGTAACAATCAACTCAGGCCGAAGGAGAACGTGATGCTGACTAAGACTTTGTGCAGATATACTTTGTGCGCAGCCTTTGCGCTGGTCGCAGGCTGCTCGTGGCTGGCGATGGAAGGCTACGGGCAGAAGGGCGAGATGAAATGTGGTGATAACTGGCAGAACTACCGCCTGACTTCGCATTGCGAGATCAAAGAGCAGACGCTCGCTGCCGTGCGCGGAACGCTGAGCGTGGATGCGAGGCAAAATGGCGGCATCATAATCCGTGGCTGGGACAGAGGCGATATGCTTCTGCGGATGCGCGTGCAGGCGGCAGCCCAGACTCAGGCCGAAGCGGATGAGTTGGCGAGGCAGATCAGCGTCGAGACCGGCGGCGGGCAGATACGCGCCGAAGGCCCTGAATTCGACCGCAATCATTTCTGGGATGTGAGTTATGAAATATTTGTCCCGCGCCATTCAGACCTCTCGCTTGAGAGCTATAACGGCGGCATCTCGATTTCGGATGTGAGCGGGCATATCGAGTTTGAAGCTCATAACGGCGGCGTCAGTCTGCGCAACCTCGCGGGCGATGTGCGCGGCAGCACTGTCAACGGCGGTCTGTCCGTGACCCTCGCGGGAGCGCGCTGGGAAGGCGGGGGGCTTGATGTCGAGACGACCAACGGCGGCATCAGCCTGCGCATCCCCGACAACTATTCCGCTCATCTCGAAACAGGCACGGTCAACGGCGGGTTCACTTTTTCACTCCCCGTCACCTTGCAGGGACGCCTCAGCACAAAACATGTCTCGCTCGATCTCGGCAGCGGCGGCGCGAACGTGCGCGTCGAGACGACCAACGGCGGCGTCGTGGTCAAAGGCTTGAGTCAGGATTAGAGTTTTCTATTTAATAAGAGCGCGTCACGATCTCTCTCGTAATGCGCGAAAAAAGTAGGGGCAAAGGCTTATCCTTGCTTCTACTTTTTTGTCCGGCGTTTGAGTAGAATAAGCTCAAGAGAAATCCACATGAAAGTGTTAACCGGAAAAGTCGTGTCAGGCGTGGGGAATTTCTCTTACTGGATTGAAAAGCTCGAAGAGCATTATTTTAGAAAGACGGGTCTCAGGCTTTTCTACAGCACATTGAATGTACAGTTGAAGGAAGAGTACAGCATTCCTGCTAACGCCATGCGTCTGGAAGGGGAGGAGCACGGCGGCACAGTCTCAATCAACATCGTGCGTTGCCGCATCTTTGCGGAGGAGGCCGTCATCCTGCGAACCGATACGAACGAAAGTGGCGAAGGCTTGCATCCGAAAACGATTGTCGAGGTCGCGTGCGAAGTCAAACTGCGCGACAAGTATCACCTGCATGACGGCGATGTGGTTCGGATAGAAATCGAGACGGACGGCGGCGTTGGTTGTCAGAGCGGTTGAACTATTGTTAACTGTAGCGCCGTGATGACACATCAGCCACAAGACCCTGAATTTGAGAGCCGCGTGCGCGAGAGCTTTGCGCGCCAGCGCGTGATGCAGCTTATCGGCGCGAGTCTAAGCCGCATCGAACCCGGCGTGGTTGACATCTCGCTCCCGTTTCGAGAAGACCTCACGCAGCAGAATGGATTCATACACGCGGGCATCATCACGACGATAGCCGACAGCGCGTGCGGCTATGCCGCTTACACGCTGATGCCCGCCGGAGCCAGCGTCCTCAGCGTAGAGTTCAAGGTCAACCTCCTGCGCCCCGCTGCCGGAGAGATGCTTATAGCCCAAGCGCAGGTCATCAAACCCGGCAACACTCTGACAGTCACGCGCGCGGATGTTTACGCCCGCGCGGGCGTAAACACGACGCTCATCGCGACCATGCTCGCAACCATGATTCGCAGATAAAAAAGTTCCGAGTTCCGAGTTCCAGCTTCCAAGTTAAGAACTTGTCTTTGACTTGGAACTTGGAATTCGGGACTCGGAACCCTTTTTTAAAACGCGTCGTCGGGTCGCGCGGAGCTTTGCCATGAAGCGTGCGGGGCAATCTGCACGGGTTGTTGCGGCGTCAGGTGCGGCGGACGTTTGGGAGCAAAGCGCGCTTTGACTGCTTCTTTGAGCATCAAGCGGCGACTGCTCAAGGTTGCCATGTGGAAGGGCACGACGCAGCCGCAACGGTCGCAGTCAGCCTTGTCGCCCATCATGCACTTGCCCTTCTGCTCGCCCGTCGGGCTGAGCGCGAAAGCTTTGGTGCGAAACTCGCAGTTGTCTGTCACGCGCTTGGCGTTCTGCGATTTCATCAACTCAAGCGTCGAGTCCAGCATGTTGATGACGCCCGGATATTTTTTCTTGAGCGCGAGAATCTTGTCTATTAAAGCATCGCGCGTCTCCCAGTCGAGCCACAATGCTTCGTCCAGATTCGTGACCGGCGTGAAGAAATCGAAGATGATACCGCTGCGCGCAATCGTCCCCCACTCTTCGACCAGCTCTTCGACACAGTCTTTGGTGATGCTCGTCAGCACGCAGGAGATTTGAATCCTGAGTTCCGGATGGTCAATGACGTTCTGCTTGATCTTCTGATAGATGCCGGGGGCGCGCATTCGCTCAAAAGCTTTTTCAGTGCCGTCAATCGAGATGACATAGGTGCAATCTTTCCAGTCGGGCAACTCCATCGTGCCGTTGGTGACGATGGTATTGTGCTTGAAATATTTGCGCCCGATTTCGATGAGCGGCCTGCGCACCATCGGCTCGCCGCCGACCCACGTGCAGAGCAGCATCGGATGGCCTGCGGCTTTCATCGCCTCCAACTTTTCTATCCACTGCTCATTGGAAAGCTCCTTCTCGCCCTTGTGGTCTTCCGCGAAAAAGTAGCAATGCTCACAACGCAGGTTACAGCGGTTCGTGACATCAATCGAGCCGATGGAATTCTTCGGCAAGCCGCTGATGAAGAATCGCGCCGCCTGTGATAAGCGATTAAGTTTTTTTGTTAAGCTCATGAATCCGTGTGCTGTTCGCGCGGCAATTATTAATGATTAAAGCTTGAGAAGCAAACTTTCAGTCAGTTGAGATTCACCACAGAGGCCACAGAGGAGCATCGGGGTTTCAAATGATTTCAGATTTGAAATTCTGAATTTGAAATTTCTCTGTGTTCCTCTGTGGCCTCTGTGGTTAAAAATCTTTACCGGCTATTTGATTTGAATCTTCTTCTCTTCATCGGTAAAGACCTGAATCTTTGTGCCGGCTTTGATCTTGGCGTTCTTGCCATGCTTCAGAAAACCAAGCGGCCCGAAGAGAACGACCAGCGCGACCGTCGTGCCGGTCTTGTCATCACCCTCTCTGCCTTTTGACGAGCGCAGCTTTAGTTTCTGCCCGTCAACGGTCGTCGTCGATTCAATGCGAATGGCTAACTGTCCGCCTTTGCCCATCATGCCTGCTTTCTTAGCCTGCGAGACGGAGCCTTTGACAAGCGTGCCTGCTGCAATGACGGTCTGACCATTAACCTTTACGTCATCCGCGACTTTGAAGGATAAAGGGTCGCCTTCGGTCGCAGTCTTGCTAGAGATTTCATCGGTTGTTTCAACTGTGAACTCAGTGCCGTCCGGAATCGTTATCTCACTCGCCTGTGCGCCGCTTGTCGTCTGCGCTAACGCGATGGCTGGAATAATCGTTTGTGCTACTAAGATCAAAATTAGAATAGAGACAATAGACTTACTCAATTTGAGGAGTTTCATGTTTTTCCTTTCTTGGGGTTAACGGCAGACAGAATCGTCGGTAAACTGTCGCCAGGAGTGAGTGCAACTTGTGAGGTCGCACGAGAAGATTGGGAGCAATCTTATTAAAACTTGGAATTGAAAGAAGCTCAAGAGCGCGAGTCGGTGCGCTCTTGAGCCTCTTTAATTATCTGACAACTACTTCTTCTTCCTCGATCAGATAGGGCGTAACTTTTTCGAGCTGCTCGCCGCTATCTTCAGCCAGAATCGCGCTGACGATGGGCAGGCTGAGCGTGTGCTTTTTAGAGATACCGGGGACAGCCTTGCCTTTGGCGTAGACGGCGTGGCGTCCGTTCTCTTCGTACCACTCGGCGAGGCTCGCGGTCTTGTGCATGTTCTCGATAATCTGCCGCCAGCCGACGCCCGTGTTGTAAGCGCAGAAGGAGATTTCGCCTTCCTGCGTGCCGTAAGGGATGACGCACATCTCCGTGCGGCGAAAGTCGTAGTTGAACAAATCCTGAAACCACATGCCTTCGACGCAGAGCACGCGCCAGATGTCGTTCGGGTCTTCCTTCTGCACCTTATCCTGCAACTTCATGCGGTCGTTGCGATCCGAATTCGAGTTGGTCGAGGACGGCTTGAAGAGATTGAGAATCTGCGAGATGGGAAAGCCTTCGGGAGCCTTCGCCGCGTTGAAGTTCCGCATGATCGCCATCCCAAGCTGCGCGTAAGAAAGCTTTTTGCCGCGTGCAGTGTCTGTGATGACGGCCACGTCCTTCATGAACTGCTCGTAGTCGAAGAACTCGAAGAGCGAATTGAACTCACCCGTCCGGCGATTGACGACCATCAGCGTAAAGATGCCGCAGTTCGGATGGCAGTTACACGAAGACCAGCCCCACGGCGCATCCGCTCCCTGCAACATGTCCATCACGGAGGTGAAAGCCGAATACGAAGAGAGCGGGAACCAGTCGCGCAGAGGTTGCAGTTGTCCTCCGAGCTGGTCTTTCAAATCATGCGTCATGCCCGCGAGCGTGTAACGCTGCTTGATGCGAATCTCGTCGGGCACGTCCTCGTCGCGTCCGGTGAAAGAGACCGGCTGGAAGGCTATCGTCTGAACCTTGTCTATGTTCTGTGCCGCGAACTCCACGATCTGGCCTATGGCATCGTTGTTGATCGTGTTGACGATGGTCGTCACGAGCGTGACCTTGATGCCGACGCTCGCCAGATTCTCAATCGCGCGCAGCTTGACATCGAACAAATTGCCGACGCCGCGATGCTTGTTCTTCTCTTCGGAAACTCCGTCGAACTGCAAATAGACGCCGTGCTGTCCGGCTTCTTTCGCGGCTTTGCAGAACTCTATGTCTTCGGCGTAGCGTATGCCGTTGGTCGCCGCTAGGATTCTATAAAAACCTATCTTCTTCGCGTAGGCGACTGCTTCAAGGTAGTAGGGTGAGAGCGTCGGCTCGCCGCCGGAGAAGAGAATGATGACCTGACGTTTCGGTTTGAAAGAGACTGCGCGATCAAGTATGGCTTTGGTGTCTTCAAACGTAGGCTCATGTACATAGCCGACCTGATTGGCATCCATGAAGCAAGGATTGCACATCATGTTGCAGCGGTTCGTGAGGTCAACCGTCAGAACCGCGCCGCGTCCGAATTTGATATTAGAAGTGCCGTGCTTGTGAACGTGCGCATCTTCCGCGACGCGAAAGTCGCGCCCGAAAAAGAGCGATTCGATGCGCTCCAAAAATTTCGGGTCGGTCGCCATCACGTCCGTAAACTCGCCGTGCTTCGGGCACGTCTTGCGCATGATGACCTGCCCGTCTTCTTCCAGAATCTGCGCCTTGATTTCGCCCGGATGCTGGTGCATCAAAGTTTCCAGCGTCGTCTCGCCTGTGATGACTGCGTCTCTGACCTCTTTGACACAGCGCGGGCACAAGGAATCCGTCTCGCGCGGGAAGCCGAGGGGCGGAGCCGTGCGCTCGTAAGATTTCAACAGCGGCTCGGCAGCCCACTTGGGCGTAATCGCTTCGCCTTCAGGCAGAATGCGGTTGACGGATTGAAAAGCCTTCCACGCCACATCCGAAAGGTTCGAGATGAGCTTGGAGCTTCTGACCCCGCTGAATTTACCTTTTTCCGATTCGCCTCGGCGAAATTGATCACTAAACAAGTATTTCTCCTTAAAATGCGCTCGCGCTGGACTAATCAAGCGCACTTGGATGAATTAAATCTGTGGAGGTTGCCAAACGACACACGAATGCGCTCAAAAGCTGGCAGCGCAGTATGATAGAAGCATCAAGAGGCAAAGGCAAGGCCAGACATAGTGATAACTGATGAGTGATAAGTGATAAGTGACAAGCTTTTCGTCTTTATCTCATCATCTATCACTTATCACCTCTCACCGCTTTTCGTGTACTATCGCGCCTCTGTTTATGGATTCATTGAAGAAAATTCATCCGACAGCCATCGTCAGCCCGTCGGCACATCTCGCGCGCGGCGTGCGCGTCGGTCCCTACGCCGTCATCGAGGATGATGTCATTATCAAAGCCGGATGCGAGATAGGCGCGCACGCGGTCATCAAAAGATTTACCAGCATGGGCGAGCGCAATCGAGTCTTTGAGCACGTGACTTTGGGCGGCGAGCCGCAGGACGTGAAGTTTGCGGGCGAGCGGAGCGGCCTCGTCATCGGCGATGACAACCTGATACGCGAGAGCGTGACGATTCACAGGGCGAGCGGCGAGGGAGAGGTGACGCGCGTCGGCTCGCGGAATTTTTTGATGATCGGCGTACACATCGCGCACAACTGTGAAGTCGGAGACGATAATATCTTCGCCAACGGCGCGGCTCTGGCAGGGCACATCACGGTCGAAGACCATGTCTTTCTCTCGAATGATGCGGGCGCGCACCAGTTCGTGCGTTTCGGACGTTACGCGATGGTCGGCGGCAAGTCGAAGATAGTGCAGGACGTGTTGCCGTTCTTTATCACGGACGGCAATCCTGCGCGTGCGCGTGGGCTGAACTCGGTCGGCCTCCGTCGCGCAGGCTTTTCCACAGAATCGCGCCGCGCCTTGAAAGAGGCTTATCGCCTGCTGTTGCGCTCCCGTTTGCCGACGGCTGAAGCTTTACGGCGGATGTCCGAGATGGGCGACGAGCACGTGCAGCACCTCGTCAGCTTTATACGCGAATCAAAGCGCGGATTTACACGAGCGCGGCAGGGCGCAGGGACGGGCGACCCGGTCTGAGAGCGTGTTGTTAAATTGAAGTTTTAGATTTTCAATCGCCAAATGAAAGACTTCAAAATGCATTACCTAATCTGATGCATACCCTATACAATGTGTAAACCATGGTGGCTGCCTGAATCTGAGATAGATAAGTTGATATGCTGAATCCCGATAGTCGTGAGCAGCGGCGAATCGTCTGGAGCGCAACAAAAGCATTAGCGTTTGTCCTGTGCTCATAAGTTCAAGCCTTTAAGTTCTCAATGTGAAGGGGAAAAGCGTTAATGACTAAGAATGCCCAGAGCCGAATCGGAATTTCGCGTGTAGCCAGTTTCACTTTGATAATCATGCTGCTCATCTATGCGCCGTTTCGGATGGCGCATGCACAGGGCGGAAGGCAGGCAGTCGCGCCGCCGGCCAATGACAACTTTGCCAATGCAAGCGGTTTTTCACTTGGACTGGGTGACGTATCCGGGACGACTGTGGATGCGACGAAGCAACTCTTCGAGCCGGATCATGGGGGCAATCCGGGAGGTAAGTCCGTCTGGTATTTTTTTGGCGTAACCGGCGATAATATCGGCTTTTGCCTGAAAGTGCGCGCGACCTCGCTGGGCTTTAATACTCTGCTGGCCGTTTACACAGGCTCCGGCTTCCTTTCGCTAACCCAGCGCGGCAGTAACGATGATTACGGGCGGAGCACGAATAGCAAAGTCTGTTTTCCGCTTGATGCAGGGTTCACAACTTATTATGTAGCTGTCGACGGGTATAACGGCGACAGCGGCACTTTCACTATCCCTAATTTCGCTACTACTACTAATCTTCTGTACGTGAAAAGCAGCCGCTTCAACGGCACTGGGAATAATGCTGTGACTGTCTTTCGCCCCACGAACGGCACGTGGTACACCAACAGCGCAAACGGCTTTCAAGCCTTCCAGTGGGGACAAAGCGGCGACATCCCGGTGCCCGCAGATTATGACGGCGACAGTGTAACGGACTACGCTGTCTTTCGTCCGTCGAACGGCTTCTGGTACGTCTCGCAGAGCGCCACCGGCACGTTTCGCGGAGTGGCATTCGGGCAGAACGGAGATAAGCCTGTGCATGGCGACTATAACGGGGACGGCCTTGATGATTTCGCGGTCTTCCGTCCCTCGAACGGTACGTGGTATATCCTCGACTCGAAGACTGGCGCTTTCAGTTATGCGCAGTTCGGGCAGAACGGAGATAAGCCTGTGGCGGACTATTACGATGGCGACGCCAAGATGGACATCGCGGTCTTTCGTCCGGGCAACGCGACATGGTACATCCTGAACAGTTATACCAACGCGGTGACATCGCAGCAGTGGGGCGCGAGCGGTGACGTGCCTGTTCCCGGCGATTACGGGAGCTTGGATGGAAAAGCAGACATCACCGTCTGGCGACCATCGAACGGAGCATGGTATAGCTTAGACAGTCTTAATAATCAGCTCATCGTAAAACAGTTCGGCCAGAACGGGGACATTCCGCAGCCGGTTACCCGGCTTGGCGTTGACGACACTACCTTCTCCTATTGCGTCTTTCGCCCGAGCAATGGGACCTGGTATACCTTAACCCCATCCGGTCAATTTCAGGCCATCCAGTTTGGCACGAACGGCGACGTTCCGGCCTCTACGTTCTACGTGGTGCAGCCGTAAATTGCCGTTTGCGCGGTTGACCCTATGATAGCCGAGAGCGTAACGAAAACAGTGACCGAGCTTGCCGCACATGCGGGCGGGTGCGCTGTGGGCGATGGCAGCGTCTTGATCGAAAGAGTCGCCAGCCTTGAGAGCGCGCGGGAGCACGAGATTGCGTTCGTTGAAGATGCGAAAATGCTCGAAACTGCTTTGAGCAGCCGCGCCTCGTGCCTCATCGTGCCTGAGTGCGCGCCTGAATTAGAGGGGAAGTGCCTGATTAAAGTAAGGCGACCGAAACTGGCCTTCGCCCTCATCGCGGAAGTCTTGCATCCACCTCAAAAACAACCTCCCGCGATTCATCCGACCGCCGTCATCGCCGCGAGCGCATCAGTCGCTGAAGGGGTTTACATCGGCGCGTATGTTTCAATCGGCGAGCGCGCGAGCATCGGCGCGGGAACGCAGATTCACCACGGCACGAGTGTCGGAGATGATGTCAGCATCGGACGCGACTCGATCATTCATCCGAACGTAGTGCTTTATGAAGGCATCACTCTGGGGTCGCGTGTGATTCTTCATGCGGGAGTCATCGTCGGCGCGGACGGCTTCGGGTACGTGCCGGATGAGAAGAACGTTCGGCACAAGTTTCCGCAACTCGGGACGGTCGTTATCGAGGATGACGTGGAACTCGGAGCAGCGACTTGCGTTGATCGCGGCGCGCTCGGAGAGACTCGCATCGGTCAGGCCACGAAGATAGACAATCTGGTACAGGTCGCGCACAACGTGCGTATAGGCGCGCGCGTAGTCATCGCCTCGCAGACGGGCATCTCCGGCAGCACTGTGATTGAAGACGATGCGGTAATCGGCGGACAGGTCGGGTTTGGCGATCACGCGCGTGTGCAGAGCGGCGCGATCATAGGCTCGAAGGCGGGCATCCTTCCCGGCAAGATCGTGCGCCCCGGAGTCTGGTGGGGCATCCCCATCCAGCCGCTCGAAGATTACAAACGGCTCAACGCACACATGAATCGGCTGCCGCAGTTGCGCGAAGAAGTGAAAGAATTGCGCCGTAAAGTTGCCGAGTTGGAAGAAAGAATTAAAGAGGATAGGTAAAAGAAAACAAGCTAAGCTTGCCGACTAAATTTTTGTTAGCCAAAGAAAAGTTGCTGAAGCTCATCCCGAATAAGCAAGACTGCTTTTCAGGATGAGCTTCAGCGCTATAGCTTAAGGCTTCAGGACAATCTTGATGCAGTTGTCCTCTTTCTCGTTGAAAATCTTATAGCCATGCGGCGCGTCATCGAGCTTCATTCTGTGCGTGATGATAAACGAAGGATCAATCTCGCCTTGCTCGATCTTGTCGAAAAGCTTCGGCATGTATTTCTGCACGTGCGTTTGGCCCATCTTAAAGGTCAAACCTTTGTTCATCGCGGCTCCGAACGGAATCTTGTCTGCAAATCCGACGTAAACTCCCGGAATCGAAATCGTGCCGCCTTTGCGGCAACTCATGATCGCTTGCCGCAAAACATGCGGTCGGTCTGTGGCAAGCATCGTCGCCGTTTTGACGCGGTCAACAATTCCATCCAAAGTTCCGCCCGCGTGCGCTTCGAGTCCGACAGCATCCATACAGCGATCCGGCCCACGGCCACCCGTCATCTCCATCAAAGTTTCGTAAACGTCTACTTTGCTGAAATCAATGATTTCGGCTTTGCTCGATTGAGCCAGCGCGAGACGTTCAGGCACTTCGTCAATCATTATGACTCTGCCTGCGCCGAGCATCTGCGCGCATCTGACTGCGAGCTGCCCGACCGGGCCGCCGCCCCAGATTGCCACCGTGTCGCCTTCTTCGATCTCGCAATTTTCCGCCGCCATGTAAGCCGTCGGGAAAATGTCCGAAAGAAATAAAACTTTCTCGTCTTCAATTCCATCAGGAACTTTGAACGGGCCGACATCTGCAAACGGCACGCGCAGGTATTCAGCCTGTCCGCCCGCGAAACCGCCGAGCATGTGCGAGAAACCGAACAAGCCCGCAGGCGAATGTCCCATTGCTTCACGGGCTATTTTCGCATTCGGATTCGATGTGTCACACAGAGAGTACATCTCCTTTTTGCAGAACTCGCATTGCCCGCAGGCAATCACAAACGGCACGACGACTTTATCGCCGACTTTCAACTTGGTCACGCCGCTGCCGACTTCCACCACCTCGCCCATGTTTTCGTGGCCGAGAATATCGCCCTTCTCCATCGTCGGTTGAAAACCGTTGTGAAGGTGCAAATCAGAACCGCAGATAGCGGTTGAAGTGATCTTCACAATCGCATCACCCGCATTCAGTATTTTCGGGTCAGGCACATTCTCCACGCGCACGTCACCGGTGCCATACCAACATAATGCTTTCATACTTCCCTCCTTGAGTTGGAAAAAATTTGTTAATGCGAATCCAGAGTAGAGCGTGATGGATTGGAAAAGCTTTTCTTTGCGCTTCTTTGCGTCTTACATCTTTGCGCCCTTTGCGTTTAAGCTTCAACTCAAACGCAAAGAGCGCGAAGGAAATCCCGCGAAGCACGCAAAGTTGTTTTCTACTCTTGAATTCACATTGTTAGTTTCTAAATCAAAACTTGAACCATTAAAGTGGAAAAGTCAAATGCGAGTATGAGCGAAGCAAATCCACAACATCTATCTCTTCTTAAGTCCCGTCAGGGGGGCTGTGTCTCATCTCGTCTCCACTCCTGAGCTTTGCCGAGAATCGCATCGGCGGCGCGCAGTGATGCTTCGCCCGTGCCGAGTCCGGCGGTCACCTGGCGAAGGCGCAAGCGCAGGGCTTCGTTACGTTCACCATCCAGCAGCGTGAGCAATTCCGCCGCCAGCTTCTCTCCCGTCAAATCGTTCTGCATCAACTCCGTTACCATGCGTTCGCCCGCGATGAGGTTGATGAGGCCGAAGTGCTCCGCGTGTATGAGGCGACCGAGCGTGTGCCAGTTGATGGCGGATTCTTTGTAGACGATGACGAACGGCGTTCCGATGAGCGCGGCTTCGAGCGTCGCCGTGCCGCTGGCGATGGCCGCGACATCCGCCGCGCCCAGAGCTTCGCGCGTCTCGTGCTGCGCGATGCGCAAGCCCTGCAGCGCAGCCGGACGCCTTGAGATGATTTCCACAGCTTCAGCCTGCGGGCGATTCGCTGCGAGCGCGAGGATGAATTGAATTTCGGGATTTGAGGCTTGGATGTTTGCGGCTGCCTCGAGCATCGGCGGCAGGATGCGCTCCATCTCTTTATGACGGCTGCCGGGCAGGAGCGCGATGATCGGGCGCGATGCTTCAAGGCCGTGCCGCGCACAAAACTCCGCGCGACCGTATCGCGGCTGGACTTCGCCCGTCAGCGGATGGCCGACGAACCGCGTGTGCGTGACGCCGCGCTTTTCGTACCACTCAGGCTCGAAGGGAAGAATCGAGAGCAGCAGGTCTACGTCGCGCCGTATGTTGCGCACGCGATAAGAACGCCACGCCCAGAGCTGCGGGCTGATGTAATAAATAACGCGCAAGCCCTTGCGATGCAGCGCACGCGCGAGTCGCAGGTTGAACTCAGGCCAGTCAACCAGAATCACTGCGTCGGGTCTACGCGCGAGCGCGGCTCGCTTCAATGCTTGAAAGGCGCGCCAGAATTTCGGCAGGACTTTGCCCACTTCGACGATGCCCATAATCGCCAGATCGTCCGCGTTGATGATTGATTCAATGCCTGCCGCACGCATCTCTGCGCCCGTCGAGCCGTAGAACTCAAACTCCACCTCCGGCGCGCACACGCGTAAGGCGCGCACCAGCGACGCCGCGTGCGCGTCGCCCGATGCCTCGCCAGCCACGATCATCAAGCGAAACTTTTCCTGAACCGTCACGCGAGGCAGGATACATAACTAAGAAGCTGTTTGAGAAATAGAAAATCCGTGTGTTGTCATCGAAGATGACCAACAGCATAGCGTAGCGAGCATCGCTACGATTGAGTCAGCCCAAGGCGTCGGTCGCCGCAGCTGACCAACATCAAGCTTGAGTGTCCGACACTTTCAGCGTCGCTTTCAGGATATCCAAGCTCGGAGGGTTACACCCTCCGCTATAATCTCTGTCGCCGTTGGCGACATCATCGGGTGATTGCTTTTTGCTTTTCGCCTTTCCGTGTTAGCATCAGCGCGCTTCTTACGACTCGGCCTCTGGAGGTCTGGGGTTTCTTTTTTGCGCATCGGTATTCACCTGAAAAATTTTCGCGGCTGGTCTGTGTGGATGTGCGCGTTCCTGCTCTGCCTGACAGCAGCTTTGCCTGTCTGCGCGCAGGAGCCGAATCCGGTTGACCGTCAGGTCACGAATCCGATTACGGACACGCCGAACGTGAACCCGCTCACGCCGCAGGATCAACTGCTGCGCCCGCGCCTGCCTGCCAACTCGTCCAACGCGTCACAGTCAACTGAGCAGCTTGAAGTGTCTGCCGATAAATCTACTGTGACCGGCGAAAAGGACGCGCACGTCACCGTCCATGAGGGCAATGTGGATGCGCGCATCGGCGTCTATCGCTTGCAGGCGGATAAGGTGACAGTTTACGAAGCGAGCAATCGCGTGCTGGCAGAAGGCAACGTCGTTTTCGATCAGGGCGAGCAGCGCATCACAGGCTCGCGCGCCGAATGGAACTACGCGACCAAGCTCGGCTACTTCCTCAACTCCACGGGCTTTACCAATCAGACGCAGGACGGCACGGTCATCTACTTCACAGCGGACAGCGTGGAGAAGGTGAGCACGAATAAGATCGTGGTCATCAACGCGGAGGTCACTGCGTGCGAGGACAGCGTGCCGAAATGGAGCTTTAAGACGAAACGCGCGGAGATTACGACGGGCGACCGCGCGCGATTCAAGCAGCCTTCGTTTCGCATCAAAAATATTCCGGTCGCGTGGCTGCCCTTCGCTTCCATCTCCTTGAAACGGCGTGACCGCGCCTCCGGCTTTTTGACGCCGACCTTCAGCGGCTCAGGCAGCAAAGGCTTTCGCCTCTCGAATGCTTACTACCAGACGCTCGGACGCTCCGCCGACGTGACCTTCCGCAATGACATTTACGCGGCGCGCGGCATCGGCATCGGCGCAGATCTGCGAACGCGCGCCAACTCGCGCTCGTTTCTGAACATGGGTTTCTATGCCGTCAAGGATCGCATCTTCGGAGACAAAGAAGGCCCGGACGCGCCGAATCAGGGCGGCTCAAGTTTTTATATGGAAGGCGTGCATTATTTCCCGAACGGCTTTCTCGCGGCGGCGGATGTCAACGTCACTTCGAACCTCGCTTTCCGTCAGGTCTTTTCGGATTCCATCCAGCAGACCATCTCGCCGGAAGAGCGTTCGCAGGTTTTCATCAATAAAAATTCGGGCGACTACAGCTTTAACTTTCTAGCGCGCACGCAGGTCACTTCAATCCCGAACGCGCGCATACGCACGCGCGAGCTGCCGAGCATCACGCTCGACAAGCGGCCTTCGCCGCTCAAATTCTTTGAAAAGCTTCCGGTCTACTTTTCATTCGAGGGCGGGGCGGAGGGCGTGAGCCGCAAAGAGACGGTCGAAGACATCTCTCTCTTCAGAAGTCAGGTCGGAGGCGAGCCAATCGTCACGCCGTCAATCGTGCAGCGGCTCGACATACACCCGCGCTTCTCCGTGCCGTTTCATTTCGGCGGCTGGTCTGTGACGGCGATGGCGGGCGCGCGTGCGACCTACTATTCAAACTCGCTCGTGCCTCTGGTTCGCATCGTCTCAAGTCAGGACATCATACGCAGCTACGGAGAGTTCGAGCTGGACGTGAGGCCGCCCGTTCTGGCGCGCAACTTTCATCACAAGGACGGCTCGTTCTTCTTCCGCCACACCATCGAGCCGTACGTCATCTATCGCAGGATTGACGGCATCTCGAATTTTGAGCGCATCATACGCATTGATTACGTGGACGCCATCGCCGACACGAACGAGATCGAGTTCGGCATTACGAATCGCTTCTTCACGCGCCGCTCGACGGAGAGCGTGAGCCGTGCGGCGCAGAGAGCGGCGGGCAGCGGCAACGGCAATCCGCTCTCGAATCAGCCCTACGAGGCGCTCTCGATTACAGTGCGCGGCAAGTATTTCTTCGACCCGTTTTTCGGCGGAGCATTAGTGCCGGGGCGGCGCAATCAATTTTATCCGATCAACACTTTTTCGGCCTTCACTTACGGCGGAGAGGCGCGCCGCTTCTCGCCCATCAACATCGAGGCGCGTTACCGCCCGCAGCAATACCTGTTTGCAGACGTGCGAACAGACCTCGACGTGAATGGCGGGGGGATGCGCGATCTGGCCGTCTCGTTCGGCCTCAACTTCCCGCTCGTCAAAGCCTTTCAGACCTTCTACTACACGCGTGCGATAAATCTCGCGCCATCGCTTTCGAGGTTGAGAAGTCTGAACAAGGTTGAGCCGGGCACGCTGCAAGGCTCACAGTGGAGTCCCTCCGTCTTTGTCGGCAATACTGAGCGCGGACTCTTCGGCGGCGTCTCGCTCTTCTTCGACTTTCAAAACAGACCGGGTCGCGGCAGCTCATCGCTCATCAGCTCGACCATCACGCTCGGCTATGCTTTCGACTGCTGCGCCGTTACTGTGCAGAACTACACCTTCAACGTCGGCCTGCGCAACGAAAACCGCTTTGTCTTCAGCTTCCGCCTGAACGGCATCGGCGCGTTCGGCACAGAGCAGATCGGCCAGCGATTCAGATGAGAAGGCAGTTGGCAGTTGGCAGTTAGCAGTTGGCAGTAAAAGAAGAGGTTTTATCTGCCAACTGCCAACTGCCAACTCTTCTTAACTATTGAGCATCAGAAGTGTTGCTCCGGTTTGATCGTGAAAATGGGAATTTCAGGCGCGCCCCCGAACTTAACTTCTTGTAAAAGCTTTTGATAAGTGCGTCAACGTGAAGCAGTGAAAGGCGTCTGCCGGGTGGCTCCTGCTTGCGCTTGTGTATGCCTTACGCTTAAAATGCCGCCTTTTGAAAGCGTGTGCGGTGAAAGAGCGTCATGCGCTGCTCGATTTTAACCGAATCTTTTCGACCTCTCTTTTGAACAGTATCAGTCATCGTAATCCCGGAGGAACTCCAGTGAAGCTAGTTTTTCGTTTATCAATTTCTGTGGCCGCGCTCATTCTGGCGTGCGGCGCTCTTATTTCAGCAGGCGCGCAGACCGATTCGATAGTCGGTCAAATCACCAACTCGAACCGTCAGACTTTTGCCAATGACATGAGCGGCGATGGCCGCTTTATCGTCGTCGAATCCAATGGCGACATCGCCACCAAAGACCCCGCGCGTAACCTGAATCCGGATAACTCCGACCTCAACTCCGAAATATTTCTCATTGACTACGCACAACGGCGCGTCTTTCAGATTACGAATACGAAGAACCGCCTCGTTGATACGACAGCCTCGGCGACTGTGTTCGGAAACATACGCATCGCTATAATCAACGCGGCTCCGATGATTAGCAACGATGGCCGCTATATTATTTTCAGCTCGAACGCGAACAGCCTCACGCCCGCCGGCACGAACACTTCGACGCCGGGTAATTTCGACGCGAACAATTTATCGAACGCCGACCGTGATGCTCTGCTGGCCGATGCCAATCAGGAGATTTGGGTCTATGAGGTTCCGGCGGTCACGCCCGTAGATTTATCGAGCGGCGCAGAAGCCCCGTTCGTTGATCTGTCTGCGGGCGCGTTCACGCGCATCACTAATACGCCCGCCGATCTGTTGCCGACCGCTGGCACCACAAATCCTCCGGCTGCGCCGACGACATCCGACGACAATCGCTATCCGACGATCAACGATGACGGCTCTGTCATCTCTTTCGTCTCGACCAGAAATATGAGCACCACTCCGCCCGCTGCCAATACCGATTTCAACGCGGAGATTTTTACAGGCTTCAGGACTGCCCCGACTACTTTTGCGCTCTCACAGATAACCAGCACCTCCGGGACAATCGTCAATCCGGTTTTTAATACGAGTCCTTCATTGTCCGGCGGGTGTCTGCCCGGCAGCATGCCCTGTCTGGTGCGTGTGGCCTTCACCTCGAACTCGAATGTCCCGGATACAGGGCAGACGACCGGGAATAATGCCGACGGCGACTCGGAGATTTACTATGCCGATGTCAATCCGGCTACCGGCGCGGTTGCCAATCGCAAGCAGGTCACGCGCACTACGAGAGTCACTCTGGGCGACATCGTCAATGTCTTTAGCACCGGACGCCGCATGAGCCGCGACGGTAATCTGATTCTTTTTGAGTCCAGCGCGGATTTGAACAACACACCGCAGGGGCCGAATCTAACGAGCACCACTGTCTTTCTCTACAACGTGACGGCGAATACATTTACGAAGGTTGGCGCGCGTGGCGCGGATGACGCGCAGGTCGGCGGCGATACCTTGCGCTTCCCGACTTTCACCGATTACGTGGGGCAGACTCCGGGCACAATCATCTTCGCTTCGCGCGTCAACTTCAAAGCTGACGGCACAGTCCCGGCGACTGCGAGCGATGGATTGAATCCGGATACTTCGCGCCCGGTGCAAATTTACGCTGTGTCTCTGCCCATCGGCGCGACACCGATGTTCACGCGCCTGACGAAGATACCGGCCGTCTCGTTCTTTTTGGCTTCGCTGCAACCGTTCACCAGCAACTCGCGGCAGCGACTCAGTTTCTCTCTGGCTTCGCCCGAACTCGGCGGCGGCAACCTTGACGGTTTGCCAGAAGTCTTTTACCTGCTGACTCCATTAGTCACGCTTTCCGACAACAACGTAGCGGAATCGTATCTGACCGGCGCGAGCAATCGTCCAGTCGGCCCGGCTCCATCGCCGACACCGACGCCGTCGCCAACGCCGACGCCAAGCCCGACGCCGACGCCCGTCACGCCGGTTAACGTCCCCGGCCTCGCGCCCGGCATGCTGGCGGTCATAAATTTCCCGAATCGGAATTTCATCACACCGCAGAGCGTGCCGCAGGGGAGCGCTTCGACCACGCGCTTCCCCTCGCTGCCGTTCGAGTTGAACGGTGTCACGTTGTCCGTCAACAATGCTGCGGCGGGGATTTATTCAGTCAGCACGCGCCGTATAGTTTTTGTCGTCCCGCGCGGTGTGATTCCGGCTGCGGCAGGCACGACTTATCCTGTGACCATCAATGTCAGAGGCCACGTCCTGCGCGGCAATCTGCCGTTAGTTCCCGCGCAGCCTGACATCTTCACGACTACCAGCGGGCCGGGAGGACGCGCAACCGTCTTCAACGCTTTCAACATGACGCCTGAGCCGTTCACGATAACTACGGTGAGGCCGAATCGTCCGAGAACGCCGACGCGCTTGCGAATTATTCTGACCGGCGTGGAAGGCGTCCTCGCCTCGCAGGTCACGGTCCGCATCGGGACGACGACCTTGAGCGGCACGGCTATAACTTCAGGCGCGGTGCTGACAAGCATGCCCGGTTTTTACCAGATAGACGTGCAGATTCCGCCCGAGCTGCGCAGAGCGGGAGATGTGCCCATCGTGGTTACAGTCACGTCCGGCGGTCTAACCTTTAGCAGTCGGCTTGAAGATACGGCTCCGCGTATCTTTATTCTGTAGCGGGCTATAATCTGAAGACTTGAACTTTAAAGCCGCCGGTGCTTTGACGTGATGATGGCGTCCGAGAGCACCGGCGACTTTTTTTAACTTCAAACGTTGCTGCTTGAGCCTTGGAAATCAACAGCGTTGACACTCGCCGTTGGCGCGTGTTAGCGTGTTCTTTGCTGGCTCCCCAATGACGCGGGAGCTACGACAGACGTTGACGGTGCGCGTTCCTCTCTGGCGCAAAAAAAGGTGACGCGCCGCCCCCCGCTATCCGGTTAACGCCGCCACCCCCGTTTTAATAATTGTAAATGAGTTCCGATGGGCTTCGATAAATCAAAGGTCATGCGTGCGGCAGAGAAGTCTCTCGCTCAGGGGAAGATTCCCGCCGCCATCAAAGAATATCAGCAGATCGTCGAGCACGAGCCTGATGACTTCAGCGCGCTCAACATGCTCGGCGACCTGCTTTCGCGCACGGGTCAGCCGGAGGAAGCGATCAAGTGCTTCACGCCCGTCGCCGAACACTATCGCGAAGAGGGCTTTGCCTTAAAAGCCATCGCGATGTACAAGAAGATGGATCGCCTCAAGCCCGGCAACATAGAGATCGCGGCCAAGCTCGCGCCTCTGTATGAGATGCAGGGCTTGATGATTGATGCGCGCACGCAATACCTGCTGGTCGCGGACGCTTATTCGCGCGGCGGGCACGCGGCCAAAGCCCTCGAAGTCCTACGCAAAATCGCAGACCTCGATCCGCGCAACACTGAGATTCGACTCAAGCTGGCGGAAGGTTATCAACGCGAAAACTATCTCGGAGATGCGGCTGAAGCGTTCGCGCACGCGGGCACGCAGTTTTACACGCGCGAAGCTTATGAAAACGCGCTCGACGCTTACACGCGCGCCCTGAGCCTTGTGCCGTATGACCACGCGGCCTTGAGCGGCCTGACCCAGACACACATCGCGCTCGGCACGGCGGACGAAGCCGCTGAGACGCTTGAGCGCGCGGTGGCTGCGCAGCCTGACGACGTAGACCTTCTTTCACTGCTGGCACACGCGCACGTCGAAGCCGAGGATGCAGTCGCAGCAGAGCGCGCGACTATCGCTCTGGTGGAGCGAGAGCCTTCAAGCCTGAAGCGTTTCGAGGAGGTCATACGCCTCTATCTCAAAGGCGACGATCTGCCGGCAGCGATTCGCCTGCTGACGCGCACAGCCGAGCAGCTCCTGTCCGGCGGGCAGGAAGAGACGCTCGCGTTACTCCTGCCTGAGATACTCGCGCGCGACCCCGAGCAGATGGACGCTCTGCGCCTGCTCGTGCGCCTGCACACATGGCGGCAGGACAGCGAGAAGTTGCGCGGCGCGCTCGAACATCTGGCAGAGGCTGCGGAAGCTGCCAAGCTCGAAGACGAAGAGCGCGGCGCGTTATCGCAACTCGTGCGCCTCGCGCCAGATGAGCCGCGTTACCGCGCACGCTTGCGGGAGCTTGGCGGAGAGACCGAAGACGTTGAAGCCAGAGAGGCTTTCGTCGAGACGGACGGAGGGGAAGTCCCGACCTTTGAGAGTTTCATCTCGATGAGCGAGGAGACTGCGGAAGCTCCTGCGGAAGAGGCAACGCAGTTTGAATGGAACAGCCACGCCCCAGCCGACATCAACGCCGAGTCTCCCGCGACGGCGGCAGACCCGTCCGCCTCCTTCGCAGACCTGAACGACGAGTGGGCGGATACCGCAGCGACCACGAACGATTCGTCAACTCCGGTCGGTTATCAGGAATTTAACTTTAACGAATCTTCCGCCGCGCGCGAGGAGACGGAAGCGTCGCAAGCCGCACCCGCCGTCAATGCCGAACAGCGCGAGGCGTTGCTCAAGCGAGAGCTTGAGGGCGTGGATTTTTATCTTGAGCAGGGATATTCGGACATCGCGCTCGATACGCTTGAGCTGCTTGAGCGGCAGTTCGGCTCGCACACAGAGATTGACGCACGCCGCCAGCGGCTCATGAGTCCTGCGCCTGCGCCTGCCGCTAAGCCTTCCACCGCAACGCGTGAAGAAGCATTCGAGTTCAATAATTCATTCGAGTTCAGCGCGCAGCCGGAAGCTCCGGCGGAAGCGTCGCAACCCGCGCCGCCTGTTCCGGTTGCCGCGCCGCCGCGCCCGACGATTGACCCCGGTCTCGCTGCCATCTTTGATGAATTTCGCACCGCGGTCGAAGAGGAAGAATCACCCGCCGATGGCGACTACGAGACGCATTACAATCTCGGCCTCGCCTATAAAGAGATGGATTTGCTCGACGAAGCGGTCGAAGAATTTCAACTTGCGGCCTCGCTGGTTGCGCCGCGCGACGGCACGCCGCGATACTTGCAATGCTGCAACCTGCTCGGACACTGTTTCATGCAGAAGGGAATGGCGCGGCCAGCCGTGATGTGGTACAAGCGCGGACTCGACGCGCCCGGCCACACGGAAGACGAATATCAGGCTCTGCGTTACGAACTCGGCGCGGTGTATGAGCAGATGGGCGAGCTGGATCAAGCGATAGATACTTTTCAAGAAGTCTACGGCGTCAACGTCTCGTATCGCGGGGTCGCAGAAAAGCTGCGCGAGCTGCAATCACAGAAAGCGACAAGATAGGTGATAGGTGATAGATGATAAGAAAAAACAGGAGATAGGAGTCAGAATACGGGAGACAGAATAAAGAAAAAGATTAACAGCGGGTTTCCGCCTCTGCTTCTGACTCCTGACTCCTGACTCCTGTCTTCCTTTCTTCTTATCACCTATCACCTATCACCCATCACTTGAAGAATATGTCATCGAAGCTAACGGTACTGTTCTATATTTTCTTATGCCTTGAGGTGGGCGTGATGCTCACGTTTCTGCCGTGGCTGCCGCAGGGCACGTTCGGGCTGAGCGATTGGGGCAACAACTATTTTCTGGTCTATGCGTCGCACAAGACCGGATTTCAAGGATTGCAGCAGGCAGTCTCTTCCGGTTGGGTGCGGGGCGCGGTCACAGGACTCGGCGTGATCAACCTGTTGATAGCTTTCTGGGAAATAGGACATTTCACACAGACTGTGCGCTCGCTTCAGGGCAACAGCAACAACGCGCCGACCGCTACAAGCAAAGATGCCGCTCGACCTGCAAACGCCGATCATCTACCAGATAACCAGCGGGCAGTTGACGACGCAAACTCTGGCCGCTGACTCAGAGCAACTCCTTTCGCTCATCAGCGCAGCAGTCGCCGCGCGCGTCTCGTTGATTCAACTCCGCGAAAAAAATCTTTCCGCACACGCGCTCTATGAACTGACCTTGCGCGCCGCCGCTCTCACGGCTCAGAGCGCGACACGGCTTCTCGTCAACGACCGCGCGGACATCGCACGCGCAGCCGGAGCCGACGGCGTGCATCTCGCTACGAACTCGCTCAAAGCCTCAATCGTGCGCCGCGCTTTCGGTGAAGATTTTTTGATAGGCGTTTCAACTCACACATTTGTTGAAGCACGCGCCGCGAGAGACGGCGGAGCGGATTTCGCGGTCTTCGGCCCCGTTTTCGACACGCCCTCTAAAAACTCTTACGGCTCGCCCGTCGGCCTCGAATCCTTGCGCGCTTCCGCGCAGGCTCTCAAACCCTTTCCGCTCATCGCGCTCGGCGGCATCACGCTTGAGAACGCCGCGTCGGCCTTGAAGGCGGGCGCGAGCGGCCTCGCTGCCATTCGCGCGCTGAGCAAAGCACAGGACTTGAAAGAGACCGTGCGAGCCATGCGCGGCGAAGCAGGTATGCTGTAAGATATTCTTGAAAAGAAAGTATCGCTCTGACTATCTCAACGCAGGAGAATTCCAGACATGCGACGGACGATTCTCATCGCAACTCTGTGCTGCTTTACCCTTGCTTTAGCAGTCATCAGCCCGCTGAGCTATGGCAGCGTGGCTTCGCGTTATGCCATGTCGCAGCCGTTCAAAGCCGCGACGCTCTGTGAGAAGAACGAGAAGGTTATCTTTAGCTGCGGCATGAAGAAGTCTGCCAGGATTCTATCGCTGTGCAGCTCGAAAGAGCTGGATAAGCAGAAGGGTTATGTGCAGTACCGCTTCGGGCTACCGGGAAAGATTGAGCTGGAATATCCTGCCGATAGGAAGAGCACGCAAAGCGCGTTCAGGTATTCACGCTACACTCGTCCGCTGGTCACGTATCTAGCGTTGCGGTTCGAGACGAACGGATACAAGTATTCGATTCATGAGGATGACGTGGAGGACATCAAACCGCCTGGTTTCGCGTCGTACATTAACATCACGCCGCCCGGCAAGAAAGCAATCGAGATGATGTGTCGCCAGCCTACGACCGGAAGCCTGATGACGCTTGAAGATATTGTGCCGAACCAGGACGATGAAGAGCCGCCGATGGAGCCGTAAAAGTTTTGTTTGGTGCTGACATAAAAAAGCCTCCCGTCGCATTGACCATCGCCGGACTCGATCCTTCGGGCGGCGCGGGCATCATCGCAGACCTCAAAACTTTTATGGCCTTCAACTGCTTTGCGACCGCCGCCGTCTCTTCGCTCACTTTTCAGAATACACTTGGCGTCTACGGCGCGGCGCATCAAACGGCTGAGACTGTGCGGGCGCAGGTCTTGCCCGTCGTAGATGATTTCGAGGTTGCATGTGTGAAGACCGGAATGCTGCCGACGCGCGAAGTCATAGAAGAGGTTGCGCGTCTGTTTCGAGAAACGGCTCTGCCTGCGCCGGTCGTTGATCCGGTCGTGCGCTCGACCTCCGGCTACGACCTGATAGACGATGCCGCGCTCGCTTCTCTGATGAAGCAGCTCTTACCGCTCGCACGCGTCGTGACGCCAAACATCCCGGAAGCGGAGCGCATCACGAGGCTGAAGATAGAAGATGAGGAGGGAATGCGACACGCCGCAAGCTTGATGCGCGAAATGGGCGCACGCGCCGTTCTGGTCAAGGGCGGACACTTAAGAAGTCAGGAGTCAGGAGACGGAACCCGGAACCCGGAACCCGGAACCCGGAACCCGGATGATGTGCTTGATGATGAGGGGCGCGTGACTGTTTTTCGGGGCGAGTGGATCGAGACTACTTCGACGCATGGAACGGGTTGCACGCTGGCCGCCGCCATCGCTGCGTGTCTCGGCTGGGGGCTGACGCTGGAAGAAGCGGTCAGCACGGCCAAGCGATTCGTCGCCGATGCGATTCGTCAGGCTCCGCTGCTCGGTCGCGGCCACGGCCCGGTTAATCACAACGTCAGGCCGCGCTTCGAGGCGTGATTTAAAAACTATAGCAAGGCTTTGCGCCTTGAGCTTTATCTTTGCGCCTTTGCGAGCAAAAGCAGTTTCACGCTGGTGGCGCAGGGAAAGAAAAACTCAAGACGCAAAGAGTTAAATCAGATGGTTGAGCTTTGAAAATGATTCTAATTCTTGCTTGCGTGTGCGCGTGAGTGCGTCGTATTGTTAAGCTTAATTATGACGAATAAGTTTTGTGCTAAATGCAGCGCGGAGTTGGTGGAGGGGACGAGGTTTTGTCGCAAGTGCGGGCATGCATCCGGCGCGTTCGACGGCGAAAATGGGACCGAGGCCGAGACCAGAATCTTTGAAGCCAACGCAGAGCGCGGCGCACAAACCCGGTATCACGATCAGAGGCCGACGGGGCCGGGCTATCTCCCGCCCGATGAGATAGGCAATCTGGCGGCTGTTGCGCCGACTCAGGTTCTTAAGGCGTCGCGCCGCAGGAGTAATGTGCTTATCATCAGCAGCGTGATCGTTCTCGTCGCCATCATCGCGCTCACACTGCTGGCCGCCATCAAGCTGATGAGCAATCCCGTGCCGACTCCAATCGCGGCCAAACCCGAAATTCCCGTTCCGCCAAAAGCTCCGCAGCCTCCGCAACTACCGCAACCGCCACAGCCGCCCGTTGCCGGGACCGGAAGCTCAAACTCGCTCGACTATCCCGGCGCAGAGGTGACGATGGAGATGACGCACGGCGCTGAAGGCAGTATGCGCCAACTGCAAACTTCGGATTCGTTCGAGAAGGTCGTCGCGTGGTACACGAACAAGCTCAAGCCGACGGAGAAGATCATTACCCCTGAAGGCCCAAGCGCTGTCTTAAAGGGCAAAGAGACGACCGCGATTATCAACGGCGATGAAGAAGATGGAACGCAGATTCTGCTCAAGAAAGGCATAGACAAGTGAGTGGCTGCGCTCCATCTCGAACTCAAAACCCGGCACGGCGTAGAGGTCTCTTGCTCTTAGCTGTCATGCTCTTTCTGATGAGTCTCACGGGCTGCACAAAGCCTGTGCCCGTCGCGTTCAATCAAGTCTGCCAGAAAGAGAACGACAACAGGTATATTTCAGTTGAAGGTTATGTGAGAACGGGCGTCACCGTGTTCTGTTCTTCGCGCAACGGCACGCGCGCCTGCGGGCTTGAGCTGGCGGATAAGCCGGATGGCAACAGCGCCATCAGCGTCTACGTCGAAGAGGGAACGGGCAACAGCCAGATGCAGCCTTTGCCGAAGAGCTATAGCCCGGACGATCTCAAGCTGCGCGCCAAGGACGGACAACCCATCGGCACGCAGGATCGCGTACGCATCATCGGCACCGCCAAGACCACCACCGACGCCGTCAACTCTTCCTACACAATCTGCTTCATTGATGTCACCAAGATCGAAAAGCCATGAATAATGCAAGATTAAAAATGTAAAATGCAAAATCAAGGTGGAAGCCATATTTTATTAAAATGCTTTTGCCTTCAATTTTGCACTTTACATTTTTAATCTTGCATTTTCCTATCCCATCATCCACGCTAATCACCATCGAAAACCCGCCGCTGGTCACAATGGCTTCGCGCGTTTGCGCGACAGGGAGTATATTAACGGGTCTACCCTGAGATGTCTGTGCCGCCCTCTTGCGCTCGCGCGGGCGGCTCGCGTGAAAGTCATTTGAGAGACAAGCTATAATAAGCGTGGAAAATTTTATGGAAGACATAGGCCGCGCTCCGAGGAGCCGGACGAAGTGGTGGCTGATCTTCGGCTGCTGGTCGTTGGTCGCGCTCTTTTTTACCAGCCAGACATATGTCCAGAGCAGGCTCTCGCAAGAGCCTATAACTTTTTTGCGAGTGATGAGCTGGCAGTTCTCTTCCTGTTATGTCTGGTTTCTGCTGACTCCGATCATTCTCTGGTTCAACGGTCGCTTTCCGCTTGAGCGCGGGGCTTGGGCGCGCAGCCTGCCCGCGCATATCCTGTTCGGCATCCTGATAGCGTTTTTTCAGCAATCCATAGATGCGCGCGTGCTGCCGTTTCTGGGGTACTATCCCGGCGCACATTTCAAATCATATTTTCAGGCGTACAAATTTTTCCTCTACGTCAACTTTCATCTCGCGCTCTTTTTCTACTGGGGAATTCTGGGAGTCAACTACGCGATTGATTACTACCAGAAATACAGGGAGCGAGAGCTGCGCGCGTCGCAACTGGAGACGAGGCTCGCGCAGTCTCGCTTGCAGGTCTTGAAGATGCAGCTACATCCGCACTTTCTTTTCAACACGCTCAACGCTATCTCCGAGCTTGTCTACAAAGACCCGGAATCGGCTGAGCAGATGATCACGAACCTGAGCGACCTGCTGCGTCTCTCGCTGGAGAATGTGGGCGTGCAGGAAGTGCCGCTCAAGCAGGAGCTGGATTTTTTGAACAAGTACGTCGAGATAGAGCAGACGCGCTTTCACGACCGCCTGCATTTGAATATGTGGATAGAGCCTGAGACGCTGGACGCGTGCGTGCCGAACATGATTTTGCAGCCGCTGGTCGAGAACGCGATTCGGCACGGCATCGGGATGCGCTCAAGCGGCGGGCAGATCGAAATCGGCGCAGACCGCGCGGACGGGATGCTGCATCTCTTCGTGCGCGACAACGGCCGCGGGCTTTTGAACGCGGGGCAGAAGGCTTTGAAGGAAGGCGTCGGGCTGGCGAACACACGCGCGCGGCTGGCGCACCTCTACGGCGCGGCGCATCGCTTCGATCTCAAAAATTCTCCGGGCGGCGGCCTGTTGGTTGATCTGGCGATTCCTTTTAGAAACAGTCTGGTAAGCGATGACGAAGATACGGACAATAATCGTTGACGACGAGCCGCTGGCGCGCGAGAGAATCAAGAGGTATCTTGGCGCGGAAGCGGACATCGAGATCATCTGCGAGTGCGCCAACGGGCAGGAGGCCGTCGAAGCGATTGAAGCTCTCTCGCCCGACCTGCTTTTTCTGGACATACAGATGCCGGAGCTTGATGGCTTCGGCGTGCTCGAAGCCGTCGGCCTGCAAAAAGTTCCGGCCATCATCTTCGTCACGGCTTATGACAAGTACGCGCTGCGCGCCTTCGACGTACACGCGCTGGACTATCTGTTGAAGCCTTTCAATCGTGAGCGTTTCGGACGCGCGCTCGAAAGAGCCAGAGAGCAGCTTGACCATGACAAGCTCGGACAGCTAGACCAGCGTTTGCTCTCGCTCCTCGAAGACCTCAAGACGGAGCACAAATATCTTGACCGACTTGTCGTGCGCTCGGTCGGTCGCGTCTTCTTTCTCAAGACGGATGAGATGGATTGGATAGAAGCCGCGGGCAACTACGTGAGATTGCACGTCGGGCGTGAAGCGCATCTCTTGAGAGAGACTATGAATCGCCTTGAGGCCAAGCTCAACCCGGACAAATTCTTGCGCATACATCGCTCGACGCTCGTCAACATAGACCGCATCAAAGAGCTGCAACCATTGTTCAGCGGCGACTACACGGTCATTCTCAGAGACGGACGCCAGCTCACGCTCTCTCGCAGCTACCGCGACAAACTGCTTGAGCTTTTCGATAAATCGTCGTAAGAAGATGTATTATATTATCCCCTACAATTCGTCAAACAAAAATCTAAGGAGTGTCTATGCGTTTATTAAAACAGAAACTTGCCGGAGCCTTTCTCTTCGCGCTCTTGATGGGCGTGGCTGTCATCGGGCAGAACAGCAATGGCGGCTTCACCCCTGCCAATCTTGATCGCTCGGCGGCGGCGTGTCAGGACTTTTACCAGTTCGCGACCGGCGGCTGGCAAAAGGCCAATCCCATTCCCGGCGCATTCTCGCGCTGGGGCAGCTTTAGCATTCTCTCAGAGGGTAATCGTAGCAAGCTGCACGACATTCTCGACGCGTCCATGAAGAATACCAAAGCCGCCAGTGGCAGCAACGAGCAGAAGATCGGCGACTTTTATGCGAGCTGTATGAACGAAGAGCAGGTCGAAGCCGCGGGCTTGACGCCGATCATGCCCGAGCTGAAAGCCATCAGTAAGATTAAGAACGTGCGCGGCCTGCAAGAGGAAGTCGCGCGACTGCATTCTTACGGCGTCGGCGCGATGTTCGGCTTCGGCTCTTTGCAGGACTCTAAAAACAGCAAGATGGTCATCGCCGTCGCGGCGCAGGGCGGACTCGGACTGCCCGACCGCGACTTCTACACGGACGACGACGACAAGTCCAAGGCCACGCGCGCAGAGTACGTCAAGCATATGACGACGATGTTCACGTTGATGGGCGACGATGCCGCGAAGGCCGCAGCGAACGCGAACACAGTGATGGCTATCGAAACCAAACTTGCACAGGCTTCGATGACCAACGTCGAGCAGCGCGATCCGGTCAAGACCTATAACAAGATGACGCTCGCGCAGCTTCAGGAGCTGAACCACAACCTCTCATGGACAGCCTATTTCAAGGACATCAAGCAGCCGGGCATCATGGAACTCAACGTCATGCAGCCGGACTTTTTCCGCGCGCTCGATAAAGAGCTGGTCGCCACGCCGCTTGAAGACTGGAAGACATACCTGCGCTGGCAGCTTTTGACGACGATGTCTCCGACGCTCTCATCGAAGTTCGATACCGAGAACTTCAATTTCTTCAGCAAGTACCTGAACGGAACTAAAGAGCAGTTGCCGCGCTGGCGTCGCTGCGTGGCCGCGACGGACGCGAACATCGGCGAAGCTTTGGGCGAGGTCTATGTTCAAAAGAATTTCACGCCCGATGCCAAAGAGCGCATGCGCACGATGGTCAAGAATCTGATCGCCGCCTTGCGCGATGATCTGGCGACGATTCAGTGGATGGGCAGCGAGACACGCCAGCAGGCTCTGACCAAACTCGATGCCATCGCGCAGAAGATCGGCTATCCCGACAAGTGGCGCAACTACACCGCGCTCAAAGTTGACCGCAAGTCTTATGCTGCAAACAGCATGCGCGCGAACCAGTTCGAGTTCGGTCGCCAGTTGGGAGAAATCGGCAAAGGCGTTGATCGCGGGCAGTGGGTGATGTCGCCGCCGACCGTCAACGCTTACTATCAGCCCTTGAGAAACGAGATCGTTTTTCCGGCTGGCATTCTGCAACCGCCGTTCTTCGATTTCACAGCGGACGACGCGCTCAACTACGGAGCCATCGGCGCGGTCATCGGCCACGAGATGACGCACGGTTTTGATGACAGGGGACGGCAGTATGACGCGGAGGGCAACCTGCGCGAGTGGTGGACGCCGGACGATCTGAAGAAATATACGGAGCGCGCCACGTGCGTCGAAAATCAGTTCTCGGCTTTCAAGGTCGAAGAGGGTTTGTTCCAGAAGGGCAAGCTGGTTCTGGGCGAATCAATCGCGGATTTGGGCGGACTGAAGATCGCATACCGCGCTTTCCAGAAATCTCTGGAAGGCAAGCCGCGTCCGGCTGACATAGACGGCTTCACGCCGGAACAGCGTTTCTTCCTCGGATGGGCGCAGGTCTGGGCGACGAACTATCGTGCAGAGGCCGCGCGCCAGCAGGCTCTAACAGACCCGCATCCGCTCTCGCGCTTCAGAGTCAACGGGCCGCTCTCGAACCTGCCCGAATTCGCGCAGGCGTACCAGTGCCAGACGGGCGACGCGATGGTGCGCCCCGTCAGCGAGCGTTGCGAGATTTGGTAAGGCTAGACGATTAGCCATAGCGGACACAAAAAGAGGGGCACAGAGAAAAGAAGTTGATTCTCTGTGCCCCTCGGTGTTCCAGCCATTTGATATGAGCCTCGTCTTCGTCATCCGGCGGAGCCTTGCCTTTATAAGTTGCTTCGTTCGTCCACCACATCACCAAGCCAAGAATAAGTCCGCCGATTAAAAAGAAGATTATCCGAAAAGGCAATTTCTTAACGCGAAAAACGCCGTCGTAATAGTCGGTCAGGCAGTAGAGGGCAATCATTAAACCGCCCCACCAAAGTGCGGTCGTTAAAACGAATCTCGCTTTACCTTTGGCTCTGGTCTTACGCCATCTCTCAAACTGCTTTTGCTCTCTTCGTTTCGTCCACGCGAGGTAAGCTTTCCATAAGTTCTTCATCTCATCCACCTCGCAGAGAAAGGGCGAGCGTGACAGCGCACATCAAACTAACTCTCAGCTTCCGGCTCGCGGTTTTTGACTTCCGCGCTCTGGCTCTTGCGCTCGAAAAACAGATCGTAAGCCAAGAGCAGCGCGCCCGCGCAGATGCTCGCGTCCGCGATGTTGAAGGTCGGCCAGTGGTACGCGTTCAAGTGTACGTCTAGGAAGTCTATGACGAAGCCGAGGCGCACGCGGTCTGTCAGGTTGCCGGTGATGCCCGCGAGTAGGAGGGCGCACGCGCCGAGCACGCGGTCGTCGCTGCGCTGTGTGCGAAAGAAGTAGAAGAGGACTGCTGCTGCGGCTGCGCCCGCGAGGACGACGAAGAACCATCGCCCGAACGAGCCCCCGTCTTGCATTTGCCCGAACGCGATGCCGCGATTCTCCGCATACGCGAAGTCGAGCAGGCCGCTAATCAGCGTGCGCGTGTCTCCAAAGCGAAGCGAGCGGGCAGCCCATGCCTTCGTTGCCTGATCCGACAGATAAATTCCGCAGGCCGCGACGAGATAGCCCACGCGCCAGCCAAGCTCACGTCCCTTCACGACGACGCCTCCCGCTCGATTTCCGTCAGAGCCTCAACGCAACGCTCGCACGCCGTCGGATAGCGTGCCGACTCGCCCACGCGCGTCGAATAGTTCCAACACCGCTCGCACTTCTCGCCTTCGGCGCGCTCGATGCTGACCTTGACGCTCTCAACGCCTTCAGCGCGCGACACACGCACCTGCGAGACGATGAAGATAAAGCGCAGCTCATCTTTGTAGCGTTCGAGCAGTTCATAAGTCTCGCCGCTCGCGGAAAGATTGACGCGAGCTTCGAGCGATGACCCGATAAGCTTTGAATTACGAGCTTCTTCGAGCGCACGCAGAGCCACGTCGCGCACCTCGAACAATTGCTCCCAACGCTTTGCCATCTCACCATCACGCTCTGCGCTCGCGGCAGGGAACAACGCCAGATGAACCGAAGCTTTAACAGCTTCACTCTCATCATTCACCTGCGGCAGGTTCTCCCAGATTTCATCCGCCGTGAAGACCAGTATCGGCGCGAGCATTCTGGCTAAAGCATCCGCGATTCTGTGCAGCGCGGTCTGTGCAGAACGCCGCGCGTGCGACTTCGGCGCAGCCGTGTAGAGCGTGTCCTTGATGATGTCGAAGTACCGCATCGAGAGCGTCACGGTCGCTAAGTTGTAGAGCGTGTGATAGACAGTATGAAACTCGTAAGCTTCATACGCCGCGCGTACCTTCTCAATTACTGCATCAAGCTCTGCCAACGCCCAGCGGTCTATCTCAAGCATCTCTTCATCCGTCACGCCGTCACGCGCCGGGTCGAAGCCGTGTAGATTGCCGAGGGCGAAGCGCGCGGTGTTACGCAGTTTCCTGTAACCGTCCGAAACTCTTTGCAGAATTTCGGCAGAGCAGCGCACGTCTTCCGTGAACTCGCTCGAAGCAGACCACAGGCGCACGATCTCCGCGCCGGATTCCTTGATGACCTCATTGGGCGAGACCGCGTTGTCGCCGGATTTATGCATCGTCTTGCCCTGACCGTCCACAGTCCAGCCGTGCGTCAGCACCGTTTTGTACGGCGCGGCATCGTGCGCTGCAAGCCCGACCATCAGTGAAGAATTGAACCAGCCGCGATATTGATCGCCGCCCTCAAGGTAAACATCCGCAGGCCAGCGCAAGCCCTCGCGCTTTTCGAGCACAGCCATTGACGACACGCCGCTGTCGAACCACACGTCTAGGATGTCCGTCTCTTTCGTCCACTCCGCGCCCCCGCAGGCAGGGCACACGAATCCTTCCGGCAACAAGTCCACGGCCTCGCGCGCGTACCACGCATCCGCCGAATCGCGCTCGAAGATGTCCGCGATGTGGCTCACGATTGCCGCGTCCGCAATCGCTTCGTCACAGCCCGCGCAGTAAAAGACGGGAATCGGCACGCCCCACACGCGTTGACGCGAGACGCACCAATCGGGTCTGCCCTTGAGCATATTTCGCATGCGCTCCATGCCCCACGCGGGAATCCATTTGACGCGCTCTATCTCGCGCAACGCGCCCGCGCGCAGAGACTCGACCTGTTCGTCAATCTCGTTATCAATAAAGTTTGAGCGCACGCGTCCGTCTTCATCTCTCTCGGCTTCGCCCTTGCCGCTCTCCGTCTCCATAGAGATGAACCACTGCGGCGTGGCGCGAAAGATGACCGGGTTCTTGCAACGCCAACAATGCGGATAGCGATGCTCGTACTTTTCGTTAAAAAGCAGCACGCCCCGTTCGCGTAAAAATTCGACGATCTTCGGATTAGCCTCAAAGACTCGCTCACCCGCGAAATGCTCCACGTCATTTGTGAAGCGTCCGGCGTTGTCCACCGGACAATAAATCTCAAGCCCGTAACGTTTCCCGATCACGAAATCGTCGTGCCCGTGTCCCGGCGCAGTATGAACGCAGCCCGTCCCGGCCTTGCTCGTCCCGGACTTCTCGCGCGCGTCCTTGACATCAAGCTCTGTCTCCGCGTCAGCCTCGCCGCCGAGCGTGACGTGCTCTCCGACCATCACCAGCGAAGTTCTATCAAGCCACGCATGGCGACATTCGAGCCGGTCAAGCTTTGAGCCGGGAAAGCGCGCCAGCACGACAGGAGCCGGTTTGCCTTCATCATCCATCGCGCCGATGCCGCACTTCACAGCGACCGCGCCGACAAGCTCGCTCGCCACGATATAAACTTCTTCGCCGTGCTCAATCGCCGCGTACTCGAAATCAGGATTCACGGCGATGCCAAGATTGGCGGGCAGAGTCCACGGCGTCGTCGTCCAGATCAGGAAGAAGACATTTCTGCCAGCGAGACTCTCATCAATCAACGCCGGGTCGCTCTTGAGCGGAAATTTGACGTAGACGGAATCAGACGTGTGCTGTTGATATTCGACCTCCGCTTCGGCCAGCGCGGTCTGGTCGTGTATGCACCAGTAGACCGGGCGCAAGCCTTTATAGACGTAGCCGCGCTCGATGAATTTACCGAAGAGGCGCGCCGTCTCCGCTTCGTATTCATTCGACATGGTGAGGTACGGATTGTCCCACTCGCCAAAGATGCCGAGCCGTTGAAAGTCGCGCGTCTGACTTTTTAAAGCATTCGCGGCGTGCTCGCGGCAGGCGCGGCGGATGCTGATGGGCGGCATGTTCGCCTTCTTCGCGCCGAGCTTCTTGTCCACGTACATCTCAATCGGCAGGCCGTGGCAATCGTAGCCCGGCACATACGGCGCGTCGAAGCCCATCATCGTGCGCGATTTGACGACGAAATCTTTTAAAATCTTGTTCATCGCCGTGCCCAGATGAATGTCCGCATTGGCGTAGGGCGGGCCGTCGTGCAGTATGAACTTTTCCGCGCCATCCCGCGCACGCCGAATCATCTGGTAGAGATTTATCTCAGACCACTTCTTCAAGCGCGCAGGCTCCATCTGCCCCAGATTCGCTTTCTGTCCGAAATTCGTCTTCGGCAGGTTAACCGTCTTTTTCAGTTCGAGGGGTGTTTCCGTAGACATACAAAATCAGCTTCACTTTCAAATGTTCGCGCCGCTTATACGCATCACGTACGCTCTTTAAGAAAAAGCAATAGTAGCAGCAGAAGCGTGTGCGCGCCAAAAGCATCGGGCGAAACTCGATGACTGAGCTTGCAATGAAAAGTAAAAGACCCGAACCCGCTCTGCAATAGAAAGCGTGTTCGGGTCAGTGTGTAGAAGCTTAAAACAACTTCTCAGAATGAGTTGATGCTAATTCTCTCCTGCCCTTGCAATGGCCGGAAATTCATAGCTCAGACCTCGAAATCTATAGAACGGACGCCCGTTGGCGGGATTGATTCCCCACATGCTCAAGGTTAGCGTGGCTGTGCCTTGAAGATTCAGCGGCGTGCGGAAAAGGAAATAGTTTGAATTAAGGAACGGATTACGTTCATAGATGTCTAACCAGCCTTGCACGGTAATCGGCACGCTAATACGGATCGGAGTCCTTGTGTAGCGAGTGGGAAGAGTGACCGGATTGCTGTCGAACGTCAGGTCGCCCGTATAGAAAATATCACGTCCCGTCGTCCCCATGGTGGTCAGCGTGCCGGGACGAATGGATTGCTCACCGGAAAAAACGGTTTTGATATGAATCTGCTCGCCGCCCGTGCAGGGTTGACAGACGGGAGAAAAAAAGCCTTCTACCAGTCCGCCGGAGAGTGATAATCCCGCCCCTCTGAAGGTGAATTGACCTTGAGGATTGAGCGTGCTGCCTGTGAAATGGACGCTCCCCTGCTCAACGTCAATCCTATCGAGAGGCATAGAGCTTTGAGCGACTGTGAGAGAAGCTACGGCAAGCAATAAAAGCGTAGCGAAGAGCGGGGCAAGTTTTCGCATATCGGACTCCTTACGTACACGCGCTTCAGGTTCTATCGAAACGCGCAAGAGCACTTGCGGTGCATGAACAAAAAGAAACAACTAATCGGAAGCGGATTCCGCTTTAACCGGTGAACATCAACCGATGAACATCTCATCGTCGCCGTAGGTTTGATTGATGGGTTTTGGCGCGGGGGCGAGCAGGACTTCGAGGCCGCGCTTGAGGCCAGCCATAATTGCCGCGAGTTCACGCGCGGGCTGAATGACTTTGGCTTGTATGAATTCGGTAGTCGTCACGACCTGCCGGTGCGTCTGGTCTATCGTGCGGCTGACGAGAGCCACTTTGTCACGCGCCGTGACCGCCGTCTCGCCGACGAGCAGCTTCAATTCACGCACTTCGTCTTTGATGAGCGCGGCGGATTCCGAAAAATGCATCGTCGCGGTCGAGAGATGCCCTGACATGACTGTGAACTGTTCGGCAATCTCTTTGCCCTGCGCGGCGATGGCCTTGCCCTGCTCGCCGAGCGCGTTGACCTTTTCCATCAGCGGCTCGACGCGCTCTTCGAGCCGCGTCACGGTCGCCACGACGCGGCTGATGATGCGCGCGATGACGATCATCGCAATCGCTATCACCAGAAACGAGAGGGCGACCACCACCATCACCCAGAACATCGGATCGCGTATGCTCATTTGAAGGGCAAAATAATTCATTTTGGATTTTAGATTTTGGATGTTGGATTAAGCGATTGACGAAAGACGCGCTTTTCAAAATCCAGCTTCAAGATAAAGCCGCACGCCAATCTAAAATCCAAAATCCAAAATCCAAAATCGACTTAGCTTTCCGGTTCGGCCTGATAGTTCGGGACGGTTCCGATCATGCCGGACGTTTCGGTTTTGCGTTTCTCATCGGTGTAGGCTTGCCTGCCTGCTTCGATGGCGGCGTTAAGCTGGCCGGTCTTGCTGCGCGCGGCTTCGCGTGCGGCATCGGCCAGCTCGCCTGCTTTGCCTGCGGCAGTGCTGTAAAGCTCTGCTGCGCGGTCACGCCCGACTTCGTAATATTCTCCGGCGCGTGCGCCGACCTGCGTCGCGGCATCGCGCGTGCGGTCAATGCCTTTGCGCGTCACGTCCGCAATGTCGCCGCGCAACTCCTGCCCGGATTTCGGAGCGAAGAGCAGAGCAAGGATAGCTCCGATGCCGCCGCCGATGAGCAGGTAAGTGAGCCGCGTCGTGACATCGCCTCCATCGCGCCGCCTGTAATCATTTTCGTTTTGCATGAGATGCGCCTTTCACAAAGTCCGGGCAGACAAGCGCCCCGACAGAAGTTTCAAGAGATAAATGACGCGCCGAATATAACAAAAGCGAATGAAGAGGTGCAACAAAGATGGTGATAGGTGATGGGTGATAGGTGATAGGAAAATCCTGTCTTCTCTTATCACTTATCACCCATCACCTATCACTATTGTACTGTTGCAGCTTGCGATAGAGCGTCTTGCGACCGATGCCGAGCATGCGCGCGGCGCGTGATTTGTCGCCGCCGGTGTAATCGAGCGTGGCTTCGATAGCTTGCCTCTCAATCTCGTCAATTGATGAAGGCACGGCTATTTCCAATGAGAGCGCACGTCCTTCGCTGGCCGCCTCAAGACGCTCGTGGCGCAGCTCTGCATGTGCATTGAGCGCGCTCTTGCCGACTGCTTCCGGCAGATCGCTCAGCTCTATCTGGCGACCCGAAGCGATGATGACTGCGCGCTCAATCGCGTTCTCAAGCTCGCGCACATTGCCCGGCCAGTCGTAGTTGATGAGAGCCTGCAAAGCCTGCCTTGAGATGCCGGAGATAAAGCGACCGGTCTTCTGCTTATAGTGTTCGAGAAAATGTATGACGAGCGGATGAATATCTTCCGGGCGTTCGCGCAGGGCGGGCAGGCGAATCGGAAAGACAGAGAGACGATAGTATAGATCGCGCCGGAAATTTCCCTCTTCGACGGCGCGCTCAAGATCAACGTTCGAGGCCGCGAGGACGCGCACGTCCGTCTTCAGGACTTCGCTCCCGCCGACGCGTGCGAACTCGCCGTCTTGCAACACGCGCAGGAGCCGCACCTGCGCCGAAAGGCTCATCTCGCCTATCTCGTCAAGAAAGAGCGTGCCCCCGTCTGCCTCCTCAAAACGCCCCCGACGCAGTGCGCGCGCATCCGTGAAAGCTCCCTTCTCATGCCCGAAGAGTTCGGTTTCGAGCAGGGTTTCGGGAATCGCTCCGCAGTTGAGCTTGATGTAAGGTTGATCCTCGCGCCCTGAGTTGTAGTGTATGAGATTGGCGAGCAGCTCTTTGCCAGTCCCGCTTTCGCCCTGTATGAGCACGGAGGTTTGCGTGTCTGCGACGTTGAGCGCAAGCTCTTTGGCGCGGCGGATGCCCGTGGCCTGCCCGATGATTCTGTCTTCAACGCGCCGTTCATGCAACGCGCTCCTGAGTCGCAGCACTTCCGCCGAAAGCTGGTCGCGCTCAAGCGCAGTCCCGATCTGATCCGCGATGCCTTCGACGAGCGCGACTTCGTGATCCAGGAATCCCTCGCGCGCCTCGCTCCAGACCAGACCCAGCAGCCCGAAGGTTTGCCCGCCGACGCGCACCGGAGCGACCAGAGCCGCGCGCCCGCCGAGCGTCGCATTGAAGATAAAGCGTCCGGCCAGCGGAAGCTCCGTGTCCAACAGGCGCAGCGTCTTGCCCTGCGAAAGCACTTCGACCACTTCAGGATATGCAGTGATGTCCAGCGATTGCCCGTACTCTTGTATCAATCCCTGTACGGAATCCGTGACGGCGTGCGGCGCGGCCTTGAACCCCGCGAGCGTAATCCGGCTGCCCGCCGGATCGAGCACGCCGAGCGCGCAATAGTCCGCGCCGACCAGCTCCACCGCGCGATTCAGGACGAGCGAAGTGACCTCTTTAAAGTCGGAATGCGCGTTGAGCACGTTGGCTATTTCAAGGAGCGCGCGAGTCCTCTCGCCCTCCTGCTCTTGCCCTGTGTAGAGCCGTGTGTACTGATATCCGACCGCGATCTGCCGCGCGATGGATTGCAGGAAATTTACTTCCTCGTCAAGCCAGACGCGGGGGGCGCGCGTGTTATGCAGGCCGACGAGGCCGAGCAGGTCCCCGCCCAGCACGACCGGAACGACGAGCAGCGAACGCGTGTGCAGGCTCGCTGCGAGAAAGCGAACTTTTTGATCCAGTCCCGGCGCGCTCGTGTCGTTGAGACGAATCGGCTTGGTCAGGTCTACGTGCTGCGCGAGTTGTTTGAGGTCAATCGGAATCGCAGTCCCTTCGCTCGACGGCACATCGTCCGAGGCGCGCCACTCGTGGCTGATACGCAGCTCAGAATCCGAAGCGAGCTGAATCACATCGCAACGATCCGCCTGCATCATGCGTCCGAGTTCCGAGACGATGGCGCGCAGGAACCTGTCAATATCAATCGTCGCGGGAAGCTCAAGCGACAGGCGATCAATAATCGCCTCGCGCGCTTCGTGCATCTTGATCTTGCGTTCGAGTGAAAGAGATTGTGCGGTCGTAGACATGTTAAGCATAAGCGCAGAAGATAGATTTTAGATATTAGATGTTAGATGCCGGTAACTGCTTTCACTGGCATCTGCCATCTAATATCTGACATCTTTCCAGAGCGCGGATGATAGCGAAAGAGTAAAGCAAAAGCAAAAGGCAGACGTGAGGAAAGCACACATGCTCTCACTTCTGCCCTCTGCGTTTTAACTTTTGCTCGCGGAATTTATCTGGCGAGCTGCGCGACTTCCTGCACGAGTCCGAACTGTACGCGAGCCTGTTCGGGCGCGAGCAGCGGATGGAATGTTTTGCCGTAGCGCGAGGTGATGATGCGGACGTAATTCTGCGTCTGGCTGTAGGGCGGCACGCCGTTGTACTTATCCACGGAGCCTTCGCCCGCGTTGTAGCCAGCGAGCGCGAGCACTACGTTGCCGTCAAATCGCTCAAGCAGGAAACGCAGGTACCTGGTTCCGGCTTCGATATTCTGCACCGGGTCGCCCATGTCACGGCAGTTAAAACGCGAAGCAGTCGCGGGAACCAGTTGCATTAACCCCTGCGCTCCTGCGTGAGAGCGTGCGCGCATATCATATTTCGATTCCTGCCAGATGACTGCGTGCAGGAGGCGCGGGTCAACTCCATTTCGCTCGCCCGCCAGAAGAATTGCCATGTCAAGAACGGCGTCGCCCGACGTGGGCATGTTAGCCGGAACATAAGCTTTGGCTGATGTGGGAACGGCCAGCACTGCGGGCGCAAATGCGCTGCTGAAAAAGAAGCCTGTTAAGTTGTATATGAAAAAAAGTGCGATGAGTGCGAACGGCGTAAATTTGAAAGAGCGCAAACGGGGAAGGCGCGAAATATTAATTCGGGAAACATTCATTCAGTTCGTTCTCCATGTGAGCGATGATCGCAAGCTCCGATCATCTCAGTCTGGGATCATTCATTGACCATTCTAAAGGCCACTTATTGACCGAAGATTTGGGGGGCTGCGCATGGTGGAAACGACGTGCAAAGAGCAGTTCATCGAGACCGCGACTAAGATGGACTCAAGCCCCAATCGGTTGCTCGCGGCGAATTAAAGCTGTGCAGCTAAGTTATTCCAGTACACGTACTTAAACCGTCCGAGCGTAACCGCTGATATAGCGTAGCTTGTCCCTTTTATCGTTCAATCTGAGGCATCATTTGACCTCTTTGAAGCAATGCGTTCGTACCGAATGGCTACGAAAAAAATGTGGCTTACAGAAAATATTTTTTGATGGACGATAAGCGCACAAACCGTCGAACTCTTTGTGCATCACATTATCGGTCAAAGTTGCAAGCTAATCTGATGGCTCGTATAATTCATTGCCAAAACATTTAAAGCTAGTTTTTCAGGAGCCATTTTCTTTATGCCGATTTACGAATACGAATGTCGAAAATGCCATGCACATCTTGAGGTGATGCAGAAGATTACTGACAAGCCGCTCACGAAATGTCGGAGCTGCGGCGGGCGTTTAGAGAAACAATGGTCTTCGACCAGTTTTCAATTAAAAGGGGCGGGCTGGTACGTGACCGATTACGCAGCCAAAAAAACCGATGCAAAATCCGAAGCCGTAGAAGAGAAGTCGAGCGCGAAGGAAGAGAAGTCGGGTGCGAAGGAAGAGAAAGCGGCTTCAACCAAAACCGAGACGACCGCGAGCGATAAACCGGCAACTAAAACTAAAAAGAGCACGACCAAAACCACTTCATCGAACACAGGCGACTAAAGAAGATGCAACAGGAAAAAGTTAACAGGCAAACCGCGAGCGGAACCAGCAGAGCTTTTGCTCTTATCCTTACTTTTACCTTTTTCCTTTTACCCTTTTCCTTCTCATACGGGCAGGCAGGGAGGCGGCAGCGTCCCGTCGGCGAAGGCGCGACCGCGCTCAACGTCGTGGCGACGCGCGAAGGCGACTCGACCGAGGCGATCACGATGACGCAGCTTGCGCTCTATGAAAACGGCGTCGAGCAGACCATCAAGAGTTTTGTTTCAGACCCGAGTCCCTCGCGCATAGTCCTGCTGGTTGATAACTCGCTGACGCTCCGCGCGGACGTGGAAAGATTGGAGGCCGCAGCGCAGGAGTTCGCCTATGAGATTTACGAAGGCGACAAGCTATTGGTCGTGGGCTATGACAATGATGCCGGAATCATCTCGGACTGGACGGACGACGCGAAGAAATTGGAAGCCTCGCTCAAAGCCTTTCGCAAGCAGGGCGAGCCGCACCTCTTCGACGCACTGAATGCTGTCGCCAACGAAGCTCTGTTGCCGCTCGCAGCCTCATCTCAGAAGCGCGTTATCGTCGTCATCAGCGACGGGCTTGATCGCGGCAGCAAAGCGAAGTTCGAGCAGACGTTGAGCGCGCTGCAATCGCAGGACATCACAGTCTATCTATTGCAAGCGCCTGACCGCACGGGCGGCGCGCTTCGCCGCGACCAGCCCAAGCCCGTGCAGGTGATTGAAAAACTGGCGGAAGGAACGGGCGGGCGCGTCTTTCCCATCAACGAGCCGCGCACAGCCGCCGCAGCCATCTGCGACGAGCTGCGCAAGAATCGCTACATACTCTCTTACTACCCAAGCTCCGCCTCTTACCTGGAAGCGCGCCGCCTGCTCATCGTCCCCGACTCCGGCATCAACGTCCGCTTCAAAACTTTTCAGCCTCCAGCGGTGAAATAAGGGTGAAGGGGATAGGGTGTAGTTAAGAGCTTTCTTTTCTACGCCCGATCCCTTTCACCCTCGCCAGTGCGCTTTTATTGTTGCTTGCGTGAGTAGATGTAGAACATCGTCACGACGACGGCGACGAAAATTATTTCGAGCAAGATAAAGTAGCCAACATCGAACGTTCTGTCTTCGTCATAAGCCTGCGGAATGACTACGAGCGTGACGAGCACGAGCGCGGTCGCGAGCCAGATAGCCTGTCGTTTTGTATCCCACATCAGAATCAGTTCAACAAAGAAAAAGAATGCGTGATAGCGCTGCTCTCAAATTCTCGCCTCTAATTTTTCGAGCCGTTCTGCCGCGTCGTTGAGCGTCTCATCTTTCTTGCAGAAGCAGAACCTGACCTGCTGCGAGCCAAGCTCCGGGCGGCTGTAAAAGCTTGAGCCGGGGACGCAGGCAACGCCGATTTCGCGTATCAGGTGGCGCGTGAATTCTACATCGGTTGCGAAACCGAAATCAGAGATGTCGGTCATAATGTAATAAGCGCCATCGGGGCGGAAGGTGCGAAAACCTGCGCGCTCAAGGGCTGGCAGCAGTTGATCGCGCCGCGCCGCGTAATCCGCTTGAAGCTTGTCGTAATAACTCTGCGGGAGTTGCAGAGCGTATGCCCCGGCGGCCTGCAACGGAGCGGCTGCGCCGACGGTGAGAAAATCGTGGACTTTGCGAATCGCATTCGTGATCGCGGGCGGCGCGATGCAGTAGCCGACGCGCCAGCCCGTCACCGAATAGGTCTTCGACATAGAGTTGACGATGACTGTGCGCTCGCGCATTCCCTCTAGCTGCGCCATGGAGATATGTTTTATCTCTTGATCATCGCGCGGGTAGAGAATGTGCTCGTAGATTTCATCCGTGAAGCAGAGCGCGTCATGCTCGCGGCAGAGCGCGGCGATGAATTCCAGCTCTTCGCGTGTGAAAACTTTGCCGGTCGGATTGTTCGGGTTGCAGATGATGATGGCTTTCGTCTTCTCGTTGAAGGCCGCGCGCAACTCATCTCTGTCAAAGCTCCAATCGGGCGGGCGCAGTGGGATGTATCTGGGCACAGCGTCGGAGAGAATCGCGTCGGGCGCATAGTTTTCATAGAACGGCTCGAAGACGATCACCTCTTCGCCCGGATCAACCGTCGCCATCATGCTCGCGATCATGCCTTCGGTCGAGCCGCACGTCACCGTAATCTCAGTCTCAGGATCAATCCCAAGTCCGAGATATGATTTCGTCTTGCGAGCGATTGCCTCGCGGAAATCTCTCGCGCCCCACGTGATTGCATACTGATTCACGTCGTCTGCGATGGCCTGTTGGGCTGCGCGCTTGATGTCTTCGGGCGCGGCAAAATCCGGGAAGCCCTGCGAGAGATTGACCGCCCCGTGCTTCAGAGCTTCGCGCGTCATCTCGCGTATGACGGATTCAGTGAAGAGACTCGCTTTGCGCGAGACGTGGCGATGGCGCGTTTGAATTGGCGTCGTCATATTCTTGATGCTTTCGAGCTTCACACTGAAAATTTTTCTGCTTTGAAAATCGCAGGCGGCTACTCCAAACGATAGTTCGGCGCTTCCTTCGTGATGATGACATCATGCACGTGCGACTCTCTGAGTCCGGCGGAAGTGATGCGTATGAAACGCGTGTTCTCCTGAAACTCTTTGATCGTGCGACAGCCAGTGTAGCCCATGCCCGCGCGCAAGCCCCCGATGAGCTGCGTCACCATGTCTGCGAGAGTCCCTTTGTACGGCACGCGGCCTTCGATGCCTTCGGGGACGAGCTTTGATTCCAGTTCCGTGCGCTCCTGACTGTAGCGGTCACTCGAACCTTGACGCATCGCGCCGATTGATCCCATCCCGCGATAGCCTTTGAACGAGCGACCCTGAAAGAGAATCAGCTCGCCCGGCGACTCTTCAGTTCCGGCAAAGAGCGAGCCGATCATCACCACATCCGCGCCCGCAGCAATCGCCTTCGCCACGTCGCCTGAGAACTTCACGCCGCCATCCGCGATGATCGGCACGCCGCTCCCGCGCGCAGCCCTCACGCATTCATTGATCGCCGTGATCTGCGGCACGCCCGCGCCCGTCACGACGCGAGTCGTGCAGATGCTCCCGGGGCCGATTCCGACCTTGACCGCATCAACGCCTGCTTCAATCAATTCGCGCGTGCCTTCAGCCGTGCCGACATTGCCCGCGATGAGCTGCGTGTCGGGATAGTTTTTCTTGATCTCACGCACGGCTTCGATGACGCGTGAAGAATGGCCGTGAGCCGTGTCAATAATCAGGCAGTCAACGCGCGCTCTGACGAGCGCGTCTGCGCGTTCTTTGAAATCTCCGGTCGCGCCGATGGCTGCGGCGACTCTGAGGCGTCCCAGATCGTCTTTCGCCGCCGAAGGGTATTTGATCGCCTTCTGAATATCTTTGACTGTGATCAAGCCTTTGATGTGTTTGTCGCCGTCAATCACCAAAAGTTTTTCGATGCGATGTTTTTGGAGGACGACTTTTGCTTCGTCGAGTGTCGTGCCGACCGGGACTGTGACGAGCGGCTGCTTGGTCATCACTTCCGAGACCGGAATGTCAAAGCGCGTCTCGAATCTCAGGTCGCGGTTGGTGATGATGCCGACCAGATGGCCGTCTTCGTCCACGACGGGCACGCCGCTGATCTTGTAACGCTCCATCACATTAAGGGCTTCGCTGACGGGACGATCCGGGCGAATCGTGACCGGGTCAACGATCATCCCGGATTCCGAACGCTTCACTTTGTCCACCTCTTCGGCCTGCCGCTCGATGGAGAGATTCTTATGCATGACGCCGATGCCGCCCTGCTGTGCGAGAGCGATGGCGAGCGCGGCTTCCGTCACGGTATCCATCGCCGCAGAGCAGAGCGGAATCCGCAGGCGTATCCCGCGCGTGAACTGCGTCGAGGTGTCCGTCTCGTTCGGCAGCACGTCGGAGCGCGCCGGAACTAAAAGCACATCGTCAAAGGTCAGACCTTCCTGTATATCGTTTGTAATCATAATGGCTCCTTAAAAACTGTTCTTAGTTCTTTGTGCTTTGTACGCTAATCAATCTTGAGTTTTAAAGCTCAAGATGCGCTGGACAAGCAAAGCACAAAGTACAAAGCCCAAAGCACAAAAAAGCAAAATCCCAAGTCAAAACTCGACTTGGGGATTCGGGACTTGAGGCTTTGAAACTTCATGCTATTGTAAAAACTTTTCGTAATCGTCTTTCGTGATCACCATCTCGACCAGATTGCCGGTCGAGTCTGTAAGAACTTTCGCCGCGCGTCCGTTAATAGTCAACTCCAGAGACTTGGCTTTGATCTTCGCATATCTGATGCTCAAGGTCTGCGCGGGCTTCAACTCCCTGACCTCGCCCGGCTTCAAGGTGTAATCGTGCGCGTCCTCACCGTCGACACGAATTTTGATCCATGCGGCCTCATCCAGAGCTTTTATCTGAATGACAAAGCCTGCTGCTGTGGGCGGCGCGGTCGAATTGGTAATGTTCGGAGCAGTCGTCGGGGCAGGCTGAGCCGCGGGCATCGCTTTATCATTCATCCCGGCGGCCTCGCGCCTCTGATACCAGTGCAGCGCTGCGTACACGCCGAGCGAGAGAATCGCCAGAATGATGATCGTCAAGACCAGCGTCATCAGCGATGAGCGTGCGCCGCTGCCGTCCGTGTAAACATGAGATTTGTAAGGCGTCGTCGTGACCTCATCCGAGCCGCCCTGCTCACGAGCCGTGCGTGCATAAGCTTCAAGGGCTTCAGTCTCATCATAGCCGACGTACTTGGCGTAGGCTTTGATAAAGCTGCGGTTGAAGATACCGCCGGGCAGGCGTTTCAGGTCACCGGATTCGATGGCTTCCAGATAGCGCGTCGAGATACGCGTCTGCTCGGAGATTTCGCGCAGAGAAATGCCGCGAGCCTCGCGTGCGAGTCTCAGTTGTTCGCCAAAGGATGCTGCCATCACCAATCCGCGTCCGCCCTTTCGGGGAAGTGCTGGTGGGAGGGATTCAATTTTGGATTTTAGGTTTTGGATTTTGGATAAGCGTGCTTTTGTAACCTGAATCTGGATTTTGAAACCGCAAGTCTTCGTCACTTGAAGAATCCAAAATCCAAAATCCAAAATCTAAAATCACCGTCTGTGGCTCGCACTATAACTTTCGCGGGTAAAAGTTGTCAAACATTTGCCACAGCAAAAGTTGGCGCGTCTCTTGATTCTTCGCGCGGGCGGTGATACGTTGAAGCGTTCAAGAGAGCCGGATTCGATTTTAATTTCTACCACAGCAAAATGAGGAGGAGAGCAGATGTCTCTCGAAGCGCTAGGAATGGTTGAGACCAAAGGGTTTGTCGGAGCCGTGGAGGCCGCCGACGCGATGGTCAAGGCCGCGAACGTCACGCTTTTAGGAAAAGAATATATCGGTGCGGGCTACGTCACGATCTTCGTGCGCGGCGATGTCGGCGCGGTCAAGGCCGCAACCGATGCGGGCGCGGCTGCCGCGCGGCGCGTCGGCGAGCTGATCAGCGTCCACGTCATCCCGCGCCCGCATGGAGAAGTCGAGCGCGTGTTGCCGACCAACGGTCGCACTGGCTTCAGCCCGGACGAGCGCGCCATCGGCGCAGGCGACCGTGGACAGTTGAGTGAAGGCGATCAAGGCCGCTCGCTCCCGGCCGGAGCACGCGAGAACAACAAAGAAAGAGCCAAGTGATTTTGGATTTTAGATTTTGGATTAACGAACGGATTGAGCGAGGCGAACAACCTGTCTTTCAATCCAAAATCCAAAATCCGAAATCCAAAATAGTTGGAGGTTGCCATGTCGGTTGATAAAGACCTCGTGTCGGTGCAACAGGCGCGTGATCTGATCGAGGCGGCGCATCGCGCGCAGGTCGAGCTGGCGCGTTTCGATCAGGGCAAGGTGGATCGGATTTGTGAAGCAATGGCGCGTGCCGCCCTCAGGGAAGCCGCGCGCCTCGGCGCGATGGCGGTCGAAGAGACAGGCTTTGGCGTCGCCGCAGACAAGCAGGAGAAGAATCGTTTCGCGTCCGAAGATGTGTGGAACTATTTCAAGAGCCTGCGCACGGTCGGCGTCATCAACGAGACGAAGGACGTAGTCGAAATCGCCAGCCCGCGCGGCGTCGTCGCGGGCATCATCCCTTCAACCAATCCGACCTCGACAGCTATCTTCAAATGTCTCATCGCCATCAAGTCGCGTAACGCGATAGTTCTTTCACCGCATCCGTCAGCCGCGCGCTGCATCAACGAGACGGTCAAGGTCGTGCGCGATGCCGCCATCAAAGAGGGCTTGCCGGCGGACGCCATCGGCTGTATGACGACCGCGACGATTGAGGGCACAGAAGCCCTGATGAAGCACAAGCAGACCGCAGTCATCTTAGCGACGGGCGGCATCGGTCTGGTGCGCGCTGCTTATTCATCGGGCAAGCCCGCCTTCGGCGTCGGCCCCGGCAACGTTCCGGTCTTCATCGAAAGGTCTGCCGATGTCGCAAAGGCTGTGCAGGACATCCTGACCAGCACCTGTTTTGACAACGGCACGATCTGCGCTTCGGAGCAGGCGGTCGTAGTTGATGCGCCGGTCGAGAAAGCCGTGCGCGAACAGTTCCGCGCGCAGGGGGGACATTTCCTGAACGCAGCCGAAGCAGACCTGCTTGCCAAAGTCGTCGCATCCCCGCAACGCTCTTTGAATCCGGCCATCGTAGGTAAGTCCGCAGAGGTGATTGCGAAGATGGCGGGCATCAGCATTCCGCAGGGCACGCGCTGCCTGCTGGCAGATGTCGGAGGCGTCGGGCGCGAGTTCCCGCTCTCGATGGAAAAGCTGTCGCCGATCCTGGCTTTTTATGTTGAAGACGGAGTGGAGAGAGGAGCCGCGCGCTGCTTTGAAGTTTTGAGCTACGGCGGCATGGGCCACACGGCTGGCGTCCACACGCGCTCGCGGGATGCGGCCATCACATACGGCAGGGAGATGCCCGCCTCGCGCATCTGCGTCAACACGCCTACGACGCACGGCGCAATCGGATTCTCGACAGCACTGCCTCCATCAATGACTTTAGGCTGCGGCTCGTGGGGCGGCAATGTGACTTCCGATAACGTCTCGCCGCTGCACTTGATGGACATCAAGCGCGTCGCTTTTGAAACCAGACCCGTCAAGAGCGCGCGTCCGGCAGTCTCTACGCAGCAACCCGCGCAGATGGCGCAGCAAGATTCCGCGACGGCTGGCGCTCCGCGCATCGGGCGCGAAGAGATAGCAGCCATCGTTGACCGATTTCTGGCGAATCGCAAAGAAGAGCAGCCCGCGACACACGCGCCGCTCAACGCCTCTCAATCGCCCGCGCCGCATCAGCCCGTGATTGATGTCGAGGCGGGCAGCATGTACGACGCTTCGCAGGCCGCGCCGCAGGCTTCCGCCGCGCCGACTGCCGGGAGCAGGAACGGCGGCAACGGTAGCGGCGCATCTACGGCTGCGCCGAACGCACAACCGCCAACACCTGCTGCCCAGACGGGCGCGCCGTCCCAGACGAACGGCAACAGCCACAAAGCAGTCGAGTTCATCAGCGAAGACGACGTGCGCCGCGCGATTCAGAAAGGCGAAAAGATTTACATCAACGCGCGCACCATTATCACTCCCGCCGCACGCGACTTGGGCGAACCGGCGGAAGTTTTCGGAAAGGTTTAGAGAGTTTAGGAGGATTCGGAGAGTTTAGAGTGTAAAAGCATATTGTCTCACTCTCGAAACTCTCCAAACTCTCGAAACTCTTCAAACTCTCTTAACTTATGTTTTTAGGAAAAGTGGTCGGTACAGTCTGGTCTACGAAGAAGACGCCTGATTTGGAGGGCGTCCGTTTTTTGATTGTGCATCCGTATGATCTTGACAAGGAGCCGACCAAAAACATAGTCGTCGTCGCAGACCGTCTCGGCGCGGGCATCGGCGAGATCGTGATGTGCGCTTACGGCAAGGCCGCGCGCACAGCTATCGGCAATCAGGAGATGTCCATAGAGGCCGCCGTCGTCGCGATAGTGGATCGCATGGACATACAGGACACTGTCTCGGACGAAGCGCGCGAGGCTGCGCGCGAGCTTCGGGGCACAGACTAATGGAAGGCCATAAGCATTTTGGATTTTAGATTTTGGATTTTGGATTGACGTGCTGCTCAAGCTTGAAGGCCACAGTTTGAAAAGCCCAACTTTCGTCAATCGCTTAATCCAAAATCCAAAATCCAAAATCCAAAATCCAAAGATGGCTAACGAAGAGTTGATTTATCGAATCACGCGGGCGGTTTACGGGCAGCTCGGCGCGGGCGCGGATGAGCAGGCTGTGGAGCAGCTCGTGACCGATATCTATCGCGCGATTGAGCCGGTCGTAGAGACGAACGGCGGCAGCTCTGCTTCAAAGGAGAAGAGGCAGACCGGCGGCGAGTTGAGCGAGCATGGCGGCATGCGGCGCGACGTTGATTCCGAGAGCCGCCTTATCGTCTCTGTTTTCGGCGTGGATCATCCGGGCATCGTCGCGGGCGTCTCGCAGGTTCTGGCCGAAGCTGATTGCAGTATTATTGACATCAATCAAACAGTGGTGCAGGGCAAATTTGCGATGGTCATCATCGCAGACATGTCGCGCGCGCGCGAATCCGCCACCGCGCTCAAAGATCGTTTTCGCAATGCGGGCGAACGCCTCGGCGTCCGCGTCTACGCACAACGCGAAGACCTCTTTAATGCTATGCATAGAATTTAAGAGCGGTATTGGGTGATAAGAGAAGTGGGGAATACAGGAGTCAGGAGACAGAAGAAGGGGCGGAAACACGCTGTTAATCTTCTTCTTTATTCTGTCTCCTGTATTCTGACTCCTGTCTCCTGTTTTTCTTATCACCTATCACCTATTTGATTATGGAACCGGAAATCTCTCATCGTTGCCCGTCGTGTGGAGCGTCCGTTCGCTCGCACGCGCAGTTCTGCCCGCAGTGCGGCAAGGTGCTCAAAAGCTCATCTTCGGATGCGCTCCCGGCATCTGAATCTTCCGACTCGTTGCGACGCTTGAGGGCGGAGCGCGACCTGAAAACGACGCCGCTGCCGTCCGTCTCAAAAGTGGTGGAGCCGACACAGGCTCTGGCTACGAATGCGGAGGAGCAGGCCATGCCGGACGCTTCGGACGGTCATCAAGAGCCGTCGCAGCAGGCTGTCGCGGCGCAGGCTGAGAGCCTTTCCAAGAGGCAACGTGTCAAGGAAGCTGCGCGCGGAGTGGTGAAAGAGAATGTGCGCCCGCGCGTCGAGAAGCTGCGACAGGCTTCGAGCGTCATGCTCGAAGAAGCTTCGGCGATTGACCCGAGCCTGCGCTTTATCTTAATCGCCATCCTCCTTTTTATCATTTTCGTCGCCATGCTTTTTTTAAGCTTTATCAAATAAAGAAAGTTCCGAGTTCCATCTTCCAGGTTCCAAGTCAACACTACTTGCAACTCGGAACTTGAAACCTGGAGCTTGGAATTCGTATGGAATACTCGCAGACCGAAATCCTGCAAACCCTGCGTATGACGGAGATGGAGCATCTGGACATACGCACGGTGACGCTCGGCCTCTCTTTGCGCGATTGCGCGACCGATTCGATTGAGCGGACGGCGGAACGCGCGCGCGCGAAGATCGAGCGCGTGGCGGCTCGCCTCGTCGCAACTGTTGACGAGATAGGAGACGAGATAGGCATTCGCATCGCCAACAAAAGAATCTCAATCACGCCTGTCTCGATGATCGTAGAGGGCGCACGCGGCGGCGACTTTACGATTGTGGCGCGTGCGATTGACGAAGCTGCGCGGAGCGTGGGCGTGGATTTCATCGGCGGTTATTCCGCGCTGGTTCACAAGGGCTGGACGGATGTCGAGAGCGAGTTTCTGGATTCAATCCCGGCGGCTCTTTCAGTCACGGAACGTTTGTGCTCATCCGTCAACGTGGCGACGACGCGCGCCGGTATCAATATGGATGCGGTGCGGCGCGTCGGCCTGATTCTCAAAGACGCTGCCGAGCGCACGCGCGAGCGCGACGGCCTCGCCTGCGCCAAGTTCGTCTGCTTCGCCAACGCGGTCGAGGACAATCCTTTTATGGCCGGAGCTTTTCACGGAGTCGGAGAGCCGGAAGCGGTCATCAACGTCGGCGTCTCAGGCCCCGGCGTGGTCAATCATGCGGTGCAACACGCGCCCAAAGACATGCCGCTGCATGAGCTGGCAGAGTTGATAAAAAAGCTCTCCTTCAAGCTCGCGCGTGCAGGAGAGCTGGTCGGGCGCGAAGCCGCGCGCCGTCTCGGTTTACCGTTCGGCATCATTGACCTCAGTCTCGCGCCGACGCCCGTCCTCGGCGATTCGGTCGCGGACATTATCGAAGCGATGGGTTTTGAACGCGCGGGCGCGCACGGCACGACTGCGGCACTGGCTCTCTTGACGGACGCGGTCAAGAAGGGCGGCGCGATGGCTAGCGCTTCGGTCGGCGGGATGAGCGGCGCGTTCATTCCCGTTTCGGAAGACGCGTCCATGATCGAGGCTGCGCGGGTCGGAGCCTTGACGCTTGAGAAACTCGAAGCATGGACGAGCGTCTGCTCGGTCGGCATAGACATGGTCGCCGTGCCCGGCTCGACTTCGGCTGAAACCCTCTCGGCAATCATCGCGGACGAGATGGCTATCGGCGTGATGAACAATAAGACGACCGCTGTCAGAATCATTCCAGTGCCCGGCAAGGTCGTCGGCGAGATGGTCGAGTTCGGCGGCCTACTCGGCACCGCGCCCATCATGGCCGTCAATACTTTCGGCTGCGCCGATTTTATACGTCGCGGCGGACGCATCCCCGCGCCGATTCATTCGCTGCGGAATTGAAAATCCCGTATGGTTGAAAAAATTAAATCTCAATAAGGAGCTTGAGTTGTGATGAAAAAAATAGTGGCTATTATCTTCCTGATGTCTTTTGTGTCTCTGTGCGTGGCGCAGGAGGACAAAAAGAAAAGTGATGCTAAGGCTAAGCCGGATTTTAGCGGCACATGGATGATCGATAAATCGAAGAGCGATTTTGGCCGTGCCGCAAATACTCCCATGGCTAAAGCTGACGTGGTGATGACGATAACGATGAACGAGCAGGAATTTCGCATCACGCGTAATATGAGCTTCAACGGGCAGGAGCGTTCGGGCAACTGGACTTATTATACTGACGGTCGCGGCGAGACCAATCCGATGCTTATGCGTAGCACCCAGCCGCTCAAAACCAAGACCAAATGGAGCGGCTCAAAGATCGTTGCCAAAGCTGCTTTTAGCGAGACCTCGGAGGGCGAAGACATGAACGTGGACATCGAAGAGAGGTGGGAGTTGTCGAGCGACGGCAAGACGCTCACCGACACGTTCTCAATGAGCGGGTCGGGCGGCGGCCTGCGTGCCATCAAGCTGGTCTACACACGCCCGCCTGCGCAAAGCACTGACAAGCAAAAATGAGCGCAGAGCTTTACCCGTCGCGCCGCACGCCGCGCCGGTCTCACAGTTGGAGGGAGAATTGAAGATGAAAGCAATACTCATCTGCTTCTGCATGTTACTATCGTACGCGCGGGTTTCTACGGCGTAAGTCTTTAAATTATTTTGAGAGGTCAAGAGATGGAAGCGCTCGGAATGGTCGAATGCATGGGTCTGGTCGCGATGATCGAAGCGGCTGATGCGATGGTCAAGTCCGCGAACGTGCGGCTCGTCGGTTACGAGAAGATTGACGCGGGCTTGGTGACGGCGATTGTCAGAGGCGAGGTCGGCGCGGTCAAGAGCGCGGTCGAAGCCGGAGCCGCAGCCGCCTCACGCGTCGGCACGGTCATTGCCACGCACATCATTCCGCGCCCGCACGCCGAAGTTGACGAAGGCATCCCGGTTTTGCAGACCGGCGAGACGACAAAGAAGAAGATTTCAGGCTCGGTGCGGGCTAAGAAGAGTTAGATTCGCTGGCTCAAGAGAAGCGAGAATTGAATGGACTGAAAACAGAATGCTCCAAAGTTGAATGATTCAACTCACGGGCGAATTTAACAACTCATTCAGCCGGAGCGCGAGTTAGCTTGGTTTTTATCAATTTGTCGAGCTATAAAAAGTTTTAAGCGTCGGCTGCAAGTTCGGCTAATCCCGACGACGCATATTTGAGTTCGCCGGGATAATGCTTGAGAGCGCGTTCGAGCGTGTTGACGGTCAGCGCGTTGCGATCCATCGCCGAGACGAGTATCTCCTGCGCCAACTGTTTCGAGTGTCCGAACTTGTATTTAATCGCGCCCACGATTCCGCCCGCGAAGACTCCCAGAAAAACTCCCATCATTCCGATGCCGAGCGCGTCCAGCCCGATTTGAAACAGGCCGACCACGTACAGGAGCAACAAAAAGACGGGCAGTGAGACTGCGCCGATGATTGCGCCCTTGCGGAAACCCTTTCCGGCGTCAATCTTGAACGGGCTTGAACGCTCGTTGACGGATTCGAGCAGCGCGAAAAGCTCCTGACGTGTCGGCTGGTCAAACGCTGTCACGCGGTCAAGCTGCGGATTCGTTCTCTCGACAAGGAGTTCGATGCCTTCGCTCTTTTGCCAGAGCCGCGTGACCTTGAGCGACCGCGCCTCCTGACTGTTCGGAGCAAGGCCGATGCTCGTCTCGCAGAAATCACAGATCAGGATTAACCCGACGCTCTTCTCTTTTCCATGTATGAAATAGACATGCTCGCTCTTTAATTGGTCGAAGCATTCAAACGGCTGAACTTTACGACAGCGCGTGCAGAGGCGCGCAGTCCAGCCCATCCGGTCGAAATTCGTTCTTGAGCCGTATACGATGATAATTGGAATCGACATGATTAAATTTTTCTCCTTTGAGATTGGAAAGGGATTGATGCCGTGAGGTGGTCTGGATGCTAGCGGAGCAAGGTCTGCGTTTCTTGAATCGCCCGGCGGCGACTCCACAAATCACTTTATAATATTCCGGTTTCAGAGGGCAAGAACTTTGTTAGTTGAGGCGTGGGTTAGCTTGAAACATAGAGAAGACAAAGAGGGGTTCGCGCAAAGGCGCAAAGAAAAGCATGCAAGCAGCAAATGGCATTCAATGCTTTGCGTGCTTCCTTTGCGCCTTTGCGCCTTTGCGCGAGACCATTACTTACTTCATGTCACAAGACACGAATTACAACTCTGCTCTTGAAGTTCAAACTGAATCCATACTTGATAATGAATTGATTTCGTCTGCTACTCTTCGTCATCGCTACCCGCTTTAGCCATGAAGCGATAACCGATGCCTCTGACAGTCAAGAGGTGGCGCGGGCGCGAGGGCACGTCTTCGATATATTTTCTGAGGCGCACGATGAAATTATCTATCGCGCGCGTGTCCGTGTCTTCGTGCAAGCCCCAGACATTTTCGAGTATCTGCTTGCGCGAGACGACGCGCCCTTCGTGCTTGATGAGAAAGCGCATCAGGTCTGCTTCCATCAACGTCAGGCGAAAGCTTCTCTGTCCCGCGCCGCGCAGTTCGAGCGCGTCAAAATCAATCGTCTTACCGTCAAAAGCAAAGACCGCTGCCTCTGCTTCGCGCGCCTCCGCTTCGCCTTGACCGGATGTTTTCGCAGCTTCGCGCAGCCACTCGCGCCGGCGGAGCAGTCCGCTTAGACGCGCCAGCAAAATCGAAAGCTCGAAAGGTTTCGGGAGATAATCGTCCGCGCCCGACTCGAAACCGCGCAGCACATCTTCCGGGCGGCCACGCGCCGTGAGCATCAGGACGGGCACGTACTGTCCAGCCTCCCTGAGCTTTGCGGCGACATCGAACCCATCAATGCCCGGCAGCATCACGTCGAGCACCACCGCATCGTAACTCTCGCGCTTTGACAGCAGACGTTCGAGCGCGGATTCGCCGTCGCCGACCACCTCTACCTGATAGCCTTCGGCTTCGAGGTTAAAGCGCAGCCCGTCGGCCAGATGTTTTTCATCCTCTACGATCAGCACCGCGCTCATCTCTGTTGCGCCCTCGGAAGTAAAATCGTGAAAGTGCTGCCCAAGCCCTCGCCGTCGCTTTCGGCGTAGACGCGCCCGCCGTGCTTTTCGACGACCGAGCGGACGATGAAGAGTCCGAGGCCAGTCCCTTTGAAGCGGCGCATGACCATGCCCGGCACGCGATAAAAGCGTTTGAAGATACGCTTGAGTTGGCCGGGCGGAATCCCCACGCCGTGATCGCTGACGCGCACCATCACACGCCGCTCGTCAATCGCTTCGACCTTGACCGAGACATCAACCTTTTCGCCGGAATATTTCACGGCGTTGTCAATCAGGTTCGAGACGGCGGCGCGCAACTCGTCAGCGTCGCCGGACACGTTCGCGGTTTGGCTTCCGTTAACCGAATCCGAAAAGTGCAGAGCCTCTTCGCCGAGGTGATACCGCGTGCGCGCAAGCTCAAGACACTCACGCGTCATCTGGTTCATGTCTATCAGAGATGGTTGAATGCGGCGTTGACGTTGACCGCTCTGTCCCGCACGCAAGACCTGTTCGACGGTCTGCATGAGCCTGTCCGTATCCGCGAGCATGATGTCATAAAACTCACGCCTGCGCGCCTCTTCGACTTCGCGCGTTTTGAGGGTTTCGAGATACAGGCGAATGGATGTGATCGGGGTCTTGAGTTCGTGCGTGACGGCGTTGATAAAGCCGTCGTGCTGGTCGTTGCGGCGTATCTCGCGGACGAGAAAGGTCGTGTTGAGCACGAGGCCGGTAATGAGGAGGCCGAAAAATATTATGCCGGAGATGAGCAGCGCGACCTCGCGCCAGTTGAGCAGAATCCATCCGACATTCAACGCTATCGCCACCGCCACCAGACACGAGCCGAGCGTGATAAAGAACGCGATGGATTTACGACGACTCTTGACGCGCATGCGGCTATTGTAATGGATGTGGGATGAGAGACAAAAGGAATGACTCGCTGTCTCATCACAGGATGAGACAGCGAGTCATCGAATCTACCTTCCGGCTGAATCTCTACAGCTCAAGCAGCTTTTGAAAGCGTGTCTTCCATCGTGCCCCTTTCGGCTGAGGGAAGATACAGAGATTTGTTGATGAGCTTGATGGATCTCGCCAGCCCGAGGAGTTGCAGCGTACGTATGCCATACCAGTTCACGTCTATCTCGTACCACCTCAAGCCGTGGCGCGCGGCGGTCGGATACGCGTGGTGATTGTTATGCCAGCCCTCTCCCCATGTGAGCAGAGCAACCCACCAACTGTTGGTCGAATCATCCGTCGTCTCGAAACGGCGCGATCCCCACAGGTGCGTCGCAGAGTTGACCAGCCACGTGGCTTGCAGTCCGACTGTGACGCGCAGGAACACGCCGACGAACAGCATTGACCATCCGCCGAAGGCGAAGAGGAGGATACCGGACAGAATGAGCGGGATGAAATAGATCTGATTGGTTATGGCGTGAAAGCGGTCTTTCATCAGATCGGGCGCGTATCGCCACATGACTTCCTTGCTATACTGCTGCCCTGTGCCCCTCAGAATCCAGCCCATGTGCGCCCACCAGCCGCCCTCGCGCGGAGTGTGCGGGTCGCCCGGCGCGTCCGTGCTGGCATGATGTATGCGATGCGTCACGACCCAGTTGATCTGCCCGCCTTCCAATGACAGCATCCCGCAGAGAGTCAGAAAATACTCGACGGCCTTCGGCGTTTTGAAACCGCGATGCGTCAGCAGCCTGTGAAAGCCCATTCCGACGCCCAAGCTGCCTGACACCCACCAGAGCACCATGCTCACGATGAGCGCCCGCCAGCTCAACATAAAAAGCGCGGCTATCGCGCCCGTGTGAAAGATCAGCATCCAGATAGTCGTGTTCCAGTTGATGCCGTCCTTTTTTTGAATCTCGGTGATTTCGCTGTGCATGATGACTCCCGTCAGTTAAAAGTTAATCCAGCCTATTCTTATGATGAGGGGATGCAAGCGCATAGTACCAAGATTGTGTTGAAGCCTTTGTAATAGTTTTGTCAGCAACAGGATGGAAGCAGCAAAGACAATAAAAGCGCAACACTCATGAGAGGTCGCGCTTTTTTTGAGAGGAGAATGTTTAATTCCTACTTGTTGATTTAGTGCTCTACTCCCGCTGCTTTTCGGACTCTCTGTTTTCCAGCTCTTCGGCGACAGCCTGCTTGCCCGCGTCCGAGCCGTTCTCGTCCATCTCGCAGATATGCTTGTATTCCTGCTCAAGCTGTTCCAACTGGTCATCCGTCAGCTTGTCCAAATCAATCATAGTATTGCGTGCGCCCGTCGTGGCTTTGATTAATTCGTCAAGCTTGAGGTGGAAGCCTTTGGCATCGCGGTTCTGCGTGTGCTGAATCAAAAAGACCATCAGGAACGTGATGATCGTCGTCAGCGTGTTGATGAAGAGACTGTGCGAATCAGACCATTTGTAGAACGGCCCGGCGCAAGCCCATCCGACGACAAGCAGCAGCGCCAGCGTAAAGGCGTAGACGGAGCCGGTCAATGCGGCCATCTTCGCGGAGAATTTTCTAAAAAGCTCCTTCATCTTTATTCCTTTTCAAAGCATCACTTCTGCGTCGCCTGCGACATCATCTTTTCCAGCTTGGCGAAACGGCTCAGCATATTTTCATACATGCGGTCGGTCTTTTCGTGCAGGTGCGCGACTTCAAGCTCGGCTTTGATATTGACTTCGTACTCTATGTCTGCGCGCACTTTGTCCTTTTCGGCCTGCCGGTTCTGGCTGATGAGGACGAAACAGGCTAGAAAAATCGCTTCGAGCGAAACGATCATCGTCAGCAATCCGAAGGGAAACGGATCGAAGGCTTTGTCGCCCAGGATGAAGGTGTTGAGCGAAACCCAGACGGTGAACCAGATAGTGTGTGAAATCAGAAAAGGCATACTGCCGCTGAACCACGCGAGCCAGTCCGCGATTCTCTGTAGAACGGACGAGTGGACTTCCATCTCTTCGTTGAGATTGCGCGAGACGCGCGTGCGCAGCAATTCGTCAGCCTTGCGCGTCATCGTGCTCATCCCTGCGAGCAGGTGCAGGGCCGTGTCCGGGTTTTTCTGAAAGAGCAGGAGCAGGTCATCGCGGTCTAGTATCAGAAGTCCGGTGTCTTCGAGCGCAATCGCCGTCGCCGTGCGCGCCCCTGCGTCGAGCAGGGACATTTCGCCGAACATGTCGCCCACCCCGGCCACAGTGAGCACGATTTTCTGTCCGGCGGTATCTTTGATGTAAAGCTCTATCTGGCCTGAGCGAACGATGAAGAGCGATTCGCCCGGCTCTCCGGCCTGAAACAATTCGTCGCCTGACTTTAGCTGCTGGTAATCAATGACCTCGGCAAGCGCCGGTCGCTGGTCGGCATCGAGCAACTCGAACAAGGCGATGCCGTCAAGCATTTCGATATTACAGGGCATAGGGGAAACTCCTCTTTGAAAGAAGCGGATGATGGAACGCGGACATAGTATGTCATGTACAGAGGAGAATGATAGATTGAACTGACGCCGCGAAGCACAAACGCAGCACAAAACAATTTGGTGTGTCCGGGCGGAAAAAAGTATACATTATAATTCGGATTCAAGACACATTAATGAGGGCGACGGATGATTAAAACTATCTGCCTCGACAGCGGGGACAAAAAGTTTACGGAGGATATTCCGGCGACTGAGATCAGCGATATTTGCCTGAGCAAGGGCAAGGTCGTCTGGGCTGATGTCTCAGACCCGACGAGCGAGGACTTTCTGGAGCTGGCCGAAGAGTTTGGCTTTCACCCGCTCTCGATTGAAGACTGCCGCAACGCGCACCAGCGTCCGAAGGTCGAGGAGTATCCGGGCTATTACTTCATGGTGCTTTACGAAGCCGAGCTGGTCGGCGAGCATGATAATCTTGAGCTGCGCGAGCTGAATATCTTTCTCGGCGCAAACTATCTGGTGACGGTTCACAGCCGCCCGATTCGCGCCATCAAGACCGCCGCGCGGCTCTGGAAGGAATGGACTGACCGCGCAGAGCACGGCGCAGGAATGGTCGCTTATCTTTTGATTGACGCGATTGTGGACGACTACATGCCGCTGCTCGACATCTTGAGCGAGCGGATGGACGACATCGAAGACCAGATTTTCGGCGAGTTCAAGCCGGAGTCCATGCACGAGATTTTTCGCATCAAGAAACAACTGCTCTACCTGCGCCGCTCGATCACGCCGTTGAGGGATGTTTTCAACACGCTGCTCCGCCGCGAACAGCCGCTCTTTGCGCGCGAGACGCACGTTTACTTTCAGGACGTGTACGACCACATCATCCGCGTCGCAGATACGATTGATACTCTGCGCGACATGCTCGGCTCGACGATGGATGCGTACCTCTCCGTCGCCAGCAATCGCATGAACATGGTGATGAAGCGTCTGACTTCGATTGCGACGATTCTGATGTCCGTGACCTTGATCGCCGGAATCTACGGGATGAATTTTAAGCTCATGCCCGAACTCGACTGGCGATACGGCTACGTCTTCGCGCTCTCCTCGATGCTGCTCGTCGGCGTCGGACTCTATCTTTATCTGAGGAAGGTCAAATGGCTGTGAAGAAGAGGGCGTTGCGCCACAAACATTACACGGGGAATAAGAAGGTCGGCAAAGCCGAACTCTCCGCCCGGCTCGCTCCGCCTGAAGAGCACGCCGCAGGCCAGTCTGCTGATAGTTTGACCCGGCCAGCCGACGACACAATCATTCTCAATACGGAAGAGTTGAAACTCCCGCAGGCATTACTGGAGGAAGAGAACGCGCCTGCACGCGTGCTTGGCCTTGAGCCTGTGATTCTCGTCATCCTGCTTATCGCAATAGCTTTCATAGCCTTCATCGCTTACCTGATTTCTCAAACGCCCGCTCCAACGGTGAACTGAGTCAGAACCGCCTGCGGTAGCGGGCGGCTGTTTGGCTGGAGCAGAAAAACCCGCCCGCTACCGCAAGCGGTTCTGACCTGACCTCATAAAAAAACGCGGATGAGATTGAATAGCATCGCTCTCATCCGCGTTTGCGTTGGTTATGAATTCGAGCTTACGGTTTGCGACCGCCGGTGGTCGGCTTGACGTTGTTGCGCGTCGCCGGTGGGGCGGGTTTGGGCGCGGTCGTTGAACCGCCTTCGCGGGGGGAGGTGCGTCCCGGTCGCGTGATGGCGATGCGCTTATCGCGTCCGGTCGAATCGCCGACCGCGACACGTATCGCGCGGTAAGTGCCGTCGCGCCTGTCATTCGTCGGGTAGTATCCGATGACGTACTGTGTACGCATGTCGCGCGTAATCTCTTCGGCGATGCCGGGCAGCTCTGCCAGCGAGGTCGGGAAGAAGGCGCGCCCGCCGGTCTCTTCGGCCAGCTTGTTGAGCAGGTTGACGGCCTTGCTCTTAGGACTCTTGCGAATAAAGACGCCCGTCTTTTCGTCATCAAGATCGTTGACGAAACCGATGACGAAAATCTGCACGTCCTCTTCGCGCAGGCTCTCGAAGAGGTCTTCCTGTTTGTAAAAGCTGACGCGATCTTCGCCATCAGTGACGACGATCAGGGCGCGGCGGCGGCGATCCTCAACATCGTTGCCCTTCTTGTATTCCGAGACGTGCTCGGCTGCCAGATAGACTGCATCAATGACAGCCGTCTGCCCGCCTTCCGGGATGAAATCCTCAAGCTTGTCAATCAGCTCCGTTTTATCCGAGCTGAAGTCCTGCGCTATTTCGATCTTCTCGCTACTGATGAAGCGCATCAGAAACGTTTCGTCGCCGGGCTTGTTGCTGTTGATGATGGTCTTTCCGGCTTCGATGACTTTGGTGATCTGCGGGCGTATCGAGCCGGACGTGTCAATCGCGAGGCCGTAGCTAATCGGCACTTCTTCCTTCGACGCGAACTCTATCTTTTGCGGCACGCCGTCTTCGTAGACATGGAACTCATCCTGTCGCACATCATTAACCGTGCGGTTGTTGCGGTTTACCACGCGCACGTTGAGGTTGACGAGGTTCGTATCAACCTTGATGGTCTCTCCGGGGTCAATCTCGACGCTCGCCGGATCATCCGGACTCGGCGACGGAGCCGCCGTGCCGGGAGCCTGCGACGGCGGAGGTACGCTGAGCTTGGGGCGCGTTGAAAGATTGGGCGTCGGCGTCGGCGTCGGAGAAGGTGTCGCGTCAACCCGGCGGGGACGAGAGTCCTGCTGCTGCGCGCGTCCGGGATGCGAAAGAATCAGAAACGCGAGAGCCATCGCGCAGACTCCGAAGAGCGTCCACGCGCGCCGCGCTTGATGTGTCAACTGCCTGCGATCACGTTTCATCTTATTAACTCTCAAAAAGAAAGATGTCAGATGTTAGATGCCGGATGTCAGTTCTGATTTAACTAACATCTGACATCTAGTATCTGACATCTGCTCATGCGCTGCTGGGGCAAAAAGAGCATCGCGCAAATTCGTACTGTCTCGCGCGCCGGTGTACAGATGCCCCGAACTGCTGCGCGCGTTGCCGTCCCGCGCGCCCGTGCGCGAATTTGCTCGAAGAGCTATTTATGCGCGTTCGTCATCGCGTAATAACCTTCGCGGCTTCTGACGAAGAGGCGCGGCAGGCCACGCGGCGGCGTGACCTTGACCTTCAATTTGTGCCAGCGGCCATCGTTGACGAAATTCTCAGGCCGGTAGCCGATGGAGTATTGATGCCTCAGCTCAAGCGCGATGCGCTCGAAGATTTCATCCATCTCGGCGGCTGTGTTCGGGAAAAAAGCCTTGCCGCCCGAAACCGCCGACAACTCGTCGAGCAGAGACTGCCCGTGCATGCCGAGCGCGCTGCCCGGATCGTTGCCGCCTAAGATTCCAATCGAATAGACGACGACATCTGACTCTTTCAAGAGCCGACGCAACTCGCTAAAAGTATAGCGTGAATTGTTGTCCTGCCCGTCGCTGATGAGGAGCACAGCGCGTTTCGGATGCGCGCCGCGCGTCACCTTCTCCACGCCCAGATAACAGGCGTCGTAGAGCGCGGTTTGTCCCTTCGTATCAACGAAGGTCAGCTTGTCGAGCACGGCGTTGCCGTCGCGCGTCTTATCGAGCAGAAGCTGCGCGCGAGAGTTGAAGCCGATCAGGAAATATTCGTCCATAGTATGGCTCGTCTCGATAAAACGCGAGAGAGCCGTACGCGCTTTGCTCAGCTTGTCGCCGCTCATTGAGCCTGACACGTCAAAGATGACTCCGACCGTGACGGGTGCGTCATCGTCGCTGAAATATTCTATGTTCTGCGGAGCCTTTTCGTCGAAGACGGCGAAATGTTTTTTCGTCAGCCCTGAGACATAACGGCCATACTGGTCTGTAACGGTGACGGTCAGTGTGATCAAGTCCGTGTTGACGACGATGGCTTCATCCGTCTGTATCGAGCCGGACATGCCTTGAGTCGATTGAGACTGCGCAGGCAAGAGCGGCGATGGCTCGGGCGACGGCGTGGGCGTCACTGTCGGCGTCGGCTTCGCAGTTGCCGCGCCCTGTTTTTGTTGGGCGTGAGTCGTTATCAGCGCAACGAGCGCGACGTAGGTGAAGACTAGACAGCAGACAAGTGCAACGGAATTTCGGCTGCGCCGGACGTTCATGTGACCCCCTGTTCCTTTCGAGCATCAAGAGAGTTCGATTCAACCTTCTCTCGAAAGGAATATGTTCTGCGGCTTCCATGTCTGAAAGTTCGCCGGACGAACTTTACACACAGGACGCGCTCTGGTTTTAGAAGAAGCGATATGGATCGGCTTTTCGGGGAGACCACCGGTCGCTACTTTAGTTTTTTTGGTCACCGGATAGCGATGCTCAGGTGCATTGTAGGCCACACCGCCCGCCCGCGCAAGAAGCCGATTGAATGTCAGTTCACAGGTGTAGATGTCAGATTCGAGGCTTTGGTTTGTTCTGCCTGCAACTTTCCGCGCTGAAGGGCGTGTATCTGAACGGGGAAGAGTCGGAGTCCCGTGTCTCTAAAGCGTGTGAATCGGTTTCAAAGCCGCGACTTTCATCTTCAAAGCCGCGCGTCCGTGCCTCCGGTCGCAAAGCCGCGCGGGCGCGTGATATACTTTTTAATCCATTCATTGGTTCATTTAAAGACTGAACCGATGAGTCAATAAAACAATCGAGTAGATGAGTAAATAAGTTCATGGCCGAGTTCATTTGTCGTCTGGGAACGCCTGCGGGCGAAGTGGTCACGCGCACGGTCGAGGCCGTCGGCGTGCAGGAGGCTCGCGCGCATCTGGAGCGCGAGGGGTTCAGGGTTTTTGCCGTCACGCCGCCAAAGACCTCCGGCGTCTCTTCGTTGACCAGAGGCGGAAAAGGCGGAACCAATGCGCGCGTCAAGGCCAACGACTTTCTGCTCTTTAACCAGCAACTGGCAGCCCTCATACGCGCTGGCATTCCTATCCTGCAAGCCATCACGATGCTCAGAAAGCGAGCGGCCTCGACCCGTCTGCGGCAGGTGCTTGGCGAAGTCGAGGATGCGATTCGCGGCGGCGCGGCTCTCTCGACGGCCTTCGCCGCGCAGGGCGCGATCTTTCCGCGCATCTACACGGCTTCGATTTTAGCCGGAGAGCGCAGCGGCGCGCTCGATGATGTCTTGAGCCGCTATGTCGCGTACATGCGTCGCAACGTGCAGCTCAGGCGGAAGATTCGCGGCGCGCTCGCGTATCCGTCATTCCTGCTCATCGCCTCTTTCGGCATGGTCGCCTTTCTGAGCGTCTACGTCGTGCCGCGCATGTCCGAGCTGTTTCAGGGCTTGAGCGCGAACAGCAAGCTGCCGACGGTGACGGTTATCGTCGTCGGTATCTCATCCGTCATCTCGAATAACATTCTCTGGCTCGCGCCGCTCCTCATCGTGGGCGCGGTGGCTTTCTGGTTCTGGTCGCGGACGCCGGGCGGTCGTCTGACGATTGACCGCACGATGCTCAAAATTCCTATCGTCGGAAAGCTGCTGGTGCAGTTATCAATCGCGCAGGCGACGCGCTCGCTGGCAACCCTGCTGGCGGGCGGCATCACGCTCGTAGAGTCGTGGGAGATTGCCGCGGAATCAATCACCAATCGTGAGCTGAGGCGCAAAAGCTCTGAGATTCTGCCGATGGTCAGGGAGGGAAACTCCTTCACCGACAGCCTTGAGGCGGCGAGGTGGATTCCCGAACTCGCGCTCGACATGATCGGCATCGGCGAGCGTTCGGGCAGTTTGCGCGAGATGCTCGACGAAGTTTCGGCCTTTTATGATGCCGAGAGCGAGGTGCGGCTTGAGCAGTTGACGACGACGCTTGAGCCTGCGATTCTGGTTGTGATGGGCGGCGTCGTGATTACGATTCTGCTCGCGATTTATCTCCCGATTATTCAGTCCATCTCGTCCGGCCCGATGGCTGGACGATAAGCTGCGAAAGAGATTTGACGACGAAGAAACCGAAGAAACCGGGACGCAGAGAAAACCATGAAGCAGGCACACGGCATCTTAAATCTTACTTTCACATTGGTCAGCGTCTCCTTAGTCTCTGCTGTGAAAATTTATCTCCCCCCGTTAGCAGCCACTTAAATTTTTAAGTATGAAAGAAGCGACAGAAGAACTGACGGAAAGTTATTCGGCCATCGGCGAGACCACGCAACCCATCTCGCTCGAAGACGAGCTGCTGCCTTTGCCGGGCGATCACGAGCCGCCGGAGGTGAAGGCTGCGCGTGAATTGGCGCGGCGTTATCGCCTGCCTTACGTTGACCTGCTGCCGCCGACGGGCGAATCGCCGATTGATTACGCGCTGCTCGCGGAGATTCCGGTTGACCTGATGCTGCGCAACCAGTTCGTGCCGCTTCGCCGTGAAGGGCGACGCCTGCACGTGGCGATGGCAGACCCGTCTGATTTAGAAAAGCTGGACGAGCTGGCGAGCGCGCTTAAAGCGCGCATCGTGCCGCATGTGGCGACCGGCGGAGCGATAGACGTAGTGCTTCGCAAGGGAGACGCGACACAGCGCGTCCTTCAGGAAGCTGCTTCAAGCTTTCGCATCTCGCTGGTCAAAGAGACCGAGGCGGGCGAAGAGATTTTAGACCTCGACCGGCTGGCGACCGATTCGGACATGTCGCCGATTATCAAGCTCGTAGACACCATCGTCTTCAACGCGATGGAATCGCGCGCCTCCGATATACATATCGAGACGCGCGATACGGAAGTGCAGGTCAAGTACAGAATTGACGGCGCGCTCTACGCCAAAGTTGACCCGATTGATCTGGCTTATCATCAGACGCTCATCTCGCGCATCAAGGTCATGTCCGAACTCGACATCGCTGAGAGACGCGTGCCGCAGGACGGACGCTTTCGCGTGCGTTACAAAGGACGTACGGTTGACTTTCGCGTCTCGATCATGCCGACCGTGCATGGAGAGGATGCTGTCATTCGTATCCTCGATAAAGAGCAGATCAACGAAGAGTTCAAAGACCTGCGGCTCGATGTCGTCGGATTTTCCGAAGACGACCTCAGAAAGTTTCGCCGCTACATCGCGGAGCCTTACGGAATGGTGCTCGTCACAGGCCCGACCGGATCGGGTAAGACGACGACGCTCTACGCCGCTCTGAACGAGATCAGAAACGAAGAAGACAAGATCATCACGATTGAAGACCCCGTCGAGTACCAACTGCACGGCATCACGCAGATTCCGGTTAATGAAAAGAAGGGTTTGACCTTTGCACGCGGCCTGCGTTCGATACTGCGCCACGACCCGGACAAGATCATGGTCGGCGAAATCCGCGACGAAGAGACCGCGCAGATTGCCATTCAGTCAGCCCTGACCGGCCACCTCGTCTTCACGACGGTTCACGCCAACAACGTGATTGATGTCATCGGTCGTTTTCTGAACATGGGCGTCGAGCCGTACAACTTCGTTTCGAGCTTGAACTGCGTGCTCGCGCAAAGGCTGGTGCGTATGCTCTGCGCCGTGTGCAAGCGCGCTTATCGCCCGACGGATCAGGAGCTGCGCGAGAGCGGCCTCAGGCCGGAAGAGCAGAAGAACAGCATCTTTTATATGAGCGTCGGCTGCGATGCATGCAATCATACGGGCTATCGCGGTCGCACGGCGATACATGAGTTGCTGGACCTGACGGATAACATACGCGAGATGATCGTCGAGCGTCGTCCCGGCTCTGAAGTCCGGCGCGCTGCCGAATCCGCAGGCTTGACGGGCTTGCGCGACTCCGCGCTGCAAAAAGTTTTCGCAGGCATCTCGACGCTGCACGAAATCAATCGCGTGACTTTCGTGGAAGAAATTCCGGAGTAGTTGGCAGTGGGCAGTTAGCAGTTAGCAGCAAAGACGAAACTACCGGCAGTCTTTAAGCTTTTACTGCCAACTGCTAACTGCCCACTGCCAACTGCTTTTCGGGAACTGCGCTGATGACTGTGCGTGTTACCCGATAGGTCGGTGGCGTCGGATTTGTCTGGAGGGGTGCGGCAGCCTTCAAAGCTGTTGCGGGTTTAATTTAAGTTAATTCAAAAGAGATTTAAAATGAGATCAGCTACACATGCGCGCTCGGTTGTCGCGCTTTTCGTGACGCTTTGCTTACTGCTCACGCCGGTCGCGGTGTTTGCCAAGAAGGGCGAGAAGAACTTCAAACGCGGCGAGAAGTTCGAGGCCGCGGAGCAGTGGGACAAGGCTGCACAGGAGTACGCGCTGGCCGTCGCCGCAGACCCTGCCGACGCGCAGTATCAACTGCATTATCGCCGCGCCCTCTTCAACGCTTCGCAGCAGTACATGATGCAGGGACGTGCGCTGGCGGAGCAGCATGATTACGTCGGGGGCTATAACGCCTTCAGACAGGCGTACGGGTATGATCCGGTCAACCAGTTAGCTGTGTCCGAGATGGAGCGGATGCTGCGCTTGCAGAATGAGAAGGAGGCCGACCGCGAGGCAGCAGGAGACTCCGGCGGCGGCAACGGCAACGGATTGAAAGTCGCCCCGACTTCATACCAGCCTTCCTACCAGCAGGATGGCAGCGGAGCTGGCGCGACGCCGTCTCAACCAAACTCTGGCAACACGCGTCGCGGCACAGTGCAAGAGCAGATTCCGGCCACGACTCCGACCGGCTCCGAGCAGCTACGTATCATCAACTACAGCGGCGATCTCAAGGCTTTCATACGCAGCCTCGCAGAGCAGCTCAATCTCAACGTCGTTTTCGACACGCAATCTTTTCGCCAGCCGCGCACGGTTGACATCAACCTGCGGAATGTAACGACGGCGGCGGCTCTCGATTTTCTCTTCTTGCAGGAGAACCTGTTCTTTCAAAAGCTGAACCGCCGCACGATTCTCGTCGCAGACCAGACGCGCCGCCCACAATATCAACAGCTCGTCCTCAGAACCTTTTATCTGGCGAACGCAGACCCGCAGGATGCCTTGCGTCTGATTCAGCAGGCGATTCCGGCGCAGGCCGGGCGTCCGCCGACGATTGCGATTCCGGATAAAGCGACCAACAGCCTGACCGTGCGCGACACGGCGGAGAACGTAGGGCTTATCGGCGAGCTTATCGCCAGCATTGATAAGGACCGCGCCGAAGTCGTGATGGATGTCAACATCTACGAGGTCTCGCGCACAGACCTGATGCAGTTCGGCAATCAGGTCGGCACGGATACATCCCTCGCCGCTCTGGGCGGCACGAGCGGCGGCATCTTTACGATTGGCGGCAGTCGCACGGCGGTCACGAACGCGTTGAGCGGTTCGCCAGCCACAGCTCTCGGCTCAGCTTTGCTGATTCCGGCTTCAAACATCAGCGCGCTTCAGCAAAAGTCGAACACGAAGCTTCTGGCCTCGACTCAGATTCACGCCTTCACGGGCGAGGAATCGAGCGCGCGCATAGGACAGCGCGTGCCCGTCCAGACGGCGCAGACTTATCCTTCGATTGTGACGACGGATAAAACGAGGAGCGACATCGGCAGCGGCGGCGTCTTTGGCAATCAGGGTTTCCCTGTCATCAACTACGAGCCGACGGGCTTGACCCTGAAGTTTACGCCGCAGGTCTTTCCGAATCTGGACGTGCAGGTCAAGATGTCCATCGAGTCCAAGGATGTTTTTAATCCGAGCCTGACGCCGACCTTTATCGAGCGCACGATTACCGGCACGGCGCGCATACAGAACAATCGCACGATGATGCTCGTCAGTCTCGCACAGGACAAAGCCTCGAACGGGCGCAAGGGCTTGCCGCTCGTCGGTCTGATTCCGATACTCGGCAGACTTTTTTCAACCCCGACGCGCGACAATGCGCAGACGGACATCGTGATCGCGGTCACGCCGCGCGTCCTGCGCGCCCCAGCCGTCACGCCCGAAGACGAGCGCGTGCGTCCGAGCGGAACTTTGCAGACGCCGACGCAAGGCTCACTCGAAGCGATGATTCAGGACGCAGAGCGCGAAGAGCAGTTGGCTGCGAATCGTTCTCTTTCAAATAAGAACAGCACGGTCGCACAAACTCCTGCGCCGAAAACCGAAGTGCAAGCGGCGTCTGCTAAAGATGCCGGCGCGACGGGCGGCGTGAGCGCGAAAGATGTCAGCACGAGAGAAGTGGAAGCGACAGAGCCTCCGACTTATGTGCCTGCGCCGAAAGAGTTGATGCCGAAAGATGTTCCGTCAAACAACGGAAGCGCATCTCCGACGAGCGCTGAGATGAAGACGGTCGTGCCTGTGCCTACGTCGAACAGTTCGGCTAACACACTTAAGGCCAGCCCCGCCGTGCTTGCGCCCGCGTTGCCGCGTTCGAGCGATGCCATGTCGGCTCTGCTCAGGACGAAAGGGACACAACCCGCGTTGTCGTTTGCTCCCGGCGTTGAAGCCGGATCGCAGGCTTTGAACGTCGCGGTCGAAGAGCCGCCGCGTATGCTTTCATCCGAGCGAATCGAAAAGGCCGTGCTGGGAAGCGCCGCCGAGCTGCGCCTGATTCCAGAGCGCAATGAGATGCGCATCGGCGAAAAACGCAGGCTCGCGCTGGTGCTCAAAACCGATGCGCCGCTCGGACTCGCGGTCGTCACGCTCCGCTTCGACCCGCGCACGGTTGCGATTCATAACGTCGCGACGGGCAATCTGTTCGCAGGCCAGCAGAACGTGCCGAACATCACGCAATCGGTCACGGGCGGCGTGCTGCTCGTCTCCATCGCGCCGCCGACCGGCGCGCCGATGACGGGCGCGGGCGTCCTCGTCTTCGTAGACATAGAGGCTCTGGCGACGGGCGAGAGCGCGATCAATTTCGATAAAGATAATATGCACCTGATCGCTTCGGACGGTCGCAACATCACGCTGCAACTCGTCCAGAGCCAAGTCATCATCAAGCAGTAAATGTTAAGAAGGAATGTGAGCGGCATGAAGTTGGCAGTTGGCAGTCGGCAGTTGGCAGTTGGCAGTAAGCGGCGGGCGCGAAAGAGCAGCCGAGCGCGACTCTGTGTTTCTCTGCCAACTGCCCACTGCCCACTGCCCACTAATTCTCGCGGTTTCACGTTGCTTGAGCTGGTCATTACTTTGACCGTGCTTTCGATTATGACGCTGAGCGTCGTCCCGCTGGTCAAGATGTCCGTCAGGCGACAGCGCGAGCAGCGGCTGCACGAGACACTGCGAGAGATGCGTGAGGCGATTCGAGAGTTTCATCAAGACACTATCGGCAGCCCGTGTTCGGGAGCAACCGCCAGCAGCACGGGCGACGCCACGGGAATTATTTCAATCAATCCGGCTGCGGGCGATTCGCGAAATCCGAATCAAGCTCAAGCTCCGGTTGACCCGCGCAGCCACGTGGTCATCAGTGACTGCAAAATCTTCACGGTTGATAATCCGGATCGCTATCCGCCGGATTTAGACACGCTGGTCAACGGGGTCAACGTCACGTTGCGCGGAGGGCAGGGACCTGCGAACGGCAAGATTATCGGATTGGATGGCGACAAGGGCATCACGGACGCTAATTCCGCGACCTCCACGAAGAAAAAAGTTTACCTGCGCTCGATTCCGGTTGACCCGATTACGGGCGAGGCCGAATGGGAGTTGCGTTCATGCTACGACGCGCCGGATGCGACATCGTGGGGCAAAGAGAATGTGTTCGATGTGCGCTCGAAGGCTGAGGGCACGGCCTTGAATGGAGAGAAGTATCGTGATTGGTAGAAAGCAGTTAGCAGTTAGCGGTTGGCAGGTGGCAGACAAAAGCAGGAAAGCCGTAGCGCGGTTTTCACTGCCAACTGCCAACCGCCAACTGCCAACTAATTCTCGCGGGTTTACTTTGCTTGAGCTGATGATCGTGATGTTCATCATGGTCATCCTCGTCGCGGTCGCCTTGCCGCAGTACCAGCGCAGCGTCGTGCATGCGCGTGAATCGGTTCTCAAAGACGACCTCTTCAAGATGCGTACGTTGATGGATCAATATGCCGCGGACAAAGGCAAGCTGCCGCAGTCGCTCGAGGATCTGGTGTCTGCTAATTACATGCGAGAGGTTCCGCTCGACCCGATGACCGATGAGAGAACGTGGAACGTCGTCACCGGCGAAGACCCGAACTCAAGAGAGGGTGAGCAGGGTATGATTGATGTCCACAGTCTTTCGACGGATACCTCCACCGAAGGCACTCCTTACAGCGAATGGTAGTTCAATTTGGATTTTAGGTTTTGGATTGGCGTGCTGCTTCAGCTTGAAGCAGTATTTTGAAAAGCTCAACTTTCGTCAACCGTTTAATCCAAAATCCAAAATCCAAAATTTCTTATGAATCCTTTATCAAAGCTTGTGAACCCGCGATTGCCGATGGCGGCTATCGGCCTTGAGCGCGGCAGCGCGTCGGCTGTGCTGCTGCAACGCCAGCGTCAACAATTCTCGTTGCGCCGCGCCGCCACCATCACGCTGCCGGAGAGTTTGCTGCGTCCGGGTTTTGACGAGACGAACATTTCGAGCATGGAGGAGCTGGCGGACGCGCTGGCCGAGCTTGTGACGAGCGCGGGATTGCAGAAACAGCAACGCTGGTCTATCGCCCTGCCCGAAGCAGCGACGCGCGCCGTCATTATGACTTTGGAAACCGCGCCCGCATCACGCGGCGAGCTGGAAGAAGTCCTGCGCTGGAAGACCGAGCGCGGTTTCGGCGCGACATTCGAGGAATTGCGTGTGGCGCGCGAGCGGCTCGCGCCGGACGCGAACGGGCGCGTGCGTTATCTGGCGGTAGGGATGCGGCTTGATGTGCTGGCGGAGTACGAGAGCGTCTTCGAGTCGCTGGGCTGGCGCACCGGATTGATTTTGCCCAGACACGCGGGCGAAGAACGCTGGCTCGCGCGCACAGGCGACGGAGGCCGTGTCGAGGCGGACTCGCTGCTCATCAGCTCACACGCGGAAGGCTTTACAGCGGTCATGCTGCGCGGCGGGCAGCCGCTCATCATGCGCTCCGTTTTGTGTGAGGACGAAGACCGCGCGGACGAGCTTTATCGCCTCCTGCTTTTTTACCGCGACCGCTTGCAGACATCTGACGCAGGGCAGCCCTCGTCTCGCAGCCTCGAGCGGTATCTGGTCTTCGGCAAGGGCTTTAAGCTTGAGACCATCAGCGATCTAATTAACGAGACGCTGGGCACGGAAGCGCGTTCTCTGACCGCGCCCGATGTCGGCCTGCGGCTTCCCGTTGGCGAACTCAGCTTTGACGCCATCGCAGCGCCCGCCGGTCTCGCCACTCTCGCGTGGGGTTAGGACAGGTGGCGGGTATCAGGTGTCAGAAAGCGAAAGCTTTATCAGCGCCCGTCACCTGACACCCGTCACCCGTCTTTGAAACTTTTGCCTTTTCAGCCTCGTAAGACCAGAGCATCATGAGCATGAATGCACACGCAATCTCCGTACATAAACTGAGTGCGATAGCCGACAGCGAGCTGGTGGCGCGTGCCGTCGTCGGGCGCGAAGAGAGCTTTGAAGAGCTTGTCCGTCGTTACCAGCGACCCATCGCGGCTTACGTCTATCGCATGGTCGGCGATTACGACGCCGCGCTCGATCTCACGCAGGAAGTCTTCATCAAAGTTTACGGCTCGCTGGCTCGCTACCGCTCCGAATTCAAATTCTCGACCTGGATTTATAAGATCGCGCACAATGCCGCGATAGATCATCTCAGGCGCAGCACGACGCGCGATCAGTCTTTGACGACCGAAGTGGATGGCGCGACATTCGAACTGCCCATCAAGAGCCAGAAGCCGACGCCCGAACAGGAGAGCGAAAGACGTGAGCGGCGCGCGGAGATTGAAGCAGTCGTCAGCCAGCTTCCGCACGCCTACAAAGAGTTGATCCTGCTACGCCATTCGCACGACCTGAGCTATGACGAGATTGCGGAGGTGACGAACCTGCCGCTCGGCACGGTCAAGAACCGCCTCTTCCGCGCACGCGAAATGATGCGCGAGCAGTTTGTGCAAAGAGGTATTACGAGCGTTTGAGTCGAGGCTTAAAAAAATCTTGAGCGACATGCTTTCAGAAAACGTAGATTGCTGCCGGAGCGAAGAGATCGCCGCTTATCTTGACGGCGAGCTTGACGCGCAGGCGGTTACGCTTTTTGAAGCGCATCTCAAAGCGTGTCATGACTGCGCTCAGGAATTGCATGAGCAAAGGCGTCTGCTGTGCGCGCTCGATTACGCGTTCGGTGAGGATGATTCGACTCTGGCTCTGCCGCGAAATTTTGCGCGGGTCGTGGCGACACATGCCGAAAGCGATATGAGCGGAGTCCGGCTGCGTGCGGAACACGGACGCGCCCTGCGCTGGTGCGCCGGGTTGTCGCTAATAACTTTCGCACTGCTCGGCGCGAGCCTCAGTTCCTCCGTGCTCGTTCCCGTTAAAGCCGCCGCAAGATTTGCCGCGAGCCTGCTGGGACTCGCTTGGAATGCGCTCTATGATGCCGGAGCCGGGCTGGCCGTCATCCTGCGTGCGCTCGGCAGGCGTTTTATCTTCGAGTCGAATCCTTTCAGCCTCGCAGCATCCCTGCTGTTCTTGATTGCGCTCGCCCTGCTCCCGCGCCTGATAGTCCGGTATCACCGCACGCATGACTGGAAAGGCACTCGAAGCTTTTAGTCCGCGTCCACGGTTAACAAAAGATTGTGATGCAGCTTTCGCTGGACATGCCCTGTGAGTATCGCTTTGCGCCCGTCGTCTGGAAAATGGCGGCGGCTCTTTTTGCGCTGCTCTTCGCCGCGATGGCCGCGCACGCCCAAGAGGGAACTCTGCTGCGTCCCGATGATAAGGCTCCGCTCGTGGTCGAGGGCGTGAGCGAGAGCGATGTGTTCGGGATGGGTCGCTCGGTCGAAGTGCGCGGCGTGATTAAAAAAGGCGTCATCGCTTTCGGCGGCGATGTCCTTGTCGAAGGCCGCGTCGAAGGCGATGTCGCGGCCATCGGCGGCTCTGTGATTCAACGCGATGGGTCGTATATCGGCGGCGACGTGCTCGTCTTCGGCGGCGCGTATCATCATGGAAAAAATGCTCCGGCGCGTCAGCCTGAGAGCATGACGATCATGTATGCTGGCTATGAGCAGGAGCTGCGCGAGATGATGCGCAATCCGTTCTCGCTCCTCACGCCGCAATGGTCTGTGGCTTATCTGGGACAAAGGCTGCTGGCGATACTGTTCTGGTTCATCGTTTCACTGGCATTGACGGCGGTCACTCCGGGCGCGGTCGGCCGCGCCGTCGCAAGGCTGCGTTTGACCAACATGCGCGTCGCGGTCATCGGATGTCTGGGCGTCATCGTGTGTACTTTCGGCGTGGTGGCGTGCATGCATTTTCTGCCCGTGCCGGTCGGCGTCGTGCTCGGCATCATGGCTCTGCTGCTGATGCTGCTGGCATACATCTTCGGGCGCGTGGTGATTCACGCGGCGACCGGACGATTGCTACATCGTCTCTTGTTTGCCGAAGGGAAGCGTTCCGAAACGGTCGCGCTGCTCATGGGCGCGGGCTTTTGGACGCTCGTTCTCTCATTGCCTTACATCTGGCCTGCCGTGGTCGCGCTGCTGATGGTGACGAGTCTCGGCCTCACGCTCACCGCACGCTATCGCCTCGGCTGGAAGCAGTCCGCCTAAGAAATGCAAAATTAAAAATGTAAAATGCAAATCCCATCCAGCTTTTTAATTTTGCATTCTTTTGCATTTCTGCGGTGAACTGCTCTCACATAAAACTCTCAGGAAAAACTTCAATTCTGTAACCAAAGCGACATGCGCGGCGTCTAATAAATGCGTGCGGATTTCTGTCCCAAAAGCTCCCTGCGCGGTGTTTTTACAATAAGGACAGTTGCGGGCAGCTATTAGCGCTTTGGCCTGCATCTAAGGCAACCTTATCTCTTTTAGGAGCGTATAAAAATCTGACATTCGCGTTCGCTTCGAGTCTTCAATAAAGTAACAGCTATGAAAACATTCTTTTTAATCATCGCGCTCGCTCTTTTCGCGATCACGGCCTCAGCCCAGACTCCAAGTGCGACGCCCGCCGCGCAGTCCGGCGCGCTCAACGTAGGCATCACGCCTAACCTTGCTCTGGGCGATGTGACGGTGGTTGATGCCGCGAATAATCGCATCATTGTCAAGACGAAAGACGGCGACATCACAGTCGTGCTCGATGCCAAGACCGAATATAAAAAGGTGTTGCCCGGTGAGACTTCGCTCAAGAATGCAGAGCCTGCGACGCTCGCTGACATAGGCGTGGGTGACCGCGTTCTCGCGCAGGGTCGCGTGGCGGATGACAAAAAATCCGTGCCTGCCAAGCGCGTGGTTTTGATGACGAAGGCAGCGATTGCACAGAAGCAGGAGCACGACCGTCAGGAGTGGCAGCGGCGCGGCATCGTCGGTCGCGTAGCTTCGCTCAATGCCGAGACCAAAGAGATTAATCTGATGATGCGCGCCCCCGGCGGCGAGCGTCCCATCACGATTGCATCCTCCGACAAAGTAGACTTTCGCCGCTACGCTCCCGACTCCGTGAAGTTCAGCGACGCCAAGCCGAGTTCATTCGCAGAACTGAAGGTCGGCGATCAGTTGCGTGCGCTCGGCGACAAGAGCGCGGACAACACTCGCTTTACTCCGGAAGAGGTCGTCTCCGGCTCGTTCCGCATGGTCGGCGGCACAATCACTGCCGTCAATGCCGCGACGAATGAGATAATTATCAACAACCTACAGACCAATCAGCCCGTCACCATAGTCGTCAATAAAGATTCGTTGATGCGGCGCATCCCGCCTGAGATGGCGGCGATGATCGCTCAGCGACAAGCCCAAGCCGCGGCAGGAGGCGGCGCGCCCGGCGGTGGCCAGAGGCCGCCTCAGGGCGGAGGCGCGGGCGACGGACAGGGACGCGGCGGCGGTAATGGCGGCGGCGGTGGTCGTGATTTCGACGCGATGCTTGAGCGTCTGCCGCCGGTCGCCATCAGCGATTTGAAGAAGGGCGATGTGATCGCCGTTTCAAGCACGACGGGCGTTGATCCAACGCGCGTGACCGCGATCAAACTCGTCGCGGGCATCGAAGCTTTAATGACAAGGGCGCAAGGCCCGGCAGGACAGGGCGGGCAGAGTCCGTCACTCAACGTGCCCGGACTCGATAGCATCGGGGGACCCTGAGAACAGAAGACCGAAGACAGGAGACAGAAGACAGAATACAGCAGTCAGAATAAAAGCGGGTTTCAGCCTTATCCTTCTGACTTCTATCTTCTGTCTCCTGTCTCCCAAGGAAAACATTCATGCACTTATTTCAAAAAGTAATCTTGAGAAGCCTTCTATTTAGCATCGCTTTTATTTTGTGCGCGGCCTCCGCTTTCGCGCAGCAGTCTGCGGGCAGTTTGCGCGGGCAGGTCGTGGACGAGTTTGGCGGGTTGATTATCGGCGCGACCGTGACGGCTGTGGACGCGGGCGGCGTTGAGAAGACTGCCATCACGGATAACGACGGCAACTATGTTGTGAACGGTCTTGCGCCCGGAAAATATATCGTGCGAGTAGTCGCTCCCGGCTTTGCGCTTTTTGAGAACACTGAAGTCGAGATCACTGCCGGACAGCGCGCACAGCTTAAAGTCACTCTGAGCGTTTCGATTGAAAAGCAGGAAGTGACTGTCGCCGCCGAAAGCCCTGTCAGCACAGACCCCGAGAACAACGCTGGCGCGCTCGTCCTGCGCGGCGCAGATTTGGACTCTTTGCCGGACGACCCGGACGAGTTGGCCGCAGCCCTCCAAGCTCTGGCAGGCCCGTCTGCGGGGCCGAACGGCGGTCAGTTTTTCATAGACGGATTCACGGGTGGGCGTCTGCCGCCGAAAGAGTCCATACGCGAGATTCGCATCAACCAGAATCCTTTCTCGGCGGAATATGACCGACTCGGATTCGGGCGCGTCGAAATCTTTACCAAGCCCGGCACGGATAAACTGCGCGGGCAGGTCTTTCTGAATTTTACTGATGAAAGTCTCAATTCTCGTAATCCGTTTGGAGCGAACCGCGCGCCGTTTCAATCGAGACAGTATGGCGGTAATCTGAGCGGGCCTATCATCTCTAAAAAAGCCTCGTTCTTTCTGGACTTCGAGCGGCGCGAGACTGATGACAACTCGGTCGTCAACGCTTTGATACTCGATCAAAATAACTTGAACGCTCCGGCTGTGCCGTTCGGTCTGGCAGTCCTGACGCCATCGCGCCGCACTACTTTTAGCCCACGCCTTGATTACCAGTTGAATGCGGCCAACACGCTCGTCGCGCGTTACACTTACGCGCGCACCAGCCAGCAGAACGCGGGCGTGGGCAGCTTTTCGTTGCCGTCAAGAGCCTATAATTCTGCCAGCACCGAGCACACTTTGCAGTTGACCGAGACGGCTGTGCTGTCACCGACGGTCGTCAACGAAACGCGCTTCCAATTCATACGCAGGCGCACGCAGTCGAACGGCGACAACACCGTCCCGACGATTGTCGTCAGCGACGCTTTTATCGGCGGCGGCTCGCAGGTCGGGCTTTCGTTTAATAACGAAGACCGCTGGGAGTTGCAGAACAACACGTCGTGGATTATGGGGCATCACTCGCTCAAGGCGGGCGGTCGTCTGCGCGGCGTGAGAATCAAGGATTTTTCGCAGAACAATTTTGGCGGGACGTTTACTTTTATAGGCGGCATAGCCCCGCAGTTGGACGCTAATAATCAGGTGGTCATTGATCCGGGAACGGGTCAGCCGGTGCTGGTCGGAATCACGAGCCTTGAGCGTTACCGCCGCACGCTCTTGTTCCAGCAACTGGGCAACACGCCGGCACAGATACGTGCTTTAGGTGGGGGCGCGTCGCAGGTCTCGATTGCCGGTGGCGAGCCACTGGCTGATGTAACTCAGATAGACTTCGGCGGCTACATACAGGACGATTGGCGCGTGCTCCCGAACTTCACTTTAAGCGCGGGGCTGCGCTACGAAACGCAGAGCAATATCAAAAGCCATCTTAACTTTGCTCCGCGCATTTCCTTCGCGTGGTCGCCCGGAGCAGGCGGAGCGCGCCAGCCAAAGACCGTTGTTCGCGGCGGGGTCGGCATTTTCTACGACCGCTTCGGCGAGAATCTGACGCTCGCAACTAATCGCTTTGACGGAAGCGCGGACTCGCAGTCGCAGTTTGTCGTCTCTTCATTTACCACTGACGGCGCGAACATTCTCGATCAATTCCCGACGCTGCCGACGGTGGATCAACTGAGCGCGTTCGGGCAGCCGAAAACCATCAGGCTCATCTCAAGCGACCTGCAAGCTCCATACACGATGCAGGCGGCGGTCAGCGTCGAGCGGCAGCTTCCGTACAGGATTACTCTGGCGACTACGTTTGTCAGCTCGCGCACGCTGCATGTTCTGCGCGCACGCAACATCAACACGCCCTTGCCCGGAACCTTCAATCCGCTCGTGCCCAACAGCGGCGTTCGTCCATTCGGCAACATCAACAATTATTACGAGTACGAATCAACCGGCACGCTCAATCAGAACCAGTTGATTATCAACGTGAACAATCGTCTCAATCCGAACTTCACGCTCTTTGCCACCTATGTGCTCGGCAAAGTCAACGGAGATACGGACGGGCCGCAGACTTTTCCGGCCAACACTTATGATTTGAGCACGGAGTACGGGCGAGCATCTTTCGATGTTCGCCACAGGCTCTTTCTCGGCGGCTCGTTCGGCGTGCCGTGGGGGCTTCGCCTGAATCCTTTCGTCATCGCTTCTTCGGGGCGGCCTTTCAATATCACGACGGGCGGAGCTGATAGGAACGGCGACGCGCAGTTTACAGAGCGGCCTTCGTTTGCACCTGCGGGAGCGGACTGCAACGCGCCGAATATTCGTTGCACGCGCTTCGGCAATTTCAACCTGACGCCCGCGCCGGGAGAAGAGATTATCCCGCGCAACTTTGGCGAAGGCCCGGCCTTCTTCACGGTCAACATGCGCGTCAGCAGGACGTTCGGCTTCGGTGTAGTAAAGCCCAGCGGCGCGGCAGCTTCCGGTCAGCAACAGGGAAGCGGCGGACGCGGAGCGGGCGGCGGCGGAGGCGGTCGTGGCTGCGGTGGAGGCGGGCGTGGCGGCGGCGGCGCGGGCGGCGGGGGTCGGGGCGGCGGGCTCGGCGGTGATCGGCTGCGGGCCGAGGCTCAGGACGGCCTCGCGCATCAGGATGACCAGGTACTTGCAGTACTCCAGCACCATGCGGCGGGTGCTCAGCGTCCTGCGCCACCAGCGGCCGGCGTCCAGTTCCTCGGTGTCCACCGGATAGCCCTGGAAG
>CAXTPS010000016.1:0-59765 GCA_964246305.1 uncultured Pyrinomonadaceae bacterium
ACAAGGTAGAGGTAGTCGGATCGGATTGTCTACATAACTGATCTTCTGACCAATACAAGATTCCGCCAGTGAATTCCACACTTGAACCTTGATGAGATTGTTCTTCATTGACATAAAGAAGAGTGTGCTCCCTGTCAGTTATGTGAGAATTAGCTGTTTCCCGATGAAGCACAGAGTAATGCTTCAACCGGAGAGCCATGATTCAAAAACCTCGCGCCTATCCGATAGCTATCTGGCGTAAGAAGTCAGCCCTCGGATCAAAGCTCAACTCCCTTAAATGTTTATTAGCAAATCCTTCGTCATAAATAACTCGCGTCTTTCTTGTTTGATAAGAACTGGAGAGTCTAGATGCGGCTTCGGTAAGGAGTACGCTGGTAAAGCAAATCAACCAATCTTTTTTATGTTTGATGTCATTGTCTTTAACGAGCCGAGAGATAGGATTTAGTAATTTGTATTTCGTCTTAGCTGGACTTTATCCATTCACGCTGCATAGCACAGCGTGTCCGTCAGGCGCTCTAATAATGAGCGCGGGACTTTTATCATGTCGGCTTTTCTACCCGACATTGAAATATAGTCATGGCTCCACAAGTAACGCCGCACCATCGCTATTGTGTCCGAGAAGGTCGCACTCTCTTTGGCCTACCACGCCGCACTTCGCACCGAGAGTTCTTGCTTCTCGATCAAGTGTGCCGCCAGCAAACTCACCACCGAGTAGAGCGCAAAGAGCGTCGGCGTGGTGCGCGCAATCGCTTTGTCCGACCACTGGCGTTGCGTCTCCACGCCGAGATGCGCTCTCGCTTCTTCAAAGGTCACTTCCACTGTCCAGCGCCTGACAAACCATTCCAGTATCTGCTGTGGTTCGACCTCCAAGTTTGTAGACACGAACGCCTGCGCCTCGAACTCTTCTTCCGGATCACGCACCAAGACCCAGCGAATGGGTACTGCCGGCATCCCAGCGTGATACCAGAGACAAGTTCCCGTCGCTATCTCAACTCTGCGTGCGCTTGCACCATAGCATCGCTCAAGCGTCACAGCCTGCCACAGAGTTGCCCCGTCAACCAGCACTTGTTTGAGCGTCGGCAGGCGTGCCCCTTTCTTGCGCGGTCGCCCATTCTGGCCTCTCTTCCTTGCCGGAGCAGGCTCAAAGAGTGCCGCATCCTGTCGCAAGCGGGTGATCAGACAGACCTCTTGACGCACAGCCTCAAGCAGTTCCAAAGCGGCAAAGCTGCTGTCAGCCACGACCACTATCTGACGTCGTGGCAGCCACCGCTTGACCAACAGGAGCATCTGCTGTGCGCGCTCTGTCAACTTCTGGTGTCGGCGTCCACGCTCTTTGTAATATCGCTCCGAAGGACACAAGCAAGTCAAAAAGGGCAACGCCCAGACATGTCCTGCCCATCCGATCTCACAGAGCAACATCAAGGACAACCAGCGCAAGCCACTGGCTTTGACAAAATGTGTTTGAGACGAGCGCACCGGGTCACGATAGATCCCTTTAGCCTTGATCTGCTCCCCGCGTCGTCTCTCAATCGTATCGTCGAGACCCATGACCAAGACGCCCTCTGGCGCAAAGGTGTCAATCAGCAAGGAGAGCAGAATCCGGCTCGCGGCAAGACTCGACCACACGGCACGGTTCAAGACGCGATGATAGTTCTGGAAGTGCTTCTCGTCACTCAACCCCATGACGCGCAAGGCGGAAGTGATAGTGCGTTTAGCTGGCGAGAGCAACGCGCCTTGGATGAGCACTTGGGCATGCGCCCAAACAGGCTTGGAAAAGAGTGGAGCGAAAGCTACAATCAGGCTTGTCAGTTCGGAAGGCATGGCCAGCATCAAAGACCTCTCTTGGCGGAGTGGTCGCAAGCTTACCGGCCTTCCGTTTTATTTTCAAAGATCAGAAATGGATAAAGTCCAGCTAAGACTCATACATTATCTCCTTATGGTTAGAAGAAAACCTAACTGCAAGCATACGTACTAATCGCCGTGTTGAATTACGCCGATTTAGCCGCCTCTCTGCCGGGCTTCGTCAATTGATTGGAAATCTGTGTGAGCCTAGTGGATGAGGCCGCCAACATGCTTCGCTAAGCAACAAGCTACTTTTACTGTAATCTACGGCAAAACTCAATCATTATTTGCGGCATGGTCAATTCCATAAAAGGTTCTTTGTGGAATAGCGGACTCTCTCTTTATGACTATAGGATCATCTCCATCGGAACAAGCTTTACTGCTATAAATAGGTTGCGCTTGTGTTGCTCGCCAAATTTGGCACACTATAGGCACACTAAATAACTTAGGGCAGCCCCGTGGCTGCCCTAACTTGTTGATTCCGTTGGAGCCGGTGGAGGGATTTGAACCCCCGACCCGCAGTTTACAAAACTGCCGCTCTACCCCTGAGCTACACCGGCTTGAGAGGGCTTGGGCAACTTTTGGTTGTCCAGAGATGTGATTGGATACTACCAACTGCCCCGCCTTGAACGCAAGTTGCAGAGAATGTTCGGCATCGGCGAATGTCTTTTGTTAAACTATGTATAAAATTTTTGTTGACGTGGCTCTCCCGCGCGCAGTAGGATGGAAACTGCCCACAGGCGGCGCGAAAGCTCTGGTGGCTTTTCAGTCGGCCTGAACTTCCACACTCTACCCAAAATGTTGTCGCTTTAGCCTGAGGCAGCGATCAACCATTAGCTTGACCAACAAATTATCTGTGCCGTTCTTCCATAGAGAACGCCAAAGGAGATTCTCGTGCGGATCAATCATCTTTTCTATCGCAGCTTCGCCGCTTTGCTCATGCTGTGTGCATGCGGGCTGCTGCATTCGGCTGGCGCACAAACCGGTCGTGGCAGGCCGAGGCCGCAAGCGACGCCGTCCGTCATACTTCCTCCCGGGCAAGCCGCGCAGTCTGTCGCGGGCAGCGCCAATCTTTACTGCTCAGGATTTATACAATATGCGCCCGCGCCGAACGACTTGCAGATCGTCGGCGGCTTGGAAGAGCAGTCGAAACGCATCTACGGGCAGGGCGACTACGTGTACATCAACGCAGGGGCGCAGCAGGGCGTTCATGTCGGGCAGGAATATATAGTGATTCGCCCACGCGGGCAGTGGAGATCGAAGCTCTCGAAAAAGAAGGGGTATCTGGGCGTCTACACGCAGGAGGTCGGAAGCCTGCGCGTCCTGCGTGTCCAGGGTCAGGTCTCGCTCGCAGAGGTCGCAACATCATGCGACAACCTGCTGCTGGGAGATTTACTGATGGATGCGCCGCAACGCGTCGCGCCTTTGCGTCGTCCTCAAGAGAACCTTGACCGCTTTGCCGACCCGACAGGCAAACAGAAAGGGCGCATCGTGATGGCGCGCGACACGCGCGAGATGCTTTCGAGAGATCAGGTCGTCTTCATAGACCTCGGCACAGAGGATAACGTCAAGCCGGGCGACTACCTGACGGTCTATCGTCCGCTCGGCAAGGGCAACATCACGGACTTTCGTGACGAAGAGATTACGCCCAGCGCCAACGACGGTTTTCAGAGCGATACTTTTAAGGGCGGAGAATTTTCCAACAAGGCGCAACGCGTCCAACACACGGACACGCCCATCTACGGCCCGATGATTACCACGCCGAAGATTAAGGACAGGCGTCCGCCCATGCCGCGCAAAATAGTCGGCGAGATGGTCATCCTGAGCGTGCAGCAGCGCACGGCAACAGCAGTCATCACGCGAGTCGCACAGGAAATTCACACGGGCGATTTCGTCGAAGTCCAGTAACAGAGCTTTGAGCCGCAAGCCACGCCCTCTGCTTGCGGCTCAAACGCCTTTCCCTTTTCACCTCTCGCCAGTGCAAGCTCGACTCACTTCCACTCGAAAAAGGAATTTTGCATGAACAGCATGAAATGCCCGCAGTGCGGCCTCGTCAACTGGGCGACCGCAGAAGCCTGTAAGCGTTGCCGTCTGCCTATCAACGGAGCCAACGTCGCCGGAGCCAATCAATGGGAACAAAGCGGCTACGAGGACGAAAGTGCATACGGTTACGGGAACGAAAATGCATATGGCTTTCAAGGGGAGGCCGCGCCGGGATGGGGCGAGCAGAGTGGCTATTATCAGAACGCTGCTTACGCAGGCTATCCGGGCTATGCGGGCTACGCGGATGTCCCGAAGCAGACCGGGCTCGCCATCGCTTCGATGGTCATAGGCATTGTCAGCATTGTGGCTTGCGGACTGTTTGGAGTGGGTTCTGTGCTCGGCCTGATCTTCGGCATCGTCGCGCTCGTCAAAGCCAAAAACTCTCCGATGCAGTACGGAGGACAGGGCTTTGCGATTGCGGGCATCTCACTCTCGGTCTTCTCGATTCTCCCGCTGACCATGATGATAGCGATTGCGATTCCAAATCTGTTAGCCTCGCGTCGCGCGGCCAACGAAGGGTCTGCAATTTCAACTCTCAGAACACTATCTTCAGCCGAAGCCACTTATCAGGCTACCGTTGGCGCGGGCAAATACGGCACGCTGCAACAACTCATCGAACAGGGTTTGATCGACCGTAAGCTCGAAAGCGGCGTGAGGAATGGCTACGTCTTCGATGTCAAAATCGACGGTATCACCTATCAGATTCTGGCGACTCCGATGAAGGACTCGGACAGGAGCGGCAGGTCATTCTATACTTCCGAGACTGGAGTGATTCGCGCCGCGAAAAAAGGCGGACTGCCCGCCACAGCCTTCGACCCACCCCTGGAATCATTGCCACCTTATCAGCAGAACTATCCAAGCGAGAGTAGTGAACGCGAGTACAGGCAGCCCGCCTACGCTCCGGGTTATTGAGAAAGCGCAGTTGGCAATCATGCCCGCGCCAATTCTCACTCTGCTTAAAACTTCTCACTCTGCTTAAAGCTTTTATTGCTTGACCGTCGCGGCCTGTGCGGAAGCGGCTGCGCGTTTGGCTTCGCGTTCCGATTGATCGCGCCCGACGACCGCTTGATAGAAAGCGCGGAAGTATCCGTACATCGAGACGCAGGCCGAGAGGACTACGACCCAGAGCATTGCGCGCCCCAGTGTGTAAAGGAGCACGCGCCAATCATCCCCGGTCGTTGCGCCCGCGCCGAAAAGATGTTGCAGGGCGGCGCGCAGCTCCGGGACAGTCCAGAACTGTATCGCGGGAAAGGCTTGTCCGAAGTTGGTCACCGGAGGATGCCCTGCCGCGCTCGACATAATCAGGAGCGCGACCGCCACGACCTGCGCGAGCATCTTGAACTTTCCCATACGCGAGGCAGAGATGACGAATCCGTCTGCCGCCGCAATCGAACGCAGTCCGGACACTGCGAATTCGCGCCCCACGATAAGCACCACAGCCCACGCCGGAGCGAGCCGGTTTTCGACTAAGGAGATGAGCGCGGCTGAGATGAGCAGCTTATCCGCAATCGGGTCTAAGAGCTTGCCGAGCCGCGAGACCTGATCGCGGCTGCGCGCTAGATGCCCGTCCAGATAATCCGTGAAGGCTGCGGCCAGAAAGATTGCGACGCCGAAGATATGGCGCGGCACGCCGAACCAGTTTTCAGAGAACGGCGTCAGCAACACGACCACCAGCAGCGGCACCACGAAGATACGCGAGATGGTCAATGTGTTTGGAAGATTCACGCCCGTTGCCGCCTCTGCTGCTTCACAGGATACGAAAGCAAAATGCTTTTCATAACCCCGTAGCTGTCTGACTGCTCGGAGTGTATGGCGTCAGGATTCAAAGTTCAAGGTTCCAAGTTCCAAGTTCCAAGTCAAAGACCGGTTCTTAACTTGGAACTTGGAACCTTGAGCTTTATTCTATGAGTTCGTTCCCTGAATGGATTGATTTTTGGTCACAAGACGATTGAGCGTGTCCGGCACTAGACGCTCTGCAAAGCCTGCGATGAAAGACCAGACTATTAACAGGGCATAGCTGACTCCGTTTTCAGGATAGGTTTCCTCCAAAAAATTATTAAAAGAGATGGATGGCGAAGCCGATGCTGATGCCGATGCCGAAGGTGAGGCCGATGGTGATGGCGATGGCGATGTAGCCGGGACAGACTGCGTAGGTGATGGCGTCTGCTCGGAAGACGTGTTCTGGCTCGTATTAGAATTATTGCTGTTGCCTGTGGTCTGGCCTGATTTATTCTCAGGGTTACTATTTGAATTGGGCGATTTTTGCGCTCCTTCATTTTTATTTTTGGAATCGGCGCTGAGAGGGTTATGCGTCTTTATCACAGGGAATATCGTTCCCTGAAGAACGTTTGCCGAGAACAGAATGAACAGTAGTGTGGCGAAGATGCCTCCATATAAAGGTGATAGAGAGATGCCTTTCCAGCCATGCGACAACGCCGCCAGATTGTAGAGCGCGTCTCCCTCGCTCGGCGCGCTTTGGATACGTTGCAGCATACTGACGCACCCGCCCATGATTCCCGCAAAAATCACCACGGTGACCACCGGACCGTAATTCGCATTGAAAATCCGCCCGATACCAAATCCTAAGCCGTTTAAGGCCACGATCACACCGATAATGATGAAGGTCGTATTTCTAGCGCGTCGTGTGAGTTCGTCGCGGAAGCCTTCGCGATACGGCAGGAAGGCATAGTACAAATAAAACTGCTTCAATAAATATCTGGTGTCTGAACGCAAAGCCTCTACTGTGACGACGGGCGCGTCCGGCGACTGAGCTTGAGCATGACTCTCAACTGCCGTCAGGTCAGGCGGCTTTGAAGCGATATAAGCATCATAATCTTTCGAGCCTGCGATGCTTCTGTACTTGGCGCGCATATCATAAGCTTTACGCACCAAGTCGCTGGCAGGCATGATTGACAGCAGTGCAAGATCAAACTCATACACGTCATTCCAACTCAGAGAACCTCGCTGTCGCTTCATCTGTATCGCTTCCAACCTCGGAGCAAGCGCGACCAGGTTTTTAGTTAACTTCTCATCTCCCTCCTCCGCTGCCAGCGCGCGATATTCACTATATAAGCCATCGAAAAATATTTTCGCATACTCCGGCACTGTCCACCGCCCGACTCGTTTAAAGAAGCTTTCATGTTCCTGACTCATTTCAGCGGCCTTGTCGGTTCTGTTTTTCCGGTTCGTATCGGTTGAGTGTGAATCGTTGGCTTCTTCGCTCATGTGGCCTCCTTCGGTTCAATATGCGAAACAACTCGTTGATAAGCGTGAATGATTACTTGCTGAGAAACCTGATTGACGTTCTTAAGACCGGATGATTTTGCAGAGATGCCGGTTACGGCACAGAGCTGTCAATTACTCGACGCAGCCAATTGGGTTCTTGATAAAACGTGCCGAAAGAAGGAAAGAACTGCTGGTTCGAGGCTTAGCCGTGAGAGCGCGTTTCTTAATCAAGACACGCGGATTATACACTCGCGGCAATTGAAATCAAGATTAATTTCCACTCAACTTGCCGGACGTTCGCGGCTCGGCTACAATCGTAGGTTCTGCGCCCAGACATTTTCTTATCCGTAGGTCGCGCAGAATATTTACAGGCACATGGCAATTGATCGCATTACGGTGCGCGGTGCGCGCCAGCACAACCTCAAGAACATCAACGTCGAGATTCCGCGCGACCGCTTGACGGTCATCACGGGACTTTCCGGCTCCGGCAAATCCTCGCTCGCCTTTGACACGATCTACGCCGAAGGCCAGCGTCGCTACGTCGAATCGCTCTCGGCCTACGCGCGGCAGTTTTTGGATCAGCTCGAAAAGCCCGACGTTGATTCGGTTGACGGCCTCTCGCCCGCCATCTCCATCGAACAGAAAACAGTCTCGCGCAGCCCGCGCTCGACCGTCGGCACGGTGACGGAAGTTTACGATTATCTGCGCCTCTTGTTCTCCTCCATCGGGCAGCCGCATTGCCACAACTGCGGCGCGCAGATTACGCGGCAAAGCGTCGAGCAGATAGTGACGGGCGTGCTCGCGCTGCCCGAAGGCGAGCGCGTGATGATCCTCGCGCCCATCGTGCGCGGTCGCAAGGGCGAGTTCAAGAAGGAGCTTGAGAAGCTGGCGAAGGACGGCTTTCTTCGCGCGCGTGTGGACGGAGAGCTGATCTCGCTCGACGAAGAGATACGTCTTGACAAGCGTCGTAATCACACTATCGAGGCGGTCGTTGACCGCCTCTTAATCAAGCCGGGCATCAACGAGCGTCTTTCGGAATCCGTCCGCACGGCTCTGAAGCTGACGGGCGGAGCGGTCTTGGTCGCGGTCGTTGACGGCGAAGAGAAGCTCTATTCCGAGCGCATGGCCTGCGTCATCTGCGGCATCAACGTCCCGCCTTTAGAGCCGCGCTCGTTCTCTTTCAACTCTGCCTACGGCGCGTGCAAGCGTTGTCACGGACTCGGCACTGTGCTCGAAGTTGACCCGGCGAAGATTATTCCGGACGCGACCGAGCCTTCCGACAAAATCGCTTTCATGGGCGCGGACGACAAGCAGGGCGCGGCATATTTAAGGAGCGCGCTCATCGCCGTCGTCAAGCACTTCAACATTGACGCGAGCATGCCTTTCATCGAATTGCCGAAAGAGGCGCGCGACGCATTCTTTCACGGCCTCGACGTGCCAGTGACTTTTCGTCAGGGCTTGTACACGTACCAGAGCGATTGGAAGGGCGCAGTCCGCCACCTGCGCGAACGCATGAACGACGCGCCCTCCGAAAAGGTTCGCCTCGCGCTCGAAGAGATGGTCTCGCCGATTACCTGCCCCGATTGTCATGGCCGACGCCTGCAACCGGAATCGCTCGCCGTCAAGCTCGGCGGGCGCGGCATCGCGGATTACACTTCGATGCCGATTGAAGATGCCGTCGCGGCTTTCGATAAAGTAAAACTGAACGACCGTGAAGGACAGATCGCCGGACTCGTCCTGCGAGAGATCAGAAATCGCCTTCGCTTTTTAGAAAAGGTAGGACTCGGCTACATCACGCTCGACCGTCCCTCCGCTACGCTCTCCGGCGGCGAAGGCCAGCGCATACGGCTCGCCACACAGATCGGGTCGCAACTGCGCGGCGTGCTTTATGTCTTGGACGAGCCATCCATCGGCCTTCATCCGCGCGACAATCAAAAACTCCTTGAGACGCTCTGCGCTCTGCGCGACCTCGGCAACACTGTGCTCGTCGTCGAGCATGATGAAGAGACTATCAATCGCGCGGACTTCGTCGTAGACCTCGGCCCCGGCGCGGGCGCGCACGGCGGCGAAGTCGTCGCCACAGGAACGCCGCACGAAGTCTCATGCAATCCGAACTCTGTGACGGGTCTTTATATTTGCGGCGCGATGAAGATTGACGTGCCTCCAGAGCGTCGCGTGCCGAACGGCAAAGCCATCACAGTTCGCGGAGCGCATGCCAACAACCTGAAAGACATTGATGTCACGTTCCCTCTCGGACTGCTGACGGTCGTGACCGGAGTCTCAGGCTCAGGCAAGTCAACCTTAGTTGACGACATACTCTATCGCGCGCTGGCGCGTCATCTCTACGGCTCACTGACGGAGCCGGGCGAGTTCCGCGAGATTGACGGACTCGAACACATAGACAAAGTGATAGAGATTGACCAGTCTCCCATCGGTCGCACGCCGCGCTCGAACCCCGCGACCTACACCGGACTCTTCACGCCGATACGCGAGCTGTACGCGATGCTGCCCGAATCGAGAGAGCGCGGCTACAAGCCCGGTCGCTTCTCTTTTAATGTTAAGGGCGGACGCTGCGAAGCCTGCGAGGGCGACGGCATGAAGCGCATCGAGATGAACTTTCTGCCCGATGTTTATGTCCTCTGCGATGTCTGTCGCGGCGCGCGTTACAACCGCGAGACGATGTCCGTCAAGTACAAAGGCAAATCAATTGCAGACCTCTTAGGCACGACGGTCGAAGAGGCTCTGCCGCTGCTCGAAAATATTCCGCAGATCAAGCAGAAGCTGCAAACGCTCCTTGATGTGGGACTCGGCTATATCAAGCTCGGACAATCCGCGACGACCCTTTCCGGCGGCGAAGCGCAACGCATCAAGCTCGCCAAAGAATTATCCAAGCGCGCCACCGGAAGAACTATTTATATACTGGACGAGCCGACCACCGGCCTCCACTTCGCGGACGTACATAAACTTTTGGATGTGCTGCAACGCCTCGTCTCACTCGGCAACACGGTCATCGTCATCGAGCACAATCTCGATGTCATCAAGACCGCCGACCATATCATAGACCTCGGCCCCGAAGGCGGCTCGCACGGCGGACGCCTCGTCGCCCACGGCACGCCCGAAGAGATCGCCCACACGCGCCGCTCGCACACAGGCCACGCCCTCAAGCCGCTCCTCAACGGCCACGCCGCGACGCCGCGCAACGGTCGCCAACCGACGCGGCACAAGAACAAGAAGATTGCTTAGTAACCGGTTTCGTTTTTACGGCTCACGCTCTCGCATAATCAATGTTCTCATTGCTACAATAGAGAGTATGGAAAAGGTCGTTAAGCTCTTCAATTCATTTTCCCAAGCCGACGAGGACGACAAACGATTTTACCGCTCGCTCTCTCCGGCAGAGCGGCTGGACATTCTGTTAACTCTCATCGCGCAACATCAAACCACGCAAGCTCATGAAGCTACAGAAGGATTTAAGAGAGTTTATCGAATTGCTAAACACTCTTGAGGTGCGCTATGTTCTGGTCGGAGGCTACGCTGTAGCGTATCACGGCTATCCGCGTTATACCGGCGACATTGATTTCTTCGTGGATATTTCCGGCGACGACCCTCAGCGGCTGGCAGAGGCATTGCGGCTTTTCGGCTTCGAAGATACGGGTCTCAACGCGCAATTTTTCACGACTGAAAATCAAATCATACAACTCGGCGTGCCGCCCAACCGGATTGACCTCATCACTGCCATTTCCGGTGTGACTTTTGAGGAAGCATGGTCTTCGCGCGAAATCGGAGAGCTTGACGGCTTGCCAATCCCGATCATCTCGCGTGAGCTATTGAAGCGCAACAAACAGTCTTCTGGTCGCCCCAAAGACCTGATTGATCTTGAATACCTTTGATTCCGCGCAACGCTCGCCACACGACACGGCACAAGAGCAAGAAGATCGCGTGATATACTTGCTGCGTCATCATAGCTAAGGAGCGTCAACTATTAAGGTGTCAATTTACGAAGATGATTTGAAGCCGTTGAGCCTTGAAGATGTGAGCACGTATCCGCTCGCCTCGCGTCCGAGCAAGGTGACGGTGAAGGACTTTGCGAGTGCGTTGGCGCAAAACTCTTCGCTCAAAGATTTCTTTAAAAAGCTGCCGGACATTCTGGCGGTGCGCAGTCTGCGCGAAGTCTCCGCGCAGATTCGCCGCGCACAGAAGCTCCAGAAGCCGATCATCTGGGGCATCGGCGGCCACGTCGTCAAGACCGGACTCGCGCCCGTGATCATTGATCTCATGCGGCGGGGTTTTGTGACGGCGATTGCCGCGAACGGCTCCGTGCTGGTGCATGACGCGGAGATCGCAATGGTCGGCTCGACTTCGGAAGATGTGGATGCGAGTCTCGGCGCGGGCGCGTTCGGAGCGGCGGAAGAGACCGGCAAGCTTTTGAACGACGCGGCGTGTATGGGTCAGCGAGATGACATCGGACTTGGCGAAGCGATGGGATGCGCTCTCACCGCGCTCGATCCTCCGCATAAAGATTATTCACTGCTCTGCGCGGCTTACGAGATGCGCAAGCCCTTCACGGCTCATGTCGCCATCGGCTCGGACATCGCGCATTTTCATCCGACGGCGGACGGCGCGGCTCTCGGACAGACGACGCACACCGACTTTCGCCTGCTCGCGGAAGTCGTGCGGCGCATGGACGGCGGCGGCGTCTATCTCAACGTCGGCTCGGCGGTCGTGCTGCCCGAAGTTTTTTTGAAAGCCGTCACGCTCGTGCGCAACCTCGGACATCCGCTCGGAGATTTCACGACCGCCAACTTCGACTTCATACAATCCTATCGCCCGCTCACAAACGTCGTGCGCCGCCCGACGGCAGACGGCGCGGGGCGCGGCTATTCCATCACCGGACATCACGAGTTGATGATCCCGCTCCTCGCGGCTCAAATCATCTGCGGCGAAGAGTAGCCGAATATTTTCCTCAAGGAGTATTGAAGAGAAGTTGAGAGGCCGGACAAATCCCTCATCCGAGTTGACATTTCTCTGCCCGATTAGCTAGTCTTTGGGAGTTCCGGCAGCGATCCTATCTTGCATACTGAGGTTTCAGGGTTTAACTCCCAACAAATTTGATTTCAGTCACAAGACTTTTCTTTCGCTGCGCCAAAAAAACAGTTGGCGAATTGGCTCCAGCCCCGCCGATCTTCGTTAAGCAAATCGTCAGGGGGCTTCTGGCTGCGGCACTTCTCCCGTAGTGTGTAGCAAGTTTTTCATTAGCTGGTGCATTGCCGTCAATATCTTTTCTAAAAACAGTAAGCTTGACCGGCATGTTAACTCTTTCACCTCGCGGCGGCTTTTGCAGTCGCCATTAACAATGGAGAGATGATGATACGGAAAACCCTATCGAGGAAAATTAAGCGTCTGGCTAGACCGCTCATCGGCACGCTGGCCGTGGCTCTGGTCTTTGCCCTGCTGGCATCTGGCTCTCTTCGGAAAGCGACTGCCAATAACGATCAAAACGACTCGCCGCAAGCGGTCTTTACCAATGCGACGGCGATTACCATTAACGACGCCGACGTTGCGACGCCTTATCCTTCTAATATCACGGTCAGCGGCTTAGGCACCAGCATCCCCGCGACGCCGGGCAGCGTGCAGGTCACGCTCAACGGTTTCTCGCATACATTTCCGGATGATGTCGGCATCGTCCTGGTCGGACCAACCGGAGCCGCATTGCTCATTCAGGACGGAGCGGGAGACGACCCGGATGAGGTCAACGTCACTTATACGCTGAGCGATACGGGAGCGACCGTGTTGCCGGATGCGGCTGCGTGGCCAGCAGGCACTTATAAGCCGACGGCCTATTTCACGGGAGACGCTTTTCCTGCGCCCGGACCGGGCACGACTTATGGCAACCCGGGACCGGCGGGAGCTGGCACGGCGACGTTCAGCTCCGTGTTTGGCGGAACGAATCCGAACGGCGTGTGGCACTTGTACGTCGTAGACTTTGTGGGCGGCGATGACGGAGCGATCTCCGGCGGATGGAGTCTAACAATCAATGCTCCATCGGCAACCACCCCGCAGCACGTCGTAGACTTTGACGGCGATGGCAAGACAGACCCGGCGGTTGTTCGCGGCAGCGGCGGCAATGACATCTGGTTCATACAGCAGTCAACGGCTGGTGCGAAGACGCAGCAATGGGGCTTGACCACGGACGTTTTGACGCCCGCCGATTTCGACGGCGACGGCAAGACGGACATCGCGGTCTGGCGACCGGGCGCACCGTTCAGCGCAGGCTTCTATATCCTGCAAAGCTCGAACAACACTTTGAGGTCAGACCAGTTCGGACAGACGGGTGATGACCCGACCGTGGTGGGCGACTACGATGGTGACGGCAAGGCTGATCCCGCAACTTACCGCGCGGGAGCTACGTCTGGACAGCAGAGTTACTTCTACTATCGCGCCAGCACGGGCGCGCAGTCCGGTCAGATCATCTATAACCCTTGGGGCACGTTCGGCGACAAGCCTGTTCCGGGCGATTACGATGGCGACCACAAGTATGACTTCGTCGTCCAGCGCGATTCAGGCGGCGGCGCGGCCATCTACTACTTCAAGAACTCGACCTCGGGTCAGACCAGCCTGCTCTTCGGCAACACGACGGATATGATCGTGCCCGGAGATTATGACGGCGACGGCAAGACTGATCTGGCGGTCGCACGCTCTTCCGGCGGTGCGTTGCAGTGGTTCGTCCGCGCCAGCGGCACCGGCACGGCGACCGGCACCACCTTCGGACTCTCGACTGACATCACGGCTCAGGGCGACTACGACGGTGATGGCAAGACGGACATGGCTGTGTATCGTTCGGGCGCGCCGGGAGCTTTCTACTGGCGTCGTTCATCCGATGGCGGCAACTCGTCGTTCTCGTTTGGCACGACAGGCGACACGGTTCCGGCTCACTTCAACACGCACTGAAGTAGCGAAGAAACAGCGAGCAGCTTGAACAAAATCATGTTGCCCGCACAGGCAAAGGCGGTCAGAGACTCAAATCTCTGGCCGCCTTTTTATTGTCTTGAGTGACGGGCTTTTTATTGTCTGTAGTGACAAGCGACTTCCGCCCCGTTACGCTCTTCAGCGAGATTCAAGCTATAATTAAGGCTCGCTCTATAACGAATCAGGTTTAAGGGAAATAAGGTGCTTTATGGATGAGAAGAAGCTGCAACACTTTCGCAGCCTGCTGACCGAAGAACTGCGCAGGCATACGGAGAATGTCAGAGAAGATCAAGCCAACGCGCTGGAGGCGAACGACGACGGCGTCAAGGATGCCGGTGACATGTCCGTGCAGGATGTCGCGCAGGAGACTGCTTTGCGGCTCGGCGAGCGCGAATCGCAGATGATCGCGGATATAGATCAGGCGCTATTAAGAATTGAAGAAGGCTCTTACGGAATCTGCCAGCGTTGCGGCAAAGAGATTGACGAGCGTCGTCTCGAAGCCGTCCCCACCGCCCGCTACGACGCGCAATGCCAGACCGCTCTCGAAGCCAGCAGCGGCGAGGGCGATAATCCAACGCTCTGAAGTTCCGAGTTCCGAGTTCCAGATTCCAAGTCAAAGACAAAGTTTTTAACTCGGAACCTGGAACTCGGAACTATCTTCTAAGCTTTCGGATGTGACTTGTCGTAGACCTCTATCAACTTTTCCATTGAGACATGTGTGTAGATTTGCGTGGTCGAAAGACGTGCGTGGCCTAAGAGTTCCTGTATGTCGCGTAGGTCTGCGCCGCTGTCTAAGAGATGCGTGGCGAACGAGTGGCGGAGCGAGTGCGGGCTGATGTTGTGAATCCCGGCGCAGATGGAGATGTACTTATCAACCATCCTTCCAACCGAGCGCGTGGTGATGCGCGTGCCCTGATAATTCAGGAAGACCGCCTGCGAATCTCTGTCCGCGAGCGGCGCGTTGTGCAGGAAAGTATTGCGCACGGTCATGTAACTGAGGAGCGTGTGCAAGGCCGGATCGCCAAACGGCACGATGCGCTGCTTGCGCCGTTTGCCCGTCACGCGCAGAAGCTTGCCCCTAAAATCTATATCGCCAAGATCAAGCTTCGTCAGCTCGGAGACGCGCACGCCCGTCGCGTAGAGCAGTTCGAGGATTGAGCGGTCGCGCTTGCCGAGGTCTGTCTCGATGTCCGGCGTTTCGATAAAACGCACTGCGTCTTCGACCGAGAGATGATTCGGCAGCTTCTTTTCAAGGCGCGGAGTCGAGACGAGCCGCGCTGGATTCAGCTCGACCACGCCCTCGCGCACGAGGAATTGAAAGAAGGTACGAAGGGCTGCGAGTTTGCGCGCCACAGAGGTCTTTTTTTTCTGCGCCGCGTGTAGGGTCGAGAGCCATTCGCGAATCGTGATGTGATCGATCTGATGTATGTCCACCTCGCGCCGCGCGCCCGTCTGCGCGTCCGCAGGCGCGATGTAATCGAGGAACTGGCCGAGGTCGCTCGCGTAGTTGCGCAACGTGTGCTCGCTCACATTGCGCTCATAACGCAGGTGCTCGAAATACTGTGCGAGAAGAGGCTCCATAAAAAAAGTTGGCAGTTAGCAGTTAACAGTTGGCAGAAAGAAGCAGTTGAAGTTTAGCAAGCTTTCCGTTTACGCGTAAATGTTCGTGAGACTCACTTGCTTTTACTGCCAACTGCTAACTGCCAACTATCCTTTCGGCGGATAGTAGCCTTTGCGTGCGCGGACGCGCAGGTTCGGTCGCTTGTTGATTTTTAATGAGATGGTGCGAAGGCGTCCATCGCGCTTGTCTTCGTTCGGATAGTAGCTCAGGACGTACTGCTGCGAAAGGTCTGAGGCAATCTGCTCGAAAGCAGCATCGAGATCGCTCGTTACTTTCGGCACGTAGACCGCTCCGCCCGTCTGCGACGTAAATTCCTGCAGCCGCCTGTAAGCGACCAGATTATAAAGATTCGCGCTCTCGCTCTGTCCGGTCTGCACAGCGTAAATCTGGCAATCAACCGCCAGCATCCGTTGCAAGACGTTATCGAAATCCTGTAGCTCGCTGACAGTGTCCGCTCCGTCCGAGACGATGACGATGACTTTGCGTCCTTCAAAGGGGCGCAAGAGGTCTGCGGCCTTGACCATCGTATCGAAGAGCGCGGTCGCGCCGTCCTCCGGCACGGGGAAACGTTCGATGGTACGCACGAGCGTGTTCACGTCATTGGTAAAGGGCTGCGACAGAATCGGGTAAGTGTAGATCGAATAAATGGCGGCCTGATCTATCGGGCGCAGGACGCGGCGCAGGAACTTCATCGCCGCCTGCTTCTCAAACTCGCGCGCCCCGCGCAGGCTCATGCTGTTGTCAAAGAGCAGGACCATACGGACAGGAGTCTCTGCGTGGCTCAAGTCGCTGAGTGGTTTCGGCTGGCCTTCGACGCGCAGCTCAAAGTCTTCGAGCTTGAGATCGGTCACGGCCTTCCCCTGCGCGTCAACGACCGACGCCGGAATCGTCACGAGGTTCGCTTGAACTCGCACCACGTCGTCCGGGTCTATCTCTTCTAAGTCGGATGGAGTCGCCGCCGCTCCGGGCGCGCCTGTCGTCGTGGACTTCTCCGGCGTTGGAGTCGGCGCGGGCGTCGGCTGCGGAGTGGTGACTGGCTTCGGGCGCGAGGTATTGGTCGGAGTCGCAGACGGCTGTTTTCTCAAGCGACCGGATTGCGCCGAAAGATTTTCAGCGAAAGCGGAGACAGCGAGGGCGATGAGCGCGCCGTATAGAAAAAGCTTGAAAGTCACGCGCGCCTGAGATTGATGCGATGTCAGCCGATGGCCGCGAGCGGCGGCGCGGGCTGTTTGTCCGTATTTGTGTAAAGCCAAGTGTCCCACTCTTTTAATGCAAGTTCGACCTGTAACTGATGACGATCACGTTTACGCTTGATGCGCCGCCTGTGTTCCTCTGCGAGCGGCTCAAGCAGTGCGAAAGTGATATTGACAGGCTGATAATTATTCGTCTTCGCGCTCGACACGTAACGACAGAGCGCGCCCATTGCGCTTTTCGGCGGAGCTTCGAGAAGATTTTCTCCGGAGGCCAGCCGCGCCGCGTTCACTCCGGCCAGCCAGCCCGTCGCGACGGATTCGACGTATCCCTCGACGCCGCTGATTTGACCTGCGAAAAAGACTAAAGGTTGCTCGCGCATCTGCATCGTCGAGAGCAGCACACGCGGCGCGCAGATGTAAGTATTACGATGAATCTGTCCATACTGCAAGAACTCCGCGCGCTCCATCCCCGGAATCAGCCTGAGCACGCGCGCCTGTTCGCTGAATCTGAGATGATTTTGAAAGCCGACGAGGCTGTACGCGTCGGCCATCAAATTCTCCTGACGAAGCTGCACGGCTGCATACGGCTCGCGCCCTGTGCGCGGGTCTGTGAGTCCCTTGGGCTTCATCGGTCCGTAACGCAAAGTGTCCACGCCGCGCCGCGCCAACTCTTCAATCGGCAGGCACGCCTCGAACCAGCGCGTCTCTTCAAAGCGATGAAGCGGCACGCTCCTGGCGTTAATCAGCTCCTCGTAAAAGCGCGCGTACTCTTCTTTATCAAAAGGACAATTCGCGTAATCGTCGCCGCCCTTGTCATAACGAGCAGCCATAAACGCGACCGTCATATCAATCGAATCGGCTGCGACTATCGGCGCAATCGCGTCATAAAAGTAGAGCTGGTCATCACCCGTTAAACGCATGATGTCCGCCGTCAGAGCTTCGGACGAGAGCGGCCCCGTTGCGATAACGGCTATCTCTCCGTCGGGCACGCGCGTGACCTCTTCGCGGACGAGAGTAATGCGCGGATGTTCCGAGATTTTTTCGGTGACGTATTCCGCGAACTTCCCGCGATCAACCGCGAGAGCCGCGCCCGCAGGCACGCGCGTCGCGGCGGCGGCTTCCAACACCAGAGAACCAGCGCGCCTCAATTCTTCTTTAAGCAAGTAAGGCGCGCTCCCCGGCTCGTCCGATTTGAGCGAGTTCGAGCAGACGATTTCCGCCAGCTTATCCGTCCTGTGCGCGGGCGTCTGCTGCACCGGACGCATCTCATAAAGCCGCACACGCGCGCCGCTTTCAGCAGCCTGCCACGCAGCCTCCACTCCGGCCAACCCACCGCCGATGATGACGATTTCTTTCATACACTTAAATTAACACATAAGAATTCAAACTGGGATACACAGGATGCACAGGATGAACATTTGAGATAAGCAAATTTGAGATTTCAAAAAACAAACCTGCTTATCTCAAATCTCACATCGGCTCGTCTCAAATTTCATCAAATCTCAAACCTGCTTATCTCAAACCTGCTTATCTCGAATAACAAATCTCAAAATTTGCTTATTTCAGTTTTGCTTATCTCAAATCTCAAATTTGCTTATCTCAAATCTTCTTTATCCTGTCCATCCCTATGAATTTCTTCAACCGATAATCATCGTCCCCGTGCCTTCATCCGTAAAAACTTCGGAGAGCAGCGCGTTTCGCAAAGTGCCGTTGATGATATGCGCGCTGCGGACTCCGCGACGCAGCAGCGTGACGATGCTTTGAAGTTTTGGAATCATGCCGCCGGTGGCTGTGCCGTCGCGTATCAGAGCTTCCGCTTCATCCGCCGTCAACCGCGAGAGCTTCGTCTCAGGCTCTCCCTCGCGCAGGCAGATGCCGTCCACATCCGAGAGCAATATCAACTTTTCTGCCTGCAACCGGACGGCGATTTCGGAGGCAATCGTGTCCGCGTTGATATTAAAGACCATGCCGTCTGCGTCAGCTCCGAGCGATGAGACGACAGGCAAGTAGCCTTGATCGAGCAGGACGCAGAGCAGGCGCGTGTTGATCTCGACGATGTCTCCGACGTGGCCGAAGTCCACCTCTGCGCGCTCGCCCGTCTCACGATTCAAGACCTCTTTCGGCGGACGCCTCAGCGCCTGCACGATGTTGCCGTCAACTCCTGAGAGGCCGACCGCTTCGACGCCGCGTTGACGCAAGGCTGCGAGAATGTCCGTGTTGATTTTTCCGGCAAAGATCATCTTCGCCATTTCGAGCGTCGCATCGTCGGTCACGCGCCGCCCGTTGATAATCGTCTGCTCGATGCCGAGGCGCAGGGCTAAATCCGACAACTGCTTGCCGCCGCCATGCACGACCGAGAGCCGTATCCCGACCTGATGAATCAACGCCAGCTCTTCCGCGAGCGACGCCAGATTCGCAGCATCCTCCGTCGCCTTGCCCGAAAGCTTGACCACGAACGTCTTGCCCTGAAAGCGTTGAATATACGGCAGAGCTTCGCGCAAGAGGTCTAAACGTGCCTGATACATTTTAAGCTTTGCCTCCGAGAAGCCTCTGCATGATCGCCTTCTGCGCGTGCAGGCGATTTTCGGCTTCGTCTATCACGACCGATGAAGCTGAGTCGAGTACCGCGTCTGTGACGATGACGTTGCGGCGCACGGGCAGGCAGTGCATGAAGAGCGCGCTATTGGTGCGCGCCATTTTGTGCTCGTCAACTATCCAGTCCTGGCGATAGGCGTTGCGCGCGGCGATGTCTTTGTTAGCGTCTCCGTAAAAGTGTCGGCTGCCCCAGCTTTTCGCGTAGACGACATCCGCGCCATCAAAGGCTTCATCAATTTTTCGCACGACGCGAAGGCTTCCGCCCGCGCTCTCTGCTCTGCTCTCAATGCCCTGCATCAACTCTTCGTCAAGCTCATAGTGGAGCGGATGCGCAATCGTCAGGTGGTGTCCCATCTGCGCGGAGGCGAGCGCGAAACTGTTCGGCACGGCCATCGGCAAAGCCTTCGGATGCCATGCCCACGTGAGCAGCACGCGCTTCGGTTTCGTTCCCAGCTTCTGGCGGATGGTCATCATGTCCGCCAGAGATTGACACGGATGATGCATCGCAGATTCGAGATTGATGACGGGCACATCCGAATGTGCGGCGAAGGCGCGCAGCACGGGGTCTGTGCGCTCCTCTTCCCAGTTCTTCATGGCCGCGAAGGTGCGGACGCCGATGGCCGCGCAGTATCTGCCGAGCACGCGCACAAACTCCGCGACGTGCTCCGTCTTGTCCGAATCCATCACCGCGCCGTCCCTGTGCTCCAGAGTCCAGCTCGTTCCGCCCGGCTCTAAAATCACGGGGTTGCCGCCCAACTCGTAGATGCCGACCTGCATCGAAGCTCGCGTGCGTAAAGAGGGATTGAAGAAGACGAGCGCGACGGATTTTCCCGCGAGCGGCTTCGATTGTTCCTCATTTCGCTTGAAGCGCAAGGCGGCTTCGATAAGCTCTACGAGTTGGTCGCGCGTCCGGTCTGCTGTGGTTAGAAAGTTTTGCGTCATCGAATCTCTGAGACCTCTTAAAGTCAGGCTTTAGTGTATCGCAAATCGGTTTACTCACGCATGCCTGTGAGCTAGAATGCGCGGCGTTAGAGGTTGCCAAAAATTAACCGCGCCGTATCCGTCCAATCCCCTGCGATAGATGCTTTAACCAAAACCGGAATCTAACTTTGTCGGGTGAGAGTCAAGATGAAAAGCATACTTCGTCTAGGCTTAGTGTTCTGTAATTTAAGATGCATCGTGTTCAGAGTTGCGCCTTGAGGCGCGAGCTTTTAAGCATCACGGCTCAAGCCGTAACTCTGAGCCGTATCGAGATAGCAAACAACTTGAATTGCAGCGTAGTCAGTCTCCGGGCGATTTTCGGAGCTTAAAATCAGAAGGAGACTCAGCATGAAAAGCTCACCTCGTCGGACACGCTCGATAACGTGTGTTTCATTTTTATCAGCACTGACTCTGCTCATCCTAAGCGCGACCTTCGCTCTGGGCGGAACACTGGACACGAGCTTCGGCTCAGGCGGCGGAGCCGGAACCAGCATCGGCTTTTACGATAGCCCTTACGAAACTTATATTCTGCCGGATGGAAAAATACTGATTGCCGGAGAGACTGTTTACGTAGGCTTTCATATCATCGCTGCCGGCCCGATGGCTGCGCGCTTTAACAGCGACGGCACGATAGACACCACTTTTGGCAACAACGGCGTCTTTTACCCCTCAGATTTCAAACCTACTGGTCTATGATGTGCTGCTGCAGCCGGACGGCAAGATTGTCTTCGCGGGCGGACTCAATCCGAGCTATAACACTTATCCGCAGGACTTCGCCGTCGCGCGCATGAATAGCAACGGCACGCTCGACACTTCGTTCGGGACGAACGGGGTCGCCGCAACATCTGATCGGAGGCAGCTTTGATGTCGGGCAGGCTGTGGTCTACTTGCCGGACGGAAAGCTGCTGGTCGCGGGCTTTACCAAAGGCACGATGACTTCGCCCGGCGCGATTGACTTCATCCGCTACAACAGCAACGGCTCGCTCGACACGACTTTCGGCGATGGCGGCATCCTCTATTATCTCATCGGGGCAAACACCAGCACGCCTCAAATCTACGATATGGTCTTGTTGCCCGGCGGCAAGGTTTTGCTCACCGGCAATAGTCCCGATGGCGGAGACTTTCTCGCGCGCGTCAATTCGGACGGGAGTTTCGATACGACGTTCGGGACGGGTGGATTCGTCTACACAGGCTATGTCAATGGCAAAATAACTCTGCAACCGGACGGAAAAGTTATCAGCACCTTTTCCTCTTCCATCGACGGCAACGGCGTCTTTGCGATGGCAAGATTTAATTCGGATGGCACGCTTGATAATACCTTCGGTGCGAACGGCATCGTGCAGACGCGTTGGCGCAGCAACGTCACCGGATATGCCAATGCCATTGCAAGAAAGGCTGTGTTAAAGAGCAACGGCGAAATCATTCTCGTCGGCTCGGTGATTCGTATCAACGGCACGTTTCAAGCCAACGACACGTCCGCCGTCGGCGCGGCTCAGTACACGAGCAACGGCGTGCTGATAGCCAAGACGGCCATCGCCTTTCCGCCTTATCAATCTTACGGCACGGCAGCGGCCATTCAGCCCGACGGCAAAATCATTCTGGTCGGATACACAGAGACCTCCACCACGGATGTCGTCTTAGCTCGCCTGACGAGCATCACGAACGACCCGCGACCGTACAAACGATTCTTCGACTTCGACGGAAACTTGTACACAGACCTCATGGTCTACCGTCCGGGCACGGGCGGCGGCCCGAGCGTCTGGTACAACTTCAATAATTCATCCTACGCTCCCAGCTTCGGTCAGGAAGGAGACATCATTACTCCTGCCGATTACAACGACGACGGAGTGACGGACATCGCAGTCTTTCGTCCATCAAACGGCACCTGGTATATCGCAAACAACAACAATCCGCTCAACAACTACACTGCCGTGCAGTGGGGCGCGGCTGGCGACATTCCCGTCGCAGGTGATTACGATGGCGACGGCAAAGCTGATGTCGCGGTGTATCGCCCGTCGAACGGCTACTGGTATATCCTGCAAAGCGGGGACAACACAGCCAAGATCGAGCCGTTCGGCATCAGCACAGACAAGCCGGTGGTCGGAGATTATGACGGCGACGGCAAGTGCGACATCGCCGTGTGGCGTCCATCCAACGGCACATGGTACGTCGCCAAGAGTTCGACCGGAGAATATCTGATCGTGCAGTTCGGAGCCAACGGCGACATCCCCGCACAGAACGATTTTAACGGCGACCACAAAACCGACATGGTTGTCTTTCGCCCCTCGACGGGCACCTGGTATACGTCTACGAATCCGGCGACCAATTACGGGGCGGTGCAGTTCGGTAAAAATGGCGACATTCCTGTTGTCGGCGATTACGATGCGGACGGCAAAGCCGACATAGCGGTGTGGCGTCCGACGAACCGCGCATGGTACATCATGCTCAGCGCGAACGGTGCAGTCTATTCGCAGCAGTGGGGCGCGAGCACTGACATTCCCGTGCCGGGAAATTAAGGAAAGGACGGTCTTTGGACTTGGGTCTTTGGTCTTTGATGTGCGGCTTATCTTGAATTTCAGCATTCAAGGTTGAGTCGCGTGCAAAGACCTAAGCACAAACTCCAAAGACCGTCCTTAAAAAATCTTTTCCAACGCTTCGACAAACAGATCAACCTCTTCGGCTTTCAAACAGAGCGGCGGCAGCAGCCTGAGGACGTGCGTATCGCTCGATGTGCCGGTGATGATTTTTTTCTCAAGCAGAGCTTGATGAACCGGCGCAGCCTTCCCTTTAAATTCGATACCCAGCAGAAAGCCCAGCCCGCGCACTCTCAATACCTGCGGAATCTTTGCGAGCCGCCCGCGCAGGTAACCCTCAATCGCTCTCACATTCTCAAGCATCGCGTCCGCTTCAATCGCTTCGAGCGTCGCGCACACAGCCGCCATCGCCAGCATCCCGCCGCCGAACGTCGTGCCGAGATCGTTCTCTTTAATTTGAGAGGCAAGCTGCTCAGAGGTCAGGCACGCGCCGACCGGAACGCCGCTGCCTAAAGCTTTCGCCAGCGTGATGATGTCCGGCACAACGCCGCCGCCCGCCTTGCTTCCGGCGAAGAACCACCGCCCTGTGCGCCCGACGCCCGTTTGCACTTCGTCGTAAATAAGCACGATGCCGCGCGCGTCCGCCAGTTCTCTCAGAGCCGTATAAAACTCGGGCACGCCGACGCGCACGCCCGCCATAGATTGAACCGGCTCAAGCATGATCGCCGCGACCGTCTCGTCCGCCACGCGCTCAAGAGAGGCGATGTCGCCGAACTCCGCTTCGAGATGTCCCGGCACATTCGGGCGACCGAGCGCGCGATACTTTCCCAAAAAAGTCGCGCTGATAGAATCCGCCGTGCGTCCGTGAAAACCGCCGCTGAAAGTGACTATGTTTTCTCTCCCCGTAGCAAGCCGCGCGAGCCGCATCGCGTTCTCGTTAGCCTCGGTTCCAGAATTACAGAAGAAGACTTTTTCAAGCTTTGATGGAGCAAGCGAGACCAGCTTTTCCGCTGCACGCGCACGCGTCTCCGAGTAAACGAGGTTCGAGTAAAAGAGCAGCTCACTCGCCTGTTCCTGAATCGCCGCGACGACGCGCGGGTGGCAGTGCCCCGTCGCCGCGACAGCATGCCCTCCATACAAATCCAGATAACGCTCGCCGTCGCTCGCGTACAGCCACACGCCGCGCCCACGCATCGCAGCCAGCGGCATCTTCTTATAAGTCGCAAGCTGAAACCGTTCTTCACTCTTTGCTATTTCTTCAAGTGTCATACTCTTTATGGTCTTGGGTCTTTGTGCTTTGATGTCTTATCAAGCTTGAGTTTCATCATTCAAGGTTGAGTCGCGTGCAAAGACCAAAGCACAAAGACCCAAGACCTAATCAAGGATTGCTCCCCGTCAAAATCAGTCCCGTCTTTTCATCAAAGCTGAACATCAGGTTCATATTCTGCATGGCCTGACCGGCTGCGCCCTTAACCAGATTATCTATCGCGGAAAAGACGACGAGCTGACGCCCGCGCACGGCGAAGCCGATGTCGCAAAAATTGGTCGTCTTGACCCAGTTGATGTCCGGCGAATTTTCGACGAGCCGTATAAAGAAAGAGTCCCGATAAAAATCTTTGTAGAGAGCGCGGACGTCTTCCTCATTCAGCTCGTCTCGCGTCTCTGCATAAATGGTTGCGAAGATGCCGCGCGCGACCGGCAGCGAATGTGTGATAAAGACAAGCTCGCTCGTCCAATCGCCGACGGCGCGCAGCTCCTGCTCTATCTCAGGCACGTGCTGGTGCGCGAAAGGTTTATACGCATAAAAAGAGTTCATGCGTTGCGGGTGATGCGTGTTCGCAGCGGCCTTCGCGCCGGAGCCTGACGAGCCTGTCTTGGCATCAACCACGACGCGCCCGCTCAAAAAATTATTTGCGACGAGAGGCGCGAGTCCTAACAGCGTCGCCGTCGCAAAGCATCCCGGATTCGCAATCAGCCGCGCACTCGCAATCGCCTCACGATTCGTCTCCGTCAAGCCGTAAACGAACCCTGTCTGCGCGCTCATAGCAGTGTGCTTGCGCCCGTAGTATTGCTCGAACAACTCTCCATCACGCAGGCGAAAATCTCCAGACAGGTCAATCACCTTCACGCTCTCAGGCACGCGCGGCACGACCTCCAGAGCCTGCCCGTGCGGCAACGCTAAAAAGAGACAATCAAGCTTTTCCAGCTTATCGAAATCTTCCGGCGCATTCGTGAAGCGCAGCTCTGTCAACCCGTAAAGATTGCGATGCACTTCGCCGACAGCTTTGCCCGCGTGCTCATTCGCAGTGATCAGCACGATCTCTGCAAACGGATGCGGAAGGAGCAGGCGCAACAACTCCGCCCCGCCGTAACCCGAACCGCCAAAGATGCCGACTTGAATCTTTTTCATCTCAAGAAAAATTTAACAGGGATAGACAGGATGCACAGGATAGAAAAGATTTGAGATTACAGATTTGAAATTACAAATTTAAGATTACAGATTTAAAATCTCTGAGTAATTTGAAATCTCAAGTTTGAATTATTTTGAAATCTCAAATTTGCTTATCTCAAATTCTCATCCTGCCTAACCTGTCTATCCCTGTTTAAGCTGCTTTAGGTAATCTCGATCTCACTATTTCAAAGAGGCGCACCCCGTCCCTGCGCGCGTTGCCCGCCGGAACGCCGAACTCGCGCTCTATGTAATCCTCGCCCATCTGTGAATCCGTGACGGAGCCTGCGATTAAATCAACGGCGAGGCCGCGCCGCTTAAACAACTCTATGCCGCCCCACGCTCCGACGTAATCCGAAGCGCAGAAGATAAGCGCGGCGGTCGCTGCTCTGAGTTGCACGTCATCGAAAACGGAATCCACCGCGTAGCCGCCCAGGATGCCGTCGCCCAACTCAATCACGATCAGGTCGGGCGCGCTCTCGTTGAGCCGCGCGATAATGGCTTTCGCCACAGGCGCGAGGTCGCCCGCGCCGACCGTCGAGGGCAGGCCGCAATCGAGAAAGCTGGCCGTCGCCACCGCGCCGTGATCCGACATGTTGAGCGTGTCGCGCAGGCACGCGACGCCAGACAGTTTCGCCGCAGCGACTTTCAAGCCCGCGCGTGTCGCACGCTTGATAACTTCGGTCGCAGCGTAAGTCTTGCCGCTATTCATGCATGTTCCCGCGACGAGCACGAGCGGCGCAGTCTGCCCCAGCGTCGCGCAGGGTTTGAGCGCGCTGTCTGCTATGTTCATCACGCGCCCGTCTTCATCGCAGGCGAGGCCGATGACTTCGACGCTGATGGCATCGCTCAAGCTCGAATGATGCCCGGTGCAATACCCGATCACGCCGCCCATGTTCAAGAGATGAAGTTTGTCTCCGGCATGCACGCTCTGCGGCACGTCTCCGACGAAACCCTTCAGAGCGCGGCGGCGTCCGAGCACACCGACCAGCACGTCGCCCGGATTGACCTTCGCCAGTCTCCCGGTCGGAAGCTCAAGCTGATTGTAAGTCGCGCTGTCGGTCAGAGCGCGCACGACTACGCAATCACCCGCGCGCGGACTTTCGCACCCGTCAACGACCGCCAGCGTCTTCTGCAAACCGAGCGGCGAAGTCGCCGAGCCGAGCTTGTCCGCTTCGACAACACCGATGGAAATAGTTGTGCCAATAATCGAGCTTTTCATTCTTAACCTCTTCCCTTGGTTTTTGGTCTTTGGTCTTTGCACGTGAACGAAATCCGAAGGCTCACGCCCTGATGCACAAAGACCAAAGAACTAAAAACTAATTGCCTCTTACCCCATTTTTTTGAGTCGCAGACGGAGCGCGTTGAGCTTGATAAAGCCTTCCGCGTCGCGCTGGTTATAAATGTTGTCTTCCTCAAAGGTCGCCAGCTTTTCGTTATAGAGCGAGCGCGTTGAGCGGCGACCGGCGACCATCGCGTTGCCTTTATAAAGCTTGAGCCGCACGTCACCCGTCACGTTAGCTTGCGTCTCATCAATCATGTGCCGCATCACTTCAAACTCCGGCGCGAACCAGAAACCGTAATAGACGCTCTCAGCAAACTTGACGCTGAGCGAATCGCGCAGGCGCGTCACTTCTCTATCGAGCGTGATGGATTCGAGCGCGCGGTGCGCCGCCTGCAAGATGGTCACGCCCGGCGTCTCGTATATGCCGCGTGACTTCATGCCGACGAAACGATTCTCGACCAAGTCAACGCGCCCGATGCCGTGCTTGCCGCCGAGCTGATTCAACATCTCAAGCAAAGCGACCGCGCCCATCGGCTGACTGTTGATTGCCACGGGCACGCCGCGCTCAAATGTTATCTCGACATACTCGGCCTCACCCTGAGCCTCTTCCGGTGATTTCGTCATCTGAAAAATATTATCAGGAGCTTCCGCCCACGGGTCTTCGAGAATCCCGCCCTCGTAAGAGACGTGCATCAGGTTGCGGTCGGTCGAATAAGGCTTCGAGTGCGTAGCCGTGACAGGGATGCCGTGCTGCTCCGCGTAAGCGATAAGATCAGAGCGTCCTTTGAACTCCCATTCGCGCCACGGAGCGACGACCTGTATGTCCGGCTCAAGTGCGTAATAAGTCAGCTCGAACCTGACCTGATCGTTGCCCTTGCCGGTCGCGCCGTGCGCCACTGCGTCTGCGCCTTCCATGCGCGCGATCTCTATCTGCCGCCGCGCAATCACGGGACGCGCCAGCGAAGTCCCGAGCAGATACACGCCCTCGTAAACGGCATTAGCCTTGACCGCAGTCCACACATAATCGGTCACAAACTCCTGCCGCAAATCTTCCACATAAAGCTTCGACGCGCCGCCCGCACGCGCCTTCCGGTCAAGCCCCGCCAACTCTTCGCCCTGTCCCACGTTCGCGCAGTAACAGATGACCTCGCACTCGTGACGCTCTTTGAGCCAGTGCAGCATCACAGACGTATCGAGTCCGCCCGAATAAGCTAAAACTATTTTTTTGATTCGTTTCATATCTTTTCAAGATGATCTTTGGTCTTGGTTCTTTGGTCTTTGCACGCGACTCAATCTTGAGTGATGAGGCTCAACTTGAGCAAGACGAACAAAGACCAAAGTCCAAAGCCCAAAGACCTAATCAAACAATTCCCAAATCTTCTTTATCGCTCCGCGCAGAGCCTTGCGCTCGCTGACGGCGATGAATATCGTGTCGTCGCCCGCGATGGTGCCGACGAGCTGAGGCAAGGACGCGCGGTCTATCTCGACCGCGAGAGCCGAAGCCAGCCCCGGCTCGCACCTCGCAACGATGAGCGCATCGCCCGCCGCTTCCAGACTCAAGAGGCCGTGCGCCGCCGCCCCCTGCGGAGCCTGCGGCAGCGTGTAAGCCCCATGCTGTTTGACGACTCCCAGCTCGATCAGGTCGCGCGAGACGCTGGACTGCGTCGCCACGACTCCCGCGCGCTCAAGCTGCGCCGTCAATTCCTCCTGCGTGCCGATTCGTCTGGCGCGTATGAGGCTCAATATTCTCTTTTGCCGCGTCTCTTTCTGCATCTCATTTATCTCAGGTTTATGCAAATATGTTGCATAATATTTGCATAGATGCATAAAGTAGCAATTCGGATGCATAATGTCAAAGAACTGAGCAGGATTTCGGCCTGCCTCGCGTTACAATGCCGAACTGCTTTGAATCAGACGGAGGAGAGTATGAGCGAGTCGAAAAATTTGTGGGGCGGGCGATTCGTGGGGAAGGCGGATGAGCGGTTCGCGGAGTTTAATCGTTCGTTCGGCTTTGACCGCAGGTTGTTTGCGGCGGACGTGCGCGCGAGCCTCGCGCATTGCGAGGGATTGCATGGCGCGGGCGTGCTGAGCAGGCAGGAGGCTGAGCGGATTAAGAATTGCCTGCACACGATTCTCAAACGCGCGGTGACGGACGCGAGTTATTTTGACGAGCTGGCAGCGGAGGATGTGCATTCGTTTATAGAGGCGCGGCTGGTTCAGCTCATAGGCGATGCGGGGCGCAAGCTGCACACCGGGCGCAGTCGCAACGATCAGGTGGCGACGGCGTTTCGTCTCTGGCTGCGTGATGAAGTTGATGCTGTCTCGCATCTGGTGCTCAAGGCGCAGGAGGCTTTGCTTGAACAGGCCGGGGCGCACAGCGCGGCTGTGCTTCCGGGTTACACTCACTTGCAACGCGCGCAGCCGGTCATGTGGGCGCACTGGTGTCTGGCATATTTCGAGATGCTGGCGCGAGACCGCGAGCGTCTGGAGGAAGTGCGGCGGCGCGTCAACGTGATGCCGCTGGGGTCTGCTGCGCTGGCGGGCACGTCGTATGAGATAGACCGCGAGGCTGTCGCGCACGCGCTCGGTTTTGAAAGCATCTCTCGCAACAGCCTGGACGCGGTGAGCGACCGCGACTTCTGCCTGGAGTTCGCGGGCGCGGCTTCGATCATCATGGTTCATCTCTCGCGCCTCGCCGAAGACATCATTATTTATTCGACCACCGAGTTCGGCTTTCTCGAATTGAGTGATGCGGTGGCGACCGGCTCAAGCCTGATGCCGCAGAAGAAGAACCCGGATTCGATGGAGCTGGTGCGCGGGAAAGCCGGGCGCGTTTTCGGGCAGACGATGTCGCTCTTCACGATGATGAAGGCTCTGCCGCTCGCTTATAACAAGGACATGCAGGAGGACAAGGAGGCGGTCTTCGATACGGTCGAAACCGTCCGCGCGTCGCTGGAAGTCTCGGCGACCGTGCTCGGCAATATGCGTTTGCGCGAAGAGAGAACGCGCGAGGCGGCGGCGCGAGGCTATATGAATGCGACTGAGCTGGCGGATTATCTGGCGCGCAAAGGGATGCCGTTTCGAGAGGCGCATGATGTAGTAGGTCGCGTCGTGCTGCACGCCATCGAGCGCGGGGCAGAGCTTGACGAACTCACGCTCGAAGAGCTGCGCGCGTTCTCGACGCTGATCGAAGAGGACGTATTCGCGGCTCTCTCGCTCGAACAAACTCTGAAGACGAAATCGCAGGCGGGCGGCACCTCGCCTGAACGGGTGGCCGAAGCTTTAGCTGCGGCACGCGCATCTCTGACATAGACAACAAAACGTTTCCCGCAAAGGCGCGGGTGGCGCAAAGAATAGATTCAAGATAAATCAGCGCTCAACACCTTTGCGTCACCAGCGCCTTTGCGGGAGTCTCTCTTTTTCTTCTACTCGTTTTAAACTGACTCACTATTCACGGCTGACGGCATTTGACTGAATAGCGGTTTTGTTTTATGTTTCTGTCCGCCCCTGTGCATGAAGCCATCGCCGTTAATCCAGACGGCAATCGTATCAGACGCCTTCACGAAGTTCGAATCACAAAAGGAAAAGCCCATGTCAATATCTTTCGTTCGGCGCGGCTGGCTCGCAGTCTTTTTGATGTTACTGCTCGTCGCCGCCGCATTGCCCCCAATGACTTCCGCCACTTCACAATCATCAAAATTACGAGTCCAGCAAAGCAACAGTGATTATGCTCTGAGCACGCCTGAGCTTGGCACGTTTCATCGCACGTCAAATAAGATTGAGAACGCGCGTTTGATTCAAGTACCGCACTCGCGCGCTCAAATCGCGCTCTGGCAGGAGCAGCAGGCGGACGGACGCAATGCGGCTTTTTACGCTATCAGTCTTGACGGACAGACGGTCGCGCGCGTGCAGGAGACTTCATACGACATCATGCTGCGTTACGCGAAGTTCGATCCGGCGGTGGAGCGTCCGGCGATTCCGCAGAATCTCAAAGCGAATCTTCCGGGCGCGGACAGCGTCTATATCGTGCAGTTCGTGACGCAGCCGCTCGAAGAGTTTCGCAAGGAGATAACGTCGCGCGGCGGCGTCATCTATAACTATCTAGCCAATCACGCGTACCTCGTGAAGATGAACCCGCAGACCCGCGCGCAGGTCGAGAGCCTGCCTTTCGTGCGCTGGGTCGGCGAGTACCAGCCAGCCTATCGCCTCGAAGAATTTCTGCTTCAGCATCTGAACGAGAACGGCTTCAGCTTGCCGACGATGCGCTACAACATTCTGGTGCTTGAGCGCGGAGCGACGCAGGAGGACGCGGTCGCAAGTCGCATCAACGCGATGGGCGGCAAAGTCGAGCTGGCTATCCCGCAGGGCTTTCGCCTTGAAGCGACCTTGACGCCGGAGCAGCTTCTCGAAGTGGCGAAGATGAACGAAGTGCTGTTCATAGATCGTTGGAGCGCGCCCGAAGCGGATATGGACCTCGTCAGAAATGTCGGCGGCGCGAATTTCATCGAATCCACGCTCGGCTACAATGGTCAGGGCGTGCGCGCTGAGGTCATGGACGGCAACATGCTCTCCACGCATCAGGATTTTCAGGCCGCGCCGGCGACGCTCTTTCACGGCGCGCACTCAGACCCGGATGTGAGTCACGGCACATGCACGTTCGGCATCGTCTTCGGCAGCGGGTCGGGCAATGCTGCGGCGCGCGGGATGATTCCGGGCGCGCAGAAGATTTTCGCTTCTTACATCACGCTGACCAATCGTTACACGCACACGCAGGAGCTGGTTGCGCCGCCTTACAACGCCGTCTTCCAGTCCAATAGCTGGGGCAGCGGGCCGACTACGGCTTACACTTCCGTCTCTGCCGAGATGGATGACATCCTATTTAAGAACGACATCGTCATCGTGCAATCGCAGAGCAACAACGGCAACCAGTCTTCTCGCCCGCAGGCGTGGGCCAAGAACATCGTCTCCATCGGAGGCGTGTTCCACTTCAACACGGCGAGTGAAGCGGACGACTGCTGGTGCAACGGCGCGAGCGTCGGCCCCGCTTCGGATGGACGCAATAAGCCTGACTTAGCTTACTTTTATGACTCGATCACGACGACAGCCGGAACCGGCACGGCTGGCTACACCACAGGCTTTAACGGCACGAGCGCGGCGACTCCGATTACCGCAGGCCACTTCGGCGTCTTCTTTCAGATGTGGCACAACGGCATCTTTCACAACCCGACCGGAGCGACCGTCTTCGATAGCCGCCCGCACATGACCACCGCGAAGGCGATCATGATTAACACCGCGCACCAGTGGGCGGAAGTCGGGTCGGGCGTAGACTTGACGCGCACGCGTCAGGGATGGGGCAGGGCCGACCTGCAAAATCTTTATAACCTGCGCGACAAGATGTTCGTCGTCAACGAAACTGACGTGCTGTCGAACCTCGGCAGCCGCAGTTATTCAGTTGACGTGCCGGCGGGTAGCACGACTCCGCTCAAGGCCACGATGGTCTTCGCAGACCCGATGGGCAACACTGCCTCCGCGCAGTCGCGCATCAACGACCTCACTTTGAAAGTGACTTCGCCGTCGAACGTCGTCTACTGGGGCAATGTCGGCCTGAGCGGTTCGGGACAGTGGTCAACTTCGGGTGGTGCTGCGAACACGATTGATACGGTCGAGAACGTTTACATACAAAATCCAGAAGCGGGGAGATGGACGGTTCAAGTCATCGCCAGCGAAGTGGTGCAGGACGGCCACCTTGAAACGCCAGCGGTGGATGCCGATTACGCTCTGGTCGTGACGGGCGTTCGCACGCGCAAAGCTCCGTTTGATTTTGACGGCGACGGCAAATCGGATGTCTCGGTTTTCCGTCCCTCGGCGGCAGCATGGTATATCCTTCAGAGCAACGACAGCTCCCTGCGCTCGCAGGCTTGGGGAATCTCGACGGACGCGCTTGCTCCAGCCGATTATGACGGCGACGGCAAAGCGGACATCGCGGTCTATCGTCCGGGCGCGAGCAGCGCGTTCTATATTCTGCAAAGCTCGGACAGCTCTCTGCGCTCGCAGGCGTGGGGCGTGACGGGAGACCTGCCCGTCTCCGCCGATTTCGATGGAGACGGAAAAGCTGACGTAGCTGTCTGGCGTCCTTCGACAGGGGCGTGGTACATCCTGCAAAGCTCGAACGGCACTCTGCGTGGTCAAGTGTTTGGGACGAGCGGCGACGTGCCCGCAGCCGGAGACTACGACGGCGACGGTAAGGCAGACGTTGCAGTATTTCGTCCGTCAACGGGAGCTTGGTATATCTTCCAGAGCGCAGACAGCAGCGTTCGCTCGCAGGCGTTTGGCACGAGCGGCGATAAAGCTGTGACGGCTGACTACGATGGAGACGGCAAGTCTGACATCGCTGTCTTTCGTCCGGGCACCAGCGCGTGGTACATCATCAACAGCTCTACTTCATCAATCGTCTCTCAATCATGGGGCACGAGCGGCGACAGGGCTGTGCCGGCGGATTATGACGGCGATGGCAAAGCGGATATCGCTGTCTTTCGTCCGAGCGACAACAACTGGTACATCTTGCAGAGCAGCAACAGCAGCGTCAGAACGGTGACATGGGGCGCGAGCGGCGACGCTCCCGTCGAGTCTGCTTACATTCCATAAGGTACAGAGTTCAGAGTTAGGGCTTGAGCCGTGAGGCTTTAAATGCTCGCGCCTGAAGGCGCAACTCTGAACCCAATAGCAAACAGGGCTGAGAGGTTAAGCTTAACTCTCAGCCCTGTTTATTTGTTTGTTGCCGCATGATAGCCATTTGCAATCGCAGGTGGCTATAATCTTTGTGTCCAACTTTTACCGCGCGAATTTAAGAGCGGGGAGAATAAAAATGAGAGCCGCATCTGTCCTTCTACTCTTGTCGTTCGCAGCTTTGACGACCCTTTCAGCCCGGATGCAGGAGAAGCCCAACGCCTGCATGACGCCTGCCGAGCGCCCCGGCATCCCGCAGCAAAAGGCGAATTATCATCCGACGGGCAAGGAGGGGAGAATCAACGGCACGATCAATTTCAAAGGCAAGGCTCCAAAGCGGCAGAAGATAGACATGTATGCTGATGCGGTCTGCCCCGAAATCAATTCAAAGCCGTTGACGGAAAATGTTCTGGTGTCAAACGGCAAGCTCGCAAATGTTTTCGTGTACGTGAAGAGCGGCGGCGAGCTTGATCTTTATGAATTTGAAATCCCCGCATCTCCCGCTTTGCTTGCGCACAACAGGTGTCGATACTCGCCGCACCTGCTCGGCGTGCGCGTCGGGCAGACGCTAAAGATTACGAACGAAGACCCGACCACACATAACACGAACGCTCGTGCAGAAATTAACGAATCGCGTAATAAGGTACAGTCGCCCAAGGGTGAAATTCTCGAATGGATTTACTCGCAGCCCGAAACTTTTATTTCCTTCAAGTGTAACCAGCATCCATGGGAAAAGGCTTACGTCGGAGTCTTCTCGCATCCGTTCTTCGCCATCAGTGATGACGGCGGATCATACAGCATCGAAGGCTTGCCGCCCGGCGAGTATACGATTGTGGCGTGGCATGAAAAGCTTGGCGAGCAGAGGGTGAAGCTGACCATCTCGCCGCAGGAGACGAAGGAACTGAGCTTCACTTTTGAAGGCTCATAAATTTATCGTCACTCGCCGAGGTAAGCTTCCTTGATACGCGGGTCGGCGGCGAGGTCTTTGGAGGGGCCGGTCATCACCATGTTGCCGGTCTCAAGCACGTAGGCGCGGTCTGAATGGCCGAGCGCGGCTTTGGCGTTCTGTTCGACCAAGAGAATGGTCGTGCCCTTGCCGCGTATCTCATCTATGGCTTCAAAGATGGTGTGAACGACGAGCGGCGCGAGTCCGAGCGATGGCTCGTCGAGCAGGAGCAGGCGCGGGCGCGACATCATCGCGCGTCCCATCGCAAGCATCTGCTGCTCGCCGCCCGAAAGCGTCCCGGCCTTCTGCGAATGACGCTCTTTGAGACGCGGGAACATGATAAAGGCGCGCTCCATGTCCTCCGCTATCTCCCGCTTGTTCTTCCGTAGATACGCGCCCATCTGCAAGTTTTCGCGGACGGAAAGATTGGCGAAGACGCCGCGCCCCTCCGGCGACATAGAGATGCCTTTGGCGACGAGTTTATGCGCGGGCATGCCGCCGATCTCCTCGCCCTCGAATATGACGCGGCCAGCCGTCGGAGAGAGCAAGCCCGTGATGGTACGCAACGTCGTAGTCTTGCCCGCGCCGTTCGCGCCGATCAGCGTCACCACCTCGCCCTTTTCGATATGCATCGAAATATCCGTCAGGGCTTCAATCGCGCCGTAGTTTACTGAAACGTTTTCGAGTGTAAGCATAAATACAGAAGTCAGAATACAGAATACAGGAGTCAGAATAAAAACGGTTTCAGCTTTTACATTCTGTCTTCTGTCTTCTGTATTCTGTATTCTAGTCTCCTAAATAAGCTTCAATCACCTTCGGATCATTCTTAATCTGTTCAGGCAGGCCGAGCGCGATGGTCTTGCCGTAATCCACGACCTGTATGCGCTCGCAGACGCCCATCACGACTTTCATGTTGTGTTCGACGAGCAGGATTGTGAGACCGAATTTGTTGCGTATCTCCTGAATCAGATTCATGAGGTCTTCCTGCTCCGAAGGATTCATTCCGGCGGCAGGCTCGTCAAGCAGCAGAAGCTGCGGGCGCGTCGCTAAGGCACGTACGATCTCAAGCCTGCGCTGGTTGCCGTAAGGCAGGCTCGTCCCGCCCTCGTCCTTGTAGCGTTCGAGATTAAAGATACGCAGCAGGTCAAGACAGAACTCTCGGTGGTCGCGCTCGTCGCGTGTGAACCTCGGCGACCGCAGGACGGCGTCAAGGATTCCCTGCTTCGCGTGGCGGTGGCAGGCCGTCATCACGTTTTCCAGCACGGACATGCTCGGAAACAATCTTATGTTCTGGAAAGTGCGCGAGACGCCGCGACGGGAAATCTCATACGGGCGCAGGCCGTGTATGGGCTTGCCCTGAAAAAATATTTCGCCGGAGGTCGGTTCATAAACGCCCGTCAGCAAATTGAAGATAGTCGTCTTGCCCGCGCCGTTCGGCCCGATGAGGCCGAAGATTTCGCCTTTCTGAACGCTCAGGTCAAGCTCGTTGACGGCGACCAGACCGCCGAAGCGAATCGTGGCTTTAGTAGTTTGCAGGCAGGCTCCGCCGTCAGTCCCGCCGACATGACTTCGGGTCAGGCGCGCGGCTTCGGTCAGAATCGAATTCTCTTTGGTTGCATCCACTGCGTTCGGTTCCGGCGCGCCGTTCATCTCTTCTCGCCCTCCCTCTGTGTATCGCCTTTGGCCGCGTCCGTCTGTTCAGCGATGGGCACGCCCTTCGAGGCTCCGACCGCTTCATCACCCTCTGGACGTTTCTGCGCGCGGCGCAGCCAGCTCAAGCCGAACTCGCGTGTGCCGAGCACGCCCTGCGGCCTGAACAACATGATCAGGATGAGCAGCGCGGCGTAGATGACCAGCCGCAGGTCTGCGAAATTGAACTGCTTGCCAAAGAGCGCGACGGTCGGCAATTGGCGCAGGGCTTCGGGCAGAATCGTAATCACCGCCGCGCCCAAAATAGCTCCGGTGATCGAACCCATTCCGCCGAGCACGATCATGATAATAATTTCAAAAGAGCGTATGAAGGTAAAATCGTTGGTGCTCAGAAATTTCGTGTAGTGGCCGAAGAGCACTCCGGCGATTCCCGCGAAGGCGGAGCTGATGACGAACGAGATAACTTTGTATTTCGTCGTGTTGATGCCCATCGCTTCCGAGGCCAGCTCGTCTTCGCGTATCGAAACCAGTGCGCGTCCCATGTCCGAACGCACGATGTTACGGACTATCACAATCGTCAGCACAGCGAAGATGCCGACCCACAAAAAATTTGTGTAGCCGGGAACAGTAAAGCCGGTCGGGCCGCCGACCTTGTCTATGTTCAGAATGACGATGCGGATGATCTCCGCGAAACCGAGCGTGACGATGGCTAGATAATCACCGCGCAGGCGCAGAGATGGAATGCCTACGATAAGTCCCGCGAGGGCTGCGACCAGTCCGCCCAGTAAGATAGCAAGCAGAAAGACTAAGACATGCGCCAGAGTTGCGCCGATGAGGCCGCCCGTCTTTCCCGTCAGCCACGCCTCCATCGCCTGCCCGTGATAGACGGTCAGGTAAGCGGATGAATACGCGCCGACGGCCATAAAGCCCGCGTGCCCGATAGAGAATTGTCCGGTGAAGCCCGTAATCAGGTTGAGCGAGACGGCCAGAATGGCATTGATGCCGATGAAGACCAGCAGGCGTCCGTAGTAATCATCAAGGCCGAAGCCGAACAGCCCGTCCCGGCTCAGCATCGCATTGACGGCAAGGAGCAGGACGATGATGACCGCGGCGATGAAGAGAGTCTTCAAGAAGGATGACATAGAGTTATTTTAGATTTTGGATTTTGGATTTTGGATTGGAGCCGAGTTTGGGAAATCACTCGACTACCGGGTTCGGATCGTCAATCCAAAATCCAAAATCTAAAATCCAAAATCGTTATACTTTCTCCTGCACGGTCGAGCCGAGCAGACCCGACGGACGGAACAGGAGAACCAGAATCAGAATGGCGAAGGCGACCGCATCACGATACGTTGATGGAATCACCAGCCAGTCAAGGTTAATATGAAGCAGATGCCCGAGGCCCGGGCCGATGCTCTGGCCGTAGCCGACGACGATGGTTTCCGCCGCCCCGATGAGTAGTCCGCCCAACACCGCTCCCGGAATGTTGCCGATCCCGCCGAGCACCGCCGCGACAAAAGCTTTGAGTCCCGTGATGATGCCCATCAAAGGATAAATCTGTGGGTTGTACTGCGCGGTCAGCACGCCGCCCGCTGCCGCCAGCGCGGAACCCAGCGCGAACGTGAAGGCGATGATAAAGTCCGTGTTGATGCCCATCAGCTTCGCGGAGTTCAGGTTGAACGAGACCGCGCGCATCGCCGTGCCGACTTTAGTGCGATAGATAATCCCCTGCAACAGAAGCATCAGGGCGATTGAGATGCCGAAGATGAGTAGTTGCGATTTGGAGATCGCGGCGTTGCCGAAGAGCGTGTAGGCCTGATTCTGCAAGAGCTGCGGGAACGAGCGCGGCGCGCCGCCGAAGATCACCACGCTCAGATTTTCGATCAGCAGCGACATCCCGATAGCTGTAATCAGCGTCGTCATGCGCGAGTATTTCCTGACCGGGCGATACGCGAATCGCTCGATGGCGATGCCGATAGCGGCGGCTATCGCCATTGAGCCGATGAGCGTCACGGCGAGTCCGATGATTGACGGATGCGTGGAAAAGCCGAGCCAGTAGGCCAGAAAGTACCCGGCAAACGCGCCGACCATGTAGATGTCGCCGTGCGCGAAATTTATCAGCCTGAGAATGCCGTAAACCATCGTGTAGCCAAGCGCGATCAGCGCGTAGATCGAGCCGATGGTCAGACCATTGATGAGCTGCTGTACGAATGTATCCATAAGAGGAGTTGCGAAAGCCTTTACGGTTTAGAACTCGGACTGCCCGCTGCCATCGGCGAAGCGGATGTTGCGCCCGCCGGAGCCGAAGCAGCGGGACTCGCGCTCATCGCTGGCGATGCTGCCATCGCGGGCGACGCGGCTGTGGCCGCACCGCCTTCGGGCTGAATCGTCTCGACGTAAACGAACTTGCGGCTCGCCGCGTCTAGCTTCAACACGACGGCTGGCTTCACTGCATTACGTTTCTCATTCAGTGTGATATTGCCCGTCACACCCGCAAAGCCTTTGGTCTGGGCGATGGCGTCGCGCAGTTTCGTGGCATCGGTCCCGCCCGCGCGCTTGATCGAGTCTGCCAGCACGTTCATCGCGTCGTAGCCGAGCGCGGCGATGGCGTCCGGCGCGAGATTATTGTAGAGCGCGCGATAGGCCGCGACGAATTTCTGAATCGCCGGGGAAGGATCGTCAATCGAATAGTGGTTCGAGATGTACGAGTTACCCAAAGACTCTCCGCCGAGTTCCCAGAGATGCGGCGAGTCCCAACCGTCGCCGCCGAGCAGGGGCTTCTGAATCCCAAGCTCTCTGGCCTGCTTGGCGATGACGCCGACCTGCCCGTAATAGCCGGGGACGAAGATGACATCCGGGTTCGAGTTGCGAATCGAAGTGAGCTGCGCTTTGAAATCCGGATCGGTCTGCGTGTAGGTCTGCTTCATGATGACGCGGCCTCCGTCCTTGATGAATTCCTCTTCGAAGAATTGCGTCATGCCTTTGCTGTAGTCGGAATTGAAATCGCCGAGCACGGCTGCGGTCTTGGCTTTCAAAGTATTGGCCGCGAACTTCGCCATCACCGCGCCCTGAAACGGGTCTATGAAACAGACGCGAAAGATGTAGTCGCCAACCTCTGTGACTTTCGGATTTGTGGACGACGGCGTGATCATCGGAATCTTTGCGTTCTGCGCGACGGGCGCGGCGGCAAGGCTATTGGTCGAAGCCACTTCGCCGAGCACTGCGTGAACTTTGTCCTGATTGATAAGCTTGGTGACGACCGTCGCGGCCTGCGCCGGCTGTCCCTGATCGTCCTCGACGAGCAGCTTGACCTGACGACCGTTGATACCACCCGCAGCGTTAATCTCATTAACGGCCATCTGCGCGCCGTTGCGCGTTGACTCGCCGAAGCTTGAGGTCTGGCCCGACAAGTCTCCGTAGAGGCCGACGAGGATGGTGCCTGTGTTGTCGGTGCTGCCGCCGCCGCCCCCGTCCTTGCGAACGCAAGCGTAAGAAGTCAACAGGGCGGCAATCAATCCGAACGTCAGTAAAATGCGTTTCATAGATTTCCTCACAAGATAGAAGTTTTTTTTCAGTAGGCGAATCAGAATCCGAACAGCATGTCGAGTTTGCGCGGGACGAGCAACTTTAGTTCTTCCACGCAGGCGCACTTCTTTTTTCGTTTATTTGCGTCGGCTGTGTAATCGTGTAGCCCGTATCATAACGGCGAACCGCGCGCCGGAGCAAACTCTTGACTCGTGTTGTAGCTGACGAACGGGCATTATACCGATTTGGCGCAACCTGTCGAGATTATTCGTGTAACTTTAAGGTAAAAAGATGTTCTTTGCGCTTTGGCCTTGGTGCTTTGGTCTTTGTGGTTTGGTCTTTGCATGTCTTACTCGGCTTGAATCCTAAAACTCAAGGTTGAGCCAGCGTGCAAAGTACGAAAGTCCAAAGACCAGGCTTTTACCTGTGGTACGTTCTTTGCTCAATCTCCTTTGTGAGCGTTTTTGAAGCTCAAAATCGTACACTGCGCCATACGATTGAAATAAAACGGGGCGCGTCGAGTTTATGATTAATCTATAACGTAAATAAAGGGAGGGTAGTTTTATGGCAGATACAACAGGTGCAACATCGGGACGTTCATCCATGGTGACAGGATTATTTAGAGACAGAGAGAGTGCAGAGCGCGCTTACAACTCGGTCTCAACTCGTGGCTACGACAAGGGCGACGTGAACCTGCTCATGTCGGATGACACGCGCAAAAAATATTTCGCGGATGATGACAAGCATGTCGAGACAGAGCTTGGCAACAAGGCTCTGGAAGGCGCAGGACTCGGCGGAGCCATCGGCGGCACGACCGGAGCGGTGCTCGCGGCGATTGCAGCCATCGGCACCACCATTGCACTTCCCGGACTCGGCCTCCTGGTCGCAGGCCCGCTCGCAGCGGCTCTGGCCGGAGCAGGCGCAGGCGGCTTGACTGGCGGCCTGATCGGCGGCCTGATCGGCGCAGGTATCCCTGAAGAGCGCGCTAAGGTTTATGACGAAGGCGTCCGCAACGGCGGCATCGTGATGGGCGTCACTCCGCGCAACGACGAAGACGCGACCTACTTCGAGAACGAATGGAAGACCTCGAAGGGCGAGCACATCTATCGCTAATCGCGGCAACTGAAACAGAAGTTTTTAAGGGAAGCATTAGTGCTTCCCTTTTTTTATCTCACGCAAAGGCGCAAAGAAGAGATTGAATGCTTTTCCTAGTAGTGGTTCAGTTTGGAATTCTGTGGACTATCCATCATCACGAAAAACATTTCACGCAAAGGCGCTGGTGACGCAAAGGAAGCACGCAAAGGATTAAATGCTATTCACTGTTTGCGTGCTTTGCTTTGCGCCTTTGCGCGAAACTGCCTTTTTCTTCTTAACGTTTGAAACTGAACCATTACTCTTTTCCTTTGCGTCTTTGCGCCTTTGCGTGAAAATGTTTTTTATTCCTTCTGTCCTCTATGTCATACTTATTCCAATCATGGCGGACAAACAGCAAACGGGATTCGCCCCTGAACTCGGCGACATGAGCGCGGAAGACTTTCGCCGCTTCGGTCATCAACTCGTAGACTGGATCGGCGATTACCTGACGCACATCGAAGAGCTTCCCGTTCTGGCGCAGGTCGCCCCCGGCGATCTCGTCTCGCAACTGCCCGAGTCCGCGCCCGCACATGGCGAAGCGATGGAAGACATCCTCGCAGACGTTGACCGCTTTATCATGCCCGCGCTGACGCACTGGAATCATCCTTCGTTCTTCGCGCTCTTCGCCACTTCGACCTCCGCTCCCGGCATCTTCGGAGAAATGCTGAGCGCGGCCTTCGATGTCAAAGCGATGCTCTGGCGCACTTCGCCCGCCGCGACCGAATTGGAGCAGGTCGCGCTCGACTGGCTGAGGCAGATGACCGGGCTTGACGAAGGATTCGACGGCATCATCTACGACACTGCTTCTGTCGGGAGCATGCACGCGATAGCCGCCGCGCGCGAGGCTCTTGATGTACGCATACGCGAAGACGGCATGAGCGGTCGCACAGACCTTCCGCTCCTGCGAGTTTACGCTTCGGAGCAGGCGCACTCGTCTATCGAAAAAGGCGTCCTCACGCTCGGCCTCGGACAGCGCGCACTGCGCCAGATTCCGACCGACGCGGAGTTTCGGATGGACGCGAACGCGTTGAACGAAGCCATCGAAGAGGACCAGCGAAACGGCTTGCTTCCCTTCTGCGTGGTCGCCACGGTCGGCACAACTTCGACCAGCAGCATAGACCCTCTGCCTGCCATCGCGGACATCTGCGCGAAACATAATTTATGGCTGCATGTGGATGCGGCCTACGCAGGCTCGGCAGCCGTCGTGCCCGAGCTGCGAGATATTCTAGAAGGTGCGGAGCGTGCGGATTCGCTCGTGATGAATCCTCACAAATGGCTCTTCACGCCGTTCGATCTCTCTGTGCTTTACTGTCGCCGGATGGAAGTCCTGCGCCGCGCATTCTCGCTCGTGCCGGAATACCTGCGGACGACTGAAGCCGAGAACGTGCGTAACGGGATGGACTACGGCATACAGCTCGGCAGACGTTTTCGAGCTTTGAAGCTGTGGATGGTCATACGCTATTTCGGTCAGGAGGGATTGGCCGCGCGCATACGCGAGCACTGTCGCCTCGCGCGCCTCTTCGCAACATGGGTCGAAGCTTCCGTTGACTGGGAACTGCTCGCGCCCGTGCCCTTCAGCCTCGTCTGCTTCCGCGCCTGTCCAAAGATAGAAGGAGAGAATGAAGCGGATCGTGCCGCGCGTCTTGATGCGCTCAACGAAAATATCATGAACAGCATCAACGCGACCGGCGCGGCCTACCTCTCGCACACGCGCCTCCGCGACAAGCTCACACTACGCCTCTCCATCGGCAATATACGCACAGCCGAAGAGCACATCGAACGCATCTGGCGATTTCTCAACGAACAAAAATCAATGCTCCAATAAACCAATCTTATGATAAAACCTCTCCACACCTCGCGCCTTATCTCTTCCCTTCGCGCCCTTGCGGGAACTAAGCCCCATGTCAGAAAACGAGATCGCGACAGCAATCGTCAATGCTGCTTACAAAATCCACACCACCCTCGGCCCCGGATTGCTCGAATCGGTATACGAAGCCGTGCTAACTTTCGAGCTTGAAAAACGCAGGCTAATTGTAATCAGCCAGCAAGCAATCCCGGTCGTGTGCGAAAGTGTTCATTTAGAAATTGGTTTTAGAGCAGGCTTAATTGTCGGAGGAAAAGTTATTGTCGAGATTAAGTCGGTTGAAGCCGTTGCTCCAGTACATAAAAAACAGCTGTTGACCTACTTACGTCTCGCTGATAAGAGACTTGGATTATTGATTAATTTTGGCGCGGAGTTAATTAAAGATGGAATTACCAGAGTCGTTAACAGGCTATAAAAAAGATTTCACGCAAAGGCGCAAAGACGCAAAGGAAAGACTCAATCTCTTCTTTGCGCCTTTGCGCCTTTGCGTGAGTAACCATCTAACCCAAACGCTCACTATTGCTTTTACCTCTCTCTTATTTTTTTTAATCCCACATTGTACGAACGCTCAATCTCGGCGGGCGATGACGCCTGCGGACATCTTGCGGGTTGCGACGGTGGGGGATGCGCAGATCGCGCCGGATGGAGCGTGGGTCGTGTACACGGTCTCGACCGCTGAGGGAGAGGGGACGCGCTCGACGCTCTGGATTGCGCGGATGACTGCTGACCCTTCACAGACTGCGCTTGAGGCCGCGCGGCCTGCCGGACGAAGGAGCGCGCCCATGCAGCTTCTTTCAAACGGATGGAATGCGAGCACGCCGCGCTGGTCGCCCGATAGCCGCCGGATAGCTTTTTTTGCAACCGTAGAGGGTCAGACGGCACTCTATACAGTCTCGCTCGACAATCGCCAGCCGGACATGATCGCTTCCCTGCGAGAGACCAATTTTTTTATTACTTATGCAGGCGAATCGCTCGCGTGGTCGCCGGATAGCAAGCGTCTCGCCTTTATCAGCGCGACGGATGAAGACGCGGATGACGAGAGCGTGCTCAATGACCCGCGCGTGATTGACCGTATGCAATACAAGTCACGCACTTCTTTCTCGGACAACGCGCGGACGCACCTCTTTGTGATTGATGTTGACCGTGAGGGCGCGCTGCCGCGTCAACTGACCGAAGGACGCTTTTACGATCACGCATTGACGTGGAGTCCGCGCGGCGACGAGATAGCATTTGTCTCAAATCACGAGCTTGACCCGGACGCTAACAACAACTCTGACATCTTCGCCGTGAGTTTGAACGGGCGCGTGCGACAGATTACCTCGACGCCCGGTTGCGAGTACGAGCCGCAGTGGTCGCCCGATGGAAAGTGGATCGCGTACACGGCGACGAAGCGCGAGGTGACGACGATTGACAGCGTGGCGGAGGACGCGCACATCTGGGTGATTGACGCGCAGGGCGGGCGTGGCCGCGAACTCACAGCCGCGCAGGACCGACGCGCACGCAGCCCGCGCTGGTCGCCCGACAGCAAATCAATCTTCTTCCTTGCTAATGACAAAGGGCAAACCGCACTCTTCAAAGTTCGGGTTGATGTCAAAGATGATCCACCGATACCTTTGCAGCTATTTTCGTGGCAGAGAACAGCAACAGGATTTCGAGCGGTAACAAACAGCTTCGGAATCTTCTCCCAAGACTTAACAACTCTCCGAACCTTTAAGTACGATTATCAGATTTCCAGTTTTAGCATAGCTTATCAAAAGCGGATGCCGGGGCTACGCGAGGATGAGAAAGGCTACGCTTATCTATCGCCATTTGCTGTTACCTTAAGCACTCCGACTTCGCCGAATGCTTTATGCGTTCAAGCCGGTTATGGATCTATCCTGCAATGCTCCGGTAATCATAACGATAGTTTCTCGAATACGGTTTCGCTAATTGAACCTGAAGAAATTACTTTCAAAAGTTTTGATGGAACAAACATACAAGGCTGGCTGATGAAGCCCGCAGGGTGGCGCGAGGGTGTGCGCTATCCACTGATCCTGAGCATACACGGCGGGCCGCACGGAATGTACGGCTACAGTTTCAATTCGACGTTTCAGGCTTACGCGGCGCGCGGTTACGCAGTTCTTTATATCAACCCGCGCGGGTCGAGCGGCTACGGGCAGAGATTTTCAGACGGGACTCTGCGCGAGTGGGGCGGCGGCGATTACAGAGACTTGATGGTGGGAGTGGACGAATCACTGCGCCGCTTCGCGTGGATTGATGCGGAACGCATGGGAGTGACGGGCGGGTCATACGGCGGCTTTATGACGAACTGGATTATTACGCAGACGCCGCGCTTCAAGGCCGCCGTCGCGCATGCTTCCGTCAGCAATCTGATAAGCTTTTATTCGACCTCGCTCTATCAGGATTTGATTCACGCGGAGTTCGGCCTGCCGTGGGATGATTACGACCTGTTGTGGCGATGGTCGCCGCTGCGTTACGTGCGGCAGGCACAGACGCCGACGCTCTTTCTGCACGGCGAGCAGGACAACGACGTGCATATCACGCAGGCCGAGGAGATGTTCATGGGGCTTAAAAGGCGCGGAATCGAAACCGAGCTGGTGCGATACCCGCGAGAGGGACACAGTTTTCACGAGCCGCGACATCGCGTTGATGCGTTGGAAAGAACGTTGGCGTGGTTCGACAAGTATCTTAAATGAATTGATCTTTGGTCTTTGGTCTTCGGGCTTTGTGCTTTGCATGTCTAATCAAACTGACTTTTGACATCTAAAAGAGTAACGTGGCGCAGACATCAAAGCACAAAGACCGAAGACCTTTTTATATAAAATGCTTTTCGTCAAAGAGAGCCTTATTCGTGCGTCGCCTGAACGTGTCTTTGCTTTTCACGAGCTGCCGGATGCGTTCGCGCGTTTGATGCCGCCGTGGGAAGATTCGCGCATCATAGAGACCGCGCCGACGCTCCAGCCGGGAGCGCGTGCTGTGGTCGAGACGAAGATTCTCGGCCTCTTCAAAGCGCGCTGGGTCTCATTGCACACAGCTTATAATCCGCCGCGAATGTTTGAGGACGTGCAGGTCTCAGGCCCGTTTCGCAGTTGGCGGCACAGGCACCTCGTGGAGCCTCATGCGTCGGGCGCAGTCCTGCGCGACGAGATAGAATACGAGCCGCCACTGAGTTTTATCGGCGTGGCCTTCGCGCCACTCGTCGTCGTCCCGCGCCTCAAAAAGCTTTTCGATTATCGTCACGAAGTCACGCGCCAATGGTGCGAGGGAAAGGAAGAAGACAGGAGTCAGAAGTCAGAAGTCAGAATGAGCGGCTGAAACCGTTCTTCTTCTGACTCCTGTCTTCTGAATTCTGAATTCTGTTTTTATGCTTACTCATATAGTCATCTGGAAATATCGCGCGGAGGTGGAAGAGGAGTTGCGCGTTGAGCATGTCGAGCGGCTGCGCGGGCTATCTTCTGTGGCTGACGGGATCGTCAGTTTCAACGTCGGTTTCGATGTGCTGAAACTGCCGCGCTCGTATGACACTGGACTCGTCGCGGTTTTTCGCGACCGCGCCGCGCTCGAAGCCTACACGGTGCATCCCGAGCACATCGCCATCGCAAATTTCGGACGCGGCATCAGCGAACACGTCGCCTCTGTAGACTTTGAAGAACGGTGATAGGTGATGGGAGAAGAAAGGAATACAGGAGATAGGAGACAGAAGGAAGAGGCGGCAACCCGCTTTTAATCTTCCTCTTTATTCTGACTTCTGTCGCCTGTTCTTTCCTGTCACTTCTTTACCAATCCCTGTATGAGCTTAAAAAATCCGGCGAGTTCGATGGGCTTGGGGACGTGTGCGGCGAAGCCTGCGTCGAGGGCGCGCTGGCGATCTTCTTCCATCGCGTAGCCTGAGATGGCGATGGCCGGAACTTTTTCCATGCCGGGCAGGTGGCGCACTCGCTCCATAAATTCATAGCCGTCAACGCCCGGCAATCCGATGTCCGAGATAATCAGTCCCGGCGGCTCTGCTGCAATCAGGCGCAAGGCTTCAGGGACGGATTCAGCCGCCAGCACGCGGCAGTTGTGCTGCTCGAAGAACGCGCACAGAAGCTCAAGCGTGTCGGGCGAATCGTCCAGGAGCAGGATTGGCTGCGACAGCTCGAACGAAGAGACATCAGACTCCTCTTCGCGCTCGCGCGAAGAGCCGATGAGGTACGGCATCGAGAAAGTAAATCGCGCGCCGCGCCCGACTCCTTCGGATTCCGCTTTGACCTGTCCGTTGTGCATTTTTGCCAGAGCGTCAGCGATGGCAAGCCCTAATCCCAAGCCTCCATACTGCCGCGTCGTGGACGGGTCGGCCTGACGAAAACGGTCGAAGACGTGCGGCAAAAAAGACGGCTCGATGCCGACGCCCGTGTCCTCGACGATGACGCACGCCTCGCCGTCCGAGTTTTCGACGCGCAGGTGTACGCGCCCGCCGCCCTCTGTAAATTTGATCGCGTTCGACAACAGATTCCAGACTATCTGTTGCAACCTGACGGGCGAACCCTGCACGATGAGCGGCGGCTGGCCCGGCTCATACAGAAGCTCTATCCGGCGCGAGGCGGCATTCGCTTTGACGGTCTCAATGGCAGCCTCGATGGCGGCGTTGAGTTCAACCGGCTCAGCATCAAAACGCAGCTTGCCGGAAACGATGCGCGATACGTCGAGCAGGTCGTCAATCAAACGCGCTTGCAGACGCGCGTTGCGTTCGATGGTATCAAAAGCCTGCGCCGTGCCGCTCTCGTCAAGCCCGCCGCCGCGAAGTAGATTGACCCAGCCGAGCACGGGCGTGAGCGGCGTGCGCAGCTCGTGCGAGAGCGTGGCGAGGAACATATCTTTGGTGCGATTGGCCTGCGCTAAATCCTCATTAAGCTTTTGCAGCTCGGCGGTTCTTTCAGCGACGCGACGCTCCAATTCCAGATTCAGTTGTTCGAGGCTCTCACGCGCGTCACGCTCCGCGATCATCAGGCAGCGATGCTCTATGCCGCGCCGCACTGTGAATTTCAGATCGTCAATCCGACAGGGCTTAATCAGGTAATCATACGCGCCATGCCGCAAAGCGGAGATGGCCGATTCGGCTGAGGCGAAGCCCGTGAGCACGATTGTGATGGCGAGCGGGTCGCGGCGTCTGACCTCTTCAAGCACTGTGATGCCGTCGCCGTCTTCCATGTGCAGGTCTGTCAGCACCAGATCGAACTCGGATTCGTTGAGACGCTCGACTGCCTCGCTGCCGCTCTGCGCCGTCGTCACATGAAAACCTTCCTGCCGCAAGACTTCGCCAACAGTGAGCGCGACGCTCTCCTCATCATCCACCACGAGCAGGCGCAAGCACGCGGGCACAGAGGGCTGGCCGTCCTCTATGTGTGCCTGCTCGATTTTGTCCATGCCCGGAAGTGTAGACATAAAAAACAGAAGTCAGAATTCAGGAGTCAGAAGTCAGAAGAACGGACTGCTCGCTTCCGGTTTCTGATTCCAGACTTTTTAAAGCCGTGCGCAGGCCGTCCGCCAGGCGGCGGCGCGTCGTGATGCCTTCGAGGTCTACGTCGAGGGCGACGAGCATGGCGGCGGCGTTCGCGCCGACTCCCGTAATGATCGTGCGTGCGCCGAGGAGCCGCACGGCATGCACTGCGTTAATCAGATGCGCGGCAACGTGGCTGTCCATCGCCGTGCAGCCGGTGATGTCTATGATGACGACCTCGGCATTTTTAGACCGCGCCGTTTCCAGAATCGCAGTAGACATCTGCGCCGCGCGTGCGTCATCGAGCGTGCCGACGAGCGGCAACAGCAGCACGCCGTCCCAGATTTCGACGACCGGACTCGACAGCTCAGTGATACGTAGTCGCTGCCGCCTGTGTTCGAGCGCGCGGCGGACTGTCATCTGTAAGTCTTCGACCACGCACGGCTTGATTAAATAATCGTAGACGCCCTGACGCAGAGCGTCTATCGAAGATTCTATCGAAGCATACCCGGTCAGGACGATCACGATCACGCCCGGATAATCACGGTTGAGCGCATGCAGGAGCGCGCTGCCGTCCATGCCTTCCATGCGCAGGTCTGTCAGCACCAGCTCGAAATCGCCGCGCCTGAGCTTGACGAGAGCGTCCTGCCCGTCGCACGCAGTCTCGACAAGGTATCCCTCCTGTTCGAGAATCGCAGCCGTCGTCATACGCACGTTATCTTCGTCGTCAATCACGAGCAGGCGCGAGCGCATCCCAACGGCGGGAGGCGTCGCTCCGTTCTGCGCCTGACGATTCATGTTTTCTGTTCTGCTACTCATATCCCTAAAGCCGGCGAATCAACGAGCAGGATGATGCGAAAAGTCGCGCCCATGCCACGCGTGCTGGTCACTTCGATGCGCCCGCCATGTTGCCTCACGATGTCCTGCGTCACCCACAGGCCGAGTCCGGTGCCCTTCTTTCTTTTCGAGAAGAACGGCTCGAAGATGCGCGGCAGCTCTTCTTCGCTGATGCCGGGGCCGGAGTCGCTGATCTCGATGGCGATGGAAGGTTGCAGAGCCTGCTCCTCGCCCGTCGTGCGAATCCGAATCTCGCCAGCGCCTTCGATGGATTGCTGCGCGTTGAGCAGCAGGTTGAGAAAGACCTGCCGCAACTGGTCTGCGCGAGCGCGCACGGCAGGCAGTTCTGGATTCAGGCTGCGCTCGATGCGAACGCCAGACTGCCGCATCTTCTTCTCAATCAGAATCAGAGTCTCTTCGAGCAATTGATTGATGTTGACCCACTCGACTTCGCCCGCGCGGCGCGCAAAGCCGAGCATCTGACGGATGATATGCGAGACACGCTCCGTCTCTTTGCGCGCGACTTCGAGAAAGCGCGTGTTGGTGTCTTCGTCGCGGCTCGTCTGCAAAAGATAAAGAGAGTTCTTGATGGCTTCCAGAGGGTTGTTCACCTCATGCGCGATGGAGGCCGCGAGGCGTCCCACGGCAGCCAGCTTCTCGGACTCGAAAAGCTGCTGCTCGACGCGCCTGCGCTCAAGCTCGCGCATCTCGGACAGGTCGTGCAGAATCGAGACGACCGCCGTCACTTCGCCCCTCGCATCCAAGACCTCGACCGCAGTAATCTCCATCGGCAGACTCTCGCTCGTGCCCGGATTAGTTAATTCGATTTCGGCCTGCCGGACATTCGTGCTCGCATCGGAGGCGAGCATCTCGATAAAAGAGGTGAGATTGACTGAGTTGGCACGCACAGCATCGGTCGCGTCCGGATGTGAATCTGCGGCTGGAGTCTGAAAGAGAAGCTCTGCGCGTGCGTTGAAGAGAATGAAATTCCCTTGCCGGTCGCAGACGGCGACGGGCTGCCCCACATTCTCGATAATCAGATTGAGCTGGTCGCGCTCGCGCCGCGCCTCGGCCTCTGCCTGTTGGAGCTTGCGTATATTCAGAGCCAACTCTTCATTGGCGTTACGCAGGGCGGTCACGTCGCGGAAGATTGAGACGAGGCCGATGCGTTCGTTGCGCGTATTGAAAGCAGGGGTCGAGATGACTTCGTAATGCAGTTCTGAGTCTTCGATGGGGTCTACGAGTGTGATGTCGCGTTGCACAAAACTTGACGTGGAGAAGGCGGCGCTTGAGAGATAGGCGGAGAAAAGCCCGTCATTCGTCTCAAGCGCGCGTCGCTTGCCATCGTTCGCATTATTAGAGCCGCTGAACAGCTCTTCCGCACGCCGGTTCTGCAATAAAATCTCGTTGTCCAGATTCGTGAGCACAATCGGATCGGCCACAGACTTCATGATGGACTCGACCCATTGCCGCTCCTTCTCTTCGAGCTTCATCAGTGCTAGTCCCAGTTCCTCTATCTGTTCGGGCGCGGGGCTACGCCACCCTCCATCTGACCGCCTGTTTTTCAAGCAGACGGCGAATCAGCTCGATAAGCGTCAGGAAGGATTTTTGCCAGACACTGCTCGACCGATTGCGCGTCCACGTTGATGTGTGAAGACAGAGAATACGGAACGCGCCTGAGATGTTCGATAAACTCTTCGGCGTGTGCGGTCTCTATCTACGGCCAGACCGGAACGGGGGATTCGGGGAAATCTCGCACAGCGTACTCCGAACCGTCTAAACAATTCAAGAAAAAAGATTGCTGAAACTGCATGGCGGTTTTCAAATGAATGAATGGAATAGCTCGGTTCACCGCAGAGACGCGGAGATAACGCAGAGGCTTGAAGTTGTATTCTCCGCGCTCGCTCTACGCTCCTCTCTGCGTCTCTGCGGTGAGTTGCTTCTACCTCTCACTCAATCAAAATCCGCTCTAAGTCGCTCCTTAATCGCAAAGCACGCAAAGTAAATCTCGCAAAGCACGCAAAGTTATTTTCTACTTTTGATTCGCATTGTGTGTGAGAAAAGATTTAACGCCGATTTTAAAAACGACATCGCCCCACCCAAGCGTTTAAAGCCTTGTGGGGCGAGCGCGAACCGGAAAGCTCCGGCACTTATTGTGGAAAGGGCGTGTACATCGCCTTAACTGTAACGAGCCTCAGCAGGCTTCCACGGCATTTGATACCTAGTTTAGCGGAATCAGCCGTGTACAGCTTCCATAAACTGAATCAAGTGTTTGAAAGTTTACGCACGGCGGGCATCGCTGTCAAGTTTTATCTTGACCGCATCCGAAGCATACAGACTTACAATAGACCTCTTGATACAGACTTACAATAGACCTCTTGCAAAAGTCAGCGAGTCGTAGCGGCTCTGCCGCCAGATGCGCGGAAGGTCTCTGACCTTCCGCTAGCATGGCTCTCATCTATCAAAGGGGCTGGGCCCCGAACGTGCGGCGTAGCCACGAAAGAAAAGAAAGCTTGAATGGTGAGGCACAGCCTCATCGCACATCAGGCGGCACAGCCGCGACACAAACACTTCTGCTGGAAGTCTAATAACTTCTCAGCCTTAGTCACCGATATATTTAATTTCCATCCGGCGAATTTGCAGGCTGGCGATGAAGAGCAGTATCGCCGTGACGATAATCAGACCGGGCACGGAAATCCATGCGGGCGTCGGCTCTGCGACGATGGCGAATGGCCCTTCGGACATCGGGACGGGCACGAGCGATGACAGGTAATGTATGACGGACACCTTTTTCAAAAGCGGCGGCAGCAGAAAGTTGATCCACTCCCAGCCGTACAGCACCAGCGCGGGGATAATCGGATTGCGAAAGAAGAGGCCGATGACCAGAAAGAACGAGCCGTAGCCGATGCACGCCAGCACTGTGATCGCGACGTACCAGAAGGCTTGGCCGAGTCCGGGGCCGTCCATCAAATAATGCGTGCTCGCCGGATAGCCCGCGACGTACATAAAAAAGAGCGCGCCGATGGTCGTGAAGCTGAAGATGACGATTGAGACGAGCAAGCCCGATAAGTATTTGGCGACGACCAAGACTTCGCGCCGGACGGGCGCGAGAAAATAGTAGTGCAGGCTGCGGTCAACCACTTCGCCGCGGATGAGGTTCATGAAAATCCACGCGCAGCCGAAAAAGACTATCGTGCGCAAGATCAAGCCGCCGTAGATTCCCGCGAAGACGAGGCTCGCCTGCCCGAAGTCCGTGCGAATCTCAGGCGGTTCGGGCACGCTGCGTGTGATGAGCGCGAGCATCGCCACCACTGCGACAGGCAAGAGCGCGAGCAGGTAAATCAGGATCGCGCGGCGACCGAAAAAGTTCTTTCGCAGCTCAAGCTTGAGAATCGCAACAATCTGCCGCAGCCAGAGCGACCAGTGTGACTTTTTCTGCAACGGCTTCTCTTCGACTGATGCGGCTTTGGCGGTCGTCATAGCGCTCATGAACTCTCTCCATCCGAACCGATCAAATATTGATAGACAGCGCTCAGGTCATCATCAACCGGCGCGACCGACTCGACCTTGAAATCGCCTTCGAGCACGATGCTGTTCAAGAGCAGATAGAATTTATCCGCGTCCCGCGTCTTGATGAACAAGCCCTGACGGTCTTCGTGCAATCTGGCCTCGACCACCGAATCGGATTCAAAGACTCTCGACGCGAGTTTTGCTGGACGGTCGCAGCGAATGAGAATCTGCGCCGGATGCTCTTCCATCTCGTCGCGCACGCCGTGTACGTTGCCCTCCGCGACGACGTACCCGTTGTTAATCAGAATCACGCAGTCCGACATCATGTCAACTTCGTGCAGGATGTGGCTTGAGATAATCAGGTGCAAGCCCTCTTTGGCGAGCGAGCGAAAGAGTTCGATAATCTCGGCGCGAGCCATCGGGTCCAGCCCGTTCAAAGGCTCATCCAAAATCAGCACGCGCGGCCCGTGCGCGATTGATTGCGCCAGCCTCACCTTCTGCCGCATCCCTTTGCTGTAACCGGCAACTTTGCGGTCGGCATCAGGCATCAGCGTCACGCGCTCAAGCGACTTGACCGTTAACTGCTCCGCTTCGTCTTTGCTATAGCCATGCACGGTCAGAAACGAGCGCACGAAATCTCTTCCGGTCATGCCGCGCGGAAACGAATCGAACTGCGAGCAGTAACCGACGCGGCGAAAGAGTTCTTCGGGTTGATTCGGCGTGATGCCGAGCACGTTGATGCTTCCCTTGGTCGGCCTCAAGAGCCCCGTCATCAGGTTCATCAAAGTCGTCTTGCCAGAACCGTTCGGACCGACGAGGCTCGTGATGCCCGGCGCTATCGAAAGATTGACCCGATTGACGCCGAGTATCTCTCCATAAAATTTCGAGACCTCCTCGAAGACGATCATCCTGTCCGTCGTCTCGCTCATCAGCGCACCACCTCGTAAGCGCGAACGCGCGTGTAGAGCAGCCACAAACAGAAGAGACAGACCAGAGCCAGCATTAGCCAGAAGCTCCACAGCGGCGGCTGGTTGATGATGACATCCCTGACGATGCGCCCGTTGCGGCCTTGTACCACGTTGGAGCTGACCGGGTTGAAAGTACGAAACAGTCCCGCCCAGATATTTCCGACCAGCGAGCTGAGACTGATTAAGTGGCCGTAGCGTGTTTGAAAGAGAGTGTTGATAACCTCGCCCAGAATCGAAGGGATAAAGACGATGGCGAGCAGTATCGCGCTGGCGACGACGCGCCACTTGACCCACGCCGACACCGCCTGCGACAGGAGCGCGAGCACGATAATACACACCCAGCTGCCGCTCCAGATCGCATACGCGATCCACAGGTTCTGTGTAAACCATCCTCCGCCTTCAAGGTATGATTGAAAGAGAAAGAGCAACAAGCCCGGAATCCATGTGATCAGCGAAGACAAGATGAGCACGACGGACATCTTGCCGATGACATACTCCGCGCGCGAGAAGGGGCGGCACAGGTAGAGCGGCAGACCGTTGTTCGTCAGGTCGCGCGAGACGAGCGGCGGCCCGACCAGCAGTGTCAGGAAGAAGGCTAACCAGCCCTGCACAAAAAGGAATGTCAGAAAGAAGGTGTTATTTATCGGCACCAGCTCGTTGATGTTCGCCTGCAAGATGCCGAGCGCGTTCACGTTGTGATGCAGGTAAATCAGGATGGCGAAGATGAGCGGCGCGATAAAGCACGCGACGAAGAACGCGACGAAGAGCTTCGATTGAAACACGCTCCGGTACGCATGTCGCGGGATAATCAGAAAGCGCGACCACGTCGGCGTCAACTCTCCCGCATAACGTTTATATGTGTGCTCGTAAACGGCCATGATTTATAAGTCCCAAGTCTCAAGTCCCAAGTCAAACTACGTTTCCCGGATTTCTCAAGCATGGAGTTAGACTCCGACTTGAGGCTTGGGACTTGGGACTTGGGACTGCGTGTTGGTTTCCATCGCTTTCAGGAAAATATCTTCGAGCGAATCTTTCTTGTAATTCAGGCGGCGAATCTGCACCTGATGCTCTGCGGCGAGGCGATAGAAGTCGCGTATCTCGACGCCCTCCTGCATGACGAGCTTCAATCTGCGGTCGCCCGTCAAGGCATACTCGCAACCAAGCTTGCCGACCTCTTCGACGAACGCGTGCGTGTCGCCGCGCATCTCCATCTCAAGAAACTTGCGATTCGATTTGCGCTCTTCTTCGAGGTCGCAGTGTGCTGCGATGTAGCCGTCCTTCAAGACCAGAATCTCGTCGCAGCATTCTTCGACATCACGCAGGAGGTGCGAAGAGAGCATGATGCGCGCCTGCCCGCCGTCGCGTATCTCGCGTATCAGGCGAATCATGCGCTGGCGCGTCGGCGGGTCAAGCCCGTTGGTCGGCTCGTCCAGAATAATCAGCTTCGGCCCGTGAACAATCGCCTGCGCGAGTTTCGCCAGCTGCTTCATGCCGAGCGAATAAGTATCAACGGTGCGATAGCGCGCCTCACCGAGTCCGACATAAAACAGTGCTTCGTGCGCGCGTTCGAGCGCGGCTTCCGGCGGCAGTCCCGAAAGCTCTCCCATCAGGCGGACGAAATGCACGCACGTCATCTTGGCGATGAAAGAATCGCGCTCGGGCATGTAGCCGATCTGCGCTAAGAGCTGTTTCGGATCGTCCGTCACGATGTCATGGCCTAAGACGCGAGCCGTCCCGGAAGATGTCGGATGAAAGCCGAGCAGCGTGTGTATCAGCGTCGTCTTGCCCGCGCCGTTCGGACCGAGCAGGCCGATGGCTCGACCGCGCAGGTTTGCGCGCAGGTCTTTCAGGATATGACGCTTGCCAAACTTCACGCTCAAGCCGTCAAGCTCTATCACCGGATGATTGTCGCTCAATGCAATTTGAGCAGAAGGCTCAAGCATGTTTGACTGGCTGGCATTGCTTGCGACCATGCGCCGTCTCCCTTTCCCGAAATGTTTTCACGAGACCGTGAACACTTACGCCCTCATGCGCGCGCGAGTTCCGTGCGAGTTGTGCGGAGTATATAAGAATTCCAACAAGGATGAACAGGATAGACAGGATAAGAATTTGAGATAAGCAAATTTGAGATTTCAGATGATTCCGAGCCTTGAAATTATTCCGAGCCTGATAATTATTCCGGGCTTGATAATTATTCTGAGCTTTGGAATTATTCCGGGCTTTGAAATTATTCTGAAATTTCAAATCTGCAATCTGAAATTCTTATCTCCTGCCTATCCTGTCCATCCCTGTTTTGAAATTTTCTTCGCGGTCACTGACTGATGTTCTGCGATGTCTCTTGCTTGAGGCTTGCTTCCAGATACTTCGCCGTCTGCCCGTAGTCAAGCGAGTTGACCGTCAGGCCATCGTCGCCGATCTGCACGCTGTCGCCCTGTTTGAGGATGCCCGCGTCCTTATCATTGATCATCAATTTATCTTTATCTATCGTCACCCTCAAACGAGTACCGCTGCCGTTGTAACCGTCATAGCGAAAGATGGCAAGCTGACCGCGATCTTCAACTCCGAACCTGTTAGTGGGTCCATGCCGGTCAAGCTTTACTTTGTGTGAGGCGATGGTGGTCGCGCCGGTGTTATGGTGGCATCCCTGCAAAAGAATCGCCGTTGAAAGAACGAGCAGAGCCGCGATGGCTTTGGTGTATTTGTTGTGAGCAGTGTTGACAGTCAACATGATGATTTCTCCTCATTGAATAAAAAATCAAGCACATGGCGTGTGTGCGCTGGCCGGATGCGTCGTCAAGTCCGGCCAAGCGCACAGCGCGTGTGGTCGCTACTTCTTCTGCTGCGAGGGCTTTTCGCCCATGCCCTGCATCAGTATTTGCTGCAACCCGAATGAGTTCGGCATCCCGAGCAGGCTCGCAGGGCTGAGGCCGAACGGCCCGCCCTCCGTGTCCGCCGCGAAGGTGATGCGGTCGTTCTGCGCGTAAGCGTAAGCGAGCGTCGGCGCAGTGTTCGCCAGCGAGCTGAGAGCCTGCTGCTGTTCCTGCGAGAGGTTCTTTTCAGAGCCTTGCAAGCGGTCTGTCAGAGGTTGAACCAGCGGCGCAAGATTGTGATAGAAGATGGCGGAAAAGTTCGTGTTGCCATCCGCAGGCAGCGCAGCCTTGAAGCGCGGCGAGTTGCGCAGCGTGATGCCCGAATCGCGGTACTGCACCGCGCGTTCGACCAGAGCGCGCGTCGGCGCGGCCACCATGTAGCCGTTGACGTAGGCGTAATTGAATTCCAACCCGAAATCAACAGACTTCAGCGTGTAGAAGGTGCGCCCGCCGATCTCCGCTTTCTCCCACTGCAAGCCGCCCTTGCCTTCCTGCGCGGCGTACTTGTTGATCTCCGCGACGACGTGCTCAAGCGTCTGCTGTAAACGCGCCGAGTCGTAAACTTCTACGACCACTTTCCACGCGGGCGTCGGCAGCACAGGCCCGTCAACCGCGAACGCGAACTCTCCGCCCAGAGGCGCGGCGATGTCGTTGCGTACGTTGATGCCGTGCTTCGTCTCAAGCTGGTTGAGCTGTTGACGCAAGCCGGGCTTCGTCGTCTCGATAAAGCCGAGGAGGTCATCAACCAGCGCGGTCGGCTCTTTGACGACGAACGCGGCTGTGACATTCGCGTCCGGCGAGATGAAGTCGAGCGCGCCCATCGGCCCCGGCGCGGCCAGCCATGAAGCGACGCCGCGACGCGTCTGCGTAAAGGTCAATTGTGCCCGGCTCTCTGTCTTGCCGTTCTTCTCTTTCTGCTCGGCGATGAAATATTTGAGATCGAGCAATCCGAGCTTTTTGTAAGCTTCGATGCGCTGCTCGCTGTTGTCGCCCTTGATCTCATCCTTCATCGCGTGCTCGACTATCTTCTCCAGATCGGCAGCGACGATCAGTCCCGCGCCCTCTTTGTAAATCTCTGCGATGCTCGCGTAGAAAGGCGTCGTCTTGAAACTGCTCGCGCCGGAATTTTTGAGCGTCGCGTTGAGGCGTTGAAGCTGTTCGAGCTTCGGAGCGGCGGCCACTATGTCTCCGTTAATCCAGATCAGCAATTCTTCCGGCATCTTGCCGTCTGAGGCGGCCTGCGTCGCGCTCTGCGGGTCGTCAATGATGCGTACCTTTGGCGCGCCTTTCTGTTCGGTAGCGAAGGCACTTATCTGCTGCTCAAGGAACGCGCGGAAGTCCGCGGGGTTCTTCAAAGTGGCGAGCACGAGCGGCCCGTTCGGTTTGCCCTCGCTGTCCATCTCTGCCGTTATGACCAGCTCGTCTCCGAGCCGTTCGCCGAACTGGCGCACGCGCTCAAGTATCTGCCCGACTTCGTTATTGCCCTTGCCGTTCTCTTTCTCCCACCACTCGCGGAGCGCGGCGTTCTGCTTGATGCGCTCCTGCATGATGCGCTGAGACTCGCTGAGGGTCGCGCCCAGATTCGGCAGCGCGGCGTAAAGCACTGTTCCTTCCGGCACGACATCGAGCAGGCGCGTTGAGTAACGCACGCCCGGCTGCTCGACCTTGTTCAAATCATTACGAAGCGAAGCAAGCTGTCCGAGCACTTCCGAATAGCGCGCAGCATTGCGGCTCCAGGCAATCTCGTCTTTGACCGGAACTTTTTCGAGGCTCTGCTGCGTAGTCGTCTGGTCTCCGGGCTTCAAGACATCATCTTTGCCGGAATAGTTGACGTGGACTTCGCCTTCGAGGACAGAGACGCGCGTGCCCTTCGTGCCGTGATTGACGGCGAAGATAGTGCCCGTCACGGCGGTCAGCGAATCTTCCGTCGAGACATAGAGATGATGCGCGCCCTGCTTGGCGGCTTGAACGATGACGTTTCCGCGCTCAAGGTTAATGGTCGTCCCGTCGGAATTGCGGCTCAGCGAAAACTCCGAGCGGTCTTTCATCTCGACCAGCGAGCCGTCCTCAAGCTTGACAACGGCAGTCGCGTCTTTGCCCGTGCGAATCTTCTCGCCGCGCTCAATCGCTTCGCCCGCACTGATGGCGCGGAGGTCGCTGTCAGAGACTCTGTAAACCGAGCCGCTGGCAACCTCGACCGTCGCGTGAACGGAATTGCCGAAGGGCGTGTAACGCTGAATCAGAGGCCACGCGAGCAGAGCTATGCCAGCGATCAGTGTCGCGGCTATCGCCCATTTCCAGACGGGCGCAATCGTCTCGCTCTTACGCAGGATGCCGGTCTTGATGGTCGCAGGAGCGGCGGCGACTTTGCCCTCACGCGCGAGCTTCAAGGCTCTGCGGCAAGGGATGCATTCGTGCGTGTGATCTTTCAGGAGCAGCGCGCGTGCGTTCGGCAGCTCGCCGCGCAGGTACGCGGGCATCAACGATTGGAAATCGGAGCAGCCGTGTATGCGCTCGATGGTCGCGGCGGCTTCGACCGGCGCGGACGCGCTCTCGCTTGAGAGCTTGGCCCACACGCGGCTCGCCGCATTCTCAACGGTCGCAGAGTCAAGCTGTTCGTCACGAATCTCGCTCATGGCTCTGTCTAAAATAGCATCGGGGTCTGGTGTTGAATTACGCTTCATGATGTTTCTCCAAATACTCGCCAATCTCTTTTCTAAGGCGCGTGCGGCTGCGGTGCAGCATGACGCCGACGACCATCTGCGAAGTCCCAAGCATCTCCGCTATCTCGCGGTTGCCGTAGCCCTCGTAATATCTCAGGACGAACATCTCAGCGGACTTCGCGCCGAGCTTTGAGATCGCTGTCTGAATCAATTGCCGCAGCTCTCTGTCCTGATGCGCGGCTTCCGGATTCAGGAAAGAGCTTTCAAGCTGCTCCGTTGCGAGATCGTCAATCGCAACCGACCTTGAACGCGTGCGGCCTCGCATCACATCCAGCGAGGCGTTGATGGCCGCGCGTAAGAGATACCCTTGCGGGTTCGGCTTCAGGTCAAAGCCATCTTCGCGCCGTGCGAGGCGCAGGAAGACAGTCTGCAACACGTCCTCCGCATCAACCGGGCTGCCGGTGATGCGATAGGCCGTGCGGAAAATTTGATCGTAATGCTCGCGGAACAGGACTTCCAGTTCGTCCGGCGGCGGCGCTGGAAGCGGTTTCAAATGTGTAGCGGCTGATTGCACGTCCATCTCCTTTAAGTCGTCTCCACACATAAAACGCTCCTCCGTGGAAAGCATTAACAGCCGCCGGAAAGTTTCTGCGCGGGATTATAAGCGGGAAATCGCGTGTCGCGCCCTTTAATGCGAAGAAATATGAGATAAATCGTGAGACGGAGGAAATCGGCACGCGCGCCGAGAAGCTAAGGACAGCCGCCGAGAAGCTAGGAAGAGATTCCGAGAAGCTAGGCACGGTTGCCTAAAGCTTAGGTGCGGCTGCTTAAGGCTTAGGCACGGCTGCCTAAAGCTTAGGCG
>CAXTPS010000016.1:59865-100482 GCA_964246305.1 uncultured Pyrinomonadaceae bacterium
TGCCTAAAGCTTAGGCGACAGCGCCGTGCCAGCCGGATTTATATTATGCTCCGAAAGCCTGCATCACTTCGTCGCTGTGCTGTTCGACGTTGACCTTATCGAAGACTTTGACCAGCTTGCCCTCTTCGTCAATCAGAAAAGTCTTGCGCGCGACGCCCATGAATTTCTTGTCGCCCCACGTCTGCTCGCCATAGACGCCGTAAGCGTCCGACAAAGAATGATCCGTGTCGGCAAGCAGCGTGAACGGCAGGCTGTACTTCTCCGCGAACGCCTGATGCGAAGCTTCGTCGTCGAGCGAGACGCCGAGCACCTTGATGCCCTGTGCTTCATAATCCGCATGTGCATCTCGAAACGAGCAAGCCTCCTTCGTGCAACCGGGCGTGTCGTCCTTCGGATAAAAATAGAGCACGACCTTTTGTCCGCGAAAGTCCGAGAGCTTCACCTCTTTGCCGCTCGCATCACGCGTCGTGAAATCCGGCGCGGCGTCGCCTTCTTTAAGCATATCTGTTATCTCCATCTTCTGAATTTTTTGATTAACTCGTGCCGCCCAGTCTAACATCAGAGCGATAAGAGAGGCGAGTTGACTAACAAACCACTCAACCCTTTGCGCCTTGCGCTTTTCTTTGTTTGCGCCACCAGCGTGAAACTGCTTTTCTCGCTGGTGGCGCGAAGATAAAACTTAAGACGCAAAGAGTTGAAAAGCGCGGAGCATCTGTTAAATTGCCTGAGACTATGAAGAAGGAAGCAGAGACGAGAGCGGGCAAGCTCGCATCAACGGACAATTCAACTCCGACGCTGGTCGAAGGCTTGGATTATTACTTTGAAGGCGGCCTGATGGTCTTCACGGCAAACTTCCTGCGCCGTCGCGGTTACTGCTGCGCGAACGGTTGCAGGCACTGCCCTTATGATAAGGAAGCGAAGAGGAAAAGCTAAAAGTGTTCCGGCGCGTGAGAGATGAGATTGAAGCGCGGCTCGGCGAGTTCATCAGGCTTGATGAAGGTTAGGTCTTTGGACTTAGGGCTTTGGTCTTTGCATGTGTGGCGCGGGTTGTGGTTTTTAAGCTCAACGCCCGCTACACGCGCAAAGACCAAAATCCAAAGTCCGTCTTATCTGATTACTGCACATCCGTCGGCATCTCGCCGCGACCGCGACGCGAGCGTCTCTCATCGCGCCGCTCTTTCCACTGTTTCTCCAGTTGATCGTACTGCGTGCGCTGTTCCGATGTGAGGAGCGCGAGCAGTTCTGCCTGCATGTTCTGCTGCGCCTCGTCAATCTGTGCGCGCAGGGGTTGAGCTTTCGCCCTCATGTCATCGGTCGTGGTTCCCTGCTCTTTTTGTTTGTGCAATTCCATTAGAGCCTGACGTTGCGGCTCGATGCTCGTCTTGAATCGCTCGACGATTGAGCGAGCCTGCTGCTCCTGCGCGTCCGTCAGCTTGAGATCGCGCATGATGCGCAGGACGGGCACGCGGTTATGATGTCCGCCCATCCCTTTAGCTTCGGCTTGTGGCCGCGTCGCGGCTTTGTCGGCTGAGGGTTGCTGCGCGAAAGCCGTGATGCCGAAGGTGGCGACAAGGCCGAGCGACAAAACGGCTCCCGTGAGTTTATTTCGTAAAGACATTATTTTTACTCCTTCTAAAGTTTGAGAAAATGAAAGATGGCGCATTCCGTCGAATGCCTTGAGTCAACGGTTATCCAGACTGCTTGTTGTCCGTCTCAAATCTTTTGACGCACGCGCGGCATCGTTGGTCTGAAAAAGAAGAAGACCGGAGACAGAAGTCAGGAGACAGAATGAAAGTCTGAAACCGCTTTCCTTCTGACTTCTGTATTCTGAGTTCTGGATTCCGGCTCCTGACTTCTGTCTCCTGTCTTCTCGCTTCCGTCTTCTGGCTCCTGCTCTTTCAATAGCCAAACCCGGACTCTCGCGTTACAATACGCGGCTGATGAGACTCTTACAGCAGATCAACACGCCAGCCGACTTGCGGCGTCTTTCGATTGACCAGTTGCCGGAAGTCGCAAGTGAAATCCGTCAATACATACTTGAAACGATGTCGCGCATCGGCGGGCACACGGGCGCGTCGCTTGGCGCGGTCGAGCTTGCGGTCGCGCTTCACTATGCGTTCGACACGCCGGCAGACCGTCTCGTCTGGGACGTAGGCCATCAGGCATACGCTCATAAAATTCTGACCGGACGGCGCGACCTGCTGCCGACTATTAAGCAGTACGGGGGACTCAGCGGCTTTCTCAAGCGCGACGAGTCCGAGTACGACACGTTCGGCGCGGGTCACGCTTCGACTTCGATTTCAGCCGCGCTGGGGATGGCGATTGCGCGCGACCGCATGGGCGAGAAGCATCATGTCTGCGCTGTCATCGGCGACGCGAGCTTGCCGGGCGGGATGGCGATGGAGGCGATTAATCAGGCCGGACATTTGAAGACGCGCCTGATCGTGCTCCTCAACGATAACGAGATGTCCATCGCGCCTGCGGTCGGCGCGCTGACGGGTTATCTCAATCGCATACGCGAGGCTCACGGGTATCATCGCCTGAAGGATGAAGTGGGCGAAACCTTGCTCTCGATTCCGGGATTCGGAGAGCGGCTGCATCATGCCGCGAAGACCGTCAAGGATGCTCTGGCGGCAGCGGTCTTGCCGGGCGCGCTGGTCAACGAGCTTGGCTTTAAATACATAGGCTACGTTGACGGGCACAACCCGCGCGCGCTCGTCGCCGCACTGCGCGAGGCGCAGCAGATAAAGGATAGCCCGGTTATCGTTCACGCGTTGACGGTCAAGGGCAAAGGCTTTCCATCTTCTGAGAAAAATTATTACGCATGGCACGCGACCGGCGCATTCGACTTGAAGACGGGCGAGCCGGTCAAGTCTTCCGCCAAGGCTCCGCAGTACACACACGTTTTCGGCGACACGCTGTGCGAGTTGATGGCGAAGGACGAAAAGATCGTGGCCTTGACGGCGGCGATGCCGGACGGCACGGGCATTGACCGCGCGCTGGCGAAATTTCCGAAGCGCACCTTCGATGTCGGAATCGCAGAGCAGCATGCAGTGACTTTTTCCGCCGGAATGGCTTGCGAAGGCTTGAAGCCCGTCGCGGCAATCTATTCGACCTTCTTGCAGCGCGGCTTCGATCAAGTGATGCATGATGTCTGCATACAAAATCTGAACGTCACGTTCGCGCTTGATCGCGGAGGCATCGCCGGACCGGACGGGCCGACGCATCACGGCTTGCTCGACATAGCTTACCTGCGCGCGATGCCGAATATGATTTTGATGTCCCCGAAGGATGAAGGAGAGCTGCGCGACATGCTGCTGACGGCCATCGAGCATGAGGGGCCAGCCGCACTGCGTTACCCGCGCGGCAACGGCCTCGGCGTAGACATCACGCGCGAGCCGCAAGTGTTGGAAATCGGCAAGGGTGAAATTCTGCGCGACGGCGGAGAGATAGCGATTGTCGCCTACGGCTCGATGGTGCATCCATCTCTGCAAGCCGCGGAGAGCTTGGCGAAGGAAGGCATCGAAACTTCTGTCGTCAATGCGCGTTTCGTCAAGCCGCTCGACGCCGGACTCCTGCTTGCGCTGGCGCGCACAAAACGGCTCATCGTGACGGTCGAAGAAGCGTATCTGGCCGGAGGCTTCGGCTCCGCAGTGCTTGAGCTGCTGGAAGAGAACGGATTGCAGGACAAAGTGCGCGTCGTGCGTATGGGAATTCCAGACCGCCTCGTAACGCACGGCGAGGCCAAGCTGTTGCTGGCTAAATACGGGCTTGACGCGGACGGCATCCACACGCGCGTCAGAGAGAGCATGGAAGTTTTGGAAGACCGCCGCGCGCCGCGTGAGAAGATTAGAAGCTGAAACTTTCAGCGCAGGGAAAGACTAACAGCGCGCATGTATCGTTTCTAAGCGAACGAAATATGCGCGCCGTTTTTATGCCTCTAATCTTTGTCTTTGTATTTGAGTAGTGACGGCGCACATTCTCGCCTCTGCGCGCATCAAAGCTCAGGTTGTCGCCGGAAACTTGTGACGGCTTCTTTTGCTTGAAACGCTCTAATATTCGCTTGTGCAGCCCGTTTTTTGTTATGATAGGGGCGGGCTTTGTGGAAATGGAAATGGAAGAGAGACGAAAAATAGTTATCCCGACGGGCGTTGACCCGGAAGAGACTTTGGTGCCGCGATACTTCGACACGGAGTCAACGCGGGCGGCGCGTCCCGTCGTGCCCTTGTCGGATGCGCCGCAGGGCGTTGCCGCCGTTGCGTCACGCAGTGCGCGCCGTTGGTTGCTGCCGACAATCATCGCAGGTGTGGTCATCATCGGCATCGGCGCAGGATTCGCTATCAGCGTCTACGCGCTCCGCAAGCCGCCGGAATCTCCAGTCGCTGTGCGCGCTGTCGCTGATAAACCTCGCTCCATTTTGCCCTGGACTCACACTCCGGACGAACCGGCTGCCGAAGAGGATTCGACCGCTGCCGTTGCAGACGCCAACGAAGCCGGAAAGCCGCCGCAGGACATCGCCAAGCATGACCCTGAGCCACCGCGTACAGGCGAGTCGGGCGATAAAAAGCGTGCGCGCGAAGAGGCTGCGCGAGATGCCCGCGCTGACGAGCGCGACCAGCGCGATGAACGTGTCGCCAATGAACGCGAGCAGCGAAGGCAGGACAGAGAGCGTCGCCGCAACACCGGAAATAAAAATAAGGACGACGAGCTTCCGCAAGACCCGATTACCCGTCACACGCAAGACGGGCTGCACCGCGTTCGTGAAATCTTCGAGGGAACGCCTTAACGTAAGGTAAAAGTAAAAAGGCAAAAGGCAAAAGTGAGGAGGGCATGCAACGTCTCTTTACTTTTGCCTTTATCTTTTTCTTCACTTTTACCTTTTATCTTTTTACTTTGCCTTTCTATGAAACGTGAGCGGATAGATAAGCTGTTGGTTGAGCGCGGCCTCGCTGTGTCGCGGTCGCGGGCGCAGGCTCTGGTGATGGCGGGCGTCGTGCTGGTCGGCGAGCGGCGTGTTGAGAAGCCGTCGGAGATGTGCGAGACGGACGCGCCGATTCGCGTGAAGGGCGCGGACGATCCGGCGGCGCGCTATGTCGGGCGCGGCGGGTTGAAACTGGAAGCCGCCCTGCGCGAATTCGGAGTTGAGGTCGCGGATTACATTTGTCTGGATGTCGGGGCTTCGACCGGAGGCTTCACGGACTGCCTGCTGCAACGCGGCGCGCGGCGCGTCGTCGCGGTTGATGTCGGGCATAATCAGCTAGACTGGCGGCTGCGTAATGACCCGCGCGTCGAAGCGCGCGAGGGCATCAACGCGCGTTATCTGAGGCCGGAAGATTTCAACGAAGAGTTCGACATGGCAGTGATGGACGTATCTTTCATCTCCGCGACGAAAGTGCTGCCCGCTATCGTCCCTCTGTTAAAGACGGAGGCGCGCGTCATTCTCTTAATCAAGCCGCAGTTCGAGGTCGGGCGCGGCGAAGTCGGCAAGGGCGGCATCGTCACAGACCCCGCGCAACACACACGCGTCATCAAAGAGGTCTGCGCGGCGGCTCAAGAGCTTGGCTTACAGCCGCGCGGTGTGATTGAATCACCCGTGCGCGGCGCGGACGGCAACACGGAATTCCTCGCGATGTATGAGAAAGGAGTTTTATAATGACTGGCGAAGAGATGGAGAGAGCCATTGAGTTTCTGCTTAAGAATCAAGCGAATTTTGAAGCCCGGCAGGAAAAAACGGATGAGCAAATAGCACAAACTAATCGTCAGTTTGAGATATATGCTGAGACGCAAACTGAACTCATTCAAGCGGTATTGCGCTTCACCGAATCACAGGATGCGATCAATACGAGCACAAGACAAAGACTTAGCGAGCTAACTGAAGCGCAACAGAGCACGCAGCAAAGTTTTTCTGTTCTAGCTGATATGCAACGGAGCACACAGCAAAAGATTTCCGATCTGGCTGAGATGCAGCAGCGCACGCAGCAGGAGATTTCAGATTTGACGAAGGCCGTCAACAACTTGATAAACTTTTCTTTCGGCAATGGGAATTCGCGGCAGGAGTAAGCCTGCACGATTGAATGATTCAGGCATGAGTCAGCTAAACAAAGAACAGCTTCTGCTCGCACAGCTTCAACGCATCAAGACTGCTTATCAGAGCTTCATCAAATTAAATTACGAGCAGGCAGCCGAAGATTGTAAGACCTGCACGACGCGTGGGCTTTGCTGCACTGACGCGCATTTCGTCAACGTACACATCACGCGTCTCGAAGCCGTCGCGATGCGCGAGACGCTTGAGCGAACGCCGCGACTGACGGACGTGGAGCGTCGCGCTGTTTATGCTCGCGCGCTTGAAGCGGTCGAGCGTTACAGCCTGCGTGCGACCGGAGACACATACGCGCAGACCTATTCCTGCCCTCTCTATGACCCGCGCAACGGCTGCCTTGTGCATCGCCGCGCCAAGCCCGCGCCCTGTATTCAGCATGCCTGTTATGAGGATTGGCAAGACCTGCCGCCCACGAGCCTTCAGGCGCGCACGGAGCATCGTGTCGAACAGTTGAATACAGAAGCATACGGCGCGGCGTGGGCGTGGCTTCCGACACCGCTCTGGCTCTCTCTGGTTGACCCTGAATCGGACGGCGCAGAGCTTGAGCGCATGGCTCGCGTGTGGCGTACACAGGAGGTCAGGAGCCAGACGGGCGACGCAGCACAGCGCGTCCACCGCTCGCGCCGGAGCCTGATACAGCCCGCGCGTAGATTTTAGATTTTCAAATTAAGTCACGGCGAATAACGTTTATGACAACCCTGCTGCGCCCGACGCTTCCGGAAGATGTTCCGGCAATCCTGTCTCTGATTGACGGGATTTTTGCGGAGTATGATTGCAAGCTCGATGCGGAAACGGAAGATCGCCACCTGCTCGCGCCCGGCCCGCACTTTCGCGCGCTCGGCGGTGAGTTCTGGGTCGTCGAAGACGAGGGAGCGATTCTCGCCACCGTCGCCGTCGCCCTGCACGAAGACGCGGGCGAGTTAAAAGCTCTCTATGTGCATCCAAAGCTGCGGCGACACGGATGGGGACGCAGGCTCACAGACCTTGCCATCGAACACGCGCGCCGCGCTGGCAAGCCGCGCATGTTCCTCTGGAGCGACACACGCTTTCTCGCCGCGCACAGGCTCTATCGCAGCATGGGCTTCACAGAATTCGGCGAGCGCGACCTGCATGACTCGAACAACAGCAGAGAGTACGGATTCGAGATGTCTTTAGACATAATTCTTTAGTGATTCAAGTTCAGATAACAAGACATCTACCGCAAAGGCGCAAAGGCGCAAAGAAGAACACGCAAAGTTTAAGCAGCATGCTATCTCTTAGCGTGCTTGCTTTGCGTCTTTGCGCCTTTGCGGGAAACAATTCCTCTCTTAATAATACAAATCACGAATGTAAGAATCACCTCGCGCAAGTTCACACTGAACCACCACTCATTTCTGATTCGCGTTGACACTCCAAAGCGCACGCGAGTATCATCCGCGTCGAATCTTTACTATCATCACTGTCATCCGTTACACCTATTCTTAAACGCCTGCTGAAAGCTGGTAGATTGATGGGCGAATCAGCTATCCGTCGCGTCGGTGTTGTCGTCAAACCGCATCAATATGCGGCGGTCAAGACTATCTGCGAGTTGATCGCGTGGCTCGACGCGCGGGGCATCCGGCTGGTCGGCGAGCCGGTGCTTGAGCACGAGTGGATAGAGCGCGAGACCGGCTGCGGGATTGAGATAATGGGGCGCGACGCGATGGCTTCGCAGGTTGACCTGTTGCTCGTCCTCGGCGGCGACGGGACGATGATCGCGACCGCACGCATGCTCGGCGACAGCGAAGTGCCCGTGCTCGGCATCAACTACGGCAGCCTCGGCTATCTCGCGGAGTTTCGGATTGAGGAGATGTTCCCCGCCCTCGAATCAATCCTCGAAGGTAATTTCCGACTTGATCGCCGCGTGATGCTCGACGTAGAACATTTCAGGAGCGAGGAGAAACTCGCGCACAGCCGCTTGCTCAACGATGTCGTCATCAACAAGTCCGCGCTCGCGCGCATTATCGAACTCGAAGCCTTCTTTAACGGGCAGTTCATCAACACTTTTCGCGCAGACGGTTTGATCGTCTCAACTCCGACCGGCTCGACCGCTTATAACCTCTCGGCGGGCGGCCCCGTCATCTATCCTTCGATGAACGCGATTGTGATGACGCCCATCTGCCCCTTCACACTCTCGAACCGTCCCATCGTGATGCCCGACGACGCACTGATCGAGCTGTTACTGAAAACAGAGAAAGAGGATGTGTCTTTGACTCTGGACGGGCAGGTCTGGTTTCCGCTCAAAGTCGGAGACCGCGTGCTGATTCGCAAGAGCCAAACGACCTTCAATATCGTGCAGCCCGCGAACAGAAATTATTTTGACGTGCTCCGCGACAAGTTAAGGTGGGGAAGATAAGACCGCGTTAGGCCACTAAAACAATACTGTATGTCTGTGACAGGTCATCGGGTAGGTGAGATTTATGGCTCGGATGAAGATTGTTGCACCACTCATTTTAACAGCACTCATACTCGCTGTTACTTCCGAGAGCAATGCCCAGACTAAGAATCTTGATCTCGGAGGCATTCTGGTTTCGGTATCAGACTCGCGGGCGGCGCAGGTGTTTCACATCGTAGATCAGATGTCGGAATGGGATAGTGCGGTTCATCATGGGTATGTACGCTGGGCGGCGAGGGCACTCAAGTTGGAAGAGGAGGATCGGAAACTGCTCCAGCAACATGCAGAACTTCGACGCAGGCGTGGTTGGGGCGGAGGATTTGAACAGGCGTTTTATGTTGATGATTCAATCGAGATTGCCGCGCAGCACGCAGTCGAGAATAAACTTATTTCGGCTGAAGAAGCTGCTGCCGAGAAGATAATTCTGTTGCACTTCGCGCCGATTCTTTCGGATTTACTCGACAGAAACGCTCTTCAGATAGTGGCGTTTCGGAAGAGGTTGGAAGCCGAAGGAAAAAAGATTGCGCCTGTCGTAAAACAACTCGTCCGGTTTTCCGAAACTAAAGAGACTATAAAAGTGCCGTTGTTCTTAGTTTCGAACCCGGAAGAAGGCAGCGGTGGCGGCGGCTTCAACGGCGGTCGGCTCGTCGTCGAAATTCAAGAACAGCCTGACCCTCTTCCCATACTTTTCCACGAATGCCTGCACGCGCTTCTCTGGAAACACAAAGAGGCTATTCGAGTCGCGGCAGAATCGGTCGGTCTCGATTGGGGCGCATTGAATGAGGGAATCGCGCACGCATTTTCTCCGGGTATTACTGACGACTTTCAAGAATCCGATTCTCTCGCAGAGAGGTTAATAAAAAATTTACTGAAAGGCGCGCCCGCGTTAGACCATTCCGCGAAATCGTATATGGTCGCCTTAATAATACGTCCTCTTCTGCGGTCATCGCTCAAACATAGAGTAACATTCAGCAGCTTTCTTCCGAAGGCAGTCAGCAAGTTACGAAACTTTAATTGGCGCTAGCCACAGAGGTCTAACAACTCATTTAATCGGAGCGCGAATAACAATATCAAAATTCCACTCCTCTTCTTTGCGTCTTTACGTGAAATAAATTTTCACGCAAAGGCGCAAAGAAAATACAGATTACCGAGGTTAAGAATGTCTAAAGAGCAAGATAACAAGCATGTGCAGAAGGCTGAGATTGACGCTGATGCTTTTGAGCGCGAGGTGACGACTGATCTTGACGACGAGACGCCGGACAGGCCGAAGGGGCTGGCGTTGCACACGCGGATTCTAATCGGGTTGGCAGTCGGCGTGCTGGCGGGCGTGACGGTCAACTCCGTTTTCGGCGGCGACAATCCGCGTGTCGTGTGGGTCATCACCAATATCACGGAACCCGTCGGTCAACTCTTCCTCCGCCTACTGTTGATGATAGTCGTGCCGCTAGTCTTCTCGTCGCTCGTTGTGGGCATCGCGGGGATAGGCGACATACGCAAGCTCGGTCGCGTCGGTCTCAAATCTTTCGCCTACTGCTTAATCATCTCCGCCATCTCGGTCGTCATCGGCCTCACGCTGGCGAATACTATCAGGCCGGGCAAGCGGATTGATGCGGGCACTGCCGACATGCTGAAACAAAAATACGGCAGCAAGGCGAGCACGGAAGTTGACAAGGTGAACAAAGCGAAGCCTGCGACGCCTGACAGCCCGCTGATGCAGGTCGTCAAGACCATCGTGCCGACGAATCCTTTCGCGGCGGTGGCGGGAATCGTGGCGGGTGAAGAGAAGCAGACGGATTCGCCGAATATGCTTCACCTGATGTTCTTCGCGCTCATCATCGGCATCGCCATCACGCTCATCCCGGTTGAAGTGACCACGCCGCTCCTGCGCGGCATGGAAGCCCTCTATCAGATTACAGCGAAGATCATAGACATCATCATGAAGTTCGCGCCGTTCGCTGTGGCGTGCCTGCTCTTCAACAACACCGCGACCTTCGGTCTGGATTTATTGAAAGCCCTCGGATGGTTCGTGGTCACAGTCCTGCTCGGCCTCTCGCTGCACATGTTCGGCGTTTACTCTCTGTCGGTTTATTTTCTCTCGCGCATCTCGCCCATAGAATTTTTCCGCCGCATCAAGACCGTCATCCTGACTGCGTTCTCGACCTCTTCATCAAACGCGACGCTGCCGACCGCGCTCCGTGTCTCGGAAGAAAACCTTGGCGTGCCGCAGGAGATAAATAGTTTTGTGTTGACGGTCGGAGCGACTGCTAATCAGAACGGGACTGCTTTGTATGAAGGCGTGACCGTGCTTTTTCTGGCGCAGCTCGCGGGAGTTGACTTGAGTTTGGGACAACAGTTGATGGTCGTCTATCTGGCAATCCTCGGCGGCATCGGGACGGCGGGCGTGCCTTCCGGCTCGATTCCTTTCATCATCGGCGTGCTCGCTTCAATCGGCGTCAATCCCGCGCTCATCGCCATCATTCTCGGCGTAGACAGGATTTTAGATATGTGCCGCACGACGCTCAACGTGGCGGGCGACATCACGGCTGCGACTTATGTCGCGCGCTCCGAAGGATACGAGTTATTGAAGCCGCACGAGCCTGCGATTGTTCACGCCGGAGTGCCGCTGCCGGTTCAGACCGGGAGGGGAGCGGAATAAAAGCATGCCCTGTGTAGCTACAAGTGTATGAGAATGATTCTCAAACATCTTTCTCTATGAAATGAGCTGGGATAGCTCAAGAAGCGCGTGGCTCAAGGATTTAGGCCGCGCGCTTGTGCTTTTATGAAGCGACCGGCGCGAGCGGAACGAGAGATGCAGGAAGCCTGTCTTTCAAGCAGCTCTGTTCGACCGGAACGGTACGGTTTCGGAAGCCTCGCGATTAAAGGTTATGAGAACTCTCGCCACACTTCTCAGCCGCCTGACGCGCTGGCAGTGGGCGAATCAAACTGAGGACACAAAAAAATTATGTTCCCGCTAGGCGACGACAATTCTGATCGCACTATAACGCCCATCGTCAACTACGCTTTAATCGCCGTCAACATTCTGGTCTTCGTCTTTTTGCAGGGCTTAGGGTCGAACGACAAGTTCACCTACGCCTACGCGACCGTGCCGCAGGAGATAGTCACAGGGCGCGATGTGGACAAGCCGGTCGTGATTCAAGACCCGCTGACGCAGGAATCACTCGGACGGATAGACCTGCAACCGACGCCCATCTCTGTTTACATCACGCTGCTGACTTCGATGTTCATGCACGGCGGCATCGCGCATATCTTAGGCAACATGCTGTTCCTGTTTATTTTCGGAGACAATCTCGAAAACAAATTAGGGCACGCGAGGTATCTCGTCTTTTATCTGCTCTGCGGCATCATCGCCTCGCTCGCGCACGTGGTGATGAATATGAACTCTTACATTCCGAGCCTCGGCGCATCGGGCGCGATTTCGGGAGTGCTCGGCGGCTACATACTTTTGTACCCGCGCAATCGCGTGCGCGTGCTCTTGTTCAATATTTTCACGCAGGTTCCGGCGTTTGTCGCCATCGGACTCTGGTTCGTGTTCCAGTTGGTCAGCGGTCTGGGATGGCTGGGCGGCGGCTCGCGCGTGGACGGCGTGGCCTATGCGGCGCACGTCGGCGGCTTCATCGCCGGACTCGCGCTCATCAAAATCTTCGCCATCGGGCGAGACGCCGGCATGAGAACGGCTTGACGTTTTTTGCGGCACGTCTGATGAAAATCTGCGTGCCGTGTGTTCACAGTAAATAATCGAAAAAGGGAGAGGATGAATTATGGCTAACACCAATGACGAAGTGATCTCGACGCTCAACAATTTAATCGAGACATGCAAGGACGGGCAGGAGGGTTTCCGCACCGCCGCAGAAGGCGTGAAGAACGGCGAACTCAAGACGCTCTTCGGCACCTACTCGCAACAGCGCGCACAGTTCGCGGGCGAGTTGCAGAATGAAGTCGGCAGGCTCGGCGGCGATCCGGAAAAGACAGGCAGCGTCGTGGCGACACTGCATCGCGGCTGGATCGACCTCAAGTCCGCCGTCACGGGAGAAGACGAGGGCGCAGTCATCTCCGAATGCGAGCGCGGCGAAGATTCCGCCGTCAAGAATTACAAAGAGGCGTTAGCGGCGGGCTTGCCCGGTGATGTGGACGCAATCGTACAGCGTCAGTATGGACAGGTTCAGGAAGCGCACGACCGCATCAGCGCGCTCAAGAAAGCCAGCGGCGCGGGCGCGTAACACGCACAACTAATTCTCAACCGGGCGACCCCGATATTTGAAGGTCGCCCGTCTTTTTCTTCAAACCGAAACAATCTATTCGAACGTGGGAGGAGTCCAAAGATAAAGCACAAACTATTATCCGCTGCACTCGCAGCGATTGGCGCATTCGTCCTGATGAGCGGAACCGCTTTAGCTCAAAACGACGGCATGGCGGGTCAGGATAAAGGCATGATGAACAAGTCCATGATGAATAAGATGGACAATAAATTCGTGATGGAAGCGCGATGGGCGGCATGATGGAAGTCGAGCCTAGCAAGCTCGCCGTCGAAAAGGGCATGAGCGATGAGGTCAAGCAGTTCGGCCAGCACATGGTTGACGACCACTCAAAAGCCAACGATGAGCTGATGCAAGTCGCAGCATCGAAAGGCATCACCCTGCCGACCGTACTCGATGCCAAACACAAAATGATGCGCGACAAGATGGCGAGTCTTTCCGGCGCGGCCTTCGACAAAGCATACAAGCAGGAGATGCTCAAAGATCACCGTAAAGATGTGGCAGACTTTCAGAAAGAGTCCATGAAGGCGATGGACGCGGATTGTCAGAGGCTTCGCCACCAAAACGCTCCCGACGCTCAAAGAACATCTGAGCATGCTCGAAGGCATGACTTCGATGAAGAGCATGAGCAAAGGGAATATGTAGTTTAAGTATAAGACAACTCGTTTTCTTTGCGCCACCAGCGTGAAACTTTTATTCTCACGCTGGTAGCGCAAAGGGAGAACGCAGTGGTTGATGACGCGCGCTTTGCTCAGGTAAGATGATTGGCTTTTAAGGAGCAATCTGAAATGGCTATCACCGAAACAGCTCTTCCGCCGACGAACCAGCAGGGTTTGGATGTACGCTCGACGCCGCGCGAAGAGATGAATCTTTTTCCCTTAGATACTTTTCCATATGAATTTGTCGGGCGCGAAGTACGCATACGCTTTGAGATGCCGGAGTTTACGGCTATCTGCCCGTTCTCGGATTTCCCGGACTTCGCCACGCTTCGCCTCGAATACGTTCCGAACGAACGCTGCGTCGAATTAAAGAGTCTCAAGCTTTATATCAATTCATTCCGCGAAATAAAAATCTTTCACGAGCACGTCATCAACGTTATCCTCGAAGACTTCGTGCGCGCCTGCGACCCTTTGAGCGTCGCGCTCGAAGGCGACTTCCACGTGCGCGGCAACATCAAGACGACCGTCAGCGCGACATACGAAAAGCAGGAGCCAGCATCCAGAAGTCAGAAGCCGGAATGAACGGCTGAAACCGTTTTTATTCTGTCTCCTGTATTCTGACTCCTGACTTCTGAATTCCGCCTTATGACTCTTGAAATCATACTCATCATCGCCGTCATCGCGGTTATCGCTGGGGGCTTCGTGTTTCTGGCTCTAGCGCGGCGGGCTGTGCGGCTGGCGATTCGATTGGCGCTGGCGCTGGTGCTGGTGCTGGTTGTTGTCGTGGCCGCGCTGGCGTGGTCATGGTACGGAGGCGGCAACTCCAATTCTTCGCCACAGAATCGTCCCGCGAACACGCGGCGCGGAAACTCTCGCTGACGGGCGGTTCGTATAAAAGAATGGGGGAAACGGACACAGATGCGGAAGCTCAATTCGATGCTGCGATCAGCGATGAAAAGCTGGACGAGGGTAAGCAGGGACTGTGGCAGCGTTACCGCAAGCTGCCGCGTAATGTCTTTGCGATAAGTTTAGTCAGCCTGCTCAATGACGCGTCGAGCGAGATTATCTATCCGCTTCTGCCGCTCTTTCTGGCAGTCACGCTCGGAGCTTCGCCCGCCGTCATCGGCACGATTGAGGGCGCGGCGGAATCAGTCTCAAGCCTCTTAAAACTCTTCGCAGGATATTTCAGCGACCGTCGCGGCAAGCGTAAAGGCTTAATCGTCTTCGGCTATGCGCTGGCGAGTTTCGCCCGCCCGCTGCTGGCGTTTGCGACCACATGGTATCAAGTGCTCGCCATACGCTTGACGGACAGAGTCGGCAAAGGCATACGCAGTGCGCCGCGTGACGCGTTGATCGCGGATGCCGCTTCGTCGGAAACGCGCGGCCTCGCCTTCGGCTTTCATCGCGCGATGGATCACGCGGGCGCAGTCGTCGGCCCGCTCATGGGTTTCGCTTTAATTTATCTGATAGCTGCGAGGAGAAACGCGCCGACGCCGCGTGATTACATGTGGGTCTTTCTCTTCGCTTCGATACCGGCTCTGGCAGCGGTCATCGTCGTCTCGTTCTTTGTGAAAGAGGCGCGCGTGCATCGAGACGCGGCGCAGCTTGTGAAACCGCATTTCACCCTGCGCGGCTTCGACGGAAACTTCAAAGGCTTTCTAGTCATCGTCGCGCTCTTCACGCTATCCAATTCTTCGGATGCATTCCTCTTACTGCGCGCACGCGAAGCCGGAGTTTCCGTAGCGACGATTCCGCTGCTCTGGGCTGCGCTGCACGCGAGCAAAGTCTTAAGCTCTCTGATTGGCGGAGACCTCTCAGACCGCGTGGGTCGAAAGACTCTCATCGCTTCGGGCTGGATGCTCTACGCGGCGGTCTACTTGGGCTTCGCTTTCGTCTCATCGGTCGGCACGGCGTGGGCGCTCTTTCTCATCTATGGAATTTATTTCGGCCTCGCGGAAGGAGCCGAGAAGGCTCTGGTCGCAGACCTCGTGCGCCCGGAGCAGCGCGGCACTGCTTACGGTCTTTATAATCTGGCCTTCGGCATCACGGTCTTCCCGGCATCTTTGTTGATGGGCGCGCTGTGGAGCTGGCGCGGCGCGATGACAGCCTTCATCGTCAGCGCGGGCATAGGCGCAATCGCCGCGCTCCTGTTGCTGTCGTTCGTCAGACCGGGCGCAGATAAAGTTGCGGCACACGCGGTTTAAATTTTCAGCCGCAGGCGCAAAGGATTGCAGCATTCATCCCTTGCGTTTTGATATGGCCTTTAAGTAAATAATGTAAGGAGAAATTTTAAATGTCACCCAAACAATTTATTCTCTCCCCTGCTCAGGGCGTCTCTCCCGGCATCGGCTTTTATCTGAGTGGCATGGATGAAGTGCGCGAGCAGTTGCGCGAGGCCGTGAGCGGGATGAGTGACGAGCTGGTTGCACAGCGAGTTGTTGACGGGGCGCAGCCGATTGGCGCGCTCATGCTGCACTGCGTCGAGGCCGAGTGGTTGTGGATGCAACGCGTTACCGCCGCTGGTGAGATGACGGAGGCAGACCGTAGCATGGCGCACAGGGGCGCGCTCGAAGACCCGGACGGATTCGCTGCGAAAGGATATTCCGCAAAATATTGTCTGGACGCGCTCGATGCGATCCGCGAGAGAACGCGAGAGGCTCTCGCTTCATTATCGGATGATGATCTTGATCGTATCTTCAGCTATGAGCGGCGCGGCGAGACGATTGAAACCAGCCTGCGCTGGGTGCTTCATCATTTGATAGACCATGAAGCGCAACACAAAGGGCAAATACTATTGCTCAGACGATTGGCGGGTTAGGCAAATTTTGTAAACTCAAAACTTATTGCCTCAAGCTTATCTCGTCATGCGTGCTTGGTGATTACTGCGGCAGGCGGCGCAACGCATCTGCGGCCTCTGAGCGTTTCTGTTTGAACTCATCGTCCTGCATATCTTTCGTCTGCGCCAGAAATTCCTGAAGGGCTGTGCGCGCCTCTCCGGTCTGTCCAAGCTCTGCGGCCAGCAATCCGATGCGATAAAAGACGAAGCGTGATTCGGGCAGCGTCTCTGTTTTAGCCTGCGCGCGAACGCTCTCAAGCTGAGTGTATGCCTCGTTCTTTTGCCCGCCGCTGTAAAGAATGATAGCCAGCTTTTCTGTCAACGCCGCGCGATACTGCGGCAGGCGATTGCGTGCTTCCGCCAGCACGTTAGCCGCCGCATCCAATTTCTTACCCGCCTCGGCCACAGCGTCTTTATCTTTTTTCAAGATCACCGCAGACCATTGCTCATAACACTTCGCCAACGCTTCGTAAGCCTGATACATCGTGTAAGAAGGCACGCGCTCGGTAGGCTTCTGGATAATCGTCCTCAGATCGCGCTCGGCCTCGTCGAATCGCTCAAGCTCTATCAGCGAAGTGCCGCGCCCAAGGTAGCCTAGATTGTGCTGGCGAATTTGTAACGAGCGTTCATAGGCTTCAGCGGATTCTGCAAATCGTTTTTGTAAATAAAGCTCCGCGCCGTACTGCACATAGTTGAAAGAGGCGGAGGGATCGTGCCTGAGTGCCCACTGCCAGAGAGCTTCATTCGAGAGCCACGCGCGATTGTAGCGAATCGTCTGCGCGCTCAAAGGAACGCACAACGCGAGCGCGATGGCAAAGAGGAGCCACGGTCTGCGATTCGCTTCCGTTAGCTTCAAGCGTTCGAGCAACGCGGCGACGGCGGGCACGATCATTATCAGAAAGCCGAGCAGCGGCAAGTATAAATAGCGGTCGTGAACTATCTGCTCAGGGTCGAAAGCTCCTATCAGCATCGCGGGGATGAGAGGCAAGATAAACAGAGCCAGCCCGATGCGCGCCAGCTTACTGCGAAAAGCCAGCCACAACATTCCGCCGAGTGCGAGGAGCGAGACGACCAATGGAATCAGGAAATTGCCGACGCCGATGTTTGAAAAAGTGGCCGCGCGAATCGGATACGAAGGGCCTATCCAGTATGGAAAGATTATCTGCTTGAGATAAAAAGTAAAAACCATCGGCGCGCTCAATATCACGCTCTTCAAATCGGCTCCGCCTTCAGGCCACTGCGCGAGCTGTCCAAGGATTGATTGGCGCACGATGAAGTAAAGCGCGGCGACTCCTACGAAGGGCAGAGCAATCGCCAGAGCTTTAGACAGAGGCAGACCGGCCTCGCCGTATTCACGCTCCGGTCGCCACATCATCACGAACACGATGAGAGGATAAAAGATCGCGATCTCTTTGGCTCCGAGCGCGACCAGATAAAACGCGATTGCCAGCGTCCACCTGAGAGCCGTCTTCTCTTTGCCGAGCAGGCTCACGAACCACATAGAGGCTAATAGTGCGACGCTCAAAATCAGGTCGGGCGAGCCGGAAATCCATGCCACTGATTCCGTGTGCGCCGGATGCGCTGCGAAGAGCGCGGCGATGGCTCCCGCTGCAAAGAGCGGAACTTTCAAATGCCGTAACAGGAAAAATGCCAGCGCGACGACGCAGAGGTGCAGCAGTATGTTGAAGAGATGCCAGCCGAAAGTATCTAAGCCGAACATCTGAAAATTAGTGATGAGCCAGAGGACGAAAGACGGACGCCAGTAATTGCTGACGGCTGCGGCATCGCCGCGCTTGAACGCCCAGACATCCGAAAACATCGCGCGCCAGAGATTCGAGTCGTCCTGAATCAGTGTGTTGCGCGCAATCTGCGGCTTGTCGTCGTAAACGAACTGGCCGTGCAGCGTGTTGGCGTAGAGCAAGGCTCCGAGCAGGAGCGCGGGCAGCAACACCATAAATTCCGTGCGAAGATTGCGGCGGCTGCCCTGTGCATAAGGCTTGCGCGGGCGTGGCTGATCGGGCGGCTTCGCTGTTTCAACGCCGGTCGGCTCGCTTGAAATCTTCGGGATGACGATTGGCGCGCTGCCTTTGCCGCGCCGCTTTTGCTTAGCCATAAAGTTTGAAGAAGAGTTCTGTGATTTGGACGCTCACACCGGATGCGGATAGAATGCCTGACGACGCACAATACTGTCAAAGAGTTAGAATCCATGCCGCTTGAGATAACTCAAGAGCTGGCTACGGGAGAATAATGATTGCCACCGATTACCAACTGATTACCAACGCCGCAGACCTGCGCGCCGCCATCACAGAGCTATCGAAGCATCAAGTCGTCGGACTCGACACCGAAACGACCTCGCTCAATCCATACGAAGGGCGGATGCGCCTCGTGCAGCTCTCCGCGCCCGACGGCGTTCGTATCATAGATCTCTATAGCTTTGCAGAAGGCGACATGAAGAAGGGCGAAGACCTCGCGCCGCTCAGGGACCTGCTCGCAGCCGCGCGCCCGGTCAAGGTCGCGCACAACTGTTTGGCTGGAGACATGCTGGTTTCAATGGCCGACGGGTCAAAGGTTCGCATAGACGAGCTAGTAAGAGCTAAAGCAGGAGGTCGCGTTCTGTGTATTGATGAGCAGACGGGAACACTGAGTGCCGGAGATATTGTCGGTTGGGTAGATGGAGATATTAGGTCGTGGGATGACTGGTTGCAGATACGCATGAGAGGAAAGGGCAGGTTAAGGGTAACAAAAGATCATGAGATTCTAACCGAGCGCGGACGGATACGTGCTGAGAATCTTTTGATAGGCGATAAGGTTCTGACATCTCTGCCTGAGCTAACACCACAACAAAGAGATATGCTATATGGCTCACTTCTCGGCGATGGTTCTTTGACAAAACAAAGAGAGGCTCAGGCCCGAACGCCTCACTTCAAGGTCTCACATTCGGTGAGCCAAGAAGACTATGTTGCCCTCAAGGCCGCTGCGCTGAACGGCCTCGTCAAGTTGGTTAAAACAGAGAAGGTTCATTATAGAGGCTTTAGCAATAGTGCCGCAGGTTCACAGTTAATAAGTCTGACCACAAAATCCGACCCGCGATTGTTTGAGCTTTACGATAATTGTTTGTTGGAAGACAAAAGAACACTCACATCAAGCTGGTTGGACAATCTTTCGATGCCGGCAATAGCCGTGTGGTATTGCGATGACGGAAGCTTGTCGAGTGGAAGTAGCGCCAGCATTTGCGTATCCGCCTTCGGTGCAGAAGGGGCGCATACACTTGTGGAGTTTTTACGAAGCAAGGGATTCCCCGCAAAACTCTGGATCAGGCCAGACGAACAACTTTATGTAAAAGTAGCGGGACCCTACGGTCGGGGCATGTCCGAAGAACTAAAACGCTTCTGGGAAAGTATAGCCCCTTACGTGCCCGCTTCCATGCAATACAAGCTTCCTGTGACCTACGCTCATCTAGCGTCTGACAGATACTGGACAACGCCGCCAACACAATCCAAGGCGTTCTCGGATACTGTTGTTGACATTTTACCGCTGCTCAACGATTCCACTGAAAGGAGGCGGTATGAAGGAGCCAGAAGAGGGCAAAGGCGTGGAATAAAGCAGTACTGTCTGACAGTTGCTACGCATCATAACTTTGTCGCTGGGGGACTCGCTGTATCCAATTGTAAGTTCGATTCCAAGTGGATCAAGCACACACTGGATGTAGAGGTCGGCGGACTCTTCGATACTTTGCTGGCGAGCCAGATTATCTCCGCCGGCGATATGGACGAGCGGCACGGCTTGCAGGCGGTCGCGGCGCGTTATCTGAATGAGACGGTTGACAAGGCCGAACGCCTGAGCGATTGGAGCGGGCAGCTCTCGGCTTCGCAACTCGAATATGCCGCGATGGACGCCGCGCTGATGCTGCCGCTGCGCGAAAAGATGATCGAGCGGCTCAAAGCCGATGCGCTCCTGCGTTGCGCACAGCTTGAGTTCGAGTGCGTGCTGCCCATCGCTGCCATCGAGCTTTCGGGTTTTTATCTTGACCCTGTGCGCTGGCGCGAGCAGTTGAATAAAGTTCAGATAACACGCGCGCGTCTGGCGGACGAATTGCAGGAGATGCTGTCGGAGGGCGCAGTCCAAGGCTCGCTCTTTGGCCGCGCGGACATCAATCTGGATTCGCACGTGCAGTTGACGGACGCGCTCAAACGCCTCGGCGTGCCGCTGCCGGATTCCACCCGCAACTGGAAGCTGCAACCGCTCGCAGCGGAATATCCGGTCATCGCCAAGCTGCTCGAATACCGCACGATGCAGAAAGCCTTAACGAGCTACGGCGAAAACATACTCGACATGATCAGCCCCGCCACGGGACGCCTCCACGCGGACTTTCGACAGATCGGCGCGCCGACGGGGAGGATGGCCTGCACCTCGCCTAACATCCAACAGGTGCCTCACGACATCGATTACCGCAGATGTTTTCGCGCGCCCGAAGGTCGCAAGCTTCTGATTGCAGATTATTCACAGATAGAGTTGCGGATTCTCGCGGAATTCACGAACGATCAGGGATTCATAGACGCCTTCAACTCCGGCGCAGACCTGCACAGGGTGACCGCCGCGCAGGTCTTTAATGTGCCGCTCGAAGGGGTGACTAAAGTGCAACGCGATTTCGCCAAGCGTCTGAACTTCGGCGTCGTCTACGGTATCGGCGCGCAGCGTTTCGCGTTGATGACGGGAATGAAACTGTCTGACGCCGAAGATATTTTGAGAAAATATTTCGCCACCTATCGCCAGCTCGACGCGTGGCTGCGCGACGCCGCCAACCGCGCCGTCCGCGAGCGCACCTCGCGCACAGCATCGGGTCGCCTCGCGCGTTTTCGCTTTGACTCGGAGGACCGTCAGGCTGTTTCACTCGCTCAACGCAACGGAAAAAATAATCCGATACAGGGATGCGTAAGCGGTGAGACAAAAATCTTTGAAGAGAAGGCTGGATATATTTCCATTCAAAATCTGGATGGACAACACGTTTCTATTTGGGACGGCTCCCGTTTCTCTAAAGCACGGGTGGCATCCAGCGGTCAAAAGCAGCTTGTGAGAGTAGAATTCTGGGGAGGCCACTATATTGAATGCAGCCCCGAACACAAGTTTCTCACTATTGATGTCAATGGTCGCAGCAAATGGAGAACGCCAAGCGAATTCGTGAAGGGTAATTATGTAGCTCTAAGTAAAGCTATCGGCGAATGGTCGTGCGGCTTGCGTTTGCCAAAATTGCAGGCCGGCAAAGCCTACAACGCCAGTCAAGCCTCGCTAACTGACGCGCTCTCTGATCCTTTCGGTTTAGGAGTGTGGTTGGGGCGTTTGGCCGCTGATGGCTCGCTACAAAATCGTCAGATATACCTCTTAGTCGCTCAGCACGAGGAGGCCATCCTGCCTCGGATAAGAGAATTCAGTGAAAGATTCGGACACGTTTCTTACGCCGTCAGGCGTGGTGGCCGCGGCCCCAACCCGATTCACTTCTTGACCATCTCCGCGCTCGGTTTAGTGAGACAGCTCCACGATGCCGGATTGAAGACGAGGGTCCCGGATTTTGCGTGGCAGGACAGCCGAATCCTTGCCGGTTATCTGCGTGGTATGTTTGATGGCGATGGCACAGTCAACCAAGATGGCGCGCTTCTTACTTTTGGTAAAGGACCCGATTTTTATCTTGATTGGGCGCGCGAAATTCAGCAGGCGCTTCTTCTCTTTGGCGTTCGGAGTCGAATCAACAGGTGTGCTGATAGAATCAACATTTGTGTATTGAAGCGTGACATGCCGTTGTTTTGTGAGCACATTGGCTTCATCAGTCTAACTAAGCAGGACAAGGCTCTGGCAATCAGAGATTGTGCCGGATATGAGAACAAGATATATGGCAGAGCGGTGAGAATCAAGTCTGTGGAATTCACTGAAGAGTGTGTTGAGATGTATGACGTAGTAGATAGTGAGACTGAGAGATTCATGGCTAATGGTCTCGTCACACATAACTCGTCCGCTGACATTCTCAAGCGCGCTCTGAGATTGCTGCACGATAATTTGAAGGGCACGAGCGCGTGCATCGTGAATGTCGTTCACGATGAGATCGTCGTTGAGACGGATGAAGCGGAAGCAGAAACGATTTCCAAAGTGGTCGAAGACGCGATGTGCGCGGCGGGCGAGGAATACGTCAAGAAAGTTCCGATCAAGGTCGAATCGCAAGTGTCGGACGAATGGGTGAAATAAACTCTCGTGCGATGCTTAAAATGGCGAGTTTCATCGGATGCGTAAGACAGTCAGCTCATTAAGCGCGAGGTGTCTCAATAAGTGCTGTCGTCTTTTTTCTTCTCCGCCTCATGTCTCGCCGCGCTCCTGTGCCAGATGAGATAGACGGGGAGGCCGGTCAGGACGAGCAGGTAGCCGATGCCGGAAGTCTCCGGCGCGAGATACGCGAGGTCTATGACCAGCAAGGCCGCCAGCAGGATGTAGACCAAAGGCACGAGCGGATAGCCGAGGGTGCGATAAGGCCGTTCAAGCTGCGAGGCTTTGCGGCGCATGACGATGACCGCTCCGACCATCAGCGCGTAAAAGACCAGATCGGCAGAGACTATGTATTCAAGTAGCTGCGTGTAGACGTTGCCGTAAACGGCTGCGCCCGTCTTCGCGTCGGTCGTGACGGTGCGCGGCAGCGTGAGCAGGCAAGCCCAGATGCCCTGCGCGACGAGGGCTATGGCCGGAACATGGCGCGAGTTGAGCTGCCCGATTCTTTTGAAGAACAGACGGTCGCGCGCCATCGCGTAATAGACGCGCGCTCCCGCCAGAATCAATCCGTTGTTACAGCCGAAGGTCGAGACCATGATCGCAATCGCCATTACGATTGCTCCGCGCGGTCCGAGGATGGCCTGCATCGTCGCGGTCGCGACGCGGCCTTGCGGCGCGGCCTGAATCCCGCTGAGCGGCAGCGTCACCACGTAGGCCAGATTGGCGAGCAGGTAGAGCGCGACGACGAGGCCACAGCCTATCAGCAGTGAGCGCGGGAGATTGCGTCCGGGGTCGCGTACCTCTCCGCCCGTGAACGTGACGTTGTTCCAAGCCGATTGAGCGAAGAGCGGCCCGGCCATCGCTCGCCCCACGAGCATGACGAGCGCGAGCGCGCCCGCCGCTTTCAATCCCGGCTGCACTGCTTGCGGCGTCCAGCCGTTCGCCCAGGAGTTCCACCACGCTGAAGTATAAGCCGCGCTCCCTTCGTTCCACCCGAAGGCGAGGCCGACGATGATCAAGCCCGCGAGCGCAGCCGTCTTCGTGAAAGTGAAGCTGTTTTGAATGAGCTTGCCCGTCTTGAGGCCGCGCGTGTTGGTCGCTGTGAGAATGAGTATGACGGCGATGGCGACGAGCTGTTGAGTTGACAGGCTGAGCGCGTACCCTCCAAGAGTAAATGGGCCAATCGTATATTTCCTGATGACAGTGAACGGTTCGATGAGATAATTGGTCGCGGAAACTTTGCCCGTCAGGACGCCCATAAAGTTTGCGAAGGCGATGGCGACGGCGGCAATCGTGCCCGTCTGTATGACTAAAAAGAGCGACCAGCCGAAGAGAAAGCCTAGAGCCGGATTGTAAGCCTCGCGCAGGAAGACGTATTGCCCGCCCGCGCGCGGCATCATCGCCGCCAACTCCGCGCAGCAGAGCGCGCCCGTGATCGTCAGGACTCCGGCCAAAGCCCACGCCACGAGCAGCCAGCCGGGAGAGCCGACCAGCCTCGAAGATTCCGCAGACGTGATGAAGATGCCTGAGCCGATCATCGAGCCGACGACGATCATCGTCGCATCAACGAGTCCCAAACCGCGCTCAAGCTTTGCGGGCGCACCACTCATATAATCAAAAGGGTAAAAGGGAAAAGGGGGAAACGGGTAAACGGTAAAGAAGCGACGACGCGACTCTTTACCTTTTACCCTCTTCCCCTTTACTCTTTTAACCTTTGCTCTCTCTTAGGGTGTTTTGCCGATATTCGGGTTTTGGCGTGCGATGTCGTCGGCTTTGCGGCTCAGGTCTTTCGCTTCACCGAGCAGCTTTTTGAAGTTCGCGTTCTTCTTCTTGAAATCGTCCTTCGCTTTCTGCATCGCGGTTTTGTCTGTGTTGTCGTAATTGTCGCGCATGATCTTGGCGGCTTCTTTGCGTTCCTTGAAGGCCTCGATCTGTTTGCGCAGCGATTGAGACTTGAGCGACAGGTACTCTTTGTACTTATCGTCAACCTTCATCTTTGAAGCCTCTTCGAGTTTGCTGGCGGCGACTTCGCCGTGCTTGAGGCCGTCGTCAATGGCCTTCATCAAATCGTCGAGCAGGCTTTTGACTTGCTTGGCGTCGCCAGCTTTGTCCGCCTTGTCGAGATCGTCCATCTTCGCTTCGTTATCGTCGGCGATACGGTCAACTTCCTTCAACTCGTTATTGGCATCCTGCACGAGCTTGTTGGCGTCAGCCTGCGAGTTGCTGCCGAGGTTTTTGAGCGCGCCGCACGCCAGAGCCAGAGCAGCCAGCACGACGAGCGCCAGCACAGCACCGCCCCGCCCATTCTTATCACGCATATTGTTTAAGCGTCCTTTCGGTTTTCAAGTTTTTACAAAAGCGAATTACGTTGCTCGCAGACTCTCTCTCTAAAAGCGCGCCTGCGCCGCCCGCGTTTGAAGATTTCAAATGATACTTTACTTTCGCCAGTGGCCTTGTAGGGTTTGGATATTGGCCTGTCTTGTCCCCGGTGTCAAGGAATTGATTCATTGATTCATCTTCTCATTTACTCAATGAGTTAATGATGAAATGAGTAAATGATTGATTCCCTTCCTTGACAGCCCGCGCAACGCTCACATAGTCTTGAGAATGATTGAACGGCGCGCCGCTCGACCCGCCTCAAAGCGATGCTCTTAATGCCACTAGCCGGAAACCGTAGGGACATGATCAAAAGCGAGATTACGGAACTGATTACAAATAAGCGGGTGCGTGTGGGCGTCATCGGCCTCGGCTACGTCGGCCTGCCGCTGGCGGTCGAGTTCGCGCGCACTGGCTCTGCCGTCATCGGGTTTGAAGTTGATGAGAGCAAAGCTCTTGAGATAAACGCCGGGCGTTCTTACATCGGCGATGTTGACTCGTCTTCCGTCAAAGAGCTGATAGAAGCCGAACGGCTCAGCGCGACGACGGATTTCAGTCATCTCTCGGCTTGCGACGCGATCATCATCTGCGTGCCGACCCCTTTGCGTAAAACGAAAGAGCCGGACATCTCTTACATTCTCGCCGCCGCCGAAGAGATAAAGCGTAGCCTGCGTCGCGGCCAACTGGTCGTCCTCGAATCCACGACCTATCCGGGCACGACTGATGAAGTCCTCCTGCCGATGTTTGAAGATACGGGATTGAAACTCGACAAAGATTTCCTGCTGGCCTTCTCTCCCGAAAGAGTTGATCCCGGCAACCCGCAGTTTCAAACTCATAACATTCCAAAAGTCGTCGGCGGCTGCACGGAAGATTCGACCGAAGTCGCCGCGCATCTCTACGCGCAAGTCGTCAGAGACGTTCACGCCGTCAGCTCAGCGCGCGTCGCAGAAGCCGCCAAGCTTTTAGAGAATACTTTTCGCGCCGTCAATATCGGGATGGCAAACGAGATGGCGCGTCTCTGCTACGCACTCGGCATAGACACATGGGAAGTCATCCGCGCCGCCGCGACGAAACCCTTCGGCTTCATGCCGTTCTATCCCGGCCCCGGCATCGGAGGACATTGTCTGGTTGGTGATGAGACGGTTATCGTCCGCTCTGAGGGCGAAGCAGGCGAAAGCGTCAGGCCGATTGCTTCTCTTTTTGCTGAACAAGAATCCGCGCCACTCGCACGTAAATTTATTGTAGATGGCGCAGAAGTTATTTTCGGCTCAAAGCTACAGGCGCTCTCGCTTAACACAGAGACGCAGATGCCGCAATGGAAGCCTGTGCGCTATCTGTTCCGCCGAAAGTTCGACGGGCAGGTGGTGACGGTCACGACCAGCGATAACCGGCGTCTAACCGTCACAGACCAACATCCGATGCTGGTTTGCGATGAAGAAGGCAGGGCGCGACAGGTCTTCGCCAAAGATTTAGCGGTAGGCAATCGCATTCCGATTCACTGTTTGCCCGCGCCCGTGATGGGCGGATTATTGAGCACGACTGTGAACCCGGAGCTTGAGCTGCTTCCTCTTTTGCCGCCCGAGTTGATTGCCAAAATCCGAGTCCGAATTGTCGGCGGCTCATGGCGCGACCATCGAGCAGCGCTGAGAAAGAGATTGAGCGCCACCGCTGTGCAGGAGTTTATCAGGCAGGACTATATTCCTTTAAGCGATTACGTGGCTTTAGAAAAAGCCGGGGGAATCGTTATCCCACATCAATCACTTCGCTTGCACACAGGCCGAGGGCCAAGCGCGACTTCATTTCCCGCCGTGCTGAAGATAACACCTGAGCTTGCGCGATTGATTGGCTACTATCTTGCCGAAGGCTGCACCAGTCGGGAGCGGGGTCGAGACCGCGTGCGCCTAACTTTCCATCGCGCTGAAACGGAATTCATCCGTGACGTGCGCTCGCTGCTTGAATCAGAGCTTGGAGTCCGAAGCACAACTCATCATTCCCCTGTGGATCAAGCCACGCACATTCGTGTTGCTTCGAGTTTGTTCGGATGGCTGCTTACGGATGTTCTCAATTGTGGGCGACGTTCTGCCGAGATGCGCGTGCCCGATCTTTTGTTGGGAGCATCCACACTCCATCGTCACGAACTGCTTAAAGGATTGCTGCGCGGCGATGGTGATGTGTATGTTAGGACGGGCGCACATACATATCAAAAGAATGGGCGAAGCTACATGCATCGGAATGCTTCTGCGGCGGTAGGTTTTTTCAGCAGCAGCCCGCAAATATTTCAACAGGTCATTTATCTTCTTCAGGGATTTGGATTCACTCCAACCTTTAAGCGTGCAAAGCCTCATTTGCAGATGAATGGACGCCAGCAATTGCTCAGAATGCGCGGCTGGTTGGGCACGAAAGGCGAGCGTCTTGAACGCTATTTCAGAGAGAGCCGCCGCACCCCTGCAAGCAAGACGTTTAAGCAGTTCGGCAGATTGACAACAGTTCCAATCAAATCAGTTGAGACTAAAAATATCGAACGCCCGATTGATGTTTACTCCCTAGAGGTTGACGACAATCATACGTTTGCGACCTCTTACGGAATTTATGTTCATAATTGCATCCCGCTCGACCCGCATTATCTTTCGTGGAAGGCGCGGCAGCACGGGTTTGACTCGCGCTTCATAGGGTTGGCGGAAGAGGTTAATTCGCGTATGCCGGAGCATGTTGTGAGGCTCGTGGCTGATGGACTCAATGATGCGCGCAAGGCTCTCAACGGCTCCCGCGTGCTGCTGGTCGGCGTGGCTTATAAGAAAGACATCAATGATGTGAGGGAGAGTCCCGCGCTCTCGATTATCGATCTCTTGAGGGCGAAGGGAGCGGACGTGCGTTATCACGATCCGTTCGTCTCAGAAGTCCGTTTTGACGACGCGCACACGATGGTGCAGGCAGAGCCTTTGCAGTCCGTGGAGCTGAGCGACGAAGAATTGCAGGCATCCGATTGCGTCGTCATCGTCACAGATCACAGCGACATAAATTACGCGCGCGTGACGGAGCTTACGCAGCTCATCGTTGACACACGCAACGCGCTCGGCGGCGAGCTGCGACGCTCAAGCAAAGCGAGGATTATTCGTTTATAAAAAACGGTCTTTGGTTTTGGGTCTTTGGACTTTGCACGCTATTCAAGCTTGAGTTTCGAGATTCAAGTTAAGCGACACAAACAAAAACCAAAGGCCAAAGACCCAAGACCATCTTTATGCTAAAAGTTATCAATGTCGTCGGCGCGCGTCCGAACTTTATGAAGGTCGCGCCGATTGTGGAAGAGATGAAGCGGCGCGCTTCGGAGTTTGCGCCGCTCGTCTTGCATACGGGGCAGCATTACGACGCGCAGATGTCGGATGCTTTCTTTCGCGACCTCGGATTGCCTGAGCCGGATGTTTACTTGGGGGTCGGCTCAGGCTCGCACGCGGTGCAGACTGCCGCTGTGATGCAGAGCTTTGAGCCGGTCGTGCTTGAGGAAAAGCCGGATTGGGTCTTGGTCGTCGGCGATGTCAATTCGACTCTAGCGTGCGCGCTCGTCTGCTCAAAGCTCGGCGTCAAAGTGGCTCACGTGGAGGCTGGCTTGCGCAGCCGCGACCGCACGATGCCCGAAGAGATAAATCGTCTCCTGACAGACCAGCTCGCAGACCTCTTGCTCACGCCGTCCGTGGACGGCGACGAGAATTTGCGGCGCGAAGGAATACCGGAAGAGCGCATACGCTTTGTCGGCAACGTGATGATTGATTCGCTGTTCGCACAGCTCAAGCGCGCCGAAGGCTCGAACGTGCGCGACGAACTCGGCATAGACAAAGCGGATTACGCCGCGCTGACTCTGCATCGCCCGTCGAACGTGGACGAGCGCGAGACGTTCGCGCGGATTCTGGACGCGCTCGAAGAGCTAAGCAATCGTCTTCCGATAATTTTTCCGGTTCACCCGCGCACGCGCGCTCGCATCAGCGAGTTCGGTTTCTCGGAAAGAGTCGAACGCATAAAAGCTTTGCGCCTCATCGAACCGCTCGGCTATCTGGATTTCCTTCGGCTCTACAGCGGCGCGCGGCTCGTCCTGACAGACAGCGGCGGGATACAGGAAGAGACCACTGCGCTCGGCATTCCATGTCTCACTTTGCGTGAGAATACCGAACGCCCCATCACGGTCGAGCTTGGCACGAACAGAATCGTCGGCACGGATACAAAGCGGATTACAGACGCGGCCTTCGCCTCGCTCGACACGGCACACGATAAGGACGCAGATGCGCGCATCCCTCCGCTCTGGGACGGGCGCACGGCTGCGCGCATCTGCGACGCGATACAAGAACAGGGTGTAGGGGGTAGGGCGTAGGGTGAAGGGTAAAAGCAAATCGGATTCTTCTACACCCTATACCCTACACCCTACACCTTTGCTTTCTAAGCTGCGGCGTGCGTTGCGCGGAGAGGTGGACGCGCGCACGGTTGCGCTCGAAGCATGGCGGCGCAGTCGCGTCCGGTTCGAGCAGCGGCGCGAGCGAGCAATGCTGCCTCAACTCAATGAACATCCCGCGCGTTTGCGTCAAGAATTTGCAAGGCTCTCTGCCACGGAATTGTTAGAGCATTTCCGTCATCGCACCTCAACGAAATTCTTTCCCGGCTTCGACCCTTCGATTGAGATCGTTGCAAAGCTCCAGAAAACTCTCTTCCCGTCCGAGACGGCGCAGCTCATCGAAAGCGCGGCGCGCATCAAGCAGCAACACCGGTGGCCTCTGTTCGGTTACGCCGAAAAAGATTTCGGCGCGCAGATTGAGTGGCGGCGCGATATTGTGTCCGGCGAGCTGTGGCCGCTCGATTATCATGTTGACGTGAATCTCGCGCGCGAGGGCGCGGATGTCAGAGTCTTGTGGGAACTCAATCGCCTCGCGCATCTGGTCACGCTCGGTCGAGCCTACGCTGTCACGCTTGATGAAGGGTTTGCGGAAGAGTTTTTCGCGCAGCTTGATGGCTGGCGCGAGCAGAACCCCGTCGGGCGCGGCCCGAACTGGGCGTGCGCGATGGAGGTCGCGCTGCGTGCGATGAACCTGCTCGCGGCGTTCGAGCTTTTTCGCAGCTCGCGTAGTCTGGATGAAAAGCGTTTGACGAACGCGCTCGCTATGCTCGAACAACACGGCGCGCACATACGGCGCAACCTGGAATTCTCTTACATCGCCACCAGCAATCATTATCTTTCGGACGTGGTCGGACTCCTGTGGCTTGGCACGATGCTGCCGGAGTTACAGGCCGCGAAAGAGTGGCGCGAGTTTGGCCTGCGCGAGACGCTCAAAGAGATGGACGCGCAACTTTTAGCGGACGGCGCGGACTGTGAAGCTTCGACCGGCTATCATCGCTTGGTGCTTGAGCTTTTTCTTTACTCATTTATTCTTTGCCGCGAAAACAAAATCGAGATTCCCGAAAAATACTGGCACAAGCTTTACGCGATGCTCGCTTACATGCGCGCGTACACGCGGCCTGACGCGCGCGCGCCGCTCGTCGGAGATACCGACAGCGGGCAGGTCTTGCCCTTTGTCAAACGCGACGCGGACGATCACGCCTACGCGCTCGCGCTCGGCGCGGCGATGTTCAAGGAGCCACGTTTCAAGCTCTCTGAAGATGAAGCGATGCCGGAAGAGTTGTTGTGGATTCTCGGAGAAGAAGGCATACGAACTTTTCAAAGCCTGCCTGTCATGCATCAAGGCGAGCCGTCACAGGAGTTCACAAACGCGGGCGTTTACATCATGCGCGACGGCGACCTGTACCTGCTCTTTAACGCAAGCGACAGCGGCCTCTACGGTCGCGGCTCGCACGGGCACAACGACCTCTTGAGCATCGAAGCGGGCGCCTGCGGCGCGAGCTTTATCACAGACCCCGGCACGTATGTTTACAGAACAGACTTGCACGAGCGTCACCTGTTCCGCTCGACCGCGTATCATTCGACGGTCGAGGTTGACGGCGTTGAGCAGAATACGATTGACGAAAGCACGCCTTTCATCATCGGCAACGAAGCGCGCCCGCGCGTGCTCCGTTGGGAGACGACCGCGTTGCGCGACTTTGTCATCGCAGAGCACGACGGCTACGCGAGGCTTGCGCAGCCCGTCAAGCACACACGCGCGGTCGAGTTTGACAAGCGAAAGCGTTTCTGGCTCATCGAAGACGCGCTCACGGGCGCGGGCGAGCACGTCTTCAAGTTTCGCTTTCATCTAGCGCACGGACTCGAAACGAGCGCACGTGACGACGGGAATTTAGAGGTCTGCGATAAGATTAAAGCCGCGCGCCTGCTCATCGTTCCGCTTGATATGACCGACAAGCCGTTGCTTGAACCGCGCTTTACATCGCGTGAATACGGCGCGAAGATGCCGTCTGTCTCCGCCTGCTGGACAGTACAAGCGCACGCTCCATTAACAACACGATGGGCGCTCGTGCCCGTTTGCGCGGGCGAAGATGTGGCTGAGCGAATGAAGCTCATCGAATCAATCTCAAATTTGAAATCTGAAATCTGAAATCATCTATGTGCGGTATCTGTGGAGTCTGGGAATACGGCGGGGCGACCGGGCGCGTGTCACGCGAACTGGTCGAGCGTATGCGCGACCAGATGCCGCATCGCGGGCCGGATGACGCGGGCACACTTATCTTTGACGAAGCGCGTGGGGGACTCGGCTTTCGCCGCCTGTCGATCATCGATCTGTCGGAGGCCGGGCATCAACCGATGCACGGCTGCACGGATCGCGTGTGGCTCGTCTTCAACGGGGAGATTTACAACCACGCGCGTCTTCGTGAGGGCTTGGAAGCGCGCGGGCATGTTTACGCTTCGCACACGGACTCCGAGACGATACTGCATCTTTACGAAGAGCGCGGGCTGGATTTCGTGCATGACATCGAAGGCGATTACGCTATCGCTTTGTGGGATGCAGAGCGCGAGCGGCTAGTGCTTGTGCGCGACCGCATCGGCGTCAAGCCGCTCTACTTTTATCATCAAGACGGAAGATTTATTTTCGCTTCTGAAATCAAAGCTATCTTGCAGCATCCGGCGGTCACTGCGGACGTTGACGAAGAATCGCTCTATCATTATCTGACTTTCCTGACGACGCCCGCGCCGCACACGCTCTTTCGCGGTATAAAAAAAATCCCCGCCGGGCACATGGCTACGATCAAACGTGACGGCACGTTAGAGCTTGTAAAATACTGGGACGCGCTGCCGCCGCTCGACGCGATGAACGAGCCGCGCGATGAGGAAGAATGCAAGGCGGAAATCCTGCGACTGCTGCGCGAGTCAATCACCAAGCGCATGATGTCGGATGTGCCGTTCGGAGTTTTTCTGTCGGGCGGCGTGGACTCTTCGGCCAACGTCGCATTGATGGCGGAGCAGATGTCGCGCCCGGTCGAGACCTTCACGGTCGGCTTTCGTGACGCGGAACACCTCAACGAGCTTGAGTCCGCGCGTCGCATCGCGCGCGACTTCGGCACGAATCATCACGAGGTCATCATCGCTTCCGAAGAGATGCGTAAGTTTCTGCCGGACTTAGTGTTTCATCAGGATGAGCCGATTGCAGACCCGGTCTGCGTGCCGCTCTATTACGTTTCAAAACTCGCGCGGGACTCCGGCACCATCGTCGTGCAGGTCGGCGAGGGCGCGGACGAGATTTTCAGCGGCTATGACAATTACGTGCGCCACCTGCGCATCTACGAAAAGTTCTGGCAACACGCAGAACGCGTCCCGCAAGTGATGCGGCGAGCGGCGAGCGCGGTCGCGCGTCCCGCTCTTGAAGCGACTGGAAAAAAACGCGCGGTGATTGAACTCATACGGCGGCTCGGCGCGGACGAGCCTCTATTCTGGGGAGGCGCGATTGTTTACGACGAAACTTTTAAGCCGCGCATACTGTCAGAAGGGATGCGTCGCAAATTCGACGGGCGTTCATCGCTCGAAGCTGTGTCGCCGTATCTTCAAACAATCGAGAGCGAACGCCCCGCTTCGGATTTTCTCTCGCGCATGACGTATCTGGAATTAAAGCTGCGGCTGCCCGAGCTGCTCCTGATGCGTGTGGACAAGATCACGATGGCGACATCGGTCGAAGCGCGCGTTCCCTTTCTGGATCATCATCTGGTCGAATACGCGCTCGCGTTGCCGCGCTCCCTGAAAGTCGAAGGCAGGAGCGGCAAGCATATCTTGAAACGCGCGCTCGAAGAGATACTGCCGCGCGACTTGCTCTACAGCCCGAAGCGTGGTTTCGGCGCGCCGATTCGTGAATGGTTCAGAAACGGACTCGGCGAGATATTCGACGCGCACCTGATGAACTCGCCTATGCGAAAGAGAGATTTCTTCGACTACAAATTCATCGCGCGCCTCATGGACGAGCACAAGCGCGGCACGCATGATTGGAGCTTTCACCTGTGGGCGTTGCTAAATTTAAGCATGTGGTACGAGCGTTGGATTGAGCGCAAATAGATAAGATGCCTCGTTTCTCCACACATGTCGCGTGGACGTTTGGCACGCGAATCCTGATGCTGATAAGCGGCGTCGGCGCGAGCATCATCGTCGCGCGCTGGCTCGGAGCAGAGGGCTTGGGCGCGCTCGCAGTACTCAATGTGACGGTCGCCGTCGCCTTGCAACTCGGAAGCGCGGGTCTGCCTTCCGCGAACACATATTTCATCGCACGCGATAAGAGCAGCGTCGCGGCAGTATGCGCTAACGCTCTCACGTTCGCGCTCATCGCGGGCACCTTGCTCGCCTTAATCGTCATCGCGTCATCAAGATTTTACCCGTCGCTTTTCGGAAATATTCCGGTCGGGCTGATGACAATCGCCGCCGCTTCAATTCCGTTTCAACTTATCACGCTGCTCGGCCTCAACGTTTTTCTGGGGCTGCATCGCATCGGACGCTTCAACACGCTCGATGCGGCGGCGCAATCGCTGCTGCTCATCAACGCCGTATTCGCGCTCGTCGTCTTCGGCGCGGGCTTGCGCCTGCTCGTCTCTTTGAATACGGCTGCGAGCGTTCTCGTATCGCTCCTGATTGTTTTGATGATAGCGCGTCTGTTGAAAGAAGTGAGCGACCGGCGATTTCGCATAGACACGGGACTGTTCAAGCGCATGGCGCGTTACGGCATCAAGTTTCACATCGCGGCAGTCGCGGGATTGCTCATCATTCGCGCAGACCTTTTGCTCGTCAATCACTTTCGCAAGCCAAGCGAGGCGGGCGTGTATGCTGTCACCACGCAGGTTGCGACGATGCTGTTGGTCTTGCCCGGTGTGATCGGCACATTGATTTTTCCGCGTATCGCATCTTCAGCCACAGACGCGCAAGGCGAATATGCTGTGCGTGCAACGCGGCACACCGCGTTCATCATGCTGATTGTTTGCATTTTGGCGGTGCCAGCTATTTTTTTACTGCCGATAATCTATGGCCCATCTTTCGCGGACGTGCCGGTACAGTTATTACTTTTACTGCCGGGCGTTTATCTGCTTGGCCTTGAAGCCGTGCTGGTTCAGCACTTCAACAGCACGGGGCTACCCGTAGCGATTCCGATTTTCTGGTTGCTAACGCTCGCCGTCAACGTGACTCTGAATTTGATATTCGTGCCAACGTTCGGCGCACGCGCGGCGGCGCTTATCTCGTCAATCAGCTATGCGATGATGTTCGCGCTGGTGGCTTTTTACTTTCGCCTCACAACCGGTCAACGCTTCTCTGCCATGATGTTTCTGCGCGGAGCAGAGCTTCGTCGCATACTTTCCTTTAACCACTGGCGCTCTTCCGCGTGAGGGGTCGCGCTATGAGACTGCGTGTTCCATTCTTCGTTTGAGCAACGAACATACCTCTTGTGTGCGCCCTGCCAGAGCCATCAAGCCCAACCGGTAAAGCGCCACCGCCGCAATCACTAAAAGGGAATACTGTATAGCTATCACATCACTGTACTCTATGTGTAGAGGAGTTTGCGCGCTGAGATAGTAAAGCGAGACCCTCAACAGGAAGACGCGCATGTCCGCGCCGTGCAAGTATCAGGATCGTGAAGCCGAATAAAATGATCCGCCATGTGGATGCGGTCATTGCTTATTTCGCTTTTTACGGCGCGCTTAAATGATTTCCCGAAATTTCTTGGAATAGCGCGCCGATTGAAAATATCTATCAGTTACAAGGAAGCGAAAAGCTTCTCCCGTATTGCGCAGAGAACCCCCACGCCAGAAGCGGCAGTGGGGGTTCTGCCATTAAAGGGAGAGGTTAAACAAAGTTGGCACGTGAAGGAGATGCACCGGGATGGGCACCCTCTCGAAAAGCATTCTTTTATTCGTCCTGAACTGGTTAGACGCACAGTTGACGATTCTCTGGGTACGAACGAATGTTGCGACGGAAGGCAACGGCCTGATGGCACGGCTGCTGGACATGGGCAACGCCCCCTTTCTCATCACCAAGCTGGCTATCGGAGGCTTCGCGGCTTACATGCTCTATCGCTGCTCGCACCTGAAGACGGCGCGGTACGGCATGTCGCTCGTGCTGACTATCTATTGCGCGCTGATGGTCGTGCATCTCACGACGGGCATGTCCGCGCTCGGCTGGCACGCCACAGACGCCGCCACTTCTTACCTCGGCGCGATGCCAAACCTCTTTGTCGCGCTTCGTTAAGACTTCAAGCACAGATTAAGACAAAGTTAGCTCCTCTTTGTATGCTTTGCGTTAAGAAACAATTTAACCGCAAAGGACGCAAAGGAAATCTCGCAAAGCACGCAAAAGAGGGACTACTCTTGATTCACATAAGCTATACTCCCTTCCAAATATTTTTGAAGAAGAGAGAGGCGTGATGCCTGACTTGCGTGTGGAGCAGATAGTTTTTCCGAACGGCACTGAGGCTCTTTGCGTGAATGCGCCGGAAGATGCTGACGCACAGAGCATCATCGCGGCTCTAGGGTTGCCAGAGCCGCGCGCTCTGCTCATCATCAACGGCGGGACGGCGAAGTTGGACGAGCATGTCGCTCAATCTCTTTCAGAACTTTTCGAGGCCGTCGCGCGCGCAGTCATCGAGCACAGCATCACTGTCATGACGGGCGCAACCAACGCGGGTATTTTCGCCCTCTTTGGCCGCGCGCTTCATCGCGCGGGCAGACTCAAAGCTCCCTGCATCGGCGTCTCGGCGGGCATGCGACTCAGCCTCCAAGCCTTAGAGCCGCATCACTCACACTTCGTGCTGATCGAAACCGAGACGTGGAGCAAGGCCACTCCTTTCATGTATGAGCTGGCCGACGCGCTGGCGCGCGGCTGCCCGTCGCTGGCGCTGTTTGCCGGAGGCGGCACTACCACCCTGACCGAAATGCGAGAGAACGTCCGGCAGCAACGTGAGATGATTTTGCTCGCCGGGAGTCAGGGCGTTACTGATGCGCTCGTCTCCGCGCGTCGCGGCGCGCCCGTCGCTGACGAAGAGGTCAAGAGCATCTCGCGCGAAGGACGGATGACGATTTTTGAGCTGGAGAATTCCCCCGTCGCGCTCACAAAATTGATGACAAACAGGCTATTGCGTATATAATGCCGACCCTTCATCAGGCGACAGGAAAATTCCAATGAAGGACTCATGTCTCTGTAAAACAAAGGAGCCTCGTAAAATATGACGGACAAGCCTCAAACCTGCTTTGTCATTATGCCCTTCGGAGAAAAGCCCAACATTGACGGGAAGATCGTTGATTTCGACGTGGTCTATCATTACATTATCAGGCCGGTCGCTGAGCGCGTCGGACTCGAAGTCGTCCGCTCGGACGAGATTCAAACGCCCGGCTTGATTCACGCCGACATGATCGAGCACATCATATCGGACGACGTGGCTATCGTGGACATCACTTCGCTCAACCCGAACGTCTTCTACGAGCTTGGCGTCCGTCACGCGCTCAGGAAATCTCTCACCATTATGATACGGAAAAAGGGCACGAAAAATCCTTTCAATATTCAGGGGATGCGAACCATCGAATATGACACGGATATTGAGAGCGCGACGAAGGCGCAGAATGAGATCGAGCAGTTTATCCGCAACGGTCTGAGGCGACAGAGCAATGACAGCATGGTCTATCAGGTTTTGCCCGGCCTGCTCGTTTCCCGTAACGAATAACAGAGATAAGGAAGATGCCTCATGAAGACGAAGTTCAGATGCTTCACCATCATTCCGTCCAATCGGGAGCACACGGGGTCTCAGCTAACTCTGGATAACAGGCGCGGATGGGTCGAGAAGCCATCCGGTTGCCAGAATGTCGAGGGACAGGCTGTCACCGTTAATTTCGATCAGGTTTACGACTACATCATCATACCGGCTCTGGAGGCAGTAGAAAAACAATGTGACGTGGAGATCATATCCGTGCGCGGAGTGGACATCCAGGAGGCCGGAGACATCCTTGATCAACTGCTCCCGCATATCTGCAACGCGGACATCACGATCACCGATCTGACGACCAACAATCCCAACGTCTTTCTCGAATACGGCATCCGCTCTTCCGTCAAAGACAGGCTCAATATCATCATCGCGCACGAACCCGTCGAGCTACCCTTCAACATCCAGAGCCAACGCTGCATCCCCTATTCGCTGGGCGATATCGGCAGAGCCGAGCAGGCGAAACAGGCTCTCATCAAGTTCGTCAAGGAGCACGTCGAGGCGAAAAACGTGAATCCGGAAATGGAAAGCGGCGAGAGGATCAAACGCAATGTTGACCTCTACAGCGGACGACGACGCGAGCAGGAGGTCATGAAAGCTTTCGAGCCTGCGCCGCAACTGATCGCAGACCTCACCGGCTTTCTGCTCAAACACGGCAACGAACCGCTACTCAAGCAGAAAACCATTAAATTTCTTGATGCCGTGGGAGCGATGCTGGAGAAGGACGAGCGAGGGCAGGAGCGCGCCATCGCACACTATAAGATAATGTGCCAGATAGAGGGTTTGAGCAAAGATAAGTTGCAAGAGATTTTTCTCAAGCTGTGGGAGCTTTATAACGCGAATCCTGACACACAGGAGGAGTCGGCTGAATATCTGGAGAAGGCTAAAAATTTAGAGGGGCAATAATCATGAGTAGTCAATCTTTTCAAAAACAATATTTGCGCGCTGAAGCCTTGTCTCTAGTGAGACAGGCCGAGACGGATGAGCAACTGCTGGACAAGGCCATCGAAAAGTATCATCAGTACCTGAGCCTCAACCCGCATGATGACAACGCATGGGGCGGACTCGGCGGCGCATACCGTCGAAAGGGCGACGTTGACAAGGCTCTCGACAGCTATTGCAAAGCCTACGAGGCCAACCCGCAATCCACCTACGCGCTCGTCAACATCGTCTCCTTGCGTGCCGCGCGCAATCTGGACGAAGACCGCGAGAAACTGAAAACGGAGATTCCCGAAGCCCTGCGTCTGTGCCAGCAGGCGCTTAAGAAAAACGAGGACTTCTGGACATGGTATGACATCGCCACGCTGCACTTGATTCACGGGGATCTGAGCAAAGCTCTGAGAGACTTCAGTTACGCCATCAAGCTCACGCCGGAAACGTCCAAAGAGAACTTTCGCAGCGTGATGAACAATCTCAAGTTCCTGCAATCGCACAATCCCACCATCGAAGGACTCTCGACCGTGATCGGCATGCTGAATGAACATCTGACCTAGAAGGGTTGATCCGGTCAAATCGTAAGGAGACGCCAGATGAGCGAAAGCTTCCCGTATCTCGAAGACCGTCTTGACAAACAAGCGAGCTGGCATTCCCAGAAAGGCTCGCTCAACAAAAAGAGATTTTACATCGCAGAGTTGGTTGCGCTCATCGCGGGCGCGATCATCCCGATCATCAACGTTCTCAGCCTGCCATCCGCATGGCAGCGCGCCGGTTCCGCCATCTTGGCTGCGTCCATCGTGATCGCCACAGGCGTCAGCAAGCTCTGTAAGTTCAGGGATAACTGGCTGAACTTTCGCGGCCTCTCCGAAGAGTTGCGGCGCGAGAAGGAGTTTTACCTGAACAGCGTCGGAGACTATTCGGCTACGGACGAGACGCTAAAGCGCAAAATACTGGTGCAAAGGACGGAGACGATTCTCTCGACCACCACCACGCGATTCATGGCCGTTAACCGGGCTGAGCGCGAGCAAACGACCGAAGGGAACAAGACTTAAAGCCCTGTGCGTCTGGCTTCCAGCGAATCAGTTTCGGGCACGATTTCCCTTTCGCGCCAATCAGTTCTTTTATCCGCTGCTCTTGCAGTTTCTCCTCATCTTGCGACAAAATTATCCTAAACGTGCGTCCCTTAATCTGCGTAATGAAGACGGGCGCATGATTTCGGGCAGGCGGCAGGCGCGTGTCAGGCGCGCACACAACCGGCGACTGGCGCGCGAGCATCAAAACAGCCGCACAGGCTCCTCTGGAGAATTGAATTTCTAAAAATAGTAGGAATAAAGCCATGTATAAACTTTCCGCACGACAAATCCTGCTGATAGCTCTGCTCTCAGCCCTCTTTGCGGCAGGCACGGTGGCCTGCTTCAATCGCTTCGGCAACAGCTTGCAGCCTAACAGCTCGGCCTTCACGGAGGCTCCGCCCGCAGGCATTACAGACCCCTCGCTCGCCACAGACGAGCAGAACAACATAGAGGTCTACCGCTCCATCTCGCCCGGCGTGGCCTATATCACTTCGACCTCTTACCGGACGGATTTCTACGGTCAGGTACAGGAAGGCGAAGGCTCAGGCTCCGGCTCTGTGATTGATAACGAGGGACACATTCTGACCAACTATCACGTCATCGAAGGCGCGCAGAAACTCTCCGTGCGCTTTAGCGGCGACAAGACTTATCCGGCCAAGTATGTCGGCGGCGACCCTGACACAGACCTCGCCGTGATAAAGGTAGACCTGCCGGGCAGCGAGCAGGTGACTGTCGTCCCGCTCGGCGATTCGGACAGGCTCACGGTCGGACAGAAAGTTCTGGCTATCGGCAATCCTTTCGGCCTTGACCGCACACTGACGACGGGCGTCATCAGCGGTCTGCAACGCCCGATTCAGGCGCGTAATAATCGCACGATTGAAGGCGCGATTCAGACAGACGCTTCGATCAATCCCGGAAATTCCGGCGGGCCGCTGCTCGACTCGCACGGACGCATGATCGGCATCAACTCGCAAATCCTCTCGCCTTCGGGCGCGAGCGCGGGCGTCGGCTTTGCCATTCCCATCAGCATCGCCAAGCGCGTCGTGCCGGAGCTGATTAAGAATGGCACGGTACGCCGTCCGAAGCTCGGCATCGGCGGGCGCGACGTGAACACACTGAGAGGCATGCCAGTCGAAGAAGGAATACTTATTATACAGGTCATGCCGGGCGGCGCGGCGGCGGCGGCGGGCTTACGCCCGACCACGCAGACGGAGGAAGGCGACATCGCCCTCGGCGACATCATCCTCTCGATTGACGGTGAGAAGGTACGCAACAACGACGACCTCTATCACATTCTCGACAAGCATCAGATCGGAGATGTCGTCAAAGTGGAAGTCATGCGCGGCAACTCGCGCGTCAACGTTCCCGTGCGCCTGCTAGAAGCGCCGGACGCGAGGCGTGGACTGCGCAGGTAAGAGCGAGGGCGTAGGAGATAGGGTATAGGGTGTATTTAAAACAGAATTGCTTTTCCTACACCCTACACCCTTCCCCTTATACCCTATCCCTGATGTCTGGACACATTTGATAAAAGGGCGAGTGGTCATGAGTCAGTGACTCA
>CAXTPS010000017.1:0-98339 GCA_964246305.1 uncultured Pyrinomonadaceae bacterium
GATGTGCAGACCTTTCAGGTTGCCGAAGCATAGTTCTATTTCACATCAGCCGTAACTTATGATATTCGATTAGTGACAAAAACTGAATGACGTTCTGCGATATTCGAGCATTGGGATTTAAGAAAGTTCATGTTAGTTTTACTTCAGCTTTCGGAAGAGGTGAACTGCTATGTCGGCTATTGCTACAGCACATATTGAGATTGATGAGAATGGAGTAGCTTGGATAGACAGCACTAATGTTAAGGTGCTCGAAATCATCGTAGACAAACTCGCGCACGGGTCAAGCCCTGAAGAGATGCATTTTCAACACCCGCACTTATCATTAGCACAGATTCATACTGCGTTGGCCTACTATTATGATCATCAAGCGGAGTTAGATGCAGAAATTGAGCAACGCTGGCGAGCCGCCGATAAGCTAGCCAGCGATCTCTCGAATCCATCCTTCCGCCAAACTCTTTTGAGGCTAAAGAATCTCGGACGACACATAAGACTTCAGTCATAACATACCGTCGGAAAAGAGAGAGCGATACTTGGCACTGGTGTATAAGCTGTTCTTTTTGGCCGACATCACACTACGAGGAAGAAGTATCTCGTGACAAACTTAAAGGAGAACTCTGTAACAAGTGCAGTGCTAAGCAAAAGGCAGGTAATTGCTCTCAATGAGCATCAAGCTATATATGGATGTTCACGCACGTCGCGCAGTTACATTAGAACTACGTTTGCGCGGATTAGACGTTTTAACTGCATAAGAAGATAATGCCGGGGAGCTGGATGATGCGCGACTGCTTAATCGAGCAACAGAACTGGAACGTGTTCTATTCACGCAGGATGATGATTTGCTGCGTGAAGCTGCGGGACGGCAGCAGGACGGAAAGATGTTCGCAGGCGTTATCTACGCACACCAATTGAACATCACGATTGGGCAATGTATTGATGATTTAGAAATAATTGGACAGGGTACCAACGCCGAAGAATGGGTCAATCAGGTTATGTATCTGCCACTCAAATAACGCTTCCCATGCCTCTCCTTTTCACCGCTGCCAAAACTGAAAATAAAAATCAAAACAAGAGCCTCATTAAGACACATTCGGGCCGCTTATCCCTTCAGAAAACTATTTTGTCATTTTCTTTAACCGGACTGTCACAAAACAGGTGTCGGCGGCGTTTAGATAAGTAGAATGATGCGCGTGAGCGATGGTTGAGAGGATTGATAATTTAACGGACGCTTTTTTGAGCGGCTGAAAATTTTTATGAAACCTCGCCACGCTTTCGGCGTAAATGGAAGGGATGCGACGCAGACTCAAAGTTATTGGGATGCGAAACGCAATTCTGTAAATTCATACGTTATCTTGGATTCTTAAGGAGTATCTAATAATGAAGAAAAATCTTACCCGCATTGCTCTCGCTTTCATGTTATGCGCGATGACAGGCGTCGTCGCTTTCGCTAAAGAGAAAAGCCGCGTCGTCAGCTTCGGCTCGGATTTCGTAGTCGGCGGCACGCAGGTCAAGGCCGGAACTTACAAGGTCAGCTTTGACGACCAGACCAACCAGCTCTCGATTCTCGATAGGAAAACCAAGTCAGTGGTCGCCAAAGCGACCGCCCGTCTGGAAAAGCGCGATGGCAACAGCAACGCGATTGACATGCGCTGGGCTACCAGAGACAACTCGCAGGTCTTGATCGGAATTTCTTTTCCCGGTGACAGTCAGAACATCGTGGTCAACGAAAGCGGAACTCAAGTCGCGGATATGAAGTAGCTCAAACTCCTCTCCTCCTGAAATGAAGATGCAGCCCGGTACAAATCATGCAAAACGGGCTGCGTCTTTATTTTTAAATCGAAGAAAAATTTAAGAAGCCACTGGCCGGTTTACAAACCGATGAAAAGCGCGTAGATCATCGCTCCGAGAATATGCGCGACTACGGCTACGGCGACGTAGCTCAGGATGATGAGCATGCCCTTGGCTCCGCGCGTCTTGAACAGATGATACGGGAGGATGATTATCCATCCGACGTACACCAGCAGGCCGGGGCAGTAGACTAATCTCACTCCGCGCTTTCGACTGTCCTCTTTCAGCCACCAGATAACGCTCCACAGGATGCCGATTTTATAGAGCACACTGAACGCCTCTGGAACTGCGATGTAGGAAAAGAGATAAAAGCCGCTGACTGTGGAATTGAAAGCTACGAGCGCATAAAACAGGACGGCGGGTATGGAAAGCGAAGACGCAAACTTCATCCATTGATTCACGGGAATTGTCATACGGCTGCACGAGAATATTTATATCGAATTGCTAAACATCACAATCTGGAATGACGATGCCGCTCAACTCTGCTTTCGTCAAACTCTCATGCTGCGACGGGGCGCGCGTTGAGAGCGCGGCTGACGAGAGCGTTGAATTTTTCCGGGTCTTCTTCGGGCGGCGTGAGGCGGCAATGGTCGAATATCTCAAGCGCGGCGCGCGGGTTCTGTCGAAGCAGCTCGGCGGCCTGCTCAAGCGGATTGGCCGTGTCCTGTTTGCCCCACACGAGCGTGACGGGTTGGGTTATTCGCGCGAAAGCTTCGCGTACGTCCGTGTTCAGGTAGCCGGAGAGAAATGCAGCGATGGCGTACTGCGCGCCCGGCAAGTGGCTGGTCGCGTAGTGGTGCGCGACGAGGCGATCCGTGACGCGCCTGCGGTCATAAAAAAGTTGATTGCGCGCGTAATCGCGTATGCTGCGCTCGCTGGCGACGACGTTATAAAACGAGGTGCCGAGCACGGGCGAGTTCATCAAGCCGTAGAAGGCCGCGCCCGTCATGCCGGGACGCGCACGCAGATTGTCCGCGCCCGTCGGCGAGACGAGCAACAACGATTCGACCAGCTCTGGATATTCGTCTGCGACGCGCACACAGTAAGCCGCGCCGAGCGAGGCCGCGATGAGGTGCGCGGGCGCGCCTGAGACTTCGCGTATGAAGTCCGCGAGCAGCTCGACGTAGAGGTCTGCCGAATAAGAGACGCCCGCGGGCTTGTCCGAAAGACCGAAGCCGAGCATGTCCGGCGCGTAGACTCTGAACTCTTCTGCGAGCGCATCAAAGTTTTTGCGCCACATGAAATTTGAGATGCCCGCTCCGATGCCATGCACAAAGATGACGGGCGCGCCCGCTCTCTCTGCGCCAGCCGTTTTATAAATGATGTTGCCATCTCTCCATTCATAAACGGATGTTTCGCCGCCGAGCGCGCTGTCGTCAGGCTCCGTGGCTCCGCGTTTGATCGAAGCGTTGACGGCGGCGAGCGCGGCCATGCCCGCTCCGCCCGCCAACATCGCTTTCCATATTTTGCTGATCGCACCCACGCCCGCGAACCTCTCCTGCGGCAGGAACCGACGTATATCCCTCGACATTTAAAACCTTCCCCCTTGTTCAAGTCCTTGAAAGCCTGCATCAATTTTGCAGTCGAAGGCAATATAACATGCGCGCAGATTTCACCACAGAGGGCGCTCCTTAGAATTTGAAATCTGAGATTTCAAATTCGAGATTCGCGGAGCATCCGCCGGGGTTAATTTTTGTCTTGAATAATTATCCTCTCGAACAGTTGGTGTCCTCTGAGGTGCAGATGAGGAATTGTTCGATCTCGTTTTGCTCGTTATCGTGGACGCCAATGCCAACCCCGCCGATGGGAAAGTTGCCGTTGGGGTCTTCGAGTATGCCGAGCGGCAGCTCTTCTCCGGACGTGCTGTCCGTGATTGAAACTTTGAACTTGTTGCCGGTGGCTTCTATCGAGATGCGGAAGAACTGATTCTGTTTGAGCAGATCAGCGACCCCCCTTGCTGAAGGGGTTGAGCTGAAGCGTTGCGCCGTGCCATTTTTGACGACGAAGCCGCGCAGCACGTAAGGCTCGTCTGCCTTCGCGCCCGTGATCTGAATCAAGTAATAATTCTGCATATCGGCGGCGCGGACGATGAACGAAGCGGCGACGCTGTTGAGCATCCTGACGTTGCTGATGAGGCGAAAGTCCTTGTAATGCCGCACGCTCTCATCACGCGGCAAAGCTACCCCGCGACCGCTCGCGCTGAGCTTGCCAGATGTGACGCGCCAGCTTGCGGGAGTCTCCCATGCGCTGAGGCTCGCCCATGATTCGGAGAATGTTTTCGTGCTCACATTGTTCAGCAGCGTGACTTTGTAAGTCGTCTCGCCGGGCAGCGTGAAAGTAGCCAGCAGCGTTTGATAGCCGACATCCGCCGAGCGCACATCCACGCCGTAAGTTCCCGGTCTCAGGTTCTGAAGCATCGCGCGCCCGTTCTGTAAGGGCGTGACGCGCGTCTCGCCCGTCACGTTATATTTGATCTCACCCAGCGCGTTTTTGGTTCCTGAGACGAGAGCGTATCTGACTTCGCCTGCCGGAACATTGGCGGCGATGGTGACTGAATAAGTAATAGGTCGCAGGTTGAGTGAAACGGGAACGGTCTTGTTTGCAACGACGACGACTTCCTTCTCGTCTTCGGTGTATCCATCAAGCTCTGCCGCGACGCGGTAACGTCCCGGCGCAAGTTTGTTGAAGATAAATTGTCTTTCGTCCTTTTCAATATCGCCCTCTTGCGCCTCGCCGCCTCTGAGTGGTTCGATGAGGAGAGAAGCCCCTGATTCCGCCGCGACAGAAAGCGTCCCGGTCGTTGGAGTCAGGATGGCGGTCTTAGCGCGTGCAGCCGTGCGCACGCCTGTGCTGGCCGCAGTGTTACGCACTTTAGGCCGCCGCGTCGTGCGCCCGCCGCCACTACTACTACTGCCGCCGCTGCTGCCGCCGCCGCCGCTCAAATCCGTGCGCCCCGCGCCGCCGACCAAATCCTGCGCGTGGACGAAGGAGCGTCCGTTAAAAATCAGAGTCGAAAAAATCAGAATGGCGAAGGCTGTTAGCAGGCGCGTTCGTCTCAACATATATCGGTAGCCTCTCAAGCAAAAGTCTTAACCAGATAGTTCGGGAGAGGAAAGTTAAAACGCGAGGTATGCATCGCTTCAAGCTCAAAGCTTAGCATACCCCGCGTCCGTCTGTGTACAGAGAGAGCGTGCGAGCTTTAGAAGGTATATTTCACAGCGAACTGAATGCGCCGCCCCGGCGTCACCGTGTCAGTTGCGCGTCCAAAGCCCGGCGCTTCCAGAAAACGCACCGGAATGCCGTAGTTGGCGCGATCCGGGAAATTGAAGATGTCCATGCGGAACGTCAAGTTCTGATGCTCGTTGATGTCAAATTTCTTGATGAACGAGAGATCAAGCTCCATCACATTGCCCGCCCTGAACGTATTGCGCGGGACGCTTCCATCCTGACCTATCGGAGCTAAGAGCGAAAAGGTATTGCCAGTCGTCAACTCCAACGGATGACTGCGGTCGCCCGTCACTCTGATGCCGTTCGTGGTGTTCAAGCGATCCGTCAGATTGCCGTCGAGGTTTACGTCGTAAATGCTATTGACCGTGAACGGCTGTCCGGTGTGGAAAAATCCGCTGCTCGCAATCTGCAAGCCGCCGAAGAAGAAACGTAAAGCCGCGTTACGGTCCTTGTAAGACGGCATCTCGTAAATGAAGTTATACGAGATACGATGCCGCGCGTCAAAGTTTGACACCGTGCGCTCGCCCGCAAACGTCCTGCTGTTTTGCGGCAGAGCCGACGCGCCAGCCAGATCGAATACGTCCGACACGTCGTCCGTCGTTCTGGAAAGAGTGTAAGCAACCTGATACTGCATCCTCTGCGTGAGGCGTCCGCGCGCTTGCAGTTGCAGCGAGTCGTAACGCGAAGACGCATTGGTTCGGTAAATGTTGACGGGGCCGACCCCGCTCGTGGGGCGTCCGCCGGTGACGATACCGGCTGATGAAATACTTACGCCCGGCGGAAGCGCGATTCCGAAGATATTCGGTGAAAGGGAAGTGGCATCGGTGAACAGGGGCGCAAGAAAATTATTGGGACCAAGATTAGGCGTCGTGACGCGAAGCAGATTACGTCCCTGCGTTCCCACATAAGCTGCCGACACAACCATGTTCCGGCTCAATTGTTGCTCGAACGTAAAAGAGTATTGATGCGCCATCGGCGTCTTGAGACTCCGGCTCGGAAGTGTGGTCGAGAGGCCGCTCGCACCGGGGAGAAAGGCCGAGCCGGAGAGAGCATTGATGAAATTGATCTGCTGCTGCAACGTAAATATGCTCAGGTCGAGCGTGTTGAGCGTGCCGGGTTGTATGAGGAAGAGGCCGGGGTCGGATGGATTTACGATATTGAACGGCGACATCCCGAAAGCTCCACCGAAACCACCGGCGAAATTGGCCGTGATGGAATTTGGGAAAACGTTTCGCGATTGACTGACAACCGCGCCCAGAATCTGATCGTAGAAAAGGCCGTAACCGGCGCGAATCACGGTTGTCTTATCAGGTCCAAAGAGGCTTGGCGAATATGCAAAGCCAATGCGCGGCGCAAAGTTGTTTCGATCCGAATCGAAAATCTTTGCGCGCCCGTCAATGAACGTGCGCAAGTTCGGGACAAGACTCAGCGAGGCGCTGTTAAAAGTGGCTTCGATGTTGTTGTTGACCTCTCGCGGCGGCGTGTTGTACTCGTAGCGAAGCCCATAGGAGAGCGAGAAATTCGGGCGGATGCGCCACTCATCCTGCGCAAAGAAGTTGTATTGATAGAACCGCAAATTGATCGCGCTGGAGGTGCCGGGAAACTGTATAGACTGAAAGACGCCTGACGGAGCCGAGGAGGCTGCGAGGTCTTGTGGACGGAGAAATCCTCCAAACCTGAAGTTACTCGTGTTGCCCATCGCATCAATATCGAAAAGAATTCGCGGCGTTCCGTTAAAAGTAATGAGCGGGCGCGAATTACGCGGCAGATCGCTATTAAGCTCTGTCCGGCGAATATCCGTTCCGAATGCGAAGCTGTGATTTCCAGTCCGCACGGTAACCGTGTCAGCTACTTGATAGGTGTTGTTGACGCGTCGCTGTGGAAAGTTGAATACATCGACGCCGACGGGGCTGAAACCTGCGATATTGACCTGTCCCACAGGTCCGAGAATATCTTGAACCGTGAAAGCGGCTCCGGTAGTAACAAACGGAATCACCCCTGTGTTAGGCACACCTAACATCGGTGGCAAGGCGAAGTTGGATTGAAAGGGGGCGTTCAGCAGGAACCTCTCTTCTTCCGCATTCGTGAATCCGAGATTCGATGGCAGTTGAAACTCGGTGTCACGACCCTCATCGAAATTCAAGCGCGTCCGCCCGTATGAGGCGCGCAATTGATTGAAGATCGGGCGCGTGGTATTTGGCCCGCTCAATTCGCTGTTCAAAAAAGTTGAGAAATTCTGTGTGCGGACGCGCGAGCGGAGTCGTGAAAAAATCGCGCCTCCCGTCACCGGATTATCGCGGAAGTCGTCTGTGAAATTGTAGCGGGCAGTAAAGGCTTGATTCCGATTGCGGAATTTTCCGTTAGCATCAAACTTACCGGAGATGATCTTTCCCTGAGCGCTTGCCGGCAGCGTTTGTGTAAAGGTATTTGCGCCATATACTCCGTTGGGATTGTTGGGATATGGGAAGAGGCTGAAAATCGCGTCTCCTCCGGTCGAGGTCGGGAAGAAGGCATTGGGAGAGCCAGGCGGAAAAACTCCGTTGGTGTCGGCAAAGGGAGTAAAGGTCAGTCCGGTCGCTCCCGAATTAAATAGACCGCGTTGGGGAATGGTCGGGACGGCAAAATTCACTTCTTTGGCCGCGTTCAGGTTTTGTCCTTCTGCCGAGATAAAGTAGAACATCTTGTTGGGCTTGAGCGGCCCGCCAATCACGAAACCGCCTTGCCCGAGAGTAAAGGAATCTTCCTGGCTGCCGCTTTGATTCCGTGTCGTAATCGGGCGGCTATTTATACAAGTTCTGGTCATGATGTTGTAAGCCGTGCAACTTACTACGTTCTGACTGCCAACCGTCAACGGTGTTGCTGCGGAGCTGCCGCCGGTCGAGTCGAAGACGTTGCGGGCGTTGAGCTGGCTCGAATTGAAGAAGCCGAAAATCGCGCCGTGCGTCTCGTTGCCACCGGATTTCGAGACGGCGTTGACCTGCGCGCCGATGTTGCGTCCGAACTGGGCGGGCGCGAGCAAGGTGATGACCTGAAACTCCTGTATGGATTCAATCGGTTGGGGAACGAGCGCGAAGAAGCCTTGACGGCGCACGCCGATGTCCTCGTCGTTGTTGTCCGAGCCATCCACCGTGAAATTGTTTGCGCGCGAGCGCAGACCGTTGACGGCAAATTGACCGGACGTGCCGACGCCTGCGCCGACGCCCGGCCCCGTTCCGTTGCCGATGGTTTGCGGCGGAGCGGCCACTCCCGGCAGCAGGAGCGCCAGATCGTCAAAAGTTCGCACCAAAGTTCTACTGCCCAGCGGCAGGGTTGAGACCTCTTCGTCCGTAAACGCTCCGCCGCGTCGCGCATCCGTCGTGTTGATGCCCGAAAGGATATCGTCTCTGTCCTCCGGACTCATCGCGGGAGCGGGTGTTGGCGTCGCTGTCGCTACCGCGTTTGGCGCGGGCGAGCCGGTCGGAGTCGGCGTGGCCGCGGTCGTGGTGTCGGGGACTGTCTCCGGTGTGAGGTTGACCGGCACGGGAACAACGTTGCTGGTACGCGTTGCGAGCAAGCGCAATTCACGGGACTGAGTCCGAAATCCCGGAGCGGAGACGCGGATGGTGTAAATTCCCGGAGCCAGCAGTCCCTGATAAAATTTCCCCTGCGCATCGGAACGCTTAGCGATAGGAACTTCAGTCAATTGATTGATGAATTGGATAGAGGCTCCGGCGACAGGCGCGCCGGTCTGGCTATTAGTCACTGTCCCTGCAAACGCGCCGGTCACAGTATCCTGAGCTTTCGTCCTGGGCGCAGCCATGTGCAGTGTCAAGACTGCAAGCAGCAATACCATGAAGCAGCGCACCGCTCGTGAGAACAAGACTGATTGCAAATTCATCATCGTTTCCTCCATGAATTGATTTGGGATAATCATCGAAGACGTGAACTGTAGCTCATGTCACAAGGCGTGCGGTGCGAAGCGTTGGCGCGCGCCGAAAGAAAGCTTGTCGGATTACCGAACATGGCATAGACATCTTATTTAGAGAAAATGTCGAACTGCTCAAGTCTGAATTCGGAATAAAATATCAACAAGACTGATTGGCTGCTGAGAAAAACTTCTGGGATTTAAGCTGCCGCCGCTGAAATTGTCAAGAAATAGTTTGCGCCTTAATACCGGATGACGGGATTCAACGAAGCAAGCAATAGGACCACCGGGCGGCTGTGATTTCCGCTGAATGAGTAGTAGGTCGAGAGAAACCACAGCCTTCATCTCTTAGTCGGGCAAGCTTGAAAAAGCCGCACACGTCCAGGCGTTGTCGGGAATTTCCAGAAGCCATCTCATAAATACCCCGGCGCAATTTAGAGCCGATGGTTATGAGGCTGAGAGGAAAGTTGAATCATTTATGAGATGGCTTTTCATTGGATGAGCAGTCAAGAAAAAGCCCGGGTTCCGCTCTTAAGGTTTTCCGGTGCTGCTACAGTTCTGAGTGCATCTATTGTACTGCTCGTTAGCTGTATTCTGGCATCTGGTTTTACTGTCTCCTGAAAGACTATCACATCTCTTCAGAGACACGTCACGTTTTGTTGCGCATCCCGACATGCAATCCTGTATCGGGGTGAACGCGGAATTAGCAGTGCTGGATGTGATGCTGCTGCCGCCATAGAGAAATACCGCGAGCACTACAAAGAAGAGCAAGCGGGACGAATATTTTTTCATTATGTGGAGTCCTTTCGGTGTTTGACAGCCTATTTCATTGGGGGGCAAGTTTGGCTTTAGCTTGCCGATGGCTAGAGATTCCTTCTCCAGATGTGATGGTAGAACCGATACAAGCGAAAGAAGCTTGTGAAGCGTGAGATTTTTATCTCAGCTTGCGTGGGATGTCAAGAGAGATTTCGCACAAATCAGAATTGAGGTTAGACCGGAAAGGCTGCGTCATAGCTGGTGGTGCGCAGTTGAGAAAAAGAAAAGCGGCAGGCGGAAAGTGAATCGCACCTCCGCGCTACCGCTTTTTCTTTTCTGCTAACTGCTAATTGCCAACTATCTTTTAGATAAAAGCAAAGTCGAACTGCTCCTGATGAACGCGCGCATCGCTGGTGATGTCAACTGCGCCCAGATAGTCTTCTATCTCCGCGAGCACATCCAGTTCCGTGCTGCGCAGAGCTTTGGCGACTTCAGGATTGACGCGCAAGGTGGTTTGCTTGATGCCGTCATTCTCCATCCCGCGACCGAGTATCCGCGACTCTTCCAGAATCTCGTAGCAGACCGTTTGCGGCGATTTGACGAGTCCCGCGCCAGTACAGTAAGGGCATGGCGAGCAGAGCGTGCGCTCCAGGGATTGCTTAACGCGCTTGCGCGTCATAATCACAAGGCCGAAGTCGTTGAACGAGAGAACTTTGGTCGGCGACTTATCTCCCTGTAAAGCTTCCTGCAAAGCCTGCATCACGCGATTGCGATTGCGCCTGTCTTCCATGTCAATCAGGTCGAGCACGATGATGCCGCCCAGATCGCGCAGGCGTATCTGCCGCACGATCTCGTCAACAGCTTCGAGGTTAGTGCGCGTGATCGTGTCTTCTAAACGCGAACCGCCGCGCCCGACGAACTTGCCCGTGTTGACATCAATGGCGACCAGAGCTTCCGTCTGATTGATGACGAGATAGCCGCCGGATTTGAGCCACACGCGCGGCTTGATGGCTTTATCAATCTCGGCTTGAACGCCGTAAGTTTCAAGAATCGGCTCGTCGCGCGTGTGCAGCTTAACGCGCTTGACCATACGCGGCTGGACGCGGTTGATGAACTCGACGATGCGCTGGTATTCCTCTTCGGAATCCACGCGAATAGCCGTGTACTCATCCGACAATTGATCGCGCAGGATGCGCTGCACGAGGTCTAAGTCCTGATGCGCCATCGCGGGAGCTTTGGCTTTCTCAGCCGCCTTGCGTATGTCGAGCCATGTGCGAACGAGATAACGCGCGTCTTCCCTCAAATTCTCATCGCTGATGCCGATGCCGGCAGTGCGGACGATGAAGCCGCCGGAAGGCACATTCTCTTCGGCGCGAATGGCCTGTATGAGCTTGCGCAGGCGGACGCGCTCGCTGTCGGATTCGATCTTGCGCGAGACGCCGACATGCTCGACCGTCGGCATGTAAACCAGATAGCGTCCCGGCAGCGCGATGTGCGAAGTGATACGCGCTCCCTTCTTGGCAATCGGCTCTTTGGCGATCTGAACCAGAATCTCCTGACCTTCGCGCAGGAGGTCTGTGATGGTCGGCTGCGAGCGCGTCTCGCGGCGGCCACTGCCGCCACGCGGCCCGCTGCTACTGCTGCTGCGACCGGTAGAGGAGCGATCACTTCGACCGCGCGGCTCACGCGAGTCTCTCGATTCGCGCTGCTCACGCGGCTCACGAGTCTCGCGCGACTCGCGCGGTTCACGAGTCTCACGTGTTTCGCGTGGCACACGAGGTTCACGCTGTTCACGGGTCTCGCGTGGCTCACGGTGTTCGCGGGCCTCGCGCGGGGCAGGCGTGGGAGCTGCTATAACAGCAGGCTCTTCATCTTCCACTATGGCCTCTTCATCCTTGCCGTTGGCGGGCGCGTCTTCACCGTTCTCATTCGGCTTGCGGCGGCGTCGTCGTCCTCCGCGACGGGTCGCAAACTCTCCGCGCGCGGGCTTTGAAGAAACGCTCGCTTCGCCGTCTTCAAAAGTTTCTTCCGTCGAGGCTTCGAAATGCTCTCCGTCAGCGGCCTGTCCTGCGACTAAGTCTGCGTGCTCGACGCGCTCCCGTTCGTCCTCAAGCACGGCTATGTCGAGCGCGCCCTCATCGTCGCCGCTCAAGGTGCGAGCCGTGCGCTTGCTTTTGCTCTTCGTCGCGCTCTTGGCGGCAGACTTTTTCGCGCCCGCCTTCGTTTTGGTTGCGGCGGCGGCGGATTTTTTGGCCGCGCCTTTCGTCACTGCGGCCTTCTTCGCGCTCCCGCGAGCGGTCGCAGGCTTAGCCGCTTCCGCTTCATCCGCGACGGGCGCGGCCTCCTTCTTCGCGCGAACGCTCTTCTTGCCGCGCTTCGCCGCCGCTTCGACCGTGCCAGCCTCGCTCGCCTTCTCGTCGTCGCTGACGCGCTCGAAGGATTGTGCGGCGACGGTCTCTTCTTCAATCTCGTCAATGAAAGCGTCTACGTGCGCGGCGACGGTCTCGCGCACATAAGCCGTCTCAGGCGATCCGGTCGGAGCGATGTCGCTGTCGTCTACACGCTGGAATGAAGCATTGCTCTCCGCTCTGGCAGAGCCGAGCAGGGAACCGACTTCTGCGGTCGGCGTGTCGTCCATGTCGAACTCGACGGCGTGAATCTGGTCGAGGAGGCGTTCCTGCAAGCGCGCGTCCTTGAACATCGCGCCCTCTTCGGCTGCGGCACGTTCGTCTTCATCAACCACTCGCTGGAACGAAGAGGCTGCGTTTGCGAAAGGCGTGTCGATCTCTTCGACTTCAGTCGCATGAACGGCCTGAGCCGGTTCTTGATCCTGCTGCCCGGAAATTTCAGAGCCGCTTTTCCCGCGACGACGCCCGCGACGCCCGCGACGACGCCCGCTCTCTTCCGCCGTTTCCGTCTGTGCGGTTGTAGCGGCAGCGGCAGCGGCCTTAATCTCAACCTCGACCTCCGCCTCTTCTTCTTCGGGCGCAGCCTGCTTCACGGGCGCATCTTCCGTCTCTTCGTAATCTCCTGCGGGCGGCGCGGCTTCACGCAGCGGCTCGGCTTTCTCCTGCGTGGCCTCCATGCGCTGCTCGCGTTCAAGGCGCGCCTGTTCGATACGCTCGTGCGCGGCCTTTTCGGCGGAGGCGACATCGCCCTTCCTGGATTTGTCCATCACGATACGCTCGAACTCCTCCTCTTCATCGAAGAAGTCCGAGACGTAGAGGAAGGCGTCACGCTCAAGGCCGATGTCAACGAAGGCCGACTGCATGCCGGGCAGGACGCGCATCACGCGCCCCTTATATATGTTGCCGACGATGCCCTGATTCTCTTCGCCGCGCTCGATATAAAATTCCGTGACGCGTTCGTTCTCGATAATGGCTATTTTCTTTTCGCGGCCATTCACGCTGACGATTAGTTCTTTTGCCATGTGCTTAAAAAGTATCTCCTGAAACAGCCTCTCGCGCGGTTTGTGAATTGCGAGCGCGTAGATTCATCACTCCGTTCGATTCACTAAAAGTTATGAGAGCCGTCGGTTTGAAAGTGTGGAGCGGCGTCTGCGCTGTGCCTGCAAGCCCTCTGGCGAGGCGTGCGCGACGCGCTTGTGCAGCGAGCTGTAAATGCTCGCCGGAAAAATTGTAGTTGAGATGTCCGACCTCTGCGGTCAGTGCTGGTGTGTCGCCCGTGCGCCGTCGCGTGTGGGCGTGTGTGTTGTGTAGTGGCTCGCGTGCTGGCGTCTCTATATTTAAAAGAGGCTCTTCTCCGGTGGCGCGAGAGGCGTGTGGCTTTGACAAATGGAATCCCCATGCCGCCGTGGGATGCCCGGTGAGATCGTCTGGGCGAAAGAGGGAGCACTCTGTTCGATAGCGCTCGAAACCTTCCTTCGCTTAACTCTGCTTCAACGGCCTGCTAAATTGCCGTCAACGATTCGGGACGTTGGGGCGCAATAACTGCCTTCGGCGGCGACAAGCTTGTAAAAATTCAATGACGGAGTGCTAATCGAGGCAGTCCGTAAAAATCCTTCGGCTCGCCTCCTGGTTCAGGCGCACTGGAAACGCGACTGGTTGCCTGTGCTACGGAATCTCAAACGCTCCGGCTGGCGCATTACTTCTTGCGTCAGAAAGAATAGTTCGGCAGGGCGAGCTAGGCGGAGTATAACCGAGAGCGAGCCAAAACGCGAAGCCGGGATTAAGTATAGACGAATGCCGTGACAATTAAATGCAAGTTGAGAGTAAAGCTAAACGCGCGTTTGTACGGGGCGGATTCGCCTGAGGCGCACGCGTAAGATTAAGGCTCGTCCGTTTCCTGCTCGGAGCGTTTTTCTTCCTTCTCCGTGCGCCGCTGCTCCCACAACTCGCGTGCGTTCTTATCAACCAGACGAATGCTCGGTCCCTGTCCGATCATCTGGGCTGTCAGCTCGAAATCATCGCACTCGAAAATCGGCTTCGCGGAATTAGCAGACCACGCGCCCGGCGGCAGTCCAAGCTCCGCGCTCATGCCCGGCACGAACTCTTCGAGCGTCTTCCACTTGAATGAGTCGTTGAATCCGATCCAGATGGTAAACAGCTTGCCGTCCAGAAAATCAAGCGTGACAGTCCGCACGCCCGCATAAACGGCCTTATCAATCTGCGGGTTGAAGTCCGGCGAAAAGCTGGTGGTCGAAAATCCCAAATCATCCGCGCGATCAGGCGCGAGCGACGGCACGATGGCTTTGACCTGCTCGACGGTCATCCCGATTCGCAACCCGTGTAACTCCGGCGCTGCCTTGAGCTGCGCGAGTTTCAAAACGCATCTGCCCTCCTGCGCCGCAGCATTCAAGGCGCAGGCTAGAAGCAGGGCAAAGATGATAAAAAAATTCTTCAGATACATTCACGATTCCCCTTTTGAGGCTTAAGAGAATTTACAGCGTCCAGCTTTTGATGCAGAATTTTGAGCAGGAAGCCAAAGCATTTTTCGATATTTTTGCAAAAGCATTCTTCAAGGATTTTTGCTCATCTCTTTCAAACGCTTAATCGCCAGCTCAAGCGCGCGGTCGTCATTATTGGCTATATCTTTTCTCTTAACCTCGATGCTCTCATCGGGCGCAATGCCGACGCCTTCGAGACGTGCCCCCGCAGGAGTGCTGTACTCCAGCTCGCTGAGTACGAGCACGCCGCCGTCGGGGAGGATGTGCGTGTGGCGTATGGCGAGGACGCAGCCGCACGTCTTTGTGCCGATGACGGCGGCGCGCCCCGCTTCCTTCAGTAAGGCCACGAAAATCTCCGCCGCGCTCGCCGTCCGCTCGCTCGTTAAGATGACGAGCGGAAGCGACGCGCGCGGAATGTCGTCCGCGCTGTAGAGCATAGAGAAGCGCGCGTGAAGCTCAAACGCGACGCGTCCCGCGCGATCCGTAAAGCGTCCGAGGCTTGCTCTGGAAGTGAGCAAGGGCGAAACCATCTCGACCATCGCGTCCGTCTCGCCGCCGCTGTCGCCACGCAGGTCTATCACGAGGCCGCGCACGCCGTGCAACTCCGTTCTCAGGGCGCGCAGAAATTCGGGGGCGATCTGCGACGTGAATGCATTGAAGGAGACGAGGCCGAAATTGCCGACACGCCGCACGCGGAGCTGATGCTCAAGCACGCGCCATTCGCGTTTGAGTGTGGCGCTACGCTCTTTGCCCTCCGGGTCAACCCACACGACGCTGAACGGAGTGTCCGCCTCGCCGTCAAACAGATTTGCCATCGCGTGCATCCGCGTGCCAGTGACGGTCGAATATGGTTGCTCATCCAGACGGCGCTCGAAGACTTCGAGCGTGTCTTCGCCGTCAATGCTTTTGACCACATCGCCCGCGCGCAAGCCCGCACGCGCGGCTGCCGAATCAGGCTCGACGTAAACGACGACGGGCTGCCCCTCGATTTCGCGCACTAAGACGCCGCCGCTCATATAACGGGGATGCATCCAATTGAACTTTTCCTCCGGCGCGTAGACGTGCGTGTGCGCGTCGTGGAGCGAGGCTGTCATGCGGCGCAACACGGCGTAGAACCGCGCGGAGCTATCGGCTGCGGCAGCGAGAGGCCGCAGCCGCTCGCGCATCTCAGCCCAATCAACGCCGTGCAGCAACGGATCATAGTAACGGTCGCGGATTGTCTCCCACACATCATCAAAGACCGCCAGCCGTCCTTCTTCAGTCGAAGTCGAGACGACGCCGTTGGCGAAAGATGGTGAAAGGGTCAAAGGGGAAGCAGGGAAGAGGGTGAAGAGCAAGAGCAGAAGAATGCTAAAAGCCGTCTTCGCTCTGACGATGTTTAATAGCTTGAGTTTCATCTGTTTCCTTTTCCCCCTTTACCCTCTTCTCCTTTGACCCTTTCGTTCTCCTCTTTCTTCGGGCGTTGAAAGTTATAGCGGAGCAGCACTCGCATCGGAAGCGGCGCGCCGTCGCGCGTCGCGGGGCGAAAGTGCATCTGCCGGATTGTCGTCACGGTCGAATCGTCGAGGCCGAAGCCAGCCCAGCGCACGACCTCCACGCGTGTCACTTCGCCTTCCGCGTCAAGGTCTACGAGCACATCCACGGTGGCCTCGACTTCGGCGTGCGCGGCTGTCTCAGGATAGACGGGATGCACGCGCCTGTAAGGCTGCGGCAGCCGCAAGCCCTTCGCTTGAGGACTCGTCTCTTCAGGGACTTCTTCGATGACAGGCGCGCTGTTCGTGATGGACAGCTCGCGCTCGCTTCGTTCATTCTCAGCCGCCGCGCGAATCGCTGCCTCATAGCGCGACGCTCTCTTGGGCAGTTCGGCAAGTAAAAGTCTCTCAGCCGCTTCGGGCGAGGCCGCTTCAAAGCCCGGACGCTCCCACATGATGAGCCTGCCCGTGCGCGAGCTGACGATAAAAACCGAAGCGTATGATTCATAAAAAACCGGACGCGACGAAGACGAGCGGCGAAGCGTCTGCGCGTCTCCCGTCAGATAAAAATCGCAGCCGATGGCCGCGCCCAGATCACGCGCCTCTTCCAGCGTCAGATTGAGCGAGCCGTTGTAACCGATGCCGCGCGCGGCAAAGCGGCTCTCGTCCCGATCCATCAAAGAGAGATCGGCTCCGGCTGTAAACGAGCGCGCAAGCTTTTCTGAAGCGCGCACTCCCGTCTCCGTCGCTCCGAAATCAAGCACCGCGACTCTGGTTTGCCGCGTCGTCTGCGCCGCCACGCTCGCCGCTAACAGATAAATGATAAAGAGAGGAAAGAAACTCGCGCAAAGGCGCAAAGGCGCAGAGAAGAAAGGCTGAAGGGGATAGGGTATAGGGTGTAGTGAAAGACAATGTGCTTTTCCTACACCCTTCACCCTACTTCCTACACCCTCTGCTCTTTGCGCCTTTGCGCCTTTGCGCGGACATCTCTTTTTCCTCGCCATATCGAAACTAACCTGTACCAAAATTAATCGCCGACGCGGGCAGCCGCCTGCGGTGAGATGTTGTGATAGAGCTTGTAAACTTCTTCTTTCACTTCGGGCGGAAAACAGACGCGGTGAAGTTGATAGCCGCGTTGAAGCCCGCGCACAGCGTCGCTCACTTCGCTGATCTCGCGTATGCGCGGGTGCGCGTACCCGTCTTCGACATAGATACGCGCCTTCGGTTCCGCGCCCTCCGCCGTGTAGTAATTGTAGTAAGGAACGTCGCCCGCGTGGTCTTCTATAAAATAGTATTCGGGCGCGTAGCCCGCGCGCTCGACCTCGGCACGCGCGGCTTCGAGAAAGCTAGCGCGCTCCGCTTCGGGCATGTCGAGGTCAATCGCTTTGAAGAGGCGGCGACCGATGAAGCGGCGGCTCAAATCGCTCAAGACCGCATCGCCGCTCGACTGCCACTGCTTGACGTGAAAGATAACGTCGGAGTCGTCCATCTCAAGATGCTCTTTGAGCGTCAACGGCTCGCGGCGCAAGACTTTCTCAAACGCGGTGCCCGGCGCGCACCAGACCTTCTCGCCCGCTTCGAGCAGCGCGAGCGCGCGTCTTAAGGATGAGCGCAGGACTGCTTCGGCAGAGCGCAGCGTGCGATGAAAGTAGACCTGCCGGAACATGTAATAGCGTGCCTGCAAATATTCTTCGACGGCGTAGAGTCCGCGCGCCGCGACGTAGATGCGGTCGCCCTCTTCATCTATCTGAAGCGCGTTGATAATCCATTCGAGATCGTAGATGCCGTACTTTGCTCCTGTCATCAGAGAGTCGCGCAGTAGATAATCCATGCGGTCTACGTCGAGCTGCGAGGAGACGAGCTGTGCGATGGCGGCGGGCTGAAACTTTCCCTCGATGATCGCCGCGACGCGATGCGGCAGCTCGTCCGAATACGAGCGCAGCACGCGCCCGACTTCGGTCTCTTCGGAAACAACGGCGCGCACAGTCCATGCTTCGTGATGAAAGCCGAGCACCTTTTCCATCACGTGCGAGAACGAGCCGTGCCCTATGTCGTGAAGCAGCGCGGCTGCGCGTGCGGCTGCGCGGTCGGCTTCGGATATCTGGTAGTTCTCGCCCAAGCGGTCAAGCACTCGCGTCATCAGATGCAGCACGCCCAGAGAGTGCGTGAAGCGCGAATGCTCCGCGCCCTGATATGTGTAGAGCGCAAGCCCCAACTGCTTGATCCGGCGCAGCCGCTGAAACTCCGGCGCGTCAATCAGCCGTACCATCAAACGGCCTTCGGCGGTGTCCGTGCGAAGGCGTATAATATTGTGAACCGGGTCGCGGTAAATTCTCTCTGACACGTATGCTTGAACCTGCCTGTCCCACAAGCTTTGATAACTTTTAGAGGGCAAAGCGGATTCTAACATCTTTTGTCCGCAAAGAGAGCTTGGGCCTCGCGACTCCTTTGGCAGCGCGTGCGGCGAAGGCCGGAAGTGCGCCGCAGCCATTAGGCGTGCATCGCACGGGCGCGGCGGGGCGTTCTGATTTCTGGATAGTTACCATTTTTTTGGATTTTGCGGGTCGTCCCCTGATCTCGCCCATCGCGGCTAAACCTATGCAGGGCATGGAAATTACCCGCCTGACGGAAAAAGGCATAATAGTTGCAATAAGTTAAGCCGAGATATTATGTGTTATCTTCGATTCTCATTAAATCACATGTCGCATCGTTTGAATTGAGGGGATTATGAGCCAGCTAAAACAGGCGGCTCGTCAATTCGGAAGCGGCATATCTGACATTAGAGTTATAGTCAAAAGAAAGGAATAGAAAGCATGAAAAGCAACATGCGAATCTTCGCCACAGCGTTGTTAGCTCTTTGCTTATCACTTTTTGCTAGCAGCATAATGGCGCAGACCTCCTCGACCGGTAATATCGAGGGTACGGTTGTTGACACGGCTGGCGCAGCAGTGCCGGGTGTTACTGTCACGGTGACCAGTCCGCAATTGCTGGGAAACCAGACGGCCACCACCGATGACAACGGCCATTATCGCTTCTCCAATCTCCCGCCCGGAACATACGCGGTGACGATTGAAGAGAGCGGCGGCTTTGCCAAATTTGAGCAGCCCAACGTTGAGGTCAATCTGTCGAAGACCTCGAATGTGACCGCCACTTTGCAGGCCAAAGGCTCGACCGCCGTCGTTGACGTGTCGGCCAGCTCCGGCGCATCTATTGATACGAATAGCAACACGACCGGCACGAACGTTTCGAGCAACCAGTTCGAGAACTTCCCGACCGGACGCACAGTCCAATCGCTTTACACGATTGCTCCGACCGCCGCTCGCTCCGGCCTGCGCGACGCATCCGGTCGTGACCGCGATCCTTCGGTTGCAGGATCATCGGGTCCTGAGAACAACTACATACTCGATGGCGTGAACGCCACCGACCCCGCCTTTGGCGGATCGGGCGCGAACCTGCCGTTCGAGTTTGTGCAGGAAGTGGAAATCAAGACCGGCGCGTTCGGCGCCGAGTATGGCCGCGCCACTGGCGGCATCTTCAACGTCGTCACCAAGAGCGGCACCAACGAGTTTCACGGTGATGCGTTCGGTTTCTTTACGACCAAAGGTTTGGTTCGTTCGGTCAAGAACCTCCCCTTCACGGGCGCAGCCGCGAGCGGCTTCTCGGAAATCGATGCCGGCTTCGACATCGGCGGCCCGATCGTCAAAGACAAGCTGACCTTCTTCGCTGCTTTCAACCCGCAGCGTCGCTCTAACGACTTCATCACGCAGAGCTTCCACCAGAACGTGGAAAACAGGATTACGACTCCGTACTACGCGGGCAAACTGACCTGGCAGATCAACCAGAACAACTCCTTGAACCTTTCGACCTTCGGCGATTTCACGCGCCAGACAGGTTTCCTGTTCCGTATCAACAACCGTCTGCCCGATAGCGGGTTCGGCACGGACGTGAACAGCTTCCGTGGCGTCATCGAGACGGGCGGACACAACTACGCCGCGCGTCTGAATTCAACCATCACGCCGACGTTCATCGGCGAATTCCTGTTCGGCCTGCACTTCCAGCGCGCCGACACCAGCCCCGGTGATGGCAATTCGCAGGGCAGCAACCGTTCGATCACAGACAACTTTGCCGTGCGCTTGGGCGACACCGTACGCCCGGTTGTAAACACGACCGTGCTTACAACTGGAACAACCCCAACGCAAGACCTGTTCGGTGCCTTTGTTGACGGTCGCGGCGGCGTCCTTGAGCGCAACTTCGTGCGTCAGGGCTTCGGTCTTATCTCCGATCAGAAGCGTGATCGCTGGGAGATGGCCGCTCGCCTCCAGAACCTCTGGGGCAAGCACACCTTCAAGTACGGTTTCGAGTACAACATCAACAAGTACAAGATTCTGACCACCTCTTCCGGCCCGGCTGGCACGTATCTCGATCCGAGGGGCCAAGAGACGGGCGCGCGTCTTCCGGCGACCACGATGCCGGGCGGCGTTCGCGTGACCAACCGCTTCGGCGTCTGCACGGCGGTCAGCGCGACCGCAGTTCAATGCCCCACCACGCGCTTGACGGGTCGTTTGGCTGCCATTGTCGCTGGCGGTATGGGGCCAGCGGGCATCACGACGGTGACGACCAACGCGGCGCTCAGCGACGCCCAGCTCAACGTTAATCCGATTCTCGTGCTCGACTCGGTTCGCTCGCGCGACTTCTTCCTGAACACGGGCGACGGCACGACCAAGTCGAGCGTGACGAGCTTCTACCTGCAAGACGAGTTCAAAGTCACGAGAAACGTCCAACTCAACCTCGGCCTGCGCTGGGACTTCCAGACGGCCAAGGGCGTCCAGTCCGACTATCTCAAGCTCAACAAGTTCGGTCGCAACATCGAGCCGCGCGTCGGCATCACGTGGGACTTCACGGGTCGTGGTAAAGGCAAAGTTTATCTGAACTACGCCAAGTACCTTGAGACTCCGATTCCGCTTGACATCAACGTTCGCGCCGGTGGGGATGAGATTCAGCAGGATAGAAACGCCAACCTCATCAATTTGAATGCTCCGAACGGTTCGATCATTACACAGGGCACGGCCGGTGGCCTCGGCTGCCTGGGCTGCGAGCCAACCCCGATTGATTTCGACATCAAGCCGCAGACGGTCAACGAGACGGTCGGCGGTATCGAGTACGAAGTCATGCACGACCTGACGCTCGGCGCTGCTGGTCGTTATCGCTCACAGGGTTCGGTCATCGAAGACGGCTCGTTCGACGATGGTACGACCTACTTCCTGTTCAACCCGGGCGAGAGCTTGACCGAGCGCAAAGCCTGTGCCGGTGGCGACGTTTTTAACACACCGGGTGATCCTTCTGACGACATCGTTCCACAGTGCTTCGGACGCGCACGTCGCTACTATCGCTCGCTTGAGTTCACGGCTAACAAGCGTTTCTCGAACAACTATCAGTTCATCGCTTCTTACGTGTACTCAAGCCTGATCGGCAACTACGAAGGTCTGTTCCGTAACGACAACGGACAGTCCGACCCGAACATCACTTCGTTGTTCGATCTGCCGAGCTTGCTCGGTAACACCTACGGACGCCTTCCGAACGATCGTCCGCATCAATTCAAGTTCAACGGCTCTTACCAGACCCCGTGGAAACTGCTGGTCTCAGGCAACTTCTACATCCAGTCGGGTATTCCGTTCAGCGCGTTGGTTCCGCATCCGGTCTATGGCGACAACGAGGGCTTCCAGGACCCGCGCGGAACGTCACTCATACCGGCTGATGCTCCGGGCGGCATCAGGCGCGGCAGCAATCGCACCCCGACGACTCACCAACTCGACCTCGGATTATATTATCCGATCCAGTTCGGCGAGAAACGTCAGTTGCGCTTGCAGCTTGACTGGTTCAACGTGACCAATACGCAGCGTGCTGTGACCATCGATCAGACGGTGCGCGTGAGCAGCGGCATTCCGGGCGCGGCGGAAGGCCGCTTCCTGAATCCGTTCTTCGGAACAGGATCGGTCTTCCAGTTCCCGTCGGCGCTTCGCTTAGGCGTGAAGTTCCAGTTCTAAGTACAACCGCTTACACATGGCTCGCGTTCTGAGACATGTGACAGCCTTAAACCGGGAGAAGCGCAAGATAATAATTTGCGCTTCTCCCGTTCTTTTTAGTACTATCCGCACCACACATTTTCGTTAAGTTTAACCGTCTCCCCTCGACCTTTTTGAACTTTTGAGAAAGGAGTGGCCGCTATGTTTCTCCGCACGGGTCGAGCATCGGCTCGCATTCATCTTCCGCTTCCACGCTTCGCGTTGATCGCATCGCTGCTTTTGCTCTCTGTGACTTCGCTCTATGCACAGGCAGGCACGGATTACACCGGCACCGGCGGCAAGCATACGATACAGGGGCGCGTCTTCTTTCCTTCGGGGCGACGCATAGACAGTTCTATCAAGGTCACGCTGGAAAGCATCACCACAGGGAATCTAGTTGTCTTCGTTGACTCTTACGGAGCATTCAGCTTTAGAAATCTGGTCAGCGGTTCATACACGATTGTCATCGAAGCCAGTGATTACTATGAAGCCATCCGGGAGACGGTGTCGTTGGACGGCGGCGGCGGCCCTTATGTGAAGTCCACTCCGTCTGTCGCTAATGTCCAACTGGTGTTACAGCCCAAACGCGGGAGTAACAGCAAGCCGGGAGTGCTCAACGCCGCTCTGGCTAATGTCCCTAAGCAGGCCACAGAGCTTTATAACAAAGGCGTCGAGTCGGCGCAGGGAGGCAAGACCGAGAAGGCCGTCGCATATTTCAACGACGCTCTGAAAATCTACCCCGAATTTCCGCTCGCGCTCAATGATTTGGGCGTCCTCTATCTGTATCTGAAACAGCCTGATAAAGCGATTGAGACCTTGCGCGCAGCCGTCAAATACTCGCCGGAAGCCTTCGAGCCGCACCTCAATTTAGGCAAGGCTCTGCTAGCTAAAAACCAGGTCGCTGAGGGCGAAGCTCAATTGCGCGAGGCGCTCAAAAAGAATCAAACTTCATGGGAAGCGCATATGTATCTGGGCTTAGCTCTGGTGACGCTTCGCAATTATGATGAGGCCGAGAAAGAGTTCATTCAATCATTGACTACGGGGGGCGAGGGCTTGATCGTCCCGCATCGTTATCTGGGCGGCATCTATTGGCGGCGTGGGGATTACAAACTCGCCGCAGACGAGTTGGAAAAATATCTGAAGCTCGCGCCGAAAGCGCCTGACGCAGAGCAGACGAAGAATGCGATTAAGGAGTTGAGGAATAAAGAGAAGGGCAAGTAAAAAAGGTAAAAGTAAAAAGGCAAAAGGTAAAAGTAAGAAAGGCATACAAGCTTTCCTCACTTTTACCTTTTGCCTTTTTACTTTTACCTTCCGCTTATGTTCTCTGTGGTCAAATAGATTTTGTTTAATTCTTTCTTGCCTTAATCCTCGAACTTCAACAGATGTCCCATCTTCTCTTTCTTCGTCCTCAGGTAACCTTCTGCGGGTTCGGTCGAGGCAACTTCGATTGAGACACGCTCGACGATTTTGAGTCCGGCCTCTTCCAACGCACGCAGCTTCAAAGGATTGTTCGACAGCACGCGCACCTGACACAGGCCGAGGTCGAACAGAATCTCCGCGCACTGTCTGTACTCGCGCAGGTCTGCTGCGAATCCCAGCCGCTCGTTAGCCTCGACCGTGTCCGCGCCTTCGTCCTGAAGGGCATAGGCGCGAATCTTGTTGACGATGCCGATGCCGCGCCCCTCCTGCTGCTGATAGACGACGGCTCCGCGACCTTCTTTCTCAATCATCTCCATCGCGCGGCGAAGCTGTCGCCCGCAATCGCACTTGGTCGAGCCGAAGACATCACCCGTCAGGCATTGCGAATGTATCCGAACGAGCGTCGGGATTTCCGCCTGCAAATCTCCTTTGAAGAGAACGACGAATGTCTCATCGCTCGTCAGCGAACGATAAGCCGCGATCTTAAAATCGCCGATCTCGGTCGGGAGTTTTGCTACTGCCGCTCGCTCGACCGAGAGCGTCTCAGGGGCGCGCGGGCAGGTAGCTGTCGTTGCTTCTTCTTCCAAAATGCTTTACTCCCTCTTGCTCCTTTAGAGTCTTGCCTTAATCTCCGAACGGCCAATAATATGTTTGACGGAAGCAAACCAGATTCGCTGCTCCTGTCCCGATCTCTTACGCTTTTTGAGTGGCGTTGTATTTTAGTTTGATTATAGAAGCAATCCGCCTCAAGCGACAAGCAAGCCTCAAGCGACAAGCGAGCCGCTCTTTCTGTGGTGCGAAACTTCGCGCGCACAATCTTTGTCTTTCGCCCATCAGAAGATGATTGCCGCCATGCGACCTTGCGCGTTAAGATGGGCTGACTTTCAAGTCCCGTATCTTTTGCCGGGATCAAATTTTCGGTTTCAGGTGAATTGACTTGAGCAATGAGTCGGACGAAGACATTCCGTTAGATACTCTGGCGCGGGCTGTGACGCAGGACAATTCGGGCGCGTTGCGCGACCAGCGCGAACGTCGGCCTGCGCTGGTCTTTCTGGGCGGCGAGCTCTTAGCCGTGCCGATTCCGCTTGATCGCGACGAAGTCATCCTCGGACGCGCGCTCGAAGCGGACGTGCGCGTTAATGATGCGCGGGCTTCGCGCCTGCACGCGCGCGTGACCACAGAGCATGACCCGCAGACGGGCGAAGCCCGCTATCGCATCACGGATTTAGGCTCGACCAACGGCACGATTGTGAACGGCCAGCCGGTGGCGAACGCTCTCTTGCAAGACGGCGATAAAGTCGTCATCGGCGAACACCTGATGCGATTCGAGCTGCTCGATGAGATTGATAGAGAGTTTCAAAGACAGATACATCGCCTGCTCGTGCATGACGAGCTGACCGGACTCTTAACCAGCAAGTCTTTCTTTTCGGAGCTGCGCCGCGAAGCAGCCCGCGCGGAATTTGAATCCCGCCCCTTCTGCGTGCTGATGATGGACATAGACCATTTCAAAATAGTCAACGATACATACGGCCACCTCACCGGCAGCCAGACGCTTGAAGAGGTCGGAGGCTGCATCACACAGGCCCTGCGCGCGGGCGATGTCGCGGCGCGCTTTGGCGGAGAAGAGTTCGCGGCCTTTCTGCTCGACGCGGACATCATGCAGGGACTGGTCGCAGCCGAACGCGTGCGCTCCGCCGTAGAGGAGCATGATTTTACCATCACGCGCCACAGCGGCTCTATGGGCGACCCGCGCACGCATCACATCACGATCAGCATCGGCGTCGCAGCCTTCCCTGATGACGCGCGCGACCCCATCGAGCTGATCGAACAGGCCGACACGGCTCTCTACAGAGCCAAGCGCAGCGGGCGCAATCGCGTCTGCGCTTATCGCCCCTCGCTCGCGGCTATGGAAAGCACCGAGCCGCTGCCCGCGCGTAGAGATTGATAGTGGCTCAGTTTCAAATGAAGAGAAGAACAGACAGGTTCACGCAAAGGCGCAAACACGCAAAGGTAAACAGAAGTAAACAGTCGGTTGAGCTTTAAAGCCTCTACTCACGCAATCTTTTCTCTCTTCTTCATGCAATTTCCGCAACTTCCGCAGTTTTGCGGCGTGTGACCAGACGGAGCAAAACGCTTTGCCGCTCCGATTGCTTACGCCCGTCCGGCGGTTGCACAGTACGCTCTCTGGCGGTATGCTTTAAAACCCCCGGACAAAGCTCTTCCCCGGCGAGCTTTATCACAATCAGTTTAAATGGAAGTTTGATAGATTCCGTGAGCGCGAAACTTAATCTTGCCAGCAAACCTTTTCGTAATCGCACGCTGCCGTGGCTGATTACGGCGATCATCATGTCTGCGTCTCTGCTCGCGCTGATTTATATCATCAGCGCGAGCCGCAAAGCGAACTCGGACGCCGCATCGGTCGCCGCGAGCCTCGACGCTTTGCATAAGCAGGAGGCCGAGTTGATACGCCATAAAGAGGAGGTCAACCGCGCGCTCGCGCCGGAGCAGCGGCAGCTCCTTGACGCCGCGCACACACTGGTTGACCGCAAGCGTTTCTCATGGTCGCGCCTCTTCGCAGACCTCGAAGCGGCGTTGCCCGGCAACGTGCGCGTCACGCGTATCAATGTCAAAGACGTTTACCTGCGCGCAGGCCAGACATACGCCGAGCTGGAACTGACCGTGATGAGTAAGGCTGCGAGCGATGATGTCACAAATATGATTGCCGAGATGAGTCGCGGCGGCGTCTTCGAGGCAGAGCCGACGGTGCAGAATCTACAAAAGGGATCGAGCGCGGGCGGCATGGAGTGGGTGCTGTACGTCAAGTACAGGCCGCGCGCGGGCGCGCCCACGAACGCGGAGCGGCCACAGAGCGTTGCTACAGCCGCCACCTCCGACGGAGGTGTGCGATGAGCAGACAACAGCCGTCGGAGAAGACCGTGACCGTCAAGCGCGAGCAGGTTCGCGTTCGCCTCAACCAACTGCGCCAGTCGCGCCAGTACGGCATGTTCGGCATCCCTGAGATCGTCGGGCTTGGCGCGAGCGCACTGATGCTGCTCGCGGTCGTCTTCGCCTACCTCTATTTTCTGACGCCCGCGCAATCGCGTTTGAAAGCTATTGAAGATGAGAGCGCGCAATTGCTGAGGCGCGTGCGCGTGGCACAGTCGGAAGGTGATTCTAACGCCAGCCCGCAGGCCACGGTTGACGAGATAAATCAGAGCCTTGAAAAATTTGAGAGCGAGGCTCTCATGCAGCGCAATCAGGGCCGGATGGACCTCTACGGCCAGCTCAACGCGATCATCCGTAAACACAGTCTGCGTAACACGGCGGGGCCTGTCTACACTGCGCTCGTTGCGCTCGGAAGTCCGGGCGCGCCGACGACAGCTGCTAAAGCCGGAAGCGCACGCTGGCAGAGCCTCTATCCCGGCATCGGCATTGCCGTCACTGTAGAAGGGCCATACGCGAACCTGCGCCGTTTTCTGCGCGAGGTCGAGGCGAGCAAGCAGTTTATAATTATCAATGCGGTCGAGTTGGAAGGCGTGACGGATGCGAACTCACAGTCGGGCGCAGCCCTCGTCAGTTTGCATCTGGACATGGCGACCTATTTCCAGCGCGACAGCGGAGCGGCAACGGAAGAGACCCAGGTTGTGGAAACGCGCTAGAGCCGAATGGCAGCTAAAGATTTATGAATTTATTTGAAGGCAAAACTCCGTCGGAACGTAACAAGCTGATCGCAGCGATGGCGCTTGGCGTGCTCGCATTCGCCTCGCTCGCATATATGTTCTTCGGTTCTTCGTCGAGTCCGTCGTCGAACAATCGAAATGCCAATAGCAATAAAGCGACGCGAACTCAATCGAGCGCGGCAGACATTACGAGCACGCAGACTCCCAAACTTCCGTCACCGTCACAGGTCAAGAGCGAAGCTGAGAGCCTGTCGCCGCCGACGCCGGTTATCTACACGCAAACGCAATACTCTGCGCCTGAAGCCGGACGCAACATCTTCGCTTTCTACGTCGCGCCGACGCCGACTCCCAAAGTGGTTATAACTCCGACTCCGACGCCCCCACCACCGCCGCCTTTGGTGCTCGCGTCGCTCTCTCCTATGAACGTGTTTGCGCGCACAGGAGAATTTACCCTCGAAGTCTCAGGCGATAAGTTCACGCCCGCGTCCGCCATTATCATGGACAACAATCCGTTGCCGACGCGCTACGTCAACGCGCAGCAGCTTTCCGCGACCGTGCCCGCCTCAATGATTGCCAACGACGGAGCGCGGCAGATTAAAGTCAGCACGCCCGACGGCGTTCTCTTCTCAAACGTGATGCCGCTGATGGTCACGCCTCCGCCCGTGCCGAACTATCTTTATATCGGCATCATCGGCAAAGCACATTACAACGACACCGCCGTCTTGAAGGATAAGAGTAATCCGAAAGAGCTTTTGAACGTGCAGCGCGGCGATGTCCTGGGCAGCCGCTTCCGCGTGACCAGTATCTCTGATCGCGAGATAGAGCTGACCGACACCACGCTGCGCATCAAACACAAGCTGCCCTTCATGGAAGAGAGAGCAGGGCAGGCTGGCAACAAGAACACGCCCGGCGTGAGAGGGGTGCCGATTGATAACGGAGAGTCCGGCATACCGGGTATCCCGAACGTCCCGCGTTATCAACCGCCCGCACGCGCAGAGCAGTCTCAGGATGATGACGACGAAGACATTCCGGGCATCCCTAATAAGCCCAACAGGTTATAGGTATTTTATGAGGCTGTGCGTTTCTAAATCATGCTCCGTTTCGCGCGTCGCGCGGCGTCCGGGCGAAGAGGGCTACGCGCTCGTCGCGCTGCTCGCACTGATGACGATTCTCGCGTTGATGATGATTTCGATTGCGCCTAACCTCAGACAGCAGGCGCAACGCGAGCATGAGATAGAAGCGATCAATCGCGGCGAAGAGGTCGCTGAAGCGATTCGACTTTACATACTTGAGAAGCGCGCTCTTCCGACTTCTATGGATCAATTGCTCGAAGGTCTGCCGCGCGGAACCAAGAAGCTTCAAATCCTGCGACCCTCAGCAGCAATAGACCCGCTCTCAACCAACGGCGAGTGGAAACTGGTCAGAGTCAACGACGCCTCGTTGACGGAGTTTCAGCGCAAAGTGATGCTCTATAATAACGGCGCTCTACCTCACACGCGGGATGAAGCGCGCGTCCCGGAAGTTTATGGATTAGCCATCAAGCGCATGTCCAATCTGATCAATACAAAATCCGAAGATGAAGAAGCCGCTCCCGGCGGTGAAGATGATTCGGAAAATTCTTCCGGCCCTTTTATCGGCGTCGTCAGCCGCAGTCGCCGCGATGCCGTTATCAATTATTACGGCATCGGTCGCCACGACCAATGGATCTTCACGCCTGTCTTCAGAAGCTAGTCGGCTTCTTCAAGCTTACAACCGAGACTTGTTCCGACACTCGCCCTGACTCGCAAGCGAGTGATTATATTTTCGCTGAGGCTCGCTTTAAATCTTCTCGATGAGTGAAGCGAGATGCGATTCAAGAGTGATTGCGTGACGCGATTCGCATCTCACATTGCTCGCGCCGCTAGAAAAATATTTTCCGCATCGAAAAAATATTTCATTAATGAGTAATAAGTTATTGACAACTGCGCGCTTTACGTTTATATACCAACATGTTGTGCGCCGCTTACTCTTGACCACAAGAAGAAATTCAACACAGTATCTTGTGGTCATAGCTACAAACTAAAAAAGGAGCAGCAACAACCTATGGCAACGAAAAAAGCAGCAGGAAAAAAAGCAGCAGCTAAAAAGGGTGCAGCCAAAAAGGCTGGCGGCGCAAAGAAGGCCGCTAAGAAGGGCGCAAAGAAGAGCGCAAAGAAGAGATAGTTCGACCGCACGGAAAACAGAAACTACAACAACTTTCCATAGGCGCACGCAATCCGGCCCCCGGGGCCTTTCGAAGGAACGGTCAATGCTTCAAACGAAGCTTACCGTTCCTTTCTTTTTGTCTCATCGTAATCACTAAACGAAGCCACACGGGTTTACGATTCGCGCGGGACGATTTAATATCCGTGACATCATGCTTCACATCGCGCTGGTCGAACCGGAGATTCCGCCGAACACGGGCAACGTCGCGCGTCTCTGCGCGGCGACGCGCACGCCGCTGCACATCGTCGGCGCGACGGGCTTTCGGCTTGATGATCGAGCAGTGCGTCGCGCTGGTCTGGACTACTGGCCCGAAGTCGAACTGCATCGTCACCGGGAGATGAACGCGCTCTACAAGTTTTTGCCTGAGTCGAGATTCATTTATCTGACGACGAAGGCCGAAAAGTCATATGCGAACTGGCATTTCGAAGCGCGCGATTGTCTGGTCTTCGGGCGCGAGACGCGCGGCTTGCCGGAAGACCTGTTACATGCCAACTGGGAAAGATGCCTGACCATTCCGATGCTTAATCCGAAAGTGCGCAGCCTCAACCTTGCGACCTCGGTTGCTATCGTGCTCTATGAAGCTTTGAGGCAAACGAGCGCGTTCGATTCCTGAAACTTATCGCGCAATTAGTTCAATTCCCGCACGCATGTTAGAATCAGAGTTTTCGTTGAGTGCGAAAATTTTGATGATACTTATCTGGATAGAATGATTATGACTGAACAGAGACAAGAGATACGCAATATCGCCATCATCGCTCACGTCGATCACGGCAAGACGACGCTCGTGGACGCGATGCTCAAGCAGGCCGGAACCTATCGCGCGAATGAGCACATCATAGATCGCGTGATGGATTCGATGGACTTGGAGCGCGAGCGCGGCATCACCATCATGGCGAAGAACGCAGCCGTGCGCTACGGCAAGGTGAAGATCAATATTTTAGACACGCCGGGACACGCGGACTTCGGCGGCGAGGTCGAGCGCGTGTTGAAGATGGTGGACGGAGTGATGCTGCTCGTGGATGCGGCGGAGGGCTGTTTGCCGCAGACGCGATTCGTGCTGCGCAAGGCTCTGGAGGCGCGGCTTCCGGCCATCGCCGTCGTCAACAAGATTGACAGGCATGACGCGCGCCCGGCAGAAGTCGTGGATGAGATATACGAACTCTTCCTGGACCTTGACGCGACTGATGAGCAGATAGAGTTTCCGATTCTCTATGCCATCTCGCGCGACGGCGTGGCGAAGAAGAATCTCGAAGACGACGCGCGCGACCTGCGCCCGCTCTTCGATCAGATAATAGAAACGATTCCGGCTCCGCGCGCTCAGCGCGAAGACTCTTTGCAGCTTCTCGTCGCTAACCTCGACTATGATGCGTATGTCGGTCGGCTCGCCATCGGTCGCATCTTTTCGGGAGAGATAGCGGTCGGCGGTCAGGTCGCCATCGCAAAGCGCGACGGCTCTATACAGAAGACGCGCGTTTCGCAGCTTTACGCTTTTGAGGGACTCAAGCGCGAAGCGATTGAGCGCGCCTCGACCGGCGAGATCGTCGCGCTGGCGGGAATGGAGGGCATCGAGATCGGCGAGACGATCACGAGCGTGGATAACCCGCAGCCGCTCCCTGTGATTGCCGTTGACGAGCCGACGATTGCGATGATCTTCGGCGTCAACAACTCTCCGTTCGCGGGGCGTGAGGGCAAGTACGTCACCTCGCGTCAGATCGGTGAGCGGCTTGATAAAGAGATACTCGGCAACGTCGCGATACGCGTCGAGCCGACGGAGACGCCGGATCAGTTCAAGGTTTCCGGGCGCGGCGAATTACAGCTTGCCATTCTGATCGAGATGATGCGGCGCGAGGGTTATGAGCTTCAGGTCTCAAAGCCGCAGGTCATCACGCGCAAAGTTGACGGGCAGGTCTTAGAGCCTATGGAGCAGGTCGTCGTTGATTGCCCGGATGAGTTCATTGGCGTCGTGACGGAAGCGTTGGGGCGGCGCAAAGGGCAGATGATGAAGATGGTCAATCACGGGACGGGACGTGTGCGGCTCGAATTTGAAGCCCCGTCGCGCGGCTTGATCGGCTTTCGCAACGAATTTTTGACGGAGACGAAAGGCACAGGGCTCTTGAACACGATTTTCCTGCGCTTCGGCCCGTGGCAGGGAGAGCTGCGCGGACGCGCGACCGGCTCTCTGGTCTCAGACCGCATGGGCGAGACGACGACTTACGCGCTCTTTAACTTGCAGGAGCGCGGCTCGATTTTCGCGCGTCCGGGCGCGAAAGTTTACGAAGGCATGATCATCGGCGAGAACGCCCGCGCGGTTGACTTGGATGTCAACGCCATCAAGGAGAAGAAGCTGACGAACATGCGCGCGGCCTCCGCAGACGAAGCGATGCGGCTCGTGCCCGTCAAAGATTTATCGCTCGAACAGGCTCTGGAATTCATCGCCGATGACGAGCTGGTCGAAGTCACGCCGCAAACAATTCGGTTGCGCAAGCGTGTGCTGCGCGCTAACGAGCGACCGAAGAAGAAAGAATCCTGAAAATATTGAGAAGTTGAATATCTCGAACGCAAACGAGATTGCTCGCTCGGCCAAGTCTCACGAACAGAACAAAGATTTGCTCTGAATGGAAAGCCGCAGGCGCAAATGAAAAAAGTCAAAATCGTCAGGTTGTTCTTAATCTTCCAAATCATATTAATAAGCGCACATGCGCAAGAGAGCAGGCCGGAGCTCATCGTGCAAACTGCGCATTCTCTGCCTGTGAACGACGTTGCCTACAGTCCGGACGGGCGGTTTATCGCTAGCGGCGGCAACGACGGCACGGTTAAGCTTTGGGATGCGGCGACGGGCGCGGAGCTGCGAACTTTTTACGGGCATCCCGAAGGCTTAGCCGCCATCGCATTTAGTCCCGATGGCGCGAAACTGGCGACCGCCAGCGACAAAAGCTTTGCCCCGACGATTATCGTTTGGGATACGGTGACGGGCGCGGAGCTGCTGCGCGAAAACGAGATTTTCGGGGACGTGACCGCGATGAATTATCGTGCGGATGGGGTTCTGCTGTCGCTCGATGTGCTGGACGATGAAATGAATGTCTGGGATGTGGCGGCGAAGAAAGAGATTGTCAAAATCCCCGGAGACTACGCCGACAAGCTGATTGACGTAGCGGCCTTCAGCGCGGACGGTAAACTTTTCGCCTTCGTCGAAAACAAAAAGATAATTTCCTTGCGCGAGACGGCGACGGGGAAAGAATTGAGGCGGCTCGATAAACATCATGACGAAATCAGCTCGCTTGTCTTTAGTTCAGATAGTCAATTCTTAGCTTCGACAGGCAGTGAGGGCATAGTGAAATTGTGGGACACGTCAAATGGCAAAGACCTCTACACTTTTCAAGGTGGAAAAGACATTGCCAATCAAAACGAGTTATTTCAATCCGCTTCATTCAATCATAATAATTCAAAATTGGTCGTCGGAAGCAATCAGGCCATAAAAATTTGGGATTTGAAAAAGGGGACTCTGCTGCGAAGCATAGCTCTGACCGACGATATTTATGTTCGTTCAATAGTCTTCAGTCCCGACGACAAAATGGTGTGCGGCGGCGTCAGTTCGAGCCGTTTGAAAATCTGGGACGCGGTGACGGGCGCAACCATTTTGGCGATGCCGGAAGATTTGCGCGTCAGCAGCAATCGAGATGTGACGTTCAGCCCGAACGGAAACTCACTGGTCACGCACGTTGTCGGCGATAACATTAATTTCTGGGACATGAACGATGGCTTACCGAAATCCAGCTTGAAAGCGGGCGACGATAAACATCTGGCCTACAGCGCAGACGGGAAAATGACGGCCTATTCGGACGGCTCAGCTATCAAGCTGCGCGATGCCGAGACGGGCAAGATCGTGCGCGAAATCAAAGCGTCGATGAAAAATTTTCTAGCGTTCAGCTCGGACGGCAAAATCATCGGCGGGCAAGGTTTAGTCCTAAAGAAGGGTGATCCGAACTTCTTGAAAGACGCCCTCATCTTGTATGACGTGGCGACGGGCGCGGAACTGCTCACTTTGCCGGATGTTCACCGGAAATTTGTTTTCAGTCCGAACGGCGAATTGATCGCCGCTCCGCTTGGAGTGATGAGCAAAGCGGTGCGAATTTGGGAAGTGAAAACCGGCAAGGAAGTTAAGACCATCATTCCCAATCGCTTTACGACTTATGCCGTCGCTTTCAGCCCCGACGGAAAAACCTTAGCGACAGGCGGTTACAAACAAACAGTGAAATTGTGGGACACGGCGACATGGACGGAGAAAGCCGTTTTGCCCGATTCGCAAGGCGTGTTTGATGTGCTGACATTTAATCCAGACGGAAATTTGCTGGCCGGAAGCGGCAGCGACAGCAACGGCGAAATTAGAGTTTGGGAGATGACGACGCAAAAAGAGCTGTTCACGGCGGAAGGTCATGCGGGCGGGACGGACAAAATCGCTTTTCATCCGGGCGGCAAGTTCTTTGTCAGCGTCGGCAAAGACACAAAAATCAAATTCTGGAACGCGCACGACGGCCAACTGCTGGCGACATTGATTGAATTTGACAACGGCGGTTGGGTAACCACCGATGTCAACGGGTTGTTTGACGGTTCGAGCAAAGAATTAAAACAACTCCTCTGGCGTTTGTCGCCGCGCCTGACGGATGTCGTCCCGCTCGAAGCGTTTTTCAAAGAATTCTATTATCCCGGTTTGCTACAGGAAATTCTCGCGGGCAAATTGCCGCAGCCGCCGAATAAAGATTTGTCGCAGGTTGATATTCGCCAGCCGCAGGTGAAAATCAACGGAGGCGGTAACCAGGCGACGGCTTCGCTTAATACGGTGGCTGCCAATAAACAAACGGTCAGAGTTGAAATAACCGATAACGTGAAGCCCCCCGCTCGCCCGAACTTTCCGCCGACGGGCGGCGCACAGGACGTGAGATTGTTTCGCAATGGCTCATTGGTGAAGGTCTGGCGCGGCGACGTGTTGCAGGGGAAGGGGAGCGTGATGCTCGAAGCGACGGTGCCGATTGTGGCGGGCGCGAACGTCTTCACGGCTTACGCTTTCAATCACGATAATGTGAAGAGTGAAGACGCAACGCAAACATTGACGGTGGCGGAAAGTCTCAAGCGCAAGGGTATAGCCTACATTCTGGCCGTCGGCGTGAATGAGTATGCCAACGCGCAGTACAACCTGAAATACGCCGTGGCCGATGCTCAAGACTTCAGCGCGGAGATAAAAAGGCAGCAGGAACAGTTAAAGAATTACGAGCGCGTCGAGATTATCCAGCTCTTTAATCAAGATGCGAGTAAAGAGAGAATCCTGCAAGCCCTGACCGCCCTGCAAGGGCGCACTCAGCCCGAAGATGCGGTCATCGTTTATTTCGCCGGACACGGCGCCGCGCAACAACAAAAGTTCTATCTGATTCCGCACGATCTGGGCTATGACGGTGACCGCAAAAAACTGACGCGTCCCGCGCTGGATTTGATCTTAGCGCATAGCATTTCAGACCGCGAATTGGAGCTGGCTTTTGAGACTATAGATGCCGGACAGTTGGTCCTGGTGATAGATGCCTGCAATTCAGGGCAGGCTCTGGAGGCCGAAGAAAAACGCAGAGGGCCGATGAACTCGAAAGGCTTAGCCCAACTGGCTTACGAGAAGGGCATGTATATCCTGACGGCAGCGCAGAGCTATCAGGCGGCGCTTGAAGCTTCAAAGCTCGGACATGGATATCTCACCTTTGCCCTGATCGAAGAAGGGATCAAACAGGGAGCAGCGGACACGGAGCCGAAAGATGGGCTGGTGCAGATTCGGGAGTGGTTTAATTACGCGACGGCGCGTGTCCCGCAGATGCAGGAAGAGAAATTCCAGCAAGCCACAGATGAGAAGGGAAGAGTACTGGAGCAGGAAGATGTCGCTTTCGTCGAGGGCGAAGAAAGCATCCGCGTGCCGAAGCAGCGCAGCGTCCAGAGGCCACGCCTCTTCTACCGCCGGGAGCTTGAGACGCAGCCCTTGATTATTTCCAGGCAATAGGCCGTCTGGCCTTAAGCGCGAACGCGCCATGCGCGGTCACGCCTCCGTCTCATCCTCATCCTCCTCATCATCTTTCGCCGGATCATAAACTTCATAGCCCATCTCGTCGTCGTAATAATATTTGCGCTCCTCTTGATCGCGTTTGAGTGGGGACGAATCGTCACGTTCCGTTGTATCATCTTGCCGTTCGCTCATCTTGGGTCTCTCCTGAAAATTTTATTATGTGCCGTTTTCTGACTTACGCGGGCAAGCCGATCTTGCTGGCCGATCTGCTGTATCGCCCGGCGAATTCGCTGATTATGCAGAGCCATCACGCGCGCGAAAGGGAAGAGCCTTTGAACGGCGACGGCTTTGGCGTCGGCTGGTACGTGCCTGAGATTGATCCCGGCCCCTGCGTGCAGCGTTCAGTGACGCCCGCGTGGTCGAATCACAACCTGCAAAATCTGGCGACGAAGACGCGCGCCTCGCTTTTGTTCGCGCACGTGCGCGCGGCCTCTCCCGGGATGGCCGTGACCGAGGCCAATGTGCATCCGTTCAGTTATGATCGCTTTATGTGGATGCACAACGGATTCGCGGCGGACTTTCACCGCATCAAGCGCAAGCTACGCGATGCTCTGAAGGATGAATTTTATAACATGATTCAGGGCACGACGGATTCCGAGCACGCCTTCGCGCTTTTTCTAAACTCCTTACGCACTCCCTTCAAGGAGACCGGAGCGGAAGAGATGCGACGCGCGCTCGTCGAAACCATCGCGCTCCTCGGCAAGCTGAGCAGAGATGAAGGCGTCACGTCAGCCTCATTCTATAACTTCGCAGTGACGAACGGGCAGACGATGGTCATCTCGCGTTACTGTTCGGCGGAAGGCATCAAGGGAGCATCGCTGCACTTCTCTCGCGGGACTAAGTTTGAATGCCTGCCGGACGGCGTGTGCGACATGCACCCGGTCGCGCAAGGTGAGACGGCTCAGAGCGTCATCGTCTCAAGCGAACGCCTGACGGATGACGAGATAGACTGGGAGGACGTGCCAGACAATCACACGATCACTGTGTTGCCGGATTTCAGCGTTGAGCTTGAACAGATTCCTTTATGATAAAACTCAAGCTAAAGAACGCTTTTAAATTTGAGATGATAAAAACATCCCGCGCTTACATTACTTTTGCTCTCATCCTTTTTCTCTTTGCGCCGTCGGTGCAGCTTGCGTTGCAGGCTCAGTCGGCTTCGCTCACTGTGCGCGAGATTATGAGTGAGCCTTCGATTGCGGGGATGCGCCCCGAAGGAGAGCAGCTTGCGCCCGACGGTGATTTCGTAGCTTACCTGTGGAGCGCGACCGGCAAAGAGCCGCGCGACCTTTATCTGATGTCAACTTCTCTGCGCGGCAAGCCCATCCTGCTCGTGAGCGCGGTCGATGAGCCGAAGGAGGCTAGAGAGGACAAGGCGAAAACCAGAGACGAGGCGCAGGCAGGCGAGCGCAAAGAGGAGCGCGTCATGCAGCGTGACGCAGCGCAACAGGCAAGCGAGCAAAGCATCAGCGCGGTCGAGTGGTCGCCGGGTTCATCACGCCTGTTGTTCTCGAAGAACGGCGACCTCTACACGTTCGATCTGAAGGAGAAGAGTGATAACGCAATCCGCACTGTGCCGAAGAGATTGACGCACACGGTCGCGGTCGAAGGCGACGCGCAGTGGCTCGCGGATTCGCGCCACATTCTGTATCAAACGGGCGGCAATCTCTTCGTCACGGACGCAGACGCGGCCTCGCTCGTGCAACTCACGCGCGAGGGCGGCGCGGCGGCTGCGAAAAGAGGCGACGACAACGGCTCGCATGGCGCAGACAAAGGCGCAATCATCGGCGTTGAGGCTTCAGATGACGGCGCGCGTGTGGCTTATGTCGTTTCGGATAACTCGAAGCAGCGCGCTCTCTTGATTCCGAATTACACAAGCGAGTTTGTGGCTGCGCCGACGGTGATGCGCGGCTGGACTGAGCAGCGCGTGCAGGTTGTTAAGAGCGACGGCTCTTCGGAGCAGGCTGTGGTCGCCAAACTGCCCGCGCCCGAAGGAGCTTCATACATACGCGGCGTGCGCTGGACGCCCGATAGCATGTCTCTCATCATTGATCGCATTGACCGCGATACGAAGCGGCGGCAGATTTTTCTCGTCGATGCGAAAGACGGCGCGGCGACTTTGATTGAAGAAGAGACGGACGCGAAATGGATCGCGCCGCTCTCGCGCATCATGGAGGTTTCGCCCAAAGGCGATCAACTGCTTTTCGCCTCAGAGCGCGACGGCTTCAATCACCTGTACCTAGTCGCACTCAAGCCCACAATTATAGACGGCATCGAGAGCAATGAACCACAAAATGGGATTTTCTTCTCGCATCAACTGACGCGCGGCGCGTGGGAAGTGAACTGGGCCAAGTGGATGCCGGACGGTGCGGGCATCATCTATACTTCGACCGAAGAATCCACTGCCGAGAGAGTTTTCTATCTCTTCGACTTGAGAAAAAATAGCTCGCAGCGTCTCTGGTTTGAGCACGGCATGAACACAGCCCCGCAACTGTCGAAAGACGGCAAGATGCTGCTCTACGAGCATTCGGAGTGGAACACGCCGACCGAGCTTGACGCGGTGCGCGTCTGCCCCGGATGCAGAGGCGTCGGCGTCGCGGCACAGTTGACGGAGACAACGCCTGCACGCTTTAAGCAGATGAAGTGGACGCCGCCGCAGTTCGTTGACTTCAAAGCCAAAGACGGCAAGACGGTCAAGGCTCGCGTTTACACGCCGCGTGATTTCGATAAGAAGAAAAAATATCCGGCGGTCGTCTTTGTGCATGGCGCGGGCTATTTGCAGGACATCATCAACGGCTGGAGCTACTATTATCGTGAGGAGATGTTTAATCACATACTCACAGAGCGCGGCTACGTCGTGCTTGAGATTGATTACAGAGGCTCTGCCGGATACGGGCGCGAGTGGCGCACGGATGTTTACGATTATTTAGGCGGGCTTGATTTTCAAGATCATCTGGACGGCATTGATTACATCGTCAGCAATTATGCCGTGGATGCGACGCGCGTGGGGATATACGGCGGGAGTTACGGCGGCTTTATGGCCGAGATGGCGGCGATGCGCGCTCCCGAACATATCGCGTGCGCGGCTGCCCTGCGTCCCGTCGCGGACTGGAAAAACTATTTCGCTTCGTCGCCGGTTTACACCACTGAGCGTCTGGGCTTTCCAAACAAAAACCTGGAGGCTTATAAGCGCAGCTCCCCGATTACTTATGCCGCAAATCTCAGCCGCCCGCTGCTCATCCTACACGGCATGATGGACGACAACGTGCATTTTCAAGACAGCGCGCAGCTCATCGAAAAGCTCATCAAGCTGGGCAAGTCGGAATATTTTGAAGTGATGTTCTACCCGTCGGAGAATCACGCGTTCACTAAACCGGAAAGCTGGACGGATGAGTACGAGAGAATATTGCGATTCTTCGATGAGCATCTCAAGAATGCAAGATGAAAAATGTAAAATGCAAAATCAGAAAGGAAGGGTTCGAATAACCGCATGAGAATTCTTGTAACTGGCGGGGCGGGCTTTATCGGCTCGCATTTGTGCGAGCGTTTATTGAATGACGGGCATGAGGTTATCTGTCTCGACAATTTTTTTACCGGAAGGCGCGAGAATATTTTTCAGCTTTTCGACAATCCGCGCTTTGAGCTTATTCGACATGATGTCATAGAGCCTATCCTGCTCGAAGTGGATCAAATCTATAACCTCGCCTGTCCGGCCTCGCCGATTCATTACCAGTACAATCCGGTCAAAACTGTGAAGACGAGCGTGATGGGCATGATCAACATGCTCGGCATGGCGAAGCGCGTGCGTGCGCGCATCCTGCAAGCCTCGACCTCGGAAGTCTACGGCGACCCGGAGGTGCATCCGCAACAGGAAAGCTACTGGGGTAACGTCAACCCGATTGGGATTCGCGCATGTTATGACGAAGGCAAGCGACTGGCTGAAACGCTGATGATGGATTACCACAGGCAGAATCATGTGGACACGCGCATCGCACGCATCTTCAATACCTATGGCAGGCGGATGGTTGAGAACGACGGGCGCGTCGTCTCGAATTTCGTCGTGCAGGCTTTGCGCGGAAAAGAGCTGACCGTTTACGGCACTGGCGAGCAGACGCGCTCTTTCTGTTACGTTGACGATCTGGTCGAGGGCTTGATTCGTCTGATGAACACGGACGGCGTGCATGACCCGGTCAACCTTGGTAATCCCGGCGAGTTTACGATGAAGGAGCTGGCTCAGGAGATTGCGAGCCTCTGCGGCATCGAGGCCGCGATCAAGTATGAGCCGCTGCCGCAGGACGACCCCAAACAGCGCAAGCCCGACATCACGCGCGCCAAAGAGCTGCTCGGATGGGAACCGACAATCCCACTGCGCGAGGGATTGCAGCGCACCATCGCATACTTTTCAGAGCGGCTTGGCAAAGCGACATGAGAAGTACGAAAGACGAGCCACAGATGCACGCGGATTAACACGGATTGGAATAGGCGATTTTAATTTTATCTGCGTTTATCCGCGTGCATCTGTGGCTTATTTCCTTATCTTTCCTCAGCATTTCGGCGCTTGTTGCGTTGACAATGCCGTACAGGGCGTGTTAATAACCCTCTCACCTACTGGCGTATCAACTTCGCTTCAAGCTGTCGGGCGAAGTTCAAAGCGGTAAGGGGCTACGGAACGGGCCGCGTTGCGGGTTTTCTAACCTTCATAACGTCACAATTATCAAATCCCGGAGATGTTTCATCGCCCGTTATCTGTCGAGAACCTGCCTTCATCGAAATCAGCCAAGCGCAAACTTCAGGCGAGACGCATTTTTCTCGCCGCTTGCTATTTCTAAAGTCTGAGGTTCTTTTATGCCGCGTGGCTTTATTGTGGTATGAGGTTGTGAGATGAGAAAGTTTTCAAGAGAATACGACTACGATTGTTCGCGCGAGAGGTCCTGCATGTCTAAATCCGCTCTGTTGGTTGCGTTACTGATGTTCGGCTTGAGCTATCAAGCGTCCGCGCAGCAAGCCTCCGTGACTCCAGATTCTCAAGCGCAGGCTTCCGCAGTTGTGACTGCGCGCGTCAGAACCTCCGATACGAAATACAGAATCGGGCCGGGAGACATGCTCGACATACGCGTCTTCAATCGCCCGCAGTTCTCGCGCGATTCCGTCCGCGTGGATTCGGGCGGGATGATTCGGATGCCGCTCATCGAAGGCGAGATTCGCGCCGCCTGTCTGACCGAGAGCGAGCTGGCCGCGGAAGTCATGCGTCGTTATCAGGAATACTTGAGAGAGCCGCAGGTGGATGTCTTTATTAAAGAGTATAATTCGCAGCCCGTCGCGGTCATCGGCGCGGTGCGCCTGCCGTCCCGCTTTCAACTGACGAGACGCGTGCGCCTGCTTGAGCTGCTGACCTTCGCGGGCGGGCTGGCAGATAACGCGGGGCGAAGCGTGCAGGTGGTTCACACAGGCGTCGGCGGATCGTGTGACGCGCCGGATGAAAATATTTCGACCAGCGTGCTGGATAACTACTGGGTGAGCGAGACGCTCAAGGGCATTGACGTGGCGAACCCGTTCGTGCAGCCCGGCGATGTCGTGAGCATCGCGGAAGCGGAACAGGTCTTCGTGGTCGGCAATGTCTTCAAGCCGTCTGCGATTGCGCTCAAAGAGCCGATCACGGTGACGCGCGCCATCGCTATGGCCGGAGGCGTGATGCCCGACACGAAGAAGGATCGCGTGCGTATCGTAAGACAAACTCCTGACATGCCTAAGAAGAAAGAAATCTACGTTGACCTGCGCGCGATAGACAAGCATCAAGCAGAAGATGTAGTGCTGCTGGCGGGCGACATCGTGGATGTGCCGGAGTCGAGCGGCAAGAAGCTTTTGAAAACATTCCTCGGCGCGGTCGTGCCTTCGGTCGGCCAACTCCCGATACGTGTCATTCCATAAGAAGGCGAAAGTAAAAAGGTAAAAGTCAGGCGTAAGCCAATTTACAAATGAAGCCTATGAGAGAACCATCTGAGTTAGTGAAGCCGACGGCAGGGGCGCGCGAGCTGGAGAAGTCGTTTGAGCATCTCCCTCATCCGCCTTCTTACCGGTACGATACGGGTGATGCGGAGGTTGAAGAGGGCATACACTGGCGGCTGCACGATTACTGGCGTTCGGCGCGCAAGCATATCTGGTTGATTATCAGCATTCTGGTTCTCGTCACGACGCTGGCTGCGATCTATACTGCGCGCCAGCCGGACATTTTCGAGGCGCGCTCTGAAGTTCAGGTTGATGCCGAAAACATGAACCCCGCGCTCGGCGCATTCAAGAGCAATAACATCATCGTCAACAGCTCTTACACAGACCCCGTCTACTTCAACACGCAGATACAGATTCTGACCAGCGCGGGACTTTTGAGCCGCGTCGTCAAGACGCTCGACCTTGAGAACAATCAAGGTTTCCTGCGCCCGCAGTCGGTGCAGAATCGCTCGACGTGGGAGAGCCTCAAGCGGATGGCCGGTCTCGGCAAAAGTCAGGAGCCGGATAAAAACCGGACGCTAGAGAGTGCGCCGCTCGCGGGCAATTTCGCTCCGGCCACTTCGCGCGATGATCTGGTCGAGGTCAATCGCCTCGCCCCGTTTGTAGGGATGTTGCAGGGCGGCCTCAGCGTCAAACAGATTCCGGACACGCGCCTGATAGAAATTCGCTATCGCCACCCTGACCCGCAGGTCGCTTCAAAGATAGTCAACGCTGTCGCGGACGCTTTCGTCCTCTCCAATCTTGAGCGCAGGACGGAAACCAGCTCGACCGCCGGAGACTTTCTGCAAAGACGCATCGCGGAGCTGCAAGTGGACATACGCAAGGGCGAAGAGCAGCTTTTGAACTACGCCAAGAACCATCAGATGCTCTCCCTAGATGATAGCCAGAACACGGTCGTTGATCGCCTCGCGGGACTCAACCGTCAGTTGATGGACGCACAGAAAGAGCGTTTTGATGCGGAGGCGAAATACCGCGCCTCGCGTGATAATGACCGCGCCGAAGCGCAGGCTGCGGAATCCACTTCCAAACAGAACGCCGAGAGCGAGGCCAAGCTCACAGAGCTGAGGACGAAACGCGCGCAACTGCTCATCTCATACACAGAGAAGTATCCAGAAGTGAAAGAGATTGACCAGCAGATCGCCGTGCTTGAAAAAGAACTCAAGGATACGAACAAGCGCGCGACGAATGTCGTCGTGACCAATCTCGAAACACGCTACCTTGAGGCGAAGGCTAAAGAGGAGGCGTTGAGCGCATCATTCAACAAGCAGCGCGGAGAGACGCTGACGCAGAACGAGGCCGCCGTCAACTATCGCATCATCCAGCAGGAAGTGCAGACCAATAAGTCTCTGCTCGACGCGCTCCTTCAGCGCGACAAAGAGAATGATGTCGTGCTGGCCGGAACTCCCAACAACATACATGTCGTGGATTATTCGCCCGTGCCGAAAGGCCCGGTCGGCCCACGTCGAATGCAGAGCCTCGCGCTCGCGATGCTGCTCTCGCTCGTCTTCGGAGTCGCGCTCTCGCGCTATCTGGATTATCTGGACGACTCGATCAATTCCGCTGAAGATGTGGAGAAGACTTTGCGCCTGCCCGCGCTCGCGGTCATACCGGCCATCGGAAGCCTGTCGCGGCGTCGCCTGTTCTCGTCGAATACGGCTCTGCAAAAACGGAACGGCAACGCAGCCTCCACTCCGCTCCTGCTTGAGCTTAACGCTCGCTCGCCGCTCGCCGAAGCTTATAAGCAACTGCGTACTTCCGTGCTCCTGTCATCCGCCGGAGGCGCGCCGAAAACCTTGCTCGTCACGTCGAGCCAGCCGGCTGAGGGAAAGACCACGACCGCCGTCAATACTGCGACCAGCCTGGCGCAGACGGGAGCCAGCGTGCTCGTCATAGACGCGGACATGCGCCGCCCGCGCGTGCATAACATTCTGGACACGGATAACACACGCGGCCTGAGCACTATTCTGGCAAGCAAGATGAGCGAGGTCGAGATGCTGGCGGTGATCGAGCAGCACCCGAAGAGCGGCCTTTACGTGCTGCCTTCCGGGCCGATTCCGCCCAACCCGGCGGAGTTGACCGGCTCCGAACAGATGCGCCGCCTGCTCGCCGTCCTCGAAGCCAACTTCGATCACGTCGTGATCGACTCGCCGCCGATAGCCTCGTTCACGGACGGCGTCTTGATTGCGGCGATGGTGGACGGCGTGCTGCTGGTCGTGCATGGCGGGCGTTCTTCGCGCAGCGTCGTGCGGCGCACGCGGCAGGTCTTGCAGGAAGTCGGGGCGAAAATCTTCGGCGTCGTTCTGAACAACGTCACGCTCTCGACGAAGGACTACTATTACAAGTATTACTACAATCATTACAACTACTACAAAACCGGTCAAGATCCCGACGAGCTTGCTCCGAGCGCCAATTCATAATTGGTCAAAATAAATGGAAGCCCGATGGGATGAGCTTTCATCCCATCCATTTATTGCTTACTGTCCACAATACGCGATTCATATGATTGACCTTCGTTGTCATCTGTTTGACGGGACTGCCTGCGGCGCAGAAGATTTCACAGAGTCTCTTGAGATGTGCAGGGAGTCCGCGCAGGAAGGCGTGCGTACCATCGTTGCTGTGCAGCGTTGGGATGCGGGACAGGACGAGCCGTATCTCTCTTTCAAAGCGAGCCAGCGAAAGCTTGAGCGATTGCAAAGCGAGACGGGCAGTGCTCTCAAGCTGAAACTCGGTTTCGTCTTTCGCTTTCATCCCGCTCTCGACAAGCTCATCGAGCGATACGGCGCGTCCGTCACCTTGGGCGGCGGGCGGCACGTGCTGGTCGCGCTCCCGTCTGTGAGCACTCCTCCTGAAACGGAAGAGGTGTGGGAGAAGCTCGCGAAGCTAGGCTTTTCCGTCGTCGTGGCCGCACCGGAATGCAGCCATGACCTGCGCCGCGACCGGCGTCGGCTTGAAAGCTGGCTCGACACAGGCGTCAAGCTGCAACTATCCGCGGCGAGCATCACGGGCGCGCACGGGCGCGAGGCGCAACGCTTCGCACTGCACTGCGCGAAAGAGTATAGAGGCCGCACGGTCGTCGCCTCGAACGCGCGCGAAGCAGGAACGCGCCGCCCTTCGCTCGCGCATGCGCGCGAGACGTTCACACGCCAGCTTGGGAAAAGATGCACGCAATGCATTTTTGATGAGACGCCTGCTGCCATCCTTGAAACTTCAACTGCCGAATCTGGTGCCGGTCAACAGAACCTGCATAGCTCATCCAATCTTCTACAACAACTTTTCAGGCCGAAGAAGATAAGGACGGGTTCGTGGTAATATTAGCCAAGGTGCGGGCATTAACAGTGGTGAAGTGACGGCGCATTACTTGGGGTTACTAATTGATGGTCGCAGGACACTACGAACAAAAGCAACTCCTGAGTCGCAGTCGCATTATTGCATGGAGCCACGGGTCAAGATTCCGCATTGCACGTGCGTTAGTTGAAACTTATGCCGGAAAAAAATGCTCGACTATGGGTGCGGTGACGGAACATTCCTGAAAAAAGTCTCAGACATTTTCCCAAATGCAACAGGCACAGATATAGTGCAGGATCAAGTTGAAGACTGCCGCCAACGCATACCGGGTCATAGTTTCATACACATTGACGAGCTAAGTGGTAAGTTCGATGTTGTAATGTGTATGGAAGTGTTGGAGCATTGTCCCTCAGATATTGTGGAGATGACCTTGACTCGCCTTTCCTCTCTCATCAAGCCGGACGGAATAGTTGTCATCAGTGTTCCCGTAGAGATTGGGCTGACACTGGTCGCTAAACAATTAATTAGGCGCATAGCTGGCTGGCGCGGTATCGGTGATTACAAGTGGACGGAAAGCTATTCAGCCTATGAATTTATTAGGATGGCATTTGCCACTGGACAGACAGCGATCCCGCGTCCTTTATATGCCGGATCGCACCCTCATAAAGGCTTCAACTGGCGTGCGCTTGAAAAAGAAATTAAGCAATTCTTTCACATTAAAGAAAGACGCTTTTCACCTTCAGCAATCCTGCGAAGTCAGGTCTGGTTTGTTTGTGAGGTATCTAATGTGCCAGCATCATATTAGCCGATTCCAGCAGGCAGTATGAAGGTCGTTTACCTGAATCCGTCCGGCCAACTGGGAGGAGCCGAGCTGGCTCTGCTCGATCTGCTGGCGAGCGTGCGCTCGGTCGAGCCTGAGTGGCCGCTGCACATCATCGCAGGAGCGGACGGGCCGCTCATCGCACGCGCTGAAGCAATCGGAGTGAGCGCGACTGTTCTGTCTTTTCCGCACGCGCTGGCAAGGCTCGGAGATGCGGGCGCGGGCGGGCCAGCCGGAACGCAGCTCAGCCGCGCGGCTCTTTTGGAAAAACTTTTCCGCGCAGGCTCGCCCGCCATCAAGTATGTTAGCGAGTTGAGAAGCGCGCTGCATCAGTTGCGCCCGGACGTGTTGCACACCAACGGCTTCAAGATGCACGTCCTCGGCGCGCGTGCGAGAACGCCGAACAGCATGCCTCTTATCTGGCACGTGCGTGATTACGTCAGCCCGCGTCCATTGATGGCGCGCCTGCTGCGCTGGCACGCCGGGCGTTGCAACGCCGTCATCACCAATTCGAGAAGCGTGGCGGAAGATGTGCGCCGCGTGTGCGGCGTTGAGTTGAAAATTTATCCCGTGCTTGATGCGATTGATCTCGAAAAATTCACCCCGGCGGGAAAGAGGCTTGACCTTGATGCGCTCGCGCATCTGCCCGAAGCTGAAGCCGGAACTTTGCGAGTCGGGCTGCTTGCGACGATGGCGCGCTGGAAGGGACACACAACTTTCCTGTGCGCCTTGTCGCGCATCCCGGCTCACTTGAAAGTGCGCGGTTACATTATCGGCGGCGCGCTTTATCAAACAGACGGCAGCCAGCACAGCCTCGAAGAGCTGCGCCGCGAAGCCGCAGAGCTGGGACTTGAAAATAAAGTCGGCTTCACGGGTTTCGTTGAGGATGCGGCCTCCGCTATGCGCTCGCTCGATGTCATCGTACACGCGAGCACGTCGCCGGAGCCTTTCGGCCTCGTCATCGCAGAAGCGATGGCGTGCGGGCGCGCCCTCATCGCCAGCCAAGCCGGAGGGGCTGCGGAAATTATCAACGCCGGGACAGATGCTCTGGCGCATCAACCGGGCGATGCAGAAGGCTTGGCAGAGTGCATCATGCGGCTCGCTGATGATGCAGGCATGCGAAAGCGTCTGGGTGAGGCGGGACGCCTGACCGCCGAAGAAAAGTTTGATCGTGCGCGGCTGGCAACCGAGCTGATTCCTATTTATCACAAAACGCTCTCGACGAAACACTGATGCGCGTACTACACATCTACAGCGGGAATCTCTACGGCGGCATTGAGACGATGCTCGTCACGCTGGCGCGTCATAGAGATTTATGCCCCTCGATGGAGCCGCACTTCGCGCTCTCTTTTGAAGGGCGATTGAGCGAAGAACTGAATGTTGCGGGCGTGCCCGTGTACATGCTGGGCAACGTGCGCGCCAGCCGCCCCGCCACTGTCCTGCGCGCTCGAAGCACACTCCGCAAACTTTTGCACAGTCTTAATTTCGACTTGATCATCTGTCATGCGCCGTGGTCGCAAGCGATTTTCGGGGCGGTTGTGCGCGAAGCCGGATTACCTCTAATCTTTTGGATGCATGGCTCGACTGATGGCCGCCACTGGTCTGAGCGTTGGGCGCGTCGCACGCCTCCCGACCTAGCCATCTGCAACAGTCACTTCACAGCTTCCACCTTGAGCAATTTGTATCCACGCGTCCGCGCAGAGACGCTTTATTGTCCGGTTGCTTTTTCTCCATCGCATTATTCAGAAGATGACCGCCAAGCCACACGAGCGGAATTGGATACGCCTGAAGATGCGACCGTAGTTATTCAAGTCAGCCGGATGGAAAGATTAAAAGGCCATATACTTCAACTTGAAGCTTTAGGCAAATTGGAGAATCTGCCGAACTGGATTTGCTGGCTCGTTGGTGGGGCACAGCGAGATGAGGAGATTACTTATTGCGCAGAACTGCAATCGCTTGCAACTCGGTTGGGCATCTTCGAGTGCATTCGCTTCATCGGGGAACGTTCAGATGTTCCAAGGCTGCTGAGTGCTGCTGATATTTACTGTCAACCAAATATTCATGCCGACGCTTTCGGAATTGCCTTTGTAGAAGCTCTTAACGCCGGGTTGCCAGTGGTCACGACAGCGCTGGGTGGTGCGCAGGAGATAGTAGATGATTCATGCGGGATTCTCGTACCGCCTAACGATGCGTGCAAACTTGCCGACGCTCTGCGAAATCTGATTGATGATCGAGCGCACCGCGAGACATTGGGAGATGCAGGCCCGGCACGCGCGCGGCGGCTTTGCGATCCGGAAAGGCAGATGGCGAAAATATACGCATTGACCGATAGTGTTCTTGAAGGTTCTTTATATGTCTAAAGTCACAGCCAAAGAACAGCTCAAAGCTGTCGGCCACGACCACAGTGCCTATGCTCTTAGAGAGAAGGGTTATTCACCGGAGCCAATTCGAGATGCCGCCTGGGAATTGGCCGGTCGCAAAGCGGGCGGCATTGTTTTAGACATTGGTTCGGGTGAAGGCGGATGGATTAAAAGGTTAAAGCTAAACTCAGAGATTCAGCAGATCATAAGCACGGATATTATTGATGATGGGGCAGGCAGTATTGACGGTGTTAGATTTTATCAGATGGATGTCTCGCGTGATTCGCTGCCGTGCGAAGGCAATACCATCAATTGGGTCTTCGCTCTCGAAGTTATCGAGCATTTGACGAATCCGCGCCATTTTGTTATGGAGGCTTATCGCAGCTTAACGGAGAACGGTAGGTTGTTTATTAGCACACCATGCAATGATAGTCTGACAGCACGCTTATCATTTCTCTTTCGCGGTTACTTCCCGGCATTTTGTGAGCATGATTATCAGGTGTCCGGGCATATCACGCCGATTACTGAAATTGATTTGCGAAGAATAGCAGCTGAAACTGGCTTTAAGCAGATAGAGTTTTATTATCCTCTTCCGGGCAGATTGCCGAAAAGCAATATAAGCTGGCAAAGGGTTTTCCCTAGGCTGCGGGGTAAGTTGTGGAGTGATACCGTATTTGCAATGTTAGTAAAGTGAAAGATCATAGTGCAGCATCAGGTGCCTTGCGCCTGTGGAATTCATTGCACGATTGAGGTAAAGATGGCCTCTGAGGTTGTTGCCACAAATAGGTTCTCGAAACGATTCGCGTCACCTGAGTCTGCCATTAATGCGGGCGAAAAAAATCAGTGGGGCTTCCCTGAGCTTTTCGTCATCAGCCAGACTGCGCTTCCGGCTGTTCTTTTTCTGCCGGGCACGCAAATCTTGCGTTTGCCGCTTCGCGTGGCTGCCTTTGGCATTAGCTTAGCGGCGTTTGCATGGTGGATGGGAAGTCGCCGGCGTCAGACGCCGCATCCGGCCATACATTGGTTGCTGTTGTCTGTGGCATATCTCATCTTGATGATTTTTCACCCGACGACTAACACCTCGCTCGCGGGAGTGGGGCAGACGATGTTGTATTTATCGGTCATGGCCCCTGTGTTTTGGGCTTCGTCCATGGTACGCAGCCCGCAACGCTTAATGCGCTTGCTCGTTATACTCTTAATTTGCAATGGCATTAATTCATTGGTAGGTGTCTTACAAGTTTACGCGCCAGACTATTTTATGCCGCAGGAGTTTTCGAGCGTCATCATGTCAGCGAAGTATGGCCTAAGCAATTACACTTACATCAACTCGGCTGGAAAGCTGGTGATACGGCCTCCGGGTTTGTTTGATACGCCGGGCGCGGTCTGCGCCGCGGGGATGCTGGCCGCCCTGTTGGGTTTCATCTTCGCCGTGAATTTGAAGAAATCCACTCACCGTCTCGGCGCTCTTATCTTAGGCGTGGCCGGGGTGGCAGCCGTTTACTTGAGTCAGGTGCGAACTGCGCTTCTGATTATGTGCGGGATGATGGCAGTCTATGTCGGGGTTCTCTGGTTAATTCAAAAACAGAGAACGAAGGCGATAGCGTTTGTGGGTATCGCCGTCATGCTCGTGACCCTTCTTTTTTTCTTCACTATCACGCGCACCGGCAAAGCTTCGATGAGTAGATATGAAGCGCTGACATCGGGTAATCCGCTGGCAGTTTATTATAATACTCATCGGGGAGATCAATTAGAGAACGGTTTCACTGACCTGTTGCCTGCTTATCCGCTCGGCGCGGGGTTAGCACGTTGGGGTATGATGCGTGTTTATTTCGGTGATGAAACGAATGCTGACTCGCCTATGATCTGGTCTGAGCTGCAATTCAGCGGGTGGATTCTCGATGGCGGCTTGATTCTGATGATTCTGTATTGTCTGGCCTTGCTGACAACGGTTGCTTATGAATTAAAAGTCGCCGGGAAGGCGACCGACCAGCAGTTACGGCTCGTTGCTCCCGTCATTATCGCGGCCAATATGGGCGTGATCGCTTTGATTTTCGGCTTCACGCCGTTTACTACTCAGATTGGAATGCAATACTGGTTCTTAGCCGGAGCCTTGCACGGAGTCGCGCGGGCGAGTGGCATCTTTTCACATGAGCGTATACGTACTCGTTAGCGGGGACTTCACCACGTGGGGCGGAATGGATTGGGCCAATTATGAATTGGCATGGTATCTGGCTGAAGAGATCGGAGCGGAAGTTCATCTGGTCAGTTTTTATGTCGCGCCTCCCCTTGTTGACCACCCGCGCGTGACGTGGCATCAGGTAACAAAGCCGCTCGGTATGTATACGCTGGCCGATCCGTTCCTCGCACGCGCCGGACGCCGTGTCGCGCATCAGTTGACGAAACGGGGGGCGCGCGTGGTAGTCAACGGCGGGAATTGTCTATGGCCTGATGTGAACTGGGTTCACGCGGTTCATGCAGCGTGGAACACGCGCCACGCTCATGCCCCCCTCTCGTTTCGCTTGCGCGCCGGGTTGATGAAACGTGCTGCGCTCCGCACTGAGCGACGCTCTTTGGAAGCCGCGCGGGTTGTGGTTACGAATTCGCTAAGCGCGCGCCAGCAGGTGATAGACCACATCGGACTCGCGCCCGAACGTGTGCATACCGTTTATTATGGCAACGATGCGGAGCGTTTTCATCCGTTCGCTGAAATCGAGCGCGAAGATGCGCGGCAGCGTTCAGGTTGGCACGCGGGGCGTCCCGTAGTGGTCTTTATAGGCGCGCTCGGGCATGATCGCAATAAGGGCTTCGACGTGCTTTTCAGGGCATGGGAGCAATTATGCAGTGACCCGGAGTGGGACGCTGATCTGGTCGCATTGGGCGCGGGCGCGGAAGTAGAATTGTGGCGGCAGAGAGCGGCGGAGAAAAATTTGAGCGAGCGCGTACGCTTGATGGGATTCACGAAACAGGTGCGAGATGTGCTGGCGGCGGCAGATGCGCTTGTCAGTCCGACACACTATGATGCTTATGGCCTCGGCGTGCAGGAGGCTCTGTGCTGTGGCCTTCCGGCTTTCGTGACGCGCGTTGCGGGAGTCGCGGAACGTTATCCGGGTGAATTAGCAGACCTGCTGCTCGATGACCCGCCACAGGCTGAAGATTTAGTGAATCGTTTGCGTCGCTGGCGTGCAGATATGACAGGTTATCGCCAACGCGTCGCGCGTTTCGGGGAACTGCTCAGACAGCGCACCTGGACGGATATGTCGCGCGAGATAGTTGAACTGATTGCGGCTACACATCCCGCGTCTCAAATTCAATAAAAGGATTTCATCCATTCAATGAGTACAGCTTTAATCACCGGCGGGGCCGGGTTCATCGGAAGTCATCTGGCCGAGCGTCTGCTCGCGGATGGTCATCACCTCATCATTCTGGACAATCTCTCTACCGGGCGATACGCGAACATCGCACATCTCGAAGGACGCGATGCGGTTGAGATCATCATTGACACCGTGCTCAACGAGACGCTGATGGAAGAGTTGATTCGCCGCAGCGACCGCGTCTTTCACCTTGCGAGTGCGGTCGGGGTCAAGCTCATCATGGAGCAGCCCGTCAAGACCATCGAAACTATCTTCGGCGGCACGGACATAGTGCTGCGCTACTGTTCGCGTTATCGCAAGCGTGTGTTGATTCCGAGCACCAGCGAAGTCTATGGCAAAGGCACGGCAGTGCCTTTCAAAGAGGACGATGATGTGTTGACCGGCGCGACCAGCAAGCATCGTTGGGCTTATGCCTGCGCCAAAGCTCTGGATGAATTTCTGGCGTTGGCGCATTGGCGCGAGACGCGCCTGCCCGTCGCCGTCGTGCGCCTGTTCAATACGGTCGGCCCGCGACAGACGGGGCAGTATGGAATGGTCGTGCCGCGCTTCGTCAAGGCCGCGCTCGAAGGCGACCCGCTCACCATTTACGGCGACGGTCAACAGACGCGTTGCTTCGGGCATGTGGCGGACATAGTCGAAGCTCTGGCGCGCGTGCTGGAAATTCCGGAGTGCTTTGGTCAAGTCATCAATCTGGGCAACGATGGTGAAGTCTCTATCAACGAGTTGGCGGAAATGACAATTAAGCTGACCGGGAGCCGGAGCGAACTCAGATATGTTTCATACAACGAGGCTTACGGCGAAGGGTTTGAAGATATGCGCCGCCGTGTGCCATCCTTGCAAAAGGCCGAGCGATTAATCGGATATCATCCGACACGCGATTTGCCATCTATCATTAACGATGTGATTACAGAGCTTAAAGCGCGCAAATAAACTATTCTGCGGTTAGCGGTCTATAAAGAATGTTATTGTGAACGATCTTCAAGCGAGAGCCAGACGAAGTATTAAGCTGCTGCTCGGTCGGCAGGTATTGCTTCAGATTCTGATGTTCGGCGGCGGTATCGTTCTGGCGCGCGTGCTTGATCCCTCCGAGTTCGGACTTTACGCTATCACAACCTTCCTCCTAGGACTCTTTTCCCTCTTCGGAGATTTCGGACTCGCTCCGTCTTTCATTCAGCGTAAAGAAGAATTGACCGACCGCGATTTGAGCGTCGGATTCACCTTACAGCAGATTGCAACGACGATAGTTGTTCTGGCACTGTTACTGCTGGCTCCCTGGCTGGTCTCTTTCTACCCGAAAGCTCCGCCCGAAACCGTCTGGCTGGTTCGCACGTTGGCCTTTAGTCTTTATCTGACTTCGTGGCGCGCGATGAGCGCTTTGCAATTGGAACGTCACCTGCGCTATGAGCGCATCGTATGGGTCGAGGTCGTCGAAAACTTTAGCTATCAAATCATCGCTGTCGTACTGGCGGTCACAGGTTACGGGGTCTGGAGCTTTATCTGGGCGACGATGGCGCGCGGCGTATTAGGCACAGCGCTGGTCTTTCTGATTGCTCCGTGGCGAGTGCGATTTGGCTTTGACAGGAAAATCGTTAAGGAGATTCTTCGCTATGGTCTTCCTTTCCAACTACAGGGCATCATCAATCAGATCGTTAACTGGGTCACTCCGACACTGGTCGCCGTCTGGGTGGGGCCGCAAGCGGTTGGCTATCTGATGTGGGCGATCAGTAATGGCCGCAGGCCGCTCATTCTGGTGGATAATGTGGTGCGAGTCGCGTTCCCGCATTTCTCTCGTCTACAGGATGACAGGAAGGCGGTTGAGCGCACTCTGTCGCAATATCTGATGCTCCTGTTGCTCATCGCGGGTTTATGGATCGCCGTCCTGATGATCGCCGGGCCTATGCTGTTGAAATGGATTTATACGGAGAAGTGGTCTCCGGCAATCCCGGGGTTGATGATCTACGCTGCCGGTATCGGGGTGGACATGATTGTCTGGATCATGGTAGTCACCCTCAACGGACTGGGAATGGTCAACTTCACTACGCGTTATATCTTAGGGCGAAATCTGGCGATTGTCATAGTGAGTGTCCCGCTTGTCTTGCTCATAGGCTTTAATGGAATTCCTATCGGTTACGTGTTGATGGGAACGCTGGCTCTGCCTTTCGTTTTTCTGGGCCTTGAACGAGGCGCGCTGAGACGAATCTTGCAGCCTGCCGCGTGGATTATTCTACCGACTGTGATAAGCATCATTTTGGGAAGCCTGACCCTCAAGCTATCGCTGCCGCTGGCGTTGCACGCCCTGTTATCCGCCGGGGCGACCTGTGCGCTGTTCGCCGGAGCCGCATGGGTATTTAGCCCGGCGCGGTTCAAGCAGCTGCTGTCAAATAAATTGTTCGGGCAACTATTCAGAATGGGCTTGAAGACGAAGTGGCCGATTGAAACGGAAAAGTCGGAGCAGGCTTGAGCGAGACAATTTCTGTTTTTGGAATCATAGCGCGTAGATGTCGAAAGTTGTCAGACCCGCGCGCCTCTATTGTCCCAATTGATTTAATAACTCTTTGGACGTAACCCCTATTCATTGAGCCTTATGACTTGCCCTCTTTGTGAATCAGCCAATCATTTTGAGTTGCAACGCACGGCGCCGTTATCTTCTGAAGAAGAGATGGTGAAGCTGTCGCTGGCAGAAGCGGGACGGCCAATCGTTTTTAACGCCTGCTGTCATTGCGGGTTAATATTCAGAAGCCCGCGTCCGGAATTTGAACGACTTGCAAAACACTATGCTCATGCTTTACCGATGTTAGAATCTGACATCAAGCAACAACTCGGAGTTACCGGAGAACGGGCTGCGGAGCGTGAGACTTACAGATTTGAGGAAACTTATCATCAGGTGCAGCGCTACAACCGTAGAGACGGCGGCCACATCATTGACATTGGCGGCGGGGCCGGACGCTCTTTGCTGCCGTGGTTAAAGTCCGGTTGGCAGGCTACTTTGGTAGATGCCGGAGTCAAGTCGCGACCCGCCATCAATCCTTTGATTCAGGAAGTATCGTCTATTCAGAAGGCATTATCATTACCGGAATCGAAGTTTGACGTTATCACCAGTTTTCATTGTATCGAACATCTGTTGAGCATTAAGGATTCACTGAAAGAGATGTCCCGACTGTCTGCGCCGTCAACTCTCTGGGTGATAGAAGTGCCGTTTGACGTGCTCTACATTCGCGGCCTCTTAGGTTCAGCCCCCATCGCGCAGTCGCAGATTAACATTGAGCATCTAAACTTTTTCACACCCCAATCATTAAGTTTTGTGGCCCGGCTTCTGAATTTACGCGTCTTGGCCTTACAGTCAATAGTTGTTCTCTATTGGTTCGGGCCAACGGTTTCCATTCGGCTCTATGCCTGCGATGAGGGACATAGTGAGAACGAAAGACCGTTTGCAGATCGCTTTAAGAGTCCGCAAGCTTTCAGGCGTTTCTTAACCTACAGGCTACCTCTCTGGCGTCGCTGGGCTGGGTTGAAGTTTCGCTATTATCGCTATCGAACTACGTTAGCTTAAATTCCTTTCAAGAGTTCGGACGACGTTTAAGATTGATATACGATAAACGGTATTTCGGAATTTATCACAGGCGGGGATATTAGAAGCCCGTGACTACTTGGCACATATTGACGGGCGAGTATCCGCCGCAACCGGGTGGGGTCAGTGATTACACGCGTCTCGTCGCGCGCGGATTGGTCGAAGCGGGGGACAGTGTACATGTTTGGTCTGCGCCCTGCTCAGGAGAAACCCCGCGCGATGATAAAGTGGAAATCCACCGGCTCCCGGATCATTTCGGGCCGCGTTCGCTGGCCGTCCTGCGCCGCTCGCTGAATCGCGCGCCGCAGCCACATCGAATCCTCGTGCAATATGTGCCGCACGCTTTCGGCTGGAAGGCGATCAATCTTCCGTTCTGCCTCTGGCTATGGTCTCGCAGGCGCAGAGATTCTATCTGGGTAATGTTTCATGAAGTCCATTTCCCGTTAGGCGCGAATCAAACTACCAAGCATAATCTGCTCGGAGCAATCACGCGTAGCATGGCCTCGCTGGTGGCGCGTGCGGCAGAGCAAGTCTTTGTTTCGATCCCGGCATGGGAAAAGATTTTGCAATCGCTCGCGGCCTTGCGCGCGCCCGTTATTTGGATGCCGGTTCCAAATGTGATCCCGCCGGTCGAGGATGCAGAAGGCGTTGCGATGGTGCGCGCGCGTTACGCCAGGTCAGGCGCGGGGCTTATCATCGGACACTTCGGAACCTATGCGCCGCACATCGCGGGGAATTTGAGTTCTCTGATACCTTTGCTTCTGGCAGGACATACAAACCGTGCGGCGCTACTGCTCGGGCGGGGCGGCGCAGCCCTGCGGGATGAATTGATTGGTCTCTATCCTGAGTTAATCGGAAGAATTCATGCAACCGGGTCACTCCCGGCAGATGATATCTCCAGACATCTAAAGGCGTGCGATGTGATGATACAACCTTTCGGCGACGGCGTAAGTAGCCGCCGCACCAGCGTGATGACCGCGCTGGCACATGGTCTGCCAATTATGACGACAACCGGGGCTTTAACCGAACCTCTGTGGGCGGAGAGCGGAGCCGTCATGCTGGCTCCCGCTGAAGACGTGAACGCTCAGGCTCAAGCAACAGAATACTTGCTGGCAGATGCAGAACGAAGAAAAATACTGGGCGGAGCAGCCCTTAAGCTTTATGGCGACCGCTTTGACGTACGGCATACTATCTCTACCCTGCTCAACGCAGATCGGCCATTAAATTCACAGCCGGGGTAATCTTTGCTGGATATTTCGCCTCCTTTCTCATATGCGGATTGCAATCATCAATAGTAGCCGGAATATTATCGGCGGCGTGGAGACTTACCTGCGCCAACTCTTACCGGCGTTGATAGAGCGCGGGCACGAGGTAGCCTTCTGGCATGAAGAAACGCCAGCCGCAGGGCATGAGGTAATTACGTTGCCGCCGGAAGTGCCGTCGTGGTCTGTCGCTCAGTTAGGCACGAAGGGCGCGCTGGCTGCCTTACGAGAATGGCAGCCTGAGCTTATTTACGCGCACGGACTCCGCTCGCCGGAACTCGAAGCGGAGACGCAAAAGATCGCACCCTCGGTTTTTTTTGCACACTCATATTACGGCAGTTGTGTGAGCGGGGCTAAGACATTCAGTTTTCCGGTAGTACAACCTTGCGACCGTCAATTCGGTTGGCAGTGTCTGGCACACTATTATCCACATCGCTGCGGCGGCTTAAACCCGCGCACGATGTGGAGCCAATATCAATTTCAAAAGAAACGCCTGTCTTTGCTTTCCGGTTACAGCGCCATCGTCGTTTCCAGTTCTCATATGGTTCGTGAATACCGCAAATATGGACTGCCCGACCCGAGCGTCGTCTACTATCCGATTGCACCGGTTGAGTTGAAGGAGTGCTCCGGCGATCATCAACAGACTGGAGAGCCATGGCGGCTCTTGTTTCTCGCTCGTATGGATCCGCTGAAAGGCGGAGGCGTGATGCTTGAAGCATTGCCCTCAGTTGCTCGCGCGGTGGCTCGTCCTCTCCATGTCACGCTCGCAGGCGACGGACAGGCCAGAAGTGCATTGGAGAGACAGGCGGCTCAGGTCGCTGCGGACAACCCGCTTTTGAAATTCGATTTTACCGGCTGGCTCGACGAAGCGCAGCGCGGAAAAATATTTCGCGACTGTAGCTTGCTCATCGTGCCCAGCCTGTTGCCTGAGCCGTTCGGGATGGTAGGTTTAGAAGCCGGGATGTTTGGTGTTCCGGCGGTCGCTTTCGATGTCGGTGGTATCTCCGATTGGTTGAAAGATGGCGTTAACGGCACACTCGCGCCGGGGAATCCTCCGCGTGCTGTGGGATTGTCTGACGCTATAGTGCGCTGCTTAGGCAGGCAAGACCTTTACGAGAATCTACGTCTAGGGGCCAGAGACCAAGCTCAGCAGTTCAGCATGAAAAACCATTTGGCTTTATTATTGCCGATCTTAACTCGCGTGTTATCCATGAGCAGCTAGCAAGTAAAGGGCGAGATGATTATTGGTTCATTAATCCAGAGGTTAGTAAGATTACCTTCTGCGCTCGACTATACCCAAGAAATTATCAGGCGGCCTGATTGTCGTTTAGTGCTGGATGTTGGTTGTGGCAGTGCTTCTCGCTTGAGTGTCTTTCGCCCTGACATTACCACCGTAGGCATTGATGCCTTCCCACAGGCCATTGAAGAAGCACGTCAGGCAAATTCACATGACGCTTATATTCTGGCTGATGTGATTAAAGCCAATCCCGTTGAGATTCTGGAGCAATTCGACGGACGGAAGTTTGATCTCATAACTCTTTATGGAGTGATTGAGCATCTACCGAAAAAACTTGGATTTGAGTTGCTTGAAAAGTGCGAGCAACTGACGGACCAATACATTCTTCTAGAGACCCCCAACGGTTTTGTCGAACAGGGGCCTGAGTTCGGGAATGAATATCAGAAACATATGTCAGGATGGTTCCCGCATGATTTTCAAGGATTAGGCTATAAGATATATGGCACGACCGGAACAAAATACTTACTTGGATATGCGGCAGGTCCGAAATACAATATTAAAGGTCTTGCCACTTGTGATGCCATCGCGGCAAAGCTCTTATGCGTACACAAGCATTTCAAGCACGCCTTCAATCTTGTTGCAATTAAAGATTTAAGGGGGGTGCCAGCGCGCCTCGGATAACCTCGTGCTTCTCAGATAGTGCATCAAAGTTTGGCGCGTCAGAAGTTACAAGAGAGTTCATGATTAAGAAATCAAATGAAGGTTTCAATTTTAATACCCACTTTAAACCGCTTAAACTATCTCAAAGAAAGCCTGACTTCGGCACGCGCGCAGACATATCAAAACATACAGATACTGATTTCGGATGACGGTTCTTCGGATGGCAGCAAAGAATATATCGAAAGTATCGAAGAAATTGACTCGCGCGTGCGCCTGTTGCCACGAAACCCCTCTCCGGGTTTGTTCACGAATATTAACTATTTACTCCAGAACTGTGCCGGAGATGCCTTTTGTATTTTAGGCGATGATGATCGTTTGTCGAACACCTTTGTCGAAAATCTGGTCCAACCGCTTTTAGATGATTCGCAGTGCATCGCTTCTTTTTGCGATCACTGGATAATTGCGGGCGACGGTAGTCTTTTGACGGATGCCTCAGCCTACAACTCCGACTGCTATGGTCGTACTGACTTGCCTGAAGGAGAAGTTGCAGATCCTCTTAAGCAGGCTTTGAGCGGAAGCATGTGTATGGGATTCTCAATGTATCGCTCAGATATTTTTGTTCGGGAACTTTTTGATTTAGATTGCGGCGGCGCAGCGGATTTCGATTATGCTATTCGCGCGGCGAAGCGGGGTAAGCTTTACTTCGTTAAAGAAAGATTGGGCGAATATCGCGCTCATCCTGCGACGACGACTAACACATCTCCGGTTTACATGATAGAGGGAGCCATTCATGCGTTTAGCAAATATGCTTTTGAAAACAGGCATCACGAGCGGGCACGGAAGGCGTTACTTAAATCTAAATACACAGACAAAGCCTTCTTCTTTTGCGTGCGGAATCGCCGTCAATGGTTTTCAAGTCTAGGTGAATATTTGAAGCTCAAGGGTAATCCTTTCCGCGCGAAAATCGTGTTTTCACTTCTGCTTGCTTTGCTTCCGCAAAGAATTGGCCGCCGGGCGAAAAGTTACTCAAAATGGGCGCAGTCAGCCAAACTCCGGTAGAGCATCTCAGCCATAGCAAATAAATTCCATTGTCTAAGTTATGAGTTTAGCCCGCGTTGCTATAATCTGCGATTACATCGAAGAAAATTGGCCCAGTATGGATCTGGTGGCAGAGATGCTGTTAATGCAGTTTCGCGATAGTCATACATCCACCGTCGAAGCTACACGTATTTGCCCACGCATGAAACGACGTTTAGGACTCCTTCCGCACATCAGTGGGAAGAATGTAATGATGAATATAGACCGTCTCGTCAATCGCTTCCGGGATTATCCGAAGTTACTGAAACGCGAAAGAGAGAAGTTCGATCTGTTTCATATAGTGGATCACAGTTACGCGCATCTCGTGCATCAGCTTCCGAGGGAGCGAACCATCGTGACGTGCCATGACCTCGACACTTTTCGGTGTGTGCTTGAGCCGGAGCTTGAGCCGCGCGCTAAATGGTTTGTCGCGATGACCGGAAAAATTCTTGATGGTTTGCGAAAGGCTGCGTGGGTGACGTGCGATAGCTTTGCGACGCGCGACGCGCTGTTGAAGTATGAGATCGTGCCTGCGACGCGCACGGTCGTGATTCCGAATGGAGTTCATCCGAGTTGCTCCCCTGAGCCTGATGCTGCGGCGGATGCAGAGGCTGTGCGCCTGCTCGGCGCGCGTCGTCCGGAGACGGTTGAGCTGCTGCATGTCGGGAGCACGATTGCGCGAAAACGCATTGACGTGCTGTTGCGTGTTTTCGCGTCGGTGAGAAAAGAGTTTCCAGACGCGCGGCTCGTGCGTGCTGGAGGAGCTTTTACAGCCGAACAGCTCAAGCTGGTCGAGCAGCTAGGCTTATCACAATCAATCACTGTCCTGCCGATGCTGTCCCGCGAAGCGCTGGCCGCTGTCTACAGGCGCGCGGCTCTCGTCCTGCAACCGTCTGAGCGCGAAGGTTTCGGCCTGCCTGTGGTCGAAGCTCTGGCCTGCGGCGCGCCTGTGGTCGCCAGCGATCTCGATGTCCTGCGAGAGGTCGGGGGCGAGGCGGCAAGCTATCATGCGGTCGCAGATGTGAGCGCGTGGAGCGAAGCCGTCATCGCTCTGCTCTCTGAGCGGCGCGACGAGCCGCAACTGTGGAAAGTAAGACGAGAGGCAGGCTTAAAGCAGGCGGCGCGATTCACGTGGTCTGAGTACGCTAATAAAATGGTCGCGTTGTATCGTGATTTGTGGTATTCGTGATGCTCCTCGCCTTTAGTCGCGCAAGCGTTGTTCGTGTTCACTTCATCAAAACACATAAACTAAGCTTCCTTTACCAGACAAATTATCGTAGCGTACCTTATGTTTAGGGACTGAATTTTTAATGGTTAAAAAAGCTCTCATCACGGGCATCACGGGACAGGACGGCAGCTATCTGGCGGAGCTTCTTCTGGGTCTGGGTTATGAAGTGCATGGCCTTGTGCGCCGCGTCGCGCTTGAGAATCCCGAAGGCAGGTTCGTGCGTATCGCGCATCTTTTGGATAAGCTCGTCCTGCACGCCGCGAGCCTTGAGAGTTATCCGAGCATCTTCAGCGTCGTCAGCCGCAATGAGTTCGACGAGTGTTACCATCTCGCGGCGCAAAGCTTCGTCGCGGAGAGTTTCGCCGACGGCTTTTCGACGATGAATACGAATATCAACGGGACGCATTACATGCTCGCAGCTCTGCGCGAGCTGAGGCCGCAGTGCCGCTTCTACTTCGCCGGTTCGTCCGAGATGTTCGGCAAGGCGCGCGAGACGCCGCAGCGCGAAACCACGCCCTTTCATCCGCGCTCGCCCTACGGCATCAGCAAAGTCGCGGGCTTTGACCTGACCCGAAATTACCGCGAGGCGTACGGGATGTTCTGCTTGAGCGGTATGCTCTTTAACCACGAGAGCAAGCGGCGCGGCTTCGAGTTCGTCACGCGCAAGATCACGAGCACCGTCGCGCGCATCAAGCTCGGCCAAGCGTCAGAGCTGCGCATCGGCAATCTCGAAGCCAAGCGCGATTGGGGGCACGCTGAGGATTACGTGCGCGCGATGCACACCATGCTGCAACAGCCGGAGCCTGACGATTACGTCATCGCCACGGGCGAAACACATTCCGTGCGCGAGTTCTGCGAAAGGGCGTTCGCCGAAGTCGGCCTCGATTACCGCGACTATGTCTTGAGAGACGAGCTTTATTACAGACCCGCGGAGGTCGATCTTTTAATCGGAGACGCGACCAAAGCGCGTGCCGCGCTCGGGTGGAAACCGCAACATACTTTTGAGGGACTGATTGCGGAGATGGTTAAAGCCGATCTGGAAGCTCTTGGACAGACGGGCGAGAGCCGACGCTTGCAGGCCGCGCCGTCAGATTATTAATAGCACTCTTTTCATCCGACATTTGATTGACCCCGATGAGCAGCGTTCTCGAAACAGCTTTACCACTTCATAGCTCTGAAACAAAAGTTATCAGAGCTGCGAACGAGTCTGCGCAGATGAGCGCTCTGAAAAATCGGCGCGTGCTTCACGTCGGCAAATATTATCCGCCGCACATGGGCGGGATGGAGACGCATCTTCGCGCGCTCTGCGAAGAGTTGAAGCGCACGGTTGAGGTCGAGGTCATCGTTGCCAATGATGAGCGCAGAACTGTGGAAGAGATTGTAGGCGGCGTAAAGCTCACGCGTGCCGGAACCCTTCTTAACTTCTCAGCCGCGCCGGTCTGTCCCACGATGGCGCGCAGGATTCGTGAAGCCAAAGCGGACATCGTGCATATACACCTGCCGAACCCGACGGCGATTCTCTCTTATCTCGCGAGCGGGCATCGTGGCCGTCTCGTCTTCACTTATCACAGCGACATCATCCGTCAAAAAGTTTTGGGCAGAGCCTTCTGGCCTGTCCTGCGACATGCTCTGTTGAAAGCATCCGCCATCATCGTCGGCAGCCCGAATTACGTTGAGACCTCGCCGGTCTTGCGTCGCTTCAAAGAGAAGTGCCGCGTCATTCCCTTCGGCATCCCGTTCCGTGAGTTTCAGCATGCGTCTGCGTCGGAGGTCGCCGAGCTACGCCAGCGTTACGGCTCGCGCATAGTGCTCGGCGTGGGACGGCATGTTTATTATAAAGGCTTTGAGTATCTGATTCGCGCGATGAAGGAAGTGCGCGGACACCTCTTGATTGTCGGCGACGGCCCGTTGCGTGAAGAGTTGCAGCGCGAAGCGAATGACCTCGGACTCGTAGAGCGAGTCACTTTTCTGACTGACGTAAAGGACGTGCGCCCCTTTTATCATGCGGCGGATGTGTTCGCGCTCTCTTCCATCGCACGCAGCGAAGCCTTCGGCATCGTGCAGCTCGAAGCGATGGCATCGGGCGTGTCCGTCGTGAACACACAGCTCGATTCGGGCGTCACCTTTGTCTCGCAACACGGCCTGACGGGATTGACTGTGCCTCCGGCGGATTCACAAGCGCTGGCTCAAGCGATAAATTCTTTGCTGGATGATCCGGCGCGGCGCGCTCAGCTCGGAGCGGCTGGCAGGCTTCGCGTAGAACAGGAATTCAGTCTGGAAACGATGACTCGCAGGACTCTCGAATTGTATGCGGAAGTTTTGAGCGTCTGACGTGAATACTTACTTATTTATCTTCATTTTATCGGCCTGCTCATCGCTGGTCTTGACGCCGACGGTGCGGCGCGTGTGCGAACGCTTCGGCCTGTTGGACGAGCCGCGTGATGATCGCCGCGTGCATCGCAAGTCTGTGCCGAGGCTCGGCGGCGTGGCTATCTTCATAGCCGTGCTGATCGCACTCTCCGCGCTTCCGTTCATACATAACTCGCTCACGCGCTCTCTGGGCATGGCGCGCTGGCGATTCTTCGTCGTCCTGCTTCCGGCGAGTCTGGTCTTGCTCTTCGGGATTTACGATGACCTGCGCGGCTCTAACGCTCTTCTGAAATTTCTGGCTCAAGGACTCGCGGGCGCGTTGCTGTACGCGCTCGGCGGGCGCATCGAAGTGCTCTCCGTGCCGTTCGTCGGAAGCATAGAGCTGCCGATGGCGGTCGGCTTCGCCCTGACCGTATTGTGGACGGTCGGCATCAGCAATGCTTTTAATCTGATTGACGGGATAGACGGGCTGGCGTCTGGAGCCGCGCTGTTTGCCTCGTGCGTGATGATGCTTGTGTCGCTCTCGCTTTATAACCCGTTCGTGACGATTATCTCGCTCGCGCTCGCCGGAGCCTTGATCGGATTTCTGCGTTATAACTTTAATCCGGCCTCAATTTTTCTGGGCGACTCCGGCTCGTTGACTATCGGCTTTATGCTCGCGGCTCTTTCTGTGCAGGGGACGCAGAAAGCATCTACGGTCGTGGCGATTATGATTCCGCTGCTCGCCTTCGGCGTGCCGATGGTGGACACGGGCTTCACGATGGTGCGCCGCTTCCTGAGCGGGCGACCGCTCTTTCAGGGCGACCGCGAGCACATACATCACATGCTGCTCGCGCGCGGCTGGTCGCAGCGACGCGTCGTGATCGTGCTCTATGGCGCGTGCGCGCTCTTTGGCCTGATGGCGATGCTCTTCGTCGGGCAGTCCGGACGCTCGACCGGCCTCGTGCTCTTCGTCATCGGCGTCGCGGTGATGCTCGCCGTCGGGCGTCTGCGTTATCACGAGATTGATGAGATTAAGGCGAGCGTCAAACGCAATCTGGGAAATCGCCGCCTGCGCGCCGTCAATAACCTGCGCGTCCGCCGCGCGACACGCGCTCTGTCAGAAGCGCGCACACTGCCGGAGATGTTTGCCGCTGTGCAGGCGATGCTTGAGTTCGGAGAGTTCGTGTATGCAGTCGCGCAGGTTGGTTGTGTAGATAACGCCGCGCGCAATGAGAGCTTATTTGAACGCGACAAGCGAGAGCCTGTTTTGCGTCGCGCCGGGATGTGCGAAGGCTTCATACGCTGGACGTGGGAGCGCGGCGACGTTGAAGCAGAAGAGGTCACTGGGTCTGAACAGTTCTGGACTCTGCGCCTGCCGCTCACTACGAAGCGCGGCACGTGGGGTTACATCAATCTCTATCGCGGGCTTGATAGCGACACTCTCATGCTCGACATCAACTACGTCTGCCACCTCTTCCAACGCGAGATGGCGCACGCCGCCGAACGAATCCTGAACGTGGATGAGAAGCAAGCTGTCACGGAGGAGCAAGCTATCAGCAAGGCTGGTCTTAGGTCTTAGGTTTTAGATCTTAGGTTTTAGGTCTTTGGTCTTTGGTCTTTGAGCGTGTGGCGAAAGGACTCAAGCTTCGCCCACACATGCAAAGACCGAAGACCAAAGATCAAATTTATCATGTCTCTCATCTTACCAAAGCTTTATCCGATTACAGATGTGTGTCTCTCTAATCTTTCGCATGCGTTGCAGGTCGCGCGTTTGATGTCGGGCGGGGCGCGGCTGATTCAGTTGAGAGAGAAGCGTGCCAGCCCGCGCGACTTTTATCCAGAAGCTGAAGCGGCTCTTGATATAGCCCGCGCTCGCGGGGCGCGTCTGATTATTAACGACCGCGTTGATCTCGCGCTCGCGCTCAGAGCGGACGGCGTGCATTTGGGACAGGACGATCTTTCGCCCGAAGCTGCGCGAAGGCTTTTGGGAGAGGATGCCATCATCGGCTACTCGACGCACAGCGTCGCGCAGGCCGCGCAGGCCGCGTGCCTGCCGATAGATTATCTGGCCGTCGGCCCCGTCTACGCCACTTCGTCAAAAGAGAAGCCGGAACCGGTCATCGGCCTCGAAGGTTTGCGTCGCGTGCGTGAAGCCGTCGACCAACTTCCGCTCGTCGCCATCGGCGGCATCACGTTGGAGAACGCGCGCGAAACGCTCGCCGCCGGAGCCGATTCGGTCGCGGTCATCAGCGCGTTGCTCACATCGACAGAAGAGATTGAAGAGCGCACGAGGCGGCTCTTAGACCTGCTTTCCTCATAAAAGCCCGATAGAAATTGGGCTAAACAAAAACCGCTTGCGTTTGACGCTGTTTTACGCGACAATCGTTCTGTCTTTGAGCGGGCGCGCACGAAACAGGCTCTCTCCAAAACCAAGCGCGCTCAAGCTTTCAATCGTAAACCCCCACAGCAAAAAAACTGCCCCGAAAAAAATTCCCTGAAATGGAGCGTCCGTCCGCATGAGCTTTCTAGACCTTCCGCCTATCTTAGAGCGCATGTTGCTCGTCTCAGACAAAATCAGCGACCTGAATTTTTCGGTCGGCCAGCCGCCGCAGGTCGAGATCAACGGTAAGCTGACGCCCGTCGAGCCGCTCGGTCTGAAAAAGCTCTCGCCGTATCAGACGGAAGTTATCGCGATGGCATTGATGAAGGACAACCCCGATGCCGCGCAACGTCTGGCGCGCACGGGGACGGCAGACCTCAGCTACAGCCTCCCTTCGCGCACGCGCTTTCGCGTCAACATCTTTCAGCAGCGCGGGACTTACGCCATCGTCATGCGCGTGATTCCGACCTCTGTTCCGACCATCCAATCCCTGAGCCTGCCGCCGCAGCTTGCGGATGTAGCCGAGCTGCGAAACGGCATAGTGCTCCTGACCGGGCCGACCGGCTCAGGCAAAAGCTCCACGCTGGCTGCGATCATAGACCGCATCAACGAGACGAAGCATTATCACGTCGTGACCATCGAAGACCCGCTGGAGTTTCTGCACACGCACAAAAATTCGACTATCAACCAGCGCGAGGTCGGCACGGACACGGAAGATTTTCCGTCAGCTCTGCGCGCCGCTTTGCGACAGGCTCCGAAGGTGATTCTCATCGGCGAGATGCGAGATTTCGAGACGACGGAGATTGCGATGGAGGCGGCGGAGACAGGGCACTTAGTCTTCTCGACGCTGCACACGATTGATGCTTCAAAGACGGTTGACCGCATCATCGGCCTCTATCCGAAGAACGAGGAGGGCGTGATTCGCACACGCCTCGCACAGACTTTTCGTTACATTGTCTCTCAACGTTTGATCCCGCGCGCGGATGGTCGCGGTCGCGTCGCAGCCGTGGAGATTTTGCGCTCAAGCCCGCGCACACGCGAGTACATAGAGCAGGGCGAGGCGCACGGCAAGACCTTGCTCGAAGCAATGCGCGACGGAAGGCTCGACGGGATGCAGGATTTTGACAGCGTCATCAAAGACCTGATAGAACGAAAGATCATCACGCTCGAAGACGGGTTGACCTTTGCCACCAATCAGAACAACCTGCAACTCGCACTCAAAGGTCTCTCTTCAACCGAAGATTTCCTACGCGCCGAAACCGCCAACATCGGCGCGTCTAACGAATATGATTCCATGCTCAGCATGATTGAATAAAGCAGCAGCCAGAAGTCAGAATAAAATGATTTTCGCCTTTCATTCTGGCTCCTGACTTCTGTCCCCTGTCTTCTTCCGAGAACGATATGATAATCACCTGCACCAATTGCTCTATGCGTTTGCAAGTGGATGATGAAAAAGTCCCCGCGCGCCCGTTCACGCTGCGTTGTCCGAAGTGTCAGAATATAGTTCACGCGCAGCCGCCCGCCGCCGCCATCGCGCAGGAGACGAGCGATGTGATAGTCGGACATCCGCCCGCCTCCGGTCATCAGCCACTCGATGCGCCCGCGCCGCCTTTCAAGCCCGATTCATCCACGGACAAAGCCGTCGCGCAGCCGGAGAAAGAGTCCGGGTCGGAGAGCAGGGAACTGCTCCGCCTGTTGAGCGCACTCTTGCAGCAGGGCACGCAGGGCGCTGATAAATGGGAGCCACGACGCGTGCTGGTCTGCGCCGTAGAACCACACGGCGAAGAAGTGGCGCGCTCTCTGGCGGAGAAGAGCGAATATCAGGTTTATGTCGCAGCGAACAAAGCGCAGGCGTTCGAGCGCATGCATGACGAGCGGATGCACGTCATCATCCTCTCGCCGGATTTCGATCCGGTGGAGCAGGGCGCGGCTTTTATCACGCGCGAGGTGAACGCGCTCAGACCGGCAGAGCGTCGTCGCCTCTTCTTCGTCCAGCTTGCAAACAACGGGCGCACGCTCGACCCTCATGCAGCGTTCATCAACAACGTGAATCTGATTATCAACCCCGAAGATATCGGAAAAACGCCGCGCGCTCTGGAACGCGCCCTGCGCGATTACAATGAGCTGTATCGGAATTACAACAGCTCGCTCGGAGCCAACCCGGTCTGAAACTCAATTGAGCCAATAAGAAATTCTTACGCAAAGGCGCAAGAACAAGGGTGAAGGGGATAGGGTATAGGGTGTAGTGAAAAGCAATGTCTTTTCTACACCCTACACCCTATCCCCTTCACCCTTTCCTCTTTGCGTGAGATGTTTTCCCGGCCTTGCAGCGGTTGTCACAAGGGCGGCGAGCATGGCATCCTGAGTCTGAGATTCAAACGGGGAGCGAAAAAGAAGACTGATGTTTGTCGAAAGCAAGATCAAAACCAGACTGCTCAGGCGCATGGGCGAAGCCATCGGTGATTTCAACATGATCGAAGACGGCGACCGCGTGATGGTCTGCCTCTCCGGCGGCAAGGACAGCTACACCATGCTTGATCTGCTCCTTGATGTGCAGCAACGCGCGCCCGTCCGCTTCGAGCTGCTCGCGGTCAATCTGGATCAGAAGCAGCCGAACTTTCCCGCGCATGTGCTGCCCGAATATCTTGAGGGCCTTGGTGTGCCTTATCGCATCGTCGAGCGAGATACATATTCGATTGTCAAACGGCTCGTGCCGGAAGGGAAGACTTACTGCGCTGTCTGTTCTCGCCTGCGGCGAGGGATTCTCTACAACATCGCGGTCGAAGAGGGATGCACCAAGATCGCGCTCGGGCATCATTCGGACGACATCATCACGACGTTTCTCCTGAATCTCTTTTTCGTGGGCATCCTGAAAGCCATGCCGCCCGTGCTGCGCTCGAATGACGGACGCAACACGGTCATCCGCCCGCTCGCCTATGCGCGCGAAAAAGATATCGCGGAGTTTGCCGTCGAGAAAAACTTTCCGATAATCCCATGCGACCTGTGCGGCTCGCAGACGACGCTCAAGCGTGTGCGCGTCAAGCGTCTGATCGCCGAACTCGAAAAAGAGATTCCGCACATCCGCGCATCTATGCTGAATGCGCTCGGCAACGCTTTGCCTTCGCACCTGCTCGACCCGAACCTTTTCGACTTTAAGAATCTCACGCCCGCCGTCACAGGCGATGTCGAAGCGGAGCTTGATTCTGCGCTCGGTCATGTCGAAGAAGAGACTGCGAAGCCTGCGTTGGTTTCTATCATGTAAAAGGGTCTTTGGTCTTTGGTTTTTGCACGTGACTCCGGGCTTGAATCTCAAAATGCAAGGTAAACAAAACATCAAAGGCCAAAGCCCCAAGTCCAAAGGCCAAGTTAGTAAAACCAAAGGCCAAGTAAGTAAGGCCAAAAGTCAGGTAACGAAGAAGCCGCTTGAGTTCGATTGGAACGCGTTTCCGCCCGGCTCTGTCAATGAATACTCGACGCGTTTGTGTCTCGCGTGCATCTTCAAAATCTTTACGGCGCAACTGGAGCTGGCCCCGCGCACGGCTTACTCTGAGATCAAACGGCACGCGCCGGGCATCGCAGAGTTGACCGCGCCCGCAGCCGCGCGTCCCTACTTTGACAGCGATGAGAAAAGCCCTCATTGCCCTTACTGTGACGCGGCTGGACGTTGGCACGCGCAACTCGACACGTATCGCATTGAGGGCGGCAAAGCGACCGATGCGCCGCGCCGCGCTCTGCTCAAATCCCTGCCGAAATCCGATGAGCAATTCCAAACGGTCGAAGCCAAATCAGACCGCCGGACGCTCTTCTTCGAGTGGCTTGAGATGCAACGTCGCGTGCTTGATCTTGATTCGGACGGGTGGCTGACGGCGGCGACGCGCGGCTTTCTCGAACGGCGCGAGCCGAAGATTGATTGGGCTGAAACTTTTGAAGGAGTGCGCGCAGTGCGTCGCTCGCATCGCTTGGAAGATGGTTTCGAGCGCGACGGGACGCGGCTGTTTCTCGCGCCCGCGCTCTACAATGACGCGCTGCTGGTTCAATACCTCATCAGCCGCTCGGACAAACACGGCGGGCGCACGCTCGAAGGCCGCCTGACGTTGATGGAACTCGTGCGGCGATTGCGCTACAGCGGCCACTTAGAGGCGCAGGGCATCACAGAGCGCGACCAGTTTGAAGTGCTTGAGAAGATGATCGAACACCTGTCGGGCGGCGAGGGCGCGGTCAAGCTCTATTACATTATCGACCGCAGAGATTTTCTTGAGAAGGTCAAGACGGTCTACGCGCGCTACGCTTCCTGAGCAAGTCTCGGAGCCATTCACCTGTGTCTTCTGCGGATAACTCTCTTTCCCATATCTGCCGGAACTCCGCCCATCATTGGCGCACCCATCTCTTTTATTGCCAGCTCGCCTGTAACGAACTGCTTTGGCGGAGGAGCGATTGTAGTTCCCATCAAATGAGATTCTTTAATAAACGTTGCTGCCCAGAGTTCGCGCAGTTTGATGTCGGGCGTGGCCGCGTAAAGCCCCAGACCGGCGAAGAAACTGAGGACTGATGAGACGACGGCAGTCTTCAAGCGCGTCACGCGTTGCCTTATAGCACGCAAGCCAACCGGACAATCCTGCGTCAGTATCGTACCGTCCGCGCGCCTGTAAAATCGCACGCAGAGCCGCCCCTCTGTTTGATTGAGAAGCTCTTCGGCCTCGCGCTTCGTCATGCCCGAAAGATTGTAGACGTTGAGCGCGCATTGGGCGCAAAAGCGTCTGCGCTCATCGCCGAGCATGTTCTCCCAGTCCGCGTTGCAGGGCGATGCTATCTTCACGCGGCTGAGCGGGTCTGTGTGTTTGTTCATAAGTGTTCCTCCGCAAAACTCTGATGTTCTATGGAACGCGTGTGGAAGACGAACTTGCGGGGAGATTGCAAAATTGATTAACCTTGCGCCCTATGACCAGACGCCAGAGGATGAAGGGCAACGTGCCCGCGCGTTCTTCATTATTTGAGGGGGCTGAGTGGCGCATCGTGTGTCTGATTCTGGCGGCGACCTTCGTCGCTTTCACCGGCGCGCTCAAGGGCGATTTCGTATACGACGATCAGGTGCAAGTGCTGCGTAATCCGTCGCTACAGAATATCGCAAACATTCCGAGGACGTTTACGCAGGGAGTCTGGCAGTTTTCAGATAACGCATCCGAAAGACCCGTCGGCAACTATTATCGCCCGCTCTTCAACAGCGCGCTGATTCTCAATTATCGCCTCTTCGGATTTAACGTGGTCGGGTGGCATCTCTTCTCGATCTTGCTTCACCTGCTCTCCACCTTGCTGGTTTACCTTTTGTCGAAGCAGTGGGGAATATCACGCTTGGGCGCGGCGATGGCGGCGTTGCTCTTCGGCCTGCACCCGATTCACTCGGAGCCTGTGGCATGGATTTCCGCCTCGCCGGACTTGTTGGTCACAGCGTTTGTCCTCGCATCCATACTGTTCTACGAGCGTTATTACAGAGGAGATGAAGCAGGCCGTCATCTGCTGGCGTTAAGCATAGTGTCTGCGCTGCTGGCGATGTTGTCGAAGGAGAGCGGCGTGCTCCTTCCGGCTTTCATAGCCCTGCGAGAATTGTTTGAGCGTCCGGCGGGAGAACCTTTCGCGGCTGCTTCCATGCGCGGCCTCAAGCGCGCACTGCCTTTCGCGGCGGCGGCAATCGTCTATCTTATCGTGCGTTACATGGTGCTGGGATTTATCAGCCATAACGATCCGAGACTTGTGGGCATCACGGGCACAGCGGCGTTGCTGACGATTCCTTCAATCCTGCTTGGCTACGTGCGCCTGCTTTTCGTGCCGTACCCATTGGCCTTCGTGTACGGGTACGATTATGTGTTGTCATCTGCCGACCCACGTTTCTGGGCTGCGCTGCTTGCCCTTAGCTTAATCGCTGTCGTCGTAGTCCGGCTCTCATGGGCTTCTTCTGCGATAGGTCTACGCGCGCTGCTCCTGCTCACGCTCTTTACTCTGCCCGTGCTCAATCTCAGAGCCTTCAATCCATACGAGTCGTTACTGCATGATCGTTATATGTACTTGCCCTCGGTCGGATTTTGTCTGCTGGCCGCGCTCGGCCTCAAGTGGCTCGCGGAACGCTTCGCCAAGCAGCGCCGCGTCGCCTTCAACGCTGCGATGGTAATAATTGCGGCCATGTTTTTTGGTCTGACGTGGTTTCAAAATCTGACTTGGCGGAATGATCTGACGATGGCCGCGCAGGCTTTGCGTTGGACGCCGCAGCAAGCCTACGCGCTTGACCATGCGGGAAGATATTATGCCGAGCACAATCAGCTTGCAGAGGCCGAACAATCACTCGTCAAGGCTGTTTCAATCAGGCCGGACTCTTACGATTTTCAAACAGACCTCGCCTACGTTTATACCCGGCAGAAAAAGTATGACGAGGCCGTCGAGTCGTACCGGAAAGCTATCAGCCTCGGCATCAATTATCCGTTCACCTTTTACAATCTGGGCGTGACTTATCTGAGTCAGGGCAAGCTGGACGAAGCCGAGCGCGCGTTCAAGCGCACGCTTGAGCTTCAGCCCGTTTACCCGGAAGCTCTTTACAACATCGGTTGGATTGAAGAGCACAGGGGACAGCTTGAGCAGGCCGAAAAAACTTATCTCGAAGTTATCCGGCAGAAGCCTTCATACGCCAGCCCTTACGTAGACCTTTCGGGGGTATACATCAAACAGGAGCGTTATCAGGAAGCCGCAGAAATCTTGCAGGCAACGTTAAGCCAACGCTCGAACAACCCTGAAGCCCTGTTCGCGCTGGGCAGTCTTTACCTGAAGACCGCTCATTGTAAAGAAGCGATTGCCCCGCTCGAACAACTCGCACGCCTCAGCCCGCAACATCAGAGCGTCTATGCGAGTTTGGGTCTGAGCTATGAATGTGTCGGCGACGTAGAGCGTGCGAAGGCTTCATACAGGCAGGCGATACAGCTTGGCCCTCAAGCTCCCGCGACGAGCGTGGCGCGCGAGCATCTGGCGACGCTTCAAGGCCGCACAGGTCTCTGAGCCAAGAGTCGCGCGCTATTTCATCTCTTTTTTTTAGTCCCTCTTGAGACAGGCGTGCGTGATTTGGTAGAGCCTCTTTGCTGCTTACGAAATTGTCTGATTCCTTCTTCGACAACCTTCACGGCTCGCTGAGGCCCGAAGCGTCCGAGGGGCTTGAACTCTTTTTCTTTAATCTCATTGTAAGAGATGAAAAAGTGCTCTATCTCTTTGAGTAGTTGATGACTGAGCGCAGAAAGCGTTTGCACCTCTTTGTGCGTGCGCGATTCGGCGGCGACAGCGATCAGCCTGTCATTGCGCGTCGTCTCGCCGTCTTGTTCGGTTTGTTCAGCTTCGATGACGCCGATCAGACGCGAGGCGACGAGACAGCCCGCGAAGGCAGGCTCTTCCATCAGGACGAGCACATCGAGCGGGTCTTTGTCGCCGCCGATGGTCGAGGGCACGAAGCCGAAGTCGAAGGGAAAGGAGGCTCCGGCGGGCAAGACTCCGCCCAGCTTGAACAGGCCAAGCTCCTCGTCATAATTAAATTTATTGCGGCTGCCCTGCGGAGTCTCGATGATGACATTCAAATCGCCGGACTCTTCATCAAAGGCTTTGAGTTGAGCGAAAGGCGTCTGAGCTTTTCTCTTAACCATGACCATCCTTCCGAATATTCAAATCCTGCGGGATAAGCGAGAACAACACAGCATCATGCGGCCCGTCGCTCAGCCAGAGCCGTCTACGCAAGACTCCCTCGCGCACTGCGCCGACTTTTTCCGCGACACGCAGGCTGGCTAGATTACCGACCGAGGCCATGATCTCAATCCGCTCGAAATTGAGCTGTTCAAATCCGAACCGCGCGCACAAGATAGTCGCGCTCGAAGCCACACCCCGCCCGGCGCAACTCGTCCTCATCCAGTAGCCGAGGTTCGCCATCCTGTACGGACGATTGATCTGGTTGATACCGACACTGCCGAGCAGGAGTCCCGTCTCGACATCAATGATAGCAAAGCCGTAAGCCGTATCGTTCCGCCATGTCTCTTCGCACGACATGATAAAGGTAGTAGAGGCTTCCTTTTGATAATTCTCCTGACACCAGAGCATCCACGGCGATAGCTCTTTGTATGATTCGATAATGGCGTCGTACAAAGCATCCACGTCGTCTACGCGCCACGGACGCAGCAGGATTTTTCCGTCTGTTAATTCAATGCTCATGATTTTCGTGTTTGATGAGAAGCATGCTATCGAATATCTTCCGGCTTGAGCCTGGTATTCGTGAGCGCGGTCAGGACGTGGTCTCGCCACTCGCCGTCTATCAGAAGATAGTCGCGCGCGTAGCCTTCGACAGTGAAGCCCAGACGCCTGAGAAGCTTTCCGCTTCGCTCGTTAGTCGGAACATAATTCGCCATGATACGGTGCAGGCGCAAGTCATCGAATGCATAAGCGATGGCGGCTTTCAGAGCTTCATACATCAACCCGCGACCTTGTGCGCGATAGTCAATCTTGTAGCCGAGAAAGCATGCCTGAAACGCGCCGCGTATGAAGTTGCTGAAATTGCATTCGCCGATGACAGAGCCGTCCGGCCTCTCGCGCTCAAATAGCACGAGTCTCATCGAGCGTCCCTGTTTGAAATCTGCTTGCGACGCCGCCAGATAATCCCGCCAGAATTTTTCCGTATAGTAACCGCCCGGCTCAGGCGGCTGCCAGCGCGTCAGGTGCTCGCGGTTCTCTATTGTGAAGGCGAGCATGCGCGGCGCGGCGTCCGGCGTCGGAATCGTGAGCAGCAATCTCTCCGTCAAGATGTGTGGGAGTTCGTTTGCTTCAGCCATTTCTGTTTATTCAAGCCACGTGCGCTCGTCGTTTGTCGGAGGGCGACGGCGATAGCGGTGTGTGATCGGACGACGGCGACCGATGCCGATGGCGTTGCGCGAGATAATCAGCGTCGGCGGCATCTGTTTACGCTTGAATTCGTTAGCGGGAGATTCGACTCGATTTAAAAGTTCGTACACCAGCGCGGCATCATGCCCGGCGGCGATGATCTCTTCGGGCATCGCCTTCTGCTCAAAGTAGAGTTGGAGTATCGGGTCAATCAGACGATAAGGAGGCAGGCTCTGATCGTCGAACTGCTCGGGCGCAAGCTCTGCCGAAGGACGCTTCTGGATAATCGAGCGCGGGATAATCTCGCTCTGGCGATTATAGTTGTTTGCGAGCGCGTAAACCTCCGTCTTGAGCAGGTCGCCGAGCACCGCGAGTCCGCCGTTCGTGTCGCCATAGAGCGTGCAGTAGCCGAGAGCCAGCTCGGATTTATTGCCCGTCGAAAGCAGCAAGCGTTCCTGCCTGTTCGAGATGGTCATCAGGATATTGCCGCGCAAACGTGATTGCAGATTCTCAGCCGCGAGCGATTCGCCGCCGCGCGTCGGCTTTGTCAAATCCAGTTCCGTCAACAGAGCATCGAATGCGGCTGTGATCGGATGCTCGATGGTAGGCATGCCGAGCCTTCGTCCAAGCTCTACGGAATCCGACACGCTCTCCGGCGAAGAGAAGGGCGAAGGCATCATCACCGCGAGCACGTTCGAGGCTCCGAGAGCTTCGCACGCCAGAGCGGCGACGACCGCCGAATCAATCCCGCCCGAAAGCCCAAGCACAGCCTGCTTGAAATTGTTCTTGCGCGCGTAATCCCTGATTCCCAGCACGAGCGCGCCGTGCGCCGCTTCGATGTCCGTCCCCGGCAGGCAATGCCCGTCGCTCACGCCGCAGTCGAGGTCAACCGTCGCCAGAAATTCTTCAAACGGCGGGGCCTGCAGGATAATATCGCCGCGACAATCGGCGACGATGCTCGCGCCGTCGAAAATAATTCCGTCGTTGCCGCCCACCAGATTGACGTACACGATTGGCAGTCCCGCCAGCCGCGCGCGATGCGAAACCATAGAGCAACGCTCGCCCATCTTCCCTTTATTGAAGGGCGAGGCGTTGATCGAAACCAGCACGCTCGCGCCCAGCTCAATCAATTCGTCAGCCGGATCGTGCGCGTAGAGACTCTCTTTCCAGTAAGTTTTATCGTTCCAGAGGTCTTCGCAGACGGCGACGCCGAGCCGCGCGTTCGGCAGCGCGAAGAGCTGACGCTCGCGCCCTGAGATGAAATAGCGCGGGTCGTCGAACACGTCGTAATCCGGCAGGAGCGATTTGTCCGCAAAGCCCAGAAGCTTTTTGTCACGAATCACGGCGGCGGAGTTGTAGAGCCTGCGGCTTGAGCCTGTCTCGCTCGGCCTGACAGTTCCGATGACGGCGGTCAATCCTTCGGTCGCTTCGATGATTCGTTCGAGCGGCAGGAGCGCGGAGCGCACCATGTCCCTGTCCAGAAACCAGTCGAAAGACATGTAGCCCTGTAACGCCGTCTCCGGCAGCGCGACGAGGTCGGCGCGATCTTTTTTCGCCTGCTCGATAGCGCGCAGGATGCTCTGGATATTGCCTTCGTAATCGCCGCTCGTCGTGTTGATTTGTCCGATGGTGACGCGCACTGTTTTAGGTTTTGGGTTAAGTCACAGAGGACACAGAAAAGCTCAAAGGGATTTCAAATCTCAAATTTGAGATTTGAAACCTTCTTAAGCCTCTGTGCTCTCTGTGACTAAAGTCTGATTGTTTACGAGCAACCCGAATGTTCGCAGCCACAGGCTATCTCTTCCGTGCCCTTTGCGTCCTCGCAGTATGCGCTGCAATAATCTTTCCCTTCTGAGGTCGGACAATTGCAGGCCGGATGCTTGCATGTGTTCTCTTTGTCGTCAGCCATACGAATTCCTTCTTTCTCGAAATGAAAGTTAAGAAGCCCTGGGGGCTTTAAAAAGGGGGACGTTTGCGCTCAGACATGCTAGGACTCATGCGCCGCTCCGGTCAAGCCTTGCGGACGCGCGCACAACATTCGCGCATCAGGGCTTCGCGATGACGACGATGCGGACTTTGCTCTTACGGCGCGTGTTTATCTCAAGCGGATTGCCGAGTTGAAGCGGCAGCGTCCTGCCGTCAATATTGATTTCAAGCGCGGGCATCGCCGTCACCATCTCATTGCTTGGCGTCGTCGCCGTATCAGGCGTCGGCTCAGGCTCGTTCGGCTTGGCGACATCGGTTGAGCGCGTCAGCAGGTTAGTCGCCACGATGCGCCAAGTGGCGGGCGCGCAGGTGAGCCGAAGGCCGGGCGTGTCCGTCTCCGCAGCTTCGCCGGTGGCGAGCGCGTCCAGCTTGAACAACCCTTCGCCGCAACGCACGCCCTCCGCATCATAAAAAGTAGCCCAGCCGGAGACGTAGTTGTAAAAGAACTGGCTGCGATTCTCAAGCACGAGCCGTACATTCGTGACGGGCGAATCAACCGCGCCTTTGAGGTCGGTCGTGCGTAATCTTCCGGCCAACGCCGCGCGCCCCTCAGCATCATTCGCCGCAGCCTGCTCCGCCAATGACACACGCGGCTCGACCGCTTGCTGCGCATTGATGTTGACGGCTGCAAACGCGATGATGATTACGCAGATTAGTTTTGTTTTCATGCTCTCTCCTTAGAAAGAATAAGTTGCGCGCAAAGGCGCAAAGAGAAGCACGCAAGAAGCAAGTAGCAATTCAATCCCTTTGCGTCTTTGCGCCTTTGCGCGAAATCGCTTTTTCTTCAAACAACCGGCAACAGCGAAGCCCCGCGCGGCATGATATAGCCTTCCGCTTCCGCGCTTGTTTGTGCAAGAGCTTCCGCAATCGTCCGCGCGGGAATCATACGCATTCGCCGCACCGCTTCATCGTCAAGGCTTGAGACGAGATGCACGCGGAAACGCTCTGCCTTGACCAGCAGCGACCATGCTGTCTGTCCGTTCACTTCATACCGCTCACGCAACCTCGCTTCGAGCGCGCGTGAATCCTCAGCCTCGAACCATTTCAAAAAATCCGCGCGCCCTAAACCGTCCGCGCATTCGGCCACGAGAATAATCGTCCCGCCTTCGACGCAGGCGTGCGCGGCCATCTCCAGAGCCTTGTGCGCCTGTATCAGATTGAGGTCATACGGCGCGCCGCCGCAGCTCACGATGACCACTTCGCGCCGCGATTCGAGTTTCAAAGAATGTGCGGCAGCATAATCAATACATGCGCGCCTGTGAGCCTCGCGCCAGTCGCCCGCGTAAACATGCGTCACGCGCCCGCGCCCGTCAACCATCGTGTTGATGAGAAACGAGGGCGCGATCATGGCCGCGACGCGTTCGCATTCAACATGCACTGCGTTGCCTTCGAGCGCGCCCGCGCCGACGCCAGCGCGCCGCCCGCCCTTTTCAAAATCGAGCGCGAGCATGTGCGTCGCTTCAACCGTCGCGGCTGAGGCGAGACCGGGACAGATGGACTTGCGCCCGCCCGTAAATCCGGCGAAGTAGTGAAAGCTGACTGCGCCGGTCAGGATAACATGCGTGTGCTCTTTGAGCGCGCGATTGACTTCGACCGGAGTGCCGCGCTCCGTACTGCCCAGACTGATAAGCTTTGAAGCGTCATACGCATCATGCTCAAGCGTCTTGATTCTCTGCGCGATGAAGGGCGTCAAGAGTTCGCGCTTCTCGTCCGCCGTCACGGCGCGATGAATGCCCGTCGCAAAGATGATGCGAATGTCAAAAGGCGCGACTCCCAGCTCTATCAAACGTCGCACGAGCAGGTTGATGACCTGCGCGCTGCCGCTCTCGCGCGTAGCATCCGAGACGACGATGAGCACGGAATCGCCCGCCTCTATAATCTCGCCAAGCGGTGGCGACGCAATCGGATTATCAATCGCCGCGCCGATCTCAACATCCGACAGCGGCCTCTCGTCAAACATCCCCGGCGCAGCCAGCACGCGAAATCGCCGCTCATCAAAATCCGCCGCGACCGACCCGCGCCCGTAATTTAATTCAAGCATAAAACCCTTCGGTCTTTGGACTTTGGACTTTGTGCTTTGGTCTTTGCACGTGAGTCAAGCTTGAGTTTTGAAATTCAAGCCGCGCAAGACATGCAAAGACCAAAACCAAAAACCAAAGACCATCTTCACATCCCGAACCTTATCAAAGCGCGCTCGATAGTATTGAGCACAGCGATGTCCGTGTCGCCTGTGGCTCGCGCGTCTCCGAGCCAGCGACGCAAGCGGCGCGCTTCTTCAATCGTCTCTATGCGGCAGCCGCCGGTCAATGCCAGCGTGACTAAAGAATCCGGCGCGCCATGCGTCACCAGCGCGGCCTGCAACGCCGCCTGCTCACGTAAATCAAGCGTTAGTAAAAGGCTGATTTCCATAAAAGATAGTTTTCGGTTTTTAGTTTTCAGTTAAAGCAAACTACTAAAAACTGAAAACTGCTTTTATTCCTTCGTCGAGCGAAAGCAGGCCGTGCCCGAATGACAGAAGTGAAAAGTCTCATCCTCGAAATCCCGTGTCTCCATCTGTATCGTCAGGTGATCGACGCCGAAGCGTTCATGCAGCTTGGCGCGGAGCTGCTTCAAAAGCTCAGGCTGCGAGATTGGCTCTGCGTGTATGACGTGCGCGCTGAGGGCGTCGCGTCCGGACGTGATAGTCCAGACGTGCAGGTCATGCACGGCTTCGACGCCGCCCGTTTCGAGTATCGCCTCTTCGACCGCCGCGAGGTTGATGTGCGCGGGCGTGCCTTCGAGCAGCACGTTGACGGATTCGCGTATCAGATTCCATGAACTCCAGACGATGAGCAAACCTATCAAGACGCTGAACAGAGCGTCCGCCGCATACCAGCCGTAAAACCACATCAGTGCGCCCGCGATGATCGCGCCGAGCGAGCCGAGCGCGTCGCCGATGATATGCAGCCACGCGCCGCGCACATTCAAATCTTCTTTGTGATCGCCGTGCAGAATCCACGCGCAGCTTAGATTGATGAACAGCCCGCCCGCCGCTACGATCATCATCACTCCGCTTTTGACTGCGGGCGGATTAGACCAACGCTCGTATGCTTCGTAAAAAATGAAGAGGGAGAGCAGCACCAGCACGACGCCGTTGATTAAAGCCGCAAAGATTTCGAGACGATAATAGCCGAACGTCTTGCTCGGCGTCGCCGGACGCGAGCCGAACCAGATAGCCGTCAACGCCAGCGCGAGAGCCGCCACGTCCGTCAGCATGTGCCCAGCGTCAGCCAGGAGCGCGAGCGAGCCTGTCCACCATCCGCCAAACGCTTCGGCCAGCATGTAAACGAAAGTGAGCGCGAGCACGATACTCAGACCGCGACGGCTGCTGGACGCGCGACCATGCCCGTGCGTGTGCCCGTGCGCGCCATCACGCACGTCGTGCGTGTGCGCCCCGTGCCGCCGCGCCTCATTTGTCACCGGTGCTGTGGACATAAAAAGCAGGAGTCAGAAGTCAGGAATCAGAAACCAGAATAAAAACGTTTGCAGCTTTTCATTCTGGCTTCTGGCTTCTGGCTTCTGAATTCTGTCCCCCTATTTTATCCAATGCCTGCCGCACGTCTGCGATGATGTCGTCGGCTGATTCGATGCCGAGAGAGAAGCGGACGGTCGCGGCTGAGACGCCTGCGGCTCGCAGTTGCTCTGCTGAAAATCCGTTGTGCGAAGAGTAGAGCGGATAGCTCACAAGGGTTTCGACCCCGCCGAGGCTCGGCGCACAACGCGATAGCTCAAGCGCGTTAAGAAAAATTTCCGCTTCACGTTCGCCGCCGACTAAATCGAAAGCCACGATGCCGCCGAAGTCTGACATCTGCCGGCGCGCCAGCGCGTGTCCCGGATCATCTTCAAGTCCCGGATAGTAGATGCGCGCGACTTTCTCATGCCCGCGCAGCGCGTGTGCCAGCCGCGATGCGTTCTCACACGAAGCGCGCACGCGCACTTGCAGCGTCTTCATTCCACGCCCCAGTAGATAAGCCGCCGCCGGATCGAGCGTCGCTCCCGTCAAGACCGCGAGCCGTCGCACGCGCGCGATGTATTCAGAAGCTCCGGCCACCGCGCCCGCCGTCACATCCGAATGCCCGCCGAGATATTTCGTCGCGCTGTGCATCACCGCGCCGATGCCGTGCGCGAGCGGGCGTTGCAGGACGGGCGTGGCGAAGGTGTTGTCCATGATCGAAAAAATGTTCGCGGCGCACGCAGCCTCCGCCGCAAGCTCTAAATCAATGAGCCGGTTCGTGGGGTTGGTCGGAGTCTCGAACCAGAAAACGCGCGAACGCTCGTGTGCCATCGACGGCAGATTCGGAATCTCTTCGATGCTGATAAAACGCGCGCTAATATGGAAGCGCGCCATGACTTCGCGGATGATGTGCGTCGTGCCGCCGTAGACGGATTCGCAGGCGATAATCTCGTCGCCCGCTTCGCAGAGCGCGGCGAGCGCGCAGAACGCAGCGGCGGAACCCGATGACATGACGACTGCGCTTTCGGCTCCTTCGAGCGCGGCTATTTTACGTTCGACTTCGGCCACGGTCGGATTGCCGTAGCGAGAATAAAAGTAGCTCTCAGGCATCTCGCCGCGCGCATAGCTGCGCAGCTCTGCGAAGTTTTTGAAGGTATAGATGGTCGAGTGAAAGACGGGCGAGACGACTGCGCCGAAGGCTTGCTCGCCGGGGCGTTCTCCACCGTGAACGGCAATCGTGGAGCATGAAGAGCCTGTTGTATCTTCTTTGGAATCCATGTGAGATAAGCTTAGCAGATTGAAGTGCAAGGATGAAGGCAGAAGGCGGAAGGATGAAAGGCATGCTGTTCAAACTTGAGCGGTTTGGCTTTCCTTGAACTGCTCATCTTTTTATCAACCATTCATCTTTGAGAGACATACTTTCATCCTTCATCCTTCCGCCTTCATCCTTGCCCGTCAACTTTTTCCTAGACACATCGGCTGTGTTTAACTATCATAGGGCACGCTTTCAGGCTAAGGCGGGTGCCCCCGACAGAGGCACGGATGATCAATCCTGCTAGTCTTCAAACCTAGCTTTCATCCATTTCACTAACGGCTCGCGTAAGACTCTTGCCACCTCGCATGGTGCGCTCAGTGTCCGTGAGTCAACCATGACCAGCAATACCCACAGCGGAGGTTTTTAACCATGATTAGAATGGGACGAGGCTCAAAACCTGAGCCAGAGGAGGCCGAACGCACTATGGACAATTCAGAATCACAGCCGAGCACGCTCTATCCGAACAATTCATACCAGAACAACGATGCGCAGTACAGGCAGACGGCTGACCCGGCTTCGGCCTCGCGCGCCATCAGCGAGAGCGAAACGCTGGCGCGTGATATTAAGGACGGAGTCCTGAGCGGCTATGTCGGCAACGGCACGGTCTTGACGGGCGAAGCGACGTTCAAAGCTATGCTGCGCGTGGACGGCCTCTTGTCCGGCAGCGTCAGCTCGGAATCCGGCACGCTCATCGTCGGCAACAACGGGCAGGTTGACGCGGATATCAAGGTCGCTGTGGCAACCATACACGGCGCGGTCAACGGCGACATCGTCGCCAGCCAGCGGCTTGAGCTTGGGCGCGCAGCCAAAGTCAACGGCAACATACAGACTCCCTCGCTGGTCATCGAGCAGGGCGCGGTCTTTGAAGGAAGCTGCCGCATGATTCAGCAAAAGGCCGAGCACGAGAAGGCGCGCGAGACCCTGACGCGCGGCTCATCCAACAGCGCGAGTGTGCTCGACACCACCTCGATGCAGCCCGTCTCGGATGAGACTCCGGCGACGACAGATTATTCAGACATCTCTGACGTGGCGAGCTAAGAAAGTTTTTCAGGCTCAAGCCAAAAAATTCAGGCGCTCCAGCTTTAACTCTGGAGCGCCATTTCTTTTGTCTAGCCTGATTATGAAAGCGATACTTGACCACTGCCTGATGGCCTCGCCCTGCCTCTTAATGTGAAGTGAAATTGTAGGTCAGCATACCATTAGCCTTGACCGGCTTGCCTGATTGCAGCTTTGGTGAAAAGGTTGAGAGCTTTGCCGCCTGCACCGCTGCGGCTCGAAGGAGCGGTGGGCCGCTCACGGCGGAGGCGTAAATCACATTGCCCTCTTCATCTATCATGATCTGCACGCCGACCGCGCCTACCACGTGCGCTATCTTTGCGATAGCAGGATAAAGTGGCGCAGGCGCATCGATTACTTTGTCGCACAACGCTCCGCAATCAACCGTGACCTTCATCTGCGCCAACTCGGCTTCTGCCCGTTTGGTTTTGTACTCTGATGCGCGCGTATAAGCTTCACCAGCCTGCGCATGATACTGCTTGGCTTGAGCGTCGTCGCCTGCCAACCCGAACAGTTGCCCCATGCGGGTCAATAGCTCAGACTTCCTGACCCATGCCGCATCATCTTCAGGCTTGAGCGCAAGAGCCTGTTCGGTCATTTGCAACCCACGCAACGCGCATTGCTGCCCGCGTGCTATCTCTTTTCTGATTTCAGCATCAAGGCGTTCAGGCTCCATCCTGTCTGTCTCTTGGTCGTAGAGCTTGTCTGTGGTCTGTTCGACAATTCCATTGGCGCAGTCGCGTTCCAACCATGCTAAATCGAGATATGCATAAGAGCGTTTCTCCGCAGACAGAGCCGGATTGAGAGCGCGCTGCATGAACCATGAACGTTGTAACTCTGTCTCACCCATATCGGCGTATAAGGAACTGATCGCATGATAAGCTTCATCGTTATCGGGATCATCAGTTACGACTCTCTGATAAGCAGCGATGGCTTCAAGCGCCTTGGCCGTCTTCTCCGGGCCTTCATCCATGCGGTTGTACTCTCTGCTGATGACCTGTGCGATGAAAATCAACGCCGCCTTATTTGACGGGTCAAGCTCCGCAGCTCTTTTCGCGTGACGCTCGGCCTCCGCAAACTTGTCTTCATCGTTAGCATCATGTGCTTTATCCAGTTCAGCCTGCGCGGCGCGCTGCCGCTCGGTCTGAACGCTCTTTTGAGGCGAGGTCTGCGCCGGTTTGGGAAGCTGTTTTACCGTTTGACTCTCCGCCGTGGTTAAAACCACCAGCACGAGCAGCGCTGCGTAGAGCGTGCGCTTCATTGGTTTGACTCCTTCTGAGGCAAGATTCATGTGATGATTTTCCAGATGCGGTGGACTCGTCAAGCATAGCGTTGGATGCATCCTCCGCGAAAAAAGTCTATCGCTCAAGAGGTTTTCAGAGAGGCTAAATCGCCGTACATTTGATACTCTATAGCAGCCCCGGAATTTATCTAATCGTATTGCCTGCGAGTTCAGTTAAGCAGATGGCAGCCACAGTGAATAACATTGAGAGCGAGGACAGAAGTCCAAAGATCGTCAAAGCCGCGTGCCCGCATGATTGCCCGGACACTTGCGCGATGCTCGTGACGGTCGAGAACGGGCGCGCCGTTCGCGTCGCGGGCGACCCCTCGCATCCGTTCACGCGCGGATTCCTGTGTACCAAAGTCGCCAACTACGAACAGCGCACGCACAGCCCCGACCGCTTGCGCACCTGCCTCAAGCGCGTCGGCAAAAAGGGTGAAGGGCTTTTCGCAGAGATAAGCTGGGACGAAGCTCTGGATGAGATCGCCGCGCGCTTTCGCTCACTGGCTGCATCAAGCGAAGGCGCACAGACCATTCTGCCTTACAGCTATTGCGGGACGATGGGATTGGTGCAATCGGAGTCTATGGATCGCCGCTTCTTTCATCGTTTGGGCGCGTCGCAGCTTGATAGAACCATCTGCGCGACTGCGGGCGGCGAAGGTTATATGGCGACCATCGGCGCGAAGGTCGGCACAGACCCGGAAAAATTTAAGGACGCGCGATTGATTCTGCTGTGGGGCACGAACACCTTAACGGCCAACGTGCATCTCTGGCCTGAGATTCTTGAAGCGCAAAAAAAAGGCGCACGCCTCATCGCCGTTGACCCGCGCCGCACACGCACGGCGGATCAATGCGATGAGCACATCGCGCCGCTGCCCGGCACGGACGCCGCGCTCGCGCTCGGCATGATGCACGTCATCTTTGCGGAAGGTTTGGAAGACAAAGATTATCTCGAACGCTACGCGATTGGAGCGGACGAGCTGCGACGGCGCGCCGTAGAATATTCGCCGGGGCGCGTCGCAATTATCTGCGGCATCGAAGCGGAAACAGTCGTGCATCTCGCGCGCATGTACGCGAGCGTGAAGCCCGCAGCGATTCGTATCAACTACGGCGTGCAGAGACATGCGGGCGGCGGGATGGCTGTGCGAACGCTAGCGTGTTTGCCTGCGGTGGTCGGCGCGTGGCGCGACGCGGCGGGCGGCATCTTGCTTTCGACGAGTGGAATGTTTCCGCTCAACTATCGCGCGCTCGAACGTCCCGATCTGATGCCGACTCCGGCTCCGCGCACGCTCAACATGTCCGAGCTTGGCAACCTGTTGACGAAAGTGTCAGACCCGCCCGTGCGTGCGCTCTATGTTTACAACTCGAACCCGGCGGCGGTCGCGCCCGATCAGGCGAATGTCCTGGAAGGACTCCGCCGCGAAGATTTGTTTACGGTCGTGCATGAGCTGTTTATGACGGACACGTGCGACTACGCCGACATCGTGCTGCCTGCGACTTCGCAGCTTGAGCATTTCGACTTGCACAAGGCATACGGCCATTTTTATCTGGCGGTCAACGAGCGCGCTATCGAGCCGCTTTATGAAGCGAAAGCTAACACGGAGGTCTTTCGCCTGCTCGCGGCGCGACTCGGTTTCGCGGAAGCTTGCCTACAGGATTCCGATGAAGAGATTGCGCGTCAGGCTCTTGAGTCGGAGCACCCGTCGCTCGCAGGCATCACGCTTGAAAAGCTACGGGAGCATGGCTGGATGCGTCTCAAAGTCGCGGAAGATTTCGCGCCGTTCGCGGCAGGGAATTTCCCGACCGTTTCGGGCAAGTGCGAGCTGTTCTCAGAAAAACTAGAAGCGATGGGTTTGCCCGCCGTGCCCGATTTTATTCCGCCGCGTGAATCTCGCCAGAGCGCGCCGGAACTGGCCCGTAAGTTTCCGCTCGGCTTGATTAGCCCTGCGGCGCATGCTTTTCTCAATTCGAGCTTTGCCAATCTCCCGAAACAGTTGCGGCAGGAGCTGCGCCCGTTCGTCGAGATTCATCCGGCGGATGCTGCTTCGCGCGGCATAGCCGACGGCGACAGCGTGCGTCTCTTTAACGAGCGCGGCGCGTGCGAGCTGTATGCGGTCGTGACCACGCGCGCACGCGCGGGCGTCGTCGTCTCGCCCTCCGTCTGGTGGAACAAGCTCTCGCCGGGCAAAACGAATATCAATCAACTGACTTCGCAAACCCTGACGGACATGGGCGGCGGCGCGACGTTTTATGATGCATTGGTCGAGATTGAGAAATATCTTTAAAGCTGGTCTTTGTGCTTTGGCCTTTGGTCTTCGTTTTTCTTTGCGAGCGTTGATTTTTTAGAACTCAAGTTCGGGTAGCGTGCAAAGACCAAAAACCAAAAACCAATTATAGAAATGAAAAAAAACCGTCATCAGAAAAATTATCTCAGCCTGCGCGTGCGAAAGTTTATGCGCGCCGCTATCTGCACTCTTTGCATCTGCGCGTTATTCGTTTTGTGGAGCAGCGTTTGTTTGGCGCAGAAGGCGAAGCAGAACGGAGCGGGTAAAGCGGCGGCGTCTTCTGCGAGCACGCGTTCTGCCGTGCCTGATGAGCTTATGTTGCAGCTCGTCCGCGCGGAGGATGAGCGGCGTTGGGGCGCGGAGATTGCTTCGCTCTTTTCGGATAAACGTGCTGCTGTGCGCGAGCGGGCCGCGCTGGCAGCGGGACGCATCGGCGACGAGCGCGCAGTCTCTTCGCTCTCAATCCTGCTTGCCAACGATAAGAGCGCGGCTGTGCGCGAGATGGCGGCGTTCGCGCTCGGCGAGACCGAAAGCGCATCGGCTGCGGAACCGCTGCTGACCGCTCTGCGCCGCGGCGACGAGCAGGCGTCGGTGCGCGCACGCGTCGTCGAAGCTCTCGGCAAGGTCGGCGCGGCATTGCCCGAAAAGGAAGAGGGTCGCAGGCGCGCGATGGGCGAAGCGATTCTCAACGCGCTTTCGCTCGAAGCGCAGCCGGGGATGAAGCGTCAGCGCGAAGTCGTCTTGAAAGGCTTGACGGCAGCTTTGCGCCTGCATCCGGCAAACGCCGGAACGGTCGTCGCGCAGTTTTTGACAGATGCGGACGCGCGTATCAGGGCGGACGCGGGCAACACTCTGACGCGTCTTAAGGCGAAGGAGGGCAGCGAACAGTTGCGCGCGATGTTGATGGGCGAGACGGACGCGGTGGCGCGTGCGAACGCTGCGCGCGCGTTGGGCGCGGCTGAGGATAAAGCTGCCTTTGAAGTGTTGCTGGCTCGCAGTTCAAGCGACGCGGACGAGCGCGTGCGCGTCAGTTCGCTACGCGCTGTCGGCGCGCTCAAAGATACGCGTGCGGTCGCGCCTTTGCTCGGGCGCGGTGCGGCTCTACTCGTCGCGTTTCGAGCCGCGAAAGCGCGCGGCGTCACTCGTCCAGCCGAAATGAATGAGCTGCTTGAAGTGGCGACGGCTCTCGGTCGTATCCTTCCGAACACGGGCGACGCACGCGCCGTCGAATGGCTGCGCGAATTACGCGAGGCGCAGGAAGTCGTAGACCCTGAGACGGAGATAGCCTTTGCGCGCATAGCTCCTTCGGCCTACCTGCGCGAGAGGCCGTTCAATAGGCTCGCGGATGAAACGACGCGCGCGTGGCTCTTCGCGGATTGGCGGCGTCCATCGAGCCTCGCGCAGGGACTCAATGAGATCGCAGGCATTACGGCTGAGGCGGCTGGAAATTCCATGATCGGACTTCAAGCCGACGCGCAGCTTATCCTGCGCGCCATGCTCGATGACGCGCGCCTGCCAGCCGTCGCCGCGCCCGACGTGCTTCGCGCACTTGCCGCACTGAAGCCGAACGATCTGGGCGAGTTGATGCGCAAGCAGATGAGCGCGAAAGATTTTATCGTGCGCGCGACGGCGGCTGAATTGCTCGGCGGCCTGCCGCCTGATGAAGCTAACGAAGCATTGCTGTCTGAAGCTTTGCCTGTTGCGATGAAGGATGAGATGAACGATGCCGCGCTCGCCATTCTCGATGCGCTGTCGAAGCAGAAGACCGCGCGTGCCAATGAAGCTCTGAAGACCGCGCTTGAATCGCCCGACTATTTGTTGCGGCGTCGCGCGGTCGCGCTTTTGAAAGAGAACGACGCGGGCGATTTTTCACCGCGCATCGCTGCCGTCGCGCCGCGCAACGCCGAGGCCGATTACATCAGAGCTTTGGCGCGCAGGAACGGGCGCACGCGCGCTCTGGTCAAAACTGAAAAGGGCGAGTTCACGATAGAGCTTTTGCCGGATGATGCGCCTTTGACGGTTGATAATTTCGTGCAGCTCGCGCGGCGCGGATATTTCAACGGCATAGCCTTTCATCGCGTCGTGCCGAACTTCGTGATACAGGGCGGCGACCCGCGCGGCGACGGCAACGGCGGGCCGGGCTACCAGATTCGCTGCGAGATAAACGAAGTGGAATACGTGCGCGGCGCGGTCGGGATGGCTTTGTCAGGCAAAGACACGGGCGGCTCACAATGGTTCGTCACGCATTCGCCGCAGCCGCATCTGGATGGAGGCTATACTGTCTTCGGCACTGTCGCAGAGAAAGACATGCCCGTTGTTGACGGCATCGCGCGCGGCGACAAAATCCTGAGCGTGACCATCACTGAAGGCGCGCGACCCGCATCCAAACAGGACAAACCCGTTGACGAAGCGCAGAAGAAAAGAAAGAAGCATTGAAGCCGATTAGCAAACAGATATTTCACCGCAGAGATAGAGAGACGCGTGGCATAGATAGCTTCAAACGCGCTGTCTTTACCTGTGCGTCTTTGCGCCTTTGCGGGAAATTTACGTCTCCCGCAAAGGCGCAAAGGCGCAAAGAAGAGGCGCGCAAGTTAAGCTTCTATTGCTTAATGATTATCGCACTGCTCTCATCTTCTTTGACTCAAACATACGCGCGACAGGCGGCGAGAGAGAAGCCGCGCGACGCTTACGAAATCAACTTCAAGCTCGATTTTGACGAGAGGGATTTTACGGGCACCGAGCGCGTGCGCTGGCTCAATCGTGACGACCACGCGACCTCGGTTCTCTATTTTCATCTCTACGCAAACATGCGCTCGCTCGCCACCGCTCCGGCGATTGACGAGCCGCGCCTCGAAATCTCGGAAGTGCGGGTCGCGGACACTGGGGCGGCGTTGTCCTACGTGCTCGACGAGCAGGGAACGACGCTACGTGTGAACCTGCGCACGCCGGTCGCCGCCGGAGCGATGACGGAAATCGTGATCGCCTTCAAGGGCAGCATTCCTGAGATTGACACTGAAGAGACGGGCATTCTCGCGCACATCATACAGCAGGTGGACGCGGTCTTGAGGAGCGAGCGCGAGATGCGTCGTGCGCGCGATATAAACTTTCGCTGTCGCGGCGTGATGCTGCTCGGCGCGGCCTATCCCATGCTGGCCGCGAGAGAGGGCGATGACTGGCAGCGCAAGGTCGAGCCGAGCATCGGCGACGCGCTCTTTAGCGAAGTCGCGGATTATCGCGTGACGATTGAAGCCGCGCAGGGTATTAACATCTTCACTTCGGGTGAAGATGCGAAGCCGCAGGCGGAAGGCTCGAACAGTTTTGTCTTTACCGGCGACAAGCTGCGCAGCTTTGCCATCATCGCCGGTCGTAACCTGCGCTCGCAGGAACGCACGGCGGCGGGCGTCCGCGTCCGTTCGATTTATACTGCCGAGCGCGAAGTGGTCGGTCGGCGCGTGCTAGGCATTGCCGCGGCGGCGGTCGAGAATTACGCGGCGCGTTTCGGCGAGCTGCCGTATAAGCAGGTGAGCATTGCCGAAGCTCCGCTCGTCGCGGGGCTTGGCGGCGTCGAGTTCTCCGGCTTCGCGGCGATTGCGAGCGCGTTCTATGTGGATTTCGATTCGCAGACTGTGCGCAATCTGCCTGAGCTTGTGCGCGAGCAGCGCGCGTCGGTCGAAGACAGTCTGGAATGGACTGTGGCTCACTCCGTCGCGCAGCAGTGGTGGGGCGCGGCGGTCGGCAACGACCCCGAACGCTCGCCGGTGCTTGATGAAGCTCTCTCGAATTGGTCTGCGCTCTTTTATTACAAAGAGGCGCATGGCGAAGAGCGCGCCGCGCTCGCGCTCGAAGATCAGTTGCGCGGCGTCTATAAAATTTACAGAACCTTCGGCGGCGAAGACATGACTGCGGATCATGCCGCGCGCGAGTATCGAAACTTTTTTCAATACGCGGCTATCGTCAACAGCAAGGGCGCGTTGATGTTCACGGAGCTGCGCAAAACTCTCGGCGACGAAAAATTTTTCGCCGCTCTGAGGAGTTACTATAAGACCAACGCGCTTGAGATAGCAGAGATGGATGATCTGCGCGGAGCATTCATCGCCGAAGCTCCGCTCGCGCAGAGGCGCGCTGTGGCGCGTATCTTTCAGCGTTGGCTTTCGAGCAAGCGAGGCGACGAGGACATCGCGCCGCCAGACCCGCAGCTCGCCGCCGCGCTCGGCATCAATCCGAACGCGCAGAAGAGCAATGACCACAACGCCCTCTCACGTCTCGGCAGGTTCTTCTGGCAGCAGATGACGCGGATACGTTAGAGATAGGAGTCAGAAGTCAGGAGTCAGGAGTCAAAGCTTTAAGACTTTAGACTTGAGAATTTTAATTGATGAGAGAATACAAATTGAAGGAAGAGATTGAGCCTAGACGCGGTCAGCCGGTGCAGAAGCGCGCGGTCGAGATAGAGGAGAGTCTGACTCAGATAAGCCGCTGGATGGACGGGCTGTTTCGCATTCCGGGCGTCGGGTGGAAGTTCGGGCTTGACGCGCTGGTCGGGCTGATTCCGGGCGTCGGCGATACCGCGACCACGGTCGTCTCCTTCTACATACTGGCGGCGGGCGTCCGCTATAGAGTCCCGAAGGTCACGCTCCTGCGCATGGGACTTAACATCGGGATAGATTATCTGTTCGGAGCTGTGCCTGTCGTCGGCGATCTGTTTGACGCCGTCTGGAAGTCGAATCAGATGAACGTCGAGCTGCTGCGCCAGCGCGCAACCGTTTCGGCTGATGAAGCCAAAAGCGGAAGACTGAGCGATTGGCTCTTCGTCTCGATGATTATTCTAATCCTGCTCGTCCTGCTCTTCGGCTCCATCGCGCTCAGCCTGTACCTGCTCTCGCTCATCATCAGACAGTTCTCTTCTTGAAACTCAAAAAATTTCCCGCAAAGGCGCAAAGAAAAGCACACAAAGCTCAATCAGCATTCGAAGCCGTCTCATAAACAAGTAGTGGTTCAGTTTCAAACGTGAAGAAGAAAAAGACAGTTTCCCGCAAAGGCTCTGGTGGAGCAAAGAAAGCATTCAAGATAAGGAATCGCTCAACGCCTTTGCGCCACCAGCCCCTTTGCGGGAAACTTTTTCCTCCTTCGTCCGCTCATTCAGGAGCATACGGAGTTGAGACTTCTATATCTCCGGTCGTCCCGACTGCGCTTGATGTGAACTGCTGTCCCGTAAAACTCTTGATGTAACTGAACACTCCCTGAGTTGGTCGCCACATAGTGATGTCCGTTAGCCCGTCCCCGTCGTAATCCGCTGGCGCGGGCGTGTCCGCATTCGTCCCGAGTGTGTATTCCAGATACTGGCTCGGCGCATCCGGCCTGTACACATAAAAGCGATTCGTGCTCGGACGATAGGTAACATAGTCACTCCGGCTGTCGCCGTCGTAGTCTCCGGGCACGGGCGTATCGCCGTTTGTGCCCCACGCTGTCGCAAGGAAAGAGCTGTCCGCGCTATTGAGCACATACCAGTAACCCGAAGAGGGACGCCAGACGGCAAGGTCAGTCTTGCCATCTCCGTCATAGTCTCCCTGCACTGTCTTGTCCGTGCTCAGGCCGAAGCCTATCCCGTAGAAAGTCGAGTCCGAGCTTCTCAGCACATACCACGCGCCCGTGCTCGGACGATACACGGCGAGGTCTGTCTTGCGGTCTCCGTCGTAATCTCCCGGCACAGGCCGGTCGCCTGAGGTTCCCCACGCCACCGCATACAGACTGTTGTCCGAGCTTCTGAGGACATACCACGCGCCGTTGGATGGACGCCAGACTGCGAGATCGGCTTTACCGTCGCCGTCGTAATCACCGGGGACAGGCTTATCGCCAAAGCTGCCGCCGCCCCACTGCTGAATCCTGAGAGTGTTGTCGGAGCTTTGGAGAATACGCCAGTTGCCGTCGGAGGGACGCCAGACGGCGACATCGGCTTTGCCGTCTCCGTCATAATCGCTCTTGATATGCGGAGCGTTACAACTACCGAGCAACACAGAGCCATCGCCGTCCACGAACCTTGAGCGGCCACTGTTGCCCGCGATCAGATCAGGTCTGCCGTCGCTGTTGAAATCGCCGGAGGCAAGCCCTTGAGGACTATAGCCGACGCCGGTCGTATTGGAGATAGTAAAGCCGCCAGACCCGTCGCCCGCCAGCGTCACGATTGTTCCCGGCACAGGATCAGAGATTCCCGTCACCTGAATCCGCGTCACTCCTGCCACGTCGAGATTTCCATCGCCGTTAAAATCTCCCGTGACCAGTCTGGAAAAGTTGACGCCCAGATCAAGAGTCGTCGCCGCGCCCAATCCTCCCATGCCGTTGCCGAGCAGGATTGAGATGGAAGGCGCGCCATATGGAACGCCGCTAACGGCATCATTGGCGACAGCTACGTCAAGCTTGGTGTCGTTGTTGAAGTCGCCCAGCGTGAGATAGGTTGAGTGCGTGGCGCCCGTATTGAAGTTAGCAGGCAGAGCGAAATTACCCGTGCCCGTATTCAATAACACAGAGACGCTAGAGCCGTTGGCAGTAATCAAGTCCGGCTTGCCGTCGCCGTTAAAATCTCCTGTCTTGACGGTTCTCGGAAAGTCTGCGGTTGGCGTGTCAACAGGAGCAGCAAAAGTGGCGGTTCCGAATCCCATCAACACTGAAGCCCTGCCCGGAACAGCGGCGAATGGAATGGAGGCTATGTCCTGCTTGCCATCAGCATTGAAATCGCCTGTGGTCAGCGCGTAGCCGCCGACGGCGTAGGTAATGACGGATGAAAAGCTCCCGGTTCCCGAGCCGGCCAGAATCTGTATCTTGGATTCATTGCCGACAACCAGATCGAGCTTGCCGTCGTTATTGAAATCAGCGGTGGCGATGGAAGATGGTCTGCCAACAGCCGTCGTATAGAAATTACCAAAGGTAAAACCGCCCGACCCGTCACCCAGATAGATGCGAAGCTGCGAATTGCTACCGTCATTAACGTCATGCGCGGGAGCCGCCACATCTGCTTTACCATCGCCGTTAAAATCTCCAACCGCGAGGGCAGGGAAAAGTATCCACCCTCCGAATCCGGCTGACAGGCTGATTGTTCTGGCCCTGTAGCCTGCCGCGCTCGGAGCCGTGCAGGGCGTCAGAGCCTGAACTTTTGAGACGCTCAGGCTCATCAAAAAAAGTATCGAGAAGAACACACTGAAAAAAGCCGTTAGCTTTTTCGAGAATCGTAGCTTACGAGGCATAATATTTACTCCTTAACAGCAAATGGCCTTAACCGGTTGTCATAAGACCTTTGGTGTAACTTAACGGGAACAATGCTCCCGGGCAATACATTACATTTACGTTATCTCTTCACACGCAAGTTCAGCGGTTCATTCGGGAGCGTATGGAGTTGAGACCTCTATATCTCCCGTCGTCCCGACTGCGCTTGAAGTGACACGCTCTCCGGTAAAGCTCTTGATGTAACTGAACACTCCCTGAGTTGGTCGCCACATAGCGATGTCCGTTAGCCCGTCCCCGTCGTAATCCGCTGGCGCGGGCGTGTCCGCATTCGTCCCGAGTGTGTATTCCAGATACTGGCTCGGCGCATCCGGCCTGTACACATAAAAGCGATTCGTGCTCGGACGATAGGTAACATAGTCACTCCGGCTGTCGCCGTCGTAGTCTCCGGGCACGGGCGTATCGCCGTTTGTGCCCCACGCTGTCGCAAGGAAAGAGCTGTCCGCGCTATTGAGCACATACCAGTAACCCGAAGAGGGACGCCAGACGGCAAGGTCAGTCTTGCCATCTCCGTCATAGTCTCCCTGCACTGTCTTGTCCGTGCTCAGGCCGAAGCCTATCCCGTAGAAAGTCGAGTCCGAGCTTCTCAGCACATACCACGCGCCCGTGCTCGGACGATACACGGCGAGGTCTGTCTTGCGGTCTCCGTCGTAATCTCCCGGCACAGGCCGGTCGCCTGAGGTTCCCCACGCCACCGCATACAGACTGTTGTCCGAGCTTCTGAGGACATACCACGCGCCGTTGGATGGACGCCAGACTGCGAGATCGGCTTTACCGTCGCCGTCGTAATCACCGGGGACAGGCTTATCGCCAAAGCTGCCGCCGCCCCACTGCTGAATCCTGAGAGTGTTGTCGGAGCTTTGGAGAATACGCCAGTTGCCGTCGGAGGGACGCCAGACGGCGACATCGGCTTTGCCGTCTCCGTCATAATCGCTCTTGATATGCGGAGCGTTACAACTGCCCGTTAAGACTGAAACGTCTGCGGCTGTGTTCATTAAGCGCGGCCCATTCGCGACGACCACATCCAGCTTTCCGTCATTATTGAAGTCACCGGCGGCAAGCGAGCGCGCGCTGTGGCCGACGCCCGTCGTGCTGGCGACGGAGAAGCTTCCGGACCCGTTGCCCGCCAGCACGACGACTGTGGATGGATTGTTTGCACTGATTGCCGTTTGAATACTACTCAATACGGCAAGGTCTGAATTTCCGTCGCCCGTAAAATCTCCAGCGACCATGTCCCGAAAGTTGACGCCGAGATTCAGGGTCGTCGCCGTGCCCAGTCCCCCGGTACCGTTGCCGAGCAGAATTGCCATTGAAGGGGGATTGTAAGGGACGCCTCCGAATGTCCAGTTAGTCACAGCCACATCTAGCTTGGTGTCGTTGTTGAAATCTCCCACCGCAATCGCGGAGGGAAGATTAAGCCCTGTCGCGTAATTCGTGGGGAAGGAAAAAGAGCCTGTCCCGTTATTCAGGAGCACGGAGACGCCGTTCGTGCCGTTGGCAGTTATCAGATCGAGCTTGCCGTCGCCATTCAGGTCTGCGGCTTTGAGGTCTTGCGGGGCGTCGCCCGTCGGCGTATCGAACGCCGCGGCATACGTGCCCGTTCCGAAGCCGGTCAAGATCGAGACTCTGCCCGGAATGCCGGAAGTGGATGGCGCGACGGCGATGTCCGATTTACCATCGGCGTTGAAATCGCCCACCGCCAGCGAATTGCCCGTAACCGTATAGGTCGCAACCTGCGTGAGTCCGCCCAAGCCGTCACCGACCAGCGTCTGGATCGTACTTCCGGTCGTGAGAATCAGGTCGAGCTTGCCGTCATTATTAAAATCGGTGACGGCGGTGTCCGCCGGGTTGCGTATGACGTTGTTAAAGCTCATCAACGAGAGGCCGTTGGCGTTGCCTAAAAATCTGAAGAGCTGATTGCTGACCGTGAAAGCGTCATTAGCCACAGGCACGAAGGCGTCCGCGAAACCATCGTTGTTGAAATCGCCTGCGGCGATGCTTCCGGGGGAACCGTTGTAGGCTGTGGCATCAATGAAGACGGTTCTGGTTCTGAAGCCGGCGGCGAGCGGCGCGGCGCACGGCGTCAGCGCGAAAGTCTCGACAGTTCCCAAACTCATCAAACAAAGCGCGGCGAGAGATAATCTAAACAGCTTTTGAAAATTGGACGTTAATGCGAAAACACGAGGCATCATGGCCTTACTCCTTTGTCTGAATGGCCTTACGAGGGCACAGCTAAGCCTCAACAAAGCTATAGATCGGATGCATTGGGTAAGAGTCTCGCAAAGGGGTTTGGGAAAGACTCTGAAACAGGCTTTACTGGAAGAGAATATACGCTCAAAAATTTAGGCAATCAAGCCGAACAAAGTTTAATGCTTAAGGCGGTTCTGCCTGATTGCCCGGAAGCGATTATTTGTAGCTATGATTACTGCGCCTGTGCGGCGGTCGCCAGCATTCTATCGAGCGCAGCCGAGACCATACTGAATCCGCGCTCGCCCGCTGCAAAGCTCTTCAGCTTTCCCTCCGCATCGAAGAGATAATACGCGGGCACGTAGCCCTGCTCGTTCTGAAAAGCGTCGCGCAGCTTGTGCCCGTTATCAATCGCGCACGGCTCTGTGATGTTGTAATTCGAGATGGCTTCGCGCACGGCTTCGACATCCGTGTCGGCTTCGTAACGCGGCATGTGAACCGCCACCACATTCAGGCCCGCGTCCCTGTTCTTATCCCGCCACTCGGCTATGCGCGGCATGTTCTCTTTGCAGATGCCGCAGCTCACAGCCCAGAAATGCACGAGCGTCGGACGACCCGCGCTCAACGCTTCCGCATGCGCCTGCGTCCCGCCGAACCACTCGGTCGCCCCGTCAAGGCTCGGCATCTCCGTTCCAATTCTCATCGGCATAATTTCAACTCCCATGCTAAGAGAAGAGATGTCAGATGCCGGTAACTACTTTTACTAACATCGGACATCCGGCATCTAGCATCTGTTTCTCATCACTCGTCACTGTCTTTTACGATTTCAACGTTTCCTGTCCCGGCTTCCACTCGGCCTGACAGAGGCCGCCGGTCTGCAAAGCCTGTATGACTCTCAAGGTCTCTTCGGCAGAGCGTCCGACGTTCAGGTCATGCACGACCTTGTAACGCAAGGTGCCTTCCGGATCAATCACGAAGAGGCCGCGCAGTGCGATGCCCTTGTCCGCAATCAGCACGCCGTAATCGCTTGCGACCTGCTTGGTCAAGTCCGATGCGAGCGGGTACTTGAGGTCTGCGACGCCGTTCTTGTCGCGCGGCGTGTTGACCCACGCGCGGTGCGAGTGAACCGAGTCGGTCGAGACGCCTATGATGTCCGCGCCGATGCCTACGAAATCCTCGTAGCGGTCGCTGAACGTCGTCAACTCCGTCGGGCAGACGAAAGTGAAATCTAGCGGATAGAACAAGAGGACTAACCACTTGCCACTGTAATCGGAAAGCTTGACGTTCTCGTTCAGCTTCTCCATGTTTTTGGTCGAGGCCATATCGAAATCCGGTGCGGGCTGGCCGACCATCGCTGTTTGTCTTGCTTCTGCTGTTGCTTGCATTACTCCTCCATTTGAATCATCAGTAAATTTTATTTTCACCGCGCGCAAAGTTTTCAGAGCTACACCCTGCGCGCAAAAACTTCATCATAAAAATCGAGCTTCACTTTTTTAAGTTCGACAATCAGGGCACAAACCTCTCAGGGTCAGGTGAATGGATTCGGCCTTGAAATGAGAACGACGCGCAGCCGTCCTCATCAACTCCGCCGACAGACCCAAATCGAAATCCACCAGCCTGCCGCACTCATTGCAGATAGCATGGTCGTGCCTCTCAGTCTCGCGGTCATAACGGCTCGCGCCGCTCCCGAACTTGACCTCATGCACCAACCCCGCCTCCGTCAGAAACCTCAGCGAGTTATACACCGTCGCATAACTGATCGAAGGCAACACCCGCCGCGCGTGCTCATAAATCTCGCCCGCCGTCAGATGCTCCTCGCTCTCGCGGATCACACGCAACACAGCATCCCTCTGCCGCGTCAACGTTCCCCCGCCACCCTGTTCTCCTGTGCCTTTAGCCATGGTTGTTAACTTGGAATTAGAATAATTCTAAATCATCCATTTGTCAAACACAGCAAGGCGCAAAGCAGAAACACGCAAAGAGCGAGCGGCATTCAACTCTTTGCGTGCTTTCTTTGCGCCTTTGCGCCTTTGCGGGAAACTTTTATTCTCCCGCAAAGGCGCAAAGAGATACACGTGATCTTTCTTGCCTCAATCTTTTCCCTTTGGTTTATCCATCCCGCACAATCGCCGCACCAGACGCTCATGTTCCAGAGCCTTCCGCCTATCCTCTTCGGCGTAGTAGTGCGTATAGAGTTCGCCCTTTCGATTAACTCTGACAATGCCCCTGCGGTCGCGGCCCGTGATCGGTGTCCAGACCATGCAATACCAGCAAAGGCCATAGCCGATCTGATAGAACGATTCGATGTGCGGCGGATGCGGGAACGAAAGCGCACAGCGCGGGCAGTAAAAGAAATAACCGCTCTCATGCATTCGCCCCCAAAGCGGCTTCTCTTCGGCTTCTCTCATCGTCTGCGTGTTTCGAGCGAGGCAACCGCCCTGAAAAACGTGACGGATGGCAGTGGGTTCTGCTATCTTGACGCTGCTTTCGTATTTGACAACTAAGAGCAACGGTATATGCGCGGCTCACGCCTCAACCTCAAAGTCGAGTGATGAGCATCGCCGTTGAGCATGAAAGGTTCATACTCACGGCGAAGCAGCTACGCAAGCATACTTTATACCCTACGCGGTATAAACGCAAGCTCTGTTCTATAGTTGTAGCTCTATCGGGAGGTAACTCCTGATGGGCGCAGCACGTCAGAGAGCAGAACGGCTTGCCGAAAAGCTTCTACAACTTCGGTCTGCGCTCGGACTCTCTCAATCGGAGATGCTCAAGCGTTTGGATGTTGAGGATATGATTGTTTACAACAGGATTTCCGACTACGAACGAGGGACACGCGAGCCGCCATTGCCGATTCTCCTACGCTACGCCCGCGTCGCCGGACTCCACGTCGAAGACCTGATAGATGACGACCTAGGCCTCCCCGCCAAACTCCCCGGCACAGCCCGCCACACCGGCATCAAACGCCAATCCAGCACGCGCCGCAAGCGTTAATCCATCAGGGAAGCTTGCCCCGCCGCCATGTGATCTGCGCCCTGCCACAACTTCAGGAATCTTCGCCCTCCAATCTCTCCAACGCTCGCCGCACCATCTCAGCATAGGGCGAGCCAAGCTGCTCAAACATGCTCAACGCCTCGCGCCATAATCTCTTCGCTTCGGTCGTGTTGCCTTCTTCTTCTTCCAGCAAACCCAGATTATAGAAAATAAGCGCAAGGTTACTCTTATCGCCAAGCTTCTCTGTGATTGCCAGACTTTCCTCATAAAGCCGCCGTGCCTCAGCTAGTTCTCCCTGAGAACGTAATACATTAGCCACAGCATGCAAGGTAATAGCGATGCCACTCTGATTGCCGAGACTCTT
>CAXTPS010000018.1:0-97855 GCA_964246305.1 uncultured Pyrinomonadaceae bacterium
TTCCCGCCGCGTTAATTCGAGCGTTAGATGTCTTCATGCTCACGCGCGGCTGAAGAACAAAACTGTTGACAATGAAGGCAGACCAAGCTACTTTTTGCGCGTTTTAAGCGCATTGTCCTGCTAACAAGCCTTTCCTTGTTGGCCCCACACCCCATTGCTACAAAGGAGCAAACCAATGACTGAGCACAGATTTGCTGATGCCGCAGCTTTAGAAGTGAAAACAGAGCCGGAAGAGGTGGGCATAGGTCTTGAAGAGGCCATGTTTGGAGGCACACGCCCTGATCTGAACGGACTTCGGGTGACGCTTCCAGGCCCATCAACGGTTTGGCTAATAGATAGAGGTTATAAAAGAGCAATTCCAAACCCCGAGACATACAACAATTTGTTTCGTGACTGGAATGGGATCGTGGTTGACATTAATGTGAATGACATTACCAGCGGCCCCGCTATTTCGAATGGAGCTGTCTTAGCAACCGTGCACGGCCCCGGAACCGTTTTCCTGATTGACAACGGTCGCAAGAGAGCTATTGCGAGTCCCGCGGCTATGAACAAATACCACTTTGCATGGAACCGCATTTATAGGGTTCCTAGGATTTTACTGGATTCAATTCCAGATGGAGATGTTATTAGCTAGGTTCTCCCTAGTAATAATGTCGGGATTCAAGCGTAGGTCGGCAGTGTGGCTGCTTTGATTCTTTATGTGAAGAGCAGTCTCCCGCCGACCTATGTGTCATGGGATGTGTTATCGAAAGCGCAAGGCGACATCTAACAACGGCATGCACCCGACCGCGAATAGCGCGGCTCTCATCGAGAACTTGCCGCTAATCACATTGAATGCGCGGCGGGTGATGCCGGGCGTTAGGTTGCTGTTGAATGGTAAAGATCAAAGCATGAAATCAACTATCCTGAACTTTAACGAAGCGGAAGATTACTTGCGTGCTAAAGCATCTTGAATGCTGTGAGCCTCGCTCCAGCGTCGAACGTTGAGGCTCAGGCGAGTTGAATCGCCCTGCGGCGTTGGGCGCGCTGCATGATAGAATCAACATTGAAGGCTGAGGAAATAAAGAATGGCTGCGATATACGAAACCTAACAACTCATTGAACGCGAGCGGAATGAGCTAGGATGTCATTCGCCAGTTTGGATGCTTGATACAATGCTTCCCGCCGCGTTAATTCGAGCGTTATATTTCTTCTCTGCTTATTATCGTTGGCCTACCTTGTTAAGCCAGGAGATAGAACCATGAAAAAATCTGACAAACGCCTTCTTTTTAAAACTAATTTGTTGGTTTTACTGTTTGGTTTCTTCGTCGTTAATTCCCCTGGACAAAATGGGCAGACTTCCAAATGTAAAGAAACGGATTACGATTGTCTGGTTATTGAATACGGAAGCTCAGTTGCACTGGAATGTAAGGAAAAAGGTTATGAGCGCCGGATAGCTCAATACACAAAAATGATTGAATCTAATCCGAGCGACGGGGCAGCGTATTTAAACCGTGGACGTATTTATTTTGTACAAGAACCGGATCGAGCGATTCAGGACTTTAACAAAGCAATAGAGTTAAATCCCAACTATTTCCAAACGTATATTTCGTTGGGATTACTCTATTTTTTAGTAAAGAAAGATTATGACCGGGCAATTATAGTATTTAACAAAGCCATTGAAGTTACCGCCCAAGAAACTAGAGCCGCCGGTTATCGAAGACGTATGTATCTTGATAATGCTTATGAAAACCGTGCCCCTGTATATCTTCAAAAACGCGATTTTGATAAAGCTCTTGCAGATTACAACAAAATAATTGAAATGAATCCGAAAAGCGGTAGCGGCTACAGCGGTCGAGCATCGGTATATGTTGCTCAACAGGATTTTGATAAGGCTCTTGCAGAATACAACAAAGCAGTTGAACTAAATCCCTATGATGAAACCGGCTACAGCGGTCGAGGATTCATCTATGCTTCCCGGATGAATTTTGACAAAGCTATTGCAGATTACAGCAAAGCAATTGAATTAGACTCAGACCATTGGGTATATTATTACATTCGCGGTTGGCTTTATTACAATCACGGCAAAAAATCGCTGGCTGAAGCGGATTTCAAAAAGGCGAAAGAACTGGAAGACTTAGAAGAAAATAAGAGCGATGTTAAAAGCGTTCACCCGACTTATCCGCAATTTCCCTGAATATGAAATCTAAAACGCAATCTAACAACTCATTGAACCGGAGCGGCAATGGCTTGTATGTCATCGCTAGACTTGGAGGCCTGGTTCATTGTTTCCGCGCCCCGTTAATTCGAGCGTTAGGCGTCAGTATAGGAGGCTCAGATGTCAAAGTTAAAAGAGATCATACTATGCTTAGCAGTAATCTTCATCGGCGCTCTCTTCGGGGCCGGTCTTTACGAGTCTATCGTCCTTGCTCCGAACTTCCGCGTCGGCGTTCCTCAATCCCTCGAACATTTCCGTCAGTTCATGGCAGTGGCAAATCCGGGAAACTTCTTTCGCTTGATCGCGCCTTTAACGCAACTATCAATTCTTATCTCAGTAATACTTAATTGGAAGCGACCGGCTGGTCGAAGGTGGTGGCTGATTCTTGCATTAGTCTTGATTGTTGCAGGCGATGTCGTCACTTTCACATTCCACTATCCCCGCAACGCCATATTGTTTCATGATCCGATGCACACGCCGCCGGAAACGCTGGAGAAGGCTGCAAGAGAATGGGCCTACGGCAACTACCTACGCATTCTCTTGGTCGTGGGTGCAATGGTATGTGCCATCAAAGCATTGATGCTTGACAGACGTAAGCAAGACGCCTAACCACTCATTCAACCGGAGCGCGAATAGCGTCGCTTTCATCATTCTTCCTACGGTTAATCTTGAATGGCTTTCGCCCGCGCCCGGTTAATTCAGGTGTTGGATAAGTCTGCAAAATGCCGGGAAGCTAAAATGAGATTTTGATATGACGACTATCGGAACTGTCGAAAGTTTATGGCGCTATCCGGTTAAAAGTATGCGCGGCGAGGAAATACCCGAAGTCTTTATGGGATTTCCCGGCATCTATGGCGACCGGTGCTACGCCTTCAAGAATTCCGCCGCACGCAAAGGCTTCCCGTATTTGAACGCGAATGTGCAGCAACAGATGCTGCTTTATCGCCCGCAATTTCGTCACCCGGAGCGAGCGTCAAAACCGCCGAATTTGACCGAAGCAATAAGCATCGCGCCCGGCGTTACCCCTGCCAACGGTGATGCGGAAGATATGGTTTTAGACGTTGTTACTCCGTCAGGCGAAATCGTTTCCGTTGATGATCCGGCGCTTATAAAACTACTCGGCAAAGGAATCAGCGAAAAGAATCAACTAACACTCGTGCGGTCAGACCGCGCCTTAACCGATTGCCGCCCGGTCTCGTTAATCAGCCTACAAACCGTTCGACAGGTTGAATCGGAATTGAGCATGCCGATTGATAAACGGCGGTTTCGATCAAACGTCTATTTCAATCTCGCGTCGGAGGGCGGCGGATTTGCCGAAGATAATTTTGTCGGTCGCCGTTTGCGCATCGGTTCAAAGGCGACGATTATGATTCTTGAGCGCGACCCGCGCTGTAAGATGATTTCGCTCAACCCTGACACCGGCGAACACAACCCGGAAGTATTACGCAAAGTCGCTCAGGCACATGATAACTTTGCCGGTGTTTATTGTGCTGTATTAGTCGAAGGAATACTGACGAAACACGATTCAATCGAACTGTTGGACTAAAAGCGCGCCGCGGCAAACAAAATATTGCGCTATCCAAGGATGGGTCGTATTAATACTCCTTTCTAGTTTGGAGTGGGGCGTATCAATCCCTCCTTCATAAATTGACCTGGCTACTCGTTGCGACTTCAAGTATAAAATATGCGTTCTACACATCTACCGCAGGAGGCAGTTTTCCATGTCCGACGACCAAGTGCTTGCCAACCAACGAACTATCCTTGCCAATCAGGAAGAGATAAAGGCGAACCAGGAGCAGATTCGATCCAATCAGGATAAGTTGGATCAGATTCTGACTAACCAGGAGCAAATACAGAAAAATCAGGAGCGCATCCTTGCCAATCAGGAGCAGATACTTTCCCATGTGAGTGGTGCGTAAAGCTGCGGCTCATTTCTGCCGATGATACGAGTACATACGATAGTCGCCATCTAACGCCCGGCATGCACCCGACGCCCCTTCACCACGCCTCTCATCAACGTTAGATTGGGGCGCGGGTGATGCCCGGCGTTAGATTGCCGAAGGTTAGCTTATCTTTAGGAGGCATGTGAAAAGAATAAGAAACATTCTTTTTGACCTTGACGGCACATTAACCGATCCGGCAGAAGGAATTGTTCGGTGTATTCAATATTCATTAGAGACTCTTAATCTCCGTTGCCCATCTTTCACAGAATTAACCTCTTATATCGGCCCGCCTCTAAGGCAGAGCTTTACTGCAATTTGTAATTCTTCAGATGAAGATTTAATTGAACGAGCGGTATCACTCTATCGTGAGCGGTTCTCTACTATAGGCCTGTTCGAGAATACTGTTTACGCGGATGTGCCGCAGATGTTGGCGGAGCTTCAAGCCATGTCTTACAGACTGTTCGTCGCCACGTCGAAGCCGAAGGTATATGCTGAAAAAATATTACAGCACTTCTCATTGGGGAGATATTTTGTCGAGATACATGGTAACGAATTAGATGGCCGTTTAGATGATAAGGCCGAACTGATAAGAGAATTGCTTGAGAAGCATATGTTGTCGTCGAATGAAACAATTATGGTGGGAGATCGGAAGCACGATGTTATTGCTGCTAAGAGAAACGCTGTCTCGTCGTTGGGCGTCACTTATGGCTACGGCTCAAAAGCAGAGCTTGTCGAGGCAGGAGTTGAGCGGTTCTGCCATAAACCTCTGGAGATAGTCTCGCAGATAATGAAGCTTGAATTTGCGAGAGCGCAGGCAAGCTAACACCTCATTCAACCCGACCCCGAGATAGCATGGCTTTCATCGTTGTCTGCTTGGATTATGTTGAAGGCTGTTCGCGCGGGCGGCTGAATTCGGGCGTCGGGCTGCTAACAAAGAGGCCAAGTCATCTGTCAGGCGTTCGTCCAGCCCGGTTCTGATTCGGGGAATCTCATTGACAACACGGACGCGAAAATAATAACTTGCCCGTGCTCTAACACCCTACATCCGCTCAAGTCTGCAACGACAGAAGGAGTTCCCCTATGGCAATACAAGCCATCATTTCTCAAGCGGGGCCGCTGCCCATCACCGCCACTTTCAACGCACCGGGTGACTCGCCTATGTATCTGGAAGTCAATGGCTCAATCTGGACCCAATCAACCGGCGTATTAATTGGAATCGTAGTCAAGCTTGACGGCAATGTCATCGGCAAGGCGCAAATTTGGTCGAACGGCAACGCCACGCACCGAGCTGTGGTTCCGGCCTACATTAAAGTCCAGCTTACACAGGGACAGCACACGCTCACACTGTCCGCCGACAGTAATACGGTATCGGATTTAAATGATCGCTACTCCGCAGTGCTTCACTACTAAGAGCTAACGCAGAGTGCTGGCAACGAGTGACTTTTAGTTTGTCCGGCACTCTGCGTTTACGTTCAGTACAGAGAAATCAAAGCCTTATTGCTTCGAGTATCGTAAAGATAAAAATATGACTCAAAACATTTACGCTGAAAATATCCTGGCAGGCCGCGTGGCGTTTGTGACGGGCGGGGGAACTGGCATCACGGGCGGCGTGGCTCGCGCTCTGGCGGAGAGCGGAGCGAAGGTCGCGCTCGTTTCTCGCAGTATGGAGCATCTCGAACCGGCTGCTGCGAAGATTAACGAGGGCGGCGGAGAGGCTTTCGCGGTCGCGGCGGATGTGCGCCAGCCGGAAGAGGTCGAGCGCGCCATCGCTCAGACGGTCGAACGCTTCGGGCGTCTGGATATTCTGGTCAACGGCGCGGCGGGGAATTTCTTGTGCGCGGCTGAAGAGCTGTCGCCGAACGGTTTTGGAACTGTCATTGATATAGATTTGAAAGGCACGTTCAATGTCTGCCGCGCGGCCTTCGCGGAGCTTAAAAAAAGCGGCGGCTCGATTTTGAACATCAGCGCGACGCTGCATTACCTAGGCACGCCTTATCAAATACATGTCTCCGCAGCGAAGGCCGGTGTGGACGCTTTGACGCGCAACCTGGCGGTCGAATGGGGGCGGCACGGCATACGCGTCAACGCCGTCGCGCCCGGCCCCATCGAAGATACTGAAGGCATGTCGCGTCTGGTGCCTGAGGCGGTCAAAGAGAAGCTCAAGCGGAGCGTTCCGTTAGGCCGCTTCGGTCGCATACGCGACGTGGAGCAGGCGTGTGTCTTCCTCTGCTCGGACGGCGCGGGCTTTATCAACGGCGCGGTGCTGGTCGTGGACGGAGGCCAGTGGCTCTCGAACAGGATGGTCGGCGGGTAGGCTGAGAGTTGAGAGATATTTTCTAAGCAGCGGGGGGAAGCCGCCCTTCCCGACCTTTGAGGTATTCTATCTTGAGAGATTAGCTCTCAGGCTTGCATGTCTCACAGGTCAGAAGGCGGGCTTGCCCCGCTGCTTTTTGAAATCAGATTCGAGCTAAAACTCACGGCGCGTCCTGCGTTTTAATGGCGGTCTCCGGTATTGAGGGGGGCGCGTTGCCGTTGGCCGGTTTGAGCGCATCTTCCGGCTTCTGCGCGAGGACGCTCTGCGCGACGAGCAGGCGTGCCAGCAGGCGAACTTCGTAGCGTTGAAATTTTTCAGCGGCGTCTTTGGTGCGCGTAAAGTTTGAGCGCGCCAGCAGGTTCAAATCTTTGCCGAACTGTTGCTGGAATCCTTCGACTATCTGGAACATGGGTTGAATTACCAGCTCGTCATCACGCACGACTTCCTCTTCGCCGAAGAACTCGCCGAGCAGAATCCCTGCGGCAATCAATTCGTTCAATTGATCTATCGTCGGCTCAAGAATCGCAAAGCTCTGCGGCGGGTCAACCGCCGCATAGGCGCGTGTGATCTGTAGTTGAGCGAAAAGCTGGCGCGAATATCTGGCGCGACCGGAGCTGAGCGTGCGCGCTTCTTCAAGCAGTTGCAGCGCGATCTTTTTGTCGCCCTTCTGCGCGACGGCCGTCGCTAATTGAGCCAGCGCAGCGATGCGCTCTTCGTTCGTTGAGGCGCGTGCGAGATATTTTCTGGTCTCGTCCATATTGCCCTGTGACGCAGACGCCGTGAGAACCACCCTGTCCAGTTCCGCGAGCATCTGTTTTCGCTGGTCTACGTCTGTGATGTGCTCTGTGATAACCTGCCGGGCGCGGTCGCTCTTGCCGTCGTTAGCCAATTTGAAAGCGGCCTGACGATAGTATGCCTCGCGCAATCCCGGCCCGGATTTCTCCGCGGCGGCGAGCAATTCTTCTATATCGCCTGAGTCTATCATCTTCTGATACTGTTGCCACGATTGGCCGTCTTCGGCTATTTCATCGCCATCGTCATCCGTCTGTCCCCTGCGGCGAAGTTGCTGCGCGCGTGACGGCGCATATTTTTCAAGCTGCGACATGACAGAGCCGTAATCAACCGACGGCCCTTCGGGTGAAGCATTCAGAGCGGCGGATGCGATCAACTCGGCCAGCTCGCGCAGAGATTGTTCAGACAGTAACGGCTTAACCTCTTTACCGGCGTTCTTCTTGGCCTGCTGCGGCTCCGTCGCCATTTGCAGGAGCCTGACGGCGACGTTGGACGCTTCCTGACTCAACGAGAGGTTGGCGGTTTTGAGCTTGGTCAGAATATCGCTCGCGAGCTGCGCGGCGGCCTCTGCGTCCTTCTTCTGAATCTCAAGGACGAGACCGGGCAGGTTATAAGAGAATCCTTTGGCGAGACTCTTCTGCGCCATTTCGAGCGCCTGCGTCGGGTCGTTCTGAGCGATGACGGCGGCAAGCCGCGCTTCAAATTCCTCTTCGCTGTCCATCGGGGAAGCCGGCTCTTTTTTCTGCGACGGCGCGGGGCGCGTCTCCAACAAAAGGCTGCGAGCCATGCGCGCATCATGCCGCGCGATAGCGAAGAGCAGCTTCTCGCGCAATTGCGACCGCTCCATCTTCTGACGATAAGCGCGCGGCATCTCTTCACCTTCCACCTCGTTCATCACTGTGCGCAAGTCTGCCGCAGCATTCTTAAAAAGCGAGCGCGCTTCCTGTTCGTCAAATTGCCAGAGCAACTCTGCGGCTGTGACAGAAACGTAGACGCGATTCTGCGGAAGCGTCAACCGCTCAGAGTCTTTGATGACGGCATCCATTAGCTCAAGAGCCTGCGCCGTCAGCTTCTTCTGCGCCTCTTCCTGCTGCCCTTTGTCTGTCTTCGCCTCCGGCGCGGGCGCGGCGGGCGTCTGGGCTGCGGCCTGTGCCGCGAGCAATAATGCGATAATAAATAAGGATATGAATCTCTTGACGAACATACTATTCTCCGAAAGGTGAGTGCGGGGCGGCGCACAAATTTTTTTGAATCAACTCCGCGTTAAGCAAGGCATCGGTCATGTGATGAGTCCATTAACCGGGACATAAAAGATTGCGGAAAGGCCGCGCGCGTTCAGCGATTTCCCTCCCGCGACCGCGCAGCATTGTAGATGAGTTCAGGCTGATGCGCCAGCGCGTGTCTCATGTATACTGAGCGACGTGTTCGATCTTAAACCGGCAACATTTGAAGAGTTCATACACGAAGCAGGGCGCGGCAATGTCGTGCCCGTCGTGCGCAGTGTGCTGGCGGACTTGCAGACGCCCGTCGGCGCATTCATGCGTGTTGCGGGAGATGCGCGCTACGCTTTCCTGCTCGAATCGGTCGAGGGCGGCGAGCGCGTCGCGCGTTACTCCTTTCTAGGCGCGAACCCGCAGATGATTGTGCGCGGTGGTGGCTCCCGGACGATAATCGAAAAGTATGGCGAGATAGAGAGAATGGATGGCGTGCGCGTGATGGACTTCGTGCGCGAATATTTCAGCGAGCGAGAGCTGGCGCGGCGTGGCGGTCTGGCTCCGCTCGCAGGCGGCGCGGTCGGCTATCTGGCTTACGATGCCGCGCGCTGGTTCGAGCCGTCGCTGGAGGTCGCGGGCGATGACGCTTCGTTGCAGGACGATGCCGTATGGATGTTTTATCGCACGGTGCTCGCCTTTGACCGCGTGCGCCAGCGCATGGAGATAACCTCCATCGTCCTGACAGAAGAGGCGGAGGGCAGCCACACGCGCCTCAAAGAGCTTTACGAGCGCGCCGTCAGGGAGACCGCGCGAATCGAAAAAATTCTGTTCCGTGATGCGCCGCCGCACGCCGCGCAACGCACGGGTCTTGAAGTTGATCATCAGGCCGAAACAGACTTTCAGTCGAACTGGGCGCGGACGGATTTTGAAGAGGGCGTGCGAAAAATCAAAGAGCACATCGCGGCTGGCGACTGTTATCAAACAGTGCTCTCGCAGCGTTTCGCCAGACAGGTGACCGCCGATCCGCTCTCAATCTATCGCGCACTGCGCGCCACCAACCCGTCGCCTTACATGTACTTTCTGCGCGCTGGAGATGAAGCCATCATCGGTGCGTCGCCTGAGATGCTGGTGCGTTGTCGAGGGCAGCGGCTCGATTACAGGCCGATTGCGGGGACGCGCAAGCGCGGCGCGACCGAGGCCGAAGACTGGATGTTCGGCGAAGACATGCGCACGGATGAGAAGGAAGTCGCGGAGCACATGATGCTGGTTGATTTGGGGCGCAACGACTTGGGGCGCGTCGCTGAATACGGCTCCGTCGAGATAGGCGAGCTGATGGAGGTCGAGCGTTACTCGCACGTGCAGCATCTGGTCACGGCCCTGCGTGCGCGCCTGCGCGAAGGCTTTGATCGCTTTGACGCGCTCGCTTCGTGTTTTCCGGCGGGGACTGTGACGGGCGCGCCGAAGCTTCGCGCGATGGAAATCATACGTGAGCTTGAGCCTGACCGGCGCGGCATCTACGCGGGCGCGGTGGTCTACACGGACTATGCGGACAATCTGGACTCGTGCATTGCGATTCGCACGATACACATGCGCGACGGAGTGGCTTCGGTGCAGGCGGGCGCGGGCGTGGTCGCCGATTCCGTCCCGGCACGCGAATTTGAAGAGACGGTCAACAAAGCCCGCGCGCTCGTCAAAGCGATTGAGATGGCTGAAAGGGGATTGTAAAAAAGTGAGCAGTTGGCAGTTGGCATTTGGCAGTCGGTTCTCGTTTTTTTGTCATTCATCACTGCGTCTGTGTGTCTCTGCGGTGATGTTGATTTGCTTTACGTGCGCGGTGGCGGTCGGGCAGGAGACGCCGCCGCAGCCGCCGAAGAGTGTTGATGCTGTCGCGGCTCCGAAGAAGAACAATGCGCGTCCGGCTGAGACGCCCGCGACGGCGGCAGAGCCTTTCGACGGCGCGTCGGTTGAGAAGATGTCGGCGCAGTGCGTCACGCTTGAGACTGAAGCGGGCATGATAGAAATCGAGATGCTGGCGGAGGCCGCGCCTGAAACCGTGCGTAATTTTCTGAATCTCGTCGCGGCGGGATTTTTGAATACGACGACCTTCAGCCGCGTCGTCAAAGATTTCGTAGTGCAGGGCGGCAATCTCTCGACCAGCCAGAACATCACGACCGCTCTGGCTCAGAGGTCGCGGCGCACGATTGCGGACGAGCCGAACGCGGTCAAGCACGAGCGCGGCATAGTCTCTATGGCAAGACCCGACACGCCGAACGGCGCGACCACGAACTTCTTCATACTCGTTGCCGACGCCTCGCATCTCGATGGAAAGTTCGCGGCCTTCGGGCGCGTCAAGCGCGGAATGGAAGTCGTGGACGCTATCAACAAAGCTTCGACCGACGGCGAGAAACCGGACAAGCCCGTTCGCATCACTCGCGCCGTCGTCGCTCAATGCGCTAAGTAGGATGGGGTGAAATGAGTTGAGCAGGGAGAACGAGATTCATGCATAGACCTGTGTTTGAAAAGAGACGTGGCAAAGCCTTTCTTTCATCCGGCTACGCGTTGGCGCGCATCCGTCCGGCCTGTTTCTCATTGATGTTGCTGTTGATGCTGGCGGGCTGTATTGACAAATCGAAGTTCACGCCGGAGCCTGACACTGCGCGGCGTGAGCTGGCTCTCAAGGGCGTCACGTATGATGAAAAAAGTTTTATTGAAAACGCAGGCAACGGCGAAGTCGTCAATGTCAAACTCTTTCTCGCAGCCGGAATGAGTCCGAATGCCGTAAACGCCAAAGGCGACACCGCGCTCATCGCCGCCGCGAGCCGTGGACAGGTCGGTGTCATCGAAGCTCTGCTCGCGGGAGGCGCAGACATCAAAGCGACGGATGGCAAGGGCTTGACGGCGTTGATGCGCGCGGCGGTTGAGAACCGAGCGGATGCTATACAGGCTCTGCTCAAGCATGGCGCGGATGTGAACTCGATGGGAAATGTCGGGGCGACCGCGTTGATGTATGCTTCAGTCAACGGCGACATGAAGACATGGCAGACTCTGCTCGATGCAAAGGCGGACGTGAACGCGCGTGATAAGGATGTCGGCACGGCTCTCGCGTGGGCTGCCGAAAACAATCAGCCTGAGATGACTGAAGCGCTGCTCGCGCACGGCGCAGACCCGAATATCAAGAACGACAGCGGCGGCACGCCCCTCATGATCGCCGCATACAGAGGCAATCAGGAGATCATCCGCGCTCTGCTCGACAAAGGCGCGGACGCACGAGCCAAAGATAACGACGGCCTGACCGCCGGGAAGTGGGCATTGAAAGGCCACCACGACGAATCAGCGAAAATGTTGAAATAGAAGACAGGAGACAGAAGTCAGAAGACAGAATAAAAACGGTTTCAGCCTTTCCTTCTGTCTCCTGTCTTCTGTCTCCCGACTCTTATCATGATTTTAGTCATAGATAATTACGACTCCTTCACCTATAACCTGGTGCAATACCTTGGCGAGATGGGCGAGGAGATGGATGTGCGGCGTAACGATGCCGTGACGGTCGAGGAGGTCGAAGCCGATTGCTGCCCGGATAAGATCTTAATCTCGCCGGGGCCGGGGACGCCGGACGACGCGGGCGTCTCGATGCAGATGATAGATCACTTCGCGGGGCGCATCCCGATTCTCGGAGTGTGTCTGGGTCATCAAGCCATCGCGCGCGTCTTCGGCGGACGCGTCGTGCGCGCGCCTGTGCTCGTGCATGGCAAGGCTTCGGAAATATGCCATGACGGCAAGACGATTTTTGAAGGACTCGAATACAGGTTTCAAGCCGGGCGCTATCACTCGCTCGTCGTCGAGCGCGAGTCGCTCCCCGATTGTCTGGAGGTCTCTGCGACCACGCCCGACGGCATCATCATGGGCTTGCGCCACCGCAAGATGAAACTCGAAGGCGTACAGTTTCATCCAGAATCGCTCCTGACAACCGAAGGCAAACGCCTGCTCGCAAATTTCTTAAAACTGTGAAGGACAGAACACAGAACTCAGGAGTCAGGATTCAGAATGAAAGGCACGCTGTCTTTATTCTGATTTCTGAGTCCTGAGTTCTGACCCCTGCTTTTTATGCCCAGACCCGGATGGCTATTGCCGACGCCCGCGCGGAGGGATGAAGCGCAAGCTGATGAAGCGCAAGCTGTAGATAGAAGCCTGCGCGCTCTGTTGCTGCGTTTGATGCGGGGCGAAGATTTGCTGCGAGAGGAGGCGGCTGAGCTGCTTGACGCGCTGCTTGAGGGCGAAGCGACGGACGCGCAGATAGCTGCCGCGCTGGTCGCGCTGGCAATCAAAGGCGAGACGGTTGAAGAGCTTGCGGGGATGGCTGCGGCGATGCGCGCTCGCGCGGTTCGCATCAAATCTCGCCACGCGTGTTTCATAGACACAGCCGGAACCGGGTCGAGCCATGCCAAGACTTTTAACGTTTCGACTGCCGCCGCCTTTGTCATCGCAGGCGCGGGGCTGCCCGTCGCCAAGCATGGTAGCCGCGCCGCGACGAGCCGTTCGGGCAGCGCGGATGTCTTGGCCGCGCTCGGCGTAGAGGTCTCGGCCACGCCCGAAGTTTCCGAAGCATGTCTGAATGAGACGGGCATCTGCTTTATGTTCGCTCCGCTTTATCATGGAGCGACGGCGCGCGTGGCGGGCGTGCGTCGCCAGCTCGGAGTCCACACGACCTTTAACCTGCTCGGCCCGCTGACGAATCCGGCGCACGCGCCGCGACAGATTATAGGAGTCTGGCACGCCTCACTGGTCGAGCCGCTGGCGCGCGTGCTGGCACAGCTCGGAACGGAGCGCGCGTGGGTCGTTCACGGCGCAGACGGGCTTGACGAAGTGACGATTGCGGATAAAACATTCGTGGCCGAAGCGAGAGGCGGAAGCGTCGAAACTTTCGAGATCGCGCCGCGCGATTTCGGTCTCGAAGCGGGGACGCTCGAACACCTGCGCGGCGGCGATGCTGTGCAGAACGCATCTATCATTCGTTCCGTTCTTAACGGAGAGCGGCGCGATGAAGCACGCGCTCTCGTCATTATCAACGCAGCCGCCGCGCTCTACGTCGGAAGCATCGCAGACGATCTTTCTCATGCCGCGCGCCTCGCAGAACAGAGCATAGACACAGGCGCAGCCCAAGCGAAATTGGAGCAATTGATTTCAGCAACGAATTATTAACAGCTGGGTTTTGGTCTTTGTACTTTGGTCTTTGTGCTTTGGTCTTTGCACGCGACTCAACCTTGAATGCCGGAATTCAAGATAAGCAAAACAATCAAAGACCAAAGATCAAAGTACAAAGACCATTTTTATTATGAATTTTCTATCGAGCATAATTGAGTTGAAGAGAGCGCGTTTGTCGCGTGCGCGTGAATTGTGCGGGGTGGAAGAGTTGCGCGTGTCGGCTCTTGAAGTGCGGCGTGAGGCGCAGCCGCACGCGCTTCGTTCCGCGCTTGAGCGTGAAGGTATTAATATCATCGCGGAGATGAAACGCGCGTCGCCGTCGCGCGGGGTGATTCGCGCGGATGCTCGCCCGGCTGAGATGGCTCGCTTTTATGAGGCGGGCGGCGCGGCGGCAATCTCCGTGCTGACCGAAGAGGATCGCTTTCAAGGCTCTCTAGAAGATTTGCGCGAAGTGCGGGCGGCGGTCTCGCTTCCGCTCTTGCGGAAGGATTTTATTTTTGACGAGTACCAGCTTTATGAAGCTGCCGGGGCGGGAGCTGATGCGCTCTTGCTCATCGTCGCCGCGCTTGATGATGAGACTCTCTCTCGCCTGCTTCGCATGACGGAAGATGAATTACAGATGGATGCTCTGGTGGAGGTGCATACTGCCGAAGAGTTGCGCAGAGCCTCTGCCGCCGGAGCGAAATTAATCGGCGTCAACAATCGTAACCTGCGCACGTTTGAAGTCTCGCAGGATGTCTCAGTCCAGTTGGCGCGTGTGATGCCGAGCAATGCTCTGGCCGTCAGCGAGAGCGGCCTCCGCACCGGCGATGATCTCAAACGGCTGCACGCCATCGGCTACAAAGGATTTCTCATCGGCGAAAGCCTGATGCGCGCAGAGCATCCCACTCAAGCTTTACGCGCGCTGCTGAACAGGAAAGAAGAGGATTGAAGGTGTATGGTGTAGTGAAAGACAAGTTTGCTTTTCTACACCCTACACCCTAACCCCTACACCCTATGATTTTGGTGAAGGTTTGCGGCATCACGAATCTGGCGGACGCGCTGCTCTCGGTCGAGGCCGGGGCGGATGCTTTGGGCTTCAATTTTTACCGGCGCAGCCCGCGTTATATAGAGCCTGATGCCGTGCGTGAGATTATCGAGCAGTTGCCCGCGACTGTGTTGTGCGTCGGCGTGTTTGTGAATGAAGCTGAGCCGTTGGAGGTCGCGCGCTTGGCTGACGCGTCGGGCGTGAGAGCGATTCAACTGCACGGCGACGAGCCGCCGGATTACTGTCGCTTACTGAAAGACCGCTACGTCATCAAAGCTTTGAGAGCGGGCGCGGATTTTTCGCCTGAGCGCGTGATGGAGTATGAAACGCAAGCTATCCTGCTCGACGCTTTTTCGGCTGCAACTTATGGCGGCACCGGACGCACGGTTGATTGGTCGCTCGCACGCAGGACGCGCGAGTTAACTCCGAGGCTCTTTCTGGCGGGCGGCCTCACTCCTGAAAATATAGCGGAAGCGATTGCAGCCGTCTCTCCTTATGCGGTTGATGCTTGTAGCGGTCTGGAATCCGCGCCGGGTCGCAAAGATGCCGCGCGCGTGCGTGCTTTCATCAAGGCTGTGCGCGGCGCATGTTAAACCTTGACGCCGCGCGCTCAATTGAAGTTAGATGTGGGGCGTCGCGTTAATTAGTTCCCGGCCAATGGTTTCTTGAGATTCTCCCTTTATGAGCAAGACAGCTTTAGCTTTAAACGCAGATCGCACGCGCACACGCGATCAGGGTCGCATTCTGCTTATCACGGATGACGCGAACACAGCCATCTACGGGGCATCGCTGGAAGGCGCGGGGCTGTCTGTGGTCGGCGTCGCGGGGGGCGCGGCGGCTCTCGTCTCGCTCAGGCGTTCGAGGCCGCATCTGGTCATCGCGGACGCTGACCTCAAAGGCATCAGCGCGGAAGAGCTGGCGCGCATGCTCGCGCAGTCGCAGGAGAGCGTGCCGTTACTGCTCATCGGTCAGGCCGCCTCAAACGTACACAGGCGTGAAGCGGCGATGACGGCGGGTGCGTTCGATTACTTCGCGCTGCCTCAAGAGCTGTCGCTGATGGTCGCACGCGCGGCACAGCTCGTCTCGCTCAAGCAGACGATGGATCGCCTGCGCGCCGAAGCAGACCGCGATTACCTGACCGGACTCATGAACCGCCGCCGCTTTCGCACCGCGCTCGGACAGGAGGTCGAGAGATGGAGACGCTACGATGTTCCCTGCGCGCTCGTGCTGGTTGACATAGATTTTATGAAGCGCGTCAACGACGCGCACGGCCACACGGCGGGCGACCGCGTCATACGCCACACTGCGAATGCGCTCGTCGAACTCTCGCGCGACAACGACACCTCCGCGCGTCTCGGCGGAGAAGAGTTCGCGCTCCTGCTCGCGGGCGCGGATGATGCACAGGCACACGCCGCCGCCGAACGCCTGCGCCACGTCGTCTCCAACACTCCCGTCGAAGGCATCGGCACTATCACCGTCAGCCTCGGCGTCGCCTCCTGCCCCGCGCACGCCATCTCCGAACGCACCCTCTACGCCGCCAGCGACGCAGCCCTCTACCGCGCCAAAGACGAAGGCCGCGACCGCACCTCAGTCGCCCCACTCATTAACACAGCGCAGACGGCATCGGTTTGAACAATAGTTCGACAGGTGAACGTGTTGCGGCTGTGCCGCCAGATGTGAGGTGAGGTTGTGCCTCACCGTTGAAGCTTCTCTTTTCTTTCGCGGCTGTGCCGCAGCAGGGGCGCAGCCCCTTGATGATGAGAGTAATGCTATCGGAAGGTCTGAGACCTTCCGCACATCAGGCGGCACAGCCGCAATTGCTCGCTGACTATTGCAAGAGGTCTAATGCCTTTATCTCGCGCTCATCGCATGTGCTAAGATAGAATGCGTTCCCGATAATTTTTTTTTGGAGATTCTGATGTCAATGCACATTCAACCTCTGTTGACCATCGCCGATCTGGAAATCATGCCGGATGATGAGAACCGGTATGAGCTGATGGAAGGAGAGCTTATTGTGTCGCGCGCTCCCAGCCTTACGCATCAGAGAATTTTGAAGAATCTGTTGACCACCATTGATGATTATTTGGAACAGACTCCCTTAGGCGAAGTCTTTGCGACGCCGGGCGTGATCTTCGACGAGTTAAATAGCGCGATTCCCGACATCGCTTTCGTGAGCCGTGAGAGGGGCGCGTTGATTGCCTCGGGTGAACATATTAAGGGCGCGCCGGAATTGATGGTTGAGATTGTTTCTCCGGGCAGCGAGAATGCGCGGCGTGACTGCGTCGTCAAGCGACAGGTTTACGGAAAGCATGGCGTTCAGGCGTATTGGATTGTTGACCCGGAAAACAGAGCGGTTGAAATCTATCGCTTGCAGCAGAAGTCGCTCGAATTATTTACAACTCTGGTAGATCAGGATGAACTCACCTCACCACTCTTGCCGCAGCTCAGCTTTCCGGTCGCCAAAATCTTCCGTGCTTAAACCAAGTAAGCCAAAATAGGAATCCCGCGCAATCCATTTACATTTTGATGAGCGATACGATTAACACACAACCGGACGAGCGCGGGCACTGGGGCGCGTATGGCGGAAGATTCGTGCCTGAAACTTTGATGGCTCCGCTTGAAGAGTTGGCGGCGGCTTACACTGCGGCGCGTGCTCATGAGAGTTTTCAGAGTGAGTTCGCGGGCTTGCTGCGTGATTTCTCAGGACGACCGACGCCGCTCTTTTATGCCGCGCGTTTGACTGAGGCTGCGAAGGGCGCGAGGATTTTTCTCAAGCGTGAAGACCTGTCGCATACGGGTTCGCACAAAATCAACAACGCGCTCGGACAGGTCTTGCTGGCGCGGCGTATGAACAAGCGTCGCATCATAGCGGAGACGGGCGCAGGGCAACATGGAGTGGCGACTGCGACCGTGTGCGCTCTGTTCGGACTCGAATGTATCGTGTACATGGGCGCGGAAGACATGCGGCGGCAGGAGTTGAATGTCTTTCGCATGCGGCTGCTCGGCGCGGAAGTGCGAGCGGTTGACGCTGGCGCACGCACGCTCAAGGATGCGATCAACGAAGCCTTGCGCGATTGGGTGACGAATGTGTCGGACACTTACTATCTGCTCGGCAGCGCGCTCGGCCCGGCTCCTTATCCTTTGATGGTGCGCGATTTTCAGAGCGTCATCGGGCGCGAGGCTCGCGCGCAGATTTTAGAGCGCGAGGGTCGCCTGCCGGATGGTCTCATCGCGTGCGTCGGAGGCGGCTCGAACTCCATCGGCCTGTTTCATCCGTTCCTGCTGGACGAAGGCGTCCGCATGATTGGCGTCGAGGCGGGCGGGAGCGGGAACGAACTGGGGCAGCACGCCGCTCGATTCAACAAGGCGGGCGGTGGTCAGCCGGGAGTCTTGCAGGGCACGATGAGTTACGTCTTGCAGGACGAGCGCGGGCAGATCGCGGGGACGCATTCGATCTCGGCGGGACTCGATTATCCCTCGATAGGCCCCGAACATGCTTTCCTGCATGACGCGGGTCGCGTCGAATACGTCTCCGCTTCGGACGCGGAAGCTCTACAGGCTTTTCAGACTCTCTCGCAGCTCGAAGGCATCATCCCCGCGCTCGAATCTTCGCACGCAGTCGCGCACGCCATGAAAGTTTCAGGAGAGATGAAGCCGGACGAAATCGTCATCGTCAATCTCTCAGGGCGCGGCGACAAGGATGTGAGCACGGTCGCGGATGCAATCGCCGGAGACTCAAGATGAGCCGCATCGCCGGAGCTTTCGAGAATTTGAGAAGAGAAAAACGGCGCGGCTTCATTCCATTCATCACGGCTGGCGATCCTGATCTGGAAACGACGCGCGCGTTGCTGATTGAACTCGCGTGTGCGGGCGCGACAGTGATTGAGTTGGGCGTGCCCTTCAGCGACCCGATGGCGGACGGGCCTGTCATTCAGCGCGCATCCGAGCGTGCTTTAAAGCGCGGCTTCGGCATCGCGGAAATTTTGAATGTCGTCAGCGAAGCGAAGCTTGATATTCCGGTCGTGCTCTTCAGCTACTTTAATCCGCTGCTCCGTTATGGCATCGAACGCTTGAGCCGCGAAGCGCGTGCGGCGGGAGTTGACGGAGTGCTCGTCACAGACCTCTCACCGGAAGAAGGAGTCGAAGTCTGCGCCACGCTTCGCGCGCAAGAGCTTGACATGATTTTTCTCGTCGCGCCGACCTCGACCGACGTGCGCCTGCGTATGGTCGCCGAACGCGCGAGCGGTTTTATCTACGCAGTCTCGCGCGCGGGCGTGACGGGCGCGCGTGACAGTATGAGCGACGACGCGGAGCGACTCGTCTCACGCGTCCGCGCAGTCTCAGACCTGCCCGTTGCGGTCGGCTTCGGGATTTCAAATGCCGAACAGGTCGCGTCTGTCTGGCGTTATGCGGATGCGGCTGTGGTCGGCTCTGCGCTGGTCGCTGAGATTGAGAGACTGGCGGGAGCTTCTGATATAGTTGAGCGAGTGGGCGAGTTTGCGCGCGGAGTTACTTCACGAAACAAGGCCGCAGTTTGATTAAGAGCTTATATGAGTGATACTGAAAGACAACGAAATAGAATTGAAGCGGGCGCGGCGGTCGTCATCGTCCTGCACAGCCCGCGCGAAAAGGTTTGGGGCGTGCTCAATGAGATTAGCGCGGCGGGCGTCATCTTGCGCGGGATTGATCTCAACGCTTTCGATGACTGGACGAGCGCGGTCGCGCACGACGAGCCGTTCATGGGACTCAACGACATGTTCCTGCCGATGTGGCGCGTCGAGCGTCTGACGCTGGATGAGAACTCCGGCGGCGTCCCATCGCTCTCGGAACAGTTCGAGCAGAGAACCGGAAGAAGTATTTTTGATTTTTGATTTGCAGCCTGTGGCCTCGCCGTGTTATACCGCATCGCGGCGCGCTGGCCTCGCAGGTTCAGCCTCAAACACTTTGGAAGGATTTTTCGCTCTGGTATGCTTGAAGCGTCCGCTTTTTTAACCTCCAAAAGCTCTGAAAAAACTTTGTTGCATATGTGAAACACTGTTCCATTCTTGCGTCGAGTGTGGTATACTCCCGTTTCGTTGCGGCCCTTTAAGCCGCGTTCGAAAGCTTTCAAAACCACGAAACGTGAGAAAAGGAATGGTAGAAAGAGATGTTTGTAATGGCTGAAGATAGAATCAACGCGGATCGCGGCAAAGCTGTCGAGGCGGCGCTGCTCAATATTGAAAAGAAGTTTGGCAAAGGCTCGATCATGCGTATGGGCGAGAAGCACGTCTCCGAGATCGCGGCGATTTCGACCACGTCGCTGAGCCTTGACGCGGCTATCGGCATCGGCGGCATCCCGCGCGGGCGCGTCGTAGAGGTTTACGGGCCTGAAAGCTCAGGCAAGACTACGCTCGCGCTGCACATCGTCGCAGAGGCGCAGAAGGCCGGAGGCGTCGCGGCTTACATTGACGCCGAGCACGCGATGGACGCAGAGTACGCCGGAAAGCTCGGAGTTGATATTGACCAGCTCCTGATTTCGCAGCCGGACTCAGGCGAACAGGCTCTGGAGATTGCCGAAGCCTTAGTGCGTTCTAACGGCGTGGATGTGATTGTCGTTGACTCGGTCGCCGCGCTCGTCCCGCGCGCGGAGCTTGACGGGGATATGGGCGACAGTCTTCCGGGCTTGCAGGCGCGCTTGATGTCGCAGGCTCTCAGGAAGCTGACGGCCATCGTCGCCTCGTCGAACACCTGCTTTATTTTCATCAATCAGATACGCGAGAAGATCGGCGTCATGTTCGGCTCGCCCGAGACGACGACCGGCGGGCGCGCACTCAAGTTCTATTCCTCCCTGCGCCTGGACATACGGCGCATCGGAGCGATCAAGGACGGCGACCGCTTCGTCGGCAACCGCACCAGAGTCAAAGTCGTCAAGAACAAGGTCGCGCCGCCCTTCCGCGAGTGCGAGTTTGACATCATGTACGGCGAAGGCATCTCGCGCGAAGGCGATCTGGTTGATCTCGGCGTCGCCAACAACGTGATCGATAAGAGCGGCGCGTGGTTCTCCTACAAGGGCGAGCGTCTGGGTCAGGGACGCGAGAACGCCAAGCAGACCTTGAAGGATAACAAAGAACTGTTAGCTCGCATCGAGCATGAGGTCAAGGTCAGGCTCGGCATCACAGTAGCTGACCCGGTCGCAACGACGGAAGCACCGGCAGCAGAGGAAGCGACTCCTGCTCGTAGCAAAGCTGCAAAGTAAGGTAAAAGTAAAAAGGTAAAAGGCAAAAGTGAAGAGGGCGTTCAAGCCTTATTCACTTTTGCCTTTATCTTTGTGTCTAACTTTTATCTTTTACCTTTTGCCTTTTTACTTTATTGTCACTTCCGCACTTTATGGAAAATTCCATTCTGATAAAAAACGGCACGCTCGTCACGATGGAAGAGAGTGATGCTATCGTGGACGGCGGCCTGCTGATTCGTGACGGGCGTATTGCGTTAGTGGGCGCGTCCGTGGGCGCAGTCGAAGCGGATGTCGTGATTGACGCGGCGGGCTGCGCCGTCCTGCCCGGCTTCGTGCAGTCGCACATACATCTCTGCCAGACACTGTTTCGCGGCTCGGCTGACGATCTGGCTCTGATTGACTGGCTCAAGCGGCGCGTGTGGCCGATGGAGGCCGCGCATAGTCCCGAATCCATACGCGCTTCGGCGCGGCTCGGCATCGCGGAGATGATATCGGGCGGGACGACCTGCGCGCTGACGATGGAGACTGTCAATCACACGGAAAATGTTTTTCGCGCGGTCGAAGAGGCGGGCTTTCGCGCGACTATCGGCAAGTGCATGATGGACAAGGGCGATGAAGTTCCGCCCGCGCTGCATGAAGAAACTGAGGCTTCGATAAGCGAATCGCTTGAGCTGCTCGAACGCTGGCATGGCCGCGATGACGGGCGCATACGTTATTGCTTCGCGCCGCGCTTTGCCATTAGCTGCACGCGCGGCCTGCTGGAAAAAGTCTCCCGCTTAGCCGTCGAGCGCGGCGTGATGATTCACACGCACGCCTCTGAGAATCTCGCCGAGATAGAGATCGTCGAGCGAGAGACAGGACAGCGCAACGTCGCCTATCTTGACTCGCTCGGCATCGCGGGCGCGCACGTGCTGCTCGCGCATTGCGTGCATCTGGATGACAGGGAGATTGAGACGCTGGCGCGCACGGGCACGCATGTCGCGCATTGCCCTTCATCAAATCTCAAGCTCGGTTCGGGCTTCGCCCGCGTTACTGAAATGCTTGAGCGCGGAGTCTCAGTCTCGTTCGGCGCGGACGGCACGCCGTGCAATAACCGTCTGGATATGTGGACTGAGATGAGAACCGCCGCGCTGCTTCAAAAAGCTCTGCATGGCGCGGAGGCTCTGCCCGCTAAGCTCGCTCTGCGGCTGGCGACAATCGGCGGCGCGCGTGCGCTCGGACTCTCTGACGAAATCGGAAGCCTCGAAGCAGGCAAGCGCGCGGACGTGATGTTAGTCAATCTCAACCGCCTGCACTCTGCGCCCAGACCCGCGGACATCATTTCCGCGCTGGTTTATTCGGCGCAGGCGAGCGATGTCCGGACAGTTATCATTGACGGCGGCATCGTGATGCGTGACCGCAAGCTCTTAACGCTTGACGAGCAGCAAGTCATCGAAGAAGCGAACCGCGAAGCCGCCCTCCTTATGACGCGCGCAGGCATCTGAAAAAATGAGGGAGTAGGGGGAAGGGTGTAGGGTGTAGTGAAAAGCAAGCTGTCTTTTCTACACCCTACACCCTTCCCCCTACTCCCTGTCTTCTACGGCCTTCTGCTGTTTTTATTCTGCTCGACGGAAATAGCAGGCCCCTTAGACGGAGTTGTCCTCTCATCCATCTTAGGGGCGTTCTTCTGCGACTTGAGGTCTGGAATGCCGGGCGTCGGCGTGCCCGCAGGCTGGTTGGCGTTCTTCGGCGCGTTGAGATCGGGGATGCCGGGTGTGGGCGTCGCTCCCGGCGGCAGCGGGGAAGTCGAAATGCCGGGCGGCAGCGGACTCGAATTGGTGTTGGCTGAAGGGGTCGTGTTGGAATTGCTTGCCGTCTGGCAGCCTGTCAAAAGGAGCGCAACTGCCAGAGCCGACGTGTAGATCAGATGATACGGACGCATAAAAGCTTTTTCTCCTGAGATTAAAAAGAGCGTTGATACTGCTGAAAGGCGCTCTTCCGATGATTCTTAAAACGGATGCAGTTTATAACAGAAGACGCGGCGGAAAAAGCTTGCGCGGCTCATACGCTATCACGGACTCTGTAGCTTTATCCTCAACTACTGAATACTTCTTGACACTCTTTGCCTACGACCTTACTCTATGACTAACCGCTCACGTTCTTAAAAAATATTTGGTTCTATCCGTTGGCTTTCATCTTCCACTTGGAAGATAGAAGATCGACGCGAGGAGTCCTGCCCACTCCGGCTTGTTTGCCGGGAGCAATGAATCGTACTGGCAACAAGCCGGGAGTCTGACATCTATGAGCGCCATCTTGGTCGTTGATGATGAAGTAACAATCTGTGAAATTCTTCAAGAGCTGTTTGAGCCGGAACATGAGTTTCGAGCCGCCGGGAGCGTCGCAGAAGCTATCACATGTCTCGAAGAGATGCCGTTTGACGTAGTCCTCACGGATATTTCGCTGCCCGATAAAAGCGGAGTCGAACTGCTCGGACTCGTCAGGCAGATACAGCCGCACACGCCTGTCATCATCATCTCAGGAATAGATGATACGGAGTACGCGAGCGGGTTGATTAAGATGGGAGCCTTCGGTTATCTGACCAAGCCTTTTTATCTGGACGAGGCGTCGGGGATGGTCAGGCGCGCCATCGAAAGCCGCCGGTTTTCAACCGCTCAGGGTAATCCAGACAATCCTCGCAGGCCGCCTCGCTATGAAACACAGGTCGAGACGCGCATGAGCAGCGTGCTGGTCTTCGACCACGAGCAGAATGATGACACGGATGATGAGATGTTGGTGGTCATGGGATACACGCGCGACATCAGCGAGAGCGGCCTCGGCATCATCGTGCCGGATGGAAGCATTGATGAACAGAGCGTCATCGGCTCGACCTTTCACATCGTGCTGGGATTGGAGCGGGGCGCGCTCGACATCGAAGCCAGAGCAGTCCGTTATCAACCTCTCGAAGCGGGTAAGGGCTGCCTGATCGGCGCGCAGATCACAAATATGAACGGCAGAGACCGCGTCCTTTTCCTGCAATACCTGTTCATGCTGAGCCGCAGCCGGAATGCGGAAGAAGAAACTCCGTGACAGCGACGCCTTCTTTAAATAGGATGGGTTGAATTGTTTGTTGATTTAAAAGAGCAGTGCCAGCTCAAAGGGAGCAAACAGGGGGGGCCTGTTTGGCTTTCGAGCTGGCACGGGCGGGTACTATCGAAGTTCGGGCCTTGGATGACTGTCTTGCGACCCGGCTGACCTTTTAGACGACCAACCCTCATCCTCAACGCAAGGGATTATACACCCCTTGTCGAAACTGTCAACGATTTTTTGTGACTAATTCGACAAAATATTGCTGTGCAAAAATCCGTACGCAGTTAAGGGAAATTACACGCACACAGCTTCGGTTGACACTCCACAGAACTCTTCTTATACTGCCCGTCTTTCCGCCGAAGACATGAAAAAATCGGCCAGGTAGCTCAGTCGGTAGAGCGCGGCCCTGAAAAGGCCGGCGTCGGCGGTTCGATTCCGTCCCTGGCCACCAAGTTAAGGTTCCAGATTCCGAGTTCCAAGTTTCAGGTTAAAGACAAGTTCTTAACCTGGAATCTGGAATTTGGAATTCGGAACTTTTTTACTTTCTAGCGTTGCCAGTAGTTTTTGATTTTCTGTGCGAGTAGTGGGAAGGGGACGTATTCGGCATTGCGTCCGGCGCGGCGCAGTTGTTCGACCATACGCATCGCTCCGTCTGCATTGCGTGTATGTACGAGAATCGTTGAAGCGCGCTGAATCTCGGGCGAGGTGGCGAGCCAGAGCGCGATGGCGTAGCCCGTTCGCTCGTCGTCGGTGGTCTGCGAGTGGTAATGCTCAGGCAGCAGATCGTGATCGAGAAAGATCGCGTCGTAATAGTTCTGGGTCAATAGCTCGCGCGCCTGTGCTACATTCTCAGCGATATCGAGATAATCGCCGTTGAAGCGACGTGCGAACCAATCGTGTCGTCGCGTATCGTCATCGAGCAGAAAGACATTGATCGGATGCCGCTCGGCGGAAACATTATCCAATCCCAGTTTACGCCGCAGCCCACGCCAAATACTCATCTGTTTATGAATTAGCTCCCCATGCTGTTCGCGCTCTTAAAAATAAAGACAGAACATTTGATGCTTTAACTATAACACACACGTGTGCGTGCTAATATTCGAGCGCACGGGCGCACGACCGGGCGTCATTACTTTAATCGCTTAAATCACTTCCCGCACGACTTTTGCCCTTTGCCTTTGCGGTGTGCTAAAAACTCCGGCTAGTATGATGTTCATTAAATGGCATAAGACGGCTTAAAAATTTCACGCATGAAGCAAATTTTACAGAATCTTAAAACGGGCAAATTGGAGGTGGCTCAGGTTCCGCCGCCGGTCGCACAGCGCGGGCGCGTGCTGGTTCGCACAGCCGTTTCTCTAATCAGCGCGGGCACAGAGCGTATGGCTGTGGACATGGGGAAGAAAAGCCTGCTCGGCAAAGCGCGCGAACGCCCAGACCTCGTCAAGCAGGTGATTCAGAAGGCTAAGAACGAAGGCTTGTGGAATACCTTTAACGCAGTGCGCTCAAAGCTCGGGTCTTCGACCGCGCTCGGCTACAGCGCGGCAGGCATCGTCGCGGGCGTCGGCGAAGACGTGACGGAGTTTCGCGTGGGCGACCGCGTCTCCTGCGCTGGCGCGGGTTATGCCTCACACGCGGAAGTCCTGTCCGTGCCAAAGAATCTCTGCGTCCGCTTACCTGATGCGGCGAGCTTTGAGGCCGGAGCTTTCGGGACGCTCGGAGCCATCGCGCTTCAGGGCGTGCGCCTCGCGGAGCCTACGCTCGGCGAAGCCGTCGTCGTCATCGGCTTAGGGCTTTTGGGACAACTCACTGTGCAGCTTTTGAAAGCCAACGGCTGCCGCGTCTTCGGTCTCGATCTCGATCCGAAAAAGATAGAGCTGGCGCGGGAACTCGGAGCGGACGGCGGCGCATTGAGTGATGCGGATGCGAAGCGCGCTGTGATGGAATGGTCGCGCGGGCGCGGGGCGGATGCTGTGTTGATTACGGCTGCGACTTCGTCGAATCAGCCTGTGGAATTGGCGGGCGAGATCTCGCGCATGAAAGGCCGCGTCGTGGCGGTCGGCCTTGTCGGCCTGGATGTGCCGCGCCATCTTTATTACAACCGCGAGCTGGCCTTGAAGATTTCGATGTCCTACGGCCCCGGTCGTTACGACCCTGAGTATGAAGAGCGCGGGCACGATTACCCTTTCGCATATGTGCGTTGGACTGAGGGACGCAACATAGAAGCCTTTCTCGATCTGGTCGCGGAGGGGCGCGTCAATGTCGAGCGGCTCGTCACGCATCGCTTCCAGATAGACGAAGGCGAGCGCGCTTATCAACTCATTTCGGGCGAAGTCAAAGAGCCTTATCTGGGCATCCTGCTCAATTACGACACAGGGCGCGAGTTGGAGAGGCGAATCCGGAACTCAAAAGCTTCTGTGCCTCGTTCACCTGCGCCGCAGAAGAGCGTGCGGCTTGGAATGATCGGCGCGGGCGGTTATGCGAAGTCAATGTTGCTGCCGAACTTCAAAACATCCGGCGCGGATTTCAGGGCGATTGCGACGGCTTCGGGCGTCTCTGCGCGCGACATCGGCGAAAGATACGGCTTCGCTTACTGCGCGTCGGGCGCGGATGAGATTATCAATGACGATGAAGTGAATCTGATCGTCATTGCCACGCGGCATGACACACATGCGTTGCTTGCGCGCCACTCTCTCGAACGCGGTCGCCACGTCTTCGTAGAAAAGCCGCTGGCGATGAATGACGAAGAGCTGGACGGCGTGATTGAGGCTGCTCAGGCTTCGGACGGAAAGCTGATGGTCGGATTCAATCGCCGCTTCTCAACGCACGCACGCGCCGCGAGAGATTTTTTCGCGGGCAGGCAATCGCCGCTCTCCATCAGTTATCGAGTCAACGCCGGAAGAATCCCGCGCGATAGCTGGATACAGGATGCGCGCGAAGGCGGCGGGCGCATCATCGGCGAAGCCTGCCACTTCATAGACCTCATGCAATTTTTGACGGGCGCAGTCACGACGCGCGTCTATGCCGAATCAATCACGAGCCGCAACGAGCAGATAGTCGAAGAGGATTCGGTCTTTATTACTTTGCGTTTTTCCGACGGCTCGAACGGCTCGCTCGCTTATCTGGCGGAAGGCGACAAGGCTCTGCCGAAAGAGCGCGTGGAGATTTACGGCGAGGGCAAGACTTTCGTGCTCGATGATTTTCGCAGCGCGACGATGTATCGCGGCGGTCGGGAAGAGACGACGAAACTGCGCAATCAGGACAAGGGGCAGGCGGGTGAAGTACGTGCTGTCTGCGCTGTCGTCACTGGCGGCACACACGCGCCGATCTCGCTCGAAGACCTGACCGCGACGACGCGCGCCACGTTCCGCATACGCGAGTCGCTTCGGACCGGACAGCCAGTCGAAGTTTAAATATGAATCCTCCGCGCAAAAGAGAATCAAAACCCATGTGGTAGTAAAAGTCTGCGAATCGTCGAAAAATGTCCCCACATGTCGCCTGGTCGCTATATGCCGCGCACACCAAGAAGTGGATTCTTACCCGGATAGCGCATAGAGCCTGCCATCACTCCATCCATAGCCGAACTTCGCAAGAAAGTTGACCGTGTGCCGCTTCGCTCTCTGATAGTAGTCGTTGATGGCTTTGCGTAAATCCGCCATCGTCTCATGCCAGCAATGGTGTGAGACTTCTTCTTTCATCGCCTTCCATGTCGCTTCCTTCGGATTCTCTTCCGGTGTATAAGCCGGAAAGTGGATGACATCAATGCGCCGATGCTCGTCTAACCATTCTTCCACTTCCTCGCTCGTATGATGTGTGGCTCCGTCTATCCAGAGCAGAATCTGTCCTTCTGGGTGCTGTGCCAGCATCAGATCTAACCATCTAATCGTGGCGTCGGAGTCTTGCCAGTCAATGCAGAAGGTCGCCGTCTCCTCGCCCGTCCCCAAATGAATCGCCCCATAGATATTCTCGGCTTGTTTCTGGCGTGCGCCGTCGGCAACTAAGGGTTGCTCTCCCACAGGATTCCAGCGCCGCGCCAAGGTCGCTTCCAGGTAAACCTTGCTTTGATCGCCAGCCAGCGGGACGACCAAATCGCCGCTTTGAGCATACTTGGCTAAGATTTCTTCGGTTTCCAAACGGAAGCGCGCTTGTTCTTCCGCGTTGCGGCGGATGTAGAGCTTGCGTCCACGCTGATAGCTCCATCCCATCTCACACAGCAGTTTACGCACGCCGCTTTTGCTGTAGCTGACAGCGTACTGCTCACGAACCAGTTTTCTGATTGCCCTGGCTGTCCATCCGCTCCCCAGTTTCGTGCCCGGCATCGCTTGTGCGGCCAGCGTTTGTTTGAGTTCTCCAAGTTGTTCCGCGTTTAAGAATCGCTGTGCATGTTCGCCGCCCCACCCCGGATGATTCTTCAACCCTTCAAGTCCATGTGCCTGATAGAGAGTCACCCACCCGCTGACTGATTCTTCATCCACAAGGAGAATCCGCCCGACTTCCCGATATTGGTAGCCTTGAGTGACGAGAATCAGGGCATGGTAACGCTGTCGTTCAGGTAACTTCGTCCGGCGGTCTTTATATCGCCGACACGCTTGCGCATAATCTTCTTCACTCAGCACGCTTCAACTCCGCCCGGACAGTTTCGCTGTGAGCATCATTTTACACTCGTTTCTGATCCACTTCTTGGTGTAGCTTCCATATAGTTAGGCGCATCTAGCGTTGAATATAAAACTTATGATAAAGAAACTGCTTCCAGTAATCCTACTGTTAATGCTTACTGCTACCGAAGAATTTGCACAAACCGCATATTCTGATCGTTGTACTGTCGTCGTAGTGGATATTACAGGCCAGAAACTTTCAGATTTTGAGAGTGACCGCTCACTCAATCTAAGGGAAAAGGAACTCGGCACATTTGATACCGTAATCCGAGAGGAAGAATTAACAACCCGATCATATCGGCTTCCGAAAACAAATCTGTTCGTTGTTGCTAGCGTGTGGTACACCGATGAATCTATGGGCGGCGAAAATAGTCAGGATTCAGCGTCTTTGCAGCTTACCATTTCACGTACCCCTAAACGTGATATTCCGTCCGGTTTGCAATTTGCCGAAGCCGAAGTCCTATCCTTACATTTCGAGGTTGCGAGAGTCACAACGATCTTCAAAACGCAGAAGCGTAGTTTCTATATTGTGATGGAATGTAGGAAAAACACGCGACTTTGAAGCTACAAGATGCGCCTAACAATTCATTCAACCGGAGCGCGAGTTAGCTCGAATGGCTTCTGCGTTGTGTGCGCGCTCGGTTAATTCGCGCGGTACGCGTTTCGCCTGAGCAGCGCCTAAATTATTGATTAAGCTGAGCCAACTTAATTGACTTACACCTCACGTTAAGCATACAGTTCTGATGCTTAATAAAAAGAGGTTATAAGCGTTCTGTCCATTACGCCTTCTGGTAACAACATCTTCCTAATGACTATGTTACTGAGGGCATCTGACGTTTTCCGTATTCAGATTGCCCGTTCATCTCCCCGCATTACTCCTATGAAAACTGCTCCGTGTGGAGCGGAAAGATTTACTGTGTCGCGCAGGTCTGTCTCTTCAGAGGCGGATGCGCTGATTGAAGGATCTGCTTTACAGAGAGGGAAATTAATTTTGTTAAAAAGAAATACCTGCTATCTATTGCTTATCTTTGCTTTGAGCGTCACTACGGCCTTTGCTCAGGGAACTGATACACCGGCGGAGAATTCGCCGGAGAAGGCGGCAATCCTGAAAGCTTTAAGCGTGCCGGTCTCAAAAGATTTAAGGCAGAGGGTCACTTTTTCAACGGAGAAATTGAAGGTGCAGGGCCATTGGGCTTTTGTCTCCGGTCAGGCGAAGAACGCGGAGGGCGGCGAGCCGGATTGGAAGCTCACGAGGTACCAAAAATTCATTAACAGTAATGATTTTGAGGACAATCTTTTCGCGCTGCTGAAAAAGACGAAGGGGAAATGGCGTGTGGTGACTTATCTGATGAACTGTCACGATGTCTGCTATCTGGACTGGGACAGAAAATACAGAGCGCCGAAAGCGATAATCGAATAATTGCTTGTATCAGGCTGGTCACCGGAGGGTCTGGTCGGGCATCTAATCGGTGTTCGCCATCAACAAAATGAAACGAAAAAAAGGAAGAGGAAAAGTGAGAATCAAAATCGTTCTGCTGGCAACGCTCTTGTTGGCGTTTAGCTCGATTGGGTTTGCCCAATCAAAAAGAAATGCAATCGCCCCCAATATAATTGTTAAGAATTTATATGCAGCGCAAAAAGCAGGTTCCAACCCGTTTTTCCAAACGAAAAGCCGCGCTTCTGTTGACAGATACTTCACAAAAGATTTTGCCGATCTGATCTGGAAAGACGCGGTTGATGCTCAAGGCGAGGTCGGCGCTCTTGAGTTCGACCCGCTGTATAACGCGCAGGACACGAAAATCACCGCTTTCAAAATCGGTGAGGCGATGTATGGCGAGGGCAACCTGGATGTCGCAGATGTTCCGGTCACTTTCAAAAACATGGGCAAAGGCGAAACGGTTCTCTTTCGACTTGAACGCAACAGTCAAAAAGTTTGGAAAATCAGCGACATCTATTATCCATCAAATCCCGAATCGAGTTCATCGCTCAAAGCCATCTTGTCCAACGCGCTGAAGTCCTCGGAGGGCAACACTGTTCCCAGGTCAAAGACGGCTTCCGGCATTCGGAGCGTTGATTTTCTCAATTACAGTTATCAAGGCTCTGTCTGCTCCGAAGTTGTAGGACTTCCCAAAACGGTTAAAGTCCGCAACGGCAAATACATGGATCGTGATAAAAACTTTTTCGACATCGTCAAAAAAGAGATTGCCTACGGCGATGTGGACGGCGACGGGAGCGAAGATGCCGTCGTGCTGATCAGATGCGGAGGCACCGCAGGCACTTTGAGAGATTTTGAGGTCCACGCTTACTCATTCCAAAACGGGCAGGCGAAATTGCTGGCGCGGCTCGACAGCACAACCGTCGAGAGCGATTACCAAAAGAGCTATCCCGATGGCATAGTGTTTTACGCGGGCGAGAATGGCCCGAAGATCGTCAACGGGCATGTGATTGTGGAAGCGTTGACGGACGGATCATTCGCAGGGCCGGAAAACGTCGCGACGTTCGACTATCAGTTGAGCGGGAACAACTTCGTCCTGAGCGGTAAGCCGGTCAGGACAAAAAGACGGTATAAATAAGTAACCGCTCAAACGAACTCGGTCCCTGTGTGCGAAACATCAATCGCAGTCCTGAAAGGTAATAGCAGGTTAGTTAGGGATTCTGCTGTGCCGCTGTGAGCGGATTTTAAAATTTTGAGAGGAATTTATGGCGCTTGACGAAACGCTCTTGCAATCCGGTGTGCGAGTGATATAATCCGCCAGCCTCCAAAAAGTGATTCGTGAGGAGATCAAGGGGTCGTCAATGATTAGCAAAACCGGCGCGATTCACATCCAGCGCACCTGCTTTTAAATCGAAGTTATAAGTTCCCGGTACGGCTCGCATTCGATGTCGTCTGACAACGCAAAAATGTTTTCGCTCTTCCCGGTACCGGACGCCGCGCCCGAAGAATCAAGAGAGCAAGACAACTTAGCTCTGGCTGATGCGCCGGACGTGTGTGCGTCCTGTTACGGCACCGGGATGGAGGTCGTGCCGGGCAAAGGCGCGCGTCCCTGTCATTGCCGCAAGCAGGGGCAGCGCGCGAAGTGGCTCGAAGCGGCACACATTCCGCGCCGCTACGAGAAATGCTCTTTTCAAAATTTCTATCCCTCGCAGGGGAAGTTCTACACCATCCAGCTCAACGCTTTTAAGTATGCCTTCACGCTCGCGCGCGAATATCCGGCGGTTGATCGCGGCCTGCTTTTCATGGGGCCGGTCGGAGTCGGCAAGACGCATCTCTCGGTCGCCATCCTCAAAGAACTTATCGAGAAGAAGGGCATGACCTGTCTCTTCTACGAGTTCGGCACGCTCCTCAAAGAGATACAGAACTCGTGGAATCCCATCTCGCAGACTTCGGAACTGAAAGTCTTGGAGCCAGTCTTCAATGCAGAGGTCCTGGTGTTGGACGAGCTTGGAGCCTCGAAGCCTACGGACTGGGTCAGAGACACGATGATGCAGATCATCAATACGCGTTACAACGATAGAAAGCTGACCATCTTCACGACCAACTATCTGGACACGCGCCGCGCCGAGAAAGAAGAGACTTTAGAAGACCGCATCGGCGTGCGTCTGCGCTCGCGTATCTTCGAGATGTGCAAGACCGTCGCTATCGAAGGCGAAGACTACCGCAAGAAGTACGACGGGCAGCAAGCCTAGCCGTTATCTCAAGCTAAAACACCGTACTTCAATTTAAGGCACATAAGCTGAAGGCACAGGCACGTCGCCGCTTGTTCCGAATTGTTGCGCGCTCACCGCATTATTGTAGCTGTTAAAGACGTACCAGCCGCCATCCGCCGGACGAAAGACCGCCACGTCACATTTAAAATCTCCGTCGTAATCTGCGGGCACGGGCACATCCGTTGAAAGGCCGAAGGCTTGCGCGCGAAACGCCCCGCTCTGGCTGTTCAGGAGATACCATGTGCCGTTCGCAGGGCGAAAGACTGCGAGGTCTGTCTTCCCGTCTCCGTCATAATCTCCAACGACAGGCACGTCGCCGCCCGTGCCGAAGGCTTGTGCGCGAAGCATGCTATTAGAGCTTTGACGTATGTACCAGACGCCGCTCGACGGTCTGTAGACGGCGATGTCAGTCTTGCCATCTGCATCAAAGTCCGCCGGTACAGGCGCGTCCGTGCCGAGGCCGAAGCTGTACGCGCGAAGCGCGCTATCGGAACTCTGCTTGATGTACCAGACGCCCTGACGAAAGACTGCGAAGTCAGCCTTGCCGTCGCCATCGTAATCCGAAGCGAACGGGAGATCGCCGTTTGTTCCAAACTGTTCTGCGCGGAATGCTCCGTCTGAACTCTGTTGGATGAACCATGTTCCGTCGCGGAAGACGGCAAAGTCCGTGAGGCCGTCGCCGTCATAATCGCCGGGAGCGATCTTGTCAGTCGAGATGCCGAACGTGCGAGAGACGAGCGCGCCGTTAGAGCTTGAACGCGCGTACCAATTGCCGCTTGAGGGGCGAAAGACAGAAAGGTCTGTCTTAGTATCTCCGTCAAAATCGCTCTGCGGCATCAAGAGATGGGACGGAGCTTGCACGACCTCGAAGTCCGACCCCTTGATCGCGCCCAGCGTGTGCAGCTCGTCATCGCTCCAACGCATATCGGGCGCGCCCGACACGTACCAGTTAGAGCCGTTGTCCGCGAGTATCATTCCGTACTTCTTCATAGCAGTGAGCACGACCTGCATCGCGGGCGAGAAGGTTGAGATATTGAAAGAAGCTTTGAGGCGCACGCGCGCACCCATCGGCGGCACGTTGAGACTCGTATTGCTGCTCGCGAAATGACGCGCCGGATAGACGTAAGCTCTGCGCGTGGACGCAGCCGTGAAGCGCAAGGCGTGTTTGATCTCATGCTGCTCGAAGACTTCGTCGTAACGCACGAGGCCGGGAAATATCGGCAGGCCAGCCGCGTCTGCGGAAGTCCATCCGGCTGGGCGCAGCAGATTCGAGTTGAGGTCGAAGATCGCGCCGCTGCCCGCATCCCAGCTCGCTCCGGCGTTGACGGGCACGGCTGTGTACATCTCGTAGAGCTTCCAGTTGTCACGATCAATCACGAGCACATGGCGGTCGCCGGAACCGTTCGTCCCGCCTTCAATCGGGGCGTCCGGCGGAACAGGATAAGGCCCCGGGTCGCTCTGGTCGCCATAGTCCGTAAAGTTGATCGGCACGCGCGACTGCGCGCCCGCGACGACGACGTAAGGAATGCCGTTCGGCGCGCCCAAATAGGTCGTCCCGAAGTCTGGATGTAATCCTACGTTGTTCCCGATGCTGCTGATGAGATTGGCGGAGTTCGTGTCAACGGGCGCGCACGAGATGTCCTGATTCCACGGATTGTTGGCGGGAAAAAGCCTCTTGCCGTGCAGGCTCGCGCCGATGCCGAGGTCTGGCAAAGCGTTGTTGCTATCATCGCCTGTTCGTCTCTGAATAATTCCTGATGCGTTAATCGGATGAGGCGTGTTCGAGAGAATGAGCGCGAAGAACAGAAGCGCGAGCGCAGGCGCCTGTACGCGCCGCATGAAGGCGATGCTATAAATTTTTCTCATAATGCCCCGACTGTTAAGCGATGTGAATGCCTGTGAGATTGCAGGGCAAGCGGGAAACTAACAGTGACAGCTTAAAATTGTTCGCAGAGCTAAGTCAATCGAAAATTTAACGCGGAGGACACGGCTAGGCTCGGAGGTCTAAAACAAGTTTGAGATTTGAGATTCGAGATTTGAGATTTCAGATTTGAAGTTCTGAATTTGAAATCCTCTGTAACTCCTCATGTGGTGAAAAATCTCTTCCGCTCCCTGCTTATTTCTTCGCGCGATGCTTCTTGGTTTCGATGATAAAATTTTCAAACGACGGCTTAAGGCTCGGGTCGAGGCTAAAGCCCTTGCTGAAATCCTGATCGGCTTCGGCCTCGCGGCCTTGAAGCAGACGTATCACGCCGCGATTGACGTAGGCTTGTGCCATCTTCGGGTCGAGCGTTAAAGCTCTGGTGTAATCGGCTTCGGCTTCGGCTAGCTGTTTCATCTTTTGAAGCGCAGTGGCGCGACCGTAATACATCACTGCGTCCTGCGGGTTAAGCTCGACCGCCTTGTTGTAATCGGCCATAGCCTTTTTGAGATCGTCTTTAGTTTGCCAGACATTGCCGCGATTGATGTAAGCCTCAGAGGAAGCCGGGTTCAGCTCGATGGCTTTCGTGAGATCGGCCAACGCTGCGTCCATATCGCCCTTCTCAAAGCGCACAGTCCCGCGGTCGTAATAGCCCTCATACGCGGCGGGATTGCTCTCTATGGCCTTGCTGTAATCCGCGAGCGCGCTGTCAATGTCGCCTTTAGCACGCCGCGCATTGCCGCGATTGATAAAGCCGTTCGTGAGCGTCGGGACGATTTCGAGCGAGGTTGTGAAATCCGCAATCGCCGCGTCATAATCATTATTGTTCAGATGAGCGAGTCCGCGATTGTAGAATGCCATCTGGTCGCGCGGTCTAAGCTCTATGACTTTGTCGTAATCTGCGATTGCGCCCGCCATATCTCCCTGAGCCATTTTTGCATTGCCTCGATTGTTGTAGGCTTCGAACATGCGCGGGTCGAGCGAAATCGCCTTGTCATAGTCTGCAATCGCGCCCGCGAGGTCGCCGTTTCCCTGACGTTCAAGGCCGCGATTTTGATAGGCCACCGCGCCATTCAGTTTCTGCGCCTGCGCCGTCAGCGCAGTGAGTGACAGTGTGATGATGATGAGCGAGATAAAGCGAAACATAAAATTCTCCAGATAAAATCATGAAAGCGACAAAAGCGCGCGGCAGTTGATGCTTGAAAGCTTAGCCGGTAAATAATTTTGAGATGATATCTAAAGCTTAGCGGGCAATGTGAACAAAAGGATTACCTGACGCGGTTCGTGCTTCCCTCTGATGGTTATGTATAATGCCATGCGTCACTTCCGATTAACAAAGCAAGAATAGATGATAGAAAATTGATTCGGGATGCCCAAACGCACAGACATCCGCAAAATTCTGACCAGCAGGTTGCAGGTCAAGCGCGCAAATTCGACTCTTGAGCTTTTGATGAACGATGCGCCCATGTCGTAAACTTTCGTGGCAGGAGAGCTGTTTATGATTACCAAAGAGCCGCCAGCAGAAATTGAGCGAGGCTTAACCTTAGACCAGCGACGCGCTCACATGAAATTACCTCTCGCAGAACGCCGCAAGCAATTAGCAGAGCAAGCCGAGCGCATGATTCAGCGCTACGAATCCGAGCCTGAGACGCGCGAGCTTTGGCAGGGAGTCGAGTAAGTTCTGATACGATAGAGCATTCTATTTATTAGCTCAATGCCTCTACTTCTTTAAACATTTGTCCAGACTTGGAGCGTTATTCCTCGCAACTTGAATATCCCAGAGATCATTAATAAAAATTCTCATTTCTGAGTCATATAGTTTGCCGACCACTGCGGTTGATTGAGCATCAGGAACTAAAGCTGAGCGCACGAACGCACTTTTTGAGCGTCGGGCAATATTGATCAAGTTTTGTTTGGGATCATAAAGCCGCTCAGGATTGAGTGGAACTTTAGCGATATTCACTTTTAAGAAATCCGCAAGGTTTTGCCTATCTGCTAATAACCAGCTCTCCAATTCACGAACCACTACTCTAAACAGCATTTTGGGCTGAGGGTTAGGTAGCCAACGCGCAACTACTTCTGCCGGACAGTCCAAATGCGTATCCATAAAATCTACAAGTGTCAAATAATAAGTTGACTGCGCGGTTTGATTAAAACTCCGAATCTTTCTTTCGATATACCCGGCACCTCTCTTGCCATAGCAGCTACCAGCAGTGTGACCTGTAGCTTGAACAATTTTGATGGCGACGGCTTCGTCCAGATTGCCTTCAACGATTGAGCTAATGATAGACATCAGTTAGAAACTAAGCTCCAATTGATGAATGTTAGGGGGAGCGGATTTGGGCAGTACAACATCTGCGACGGTGAGACCATTCCTCAATTGATTCATCTCCTCAGGGTCATCTAAAGGAGATTTGAATAGTGTTCCTTCGTCGCTAGGCTCTAGGCGCAAAACTTCTTCTCCGCCAATTCCGCGATCAGAGAGCATTTCTTCCGAGTGCGTGCTAATGATTACTTGTCGTTTGGTTTTACGTTGTCTATTGACTCGTTCGATTAATTGCGGCAATTGGCGTACTACTTCAGAATGTAGTGATAACTCTGGTTCCTCCATCAATAAAGGACCATCTCCTTCAAAGAGCGACCATAGAAGTCCAAATAGTCGAAGCGTTCCGTCCGAAAACTGCGCCTCATTCTGTTTCCCTGCGCGTGGCCTCCAGTGTTCAAAGAGACCTACTAGATGCGGAACTCCAAAATTATCACGATCTACCTTCAGATCTTTAAGCTGAGGGGCTGCAACTCTCAATGCCGATTGAATTTTTTTGAGGCGAGAATCGCGAATAGTAGTCCTTGTGTTTTCAACTCGTTGCAGAAAGTCTCGGCCAAAAGGATCATTCTCAATTTGTCCAGGTGAAAATCCTATGGGGTCACGAACGACTTGGGGCAATAAGTGTTGGTAGCTAACGCTTTGCAAGAATGACACAACAGGTCGAAAATCCTTGTTGGTCGTGATTTGTTCTAATGCCGTCTGCGTGAGCCTTTCTTTATCCAAGCCATCTTCCTTGTCAGGACGATCTAGTCTTATTTCACCGTTGTACTCAACGCGCTCCTCTTTTACTAAAGGCCTTCTGAGATTGTCTTGATTAAGACTTAGACGATATAACCATATTCCATCATTGACTCCCTCCTCTTGAATCTCAACTTCGATAAGTATGTCTGGGTATCTACGAGCAGCCAAACAACGGATGGCTGAGACTCCGCCGCGTTCCTCTACCGCTTGCCGTAAGCCTCCGCCTTTTGAGAGACAGAGATCACGCAGGAATCTAAAAATATCTAAAAAATTAGATTTACCGGAAGCATTAGGTCCAATCAGAAACAAGCGACGGTTAATGCGAACCTCGCCTCTCGGAAAATTCTTCCAGTTTTCTATGCGTAACTTTCGGATGAACATAGGCTAGGACTCCAAGTTAGTTCTTAACATATTCATTGTGTATAATGCCTCGAAATTACAGTAAGAACAATCATAACTTACATTGCAGAAATAATTCACAGTAGTTAATGCCCAAACGCACAGACATCCGCAAAATTCTGATTATCGGCTCAGGCCCGATTGTCATCGGTCAGGCATGCGAATTCGATTATTCGGGGACGCAGGCTTGTCGCGCTCTGAGGCAGGAGGGTTACGAGGTCGTGCTCGTCAACTCTAACCCGGCGACGATTATGACCGACCCGGAGACGGCGGACAGAACTTATATCGAGCCGCTGACGCTCGAAGCCGTCTCCGCAATCATACGCAGGGAGCGGCCTGACGCTTTACTGCCGACGGTGGGCGGGCAGACCGCGCTCAATCTGGCGATAGCTCTGGATGACGCGGGCATGCTCGAAGAGTGCGGCGTGGAGATGATCGGCGCGAAGCGCGAGGCCATACGCGTCGCGGAAGACCGTGGCCTGTTCAAGCAGGCGATGGACGAAGCCGGACTCAGTATGCCGCAGGGCGGCTTCGCGCATTCGTGGGCGGAGGCCGAGGAGATAGTCTGCACGACGGGCTATCCGGCGATCATTCGCCCCAGCTACACGCTCGGCGGCACGGGCGGCGGCATCGCTTTCAACCCCGAAGAGTTTGAAGAGATAGTGCGCGGCGGTCTCGCCGCCTCGCCGACGCATGAAGTCCTGATCGAAGAATCAATCCTCGGCTGGAAAGAGTATGAGCTGGAAGTGATGCGCGATTTGAAAGACAACGTGGTCATCATCTGCTCGATTGAAAACTTCGACCCGATGGGCGTCCACACGGGCGACTCGATCACGGTCGCGCCGGCGCAGACGCTCTCCGATGTCGAATATCAAAACCTGCGCGACATGGCGATTCGCTGCATACGAAAAGTGGGAGTCGAGACCGGAGGGTCTAACATACAGTTCGCGGTCAATCCTGTGAACGGCGAAGTGCGTGTGATTGAGATGAACCCGCGCGTCTCTCGCTCGTCCGCGCTGGCCTCGAAAGCGACGGGGTTTCCGATTGCGAAGATCGCCGCGAAGCTCGCGGTCGGTTATACGCTCGATGAGATTCCGAACGACATCACGAAAAAAACTCCGGCCTCATTCGAGCCGACGATTGATTACGTCGTCGCCAAGATTCCGAAGTGGGCTTTTGAAAAATTTCGTGACGCGGAAGATGTGCTCGGCACGCAGATGAAATCGGTCGGCGAAGTGATGGCAATCGGGCGCACGTTCAAAGAGGCTCTGTTCAAAGGCTTGCGCTCGCTCGAATCGGTCAAGCCCTTGCGCCTGCGCGGAATCTCGGATGACGAGTTGCAACGCAAGCTCGCGCGTCCTAACTCGCAGAGATTTTCTTATATCACATACGCGCTGCAACACGGCTGGACGATTGAAGAGATTTATCGCCTCTCGCGTATAGACCGCTGGTTCCTTGAGCAGCTACAGGACGTGATGCGGATTCAAGCGCGGATTGAAGATAGAAAGCTCGAAGACATTCCGCACGAAGTCATACGCACGGCGAAAGAGTACGCTCTATCCGACCGCCGCATAGCCTACCTCACAAAGCGCACTGAGGATGAAGTGCGCGCTTATCGAAAACAGATAGGCATCGTTCCCGTTTACAAACGCGTGGACACCTGCGGCGCGGAGTTTGAATCACACACGCCTTATCTTTATTCGACATACGAAGAAGAGGACGAATCCGAGCCTACAGACAGGCGCAAGATTATGATCTTAGGCTCAGGGCCGAATCGTATCGGGCAGGGAATCGAGTTCGATTACTGCTGCTGTCATGCTTCGTTCGCACTGCGCGACGCGGGCTTTGAGACGATTATGGTCAACTGCAATCCCGAAACCGTCTCGACCGATTACGACACGTCCGACCGTCTTTACTTCGAGCCGCTCACGTTTGAAGACGTGATGAATATCATTGATGTCGAAAAGCCTGAAGGCGTGATCGTGCAGTTCGGCGGGCAGACGCCGCTCAATCTAGCGATGCGCCTGCACGAAGCGGGCGTCCCGATTATCGGCACGTCGCCCGATTCGATTGACCTTGCGGAAGACCGTAAACGCTTCGGCGCGTTGCTCACACAGCTCGGAATCCCGCAGCCCGAAAACGGCACGGCGGTCTCTGCTTTGGAGGCGCGAGAGATTGCAGACAGGATAGGCTATCCGGTCTTGGTGCGTCCGTCTTACGTGCTCGGCGGGCGCGCAATGGCGATTGTTTACGACGAGCAGAGCCTTGACGAATACATGCGCTCAGCCGTTGACGCTTCGCCCGAACGTCCGATTCTGATTGATAAGTTTCTTGAGCGCGCAGCGGAGTTTGATGTGGACGCTCTGGCTGACGACACCGCCTGCGTCATCGCGGGCATACAGGAGCACATCGAAGAGGCAGGGATTCATTCGGGCGATTCATCCTGCGTGCTGCCGCCCGTGCGTATCGCGCCCGAACATCTTGAGACGATGCAGCATTACACACGGGAGCTTGCGCGTGCGCTCGCCGTGAGCGGCTTGATGAATCTACAGTTTGCGATTAAGGATGATCGCGTGTATGTACTTGAAGTAAATCCGAGAGCCTCGCGTACAGTGCCGTTCGTCTCGAAGGCGACGGGCGTGCCGCTCGCGAGCATCGCCGCGCAGGTGATGGCCGGACGCCCGCTCGCGGAGTTTGGCTTGCCGCAGGAGCTTTCCGTCAATCGCTTCTTTATCAAGTCGCCCGTTTTTCCTTTCGTCAAATTTCCCGGCGTTGATCCGATACTTAGCCCGGAGATGCATTCGACGGGCGAAGTGATGGGCGTTGGCGATACATTCGGCGAAGCCTACGGTAAGGCTATGATGGGCGCGGGGCTTGAGCTGCCTCTCAATGGAACAGCTTTCATCAGCGTCAACGAAGCAGACAAGGGGCAGGCAGTTTTGCTCGCGCGCCGCTTAACGCGCTTAGGTTTCAATCTCGTCGCCACCTTCGGCACGGCTGCGCGGCTGCGCGAGGTCGGCATGAAAGTCGAGAGCGTTTTTAAAGTCAACGAAGGCCGCCCGAACATCGTGGATCATATCAAGCGAGACGAGATAGCTCTGATTATCAACACGCCTCTCGGTCGCGTCTCGCATTTCGACGAGCAGGCGATACGCCGCGCAGCCCTGCAATACAGCGTCCCTTGCGTCACGACCATGACCGGCGCGCAGGCGATTGTCGAAGCCATCACTTCGCAGGGCAGTGATAACGAAATAGTCGTCCGCTCATTGCAGGAGCTTCACGCGATGAGCAGTTCAGTTAGTTAGAATTTCAGTTTGCAAATTTAAGGTTTGAGATCGAACGAGCCGGAGGAATCAAGTGGAAATCAACAGCCGCGAAACCATCAAACAAATCCTGGACGAGTGCCGCACTATCGCAGTGGTCGGCTTATCCTCAAGCCCCATGCGCGCCTCGAACGGCGTCGCCGGATACATGCGCAAGCATGGTTACAAAGTGATTCCGGTGAATCCAAACGAAGCGCAGGTGTTCGGCGAAAAATCCTATCCCACGCTCTCCGATGTGCCGGGGCAGCTAGAGCTGGTTGACATCTTTCGTCGCTCGGAATGGGCTGGCGAAGTTGTTGACGAAGCGATCAAGCTCGGCGCGAAAGCCGTCTGGCTTCAGGAAGGCGTGATAGACAACGCCGCCGCCCAACGCGCGTTCGACGCCGGCCTCCTCGTCGTGATGGATCGCTGCTGGCTGAAAGAACATATTAGGAATAGATAGGCAGTGTGCAGTTGGCAGTAAAGACAAAGCCGCGTGTTTTTGGCTGTCTGCCTTTACTGCCAACTGCACACTGCCAGCTAAGCATGATGATTAGCGCAGTTGTCATAACCGTTAGCGACCGCTCGTCGCGTGGCGAGCAGGAGGACGTGTCGGGCGCGGTGCTGATTGAGCTATTGAAAGAGAGCGGGGCGCAGGTGGTGGCGACTGAAATCGTGCCGGATGATTTGGCTCCTCTGGCAGAAAAGCTGTGCAGGTATGCGGATCGCTCTGACGTGAATCTGATTGTGACGACGGGCGGGACGGGTTTTAGCCCGCGCGACATGACGCCGGAGGCCACGCGCGCGGTCATTCAAAGGGAAGCGCCCGGACTGGCGGAGGCGATGCGCCTGAAGACGCTCGAAAAGACGCCCCACGCGATGCTCTCGCGCGGCGTGTGCGGGATACGCTCCGGGGCGCTGATTATCAACCTGCCGGGTTCGCCAAAGGGCGTGCGCGAGTGCTTCGCGGTGATAAAGCCCGTCTTGCATCACGCCATCGCTCTGCTGGCGGGCAGGCCGCATGATGAAGCATGAGGCTTTCGCCTTTCACAAAAGAAAATTTGACAACGCTATTTCTGATGCATAGACTGCGTTTCAGTTAGACGATTCAAAAGACTGCGGCGCACGGATCGTGGAGAATCAGGGAATGCTCAGCGCGATATTTCTTCTGCAAACAACAACGGCACAGCACGTGGGCAGTCCGATCACGGCTTACTGGCCGGTGATGATATTTTTCGTCTTTGCGATCATGTTCCCCGTGCTGCCGATTGTCCTCGGACGATTCGTGCGCCCGATGATTTACAATAAGGCCAAGATGCGGCCTTACGAATGCGGCATAGACCCCGTGACGGAGGCGCACGACCGCTTTACAGTGCGTTACTACATCGTCGCGATGCTCTTTCTGATTTTCGATGTCGAAACGATCTTCCTGCTGCCGTGGGCTATCATCTTCATGGGCGATGATTTCAACTTTACGAAATTCGCCCTCATCGAAATGTTCGTCTTCATCGGCATACTGATCGTCGGCTACTACTACGCATGGCGCAAAGGCGCGCTGGAATGGGCATAACAACAGGGTGAAGGGGATAGGGTGTAGGGTGTAGAAAAACCTTTTCTACTCTACACCCTACACCCTATCCCCTATCCCCTAAAAAATATGGCTGAACACGAAGAAGGATTTGTCTTAACGACGGTTGATTCGATCATCAACTCTGTGCGGCGGACTGTGGGCGCGAAGGCGATGGACTTGGGCGCGCCGGTGGTGAACTGGGCGCGCAAGTCTGCGCTGTGGCCGATGACGTTCGGCCTCGCCTGCTGCGCGATTGAGATGATCGCGACCGGCGCGGGACGCTTTGACATAGACCGTTTCGGCGCGGGCGTCTTTCGTCCCTCTCCGCGACAGAGCGACCTGATTATCATCGCGGGCACGGTGACGCTCAAGATGGGGCCGGTCGTGCGCAGAGTCTACGAGCAGATGCCTGAGCCGAAGTGGGCGATAGCGATGGGCGCATGCGCCTCGACGGGCGGGCCGTTCGATTCATACTCGACCATGCAGGGCGTGGATCGCTGCATCCCTGTCGATGTCTATATCCCCGGCTGCCCGCCGCGCCCGGAAGCCCTGCTCTACGGCCTGATGCGCCTCCAGGACATCATCATGCGCGAACATCCTTCGGCTTACATTTTTGAATCCGACGGCACAGTGCATCGCCGTCGCCAGCTCGAAGGCGATGAAGATTTACAGGAGATTTCACCGCTCGACCGCGAAGCTGATGATGTGGTCGCCAGCGTGACCGGATAAGCAACGCCACTCGCTATTCAATTAAACTTCCGAATATGAGAAGGCCGTCATAGCAAATGACGGCCTTCATGCTTTTACACAGCGGAGAGATGCCGCGTGTCGTTGATAGCGAGCACGCGCACAAAGCCATCTGTGCGCAGGTCAATGCGTGTAATACCACAGTTAGCAGTGGCAATCCAGACCGGCTTCAATTCCGGCGCGTCGAGTGCGCCCATCAGGTGCAGTGTGAGTATGCAGATCGTGCCGGTGTGCGTGAAGATGGCGACGCGCCCGCCTTTGTGTTCGGCGAGAATCCGGTCTAGCTCAAGCGAGGCGCGGTCGAGCATCTGGCGATAGCTCTCGCCGCCGAGCAGCACGTGCTCGAAGTCTCTGCGAAGCAGCGCGGCGTATTGCAGCGGATGCTCTGCGGCGGCCTCTTCAAAAGACAAGCCTTCCATGACGCCGACGCTGCGTTCACGAAAAGCATTTGTTTGCTGTATCTCAAGTCCGGTGAGCTGCGCGAGCGGCATCGCCGTCGCAACCGCGCGCGGAAGGTCTGAAGAATATATCGCGCTGAAATTTTCCGGCGCGAGAGCGCGCGCCGTCGCTTCAGCTTCACGATGCCCGCGCTCCGAAAGCGGCGTCGAAGTGTGCCCGCCAAAGCGTCCCCCGGCATTACCCTCGGATTGCCCGTGCCGGATGAGAAGAAGCTTGGTCGTTTCAGACATATTGAAAGGGTGATGGGTGATGGGTGATGGGTGATAAGAGAAAAGGGTAATACAGGAGACAGAAGAAGAAGGCGTTAACCCGCTTTTAATCTTCCTCTTTATTCTGTCTCCTGTTCCTTCCTATCACCTGTCACTCGTCACTGGTCACTGCTTCTAAGCCGCGACCGCTTCGGCCTTCAGCTTTTGTGCTTGATCATGTGTGATGAGCGCGCCGATGATCTCGTCGAGCGCGCCTTCCATGACGAGATCAAGCTGATGTATGGTGAGGCCGATGCGATGGTCTGAGACGCGGTTATCTTTAAAGTTGTAGGTGCGAATCTTTTCCGAGCGGTCGCCGGAGCCGACCATCGAGCGACGCTCTGAGGCGAGGGCGTCGTGCTGCTTCTGCTCTTCCAATTCCTGCAAGCGTGCGCGCAGGACTCTCATAGCCTTCTCACGATTCTTGATCTGCGATTTCTCGTCCTGCATCGAGACTACAGTGTTGGTTGGCAGGTGCGTTATGCGGACTGCGGAATAGGTCGTGTTCACGCTCTGCCCGCCCGGCCCCGAAGAGCAGAAGGTGTCTATGCGTAACTCTTTCGGGTCGATCTTCACGTCAACCTCTTCTGCTTCGGGCAACACCGCGACCGTGACGGCGGAGGTGTGTATGCGCCCGCTCGTCTCAGTCTGCGGGACGCGCTGCACGCGATGGACGCCGGATTCATGCTTGAGCTTGGAGAAGACTTTGTTACCTTCAATCAGCGCGATGGCCTCCTTGACGCCGCCGATGCCCGATTCCGAAGCATCCAGAATCTCCATGCGCCAGCCCTGCCGCTCGGCATAACGCGCGTACATCCTGAGCATCTCGGCTGCGAAGAGTGACGCCTCATCGCCGCCCGTTCCGGCGCGAATCTCAAGGATGACGTTCTTCTCATCGTTCGGGTCTGACGGAATCAGGAGCACCTTCAAGTCCGCATCGCACTGGTCGAGCCGCGCCTGCAAAGTCTCAATCTCGACGCGGGCCAGCTCGCGCATCTCTTCGTCGTCCGCTGTTTCAAGCAACTCGCGTGCGCCCGCTATCTCTTCAGATAAGAATTTCCATTCGCGGTATTTTTCAACCACTTCGCCGAGGCTGCGATGCTGCTTCGCGGCCTTCGTGTAAGCGGCCTGATCCGGGAACGAGTCGCGCGAGGAAAGCTGCTCATTCAATTCTTCGTGGCGTGCAACAATCTGTTCTAATCTATCTAACATAATTTATATGTGTTGGTTTCAATTTACCTGTTGCTTCTACCGGCAAACAATTTCGCAATGCTGTATTGAAAGCCGGGCACTACATCCTGCCCGTCAAGCATCTCGTTTTCGGTCAGCGTAACCGCTTCAACTTCCGGGCGATGAATCGTGACGGTGCGACGCTTCGGATAGACCATCCAGACCATACGAACGCCTGCCGCGAAGTATTCTTTAACCTTCTCTTCCATCTCGCGGCGGCTATTGCCGGGCGAGATTACTTCTACAGCCAAGTCGGGCGCGCCCTGCCAATACGCGACGGGAATTCCGGTTGCAGGGATTCGCTCGTTACTGACAAACGCGAAGTCAGGCGCAAGCACTGTGTCCGGGTTGCTCGCAAGCTTGAACCCTGTCTCCGCGCCAAAGGCTACGCCGAGATCATTAGCTTCGACATGACTTCCAAGTGCAACGGTCAATCTGGCGACGAGCATGCCGTGCTCGCTTCCCGGTGGCGACATCTTTCTTAACTCCCCTCTGACAAGTTCATAGAGAAAGCCGTCCTCCGGCATCATGAAAAGCTCGTCAGCCGTCATCGTCTGAACTGTCGCGCTCATGGTGTGCCTCCTTCAATCTTGTCAATCAGGCGAGCGGAGTGGCCGCCGCTGCTTCGGGTTGTGGCTCAAGCTTGAGCGATTCTTTCAAGGCTTCGATGGCGACTTCCAATTGCTGGTCGTCAGGCTCTTTGGTCGTGATGTTTTGCAGCCAGACGCCCGGCAGCGTGATCGTCTTGAAAATAAAGCTGCCCTCTTTTTTCGCGGAGAGGCGAATGATTTCATACGAGACTCCGGCGACGAGCGGTATCAGCGCGATTCGCACGAGCATGTTGTAGACGAGCGAGTCGAACTTGATGATCGAAAAGAGCACGATTGAGACGAGCATCACGACCATCAGAAAGCTCGTGCCGCAACGCGGGTGTTGTCGCGGCTGCGGGCGAGCGTTCTCGACCGTCAAAGGCAAGCCCGCTTCCCACGTGAAGACTGTCTTGTGTTCCGCGCCGTGATATTCAAAGACGCGGCGTATGTCCTTCAAGAGCGAGAAGCTGAAAATCATAATCAGGAAAAACGACATGCGTATCATGCCGTCAACCAGATTAAAAGCGACGCTCGGTCTGACCGGATGCAGGTAAGTGCGAACGCTCTTCCAGGTGCGCGAGTACCATGCTTCATCCGTCGCCGGAACATTTTTGACAGCACTGCTCTCATCCGTCGCTGTTGCTTGCGTCTGTGCCGTTTGCCGCGCGGTCGCAGCCTGAGTCGGCGTGTTCGCCCATCCGGCGGCGATGAAGATCGCGTTCGTCAGAAGCAGCGGCGCGACGATAAAGAGCAGCACGTTGAAAAAGAGCGCGAAGACGATAGAGCCTGCCGCCGCAGAAGTCCCGCCCTTTTTCATCTCGTCCCTTGAGCGTCTCTCGGTCGGAATCGGAATCAGGCCGGGCATGGCTCCTGTGATGCCCGCGAAATCTCCTTCGCCTTCGATGACGGCGGGCGTCAAAGCGACTGCGACCTCTTTGGCTTCGGCCTGCTCCGTGTCAGCGAAAGCTTCGTTGGCCGAAAAGTTCAGAGCCTTGATGCCGAGTCCCATTGATTGCATGAGCACGGCCCCGCCACGCAGGACGGGCAGCTTCAAGAGCGGATACTTGTCGCTCCACTTGGGCAGCGCGGCAGAGGTGTTGACAATCGTGCCGTCAGCTTTACGCACAGCGATGGCGTAAGCGTTCGGCGTTCGCATCATCACGCCTTCGATGACGGCTTGCCCGCCGACAATCAAATCTCTTTCATTAGTGCTCACGGGTTAACTTCCTTTTCATGAGATTGCAGCCTGAATAGAGTAACGCCGACCTCTTTGCCGGGCGCCTTCGCTAATGATACACGAAGAGCGACCGGACGTGAGCGTCGGCGTTCGAGTTTAGTGGATGCTAATGTTGCGGAGCGTTCAGATACATGCTTTGCATTGCGCTCGTTCGGCCCGGCGGCTTTACTGGGCGGCGGCTGTCTCAGCCGGTTCTGCTTCGGCCTGCTTCTTAGCGTAGCGTTTGTTAAATCGGTCAACGCGTCCAGCCGTGTCCACCAGCTTCTGTTTGCCGGTAAAGAACGGGTGGCACGCCGAGCAGATTTCCACGTGCAGCTCGTCCTTGCGCGTCGAGTGCGTCGTAAACGTCTCGCCGCAGGCGCACTGCACTTTGATTTCGTGATATTCGGGATGGATTCCTTGCTTCATCTTCCTTTTGCTTCCTTCTGGTCTATAGACGACTATTTGCGTCTTATTTGAAACAATCTATGATACGTTTCAAAGCGTCTGAGAGTCAAGTTTGATGCGCCTTTGAAGCCTTACGCTGCTACATTTTTGAATCTGTTGACAATCGCGCAAAACGCATGTTACAACGCACGTGGCCGTCCTTTCGTACTTTTGCATTTAGACAATCAGGGAAACTTCTCTGCGCGGCTGCGGTCTGTCAAGACCACGCGCGCAGGGTTCCGGTAAGGGTGTAAGCGCAAAAACCTTAGATGGCAGACGAAACCAAAGAGCCGCAGTCGCCTTCTCCTTCGACTGAACATAGCGCGAGCGACGAGTCGCGCGCTCCGTCACGCCCGCGCACGGACGACAAAAGCCCGAGTCCCGGCTTTGAGAGCAAGGACGCGGGCGATCTTCCCGCGCCTTCCGAACCATCTGACAATGTGACGCGCCCGACTCCCGAAAGTCAGGCCGCGTTGACCGGCAAAGCTCCTTCCGGCAGCTCTTCGAGCGGCACGACCGTTCCCGCTTCATCCGGCGACCCGTCGGAAAATACTGCTCCGATAGTTGAAACAGCGGTGGCGCAGCCGCCCGGGGGAGCCTCGCCCGCGATTGGCGACCCGCTCAAAAACCCCACGCAATCCGACGCGGAGAAGGCAGCGAAGATTGCCGAGGCCAAAGCTCGCGCAGCCGCCGCCAAGCAGGCAGCAGGTGACAAGCCCGCTCCAGCGCAACCGGGCGCAACAGCCGCCGCGCCGAAAGCTCCCGTCAAGAAAAAAGAGGAGGGGCCGAAGCCCACGGATGCCGCGAACCACCCTCTCGTCAAAAAGCTTCGAGAGCATTTTGCAGACGCAGTCGTCGAAGCCACAGAATTCATCGGGCAGCTTTCGGTTCGCGTCGCTCCGTCAAGCATCGTCGCCGTCTGCGACTTTTTACGCCGTGATGCCGCGACGCGATTCAATTATCTGGCGGACTTGACCTGCGTGCATTTCCCGGACCGCGCGGACGCGCCGTTCGATGTGGTCTACAATCTCTATTCGATTAAGGCGAACGAGCGCGTGCGTTTGAAAGCGGCGGTTAATGAAGACGATGGAATCGAGAGCGTGACGGGCGTGTGGCCTGCCGCAAACTGGATGGAGCGAGAGGTCTACGATCTGTTCGGCGTCGCGTTTCACAATCACCCGGACTTGCGCCGCATACTACTGCCGCCCGACTGGGAAGGATATCCGCTGCGCAAAGAGTACCCGCTCGAATTTATGGAGAACAACTGGACGACCGCGCACCTGCCGGAGTTCACCGAAGTGCAGCGCGAACAGCTTGAGCAGCGACGCGCCTACGGTCTGGAAGTTCTCTCGATGCCCGAAGAACGAAGAGTGCGCGAGATTTTCCGCGCAGGCAAAGAAGTGATGCCGAAAGATAAATGAGAAGAGCAGGAGACAGAATTCAGAATAAAAGCGGTTTCAGCCTTTTCTTCTGACTCCTGACTTCTGACTCCTGACTCCTGTTTTTTTATGACTCCTAAAGAGCTGGCAACACATTACGGGGCAAAAGTTTTCGAGACGGACGAGGCGGCGTTGGCTGCTGGCTTCGTCGTGACGGAGACGCTGTCGCCGCGCAATATCTGGAACAAGGCGAGCGCGGCGCAGGCCATCATGCACAAGCTGCTGGCGAAGAAGAGAAGCGGCGAAGCGCAGGAGATCGGTCTCGTGCTTGGAAATCAGAGCATCGCCGGGTGCTATCTTCCGGCACAGTCGGAACACACAACTTGAAATTTGGAATTTCAAATCTGAAATTTGAAATCTGTTTATGCATCAAGTAGAAATCGCCACCACGCGTGAGACGCTGCTCGACAGCCCCGAAATGGTCTTGAACATGGGGCCGCAGCATCCTTCGACACACGGAGTCTTGCGCGTCATCCTGCGGCTCGACGGCGAGACGGTGATTGATCTCGACTGCGACATCGGCTTTCTGCATCGCGGGATGGAGAAGATCGCTGAGAACCGCCAGTATCCGATGATCGCGCCGTACTGGGACAGGCTCGATTACATCGCTGCCGTCTCGAACGGTCTCGTCTGGGTCGAGACGGTCGAGCAGATGATGGGCTTGGTCGTGCCGCCGCGCGCACATTACATCCGCACGATTCTGACTGAGCTTAATCGCATCGCTTCGCACTTGCTCTGGCTCGCCACGCACGGACTCGACATAGGCTCTTTCACAGTTCTGTTGTGGGCTTTGAGAGAGCGCGAAGAGATTCTGAAAATTTTTGAGCGGCAGTTCGGCGCGCGCCTGACCTGTCACGCGTGGCGCATCGGCGGAATGCCGAACGACGCTTACGATGGCTTTCAAAAAGATGTGCAGCAGTTCGTCAACAATTTTCCGCATCGCATAGACGAGTACGAGACTCTGCTTTCCGAGAATCGTATCTGGCTTGGTCGAACCGTCGGCGTCGGCGTCATCTCTGCCGACGACGCGATTGCCATAGGGCTTTCAGGCCCGGCCTTGCGCGGCTCAGGCGTCGCGTGGGACATACGCAAGTCGCGCCCATATGCCGCCTACGCGGACATGGATTTCGACGTGCCGGTCGGAGAGAACGGCGACACGTATGATCGTTACCTCGTGCGGCTGGAAGAAATGCGACAGTCTCGACGCATCGTGCAGCAGGCGATAGACAAGCTGCCGGACGGCGCCGTCAACGCCAAAGTCCCGAAGATTATCAAGCCGCCCGCAGGCGATTACTATCACTCAATCGAAGGCCCGAAGGGCGAGATCGGCTGTTATCTCGTGAGCGACGGCACGGCCAGCCCCGCGCGCGTCCGCGTGCGCCCGCCCTGCTTCATCAACTTGCAGGCGCTCAGGCAGATGTGCATCGGGCATCTGGTGGCGGATGTCGTGGCGATTATCGGAACGCTGGATATTGTGCTCGGAGAGATTGATAGATAGAAAGAAGTTTAGAGAGTTCGTAGAGTTCATAGAGTTTTGAGAGTTCAAAAGGCCGCCGTATCCGCTTTTAACACCCGAAACTCCGTGAACTCTCTAAACTCTCAAAACTCTATGAACTTAATTCATTTGAAAATTCAGCCGATGACGCGAGAGGCGTTTGCACCGTATGGAGTGTTGATTGACAGTCGCGGCTCTGTGGAGCTTGATTTGGGGAACGGCGCGCCGAGTCTGACGGGCGCGACGGCGGAGCGCAGGCCGCTCGGCTTTGAGTTTATGGCGCGGCACAAGCGGACGATGCAGGTCTTTTCGCCGCTCGCTTTGTCGGAGTCAATCATCGCGGTCGCTCCGCCGAATGAGTTGGACGCGCCGGACATCGAAAGAATCGCGGCGTTTCACGTGAGCGGGCGATTGCCTTACGCGTTTCATAAAGGGACGTGGCACACGCCGCCGTTTCCGGTTGGCGATTGGGCTTCGTATCTGGTCGTGGATAGGAGCGGGACGCTCGACGACGATTGGGAATTGGTTGATTTACGAGTCACGCATCAGACGGTTTTCGAGATTCAATTTTAAGAGATGATAAAGATGCTCGCACTCTTTGCGCCAAACTTCATAGACAGCCTGCTGCTGAAGTTTTTCAGTCAGGACACGATCAATTTCGTCGTCTGGCCTTTCATACAGATCGGCGCGGTCGTGACGGGCGTCGCTCTGTGGGCTTTGTACGCGACCTATGCCGAGCGCAAGATTTCCGCGTTCATGCAGGCGCGTCTGGGGCCGATGCGCGTCGGCAAGTGGGGACTCTTGCAGCCGATTGCGGACGCCATCAAGCTTTTGACGAAAGAGGACGTGACGCCCGATAAAGCGGACATGTATATCTTCAAGTTCGCGCCGTACATCTCCGTCGCCGCCGCTTTTATAGTCTTCGCGGTGATTCCGTTCGCGCCGAGCTGGGGGGTGATTACGGATGTCAACATCGGCCTGCTGCTGGTGCTCTCGATTTCGAGCATCGGTGTGCTGGCGTTGATTCTGGCGGGCTGGTCGTCGAACTCGAAATATTCTCTGATGGGCGGCCTGCGTTCTTCTGCGCAGATGGTCTCGTATGAAGTGGCGATGGGACTCTCGCTTATCGGCGCGTTGATGTTCGCGCGCACGCTCTCGCTTTCAGGAATCGTTAATGCTCAAGCGGTTGACGGGCCGCTGCCTTTTATCTTTTATCAGCCGCTCGCCTTTGTCACTTTTCTGATTAGCGGCATTGCGGAAAATAATCGCGCGCCCTTCGACCTGCCGGAAGCCGAATCGGAACTCGTCGCGGGCTTTCACACGGAATATTCCGGGATGCGCTGGTCGCTCTTTTTTATGGCGGAGTACGCAGCGATGGTCGTCGTTTCGGCTGTGGCGACGGCGGTGTATCTGGGCGGATGGTACTTGCCCGGCGTCTTTCGCTTCACGGAGATTTATCATCAGGCAGCTCTGGCGAACGGCAATCCTGATGGCGCGCCGCTTTATCATGGCCTGTATGTCATCATCGGTATCATCGTCTTTCTGGTAAAGATGACGGTGCTCTTGTACGTCTATTTCTGGTTGCGCTGGACGTTCCCACGTTATCGTTACGATCAGTTGATGGATTTGGGCTGGAAGTGGCTGATACCGGCTGCGCTGACGAATATCGTGTGGACTGCGATAGCGATTTTCACAGTGCAGGCTCTAGACGGCTGGCATGGAATGAAGACTATCGAATCCGTCTCGCAGGGACTCAATCTGACGCCGGGCGGGAAAGCCGTGATGATCGCCTTCGGCTTTATCGGTCTGGTCGTAGCAGCCGCAGTACTCTCGACCATCAACTGGCGTTCGCGCGATTTCAACTTAAAAGGCCAGCGACGAAATATTCGTCTTATCAAGAACGTGCCGCAAGGCAAGCCTGCGGTCGCTCCTGTAAGCGCGGCGACGCAAGAATCATAAAATCAATTTGAGATTTGAAATTTCAGATTGAAAAACAAAAGGACAGTGATGAGTGAGAAGAAAAAGCAGAAGTCAGGAGCCAGAAGTCACAATCCAGAATCAGAAGCTGAAACCGCTTTCTTCAGATTCTCTTTTCTTCTGGCTTCTGACTCCTGAATTCTGACTTCTGCTTATCACCTATCACTTATCACTTGAGAGAATTTATGCCAGCAGTAAATGTTCCACAGCCGACGTTTAAGGAGAAGGTCAAACGCTTTTTTATGGTTGACCTGCTAAAGGGTTTGAGCCTGACGTTGAAGTACAACATCGGCGCGATTACGGATAAGGACTCGGTCGCGGGTCGCGGCATCTACACGGAGCAGTATCCGAAGGTGCGCCCGGAAGTCGCGCCGAGATTTCACGGCGCGCCGCGTCTCAATATGGACCCTGAGACGCACGATACGCTCTGCATCGCCTGTAACCTGTGCGCGCTCGCCTGTCCCGAAGACTGCATAGATGTCATCGCGATGGACATCGAAATCACCGTCGCGGGCAAGGCGCGCAAGAAAAAGGTCCTGGATGAATTTATCTTTGATACGTCGCGCTGCATGTTCTGCGCTCTCTGTCAGGAAGCATGCCCGACGAGTTGTCTTGAGCTGACGCAGGACTTCGAGCTGGCAACCTATTCGCGCGCCGGTTTCGTCTGGAATCGTGAGATGCTTGAGCAGGGGCGCGAAACGGTTAAGTACGAATCATAGCCATTTTGGATTTTGGATTTTAGATTTTGGATTGAAAGACAGCTTGCTTGTCTCGCTCAATCCGCTCTCTAATCCAAAATCCAAAATCTAAAATCCAAAATATTATGGTTCTGAGCGGTTGGGAAGCTATTTTCTTCTGGGTCTTCGCGGTGGCTGCGCTGGTGGCGGGGCTGTTGACTGTGCTGGCGCGCAACGCTGTGCATAGCGCGCTGTTTTTGATCTCGTCGCTGGTTTCGGTCGCCGCGCTCTTTGTCCTGCTCGGCGCGGAGTTCATAGCGGGCGTGCAGGTCTTAGTCTACGTCGGCGGCGTGATGGTCTTGTTCCTCTTCGTCATCATGCTGGTCAACGTCGGCGCGGAAGAGCGCGGGCGCGAAGAAATCTTTAACCGCACGCCGCAGGTCGTGGCGAGCATAGTCTTCTCGCTGCTGCTGGCGTTCGGTCTGGTGTATGCCATCAATCAGGGCTTGTCCGGCCTGCGCGAGCGCGACAAGACCAAGCTCGCTCTGGTCGAACAGTCTCGCACGACGCGACAGGAGAGTTTGCAAACTTCGGCCACCGGCTCGACGAAGATTACGAAGGACACGGAAGCCATCGGCTCAAGCCTCTATCGCTACGGCGGCCTCGCGTTCGAGATAGCGAGCCTGCTCCTGCTCGTCGCCATCATCGGCTCGGTCATGCTCGCGCGCACAGTCAAACAGGAAGAAGCGGCAGATGACGCGGAACCGGAAGACATGAAAGCGGTGATGAGTGATGAGTGATGAGTGATAAGAAAAAACAGCTTGCTTCTTATCACTCATCATTCATCACTCATCACGTCGAAAACTTATGAACGCAATATATCCCGGTGTGATTTTGTTGTTGCAGGAAACTGGCAGGTGGGCGCAGGTGTGGCAGAACATGAGGCAGCCTGACCTGTCGAAGTTTCTGGTCATCGGCGCGCTGCTTTTTATCATCGGCGTGGCGGGTGTGCTCACGCGGCGCAACATCATCGTCATCTTCATGTCAATCGAGCTGATTCTGAACGCGGCGAATCTGAACTTCATCGCCTTCTCGCGTTACTTGCAGGACACCGGCAACATGAACGCCGTTGCGGGCCAAGTCTTTACGGTCTTTATCATCGTCGTCGCAGCCGCCGAAGCCGCCATCGGCCTCGGCATAGTTATCGCGCTCTATCGCAATAAAGAAACGATCTGGGTTGATGAGATTGATCTACTGAAATGGTAAAAGCCTGGTCTTTGTTCTTTGCGCTTAGGTCTTTGCACGCGACTCAAACTTGAGTCCCAAAGATCAAGCTGAGTTAGACATCAAAGCACAAAGACCCAAGCACAAAGAACAAATGTATAGATACATCTGGCTCGTTCCGCTTCTGCCGCTTTTGGGTGCAGCCATCAATGGGCTGCTGGGGCGGCGTTTTCGCTTCTCGGAAAAGCTGGTCGGCTCGATTGCCGTCGGCTCAATCGCGCTCGCATTTTTATTAAGCCTGATGGCCGTCTACTCATACGGTTTCGGCGGCAGCGCGAAGTGGCCGAAGGCTTATGTGACGAGCGATGACGGCGCGTTCAAGTACACGTGGATCTCTGGCGGGGCGGCAGAGATTACGCAGGGCGCGCCGGAGCGAGCGCGTGCGAGAAGCGGCGGCGCGCAAGCGAGCGCGGCGGCGCGCACGACAGGCGCGGAAGCTTTAAGCAATGAAAGAGCAGGCGAGAGTGAAAGCGCGAGCGTCACGACTCCCGCGAATGACCCGCCGGGCTTAGGTCTTCGCGCAGAGCGTGACAATCAGCCGAATGAGTTGTCGGGGCGCGGCGCGAATCTCGATATCGAATGGAGCTATCAGCTCGACCCGCTCTCAAGCATCTTCATGCTCATCGTGACGGGCGTAGGGCTTTGCATCTTCGTCTTTGCGACCGGATACATGCATGGCGATCCCGGCTTTTATCGCTTCTTCGCGTATCTCGGCCTCTTCATGTTCATGATGTTGATCCTCGTCATGGGGTCGAACTTCCTGATGATGTTCGTCGGGTGGGAGGGCGTCGGACTGTGCTCTTACCTGCTCATCGGTTATTACTTTGATCGCAAGGAAGCGGGCGACGCTTCACGCAAAGCTTTTATCACGAATCGCGTCGGTGATTTCGGATTCGCGCTCGCGGTCTTTGCCGTCATCGGCACGTTCGGCACGACGCAGTACACGAATGTGATGACGCAGGCGAGCGGCTACGCCATCGAAGGCTTAGGGCACTGGGGAATCCTGTCATGGATCGCGCTCGGCCTCTTCGTGGGCGCGTGCGGCAAGAGCGCGCAGATTCCGCTTTACGTCTGGCTGCCGGACGCGATGGCGGGGCCGACTCCTGTCTCCGCACTGATTCACGCGGCGACGATGGTCACGGCTGGCCTCTACATGCTGACGCGCACGAACGTTATCTTTCAGCACTCGCAGACGATGCTGCTGGTCGTCGCCATCGTCGGAGCGGCGACGGCTATCTTCGCTGCGACCATCGGCATCACGCAGAACGACATCAAGAAAGTTCTGGCCTACTCGACCGTTTCGCAGCTCGGGTTTATGTTCATGGCCTGCGGCGTCGGAGCATTTGCTATCGGCATCTTTCACGTGATGACGCACGCGTTCTTCAAAGCCCTGATGTTTCTCGGCGCGGGCAGCGTGATTCACGGAATGCATCACGAGCAGGACATGCGGCGGATGGGCGGCTTGAAGAAATACATGCCCAAAACTTACTGGACTTTCATGGCGGGCTGGCTCGCCATCTGCGGCATCATTCCGTTCAGCGGCTTCTGGTCTAAAGACGAGATTCTCTGGAACGCGGCCTCGACGACTTATATTCCTTACGGCTGGATTATCTGGCTCGTCGGAACAATCGCCGCGACCTGCACTGCGTTTTACATGACGCGGCTGATGGCTATGACCTTCTGGGGCAAGGAAAAATTTTTAGAAGTCTCGGCGGGCGATGAAGCGGACGAAGCGCACGCACATGCTTACGATGAAGGCTTGAAGCCGCATGACGCGCAAAACTTTTCGGCTGGCGACCGCCCGCATCACGAGCCGGGTGAGCACGTCGGCGTCGCGCATGACGCACAAGCCGCGCACGCGGGCGCGCATTCGCATGACGCGCACGAGCACGGCTCGCATGTCCCGCATGAGTCTCCGCCTTCGATGTGGATTCCACTGGCAGTGCTCGCGGTGCTGGCGGTCATCGGCGGATTCGTCGGCATCAGCACGGCGTTCACCGGCGGCAAGCACGTCGGCGGGCGAATGAACATCGTGACGTGGCTCAATCCGGTCATCTGGAATCCCCAGACGAAGGAATTTAATCAGCCGGAAGGTGAAGCCGCGACCGAAACGGCGCGAAGTGAAGCGGGAGAAGGGGGCGCGGTTTCTGCCTACGGCGACACGGGCTTCAATCTGGCTCACGCGGTCGAAGGGAAAGTTCACAGCGAGACGGCGACGGAATGGGTGTTCATCATTATCTCGCTTCTTGCCGCCGGACTCGGCATGTTTCTGGGCTGGCTCTTCTATGTCAAAGACACGCGCCTGCCGGACATCTGGGCGGCGAGGCTCGCGCCGCTTTATCGCGCCAGCTTTAACAAGTATTGGGTTGACGAACTCTACGGCGCGGTCTTTACGCGGCGCACGATGGATGCAGCGCGCGGAGTATACGAGGTGGACAGGGACATCGTGGACGGCGCAGTCAACGGCGCAGCCTCTCTGACGCGTGGCGCGAGCCGATTGGTCGGTAACACTGATAAGTATGTCGTGGATGGCCTCGTCAACAGCCTCGCGGGATTTATCAAGAGCCTGATGTCGCCTTTGATTCGCGCGGCGCAGACTGGCCTGACGGCTAACTACGCGCTGGTCATGGTGCTCGGCCTCGTCGTCGCCGTCGCGCTCTTTTTCGGAAAAGATATTTGGATGGCAATCTTTTAAAAGCTGATCTTTGGTCTTGGGTTTTTGGTCTTTGCAGGTGACTCAAGCTTGAGTTTTGAATCTCAAGCCGGGCAACACATCAAAGACCCAAGACCCAAGACCCAAGGCCAAAGACCTAAAAAATTATGAACATTCCTTATCTCTCCATCATCACATGGCTGCCTGCGCTGGGCGCGGTTATGATCCTTGCGCTCTTTAAGAAAGAGCATTCAAAGCTCATCAAGCAGTTCACGACCGCGTGGTTCGCGCTGACGTTTCTGGCCTCGCTGCTGTTGATGACTTACGACCGCACAAAGGGCGGAATGCAGTTTCTTGAGGACAGGTCCTGGATTCCGATTATTGGGGCGCGCTATCAGATGGGCGTGGACGGAGTGGCGGTGCTGCTCATCGTGTTGACGACGCTGCTCGGAGTCATCGCCTGCCTGTCATCATGGAAATATATCCAGAAGCGCGAGAAGGAATACTACGTCCTGCTACTGCTCTTGCAGACGGCTGTGGTCGGCGTCTTCGCTTCGATGGACTTGTTCCTGTTCTATCTCTTCTTTGAGGTCTCGCTGGTGCCGATGTATTTCCTGATTGGCATCTGGGGCGGTGAGCGCAGGCTGTATGCGGCGATAAAGTTTTTCCTGTACACACTGGTCGGCTCGGTCATCATGCTGCTTGGCATCCTGAAGTTGTACTTCCTGACGCAGGATGTTGGGCTGGCGAATCAGATTACGGAAGCGACGATGAACACCATCGCTCCCAACGCAGAGGCGCGCGTGCTCCTGAACGCTGCCGCTGCTGCCGCCAAGAGCGGCGCGGGCACGTTCAATATTATGTACTTGCAGGCGATGGGTTCCGTGCTGCCGCCGGGGCTGATGCAAAATCTGCTCTTCTTCGCCTTCGCTATCGGCTTTGCGATCAAAGTTCCGATGTTTCCGTTTCACACGTGGCTGCCGGACGCGCACGTCGAAGCTCCGACCGCAGGCTCTGTGATACTCGCGGGCATCCTGCTCAAACTCGGCACATACGGCTTCTTCCGCTTTAACCTGCCGATGTTTCCGAAAGCTTCCTTTGACGAATCGAGCTGGCACACGGGCTTCGGCACGTTCGGCGTGAGGAGCGTGATGATCTTCCTTGCGCTCGTGGGCATTATCTACGGCGCGCTCGCCGCAATGTATTTTGTAGTCAAGAAAGACGGCGACGTGAAGAAGCTGGTCGCCTATTCGTCCGTCTCTTCGATGGGCATAGTGATGCTTGGCCTCTTCGCGGCGAATCCGAACGGAGTCAACGGCGCGGTCTTGCACATGATCAATCACGGCATCTATTCAGCCGGGCTTTTTCTGCTAGTCGGCATCATTTACGAGAGACGGCACACGCGAAACGTAGCGGAGTTCGGCGGACTCTCGCACGTCATGCCCGGATATGCGGCGGTCTTTCTGGGGATGGCGATGACTGCCATCGGCCTGCCGCTGCTGTGCGTTTTCATCTCGGAGTTTTTAGCTATGCGCGGCGCATTTGAAGCGAAGCCTTTGTGGGCGGCGTGGGCTGCGCTCGGAATTATATTGAATGCCGGTTACATGCTCTGGCTCTATCAACGCATGTTCTTCGGCAACATAGACAATCCGAAGAACGAGAAGCTGACGGACATGAGCGGGCGCGAGTGGGCATACATGCTGCCGCTCCTCGTTCTCTCAGTCTGGATCGGCGTCTACCCGAAGTTTTTCACGGACTACATAGTGCAGCCCGTCAACGCGGTGGTGCGTCAGGTGCGCCCGACCTATCCGATTCCGGGAATGCCTGCGCAGCAGGCGACGCCGATAGAGACAGCAGTAAAATAATTTTAGATTTTAGATTTTGGATTTTGGATTGGCGAGCCATTCTAGCTCGAATCTGAAATCTGATAATCCAAAAATCCAAAGTTCAAAAATCCAAAATCCAAATGCTCTTACTTCAAGCCAACACGACCAGCCTCTTTAACCTGAGCGACCTGCAATTGATCGCGCCGGAGCTGATTCTGAGTGTCTGCGCGTGCGTCGCGCTCGTGATGGAAGTCATCCTGCCGCGCAATAAGAGCAAGATGATCGCGCATGTCGCCCTCGGCGGAATCGCGCTCGCTTTCATCTCGCTCTACATGCAGCTCGCGCAGATGGGCGGCACGTATCAGGTCTGGAGCATAGCGAAGCTCACTTCGATAGACGGCTTTTACGGGATGGTGCGGATAGATGGCTTTGCGATTCTCTTCAAAGCTATTTTCCTGATTGCCTCCGCGCTCGCCATCGCCATCTCGACGCGCTATCTGGACATCGAAGGCGAGCAGCACGGAGAATATTACGCGCTCATCCTGTTTGCGACCGTCGGGATGCTCTTTCTGGCCTGCGGCTACGATCTGATCTCGCTCTACATCAGCCTCGAACTGATGGCGCTCACGTTCTACGTCCTCGTCGCTTTTACCAAGCGCGAGAAACGCTCGAACGAGGCGGCGATGAAATATTTTCTGCTCGGCGCGTTCTCGTCCGGCATCCTGCTTTACGGCATGTCTCTGATTTACGGCATCACAGGCTCGACCAACCTTGGCGAGATAGCGCAGAGCGTCGGACAGATTATCAACGCCGCGCCGGACGAGACCGGAGCCGTCGCAGTTTCTTTAAGACCAATCCTGTTGCTCGGCATGATCAGCCTCGCCGCCGGACTCTTTTTTAAGATTAGCGCAGTCCCGTTTCACATGTGGGCGCCCGATGCTTACGAAGGCGCGCCGACATCTGTGACAGCATTCCTCTCAACGGGCTCGAAGGCCGCGAGCTTTGCTCTCTACGCGCGCATCTTTATGGAGGCTCTGGGCGCGATGCGCGTTGACTGGGCGCCGCTCTTAGGGCTGGTCGCGGCGATTACGATTCTCGTCGGCAACTGGGGCGCGGTGACGCAGGACAACTCGAAACGCCTGCTCGCTTATTCTTCAATCTCGAACGCGGGCTATCTACTGCTCGGCCTCGTGGCCGGAAACGAGTGGGGCTACAAGGGTCTGATTATTTACATCCTCGTCTACACGTTCATGAACATGGGCGCGTTCGGCATCATCATCAGCCTGCGTCGTCGGGGCATCATCGGCGACAACGTCGAAGACATGGCCGGACTCGCCCAAAAAGCTCCCGGCATGGCGTTTATGATGGCTATCTTTATGCTCAGCCTCGGCGGCTTGCCCGCGACGGGCGGCTTTATGGGCAAGTATTTTCTCATCGGCGGCCTCGTGCAACGCGGCAAGATGGACGGCAAGAACTGGTACTACTGGCTCGCGGGCTGGGCAGTCATCAACACGGTCGTCTCCTTCTATTATTACATACGCTTCATACGTGTGATGTACATCGGCGAGCGCATCGCGGACGACCGCCCGCTCGCACTCTCGCCCGCCCTCAAGACCGCACTCGTCGTCGCCCTGATAGGCATCATCCTCGTTGGCATCTTCCCGCAACCGCTCATCAATCTGGCACAGCATCTGATGCAACAATAAGGTGAAGGGGATAGGGTGTAGGATGTAGCAAAAGCATGAGTTTTATCTACACCCTACACCCTTCCCCCTACTCCTTTGCTTTTTATTTCTTCGCGGCGATAGTTGTCTGGCAGGGCATCATGTCGCTCGCGGGCGGCTTGAGGTTTCTCGCGTATGTGCGGCGCGAGATTGAGAAGCCGCTGGTTGATTACACGCCATTTGTTTCCATCATCGCGCCGTGTCGCGGCGTGGATCAGGGCTTGAGAGAAAATCTCGCCGCGCTCTTTTTGCAAAATTATCCTGCTTGCGAAATTATTTTTGTGACGGATAGAGCGGACGACGAGGCCGTCGCCGTGATTGAAGAAGTGCGGCGTGAGTTTGAGTCACGAACTCATGTGGCGTCGCGCGTAGTCGTCGCGGGCGAAGCTACGGAGAGCGGGCAGAAGGTTCACAACCTGCGCGTAGCCATCGCGGAAGCCGTGCCGTCGAGCGTGGCCTTCATCTTCGTGGACACGGACGCGCGTCCCGGCGCACATTGGCTGCGCTCGCTGGTCGCGCCGCTCGCGGATGAAACGGTCGGAGCGGCGACGGGCTATCGCTGGTTCATCCCGGAGCGCGGCGGCATCAACTCGCACTTGCGCGCGGTGTGGAATGCTTCGATTGCTTCGGCTTTGGGCGAGCGCGGCGATAAGAATTTTTGCTGGGGAGGCGCGACCGCTATTCGCCGCGCGACCTTTGAAAAGCTTGGGATGAGCGAAGAGTGGCGCGGCACGCTCTCTGACGATTTCGCGTTGATGCGTGCGCTCAGGCGCGCAAAGCTCCCGATATATTTCGTGCCCGCCTGTCTCACAGCATCCGTCGAAGATTGCGGCTTTCGAGAGCTGCTGGAATTTACGACGCGGCAGCTCAAGATCACGCGCGTCTATGCCTCGCATTTCTGGAAAGCAGTCCTCATCGGAAGCCTGCTCTTCGTCTCGGTCTTCTTCGGAGGCCTCGCGCTCGTCATCACACGCGCCGCGCTCGGCCTGACATACGCGCTGCCGCTCACGCTCCTGAGCCTGATCTTCATACTCGGCGCAGCGAAAGCTCACCTGCGCCTGCGTGCCGTCAGGCTCCCGTTAAAAGAATATGACGCACAGTTAAAGAGAGGCGCGCTTATGCATCTCACGCTCTGGCCGCTGACCTCCGCGCTCTATCTTTACAACGCACTGTGCGCGCTCCTCTCGCGCCGCATCAACTGGCGCGGCATCACCTACGAATTGAAATCGCCAACGGAAACTGTCATCATGCGAAGGCAGAAGTAAAATCCGATCTTTGGCCTTATGCCTTCTAACAATCGTGATATCTAAAGCCACACAACTCGTTCAACTCCTGCGTTCGACGAAGCGCGAAAAGCGTCTCGGCACGGTAATCCTGTTTGTCACTTCGCGCTGCAATGCGTTCTGCAAGACCTGCTTTTATCACGAAGAGTTGAATCAGCCGGGCGATTTGAGCTTCGAGCAGCTTGCGGAAATCTCGCGCACGATGCCGCGCATCACAGACCTCTGGCTCTCTGGCGGCGAGCCTATGCTGCGACGCGACCTGACGCAGGTGATTGACACTTTCATCCTCAACAACGGCGTCGAGCGCGTCATCATTCCCACCAACGGCCTCGTCAAAGCACGCACTTTTGAAGTCGTCAATCACACGCTCGAAAATCATCCTCAGATAGACCTGTACCTGAACATCGCGCTCGATGGCTACGGCGTAACGCATGATGAGATAAGGGGCGTGCGCGGCAACTGGGAAAAAACTTTAGATTGCATCGAGTCGCTCTATCCTTTGAAAGAGAGATACACAGATCGCTTTCGCCTCAACGTCAACACGGTCGTCTGCGCGGAGAATTACACGGAGATCGAGAAGCTGTCCGGGTTTCTCTGGAGTAATTTTCGGCTCGACGGGCAATACTTCAACATCGTGCGCGGCGAGACCAAGGTCGGAGACGAGATCAAACAGATTCCGGCAGAAGTCTTGCCGCAGATGTACGCGCGTGTCTCCGCTTTGACCAGGCGTTACGGCGACCGCATGTTTGCGTTAGATGAGGCGAGCAGGCGTTTCATCAAAAACGTCGCCTACGTCGGCGCGATCACGACGCACTATCGCACGCAACACGCCAACTTCGGAGGCGCGAGCGAGTGGCCTTTCCCCTGCACAGCCGGGGAGACGACTGCCGTCATTGATTACAACGGCGATGTGCGCGCCTGCGAGCTGCGCGAAAAGTTTGCGACGCTCAAGGATTACGATTTCGATTTCACAAAGCTCTGGGAGGCGCAAGGTAGGCAAGCGGAACTCGGCGCGATTGACGGCGGCAAAGCCTGCTGGTGTACGCACGTCTGCTTCATACACGACTCGATGCGCCACTCGCGCCGCGCGCTGCTCTACGAATTGCCGAAGAATTACGTGACGCGCAACTCCTGGTAGCCGGGCAAATTGTGGCTTGTGTCCACTCTAAACAAAAAGTATATTTGGCTTGAAGAATTTTATTTATGGTTACGAGAGAAGATATCGTAGCTGAAATTCAGAAGGTGCCGGAAGAGCACTTGGATGACCTGTATCAAATCATCAAAAAATATGAGAGAAAAGATGGCGTGCAAGAGAATGAAAATCAGAGCGTCATGGCAAAGCTGCGGCAGATAAAGATTTCAGCCTCGCCGGATTTTTCTATCAAGGCGAATCTGTACGATTTAGAAAAATAGAATGTCTAAGAGAATCTTTGTTGACACCTCATTCGTGCCTGCCTGCTGATTTAAGAATATGTCCAATCGTGAAGAGCAGGATGTGAATCGCAAGAGCGCGATTGTGTATGGCGCGGTCTTCTCGATCATTATTTCGATTGTCAGTTTTCTGCTGGTCGGTTGGGCGTTGGATAAATGGCTCAAGACGGGGCCGTGGCTGCTGGTCGGAGGCATCGTGTTGGGCACGATTCTGGGCTTTATTCAGTTCATTCGATTGATCTCAAGAGTCTCGTGAAAATCTGTTCAAGGTTAGCTCGACAGTCAAAGCGTTCGTGTGTAAAATCTTCTGTTCGGTAATGAGCGGAACGGGTTGATTATATGAGCGAGCGCGTGTTTGCCCGCGAGGACGGGGCGGCTATGGAACGCCGCATCTTTTACGGGATGTGCGTGGCCGTGGCCGTGGCCGTGTTGACAAGCATGCTGTTTTGGCCGTGGCGCGTGACGACGGGATTGCTGCTCGGAGGCATGCTGTCGCTCCTGAATCATCACTGGCTGCGAACTTCAATCGCAGCCGCGCTCGGTAACGGCTCAGGCGTCCAGCGACTCGGAATCGCGCGCTTTGTGCTACGTTATTTCGTAGTCACTTCAGCCATCATCGCGGCTTACATGCTCGACGCCGTCTCGCTCGTCGCCACGCTCGTGGGCTTGTGCTCGTTCGTGGTCGCCGCGCTGTTGGAAGCTTTCATGCAAGTTTTTTTTATCATCGTTCATCGAGAGGGACATTAAGAAATGTTTTTGCTCTTCAGTGAAGAACAAACTCCCGCAGTCGTGGATATGGTCAACACGTGGCTCGGCCCGTACTTTTACAACTTCGAAATTAAGTATACGCAGCCTGCGTGGAACTGGCTGTTCGCTAAATTCGGGACGACTGCCGAAGCAGTCTTCGGCCCGTACACGCCTGAGAATGCGATTCCGTGGTACACGGTGATGTTCATCATCGCGTGCGTGATTACGATGTTGATCATCTGGGTCTTGAGGGGCAGGCTCTCGGACGACGAGCCGCATGGCGGGCAGCAGACTCTGGAAGTCTCTGTGCTGGCTATACGCGGCCTGCTGGAAGATATTGTCGGGCCTCATGGCTTGAAGTATTTCCCGGTCGTGGCAACGTTCGCGATCTTGATTCTCGTCTCGAATCTGATGGGTTTGATTCCGTTTCTGAAGCCGCCGACGACTTCGACCTCCGTGACGTTCGCGCTCGGCATCTCGTCGTTCGTCTATTACAACTACATCGGCATCAAAGAGAACGGCCTCATGGGGCACTTAGGCCACTTCGCGGGCGTGCATTACTTTAGCGGCGTGATTCTCTTCATCATGGGGCCTGCGATGTTCATCATCGAGCTGATTAGTAACGCAGTGCGCCCGCTCTCGCTCGGCCTGCGTCTCTTCGGCAATCTCTTCGGAGACGAACAGGTCGGCTCGAACATCGCCGCACTCGCGCCGCCTTACACCTACTTTTTCATCCCGGCTGCGCTGATGGTCTTGAGTCTCTTCGCGGCGGTGATGCAGACTTTTATCTTCGTGCTGCTTTCGATGATTTACATCGGCGAGGTCTCGCACGCGCCGCACGAAGACCACGGAGAGGGAACCGGCCACGAGATTGACGGCAACGAGCTTATCGCGCCCGTAATGACATAAATTTTTGAGGGCGCACTTTGAGCGGCATGAGCAATCGCGTTCATGCGCGTTGAGGTGCAAGGTTATGAGAGTTGCTTCTTAAAAGGTTCGTTGATAACAGACAGGCAAGCGCGAGTGACGTTCGATATAAGCTCTCGGCAGTTTGAGAGCCGTTGGTCAGACCGTGCATCGCTGGAGCGCCGTTGTAAGAGGGGCGGCGAATACCGGACGCTGGCGAAATAATAAATAGGCATGTCGCGTTTGATGAATGTTTGAGAGCGAACCTTTTCGAGAAAATTCTTCAAAAGGGAGACAACCATGAGCAAACTCAGAATGGCTTTCTTCGCGGTCGTCGGCATGTTGATGCTGGCTGCGCCTGCTCTGGCGCAAGCCGGGGACGCGGTGGCTGCGGATAACGCGAACACTGTTGCCAAGTGGGCGAAGATGGCTGCCGGTATCGGCTTTGCCATAGCCGCCGGACTTGGCGCGCTCGGCCAATCGCGTGTCGCGGCGGCGGCGGCGGAAGGCGCAGCGCGCAATCCGGGCGCGGCTGGACGCATTCAGATTCTGGCGATCATCGGCCTCGCGTTTATCGAAACGCTCGTCATCTTTACGCTGGTGATTATGTTCGCCATCGTCAAGGTCGGCTAATTCAATAGCTAGGAAAGTTGGCAGTTGGCAGTCAGCAGCTGGCAGTTAAGATAAGTTGATTTGTTTTACTGCCAACTGCCAACCGCTAACTGCTAACTTTTTTTAGCCTCGTGTGCTGCGCGAAGAATGGGATCAATCGTCGGCGCGTAGGGCGGCGAATAGGCGAGGTCGAACCGCTCTATGTCATCTACTTTGAGATTGGCGTGGAGAGCAGCCGCGTAAACATCTATGCGCTGTGCGACGCCCTCGCGCCCGACCATCTGCGCGCCCAGCAGCCGCCCGCTACGGTCATAAACAATCCGCGTCAGCATCTTCGCGCCGCCTGGATAGTATGAAGCACGCGAAGGCGTTTCACTCTCAACCACCGAAGCATCGAAGCCGCTCGCTCGCGCTTCTTCAAGCGAGAGACCCGTGCGCGCCAGCTCAAGCTCGAAAACTTTGACGACGTTTGTGCCGACCACTCCTGCATAGCGCGACTCGAAACCGGCTGCATTCTCGCCTGCCACCCAGCCCTGCCTGACCGCCGGTTGCCCCAGCGGAAACCAGACGTGCCGACCGCTGACCCTGTGTAAGACTTCGCAGCAATCTCCCGCAGCATAAATATTTTGAATGCTCGTGCGTTGCTCCGTGTCAGTCTTGATCGCGCCGCTCTCGCCGGTCTCGATGCCCGCGCTCTCAGCCAACGCCGCGTTCGGTCTTACGCCGACGCCTATGGAAACTATCCCGGCCTCAATAGCGCGACCCGTCTCCGTGACGACGCGCGCGACGCGTCCGCCGCTCCCTTCAAAAGCCGCTGCCCGCTCTCCAAAAAATATCTCGACGCCCTGCCCGCACAACTCTTCCGTCACGCGCTCGCAGAGCTTGCCTCCGAGCGTGCTCATCACGTTCTGCGAAGCCTCGACAATCGTCGTGCGTAGTCCGCGCTCGCAAAAAGCCTGCGCCATCTCAAGGCCGATGTAGCCCGCGCCGACCACGACAGCCGTGCGCGGTCGCACACGCTCCAGATAATCCAGCGAGCGTCTGCCATCATGCAGATGCCGCATGACGTGTACGCCTTCTAGAACGTGGCCGGGAAGCGGCGGACAAATCGCCGCCGCGCCGCTCGCAATCAAGAGCCGCGCATAGCCCTCTTCGCGCACCTCGTCATTCACACGCACCCGCACGATGGATTTGGCGGGAAGGATTTCCAACGCCTCGCTATAAAGACGCACGTCAATCTTGTGCTCCTCGCGGAAATAGTCCGGCGAATGCACTATGAGCCGGTCGAGCGTCGGGATCAGTCCCGAAATAACGTAGGGCAGCCCGCACGCTCCATACGAAATGTCGCCGGTCTTTTCAAGCACTGTGATGTCAAGTTCCGGCGCAAGACGGCGAGCCTGCATAGCTGCCGCCAGCCCTGCCGCGACGCCGCCGATGATTAATAGCTTGTCTCTCAAATTCGCTCCACAGACTTTTCCGAATATTCGAAAGCTAAAGGAATTAGCATTGCATTTGCCGTTTATCATAAAGGTAATGCGGTGTGAGAAGAAGACAAAAAAGAAATAAAAATCCCTTTTGCCTTTTACCTTTTACCTTTTTACTTTTTATATGATACGCTCAAAGGCATTCTCCCGTAACAGAGCGAGCGAGGCAAACAGGCCGATGAAGAAATGTCCTCAATGTGGCAGGGAATTTAAAGACACGACTACTCTGTGCCCGTCCGACGGTACGGTGTTGAAAAAAGATGCAGACACTCTGGTCGGAAAGACGCTCGCAGACAAATATCGCGTTGAAGAATTCATGAGCGAAGGCGGCATGGGCACGGTCTATCGCGGGACGCACATCCTGATGGACAAGAAAGTCGCCATCAAAGTCCTGCATCCGGCTCTCGCCTCGGACGACATCATCGTTGCGCGCTTCTCAAGAGAAGCCAAAGCCGCTTCACGCATCTCGCACCCGCACGCACTTAACGTCACGGACTTCGGCGAATCGGAAGACGGCGTCGTCTTTCTCGTGATGGAGTTCCTGAACGGCAGCACGCTCAAGGAGATAGTCAGAAGCGAAGGCCCGATGCCCTTGCCGCGCGTCGTGGAGATCATGCGTCAGGTCTGCGGCGCGCTCGAAGCCGCGCACGCCGAAAACGTCGTTCATCGTGATTTGAAGAGCGATAACATCATGCTCATTGATGTGGGCGGCGGAGATTGGGTGAAGGTGCTCGATTTCGGCATCGCCAAGATTCAGGAGAAGGGCGGGCAAGACCCTGAGCTGACCGCGCCTAATCTGATCATCGGCACGCCGCAGTACATGTCGCCGGAGCAATGCTCGCAGGCTTCCGAAATAGACTCGCGCTCGGACATCTACTCGCTCGGCGTGATCCTGTACGAGATGCTTGCGGGGCACGTGCCGTTCGCGGGCGAATCCCCGACGGCGATCATGATGAAGCATCTGCAAGACGAGCCGCCGAGCATCCTGGATGAGCGCAGCGACTTGCCGGAAGAGGTCGCGCAAGTCGTCAAACGCGCTCTCGCCAAGAAACCCGAAGACCGTTTTCAAACGGTAGGCGATTTAACACAGAGCCTCACGCGCGCCGCTGAAAAGGATGTCACTTCCGAAGTCGTTGCGGGCGAAGACAAAGGGATTTCGGAGCGCGACACTCATCGCATTATCGTTCCGACCGGCAGCAACGAAGCGCCGCGCACAACGGTCGAGGATGATTACGACGAGGCTACAGTTGTGCGTCCGAAGCCGCCAGTGGTAATGCATGAAGAATACGAAGAGCCTTTTACACAGCCACCGCCCCCACCGCAATCCGGTAACTCGAACTCGTGGAAGATGGCAGCCATCGCATTAGTCGGAGTTTTAGTTGTCGGCGGGGTTTTGTACTCTCTGACGAGGGGCCGGCCAAACGCAAACGAGCAGCAGACGCCGCCGCTGACCGTTGATCCAAACGGCCAGCCCGTGCAGCCCGCCGCGCCGCCGACCGGACGCAATGAGCAGGGCATCACGCCGAATGCGCCCGCAACCTCCACCAACGCGAATTCAAATACTAGCGCGAGCACGTCTGACTCGAACCAGAATCAGAACACGGAACTCCCGTCTACTCTGCCTGACAACATCAATGATAGCGGCAACGCCAACACGCAGCAGAATAATAATTCCGACAATAGCAATAAGCCGCCAACCAATTCCAATAACAACAAGAACAGCAATCAGGGAAGCGACCTGCCGCCGCCGCCGCGCGTGACCCCGACCAAAATGGAAGATGACGCGCCGCCGCCAATGCCATCTCCCACAGCGAAGCAGCCGAAGCCATTGCCAAAACCTACAGCGCAAGGGAGCGGCGCGACAAATCCGCCGCAGGCTTCGAGCGATAATCCGTAAACAGGTTAAATCAGCAAATGTATTAAGAGAGCGAGTCCGTTTGGAACTCGCGCTTTTATTTAGAGCAGTTTTCAGCTGAAGTTAAGGTGAGGACTATTTAACCACCGCAGGGCGCAGAGAACACAGAGAAATTTCAAATTGCAAATTCAATATTTCAAATCTCAAATCTCAAATTTGAAATATTTAAGTCTCTGTGTTCCCTGTGGTGAATCTTTCCTCCGTTTATTTGAAGTCCACTCTAATATGATTTTTATCAAGAGCCTGCTTTAACAGCTCAAGAATTTTCCGCTCGTCATCAAAGCTGACCTCAATCTCAATCACATAACAGGGAATCTCAAACCTGAGGCCGCGCAGCTTGACCGCGTCCTTCGCAGTCGTCAACAACGCACGCGCGCCACGCTCTCTTGCTTCGAGGGTCAGCATATCCACGTCGCTCTGCGTGTAGACGTGATGATCCCTGTAGCTCTTTGTGTGAGCGAGCGTATAGCCGTCGCCGTGCAGGTGCGCGAAGAATGTTTGCGGGCTGCCGAGAGCGCAGAAGGCCGCGACAGGCTGCGGCAGAGATTCTGCAACAGCTTGCTCTTCATCATTCTTAAGAGTTGTTTCTTCATCGCTTAAATCATCTGCGAGTTGCCGCGCGCGCACTGTGCGGGTTTGTGAAACCAGCACCGGACAGCCCTTGCTCAAGCGTTCCGCCTCCGCGCGAATGGAGTTGATGTCCGGGACTAGATTCGCGCGTGTCAGGATGATGGCATCCGCGCGTCTGAGTCCGTCGAGCGGCTCGCGCAGGCGTCCGCGTGGCAAGAGACGACCGCCACCCCACGGATTCGTCGCATCTACCGCGACTAGATTCAGGTCGCGTGCGATGGCTAGATGCTGAAACCCGTCGTCGAGGATGAAGACACTGCTGCTTAAATTTTCCATCGCCCAACGCGCGGCAGCGACGCGGTCTGCATTGCTGATGACGGCGGAGACTCCCTTTAACATCTCCGCCAGCAGACGCGGCTCGTCGCCTGCCTCTCTCGCTCCCGCGAGCGGCCCCGCGCCGTCCGAGACAAGCACTTGCTGCGAAGGATTGGCGCGACCATAGCCACGCGTGAGGATGCACACGCGCTTTCCTGTTTGCGCCGCACGTCGCGCGAGCCACGCGACGAGCGGCGTCTTGCCCGTCCCGCCCGCCGTGATGTTGCCGACGCTGATGACGGGAGCGTCAATCTTTTGCGTGCGAAGCGCGCCCGTGCGGTAGAGCATGAGCCGCGTGCGCGTCACCGCGCCAAAGGCTGCGCTAATAGGAACGAGAAAAATGTTTGAAGGCACGGGCATGTCAGGGAAGAATCTCACGCGAAGGCGCAAAGGCGCAAAGAAGAAAGGGTATAGGGTGTAGGGTGTAGCGAAAGACAAGTTGCTTCTCCTACACCCTATACCCTTCACCCTACTCCCTCGTTTTTTGCATCTTTGCGTGAGCCTGCCTTTTCGCCGGTTAACTCAAAGTCCAACAGCGGCGCGAGCATTTCAACAGTGCGCGCGGTCGCGCCGCGATTCTGCTCTATGATGTTGCGTGCGCGTGCTGCCAGTTCATGTCTGCGGCTTTCGTCAGCCAGCAATTGCTTTAAAACTGAAGAGAGTGCGCCTGTGGCTTCGGCCAACGGCAGATGCGGTAGCTCTACGAGTGCATCTGCTTTCCTGAAGACACGCATGATGGCTGCGAAGTTCTCCGTGTGCGCTCCTGTGATAATGCATTTCCCGACTGCCGCAGGCTCAAGCACATTGTGCCCGCCCGTCCGGGCGATGCTGCCCCCGACGAACACAATCTCTGCAAGCGGATAAACCGCGCGCAGCTCGCCTATGCTGTCGAGCAGGATCGCATCACAGGCAGCATCGCTCGCAGCCGGAGCCGAAGAACGACGCGCCCATGCGAGACCGGAATTATTTAAGAGTGATGCTATCTCTGCGAATCGCTCCGGGTGGCGCGGCGCGATGAGCAGTCTCGGAGATGTCTGGACGGAATCAGCGACGGAAGCATCGCTCGCATCTTTAACAGAAGCATCGCGCGCCTCTTTAAATGCTTCGATGATGATTCGCTCTTCGGGCGCGTGTGTGCTCGCGGCCACGACGAGCGGTCTTTCGCTTTCGAGATGAAAACGCTCGCGCAGCTCTTTAGTTAAATCCTGCTCGCCGGCGTCAACCTTCTCGTCAAACTTGATATTGCCCGTCACATGTACACGCTCAGGCGCGAGGCCGAGCGCACGCATTCGCGCTGCATCTGCCTCGGCCTGCATCAGCGCGAGATCAAGGTCGCAGATGACGCGAGAGATGAAACGGCGTATCAGGCGATAGCGGCGAGAGGAGCGTTCCGAGAGCCGCCCGTTGACAATCGCCGTCCTGATTTTTCGTCTGCGGCATTCGCGCAGGAAACCCGGCCACAACTCCGTTTCCATAATCAGGACGACCACAGGATTGATCGCACGCAGGCTTCGCCGCACAGTCCAACGCCAGTCGAAAGGAAAATAGAAGACGAGCGCGGCTTCATCTTTAAAGACTTCACGCGCGACCTTCTGGCCTGTCAGCGTAGTGGTTGAGACGACGAGTTTGTAAGCTGGAAAAGCTTTGCGAATTTCACTGACGAGAGGACGCGCGGCCTGCGTCTCTCCGACCGAGACGCAGTGCAGCCAGATGACCTGACGCCCATCCTTTTCGAGCGCGACTACGTTGCCGAGTCGCTCTCCGAGTCCCGCCACATATTTTCCGTGACGCAACGCGTCCAACAAAAAACGCGGCAGCAGCACGACGACGCCGAGCGTGAGCAGGATGCTGTAAAGAAGGTACATGAGTTCCAAGTTTCAAGTTCCAGGTTCCAAGTTCGCATACAGAGTTTTGACTTGGAACTTGGAACCCGGAACCCGGAACTTATTTGGCTCGTTCGATGTAGCGACCTTCGGAAGGGGAGACGCGGATGCGGTCGCCTTCGTTGACGAAGGGCGGGACTTGAATCGTGACGCCGTTCTCAAGCGTCGCGGGCTTGTTGACGTTAGAGACGGTCGCGCCCTTCATCGTCGGCTCCGTGCTCGTGACGGTCAGCTCCATAGAGGGCGGCAGCTCGACGCCGATGGGCGCGCCCTCGTAAAACTCGACCTGAATCTTGAGTCCCGGCGAGAGCCACTGCGTAGCATCGCCGAGGTCTTCTTCGCTGAGACCTATCTGCTCGTAATTCTCCGTGTTCATGAAGTGATGCTGCGAGCCGTCCGAGTAGAGATATTCCATGTCGTGCTGTTCAAGCGCGGCGCGCTCGACCGTGTCGGCTGAGCGAAAACGATGCTCGAACGAAGAGCCTGTGCGAATGTCGCGCAGCTTGGTCTGCACCATCGCGCGCAGGTTACCGGGCGTGTGATGGCGAAAGTCCACGACCTTGCAGGGCTTGCCCTCAAAGACGATGACCATGCCGCGCCGTATCTGTGTTGCAGATATTGCCATAAAAGTTTTGAACTTCTCCGTTGTCAAATAAAAGTTGCTCTGCCGCGCCCTCATCTCTTCCGCACCTGATAGGTGTGCGAAATGACCGGCTCAACAAACCGCGTAGTCTATCGGGCGCGGGCGCGATTTGTCCAGTAAGCTAAGAACCATTTTCAGGAATGTGAGGTGATGATTGCTAATCAGACCCCGTCCACTTCATACACGCCCTCGCCCGCTTCGAGCTTGAAGTAGACGCGGAGCGTCACCTGATATTCTATGCGTCCCTGCTGCAAGCCGCCGCGCTGCTCTGTGACGACGAACCATGAGAGGTTGCGCAATGATTGACGTGCGCGCCCGACTGCGACCTCGATGGCGTGGCTAAAGCTCTGGTCGGAAGTGCCGACGATCTCTGTGCCTTTGAATACATTTTCGCTCATTAATCTTCTTCCTATCGAATGTTGGCGGGGGAACATGTTTTGATAAATTGACTTTTTTTAGAACGGATGTGGACGCTAACATGCTGGCTGGAAGAGCGTCAAGGATGTGAGCGTTGCATGTTCTTGCTGTGAAAAACTACGCTCTTGCTTAAAAAAAGCGAGAGTTTGAAGAAAACGCGGAAGGACACGCTTTCCTCAAACACCCGCTCTCTTCAGAAGGAGCCCACCTACTTAGACATCAACACGCGTGCGGGGCTGCGTGGTTCCAAAAAAAAATCGCGTGCGCTTCAGGCTGCGCGAGCGCGCGAGCGCGTGGCTCTATTTTGGCGCGCGACATGGTCGAGCCATTCCTGCGCCTCTTGATAATAGGGGAAGCGTTGTTCCTCTGTGCGAAACGCGTTGGTGTGATAGTAGCGTCTGCCGTTAATCAGCCGCGCCGGATGCTTGATGTGCAGCATCTCGTGATAGAGAACGTATTCGACGAACCATTCCGGCACGTCGCGCGCGTCTAAGGTCTTGCTGATAACAATCGTCTCATGCACCGGGTCGTGATGGCCTAAGATGCGCCGCGTGCGACGCTGCGACCAAGTGAGCGTGGGCTTGTCGATTTGGTCGTCGAAGTAGCTGCGATTGAGCCGCGTAAACATCTTGTCCAGATCATAAGCTCGCCCGCGCGCAGACGAGATTATTTTGCGCCCGCGACGACGGCGCGCGATGTCCGCGGCGCGCAGGATTTCCGGCGTATAAGCATAGTCGCGGTACGCCCTTTCGTGAACATCGGGCGTGCGGCGCGAGAGCAGTTTGGCGACGAGGATGAAGGCCAGCGCGCGATGAATCGTAATCGGCGCGTTCTTGAAAATATCCGAGATGCGGACGTAGACGCGACCCGAACGGATGCGTATGGTGTGATGTAGCCCTGCATATGGATAAAATCTAACCTCTATTTCCGGCACCGGGCGTTTCGGCTCAAGCTGCCGGAAAGCATCCGTGAAAAGCTTGTTCAGATGGTTCAGATTCTGCGACATAGGACAAAAAACCTTAAAGAGCGACTGTTACGATGACTTGCAGGAAAAAATACCCTTGCCTTGAAGAGTCAGCCTTGAGCGGGGCGTAGAGCGTGAAATTCGTGCTCGCGCTGTTCGTCGGCTGGAAAGCCAGTCTGTTCGAGAAGGATATTACGAGTCGCAGGGGCGTGCGTCAAACTATTCCTCACGGTGCGCCGCTAAGCCATTGAGACGACTCAAAATCGGCGCGCACGCCAAAAAAGGATGAGAGGCAAGCTGTTTCGGGGTAAGGCTTAACTCTTGAGCTATTAACAGTTTAAGCTGAAAAAGCGGGAATTTCCAGCGGCTCAGGCATGGTAACTGTAAGCAAAAGGCAGGAATAGCCGCATACGCGCACATCGGCTCAACGAATTTGAGCCTGTCTGTCATCGAAGAGATTGCGAGCCTGCGACCACATCTCGTATACTTCAACCAGTGTGTTTTGCGCGCGGCGCGCAAGCCGCTTTGACATGCGCGTAATGAATTGTTGACAGGCCGGAAGCCAGAGTGTTATTCAATTTAAGGACACGCGCGGAGCTTGCACGGCACATGCGAGAAGCGTCGTGTGCTTTACGTCTACCCTCTTTTGAATCCCGATTGAAGCGATGACCGCTCTCCTATCAAGCTCACAGGCCGTTCAGAACGTGCCCGACGCGCGCGGGCAGGCGATTTTGTCCGCCATTATCAGAGAGCATCTGATGACGGGCGAGCCGGTCGGGTCGCGCACGCTCTCTGATCGCTTCGCGCACGCTTCGGGCTGGAGTCCGGCGACGATTCGCAATGTCATGGGCGAGCTGGAAGACTCAGGACTGGTCGAGCAGCCGCACACCTCTGCCGGACGTATTCCGACGGACAAGGGTTATCGTTTTTATGTGGATCACATGCTTTGCGACATGAGCTTGTCGAAAGCCGATCTGGCGACGATCAATTCGTTGCTGGGCGTGACGGGCGTTGAGGCGGAGGCTCCTGACCGCTTGCTGGAAAAGACTTCGCGGCTGCTCTCCGCGCTCTCTCAAAACGTGGGCATCGTCGTCTCGCCGTCGCTGGCCGACGACCGCTTGCAGCACATAGAGTTCGTCCAGCTCGCGGACAATCGCATCCTCGTCGTACTCGTCTCCGCGCCCAATATCATTCATAACAAGATCGTTCGCATGGACGAGAAGCTCAGTCAGGACGAGCTGGAACGCACCGCGCGTTATCTGAACACGAAGTTCGGCGGCAAGAGCCTGCTCGCGATTCGCGCGGAGATTCTGGAATTGATGCGCGAGGAAAAAGCTCTCTATGACAAGCTGCTCAGGAATGCGATGCTGCTGTGTGAGAGCAGTCTCGAAGGCGAAGAATCGAAGACCGCTGAGGTTTACGTGGACGGCGCGTCCAACATTCTAACCCAGCCGGAATTTGCAGACGCAGAGAGAATGCGCGCTCTGTTCCGTACCTTTGAAGAGAAATCGCGCCTCATCAAAATTCTGAATGAGTGCGTCGCGCGCGACCACGCCGTCCCCGGTGACGTACAGATCGTCATCGGCAGCGAGCTGGCCGTTCCCTCCATGCAGCAGTGCGCGTTGATTACCGCACCCTATCGCACGGGAGCGGGAGAGACGGTCGGAACCCTGAGCGTCATCGGCCCGATGCGAATTGAGTATGCGCGCATGATAAGTGTAGTAAACTATGTGGCGCGGGTGCTTGAGCGGCTCCTGCGCGAGGAGACAAGCATTTGAGCTTGCACACGCCCCCGTGCATTGGCGATTTGATAAAGCGTTCATTGACTACCCACGGATTCTCGAACAGATTATGATTCTCAATAAGAAAGAAAAGAAGGCCAGCCGCATTCCGGTGCGCTTTGTGGATGAAGAAACTCCTGCGACCGATGAGCCGGGCGGCGAAGCTGTCGAAGACAATCTCTCTGCGGAAGAATTGGGACGCGCTTCGAGTTATGAAGACGAGACGGAGATGCAGCGTCGCATAGATCGCGGACAGGAAGATGAGAGCGATGTTGGACGTGCAGAAGCCGATGATTCGGATGTTGCCGGAGCGCCACCGCTCCCCGACATGCCCGAGCGGCGCGAGGACGTGGACAGGACGGAAGCTCAAGCCTCGACGCAGGCCGCTGACGAGAGCGATGCTTCACCTAAAGAGCAGGCCGCCGATGAAAGCGATACTTCACTTAAAGATAGCGGCAAGCTGGCTTCAGGTCCTGTGATGGCCGAGCTGATTGCGACGCGCTCGGAGCTGAAGAGAGTCGAAGTCGAGCGCAATGACCTGCTCGACAAGCTGGCGCGTCGTCAGGCGGATTTTGAGAACTATCGCAAGCGCACGGAGCGCGAGCGCGGCGAGACTTACCAGCGACTTGTCGGTGATGTCGCGGGCAAGCTCCTGCCGGTGATGGATAACATGAGCCGCGCGCTCGAAGCGGAAGCTTTGATGGAAAAGAACGAATCGAAAGAGTTCGGCCATTTCCTGCACGGCGTCGAATTGATTTACAAGCAACTGAATGCTCTGCTCGAAGAGCTTGGCGTGCAGCCCGTCGCTGCGGTCGGGCAACGCTTCGATCCTCACGTGCATGAAGCCGTCGCGACCGAAGCGAGCGACGATTACGAGCCTGATACTGTGACTCAGGAACTCTTGCGTGGCTATCGCATGGGTGAAAAGCTCCTCCGCCCCGCGATGGTCAAAGTCTCAACGAGATAGTTTTTAGTTTTCAGTTTTTAGTTTTTAGTGAAAACCAATTGTTGTTTGCTGAGAACTGAGAACTGAGAACTGAGAACTGAAAACTAAAACCTTATGGGAAAAGTAATCGGCATCGATTTAGGGACAACCAACTGCTGCGTGTCCGTGATGGAAGGCGGCGCGGTGCAGATCGTGCCCAACAAAGAGGGCGGTCGGACGACTCCCACTGTGGTCGGCTTTACGGACAAGGGCGAACGGCTCGTCGGGCAGATCGCCAAGCGTCAGGCTGTGACCAACGCGACCAACACCGTCTACGCCGTCAAGCGGCTCATCGGGCGCAAGTACAATTCGCCAGAAGTGCAGCGGATGCGCGACGGCGCGCCCTTCGAGATCGTGGACACGCCCAACGGCGACGCGCACATACGCGTGCAGGGGCGCATCTACAGCCCGCAGGAGATTTCCGGCATCGTCCTCCAACGCCTCAAAGCCGCCGCTGAAGATTTTCTCGGAGAAGCCGTGACCGAAGCCATTGTGACCGTCCCGGCCTACTTTGACGACACGCAGCGACAGGCCACCAAGGACGCGAGCAAGATCGCCGGACTCAAGGTCGAGCGCATCATCAACGAGCCGACCGCCGCCGCACTCGCTTACGGACTCGGCAGGACGGATTCGGAACGCATCGTCGTTTACGATCTCGGCGGAGGCACGTTCGACGTTTCGATTCTAGAGATGAACGACGGCGTCTTTGAAGTGCTTTCGACTTCCGGCAACACTTTCCTCGGCGGCGAAGATTTCGATGAGCGAATCATCAACTGGATGGCGGACAAGTTCCGCGAAGACACGGGGCTTGACCTGAGACAGGATCGCCTCGCGCTGCAACGCCTGAAAGAGGCCGCCGAGCGCGCCAAGTGCGAACTATCTTCCGTGACTGAAACGAATATCAACCTGCCTTTCATCGCGGCGGACGCGTCCGGGCCGAAGCATTTCAATCAGATGCTCTCGCGCGAGGAGTTTGAAAAGCTGGTCGCAGACCTCGTCGAGCAGACCATCGAGCCGTGCCAGAAGGCTCTCTGGGATGCGAAATTGCAGCCGACGGATATTGATAAAGTGATTCTCGTCGGCGGTCAGACGCGCTCTCCGATTATCGCGCGCACGGTCAAAGAGATTTTCGGCAAAGAGGCTTCCGCCGAGATCAACCCGGATGAGGTCGTGGCGATGGGCGCGGCCATACAGGGCGGCGTGCTCACGGGCGATGTCAAAGACATAGTTCTTCTGGACGTGCTCCCGCTCAGCCTTGGACTCGAAACGCGCGGCGGATTGTTTACCAAACTCATCGAGCGCAACTCGACCATTCCGCTTCGCAACAGCATGATTTTCACGACCGTCGTTGACAATCAATCTTCGGTCGAGATTCATATCCTGCAAGGGGAGCGCGAAGTCGCGCTGGGCAATCGCTCGCTCGGCAAGTTTGAGCTGGTCGGGATTTCTCCGAGCCAGCGCGGGACTCCGCAGATCGAAGTCGCTTTTGAAGTTGATGCCAACGGCATCGTCTCCGTCTCGGCTCAGGACAAGAAGACAGGGCTTGAGCAGCAGATGCGCGTCACTCCGACTTCCGGCCTTTCACCGGACGAGATTAACCGCCTGATTGCCGAAGCCGAGACTTCAACCGATACAGACCGCCGCATGAAAGAGATAATCAGCATGCGCAACAAGCTCGACAGCCTCGTGCGCAACACTCAACGCGCGCTGTCGGAGTTTGGCGATGGCCTCAACGCGGAAGAGAGGCGCGCGGCACATCGCACACTGAGCGAAGGAGAGTCTGCCGCGCACTCGGACGACCTCGAAGAAGTCCGCACCGCGCTCGAAGCCGTCGAGACGCTCGGCATGCAAATCACCAACGCGATGATGAATTCATCGGTCGGCGGCGCTTCCCAGATTGAAGAAGCGTAGGTAGAATAGGAGTTGTAGAAGACAGAATACAGAAGTCAGAAGTCAGAATGATAAAGCTTAAAACGTTTTTCTTCTGACTCCTGACTCCTGTCTTCTGTCTTCTGCTTTACTATTATGAGCAAACGAGATTATTACGAAGTTTTGGGCATCAGCCGGACGGCGACCGAGCAGGAAATAAAGAGCGCGTATCGCCGCCTCGCTATAAAGTTTCACCCTGATAAAAATCCCGGTGATGATGAGGCTGAGGATAAGTTCAAGGAAGCGGCGGAGGCTTACTCTGTGCTCTCCGACGCGGAGCAGCGCAATCGCTATGACCGCTTCGGACACGCGGGCGTGTCGAGCAGCGCGGGAGCGGGCGGCTGGGGTGCGTCCGGCTTCGGCGGCATCGAAGATATTCTAGGCGACCTCTTCGGGTTCGGAGATGCCTTCGGCGGAGCGCGCGGCGGCTCCCGCAGAACTGCCGCACAGCGCGGCGCGGACCTGCGTTACGACCTTGAGATTTCTCTGGAAGAAGCAGCGGCGGGGATGACTGCCAGCCTGCGCATCCCGCGTCTTGAGACTTGCGATACCTGCAAAGGCTCAGGCGCAGCCGAGGGCACGCAGCCCGAAACCTGCACGACCTGCGCGGGCAGCGGGCAGGTTCGCTATCAACAGGGCTTCTTCTCGGTCGCACGCACGTGTGGCAGCTGTCGCGGCGCGGGGCGGATAATCAAGAGTCCGTGCGAGACATGTCAGGGGGCCGGAAGGGTCGAGCGCGAGCGTTCGATGGAGGTCAAGATTCCGGCTGGGGTCGAGACAGGCTCGCGCCTGCGCATCACCGGCGAAGGCGAAGCCGGAACGCAGGGAGGCCCGTCTGGCGATCTCTACGTCGTCCTGCACGTCAGCGAGCATGACGAGTTCGAGCGGCAGGGAAGTAACCTTTACGCCTCTGTGCCGATAACATTTGCGCAGGCCGCGCTCGGCTCGGAGATTCCGGTGCAGACGCTTGACGCGCAACAGCAGTTGAAGATTCCCGCGGGGACGCAGACCGGCACGGTCTTTCGAGTCAAAGGTCAGGGCATGCCCGTCCTCGGCGGACGCGGGCGCGGCGACCTCTTCGTTTCCGTCACGGTCGTGACGCCGACCACGCTCACACGCGACCAGCGAAAACTGCTCGAACAATTATCCGAGATCGAAACCACAGACCTTGAAGATAAGGGGCTGATAGACAAAGTGCGTGATATATTTGGATAAAGCGGTCGTAGTGCTTTGTGCTTTGGTCTTTGATGTCCCGCTCATCTTGAATCATGAAATTCAAGGTTGAGTGGCGTGCAAAGACCAAAGACCAAAGCCCCATTTAGCGTTTCGCAATCGTACAAAGCATCGCCGCATTATACTCAGCCTGTGAACTGTTAATAGTCACTGCACACCACACAAGCATTTCGCAACAATCACCTTTTCTGCTTAATTCGGGCATTAAACTGCCGCGCGCGGCTTTGCTTGCGCTGCGGCATGTATGTTGCTCAAAACCCGTGTGCAGATAGTTTATGTACTCTCCTTAAAAATTCGGTTTCGAGGCGGGAGAAAAAGATGAGACGAAAACTGCAATTCCTGACGGGCGCGTTCGCTGTTCTGCTGTTGGCGGCTTTTTCGGCTTCGGCGCAGGCCGTGGCAGATAATAAGGCGAGTGAAGATACGGAGACGAGGTTGGTTGATGCGAAGGTCGTAGAGGTAGCGGACAATCATATCTCAGTCATCGCCAGCACGGGCGTCGAGCATGTGATCGAGATTAATAACGAGGGAACGAAAGTGTCGATTGAGGGCGAGGAAGTCTCGCTCAAGAATGTGCGCGAAGGCGACATCGTGACCGTCGAGCTTGATGAGCAGAATCCGGTCAAGTTTGCGAAAAACATTTCCATGTCATCCGCGACGGAACAGGTCGCACGAGTTCGCCACTAGGTTACGATTGCTTATAACGAGCGTCGCCTCGATAACCTAATGGCAACAAGAGCCGCACTGCTGTAAAGCAGGCGGCTCTCGTCTTTTTACGAAGAACGATTCTTGCCACAGAGAACACAGAGAGTTTTCAAATTCCATATCTCAAATTTGAGATTTCAAATCAGAGATTCTGAGATTTAAAGCAGCTAAGCCTCTGTGTTCTCTGTGTCCTCTGCGGCTGATTTTTCCTTGCCAGCTAACGCGTCTGAAAGGCTGGCACTTTGTAGTCGCCGCCTACTCCCCACTGTTGCGATTGCAAAGTGTTGTTGCTGCTTTGCAAGACGTACCATGTCAGCCCGCCGGAATTTCTCACGACAGCCAGATCGGATTTGCCGTCGCCGTCGTAATCGCCGGGCACAGCTTCGTCGCTGGGGCTGCCAAACTGCTGTGCGCGAACCTGACCGTTCGAGCTTTGCAGGATGTACCAGACGCCCGTCGTGAAGCGGAAGACCGCAAAGTCCGTCGTCCCGTCTCCGTCATAATCTCCGGGCGCAATGGTATCGCTTGAGAAGACTCCCCACTGCTGCGAGAGAAGAGATCCGTCGCGGCTCTTCTGCACATAATAGCTGTTCGTGCTCGGACGATAGACGGTCACGTCGTTCATGCCGTCGCCGTCGTAATCGCCAAGCACGCCTGCATCGCCCGTGACGCCCCACAATACAGCACGCATCCCGCCCGTCGCGCTCAGACGAATGTACCAGACGGCAGGGTCGCCCGCCGTTGCGGTTCGGCGCAAGACTGCGAAGTCCGTCTTCTTGTCTCCGTCGTAATCCGCGATGACTCTCGCGTCGTCGCCGGCCTGTCCCCACTGCTGCACAAGCACAGTGTTGTCCGTGCTGCGCAGGACGTAAAAGACGCCGTTTCTCCAGACGCCGGCGTCGGTCTTGCCGTCGCCGTCATAGTCGCCGGGCGTGATCGTGTCGCCGCTCAGTCCGAACTGGAAGCCGCGCAGTGAATTGGTAAAGCTCTGGCGTATGTACCACGCTCCCGTCGAGGGGCGAAAGACGCTGATGTCCGACTTGAGATCGCCGTCGAAATCATCCACGACATTGCGCGGCACGGGCGCGTTGGGATTGGTGATGCGATAGAATCCGCCGCCCAGATTGATGACGTAAAGCTCCCCCGCTTCATCCTCGCCGAATCCAGAGATGCCGAACGCAGTGTCAAGCAACAGGGTCTGCGTCGTGCCTTGCAGCATAAAAATTTCGCCCGTGCAATAGTCCGCGTAAATGTATGCGCCGAGCGGAAAAGTCCCGCGCCGCCCGCGATACCTGTAGCCGCCCGTGATCGAGCAGCGTCCGCCGGAGTGCGTGTATTCAGCCACCGGAAAGATGAAATTGGCGGGCACGCATTGTCCCGCGTTGAGATTCGTGCAGGCCGTCGCCTCGTAAGTGCGCCAGCCGAAGTTGCCGCCGAGTTGTCCGATGTCAATCTCTTCACGCGCATCCTGCCCGACATCTCCGATCCAGAGTTCTCCCGTCTGGCGATCAAAAGAGAAGCGGTAAGGATTACGCATCCCGACCATGTAAATCTCGTCGGCTCCGGGAATGGTTCCGAAAAAGGGATTGGTCGGAGGCGCAGCGTAGGGCGGCGTTCCGCCGGGAGTATTAATATCAAGGCGAAGAATCTTGCCGAGAAGCTGATTGATGTTCTGCGCGTTGTTGGGCGGGTCATTACTTGCGCCGCCGTCGCCTGTGCCCAGATAGAGATAGCCGTCCGGCCCGAATTGCAACGTCCCGCCGTTGTGATTGGCGTTGGTCGGGTGCGGAATCGTGATGATGATTTTTTCGGTCGTATCCGCGACGTTCGGGTCTGTCGCAGAGACCTGATACTCCGCGACCTGTATTGAAGCATCGCCCGCACGCGTGTAGTAAACGAAGAAACGGCGATTGGATGTGTACTGCGGATGGAAGGCGAGGCCGAGCAGTCCGCGCTCGCCGCCCGAAGTGATTCTCGTCGAGATGTTCAGAAAATCCGTCGGCGTCGTCGCTCCCGGCTGAAGGACTTTGATGATGCCTCCCTGCAAGACTATGAACAGGCGATTGCTGCCGTCGTGCGCGTTGGTGACGTAGACGGGATTTGGCAGACCCGTTATCACCACGGGCTGCGTCTGAATCGTAATGCCTCCGTCTCCCTCACTGATGTCTGAAGATAGAGCTACCGGCACGTTGCGGTTTGCGCTTGTTTGGTGAACCGCGAAAGCTGCGGCGCACAGAAGCGCGAGAACGCAGAGCGCTCCCAGCTTGGACTTACTCATGAAATATTCCTCCCGAAATGTTGATGACACACTCTCTGCGGCTCAATCAAAGAGCCGGAATCATTTACAGTCTGACGCACAAATCGCTGGCTTCTGAAACAGTCTACCGCGATTCAGATATTTTGCTGAGGGGATTTTGCAGGGGCTACGTCAATCACCTTAACGTGTGCTCATCTTAAGCCTGAATGTGAGAGCAAGGCAAGCGCAAAGGAAAAAACAGGGTGAAGGGGATAGGGTGCAGGGGGTAGTGAAAAGCAACTTCTTGAGCTACACCCTACACCCTTCCCCCTACACCCTGTTTATGAAATGTATCCTGACGGAACCGGCACATCGCCTGCGCTGCCGAATTGTTCAGACCTGAGCGCGCCGCTTGCGCTCTGTAGGATGTACCAGATGCCGCCGCGAAAGACTGCAATATCCGCTTTACCGTCGCCGTCATAATCTCCGGGCGCAGGCTCGTCCGTTGGGATGCCGAATGTCTGCGCGCGGAATCCCTGCGAGGTTTGGAGCAGATACCATGTCCCGTTGCCGGGGCGATAGACGGCGATGTCCGCGATGCCGTCGCCGTCGTAGTCAGCCGGAACGGGTCTGTCCGTGCTGATGCCGAATTGATAGACGAGAAGCATGCTGTCAGTGCTTCTCTGTATGTACCAAGTGCCGTTGCGAAAGACTGCGATGTCTGCTTTGCCGTCTCCGTCATAATCTGCTGGAACCAATTTGTCGGTACTGTTACCGAACTGCGTGGCTTTGACGGTATTGCCTGCGCTTTGAAGTATGAACCAGACACGATTGCCTGGACGAAAGACCGCGAGGTCTGCTTTACCGTCTCCGTCGTAATCACGCGTGACGGGCAAGTCGCCGCTCACGCCGAACGATTGCGTGAGCAGGCTGTTGTTGCTGCTTTGAAGAATGCGCCACACGCCGTCCGTTTGAAAGACTGCGACATCCGTCTTGCCGTCTCCGTCGTAATCGCCGGGAGCGATGCGGTCTGAAGTGCTTCCGAGTTGATGCGCGCGGAAAGCTCTATTGAGACTCTGATTGATATACCAGACGCCCGCGTTGGGGCGATAGACCGAAAGGTCTGTTCTATTATCGCTGTCAAAGTCCGCCGCTTTGTTGTGCGGAGCGGGCGCGTTCGGGTTGACGATGCGGCTGACCGTGCCTCCGAGCGCGCAGACGTAAATCTCTCCGGCTTCATCTTCGCCGAAGGAAGTGATATTGAGAGCCGTGTCGAGCATAACCGTTTGCGTCGTGCCTTGCAGCATAAAAATTTCGCCCGTGCAAAAGTCTCCGTAGACGTATGCTCCAGTGGGCAGGCTTGAGCGAAAGCCGCGATAGACATAGCCTCCCGCAATCGAGCAACGACCGCCCGTGTGGCTGTAATCGGCCACCGGAAAAGTGAAGCCGGGCGGAGTGCAAAGCGGATACTCAAGGCCGGTGCAGGTCGTGCCTTCGTAAATCCGCCAGCCGTAATTTCCGCCTCGCACTCCAATGTTAATCTCCTCGCGCTGGCCTTCGCCCACGTCTCCGATCCAGAGCTGCCCCGTCCCTCTGTCAAAAGAGAAACGCCACGGATTACGCATCCCGTAAGTGTAGATTTCATCAAGGCCGCGTAGCGGGCCTGCGAATGGATTGTCGGGCGGCGAAGAATACGGAACGGTCCCGTTCGCATGGTCTACGTCTATGCGCAGGATTTTTCCGTTGAGGTCGTTGATGTTCTGCGCGCGGTTGTTCGGGTCGTAATTGTAGCCGCCGTCACCGACGCCGATGTAAAGATAACCGTCCGGGCCAAACTCGATCATGCCTCCGTTGTGATTCGATTCCGTGCCAGTAATCACGAGCAGCACTCTCTCTGTAAAGTCTGCGACGTTCGGGTTCGTCGCAGAGGCTTGATACTCTGCGATTACCGTCGCCGCATCGCTCGCGCGCGTGTAGTTGACGAAGAAGCGGCGATTGGTTTGATACTGCGGATGAAAGGCGAGACCGAGAAATCCAAGCTCTCCGGCTGCGATGACTCTCGATCTGATGTCCAGAAAAACGGTCGGCACGCTCGCGCCCGGCTGAAGAACTTTGATGATGCCCGCCTGCTCGACTATGAACAGGCGATTGCTCCCGTCCCTCGCATTCGTCACAAGAACAGGGTCGGAAAGATTCGTCAGCACGGGAGCGAGCACGATCTCGGCGGGAGGATTGAGAGACAAAGCGTTCTTGCTGTCTGCGCGTTCAAATGTTGAGAGTGCTGCGAGCAGCATTGCCAGACAGCATAAGGTTCCTGATCGAAGTTGATGCGATAAATACTTCGTCATAATCTTCATCGCAGTTTGAAGTAGTCTACAGAGAAAGCTCAGCCAGCAATTCCGCCGGCGTGAGAATGTGAATTTCTTTGTGCTTCTTTAAGTCGAGTAAATGATTATCGCCGAAAGTGATGATTCCGCATTGAGCTTTAAGCGCGCAAGCCAGTACGGCATCATCATCGGGGTCAGCCAGAATTACAGGTTCAATAGCCGCCGCTTCAACCACTGTCGCCAGAGCTGCATATCCTAAAACCAATTTACGCGCTGTGACCTGAGCCGCTGCAAGCCGCGAAACGAATTTCTGACGGTTCAACACATCTTCTAACTCTTCAAGCAAAGTTGCAATTCAATGATGCCATCACGCGCAGCATCCAATACGCGGCGCGGATTGCCACGCCAGAGCAAACCCGAAACTACAACGTTCGTGTCAGCTACGACCCGCATCAGATGAACGACGCGCCATACGAGCCGCAGCAATTTCCGCTTCGACTTCGGCTTCGGTGAGCGGTTGATCTAAGTCTGCCAGTTGATCTGCTGCGGCAAACAGTTTATTGACACGGCGGCGACGGATTTCTGCGCGTAACAATGACGCGATAAACTCCGGCTTGAGCAGGCCATTAGCTTCCGCCTCCTCAGCCAGATTATCAGGCAAAGTTAGTATGACTTCTGACATTAAAGCATCCTCCAACTACAATCATCCTATGCCAGCTTAATGTAAGAGACAAAACATTGAAAGGCTTTATCTGTGTCGTCGCTAACAGGATTTTTCTATAACCTGTAGCGAACACGGCTGCGGCGCAAGGCTTCGTCTTCAACTTCGATGTTCTGAAGGCGCAGGGTCACGTCCGCGTTGAGGTCGTGTCCGGCGCGCTCGCCCGCCATGAGCTTGACGGTTCCGGCGGCGGCGATCATCGCCGCGTTGTCGGTCGAGAGATGCGGCGAAGGAAAGTAGACAGGGAGGCCGAGGCGTGTGGCTGCGGCGCGCGAGGCTGCGCGCAGCGCTCCGTTGCAGGCGACTCCGCCCGCGACGATGAGAGTTTCCGGCTGGCACTCTTCCGCCATTCGCTCCATCGTGCCGACGAGCGAGCGCACGACGACGCTCTGAAAGCTCGCGGCCAAATCCTTGACGTGCTGCGAAGGCTGCTCTCCTTCCGCTAAGGGCGCGAGGCCGGATTCGCGTATGTGTTTTGAGACGGCGGTCTTGAGTCCGCTGAAACTAAAATCGGGTCGCCCGTCGCCCATGCGCGGGACTGCGAAGCGGATTGCGCGCGGGTCACCTTCACGCGCCAGCCGCTCGATGACGGGGCCGCCCGGATAACCGAGTCCGACCATCTTTGCGACCTTGTCGAAAGCTTCGCCCGCTGCATCATCTCTCGTGCGCGAGACGACTTTGTACTTCGACGGCTCAGGCACTAAAAACAGGTTGGTGTGCCCGCCCGAAACGACGAGCGCGAGGGCTGGATATTTGACGGGCGGATTATCGAAGACTACGGAATAGATGTGCCCCTCTATGTGATTGACGCCGACGAGCGGCAACGCAAGCGCGAACGCCATCGCCTTGGCGTAAGAGACGCCGACGAGCAGGGAGCCGACGAGGCCGGGGCCATTTGTGACCGCGATGCCGTCAAGCTGCTCCTGCTCGACAGAGGCACGTGTCAAGGCTTCTTCGATGACGGGCACGATCTTGTCCAGATGCTCGCGCGAGGCAAGCTCAGGCACGACTCCGCCATACGCTTTATGCAGGTCAACCTGCGAAGAGATAATGCTTGAGATGATCTCACGCCCGTCTCTCACCACAGCCGCCGCCGTCTCATCGCAGGAGGTTTCGATTCCTAAAACTAACATGACGAGAAATTTTAGCAGGATTGAAGCAGGGACGGTAGCGGCGTCTCAAGCAAATTCAAAACAGGGATGGACAGGATAGACAGGGTAAGAATTTCAGATTAAAGATTTGAGATTTGAGATTTCAAATCTGCCTGTCTGAAATTCAGCTAGCTTATCCTGTCTATCCTGTCCATCCCTGTTATTTTTTTTCTCTCATCGAGAAATTACACAGGCGTGTCTCCGCTCACGCCCCACTGGATGACTCGCACGGAGTTGTTGGAAGAGTTGAGGATATACCAGAAAGAGTCCGTGCCGTTGGGCGGGAGCGGGCGAAAGACTGCGAAGTCCGCTTTGCCGTCACCGTCGTAATCGAAGGGCAGAGGGCTATCTCCGTTCTGCCCGAACTGCGCGCTGGTGATCGAGCCGTCCGAACTCTTCAAGACGTACCATGCGCCAGTGCCCGGTCGCCAGACGGCGATGTCTGTTCTGCCGTCGCCGTCATAGTCCTGTGGCAGAAAGCGGTCTGTGCTCAAGCCGAACTGTCGTGCGATGACACCTCCGTCAGAGCTTCTGAGGATATACCATGTGTTGTTCGTCGGACGAAAGACAGCGACATCCGCTTTACCGTCGCGGTCGTAATCTCCGGGCAGAGGGCTGTCAGGCGTGAACGAGACTACGCCCCACCTTTCCGCGCGCAGAGTCCCGGTCGAGCTTTGCAGGATGTACCACGTCGCATTGAGGCCGCGATAGACAGCCAGATCGGCTCTGCCGTCGCCGTCATAATCAGATGGGACTGGAATATCGAACTGATTTTGAGAACCCCACTGTTGGACTACAATCGTGTTGGTCGAGCTATAAAGTGTGTACCAGTTGCCCTCGCCCGGCCTGACGATGTTGAGGTCTGTCAGCCCGTCGCCGTCATAATCCATCGGGAGCGGGAAATCTGTGCCCACGCCCCATTGCTGATAGCGGTTCGTGTTGGTCAAGCTCTGTAGTATGTAGTAGAAGCCCGTGTTCGCGCGCCAGACAGCGATGTCAGCCCTGCCGTCGCCGTCAAACTCTGAGACTTTGTTAGCAAGCTTGAGCTGTCCGCGAATCTCTCCGCCGGAAAAATTTGCCGTGTGAATGTCTGCGTATAACATGCCGGAGCGAAGCTGCTGTACCTGCGTAGCTGTGACTGTGAACGTTTGATTGATAGCGCCGCCCGTGCCGCTCACTCCCGCGAATGTAAAGAGCGCTGCGGCGTTGACGCCGACCGGAGCCGGGCCGTGTATGTGTCCCATCGAAGCGTTGCTTGAGAGGCCGCTGTAGGTGACGTTGACTGTGATTTGAGTCCCCGCCGCATTGAGCGTCACTCTGGCGACGCCTTTTCCGGTAGAATTAGTGACGGGCGCTTCCTGCGCGCCGCTCAGGTTAGCGAGATAGACCTGCTGCGCCGCTGCTGTGATTGATAACAAAGCGAAGGCCGCTATGACCGCAAACAGGTTGAGCATCTTTTTCATAATTACTCTCCTTGATTTAGAGCGAAGCTTCTACTTTCAAATAGATAACTTCATCTCTTCCACAAATGTCAATCGCATTTATGTGAGAAGGGCTGACACTCAAAGTAAATGCTCAATGCACCCGGATTTCCTTTGCGTCACCAGCGCCTTTGCGTGAAATATAAGCTCACGCAAAGGCGCTGGTGACGCAAAGAAGAGCATCGTCTGAGCTTGCAATTACTGATGCCCGTATCAACAATGGACTGGATGACGGATAAAAACTATTTTTCGCAGGTCGTTGACCTTTTGCTAATCGAATCGGAGGCGATAGCGCAGACCGCGCGCAGGCTTGAGCCTGCTGCAATCGAGCGCGCTATCGAATTGCTGGTTTCCTGCGCAGGCAAGGTCGTGCTGGTCGGCGTCGGGAAATCCGGCGTCATCGCGCAGAAGATAGCGGCGACGATGACAAGCACAGGCACTGCCGCACTCTATCTGCATCCATCCGATGCGCTGCATGGCGGCCTCGGCATCCTGACTTCAAAAGACATCGTCATCGCTCTCAGCAACAGCGGCGAGACGGATGAAGTGATTGCGATGCTGCCTTATCTCAAACAGCGCGGGACGCCGATTATCGCCGTCGTCGGTAATCTCAACTCCACACTGGCAGCGCGCGCGGACGTTGCGCTCGACGCCAGCGTAGATCAGGAAGCATGCCCTTTGAACCTCGCGCCGACGACCAGCACGACCGTTGCGCTGGCAATCGGCGACGCGCTGGCGATGACCTTGATGCAGGCCAAAAGTTGGACGCTCGAAGACTTTGCACAAAATCATCCTGCCGGGAGAATCGGCAAACGCCTCACGCTCAGAGTCCGTGACCTGATGCACAGCGGGGACAAAAATCCGACCGTCGGCGAAGACGCGACGTGGCTTGAGATAATTACTGGAATCGGTCGCGGCGGGCTGGGCGCGGTCAATGTCGTGGACAGCGCGGGGCACTTGATCGGCATCATTACAGACGGCGATGTACGGCGCGTGCTGGAAAAGATAAAGAGCGCAGACCTTGAATCGCTCAAATGCAGCTCGATGATGACGCGCGATCCTACCGTGGCCGCGCCCGAACTGCTAGCCTATGACGCACTGCGTTTGATGGAAGATCGCCCGTCGCAGATTTCCGTACTCCCGGTCGTGGACGGCGAGCGCAATTGCGTCGGCCTGCTTCGTCTGCATGACATCGTTCGCAGTGGCCTCTGAAGAGCAGAGATAAAAGCGGAGGGATGAGGGATGAATTTATTTAAGAGGGGATTTATGTTTAAAACAGATTTCCAGTCTCAATTACGTGGTGCTTTCTTTGCGCCTTTGCGCCTTGGCGGGAAACTTCATCTCACGCCAAGGCGCAAAGGCGCAAAGGGATTATTGAGTTGCGTTCTTAGTCTTATATTTATTATCAGCGCATCTGCCCTGACGGGTTACGCGCAGGCTGAGAACGCGAAACGCGCGCGAACTGTGAGCGAGCCGCCCGCGGCGGAAGCGACCGTGACGCTTAACGAGCAATTTATAAACGCTTTCCTCGACGCGATGTTCACGCGGCTCGGAGAGCCTGAATTTCCGCTCTCTATTTCTCAAAAGACGGCGGAGGATAATCAGGAGACGATCTTAGCCGCGCATGCTCCGTTAAAAAGCGGCGACGCGTGCACCAGCTTGATCGTGCTTGAGCGCGAGCGCGACGGCGTCAAAACCGCTGTGCGTTTTGAGGACGGACGCATTGTCGCGCCGCTCGCTTTTTCCGGCTCTTATGATGCGGGGCTGGGCTGCCTGAATTTCAGCGGCTGGGCTAATTCAATCATCACGCTTGAGTTTGACCGCGAGCGGCAGGCATTGATGGCTCACGTCAGAGTGGAGGAGGTTCAACTGACCGGCATCCCGCGTCTGGCGAACGGTTTGGTCATCGGCATCGTGCAGAACTCGATTGACAAGCGATTCAATCCATACGAGCTGTTCAAAGCCGAACAGCTCTCCGCCACCATCCCAATCAAAGCCGCGGGCGGTAGTTTACGCCTGCGCGCCAGAGAGATGCGCCCCGAAATCATCCCCGGCGCAGTCCGCATACATATCATCTACGAGTTCGAGCGCGCTCAGTGAAACTCAATCTTTAAAGATGATGGCGAAACGCTTGCCGCTCATGTTATAAAGCTCTCCTAACCTCAGAAAGGCAGTCAGAGATGACCGACGAAGAGCGGCAACGTCAGATGGATTTTATCGTTAATACGCTTGCGCGCGTGAGCACGAGACTTGATGTACTTACGGAGAAGGTGGATGGTCTTGCTAATGCACAGGCGCAAACAGAACAAGAGCGCAAAGCTTCCGAACTGGAGCGCAAGGCAGATGCCGTGCGTATCTCAAGGCTGGAAGATGCGTTTCTAGCGTTCTCCAAACTATCTGAGCGGATATATGAGCGTTTGGAGGATCATCAATCGCGCATTGCAGATGTCGAAGGAGCGATTTTGATTCTCACGAAACTGCTTAACAGAGGAAGCAACGGAACGTCTTGAAGCTAAGCGTGAAGCTGATGCTCTATTTCAGTTCTTCGATCAAGATTAGTTTCAAAAGTCTGAGGCATATCCACAATCTCCCACGCGGAGCGAGCGCGCAGGAGCTTGGTCATCAACGCGGCGTGGAGAATGTGGCCGCTGCGCTCAGCCCTGATGCGGCCTAAGAGAGGCATTCCCAGCAGAGCCAGGTCGCCGATGATGTCCAGAATCTTGTGGCGCACGAACTCATCCGCAAAGCGCAGCGTCGTGTCATTCAACATTCCTTCGGGCGTGAGCACGATGGCATTGTCAAGTGAGCCGCCGCGAATCAGATTGGCTTGTCTGAGAGCTTCTATCTCAGCCGTGAAGCCGAAGGTGCGTGCTGACGCTATCTCGCGCCCGAACGCTCCGTCGCTTAAGTCGAAGCGGCAATGTTGCTCGCCGATCAAAGGGTGCTTGAAGTTTATCAGGCAATCTATCTCGTAAGCGTCGGCAGGCTCGACGCTCACACGCCGCTCGCCCTGCTCGACGGTAATCAGCTCGCGTATCAGGAGAGCTTTGCGCGCCGCAGGCTGCTCAACGACGCCCGCACGCTCGATCAGCTCGATAAAGGCTTCGGAAGAGCCGTCCATAATCGGCAGCTCAAGATTATCAACTTCGATAAAAGCGTTATCCACCTGCATCCCGCGCAAGGCCGCCAGCAGATGCTCCACCGTCGAGAGCATCACACCCGTTCGCATCAACGTCGTCGCGTAGCTGCAATGCGCGATGAACTCCACGCTCGCCGGAATCTCGAAGCCGCCGAGGTCTGTGCGTTTGAAGATATATCCGGTGTCGGGCGGAGCGGGCGCGAGGCGCAGGTGAACCGGCACAGCCGTGTGAAGCCCGATGCCGCTGGTCTCTGCATGTGAGGCGAGTGTCGTCTGTTTAATCAAAAGTTAGTCACAACCTTTCATCCTAATTCAATCACAATAATACATGGCAAAGCTCATGCCGCACGCATTTCAAGTTAAGTTTGAGAGGAATGCTAAATTTCGTTCGCCTTCGTGTGAGCATGTGTGGCAGTGTGACGACGCTCTTCATCGAAACATGCGGCGTTCGCGCCACACCCACAAGATTCTTAATCACGAAAGAAACTTTCCCGCAAAGGCGCAAAGGCGCAAAGAAGAAACATTCAATCGCTTTCTCTGCGCTTCGCGCCTTTGCGGGAAAGTTTCTTTGTTTATCTTATAGGTCGTATGCGTTGACACTATCAAACCGCGCCTCTATCATCAAATTACAATGCCACGCAAACCAGCAAATGCCGCCGATGCGCAGCCGGAGCGCGTCTTCCTGATTGATTCGATGTCGCACATCTTTCGCGCGTTCTTTGCGCCGATGAGCGGGCGGGCAGAGCCTTTGACCAACTCTCAGGGGCAGGTCACGCAGGCCGTCTTCATCTTCACCAGCATGCTTCGCAAGCTCCTCGCGGACGAGAAGCCGCACTACATCACGGCGGTCTTCGAGTCCGGCGAAAAAACTTTTCGACATGAAACTTTCACAGACTACAAGGCTCATCGAGCGGAGATGCCGGATGAGCTGCAATCGCAGTTGCCGTACATCATGCGCGTCTGCGAGGTCTTCAATATTCCGATGCTCAACTCGCCGGGGTTCGAGGCAGACGATGTCATCGGCGCGCTCGCCGTGCAGGCCGCGTCGCGTGGTCTTCAGGCGGTCATCGTCTCGAACGATAAAGACATGTGCCAGCTCGTCAGCGATCCGCTCGTCGTCTGCATGCGGCAGAACTCGCAGAACGTGAAGCGCAAAGTCCCCGTGCCTCCCATCGAGTGGTGCGACGAAGCATGGGTCGAAAATAAATTCGGTGTGCCGCCGAATCAGATCGTAGACCTGCTCGGCTTGATGGGAGACGCGGTTGATAACATTCCGGGCGCGCCCGGCATCGGCGAGAAGGGCGCGCTCAAGCTCATCAAACAGTTCGGCTCAATCGAGAACGCGCTCAAAGGCTGGGAAGATGTCACGCATAAAACTTACCGCGAATCCTTGCGCGATAACGCGGACAAGATTCGGCAATCGCTCGATCTGGCGACGATACGAACGGATGTCAACATACAGCTTGACCTCGACCAGTTACGCGCGCAGCCGCCCGACCGCGCCGCCGCTTATAAACTTTTTCGCGAGCTTGAGTTTCAATCTCTGACACGCGAATTTTCGGATGCCGCGACCGCCGAGACGGGCGGGACGCAGGCTCCGCTTCGTTATCGCATCATACGCAAGCGCGCGGAGCTTGAATCTCTCGTGCGCGCACTCTGGGACGCGGAGCACTGGGGCCTTGCCGTCGCGGATTCGACGCCGGTTGGAGCAGGCCAGCAGGGAGGCGCGCACAACGGCGCGCGTGCGACGGGCATCGCCATCTCGACCGCCGCCGGAGCTTCCGCTTACATCGACCTCGAAGATTTTGAGGATGGAGCAGAGGCCGCCATCGGGCCTTTGCAGGACGTGCTGGCAAACGGCCTGCTCGCAAAATCCGTGCATGATTTAAAGCGCGCGACTGCGCTGCTGGCTCCGCTCGGCATAGAGCCTGAAGGCGTCGCGGATGATACGCTGCTCGCGGCTTACCTGCTCGACCCGATTCGCAGCCGTTACGAGTTGAGCGATCTGGCGCGAGACGCGGCGGGCACGATTGGCGCGGGCGACGCGCCCGAAGGCTGGACTGAGACGCAGTGGCGCGCAGCCGAAGCCGCAGACCTCACGGCGCAAACGGCGCACGTCCTGCGCGGTCGGATTCTGGAACAGGGATTGGAAGCGATCTATACGGAGATGGAACTGCCGCTCGCTCCGCTGCTTTACAGAATGGAGAGCGCGGGGCTGCGCGTGGACACGGCTGCGCTCGCAGAGCTTTCACAGTATCTCGGCATCGAACTCGAAAAGCTGACGGAGAAGATTCACGCGCTCGCAGGCCGCGAGTTCAAGATCAACTCCCCCAAACAGGTCGGGGAAGTTCTGGAAGAGCTGAATATCAGTTCAGGCCGCAAGACTTCGACCGGAAGAGTTTCGACGAGCAGGGCTGTGCTCGAAGAGATGGCGCAGAATTACGAGCTGCCGCGATTGATTATCGAATACCGCGAGCTTGATAAGTTGAAGACCGTTTACACCGATTCGCTTCCGTCTCAAATCGGCGTGGACGGGCGCATACACACGCAGCTCAACCAGACCGTGACAGCGACCGGAAGGCTGAGCAGCACCGAGCCGAATCTGCAAAATATTCCGATTCGCACAGAGCTTGGTCGCCGCATCCGCCGCGCCTTCATCCCGGAGGAAGGCTGTAAATTTATCTCCGCCGATTACTCGCAGCTCGAACTGCGTTTGCTCGCGCACGTCACGCACGACCCGGAGATGCTCGACGCTTTTCAGAAGGATGACGACATACACGCGCGTACTGCGCGTCTGGTCTTCGGCGCGAAGACGCCCGAAGAATTGAAAGAGGCGCGACGCTTCGCCAAGATCGTCAACTTCGCCATCGCCTACGCCATCGAGCCGTTCGGCCTCTCGCAACGCGTCGGCATCTCGCGCAAAGAAGCGAAGAAGGTGATTGACGATTACTACGAAACATATAAGGGCGTGCATCGCTTCATGGAGGAAGTGCCCGTCAACGCGCGCGAGCACGGCTACGTCCGCTCGATCTACGGACGCATACGCCCGCTCCCCGGCATTAACGACAGCAACGGCAACGTCCGCGCACGCGCCGAGCGCGAAGCCATCAACATGCCGATACAGGGAACGTCGAGCGACATCGTCAAGCTCGCCATGCTGAAAGTTGACGACGCACTGAGGCGCGAGCGCATGAAAACGCGTATGGTGATGCAGGTACATGACGAGCTTCTCCTGGAAGCCCCCGCCGAAGAAGCCGTGCGAGCCGCAGAGATTCTGCGCCGCGAGATGGAAACGGTGGTCGAGCTTGATGTCCCCCTCAAGGCCGAAGTCGGCATCGGCGATAACTGGATGGAGACGAAGGGGCAGTGATAGGTAACGGGTGATAGGTGATAGGAAAAAGACGAAAAGCTTTTCTCTCATCACCTACCGCCCATCACCTATCACTCTTAACAGATGTCTAAAGAACATAAAAACACGGATGAGCATGGCGAGGTTGTCTATCGCCGTCTGAGCGAGCCTGAGAAGGAGGCTGAGGCGCGAAGGGCAGATAAGGCTGCGAACGCCGGGACGCTGGCAGGGCGCAGGCTCGCGCCGACGCTGAGGCCGTTGCTGGTCGGGTTCATCCTCTTGCTGGTGCTGATCGGCTTGCTCGGATTCTTTAGCATGCGCGAGCTGGAAAATGTGGAAGGCGGCGCCTCGCTATTTCAAATTCAATATACAAATAAGTTGTCCACGATTCTCAGTCTTGAATCAGCCGCGATCAGGCTTAACACAGAGGCTCGTCTGCGTGCTGCCTCCGAATCGCGCGGCGAGTTGACCACGCCCGGCGCATTGCCGCTGAGCAAAGCGCGTGGTGAAGTTGAATCAGAGCTTGCCCAGCTTGAGAGGATGCCTTTCGCGTCGGAGCAGAACTGGCGTCTCATACATGACCGGCTGAAACAGTATCTCGAAACAACGAGCGATCTAAACTCATTTTCGCTCAACGGGTATCCTCAGTTCCGTGAGGTTGAATCTCAAATCAAAGTGATTCAAAGCGAGTTGCTTGGCGAGCCGTCTCAGGTCTCGCAGAGGATAGAAGCGGTGCGGTTGGCGTCGGCACGCAGGATTAAATTCTGGTGGATGACCGCGCTCTTGATTGGCCTCTTCGTCATCGCCGCGACCGTGTGGGAAGTCCAGCGGCGTTTCAAGCATGAGCAGCAGAGCCTCGATGAAGCGCGACGCGAGCGGCAGTTCAGCACACAGATGCTCGAAGGAATGGTCAGCGCAGTCGCGGCCATTGACGCGCACGCGCACATACGTAGCGCGAACGCGGCCTTCTTTGAAATCTTCCCGCAGGCTTCAGTCGGCATCTCTGTGTTCGATACAGTCGCCGCGCCCGAAGCGAAGGTGATGCTCGAAGCCGCCGTCGCCGAGCCTGTCAAAACTGCGACGTATCGAGGACGCTGGTTGCTCAACGCGCGGGATGGGACGAGCGGCGCGCAGAGAAGTTTCGATCTTTACTCTTCGCCGCTTGAGCTTGATAAAGAGAACGGGCAGATCGTGACGCTGGTTGATGTGACGGCTGCGGTCGAGTCGGAGGCAGTGATGCGGCGCAACGAAGCTCTGGCGGCGGTCGGGCAGGCTTCCGCGCAGGTCGCGCACGAAATCAAGAACCCGCTCGGCAGCATACGTCTCGGCGTCTCCATGCTGCGCGACATGACGAAAGAAGAAGAGGCCATCAGCACGATTGATCTGGTCGAGCGCGGGATTGACCACTTGAACAAACTGGTCATTGACGTGACGCAATTCTCCCGACAGAAGCCGCTCGCGCGCACAGAGTTTGACCTGCACCGACTGCTCAACGAGAGTCTTGAGCTGGTCTCGGATCGCGTCCGTGAAAAACATACTCGCATCGAAAAACATTTCAGCACACAGACTTTGCGCGGGCAATGGGATGAAGACCAGTTGCGACAGGTCTTCGTCAACCTTCTCGCCAACGCCATTGATGCCAGCCGTGAGAATGCTGCGGTCAGCATCTCAACCGAACGCCTTAACGCCGATTTGAGCCGCAGCCACGGCACAGGGAACGGCGAAGGGCGAGCTGCGACCGGCACGCAGGAGCTGGCGCGCATCACCTTCGAGGATGAAGGCGCGGGCATGAACGAAGCCACACGCGCACGCATCTTCGAGCCGTTCTTCACCACCAAAAAACGCGGCACCGGCCTCGGCCTCGCCATCGTCAAACAGATCGTCGAGCGTCACGGCGGCGTCATCACCGTCAACAGCGTCCCCGACCAGGGCGCACGCTTCGTCATTGACCTCCCGCTCAAGTCTTCGAAATAGCAACCTAACTTGCGCTCTTACTTGTTCATATAGGTTTATAGAATTCCAATTAACTTTCACAAAATAAACCAATAAGATTGAGGCCAAAATGTTAAGTAGGAAACAGAAAGTAATGCCCGGCACTGGGCGAAGCCCACGCCCAATAGATGCTGACAAATTCAGACAAATTTTTATTTATGATACTGATGGTGATGCTCAGGTCAGACCACGTGCGGTAATCTTTGACGGCTGGGATTCATACCTCACAATTGACATTTTAGCGTCAGTATCCAATAGCGCACGAAATCTAAGTCATCCAGCAATCATCTGTGCTATTGAGAGATGGGAAAAACTGTCGCGAGCAGAACATCTCATTCGAGACGGGAATCAACTCGCTAGATTAGCAAAGATACATCTGAAAAATTTATGCAAGGCACTTTTGAAGGGGATTGAAGGTCGAAAGGTGTCAGTTGAAACCGCACAAGTGTTTTCTGAGAACGGCAATCTCGTTCAAAAAGAATATGAATATCTGAATGCAGCTTGGGAAATTATTGGAGGAGAAGATTTTAAGGCGCTTTTGAAGAGGTATGGCTCACGTTCACACAAACTATTGATATTTATAGAAGAGAATTTAATGCGGAAAGTCGAACAGGAAGTTGGTGAGTATAAAGAAAGGCGCGAACGGGAAGGGCGATCTTTTGAAGTGGGGGAAGATGCAGCAAGTATTTACTCGAATTCTTGGCCCGTAGTCCAAATTTTGGAATATCTAAAGAGTGACAACGGCCATCACAATCTTACGCGAAGGAAAAGCTGGGATACCACAAAAGGAAACTATAAGCTCTGGCGATTCAGAATTCCAAAATCTGAAAATGCTCGCAAGAGTCGCCAGAGAGCAAAAGAAAAGATGGATTGGCTGGACTTTGATCCTTTCCATATAAAGACCTCTTGCTTCTTCCCCACTGGCAAAGAATTATACCAACTTGCTTAGTACAGGACAAAAAATGATCTTTGAAACTGCATAAAAGGCCATCAAGCCGT
>CAXTPS010000019.1:0-28128 GCA_964246305.1 uncultured Pyrinomonadaceae bacterium
AACGCTTCATAGAGAGGCGCGTTGATAAGCAGTAAGGCATAAGTAAAAAAGGCGGGTCAGACCGCCTGCGGTAGCGGGCGGGTGTTTGGCTAAAGCTAAAGAACCCGCCCGCTACCGCAGGCGGTTCTGACAAGAGTGTTGAATGAAAACGGACGAGCAGATTTTGAGTGAACTCAGGGAAGCTTCAGCTGGCTTGCTCTTCATGAGTGAATCCGAGTATCCGTTCGAGGTCGTACGTCCGGGAGCCGATGAGCCGACTCCCGCATCTCTTCGCCAATTGAGCGGAGGGGCGGCGGACGCGCCTGTCGAGACCCGGAGCCTTGAGGATTTTTTCCGCATCGCTATCTCCGAAGAGGACTGGCGCAGCGCGGAGGAACGCGCGACTGCGAAAAAGTATCAGGCTCTTGTCGCGCTCCTGAAAGAGAATTTAATGAATGTCAAAGCTTATCGCGTCGGCTCAATCAATATCCCCGTCTACCTCATCGGCCAGAGCGCGCAAGGCAACTGGCTCGGCCTCTCGACGCGCGTCGTCGAAACATAAATTCTTCTAAAATTTTATCTCTTGCCTGAAAAGAGAAGTCTCGCGTAAGATGCGCGCATCCACCTCGTAGGTCAGCCTCGCATATCCCTTTGTCTTCCGCGAAGGAGATTTCTGATCATGGCTAGAGATCAATCCAGAAGGCTCAAACCCGCAGCACTTCAGTCAGATGAAACCTGTCTCGCAGCTTTACAGGCGATGACCGCGTATGTCCCGCTCAATCCGGCTTATACAATCGAAGCTATTCAAGCGACGCGACGTGAGGTAGACGTGCTGCGGCAAGCGGAGTCAGAGGCGTTGGCTGCGGCTGCGGCTGCGAGAGAGCGCGCGGTCGCCATCGAATGGGAGTTTCATAACCTGATACTCGGCGCGAAACATCAGGTCATCGCGCTCTTCGGCGTTGATTCCGACGAGCTACAATCGCTCGGACGAAAAAAGAGATGCGAATACAAAACGCCCGGACGCAAAGCCAGATAAAAGTTCAAGGTTCCAAGTTCCAAGTTAAGAACTTGTCTTTGACTTGGAATTTGGAACCTTGAACTTGGAACCGTTCTTAGTTCGTCGCTGCTGTTGCGGTCGCGCAGTGCTGAGCGAACGCATTCTTTAATTCTTGTGCAATCTGCCCCGCGTCTCTGCCTTCGATCTGGTAACGCTCAAGCATGTAGACGAGCTGCCCGTCTTTGAGGATGGCGACGGAGGGCGAAGACGGCGCGTGGCCTGTGAAATAGCCGCGCGCTCTGTCGGTCGCTTCGATGTCGGCTCCGGCAAAGACTGTGGCGACCCTGTCCGGCTTGACCTCGTTTTGCAGCGCGAGAGCGATGCCGGGACGAGCCTTGCCCGCCGCGCAGCCGCAGACAGAGTTGACGATCATCATCACAGTTCCTTCTGTGTTTTTAATCAACTCGTCCACCTCTTCCGGCGTCCGCGTCTCCACGACGCCGAGCCGTGTCAAATCCTCACGCATCGGTCGAATCATAAATTCCGGGTATGGCATAACTTTTTATCTCCTTAAGACGTTGTGTGATGAATGTATTCTAACACACAGCAGGCATCTGACTCGAATAGGCAGCTACGCTGCATGTTTATTTCTCTTTACATAAAAGCCGATTGAGATGAAAAGGAGACCAAATAATCCGGCAACGATAGCTGTGTCTCGATAATCATGTTGCGCCGCGTCTTTTGGCGGTATCACATTAAGCACGGCTTTCGGCGGCGTCTCAGCAAGTACGGCCTTGTTTGGCGTCGGCACCCAACATGTTCTCAAGCATGAGCTTGCCGTGAAATAGTCGCCGGAATAGTCGCCGTGTTCTTGAGCGTACACCAGATAAGTCTCACCCATGTAGAACTTGGCATCGCAATCGCTCTCCATACTCCTGATGAAAATAATTTGCTCGTCACCCTTGAGTGATATCCGAGCTGCAAAAACATAATAGGTGTATTTACCCTCGCGCTTGACATCAGTCACCGGGCCTATAAACACCGTGTCGGCAATTTTAAAGCTTTCCTCAGCCGTATGCGTGAGACAATCGCATGCCAGCGTCTTTTCCGCAGATAAAAAAAGCAGAGCCGCCAGACTGAAAATTATCGCGCAGACTTTGAGCATGATTTTATACCTCTCAAACTCGTAGTATAACTCAGAGTTTGCCTGTCTCACACATTTGTTTCGGAGGCTGCTTTCTGTTCTATGCTAAGTTTGCGCGGGTCGTCACCGTCGCCTTGAATCTCGACACGCCACACGGTCGGCGGCAGCCTGTAGCGTCCGAGCCGCTCCGCCCATTCGATAGCGATGACGGCGTGCTCGTCTGCAAGTAAGTCGTCGAGATCAACTGCGTGAGCCGCCGCCGCGCCTTCCGCGAGGCGATAGAGGTCTAGATGGTAAAGCGTCAGCCGCCCTCTATAAAGATTGACGAGCGTGAATGACGGGCTGGTCACTTCGTCCGTGTCCATGCCAAGCGCGTCGGCGATGCCTTTGACGAAAAGGGTCTTGCCCGCGCCGAGCGTTCCGCGCAGGAGAACAATCTCGCCTCCCCTGAGATGGCTGCCGAACTCCGCGCCGAGCTTGTAAGTCTCTTCCGGGCTGCGGCAAGTCCATACGCCCGTCGGAAGCGAAGCGTGCGAAGTCATGGCTGCTCTCCGACAGGGTCTAGCGCGCGTATGGCTGCGCCGAAGCGTTCGCGTATGTCCGAAGCGACGAGAGCGCGCATCCCAAGCTCACGCGCCGCGAGGTCTCCCGCAAAGCCTCCGACATAGACAGCCGCGAGCACGGTTTCAACAGCATTCGCTTCATCCTTCAGGGCTGCGTATGCCTGCGCTACAAAACCTGTGATGATTCCCGTCAGCGTGTCGCCCGCGCCAGCCGTGCCGAGTCCCGCGTTGCCCGTCGGATTGACGAAGACGCGCCCGTCAGGCGCGGCGATCAATGTGCGCTCTCCCTTCAAGACCAGAATCACCGCATGAGCCGTCGCAAACTCTCTCGCCGCCTCGACGCGATTTCGTAAAACATCGCTCTCATCCGTTCCCAACAATCTCAGCATCTCGCCCTGATGCGGCGTCAGAATCAGTGGCGATTCGACAGAACCATTCAAATCAACAGGCCACGGCGCGAGCGCGTTCAAGCCGTCTGCATCAATCACGACGGGCGTACGCCGTTTATCAACCACTTCACGCACGAAGCGGCGCGTGCGCTCGTCGTCCGAAGAGAGGCCGGGTCCGATGGCTATGACATGCGCTTTCGACGACAGTCTCAACACATGCTCGACCGCTTCGACGCTCGCCGCGCCGCGATCAGTCTCGGCTAAAGCGGCGGTCATCACTTCGGGCATCGCGTGCGCTGCGACCGCTGCTTGAGCAGATGAGGGCGTGGCGATGGTCACGAGTCCCGCGCCGCTTCGCATCGCCGCGTTGCCCGCGAGCGCGGCTGCGCCCGTCATCCCGCGCGAGCCTGCGATGACGAGCGCGTGCCCGTGCGAATTTTTGTAAGAGTCCGGCGCGTAACGAGTCGCTTTCAACCACGCGCGTGCATCCGACGCCTGTGTGACAAAGAGCTTCGATGCCGATTTGTCCAGCAGCGCGGCGGGCGAGCCGATGTCCGCGACGACCAGTTGACCGTTGTAGTGTGACGCGGGCGGCAGGACGTTGGCGGGTTTTGGCGCGGTAAAAGTCACTGTCAGGTCTGCGCGCACGGCTTCGCCGATGAGAGCGGCTGAATCCGCGTCGAGGCCGGATGGAATATCCAGAGAAACAATCAGCGTGTCTCGCGCCGACTCACGCGTCTCGCGCCGTCTCTGCATGAACCTGACGGTCTCCGCCTGCACGCCCTCAAGCGGGCGCGTCAAGCCTGTGCCGAACAGCGCGTCAACTATCACTTGATAAACCTGACACGACGCCTGAGATAAAAACTTTTCCCACTCTTCAATATTTTTGCATGTGACAAACGAAAGAGAGCCGCTTGAATTGCTGTGTAAAGAGAGCGCAGCGGTCTCATCTTTATGAGAATCTACGAACACGGCTCCAACGCTCGCCAGAGTTTTGACCATCTCAAAGTTCGTGCGCGCATCGCCCTGCGCTTCTTCGACCGCTCCTAACAGGACGACCTCAACCCGCGCGCCCATCAGGCAAAGCTTGCGCGCCAGAGCCGCGCCGTCGCCTCCGTTATTGCCGCGCCCGCAGAGGACGAGCGCAGATTTCCCTTTGACTTTACCTGCGAGCCGCGCGGAAAATTCCGTGGCTGCCGCCTGTGCCGCAGCTTCCATCAAGAGCAGGGAAGGCACTGCGTACTCTTCCGTCGTCAGACGGTCAAGCTCGCGCATCTCGCTGGCAGGTATGACTTTTTGCACGGGAGTCATCATAGAGAGAGAGCCGCGCGCTGGTCAAATAGTTCCGGCGCGCGGCTCTTCGGACGGTAAGCGTCTGTTATTTCACAAAAAAAGAGCGGCAGTGGCTTTAGGATTGCTCCCCGCCTGCCTGCCGCTGCTTCAACCTGATTCCCTTCCGGTATTTGAATAATAGTTCTAATGAATTCGTTCTTTCAGAAAATTTTAAATCCGGGAGAAATTTTTTATGGCTAAGCAAAACTTAGAGCTTTCTTTGCGTCTTTGCGCCTTTGCGAGAAAATAATTCTCACGCAAAGGCGCAAAGAAGAGGCGCGCTTATTTTCTGGAGATGATGCGTGTGACGCGGTTCAGGAGTGTGCGCGCTTCTGTGATGCCGAAGGCCGAGGTGATGCCGAAATAGACTATGCCGTAAGCTCCGATGACGAAGACGGCGACGGGAATCGGATGGCGCGCTCCGATGAGTAGCTTGGCTCCCCAACCGACCGCAGCCGCGATGGCCGCAGCCGTCCACAGCTTGATCGTGAAAGAGAACGGCAGCCCCGTCCATCCAATCCGCTTGTTAAGCGTTCGCCGCAACAGCAGGAACTCCACCCAGCCCGCGATGCCCGCCGAGGCCGTCAGTCCGGCCACGCCCCACTTCTGGTCAATCCCCAACACGCGCGGCAGCGGCAGCGCAAACAGGTATCCGAGCACGGTCGTCAGAATCACGCGCACGATGGCAAACAGGAGCGGCCTGCGCGTGTCGTGCAGCGCGTAATAGGTCGAAGAGTAGAGCCGTCCGAGCGTCGAGGCCAGAAGGCCCACGGAAGAGCCTGCGAGAATGCTCCATACATAAAGCGTCGCGCTCTTATCAAACTTTCCAGTCTGGTAGAGCGCGCCCGTGATGACATCTCCGAGCGCGAGAAAGGCCATTGATGAAGGGACTATGAAAAAAGCTATCTGTCGCAAGCCCGCGTCGAGACGCTTGCGAAGCTGCGTTGCTATCTCTTCCTTATTTCCGAGCGCGCTCGACATCGCGGGAAGTTCCGCAGCCGAGACGGACATGCCGAAGAGACTGACGGGCAGCGTGTAAAGGCTCTGCGTGTAGCCGAGCGCGCCGACCGCGCCCGTCCCCAGAAAGCTCGCGAGCAGCGAATCTATGTACGCGCTGATCTGCACCACTCCGCGACTGACAAAGACGGGCATGAAATTGCTGACGACCGTCTTTACGCTTTCGTGTGCAAAGTCGAGCACGGGGCGCAGGTGATGTATGAGACTTAAAACTGTCGGGAGCTGTACTAGAAATTGCAGCGCGCTGCCGACGACAGAAGCCCACCCGGCAATCACTGCCAGATCGTATTGACCGATGCGCCCGCCGTAAAAGACCAGCCCCGCGATAATCGCTATGTTCCAGATGACGGGCGCGGTGTAGGAGAGAAAAAAGCGGCGATGGCTATTAAGCACGCCGAGGCACCAAGCGGAGAGCACGAGTAAGCCCGCGCCCGGAAAAAGAATCCTGACGAGGCGAATCGTAATCTGCTGCTTATCGGGCGGGAAGCCCGGCGCGATTAGATGAATCAGGAGCGGAGTCGCCAGAATGCCGAAGAGCACCAGAACCGAAGTCACCAGCGCGAGCAGCGAGAGGACTGCGCTGGCGACGTGCCCGGACTCTTCCTGCTCGTCGCGCGCGAGCAGGTTGGCGTAGACGGGAATGAACGAGGCCGAGAGCGCGCCTTCGCCAAACACGTTCTGTAAAAAGTTTGGAATCCTGAAGGCCGCATCGAAAACGTCTTTCGCATCCGACGCGCCGAAGTAGTGTGCAAAGACGCGCTGGCGTATGAGGCCGACGGTGCGGCTCAACAAAATACCCGCGCCGACGAGGAAGGCGTACTTGCTGGTGCTCGCCTCGCTTTCGCGCTTCGCCTGTTTCTGTTCGAGGACGAACTCGCCCGTGATCGCGCCGACGGGGATTTCCGTCTCTCCCGCAATCGTACCCGCGTCTTCGTGCGGCGCGGGCTTCTCAGTCTTATGCTTGATGCGCTTGTCGTCGTCACTCATCTGAAAGTTATGCTTTCGCGTTTCTTCGCGTCTTTGCGCCTTTGCGTGAGAATTATTTTCTCGCAAAGGCGCAAAGACGCGAAGGGAAGAAAAGATTTTCGCTGCGGCTTAAAGTTATAAATCGTAATCCCTGATTTTTGTCAGCAGCGTTTTATAGCTGACGCCGAGAGTCTCTGCGGCGCGAGTTTTGTTTCCGCCATGCGCTTCGAGGGCGGCGGCGATCTTGCGCCTTTCGACAAAGCGCACGGCGCGTTCCGCCGTCTCTGACAGAGTGCCGGACATGTCGAGAGCATTGAAAGCATCGGTCGCGCTCTGTTCATTTTTCAGGAATCCGAGATCGCGCGGCTCAAGCGTCGAAGAGTCCGCGAGGATACATGCGCGCTCGATTGCGTTCTCAAGCTCGCGTACATTGCCCGGCCAATCATGCGTGCGCAAAGCAGCGATGCTCGCTTCGCTGAGGACTGCTTCACGTTTGCGAAGCTCGCGTCCCAACTGCGCGGAGAAGTGTCGAGCCAGAAGCGCGATGTCGTCGCCGCGTTCGCGCAAGGCCGGAATCTCCACCGGAAAGACAGCGAGGCGGAAGAAGAGGTCGCGTCGAAACTCTCCGTTTTCGACTGCGGCGCGCAGGTCGCGGTTGGTGGCGGCGACGATACGCACGTCCACCGGAACCGGCGCGCGTCCTCCGATGCGGTCAACCATCTTTTCTTCGATGGCGCGCAAGAGCTTGCCCTGCACAGCGAGCGGCAGCTCGCCTATCTCGTCAAGAAAAACCGTCCCGCCCGATGCCAGCTCGAACTTTCCGAGACGACGGTCGTTAGCTCCCGTGAACGCGCCGCGCTCGTGGCCGAACAGCTCGTTCTCAATCAGTGTTTCGGGAATCGCGGCGCAGTTGATGGCGACAAAGGATTGATTGCGCCGCGCCGAGAGATGATGCACGGCGCGTGCGAAAAGCTCTTTGCCCGTGCCGGATTCGCCGAGCAGAAGCACGGTCGCTTCTGTCTGCGCGACGCGCTGGGTTTCAGCCACCGCGCGCTTGATGGCATCGGATTCGCCGATGATGCGCGGGAAGCCGTAGCGGCGCGACCACTCTTCTCTCAATAAGATATTTTCCGTGCGCAGGCGCGCCTGCTCCAACGCACGCTCTACGATGAGCAGCAGGTGATTCGAGTCAACAGGCTTTTGCAGAAAATCATGTGCGCCATCCTTCATCGCGCGCACGGCTTCGTCAATCGAGCCGAACGCAGTCATCACGATGACAGGAATATCAGGGTCTGCCGCACGCGCCGCCAGCAGGACATCGAGGCCGCTGCCGTGCGGCATACGCAGGTCTGTCAGGACCAGGCGATGAGGCACGCGTGATATCTCCGTTGCGGCGTGGCGTGCGTCCGCGCTCTCGGTCACGGTGTAGCCAGCGGCTTCGAGCGTGAGGCGCAAGACCTGTCTCAAGCTGTCTTTGTCTTCGACAAGCAGGATGTCCGGTCGCTCGGGTGTAGTCGTGTGCTCGGAGCCTTTCGCCGTCATAGATTTCTGCTGTGCGGCGCGTGCCGGATTGGTGAACTGCCCGAATCAAGTTGGATGAAATGCATGATATGGAAGAAGCGGCGCAACTGAGAGTGGATGGTAACGACGCGCGGCGGCAAGTGTCAAGCACCTTACCTTTCCTTTGCGTCATCAGCGCCTTTGCGTGAAACTCTTTCGTGACGCGGTTTCTACAGACGCGCGTTAGGTAGTCAACTTCACATGCCTGTCACCGACGGAAACAATTCCGCACGTTTCAGCTCTCGCACATCAGGCGCGGGAAACTTGGTGACGGCTCGCCGAATCATGCTGCGCGTTGAGTTTATGAACGAAGGCGGAAGGGGAAGTGAGTGGCGGCGCGCGATTTGCTCTGACGGCACGGGAAGCGCAGAAATGCGCCTCTCTCCGGTTGGCCGTTTCTATGAGCTGTTAATCGAATAGGCGAACGCGCAAACTCCCTTTGGGAAAATCAAGTGCGGCATCTCCCATGATGCGCGTTCCGAATTTAAGAAACCTCTCTTTAGAAGGCCAACGCGGGATCGTCCCCGCGTGCAAAGTGCCGCACGCTGTGCGCGTGTGGGACGCAAAGCGCCCCGGCGACTCTCAGGCCGTCGGGGCGCAGGAATGCAAGGATGAAGGCGGAAGGCGGAAGGATGAAACAATAGCGTTGCTTTCATCCTTCCGCCTTCCGCCTTCATCCTTTAGTTTGTTCCCGGTTCGTATTCGTCTGCGCGTCCGGTCGCAGTGTCGGCGAGCCGGATGGTGAAGGGCTGCGGTTGATAATTAAAAGCAGCGGGGCCTCCGTGTGTGCTTTGAATCTGCGTGATGAGCGTGTCCTGATATTCACGAAAGCGCAAGACGTTGCCGGACATGTTAAAGATTACGAAGAGCATCGTCTCGCCGGATGCCGTGTGCATCTGTCCGGTGAGAGAGCTTGCGCCGCCATCCGTTCTGATGAGCGTGCCGGTCTTGGCAATCACGCTGCCGCGCGAAATCGGAAACGTGTAACGCTTTTCGAGCGTACCCGGATCAACGCCTGCGACCGGCAGGATGTCTGCGGGCGTGAGCCTGTATTTTCCAAGCTCAGCGCGCAGCCCGCGAAAGATTTTCATCATCGCGCGCGGCGTCACGCGATTGACGCCGAGGCCGCTCGTCGAAGCCAGACGAATCTCCTCCGGCTTAATGCCGAACTCCTTAATCACCATCTGCCGCACGCCCTCCGCTCCGCCGAGAGTGTCGCCGATGCGCTCGGCCATAAAGTTGTTCGAGTAGCAGAGCAGCGCTTTTAACACATCTGTCAGCTTGCTCGACTTGTGCGTCAGCAGCATCTTTGCGCGCGGCGGGACAGAGTCAACGTAGACCGCTCCCAACACGGCCACGCTCGGCACGGTTTGCAGGCTCGCAGTATCTCTAACCGCCGTGCGCTGTTCCTGCCATGCGTGCGTCGCGGCTGCCGACCTGCGCGCGGCGTCGAGCGTATCGTAAAGCGCATCGCCCGAACGCTGCGAAGACCAGTCGAAGTTCATGGTGAATTTAGGCGCGACGATTAGATCGCCCGTCACCGTCCGCACGCCCATCCGGTTCAACTCTTGCGCCAGCATGATCGCGTGCTCGTAATGGAAAGATGGATCGCGTCCTGAAATGATGAGGTCGCCAGTCAGCGTGCCGGTCGCCTTGTCGAACGTGCCGTCAGTCCAGAGAGCCGTCGTGAAGCGATAGTCCGGGCCGAAGGAGCGCAAGGCCGTGAACGCGGTTAAAATCTTGACGCCCGAAGCGGGATTGAATGGCACGTCCGCCGACTGCTCCATCAACACCTGTCCGTCGAGCGATTCGACCAGCACACCGCGCGAGCCTGACACGATAGGCTCGTAAGAAGGTTGCGCGATATCCGGGGCGGGCTGGGGCGCAGACATCGTCGGCTGCACCGGCCTCGTGATGGCTGTCGGATGTGTCAGCGTGATTTGAGGCTGCTGGTTTGGCTGCGTCTGCTGCTGCGCCTGCGCGACGAGCGGCGCGAGGGCGCAGGACGTGATGAGAATCAGGGGTAATAATAAATAACGCTTGATCATATGATTACTCATGCCTCGCTCCATTTTCCAAGCTTCGCGGGAAACGCGCTGATCATATCATGTCTCAAGATGCTCAATTCATACAAGCACTTTTTTCGTGGAGCTGTCAACGCCGACATTTGATGCCGCAGGCGGCTCCAACGGATGTTCGTGCCTGTGACGGAACGCTTTCGGACAATTGCGTTGACAAGGCTCGAAGCAGGCTCTTACAATCTTTTCTTAAAACTATTCTTAAAAAAAACCTCGTGCGACCAGACAACCAAATCGTCACAATTGAAAACATACGTGCAGCACACCATGCGAGACGGCGTGAGATACGCGCGCGGCTCGCGCAGTTTCGTGACATCTGGAAAAACGGTTCGGATGCGCTGCTCTGGGAAGAGCTGGTCTACTGCATCTTCACTGCCGGCGCGTCGGCGCGCATGGGCTTGCGCTCAGTCGAAGCCGTGAGGCCGCTGCTTGCAGGCGGCGCGCATCAAGAGCTGGCCGATGCTCTGACAGGCAGGCATCGCTATCCGGTCGCGCGTTCGGGCTATATCGTCGCGACGCGCGAATACTTGCAGGAAGATTGCGGGATGCGGCTGCGCGAGCGGCTTGAGAGTTTCGCCGATCCGGTTGAGAGGCGCGACTGGCTCGCGCGCGAGCGGCGCATCAAGGGTCTGGGTTATAAAGAGTCGAGCCACTATTTACGAAATATCGGATTTTCGGGATACGCGATTCTTGACAAACATATCTTGCGCAGTCTCTCAGAACTGGGCATCATAGAATCGCCGCAGCCGCCCACCACACGCGCGCGTTATCTGGCGACCGAAGAGCGCATGAAAAAATTCTCGCGCGACCTGCGCATAGACTTCGACGAGCTTGATCTGGTGCTCTGGTCTATGAGGACGGGGGAGGTGTTGAAGTGAAGGGGAACAGGGGAAGAGGTTAAAAGAGTAAAGGGTCAAAGGGAAAAGCGCAGAGAGAGATGAAAGGCAAGGTGTAAAAAATGATTCGACGTTCAGCACAAAATAGCCTGAGAGGTTCCTCTTTGCCATTTCCCCATTTGCCTTCTTTCACTTTTCCACTTCGCTCTGCGACTGTGATATTGATGTGCGTCGCGGTGTGTGCGAGCGTGCTTATTCTTCCGCGTCCAACTCTGGCTGCCGCAGACAAGACGCGCAGCCGTGCCGAGCGCGCAGTGCGCGAGGGCGATTACGATCAGGCCGAGAAACTTTACCGGGAGCTGCTGGCAAAGGATGCGCGCGACAAAGAAGCGCGGCTCGGCTTGAGCTTTACGCTCTTTAAGAAGCGGAACCTGTCGGATGCGTTCGATCATATCTCGCGTGTCCTCTCCGAAGACCCCTTGTCGGCACGCGCACACTCGCTGCTCGGAGCAGTGATTCTGGCGAGCGGCGACTTTCGTCGTTCGACCGAAGAGTTTCGCACTGCTCTCAGCCTCAAGAGCGACGACGCGCGAGCGGTGGCGGGACTCGCGATGGTTGATTTTTATGAGAACCGTCTGGATCAGAGCGTGCAGGGTTTGAAACGCGCCGCTTTCATTGATCCTTACGAGCCTGATTTCGTCTTCGATCTCGGACAGGTCGCCGCACGCACTGAGCGTTACAAAGAGGCCGCCGAAGCATACGAGCGATTTCTGAGAATCGCTCCAAAGACCGACACGGATCGCCGCGACCGCATCCGCGGGCTGATAGATTTCCTGCGCTATCTGGGAGCGCAAGGCGCTCTTTATGTGCCGGGCGGAGAGGGGCGCACTTCTTTGACTTTCGAGACGGGCAGTGCGCGCCCGATCATGCAGGTGCATGTCAACGGTTCGAAAGAGCCGCTGCGTTTCGTGCTCGACACAGGCTCCGGGATGTCAGTCATCTCGGAGGAGACTGCAAAGCGTCTGGGCATCAGAGCCGTGGCGCGCGGCGGTCTGGCACGCGCCGTCGGCGGCGGCGGACGCTTTGAGATCGTTTACGGTTTTCTTTCTTCAATGGAGATTGGCGAGGTGCGCGTCACGAATATCCCTGTTTACATACGCCGCTTCTATTCTTCGGGCAAGCCGGTGGATGGCTACATAGGGCTTTCGGTTATCGCCAAGTACATTGCGGCGGTTGATTACAGCACGCACAATTTCTCGCTGATGCGCCAGCGCGGGTCGGACGACATGAAGAAGAGTGAAGGACAGAAGACGCCCGGTATCGAGATTCCGATGAGAGTTACTTCGAGCGGCTTTTTGAGCGGCGAGGTGAAGCTCGAAGGGGTTGAGAGGCCGCTCAATTTTATAGTTGATACGGGCGCAGACCTCTCAGTCATCAGCGAATTTCTTTACAAGCTCGAAGACATTGCGAGCTTCGCCAGAAAGGAGCGGATGACGATTTACGGGGCTGCCGGAATCGCAGAGAACGTGACGACGCTGCTCCTGCCGCGCGTCACTCTGGGCGCGCACGCACGCGAAGGCGTACGCGCGGTGGTGCTCGATCTCGAACCCGTCAACGAGACCGCAGGGTTCGAGCAGTCCGGTATCTTAGGCGCAAATTTCCTGCAACACTTTCGCGTGACGTTCGACTTTCAAAGAGCAGTCATGCGCCTCGATCCGCTTCGCGTCGCGGGGCAACAAAATAATGGCGCGCCGCCCGCCGCCGATGTGCCGGAGCAGCCATGAAGCAGAGCCTCTATCTTGAAACCTCAGTCATCGGTGCGTACCTTGATAATGGCGAACCGTTTCGCCGTGACCTGACGATTCGCTGGTGGGAGCACGAGCTGCCGGAATATCGCGCGGTCGTTTCCGTCCTCGTCGAGAGGGAATTGGAGCGCGTGCCGGAGCCGCATCGCACAGGTTATCTCAATCTGATGCGCCCGCTCGAACAGGTCGAGCTGGCCGAAGAAGCGGCGATTCTCGCCGAAGGCTATATCACGCGCGGCATCTTTCATCGCAAGTATATTGCCGACGCACTGCACGTCGCTCTTGCATCCTTTCACAAAATAGATTATTTGGTCACATGGAACTTCGGTCATCTGGCGAATGTGCGGAGGCAAGCGCGCATACGTCTCTTCAATGCGGCGGCAGGATTTTTCGTCCCCATGATCGTGACGCCGGAGTTTCTTGTATCGGAAGCAACGGAAGGAAGTGATAGGTAATAGGTGATAGGTGATAGGACAAAACGAATTATTCTTTTCTCTTATCACCTATTTCCCATCACCTATCACTCATAAAAAATATGTATCGCAAGCCTAGATTTCTGGAAGCCCTGCACGCTATCCGCGAAGAGATGTCGCGCGAGGCAGATTATGATGTGGACTTGTTCGCCGAGATGATACGCACGGGCGTGCGACCCACATATGGTAAGGAACGCAACATACGCGGCTACAAGAGCCGAACGCCTGCGGGCACGGATGAGACGGCGACCGAAGAGGCGCCACGCAAAGAACAAAAGCGAGCTGTTTAAAGGCGGTGATAGGTGATGGGTAATAGGTGATAGGGCAAAACGAATTATTCTTTTCTCTTATCAACTATTTCCATCACCCATCGCCTATCACCTTCTAATCATGGATGTAACTTTTAAAACCATCGGGCTTGAAGTGCCGAGCGAGAAGGACTTCAATCACCTTGCCGAGAGCGCGGGCAATCATGGCGAGCCGACGCAGTTGACACGGCGCGGCGCGGTGCTGCATGGACGCTGCTGGAAGCTGGGCGAGGGGCTTGAGGTCTGGACTGTGCTTTATGAATCGGGCACGGGAGAGATTTTTTACGCGGATTGTCGCCCCGGTTTTCGCGCGCGTTATTCGCAACGCATCAGCCCGTGGGCTTTGACCGAATATGACGAAGAAGGCGAAGCTGTCATACACGGATACTGTGACGGCACGGATACTGAAGTTCTGTTCGAGCTGCAAAATCTGACGGAGGTCGGCCCCGGAGGCTTTCGCGCTCCCGCGCTGCACGTGAGCCTGTGCGGGCTGGCGTATCGCGCGCGCGTCTGCGAAAAGGGAAACAAGGCGCGCTGGGAGCCGCTGGAAAAATCCGCTCCTTCACGCGCCGCGCACGAAAATGATTGGAGCCTGTGCGGGCGCGTCATCGCCTTCAAGCCGCTCAGAAATCCGCTCTCCGGAAGCGAGCTATACTGGGTTTATCTAGACCTTGATCGTTTCAGACTCGAAGTCTTAGTCAATCGTCGCGCCCTGCGTGGCGGGCGGCTCTGCCTCGGCGCGACGCTCGCCGCAGAGGTCTGGCTACAGGGTCACGTGCTCGACGAGCTTGCCCTGCGCGCGCGCTACGAAGGCGTTGACCTCGCCTTCGCGCCCGTTGATTTCTGGAAAGGGCTGAAGAGAAGAAACTGAAAAAGTTGGCAGTTGGCAGTTTGGACTTGGGCGTAAAAGCAAATAGCCCGGACATTCTGCTTTAGCTTTTCTGCCAACTGCCAACTGCCAACTGCCAACTGCTTTTATGAAACGCATCTTGCCAATCATCCTCATCCTGCTCGCCGTCGGCGGAGTCGGGACGTATCTCTTCTTTAATCGCTACTGGGTACATCGTTATGATCCTTTGATCGCGCGACAGGCGAGCATCTATCGCCTAGACCCTGATCTGGTCTGGTCAATCATTTACGAAGAGACATATTTTCGTCCGTGGAAGACGGGCGGCGCGGGTGAGATCGGGTTGATGCAGGTGACTCCGTCTGTGGGACGCGAGTGGGCTGCGGCGACGGGGATGCACGAGCTTGAGCGGCAGATGGACAAGGACGCCGCGAGCGTCCTGCGCGACCCTGAGCGAAACATACAGATTGGTTGCTGGTATCTGGAAAAACTTTACGAGCAGTACCGCGACATGCCCGGCGCAGAGGCGCGCATGATCGCAGCCTATAATGCCGGGCCGAGCCGCGTCACGGAATGGAATAAGCAGCAGAATGGCGCGCAGGCTCTGACCGCCGACGAATTCGTAACGCGGATTGATATTCCCTCGACCCGCGCCTATGTCAGCTCGATTCTCGAACGCTACCACAGATTAAAAAACAGTAAGCAGTTGGCAGTTGGCAGTTGGCAGCAGGAAGATGGCGGTTCGCAGAAATTGCAGGATGACAGGCAAGCTCGATTCGCTCTTTACTTCTTACCGCCAACTGCCAACTGCCAACTGCCAACTCCTCAAGAGGCAGGCCGTTGACCTACCGGCAGTTGCTTAAGAGGAATGCTGATTTTCGTCGCCTGTGGACGGGGCAGATTATTTCCGAAATCGGTGACTGGCTGAACAGCATCGCAGTCCTCGCGCTCACGATACAGCTTGCTGGAGCAGGGCGAGAGGGAATCGCCCTCGCGGTCTACGCGATTTCGCGTCACTTGCCTTTGTTCTTGTTCGGGCCGCTGGCGGGCGTGGTCGTGGATCGCACGGACAGGCGGCGCGTGATGATCGCGGCGGATGTAGTTAGGGCAGCGCTCGCGCTCGGATTTTTGGTGGCAAACAGCCTAAGCTCTCTCTCCATGATTTACGCCGCAGGCGCGAGCCTCTTTGCGGTTTCGGCCTTCTTCAATGCCGCAAAGCGCGCGACGATTCCGAACATCGTGCGCGGAGCGGAAGAGCTGTTGCTGGCGAATTCGCTTTCGGCTTCGACCACTGCCGCGACCATCGCTGTCGGCTCCGCCCTCGGCGGCATCATCGCCACCTTCGTCGGACGCGGCACGGTCTTTGTGCTCAACGCAGTCACCTTTCTCGTCTCAGCGTGGATGATTCGACGCATCAGTGGGAAGACAGTGGGCAATGTGCGGAGGGCAGTTGGCAGTGCGCGGAAGGAAGTGGGCAGTTGGCAGTTGGCAGTTGGCAGTGAAGCGCGAGTGACTGATGAAGAGCCGAAGTTAAGCGCGCAGCGTTTGAAAGTGAATGAAGAGAGCGATGATGCTCATTTAAAAACTGCCAACCGCCAACTGCCAACTACCAACTGTCTTCCGCTAACTGCCAACTCGTTCTTAGCTGATTTTCGTGAAGGCTTGGGATATGTTCGTCGCTCTGAAGTGTTGTCTGCGATTTTCATGGTGGCTGCCGGATGGGGATTGGGCAACGGCGTGGCGCGTGCGCTGTACAGTCTGTTCGGAGCGCGTCTGGGGATGGCGACGGCTGCGGGATTTGTGGCGCGTCCGACTGACTTCGGAATCTCCGTGCTGTTCGTCGCGATGGGCTTGGGCGGAGTCCTGGGTGCGCCGCTGGCGAGACGCTTCAATGCGGGTTCGAGCGACGCGCTCGGCACGCGCATGGGACGCTCGCTGTTTTTCGACGGCTGCGGCCTCGCGCTCTTTAGCCTGATGCCTAACCTGTGGAGCGCGGCTCTGGTGCTGATCGCGCGCGAGATAAATTTTGCGATCTGGTGGACTGCGCAGCAGACGATTATCATGAGCCGCACGGATGACCGCTATGCAGGGCGCGTCTTCGCTTCGTACGAAACTCTGACGACGCTGATGATGGTCGGCTCGATGATGGCTTCCGGCGCAGCCGCCGACAGATACGGCATCAAGCCCGTCGCCGCCGCCGGCGGCATCGTCATCACTCTTTCGGGCTTGCTCTGGTTCGCGCTGCGCCACCGTCGAAACGCAGGTCAATAAGATAAGAGGAAAACGTTTCCCGCAAAGGCGCAAAGAAAGGAGTTCAAGAAGTAACCGGCACTCAACACCTTTGCGTGCTTTGCTTTGCGCCTTTGCACCTTTGCGGGAAACTTTCTTTATTTTCGGTTAAGAGACGCCGTGTGTGAGCCAATGACGAAAATTTATTCCGCCAAATGGTTGATGTCAGTTTCGTCTGCGCCGGTCGCGGATGGCGCGTTGGCGATTGAGGGTGAGCGTATCGTCTCTGTGGGAGAGCGCGCCGCGCTGCTCAAACGTTTTCCAGAGGCCGCTCACAATGATTTCGGCGAAGCGGTAATCCTGCCGGGCTTAATCAACTGCCACACGCATCTTGAGTTGACTGCGATGCGCGGATTTCTTGAGCGCGAAGAGGGGGATTTTTTCGCTTGGCTCAGAAAGCTGACGCTCGCGCGGCTTGAGCGTATGACGCCGGACGACCTGTACGTTTCTGCCGCGTGGGGTGCGGTTGAGGCTGCGCGTGCGGGCATCACTTTTGTGGGCGATGCTTCGGATGCAGCGAGCCAGAGCATGCAGGCTCTGCGCGATGCAGGCTTGCGCGGGATTGTCTATCAGGAATCTTTCGGCCCGGATGCGAAGCTGGCGCGAGAGAATTTTGAAAAGCTGCGAGAAAAAGTTTTACGCCTCCGCGAATTTGAGAGCGAGCGTGTGCGCGTAGGCGTTTCTCCGCACGCTCCTTACACAGTCAGCGCGCCGCAGCTTGAGCTGATTTCGCAATACGCTCTGGCGGAAAACTTGCCGCTTATGATGCACGCGGCGGAATCCGAAGCCGAAGAGTTGCTGATACGCTCCGGGCGCGGCGCGTTCGCAGAGAGCCTTGCGCGGCGCGGGATAGAGTGGAGCGCGTCCGGCATCTCTCCAATAAAATATCTTGAGAGGCATGGTGTCTTGAAGACACGTCCCCTGCTCGCGCATTGCATCAGGGTTGATGATGAAGACATTGAAATTCTGAAAGACGCGGACGCGCGGGTCGCTCATTGCCCGAAGTCGAATGCCAAGCTCGGACATGGCCGCGCACCTTTCGCAGACTTTATCAAACACGGCTTGAAGGTCGGCATCGGCAGCGATTCCGTGGCGAGCAATAATACCTGCGACCTGCTGGAAGAAGCGCGCTTCGCCGTGCTGCTCTCGCGTGTTGGCGCGACTGAGATAAAAGAGCGGCGCATGATGAGCGCGGATGAGGCTCTGAAAGCCGCAACGCACGGCGGAGCGCACGCGCTCGGCTTAGAGCAGGAGATAGGCGCGCTGGCCGAAGGCATGCAGGCAGACCTCACAGTCGTCGCGCTCACAGGCGCGCATCAACAGCCCGTGCATGACCTTGCGGCCACACTCATCTTCGCTTCATCAGGGCGCGATGTGTTGATGACGATGGTCGCGGGCAGGGAAGTTTATCGTGATGGCCGCATGCTGACGGTTGACGAAGAAAGTTTGCGAGCGCGGAGCAAAGAAATTCAAAAGAAAGTGGCAGGTGATGTGTGACACGTGACCAGCAGGAGAAAGGTTTTAACCTGTCACCTGTCACACATCACCTGTCAATATTTCTACCTCATCGCCGACTTTAATGACGCCGTCGCTGAGAATCTGCGCGCGCAGGCCGCCGCGATGTATGAGGCCGCCGAGGATGCCGGGACGTGAAATCTTCGCCAGATGATTGCAAGGCTCGCAGAGACGAATGCCGCGCACTGTGACTTCGCCGAGGCGAAACTCCTGCCCGACGAGATGATTCAAGGGCACGCCGCGTGTGACGATATTGCGTCTGCCTTCCGACGGCTCAAGGTCTAGCTGGCTCTCCTGCTTCATGCCTTCAAAAGCTTCGACCTCAATAAGCGTCAGCTCGTAATCCGGCTCATCCTTCCAGAAAGTGCCGGACTGATGGAAATACCGGTCGCCCTCCAAACCCTGTCCCGGCACAGCATGCGCTTCATCCACAGACCGCATCGTATTACCCGGCGCGGGCGCGATATGAATTGAAACGACGTTGCCTTTGAACATAAATTTTATGAAAGAAGAGTTAACAGGGATGGACAGGATAAGAAAATTTGAGATTGGAGATTTGAAATCTCAAATGAACTTTAAGGATTTGAGGTTTCAAATTTGCTCATCTGAAATTCTTATCCTGTCCATCCCTGTTTGAATCTGCTTTTTGCTTTACGAACAGGCAGCCGTGATCGCTTCGTCGAAAATCTCAAGCGCGACATCCACGTTTTCGCGCGTGAGAATGAGCGGCGGCGACCATCGAATCGTGTTCGTGCCCGCGCCGAGGATAATCAGGCCGCGCTCGTAACAGCCAAGCTCGACTTTGTCGCGCAGTTCCGGCGCGGCCTTCATCGAAGCCTTGTCCGTGACGAACTCGACGCCGAGCATCATCCCCAGACCGCGCACGTCTCCGATGCAATCATGCTTTGACATCAGCTTACGCAAGCCGTCTTCAAGATATTTACCGACCGCCGCGCTGTTTGCGACCAACTCGCTTTCGAGCAGCTCAATCGTCTTCAAAGCCGAAGCGATGCAGACCGGATTGCCGCCGAAGGTCGAAGCGTGCGCGCCCGGCTTCCAGTCCATCAAATCCGCACGCGCGACAGTCACGCCGATAGGCAAGCCGGAGCCGATCCCTTTCGCCAGACAGATAACGTCGGGCTTCAAATCGTAATGGTCGCACGCGAACATTTTGCCCGTGCGTCCCATGCCCGATTGCACCTCGTCAACTACCAGCACGATGCCGTGCTCGTCGCAGATGCGGCGCAAGCCCTGCAAAAATTCCTTCGGCGCGGGAACGTATCCGCCCTCGCCCTGCACCACCTCGACGACGATGGCCGCGACCTCTTCGGGCGGCGTCGTGGTTTTGAAAAGGCGTTGTTCAATCCATTCAAGACAGGCGCGGCTGACGGCCTCAGCCTCCGACTTTTCTCCCGTAAAGGGATGGCGGAAGACGTTCGGGTAGGGCACATGCGTCACGTCCAGAGCCTGACGATGAAAGCCCTTGCGCTGCGCTATCTTCGATGAGGTCAGAGAGAGCGAGCCGAGCGTGCGTCCATGAAAGCTGTTGAAAAAGGCTATGAACTTTTGCCGCCCGGTCGCGTGCATCGCAAGCTTCAAAGCCGTCTCGACAGCTTCAGTCCCGCTGTTAGCAAAGTGCGTCCGCGTCGGACTCGGCACGGGCGTAATCTCGTCAAGCTTGCGCGCCAGGTCAGGCATCTGGCTGTAGTAATAATCCGTGCCGCACATGTGAATCAGCTTTGCCGCCTGATCCTGTATCGCGCGCACGACTTCCGGGTGGCAGTGGCCTGTTGAGCAAACCGCAACCCCGGCGTTGCAATCCAGAAAGATGTTGCCGTCCACATCCACAACCCACACACCTTCGCCGCGCTCGACGACGAGCTGCCAGTTCGGGCGCGGGTAAGACGGGTTCACGTATTGCTGGTCGGCGTTGATAATCTCCAAGCCCTTCGGGCCGGGCAGAGCGGTTTTGATTTCGGGTCTCTTCGGCGGCGCAATCGTAGACATAACTCTTCTCCTTTAAATGAAAAACGAGGGAATAACTGATGACGATTTTGTGTGAGCGAATTGTGAACAGGAGAAGGCTAGTCCGCGAAGAGATTCGCGCGGGTTTCTACGGGGCGGAAATGTGGATTGCAAAAGTGCATGAACTTAAACTTGTGCTTTTTCTTCTTTGCGTCTTTGCGCCTTTGCGTGAGATTAGTTTCGCGCAAAGGCGCAAAGACGCAAAGGAAAGCTTACGATGCGTAATCTTATCACGCCCGTTAACGTCTCTTCCAGCGCACGCCGTCTTTCGTGTCTTCGAGCGTGATGCCGCGCTCTGTGAGCTGCTCGCGTATCTCGTCTGCGCGTGCAAAGTCGCGGCGTCGGCGCGCTTCCTGCCGCTCGTCTATCAGCGTCTGTATCTCCGCGTCCAGCATCTCTGCTTCCTGCGTCGCGCCGAAAATGTTGAGCACGGAATCGAATCGCGCCAGCAGCTCAAGCAGCTCGCGCTTGTTATCTTCGCGCAGGGAGTGGCAGGCAATCGCCGTGTTCACTTCGCGCGCCAGATTATGAATCGCCGCGAGCGCGACCGATGTGTTGAGGTCGTCGTCAAGCCCCGCTTCAAATTCCCTGAGCGCGCGTTCGGCTGTTTCGTGTAGCTGCGGGCTCGTGCCCGGCTCCGTCCGCGCCTCCGTCAATCGCGCGTGAAAATCTCGCAGGCCGAGCGCGGCCTTCTCGGCTCCGCGCAACGCCTCGAAAGTAAAGTTGAGCTGTTTGCTATAAGGCACGCTCAACAGAAAATAGCGCACGCCGACCGGAGTGTAGCCTTTCTCGACCAGATCGCGGAAGGTGTAATAGTTGCCCTTCGACTTCGACATGGATTCGCCGTTGACCTTCAAGTGTTCATAATGAATCCAGTAGCGCGCGAAAGGCATGATGCCGGTCGCGCCCTCGCTCTGCGCGATCTCGTTCTCGTGATGCGGGAAGATTAAATCAATCCCGCCCGCGTGAATATCAAAAGTCTCGCCCAGATATTTCATGGACATCGCGGAGCATTCGATGTGCCAGCCGGGGCGACCTCGACCCAAGCGCGTGTCCCATGCAGGCTCGTCCGGCGACTCCGCTGCCTTCCAGAGCGCGAAGTCGCGCGCATCCTCTTTCTCGTACTTGTCCGTGTCAACACGCTCACTCGCGCCCGCGATGTTGCCCGCAAAATTTATCTTAGAGAGCTTGCCGTATTCCGGAAATGAGCTGATGCGATAATAGACGGAGCCTTCGGATTCGTAAGCGTGGCCGCGCTCTTTCAACTGCTCGATAATCTCGACCATCTCCTCGATATGGCGCGTGGCTCGCGGCACTATGTCCGGCCTGTTGCAGCCGAGCGAGTCCGAGTCCTGCCAGAGAGCTTCGATATACTTGGCCGTGTACTCGTCAATCGTCACGCCCGCTTTTTGCGAGAGCGCGATGATGCGGTCTTCGACATCCGTGATGTTCATCACGTGCGTCACACGATAGCCCTGATAGCGCAGGTAACGGCTCAGCAAATCCGTCACCAGCATCGAGCGGAAATTGCCTATGTGCCCGAAGTCCCAGACCGTCGGCCCGCAGTAATACAGGCGAGCTTCGCCTTCATGCATCGGGCGAAATTCTTCAACCTCGCCGGAAAGTGTGTTGTGAAATTTAAGCATCTCTTTATCGTTAACCTTTACGCAGGTACGATGAATGATGCTGTGTATGATGGCTGATAGTCAAATAGTTTCGATAAATAGTAGTGGGTCAGGTTCAAACGCAGCTAAGAAAAAGAGATGTTCCCGCAAAGGCGCTGGTGGCGCAAAGAGAAGCACGCAAAGAGCGAATAGCATTCAATCCTTCGCTTTCTTTTCTTTGCGCGAGACGTTCTGCTCGTCATGACACGCGCCTGAGATGAAAGTTCCATCATTGCTTACGGAGCAGGGGGGGTTAGAAATGCACAAAGCCTTCGGCATTGAGAAGCCGCGTGAGCTTGCCTTCGATGAGCTTGATGCCGGACACCGACGACGTTATATCGCCGATGTATGTCGCGTGTACGCCTTCGAGCGTGGCTGGAAGTCTTTTGAGATTGCGCGGGCTGACGGTAAAGAGCAGCTCGTAATCTTCGCCGCCGTTGAGAGCAAGGTCGAGCGAATCGAAATCACGCGAGCCGAGTTGCGGCAAAGAGGAATCAACCGGAATGCGCGCGGCGTCAATCTGCGCGCCGACGCGGCTCTCTTCGCAGAGGTGCGCGAGGTCTGATGAGAGGCCGTCGCTCACGTCAATCATCGCTGTCGCCAGACGCTTCTCGCCGAGCAGCGCGCCCCAACTCATGCGCGGCTCAGGCCGCAGGTGTCGCTCAAGAAGTTTTTCGACCGCGCTCCCTCTACGCGAGCGCGCTTTTCTTTTCGTCAGACGCTCGCCCTGCTCAAGCAGTTTTAGTCCCGCCGCCGCGCCGCCCAAGCTCCCTGTGACGAAGATATGATCGCCCGCACGCGCTCCCGAACGCAGCACAGCGCGCCCCGTTCTGACTTCGCCCGCGATGATTGAATCAAACACGATTCGCTCAGGCATGCGCGAGACATCGCCGCCGATGAGCGCGACCCCGTGCGCGTCTGCGAGCGCAAAGAAGCCCTCGTAAAATTCATCAACGAAATCGGTCTTCCAGATTTCACGCGGGATGCCGACCGAGAGCAGAGCGTATCGCGCACGCGCGCCCATCGCGGCGATGTCCGAGAGCGACACCGCCAGAGCCTTGTGTCCGAGAAGGCGCGGCATCATCCACGCGCGCCGAAAGTCTATCTCTTCGACCAGCATGTCTGTCGTGAAGACCAGATCGCGCCCGGCGTTTTGACGAATGACCGCCGCATCATCGCCTATGCTTTTAAGAAGAGATGAGTGATGAGTGATGAGCGATGAGTTAAAAACTTTTTCCGCGCCGTGAGATTTGAGCGCGCGTGCTTTGATGCGATTGATGAAATCGAACTCGCCGCGTGAAGCTTGATTGAGGGATGTGCGATGTTTGAGAGACGAGCGATGCGTGTGAGTCGAGCGATGTTTGAGAGGAGTCGAGCCGTCGTCTCTTTTCTCATCACTCATGACTCATACTCATCAAGGCTCAAAGTTGAGAGTTACGGCTTGAGCCGTGATGCTTTAATGCTCGCGCCTCAAGGCGCAACTCTGAACTCAGAGCAACTTATATTACAGACCGCTTAGAGATTTTTTCTCATCGAGTCGAGGCCGCCCTCGATGGTCTCAAGCGAGGTCGAGAAAGAGAAACGCAGGTGGCCTTCGCCGTGCTCGCCAAAGACGATGCCGGGCACGGTTGCGACCTGCGCGCGCGCAAGCAGGATGTCTGCGGCTTCGCGGCTGTCGCGGCTGATGCGCGTCACGTCGGGGAAGGCGTAAAAGGCTCCGGCGGGACTTTCGCAGGTCAGGCCAAGCTCGTTAAGTCCGGCGAGCATCAGGTCTCGTCTTTCGAGATATGCCGCGCGTGATTTTTCGAGGAAGTCCGACGTTTGCGTGAAGGCCGCGAGCGCAGCCCACTGCGTCGGGGTCGAGACGCCGTTGGTCGAATACAAAAGCGTCTTGCGCATTCCGGTCATCCACGGCTCTGTCGCCACAGCGTATCCCAGACGCCAACCCGTCATCGCGTAAGACTTGGAGAGCGTGTAACAAGTTATCGTCCGCTCAAGCATTCCTTCGAGCGAAGCGATAGAGACATGCTCGCCTTCATACACGAGGTCTTCATAAGCTTCGTCTGCGATGACAATCAGGTCACGTTCCAGCGCAAAGCGCGCGACCGCTTCGGCTTCGTCGCGTGTGAAGACGACGCCGGTCGGATTCTGCGGCGTGTTGTAATAGATGGCGCGCGTCTTTTCGCTCGCGTGCTTTTCGAGCGTCAACGCGAAGCCGTCGCGCCTCGCCTCCGCGGTCGAGACCAGCACGATGCGTCCGCCACAGTGCGCGACTAAATCTTTGATGGGCGTCCAGTATGGAGAGAAGACCAGCACTTCGTCTTCGGGATTGACGACCGATTGAAAAGCTCCGAAGAGTCCCTGCATGCCGCCGTTCAAAACGATCACGTCCTCCGGTTGCGCTGTGATGCTGTTGCGCTCTCTGAGCTTGTCTGCGATGGCTGCGCGCAACTCCTGTACGCCGGATGAAGGAGCATAGCGCGTCCTGTTTTCCGAGAGCGCGCGTGTCATGGCTTCTTTGATGTGTTCGGGAGTGTTGCTGAAAGGCTCGCCGCCCTCGAACTGGAAAACGGATGCGCCCGCTGCGCGCAGTTCCATAATCTTGTTGCGAACGTTAACGATGTCGGAAAATCCGACCCCGTCAAGCCGTGACGCGAGACGAAACGCAGTCGTAGACGTAGAAGACACGATGTAAGGTCAACCTCCAAACCGGAAACGTGCGTGAATAAAGAAGCTGGATTATAGCTTGCCTTGCGTGCGAAGCAAAACGTAAACTCGAATCGGTGTCAAATAGCATATGAAATAGTCGGAGGCTCACCTCATGTTAATTCATACCTGAACGCTTGGAAACATAAGCATTGACACGATTACGGGGCGCGAGTAACATGGCGGCAGTTATGGTCGGTGCGCGCCCGTCCGGGCAAGAGCGCATATTCAATTGAGAGTTGGTGCAGTCAGCTAAGCAAAACATCCGTTGCTTTTGACGGCGAGGTCTTCCGAATCATGAGCTATGCCGCAGTCGCCATCCCCGAAAAGCTCTTCTTCAAAATCGGCGAAGTCTGCGACCTGACAGGCGTGCAGGCGCACGTTCTTCGCTACTGGGAGTCGGAATTTCCGATGCTCTCGCCGCAGAAGAACCGCGCCGGACAGCGCACCTATCGCAAGCGTGATGTCGAAATCGCGCTGCGCATCAAAGAGCTGCTCTACGACGACCAGTACACGATTGCCGGAGCCAAGAAGCGTCTGGCGACAGAGCTGCGCGGCGCAAGCAAGCTCAAGGTCGTGACTTCCGAAATGAGCGCGCCGCAGCCTGCACAACCGCCGGCTCAAGCCCCGCCCGCGCCGCAACCCGTCGCACAGCATTTCGCAGAAGCTCAAGCCGCGATAAATGAGGCTCAAGCAATCGAAGCCGCGCGCACGATCTCCGATGACGACCGCGATGCCGTGCGCCATCTGGCCTCGCAGTTGCGCGAACTGCTCTCGCTCCTCGACGCAGGCGACAAAGCTCCTCGACCCCACGGCAAATAGCTTGCCCCTCAAACACGCAAACGCGCGCCGCGCAGGGCATTTGACAAAAACATTTTTCCAGAGATACTAAAGGGACTGTAACGGGACGTGGCGCAGCCTGGTAGCGCGCTTCCTTGGGGTGGAAGAGGCCGTGAGTTCGAATCTCGCCGTCCCGAAAATCAAGGGCTTTCAGCTTTTAAGCTGAAAGCCCTTTTGCTTCAGTTCAGCAGCCTTTTTCGGCTCAAAATTCCTTCGCGTTTCAACTCAAAAATTCTTCATATTTCGGCTCTAATTTTTTCACAAATCAAGCAACTTTTCCGCTACTCGTCTCATCATATTTAACGTACATGTTAACCATTCAATTTCAACGGTTATTTGCAAAACGGCGGGCGGCCAAAAACACTATTTCGCTTCTTTCAACCCCCAACTCCGCCCAATCAATCGCATAGTTCAAACGTTTCAGCCGCACGGCTCTTGTAGGCTCTACCGTCTTTAAGTTCTGACCCTGAGAGAATCGCTGTGCGGAGTCATAAATAGTAGCTTTAATCCCCCGATTCTGCCGGTTAGACCTGTTGACGCTTGACCGAGAGATTCACAAGCCGCAGGCGATGCCGCGCTCGCGTCCCACAGACACAGGAGAATAAAGTTTGAGAAAGATATATTTGCCTCTGATCGCTCTGGTTTTACTGGCTACCGGTATTTTCCTCTTTTCCCCGACGAGCACGGCCCAAAATCAGGAGCCGCCGGTGCGAGACATCGCCAGCGAAGTTGCTGTCCAGAACCTGACGAATAAAGTTCAGCGAGAGGGAACCGTGCGCGTCATCGTAGGCTTGCGCGGCGGCTTTCAGCCCGAAGGCAAACTTCCTTCCTCCGTCGAAGTCGCAGAGCAGCGCGCCTCCATCGTGCAGAAGCAGAATAGCCTGCTCAACAAGCTGTCAGCGACGGGCGCGCGTAATGTCAAGAAGTTCGAGGCCATTCCTTTCATCGCGCTTGAAGTTGACGCCGCCGCGTTGAAGGCTCTGATTGACTCGGCTGAGGTCGTGACTATCGAAGAGGACAAGCCGCTGCCGCCGCTTTTAGCCGAGAGCGTGCCTCTGGTCGGCGCGCCGAGCGCGTGGACGAGCGGTTACACAGGAGCAGGCGAGGCCGTCGCCATTCTCGACACGGGCGTGGATAAGACTCACCCGTTTCTCTCCGGCAAAGTAGTTTCGGAAGCTTGCTATTCATCGAACACGAGCAGCGCGACGAGCGTCTGTCCGGGCGGCGTCTCGCAGTCCACAAGCTCCGGCGCGGGCGTCAATTGCGATACGTCTGTCACAGGCTGCACGCACGGCACGCACGTCGCGGGCATAGCCGCCGGACGCGGTAGCTCATTTTCGGGCGTGGCGAAGGACGCCAACATCATCGCGGTTCAGGTCTTCTCAAAATTCACTTCCGCAACAGACTGCGGCTCAGACCCAGCGCCCTGCGTTCGCTCTTACACTTCGGATCAACTGCTCGGCTTGCAGCGTGTGCAGGCTTTGAGCACGACTTTTAATATCGCTTCGATCAACATGAGCCTGGGCGGCGGGCAGTATGCTTCCGCCTGCGACACTTCCAATCCGTCCTACGCGGCGGCGATAAATAACCTGCGCTCGCTCGGCATCGCCACGGTCATCGCTTCGGGAAACAGCGGCTACACGAGCGCGATGGGATTTCCGGCCTGCCTCTCAAGCGCGATCAGCGTCGGCTCGACGGGCGATGGTAGCTACGGCATACCTCTGGATGAAGTCTCGGACTATTCAAACAGCTCTTCTAGTGTGACGCTGCTTGCGCCGGGGCAGTGGATTACCTCATCGGTTCCGGGCGGAGGCTATCAGACCTTTGCGGGCACTTCGATGGCCGCGCCGCACGTCGCCGGAGCGTGGGCGATTCTCAAACAGCGCAAGCCCACTGCTTCAGTTGACGAAGTTCTCAACAGCATCATCAGCACCTCTGTGCCCGTCACAGACCCACGTAACGGCATCACCAAGCCCCGTCTCAAGTTGAGCGCATTGACCCCGCTCACGAACGGCAAACCCGTCAGCGACTTTGACGGCGACGGAAAATCCGATGTCGCGCTCTATCGCTCATCGAATGGCGGCTGGTACGTGCAGCGCAGCACCAACGGCTCTATCACGAGTCAGGCTTTCGGCACGCCTGAAGACATCGCCACGCCCGGAGATTATGACGGCGATGGCAAGGCTGACGTGGCTGTGTTCCGTCCCTCGAATGGCTACTGGTACTTGATGCGCTCGACCGCCGGCTTCAGCGCGCAGCCCTTCGGTGTGAGCGGCGACGTTCCGGCAGCCGGAGACTATGACGGAGACGGACGAACGGACATCGCTGTCTTTCGTCCCTCGGCAGGAGCTTTCTATATACAGCGTTCGACCGCTGGCTTTACCGCAATCTCGTTCGGAATAAACGGCGATAAGCCTGTCGTTGGAGATTACGATGGCGACGGCAAAGCCGATGTAGCAGTCTTTCGCCCGTCGAGCGGCGCATGGTACATACAGAAATCAACGGCTGGATTTACAGGCATGAGCTTTGGCCTCAGCACAGACTACGCGGCTCAGGGCGATTATGATGGAGACGGCAAGACGGACATCGCTGTCTTTCGTCCCTCGACCGGCTACTGGTACATGATGAACTCGACGAGCGGGCTGAAATCGGCGCAGTTCGGAACAAACGGCGACGTGCCCGCGCCGGGAGATTTCGATGGCGACGGACGAACGGACACGGCTGTCTTTCGCGCTTCAACCGGCGCATGGTACATACAGAAATCAACCGCCGGATTTATCGGGCTACAGTTGGGA
>CAXTPS010000019.1:28228-56003 GCA_964246305.1 uncultured Pyrinomonadaceae bacterium
CGGCGCATGGTACATACAGAAATCAACCGCCGGATTTATCGGGCTACAGTTGGGACAGAGCGGCGATCTGCCCGTTCCTTCAGCCTATCTGCCGCGTTAGTAAGAACTGAAATACACTCACCCCACACGTGCCGCGAGAGAAGCTTTAATTCTCGCGGCACTTTCCTTTTGAGCGAGAAAAAATTTCCCGCAAAGGCGCAAAGATAAACACGTGGCTAAATTGTCTTCACGAACAAAGCTGCCACAGCGTTTCTTCATTCTCATCATTTGATTTTCAGTGGGATGGCTTGTTTTTGAAGGGCAAGCTTTCTGGCGCGATGATTGCAGTGTGTCAGGCATGCAGTAATCGCTCTGCAAGCTTTTGGAAATCAATCAAACCAAACATTCTTATGAAGGAGTAGATGATGAAACGTATCCTGACATCCACCGCGCTGTCCCTCGCGCTGCTGCTCGGCGCAGCCGCACCGGCAGCCATCGCTAAGGGTAAGAAGGTAAGCGCCGAGCACAAAGCGGCTGTGAAGAAGTGCAACGAGGATTACAACGCCTCCATGAAGGAAGCCAAGACGAAGAAGGGCAAAGAGAGAACCGCAGCTATGGCCGCCGCCAAAGCCGCGAAAAAGCAGTGCATCGCCGACGCCCCGAAGTAGTATCCCCTGCGTCGTTCGATGTTTTTATCTTCAAGCGGATTACAAAACTCTGCGTCTGTCTTCGCACAGCCGTAGAGTTTTGTGATTATGAAATTGTTTCCCCCTCACCCTTACGAAATATTCCTTTCTTAAAGATAGCCGTCCCGGTATAATTCCGCACGTAATTTCCAACAGACGCGCAGCTTTTCAACCGGGGTGGGATTTATATCTTCTGAGGGAGGAGACTATGAACACTACGACTCGCATCAAGTTGGTGACAGTATTGTTGATTGCGTTTGCCATCACCGTTTCGTTGCTTTTGAATCTGCGTGCGACGGCGCAGGAGCGCAAACAGAAGCAGGAGGAACCGCCCGGCTCTTCTTTCATGCCGGTGGTCGAAGAGCCTTTTGATGTCGTCAGGGCGCGCGACAAGGCGGCGAAGGCGCGGGTCATGGCGGCGCACCAGAAACTGCTCGAAGAGCGTTACGACCTCTCGCGGCGCGTAGACCCGAACGTGCGTATGACAAGGGGCAAGCCGATTCCGGTCGGCCCGACCGCGCGGCTGAAAAAGGGCGTGACCTGGGAACAACTCGGTCGCCTGACGCCGGATGAGATCAGGGAGCGCGACCTGTTTCCTTACTTGCCTTTGCCACACGTCAATCATCCGGTGGGCGGCATGATCTTTCCGCAAGCCGAAATCAAGGCGCTGCCGCGTCTCGAACGCTTCGACATGGACTTCGACTTGCCGGATCAGTTTCTGCCGGAATTTCCGCCCGCGATCTTTCTCACCACGCGGCCTGACCTCGGCGATGTCTCGAAGGGACAGGTCGTGACGGTTGATAATTTTTACGATCTGTTCAACGGCATTCTCAATCCGAAGCAGCTTGATGGCTTGCGCCTGCTGGTGACGCAATTCCCGCAGCAGCAGTTCAACGCGACAGGCGACCGCAAGACCGAAAAGCCTGACGGCATGCGTGGCGTCTCTTGTTTCGATTGCCACGTCAACGGTCACACGTCAGGCGCGGCGCATCTGGTCGGAGACATACGCCCGCAGGAGAATCGCCGTCGCATCGAAACGCCGTCACTGCGCGGCGTCAACATTCAAAGGCTCTTCGGCTCGCAACGCGCTCTCAAAACGGTCGAAGATTTCACCGAGTTTGAGCAGCGGGCGGCCTACTTTGACGGTGACCCGGTGATTGCTACGAAGAAGGGCCTGAACATTCTGGATCGCGGCTCGCAGGTTCACGATATGTCCGAGTTTCAAGAGATACTGGACTTTCCGCCCGCGCCGAAGCTCAATATTTTCGGAAGGCTCGACCGGAAGAAAGCGACCGAGAGCGAGGCGCGCGGCGAAGACTTGTTCTTCGGCAAGGCCAGTTGCAACGCGTGCCACACGCCGCCCTTCTACACGGATAACCTGATGCACGATCTGAAAGTCGAGCGTTTCTATCAACCGCGTATGGAAGGCGGAATGATGATTACTGCGCAAGGCCCGATAAAAACTTTCCCCTTGCGCGGCATCAGGGAGTCGCCGCCGTATCTGCATGATGGGCGACTGCTCACGCTGGAAGACACTGTGGAGTTTTTCAATCTCGTGGAGGAATTGAACCTGACGGCGCAGGAGAAGACAGACCTCGTTGCCTTCCTGCGCGTTCTGTAAACCATTTAATAGACCGTTCAAATGACAAACAGGCTACAGGTAATTCATTGCCTGTAGCCTGTTTTCTTTGCAGGACGAACGCGTATCTCGTCACGCTAATCTTTCAATTCCGCGACGACGATTTCGGACGTGAGAGTTTTATGCACGGGGCACTTGTGGGCTATCTCTTGCAGCCGCGCACGCTGCTCGTCCGTCAAGTCGCCTTCGACGGTGACGACGCGTTCGATGCGATGCACGAAGCCTTCCTTGCTCTCAGCGCATTCGGCGCAGTCCGCCGCGTGAATCCTTTCCTGACGCAGACGAACCGTGACGCGCTCAAGCTGCCAACCCTTGCGGCGCGCATAGAGCGTCACGGTCATCGAGATACACCCGCCGAGCGCGGCCAGCAGGAGCGTGTAAGGGTCTATGCCCGCGCCGTCGCCGCCCGCGCCGACAGGCTCGTCTATCAGGAACGTTTGGCCTTCGCCGTAGCTGACCACGTTCTGCAAATTTTTCGTTGAACTGACGGTAACAATGCTCATCTCAAAACACCTTTCTCAGAAACTCTTAGAGCGACGGGCGAGGTGGTTAGCAAAGTCACGTTAACTTTTTTTGCATCAACGAGGCAAGATGTTTCTGTCTCACAGGCTTGCAGCGATGAGCCACAAGCGGCTACACTCCTGCGCTACCGAACAGACATTTTGTCGAGCTGCTTTCAGACACATCATCAAGCGAGGAGTTTCATGAAGATTCACGAGTATCAGGGCAAAGATTTATTAAAAAAATTCGGCGTGCCGGTGCCGCGCGGGATAGTCGCGCGCTCGCCCGAAGAGGCGTATCAGGCCGCGAAAGAACTGGGCACGGATGTGGTCGTCGTCAAGGCGCAGATTCACGCGGGCGGTCGCGGCAAAGGCGGCGGCGTGAAATTGGCTAAGTCACCTGACGAAGCGAAAGAGATCGCGGGGCAGATGCTCGGCATGAAGCTCGTCACGCATCAGACCGGACCTGAGGGCAGAGAAGTGCGCGTGCTCTTGGTCGAAGAGGGCTTGCCGATTGATAAGGAATTTTATCTCGGCATCGTGCTTGATAGAGCGAGCGGGCGACCGGTCTTCATGGCCTCTGCTGCGGGCGGCATGGACATCGAAGAGGTCGCGGCCAAAACGCCCGAACAGATTTTCAAGGAGCAGGTTGATCCGGCTGTCGGCTTCCGCCCGTTTCAGGCCAGAAAGCTTGCCTTTCATCTTGGCTTACCGGCGGAGCTAATCGGTCAGGCGGCGAAGTTCATGCAGTCGCTCTACGCAGCTTACGAGCAGATGGACGCATCGCTGCTGGAGATAAATCCTTTCCTCCTGACCAAAGACAATCGCCTCATCGCGCTCGATGCGAAGGTGAATTTTGACGACAACGCGATGTTTCGTCACAAAGAATTTCTAGACCTCCGCGACCTCAACGAAGAGGAGCCGCTTGAGATTGAAGCGTCAAAGTTCGATTTGAACTACATCAAGCTCGACGGCAACATCGCGTGCATGGTCAACGGTGCGGGACTCGCGATGGCGACGATGGACATCATCAAGCTGGCGGGCGGCGAGCCTGCAAACTTTCTTGATGTCGGCGGCGGAGCTTCACAGGAGCGCGTCGAAGCCGCCTTCAAAATTCTTCTCGCGGACGAGAACGTGCGCGCCGTCCTGATAAATATCTTCGGCGGCATCGTGCGTTGCGATATGGTCGCGCGCGGAGTGGTCGGAGCCGCGAATAATCTAGGCATCAGCGTCCCCGTCGTCGTCCGCCTCGAAGGCACGAACGTCGAAGAAGGCCAGCGCGTCATACGCGAGTCCGGCTTAAACTTCACCGTCGCCAACGGGATGAAGGACGCAGCCGAAAAGGTCGTCGCCGCCGCAACGTAAAAGAGATTGATTCATTTGCTCATCGGCTCATTGAATCATTTTTCCAATCAGTAAATGAGTGAATGAATCGATGAGGAAATTTTCCAGTGCTTTTCAAACTTCTCGTCCAAATCAGTCGCTTCGGTCTCGCGGGGTTGTTCCTCTTCGCGGTCGTGGCGAAGCTGTACTTTATCAACGACTATCAGCAAAGCTTCTTTAAAAATATGACGGGGCTGGTCGGAGAGCGTTGGGCTGTGCCGGTGGCGATTGCTGTCATCGCGGCGGAGATTATTGCTGTCGCGCTGCTCTTGTGGCCGCGCACGGCTCGTTACGGGGGAATGTGGGCGGCTGGATTATTGTTCGGCTTTGCGAGCTATGCTCTCTATTATCGCTACGGTATGCATAACACTGAGGGGCTTGAGTGCGGCTGTTTCGGCGGCATCATCGGCAGCCAGTTGGGAGTCTCGACCGCCCTGCGAAATCTCGCCCTGCTTATTCCAGCCGCCCTCGTCGTCTTCGGCTGGCCGCGTTTGCGCCAGCAGAAAAAATCATCGCTCGAAACAGAGCAAGCGGCTATTCCAACTTAATTTCACCACAAGAAGACACAGAGGGCACGGAAAAATCTCAAATCTCATATTTGAAATCTCAAATCTCAAATCTCATATTTGAAATCCGAGATTTCTCCGCGCCTTCGATTCCTCCGCGCCTTCTATGTCAAAGCTTTTTATTTGCGGTGACGCGAGCCGCGCATCTGATTGATCTCGTAGCGCGTATTGTCTATGCGTTCCTGCACCGCCGGGTGGTCTGAAAAGATGTCGTTCAAGAGGTTTGAGTTCGATTCACCGACGTTCAGGATTTTCTGAAACATCGTGATCATGCTCTCCGTGTTAAAGCCCGCTTTCGCCATCGCATGAACGCCTAAAAAGTCTGCCTCGCGCTCTTCCTCTCGATTGTGAATGGAGAGCAGTCCGCTGCCGACGATCTGCGCGGCGGTTGCGCCGAGCTGCTGTGCGGTATCTCCGGCGATGCCCGTCACAGAGCCTATCAGGTCTGCAATCCCGCCGAGCATCTGCGCCTGCTCAAGCGTCTTCAGGCTATGGCGCGCGACGACGTGCCCGACTTCATGCGCGAGCACGGATGACAACTCATCATCCGTCGCTAAATTTATGAGAGCGGTCGTGACGTAGATGTGCCCGCCGGGAGTGGCAAAGGCGTTAATCGCTTTGTCGCTGATGATATGAAATTGATATGCGAGCCGTGGACGCAGGCTGGTGCGTGCGACGCGCTGGCCGATGCGATTGACGCGCGCCTGTCCCTCATCAACGATCTTGTATTTTTTGGAGACCTCTGTGTGAATCTGATTGCCGAGCTTGATCTCGTCACGCTCGCTCAAGAGTCCTTCGTTCGAGTAGCTCGCGCCGCGAAACTGCGAATACGGATCAGAGTCAACATAGCTCGTGGCTGAATTGAGCAGGGACGAGCCGAGGTCCAGAATAGTGTTAATCGGAGAACCGTTGCTTGGCGTCTCGGATTTCGCGGACGGCTTCCGCTGCGCCTGTGCGCCGGAAAAAGAGGCCAGCAGCAGCGCGAGAGTTATGATTGCGAACTTAAAGCGTTTGGGGGACAGGCGGTTCATCTTTTTTCTGACTCCTCTATGTTATGAAAATTGGACAGGGGCGCGAGCCGTTCTGTTCATGCCTCACATCATACTGCAAAGACGTGCGCGTTTGGAATAACGTTTCGCGCTGCATTAAAAAGACGCCGGGCGCGTTGGCTTTTGCAGGGAGAGGAAAGAAGACAGTTTCACGCAAAGGCGCAAAGGAAGTGATTGAGTCTTTCCTTTGCGCCTTTGCGCCTTTGCGCGAAACATTTTTTGAGTTCCTGAGTGCGGCTCGTTTATCTCAAGCGGAACGTGTAGAATCGCTTGGCTTTCATATCTAAAATTTCTCTGGAAAGAGGAGAGCGCATGGCAACGCTGACATTCTGGGGCGGGGTCGGGACTGTGACCGGCTCCAAGTACCTGATCGAATCTAACGGGCGGCGCGTGCTCATTGATTGCGGCATGTTTCAGGGTTTGAGAGAGCTGCGCGAACGCAACTGGCAAGACCCGCCGTTCGACCCACGCTCGCTCGACGCGGTGCTCATCACGCACGCGCACATAGACCACACCGGTTACCTGCCGCGACTCATCGCGCAGGGGTATGACAAGCCAATTTATTGCTCGCGTGGGACGGGCGACCTGCTCAAGATACTGCTGCCGGATGCCGCGCGCTTGCAGGAGGAGGATGCGGACTATCGCAATCGTCACGGGCTGACGAAGCACCAGCCCGCGCTCCCGCTCTACACAGAAGACGACGCGCGAGAGACGATCAAGCTGCTGCGGGCAGTTCCGAACACGGGCGAAGCACAGGAAGTCGCGCCGGGCATCCGCGCGGGCTTTCGCGTCGCGGGTCACATCTTAGGCTCAAGCCTTGTGCTGGTCGAGCTTGACGGCGCGGGCGATGACGGCAAGGGTCGGCGCGTCCTTTTTTCAGGCGACCTTGGGCACTACGACCAGCCGATTATCAAAGACCCTGTGCCGCCGCCCGCCTGCGATTACATGCTGGTCGAATCAACCTACGGCGACCGCCTGCATGACCCTGAGAAACCCGGAGACGCGCTCACGAGAATCATCAAAGAGACGGAGCAGCGTCGCGGCCCCCTGCTCATCCCGGCCTTCGCCATCGGTCGAACGCAGGAGATAGTTTATCTGATTCGTGAGCTGGAAGATCAAAAGCGCGTTCCGATTCTGCCCGTGCGCGTTGACTCTCCGATGGCTGCGGCAGCGACCGAGGCTTACAGCCACCGCACGGAGGAGCAGGACGAAGATTATGCGAGCGTGCTTGCCAAAAAAGAGCATCCGCTCAGGACTCACTCGATGATAACCGCCTCGTCGCGCGAAGAGTCGAAAAAACTTAACAGCGAAGAGGGCGCGCGGATCATCATCAGCGCGTCCGGCATGATGACGGGCGGGCGCGTCCTGCATCACGCGCTGAGAATTTTACCGGATGACAACGCGACGATACTCTTCGTCGGCTATCAGGCGGCTGGAACTATCGGGCGTCGAATCCTTGAAGGCGCGCGTGAGGTAAAAGTGATGGGGCGTTACGTTCCCGTGCGTTGCAAGATCGAGCGCATCGGCGGCTTCTCCGCGCACGCTGACTGGAAAGAGGTCTTGCGCTGGCTCGAAGGAATGCCGCAGGCTCCGCGCCGCTCTTTCACCACGCACGGCGAGCCGGAAGCTGCCGCCGCGATGGCCGAACATATACGCGAGCGTTTCGGCTGGACGGTCGAAGCCCCGCAGTACGGTCAAACGGTCGAGCTTGCATAAAATGCATCTTTGCAGCGCGGCTCATACCCTGTGCTATACTGCGCCTTCTTTAATAACAGTTATAAGTGATGAGTATTGAGTGATAAGAGCAAAGCTTTTTCTTATCACTTATTACTCATCGCTCATCACTTTCTTCTGAGGAGTATAAATCGTTGAGCGTACTTGTGGATAAAAACACGCGCCTCGTCGTGCAGGGCATCACGGGCAAAGAGGGCACGTTTCATACGCGGCAGATGATCGAATACGGCACGAACGTCGTCGGAGGCGTCACGCCCGGCAAAGGCGGGACGACGCATGAAGACGTGCCGGTCTTCAACACGGTCGCGGATGCGGTCAGGGAAGCGGGCGCGAATGCTTCCGTGATTTACGTGCCTCCGCCGTTCGCTGCGGATGCGATTATGGAAGCGGCGGACGCGGAGATTCCGCTCGTCGTGTGCATCACAGAGGGCATCCCTTCGCTCGACATGGTGAAGGTCAAAGAGTATCTGGCGGACAAAGCGACGCGGCTCATCGGGCCGAACTGCCCCGGCATTATCTCGCCCGGCAAATGCAAGATCGGCATCATGCCCGGACACATACACATGGAAGGCCGCGTCGGAGTCGTCTCGCGCTCGGGCACGCTGACGTATGAAGCGGTCGGGCAACTGACCGCGCTCGGACTCGGACAATCAACCGCCATCGGCATCGGCGGCGATCCCATCATCGGCACGACGCACACGGATGCACTCGCGCTCTTTCAAGCTGATGATGAGACGGATGCGATTGTGATGATCGGCGAGATCGGCGGAACTGCCGAAGAGGAAGCTGCCGAGTTCGCGCATGAGCATGTGACCAAACCTATCGTCGCTTTCATCGCGGGACAGACCGCGCCTCCGGGCAGGCGCATGGGACACGCTGGCGCGATTATCGCTGGCGGCAAAGGCACTGCCGCCGAAAAGATGTCCGCGCTCGAAGCGGCAGGCATTCGCGTCGTCAAATCTCCGGCGGACATCGGCGCGGCCATCAAAGACGCGCTCGGCTCGCGCGCCGTCGCGTAGTCAAATTCGTATCCTCGGTAGCAAATTAGTATCCATACCTCGCGGATGGAGAGTAAAAGATGAGTGCCGAAGACAGGCTATCACGCGCGGAACGCATTCTTGATAAGCTAGTAGAAGTTGCTCTGAGCACCGACGAGCGGTTAGACAGGTCGGCGGAAGATCAGGCAAATTTCGACGCGAAAATAGCTGCCTTAGCCAACGCCCAAATCGCGGCAGAAGCTCAGATAAAGAGCACCCGAATCGCGGCAGAAGCTCAGATAACGAGCATAAGAGAGGCTCAAGCAAATTCGGATGTCAAGATAGCAGCTCTCGTTGATGCACAGGTAAGAACGGATATCAAGATGGCTGCACTCGCTGACGCACAAATAATAACAGAAACCAAGATGGCGGCACTCGCTGACGCGCAAGTTGCAACAGAAGTCAAGATGGCTGCACTCGCTGACGCGCAAGTTGCAACAGAAGTCAAGATGGCTGCACTCGCTGACGCGCAAGTTGCAACAGAAGTCATGATGACGGCACTCGCCGACGCGCAAGTTGCAACAGAAGTCATGATGACGGCATTCGCTGAGGCGCAAATTAGGACAGAAGGTTCGTTAGCTCGCGTAAGCGATAGGACAGAAGGTTCATTAGCTCGCTTAAGCGAAAAGATGGAAGTGCTTGCCGAGTCGCAGGCACACACGGATCAGCATTTTGTTGAGCTGATTGATATAGTCAGAGATTCGATAAAGCCTGCGCCCTAAAACTTTACTGGCTAAATTGCTTTCGTTAGTGAACCCGACCTTGCAGACGGAGGTCAACAATTATGCGAGACAGACGCATACTCCCGGCGATTATCTTTCCGGTGATTATCGGGATGATAGGATTTTTCAATCTGACTCAAAGAGAGCGCTTCAGCTCGTTTCATACGGTGGATGTGCTGCAACTGCTGGCGACGGGGATGTGCCTTGGCATCGCACTGGCAGCCCTGTTCGCGTTGCTACGCGGTAGACGTTAGCTCTTGGATAAAACTTAACACGAGGAAACAATGGCGGAACAGACAGGCAAGCTGACTTTTGGAATTATCAAGCCCGACGCGGTGCGCGGCGGGAAGATGGGAAGCATCGTACAGCGCATTCTCGACGCAGGGTTCAGGATTCGCGCGATGAAGCTGATGCACATGACTCTGAGCGAGGCCGAAGGCTTTTATGCTGTGCATAGCGAGCGGCCTTTCTTCGGAGAGTTGACGCAGTTTATGTCGAGCGCGCCGTGCGTCGTGATGGCTTTGGAGAAAGAGGGCGCGGTCAAGGCGTGGCGCGATTTGATGGGCGCGACCGACCCGGCGAAAGCAGACGAAGGAACTTTGCGTAAAGAGTTCGGCGGCTCAATGGGCGAGAACGCAGTGCATGGCTCGGACTCTGAAGAGAACGCCGCGATTGAGATCGCATACTTCTTCAGCCAGCTTGAGCTGGTTTGAGCTGCCCTAACATCATCAACAAACGGAGAAGCGAATGAAACGCTGCCCGACCTGTAATCGCACTTTTCTCGAAGAGCATTTGAGCTATTGCACGGACGACGGCACGCCGCTCGTCGAGCAGGCAGGCTCGTCCAGTTTCGATCCGCAGGCGACGATCCTTTCGCCCACGCCTCCGACGACCAATGCGTCGAACGAGCCTCCGCCGACGCAGGTCTATCGTTCTGAAGACATGCCGGGCTGGCAGACGCCCGGAAGCTGGTCTCAGCCTTCGGCTGCACCGCCGCCTCCGCCTCAGCCGTCGTATCCTTCATGGAACGCTCCGGCTTCGCCTCCCGCGCAGCAATCGTGGTCTCCGCCGCCGCCGCCGAACGCGGGTTTCGGCGTGCGAAAGTCTTCGCCGAACCCGCTCGCCATCGCCTCGCTCGCCCTCGGCATCTTTAGTATGACGATTGGGCTGTGCTGTTACATGGGCTTTGCCACGGGGCCGATCTCTATCGTGCTGGGAGCCGTTGCGATGACGCAGATGAAAAGCAATCCGATGGAGCCGGGCAGCTCTAAAGGGATGGCAATCGCGGGCATCGCCACCGGCGCAGCCGCGATGCTGCTTCTAATGCTTCTGTTGGCTCTGGGCATCGCTTTTGGCCGTTAACGCTCTCGCGGAAAAAAAAGATGGAGGCGAAGAGTCTCTGCGTCTTTCGTTGGCAGCAACATGCTCGACTATAATTTAGCAGTAGTTTTTGCGGAGAAGTTTTATGTCAATCATCACTGACGTGATCGAATCAACCAAAGCTATTATCAAAGGCATGGCCGTCACCTTCTCGTACATCCCGAAACAGAAGTGGACTGTCCAGTATCCTGACGAGCCTGTCACGGTTCAGCCGCGCTATCGCGGACAGCATCTGCTTCACGTTGACGAGTACGGGCGCGAGAAGTGCGTCGCCTGTTTCCTCTGCGCCGCCGCGTGCCCGTCCGATTGCATCTACATCGTCGCGGCGGACGACCCGCGCCCCCCGCTCGAACGCACGGGCGTGGACGAGCGTTTCGCGGAGGTCTACAACATAGATTACGGTCGCTGCATCTTCTGCGGCTTCTGCGTCGAAGCCTGCCCGAAGGACGCCATCACGCACGGCTACAACTTCGAGCTTTCGGTCTACAACCGCGCAGACCTCTTGAAGACCAAAGACGACCTGCTCATCACCTTGCAGAAACAGTCCATGAACTATCGCGTCGCGTCGTCTGATGAAGATGTGGATTCGGAATACAAGGAAGTCTAAAAAGCAAGGATGAAGGCGGAGGGATGAAGGATGAAAAGCAGGCTATTGAAACTTGAGCAGTTCGGTTTGACATGAACCGCGCATCTTTCTATCAACCCTTCATCTGTGATGCCTCGACTTTCATCCTTCCGCCTTGCTCTTCTATGACCAGGAAGGAATTTCATTATCGCTGGGAGTACGAGCTTCAGTCTAGCCCTGAAGATTTGTGGCCTCTCATAGCGGACACGAATCGCTTCAATCGTGACACGGGCGTGCCTGCCGTGGAGGTTCAGCCGGGCGAGAGCGATGTCGGGGCGGAGCGTCTGCGGAATGCGCGAAAGCGTCTGCGGCTTTTCAAGTTCGGCGTGCCGGTCGAGTGGGAGGAGCAGCCCTTCGAGTGGGTGCGCCCCTATCGCTTCGGCGTCGAGCGTCGTTACCTCAAAGGCCCCGTCGCGTTGATGCGCGTGCTGGCGGATTTGCAGACGCGACCGGAAGGCGGCACAAAGCTGATTTACGAAGTTTGGGCGAGGCCGAAAAACGCTCTCGGTCTGACGGCGATTCCGTTACAGATCGGCTTCCTCTCCGCGCGCAGTTTCTCAGCCGCTATCCGCCGTTACGACGAGTTCGCAAGCAAAGACAAGCCGCAGCTTTATCAACAGACGCGTCCGAATTTCTCACCGGGCGGGCGTGCGCGTCTGGACGCTTTGTGTGAAAAGCTGCGCTCGCAAGGGGCTGCTGTGGAGATCGTCGCGCGGCTCGAAGAGTTGTTGGCGCAGGCTGACGAGCTGACTCTGGCGCGCATACGCCCGCACACGCTCGCGGACTACTGGATGTTGCCGCGCCGTGATGTTTTAGAAGTCTGTTTGTGGGCGACGCGCGTCGGCCTGCTCGATTTGCAATGGGACATGATCTGCCCGCATTGCAGGGGCGCGGCTCAGTCAAGCCGTTCGCTGAGCGGTATACGCTCTGACGCTTACTGCGGAAGCTGCAACGTTGATTTCTCGGTCAACTTCGATCAGTCGGTCGAGCTGACCTTTCGCCCCAATCCCGCCATCCGCCACATCGAAGCGCAACAGTTCTGCGTCGGCGGCCCGCAAATCACGCCGCACATCGTGGCTCAACAGATACTCAAAGCGGGCGCGACCCGCACGCTCAAGCTTCCGCTCGAAGCGGGACGATACCGTTTGCGTGCAGCCGAATTGCCGGGCGGCCAGTTTCTCTGTGTGGCTGCGGATGGAGCCGAGGAGTTGACGTTGCGCGCGAGCAGCGAGGGCTGGGCGAATGAAGAATTGAAGCTTTCGCAGATGCCGTCGCTGGCGCTGGAAAACGGAACTGATGCCGAGCAGCTTTTCATTCTTGAGCGCATGGCCTGGAGCGATCAGGCCGCGACCGCGGCGGAAGTGACCGCGCTGCAAATGTTCCGCGACCTCTTCTCGAACGACGCTCTAAGGCCGGGCGAACAGATTTCGGTCGGCAGCCTGACGATGCTCTTTACGGACTTGCGCGGCTCAACGCAGCTCTACAGGGAGATCGGAGACGCGCCCGCATTCGGACGTGTGATGAGTCACTTCGACGTGCTGCGCGACGCGATCAAAGACGAAGACGGCGCGCTCGTGAAAACCATCGGCGATGCTGTGATGGCTGTCTTTCGTCGTCCGGCGGCGGCCTTGCGCGCGATTCTCAAGGCGCAGAAAATTCTGGCCGCACCGCCCGACGGCTCACTGCCGTTGTTGCTCAAGGTCGGCATCCACGCGGGGCCGTGCATCGCAGTCACGCTTAACGAACGGCTCGATTATTTCGGCGGCACGGTCAACATGGCGGCGCGCCTCGAAGGTCTCTCGACGGGCGGAGACGTGATCGTCTCTCCGAGCGTTTACGCCGACCCCGAAGTCGCAGACCTGCTCGCTCATGCTGATAGCAACCTCGTCGCGGAACCTTTTGAACAGATGCTCAAAGGCTTCGACGAAGAGATGTTTATGCTTTGGAGAATAAAGGGAGTGATAGGTGATGGGTGATAGGCGATAAGAAAGACAGAAGTCAGAATACAGGAGACAGAATAAAGAAAAAGATTAGATGAAAGCCGGTTAACGCCTCTTCTTCTGACTCCTGACTCCTGTATTCTCTCTTCTCTTATCACCTATCGCCTATCACTTTTTTGCGATGCTATTAGAGACACGTGAAGTTTCAAAAATCTACCGCATGGGCACGACCGAGGTGGCGGCGCTTGACCGCGTGTCGCTGGCGGTCGGGGGCGGAGAGTTCGTGGCGATTCAGGGCACGTCCGGGTCGGGCAAGTCCACGCTGCTGAACATGCTCGGCGGGCTTGATAGCCCGACGAGCGGCGAAGTCATTTTCGACGATAAGCCGCTGACGCCTTTTTCAAAAAAAGAGATGGCGCGTTACAGGCGTCACTCGGTCGGGATGATCTTTCAGAATTTCAATCTGATTCCGACCATGAGCGCAGCAGAGAATGTGGAACTCGCGCTCGCGTTCGGCGGCATGCAAGGCAAGCAGAGAGACGAACGCGCCTCTGACTTGCTCGAACGCGTCGGCCTCAAGGAGCGTCTGTCGCACAGGCCGTCAGAGCTTTCTGGCGGCGAGCAACAACGCGTCGCCATCGCACGCGCGCTCGCCAACAGCCCGCGCGTACTGCTCGCAGACGAGCCGACCGGCAATCTCGATTCGACGCGCGCAGAAGAGTTATTAGACCTGCTCCGAAGAATGGTCGAGCGTGACGGCTTGACCATTATGATGGTCACACACGACCGCGAACTTGCCGCCCGCTTCGCCAACCGAATCGTGATGATGAAGGATGGAAAAATTATAGAACAGGAGTCTGGAGTCAGGAGTCAGAAGTCAGAATAAAAGCTGTTTCAGCCTCTTCATTCTGACTTCTGACTCCTGCTTTTCGAGGTTCTTATGTCCACAAACGCTCAACCGACGATGACGCTTGAGGCGTTGCGATCCGTGCCGCTCTTCGCTTCGCTCGACGATGAGGCCACAGGCGTGTTGCGCGATCTGCTGACGGTGAAACACGTAGCAGCCGCGACCGAGTTGTTTCATCACGGCGACACGGGCGATGCCATGTTTCTGATTGAGAGCGGGCGCGTGCGGATTCACCTTGAAGATTCAGCCGGTCAGGAGGTGACGCTGATCGAGCTGGCGGGCGGAGATTTTTTCGGTGAGATGGCGATCCTCGACGGCAAGCCGCGTTCGGCTGATGCCACAGTCGTCGAAGAAGCGCGCCTCGCCGTCCTCGCGCGCGACGATTTCCTCTCTTTCGTGCGCCACAATCCGGATGTCGCCATCAAAATGCTGAGCGCGATTACGAACCGCCTGCGCCACACGGACGACCTCTTGCGCCAGCGCGTCTCGCGCAACGCAAATGAAGAAGAGGCCGCGCGGATGACCCTCGCAGACCGCATGGCCGACCTCATCGCGGAGTTCGGCGGCAGTTGGAAATTCATCGGCGCATCAATTGGCTTCCTCTGTTTCTGGGTGCTCTTAAACACATGGCTCCTGCATAACAGAGGATTCGACCCATTCCCTTACGTGCTCCTGAATCTGGTGCTCGGCATGATTACCGGCCTGCAAGCTCCGATCATCATGATGTCGCAGAACCGGCAAGGCGGAAAAGATCGCATCCGCGCAGACCTCGATTATCAAGTGAACTTGAAAAACGAGCTGTCCCTCGCGGAAGTCCTGCGCCGCCTCGATGTGTTGGAGAGCGAACGACTGCCTAAATTGTTCAAGGAGCAGAACACCTTGCTGACGGAGTCCCAAGCCCCAAGTTCCAAGTCCCAAGTCCCAAGCTCAAATTCCGATGTCTGACTTTGAGCTTTCGGCGCGATACCCTTAAACTCCAGCGTAAGATTTATAACTTGGGACATGGGACTTGAGACCTGGGACTCTTTTTATATGATTAAAGCCATCCTGTTTGACTTTAACGGCGTCATTATCGACGACGAGCCGATACAACTGCGCGCCTATCAGGACATTTTGAAGGCCGAAGAGATTGCTCTGACCGAAGAGGATTACTACGGCTCGCTCGGCATGAGCGATGAGACTTTATTGCGCGCGATCTGCGAACGCGCGGGCAAAGAATTGACCGGCGAGAAGCTGAACAACTTGATGGATCGCAAGACCGCCGCGCATCGCTCGATGATCGAAGACGATTTGCCGCTCTTTCCCGGCGTGGTCAATTTCATCAAAGCTGCCGCGCGCCATTTCACGCTCGGCATCGTCAGTATGGCGCGGCGCGTTGAGATTGACCACGTGCTCAAGCGCGCCGGCCTCGGCGATGTGTTTGAAGCCATCGTGAGCGCGGAAGATGTCGAAACCTGCAAGCCAGACCCGGCCTGCTACAATCGCGGCTTCCTGCTCGTTGACGAACAGCGTCTCAAACGCGGCCATCTCAACATCTCTCCGCACGAGTGCCTCGCCATCGAAGACGCGCCGCCCGGCATACGCTCTGCACACGAAGCGGGCATGAAGACGCTCGGCGTCACAAACACCGTGAAGGCCGAAGCCTTGCGCGCGGCAGGCGCGGATGTCGTCACACACAGCCTTGCCGACTGGACTGTTGATGCCATTCACCACGTTTTCTCCGAATACCGGAATCATGAGGCGTGACTAATTTGATAGAACTCAGGAGTCAGGATTCAGAATGAAATGGCCGCAACCGTTTTTCTTTGATTTTCTTCTGACTCCTGAATTCTGACTGCTGTTTTTTATGTCCTTCTTCGACATGCTCCAACTCTCTGTGCGAAATTTGCGCGAGGCCAAGCTACGCGCGATTTTGACGACGATGGGCGTCATCGTGGGCGTGGCGATGATCGTGACGATGATGTCGTTCGGGCTGGGCTTGCAGCGTAATACGATTGAGCGTTTTAAACAGCTCGACCTCTTTAACGAGATCACAGTCTTCGGCAAAAGCCTGTCGAGCCTCGCGACGATGGGACAGAAAAATTCCAACAATAATTCCAACAACAACAGTGGAGACAATCGAGGAGGCCGCGACCGCGAGGGGCGCGGCGAGCCTGACAAGCCGCCCGAAAAAATCCTTGACGATGCAGCCGTCGCAGAGCTTGGCCAGATTCCCGGCGTCGCTTCGGTCGAGCCGACTCTCTTCTTTAATGTCTACGTGCGCTCGAACAATCACGTGCAGATGCAGAACATCGGCGGCGCGCTCGTCCCGAATCCAGCGACGCGTTTCAAAGAGTTTGTCGCCGGAACGATGATGAGCGCGCCCGATGCAGGTGAGGCTGTGATTGACGAAGAGTTCGCGCGCAATGTCGGCTATGCGAAGCCAGCCGACGCGATTGGCAAGACTGTGGACTTTCTCGCGCCGCCGGAGAAGGGAAAAGCCGGTGAAGAAGAAGAATCGCCAAACTTTTTCGGCATCCCGCTCGATGAGGGAGATACGAAAGATGAGTCCGCGCCAGCCGACGCGCTCGTCGCGCGCACATATCGCATCGTCGGAGTTTTAAAAAGCGAAGACGAAAACGGTCAGAGACGTTTTCGCGGACTGATGCCGACCGCCGGACTTTATATCTCTCTCGCAGACGCGCGCAGTTGGCGTGAGGCTCACAGGGATAATTTGAGCGAGGTCGCGCTCGAACTGGCTCGCGGCAGCGGCGCGCTCAAGGAGAACGAACAGATCGGTTACGGCTCGGCGGTCGTGCGCGTGAACGACCCTGTCGTTCTGACTGAGGTGCGAAAGCATATCAACGCGCTCGGCTTTGGCAGCTTCTCCATCGTGGATCAGTTGGAACAGTTGCGCGTCGTCTTTATCATCATCAATTCCGCGCTCGGACTTTTGGGCGGCATCTCTCTGCTCGTCGCTTCGTTCGGCATCGCCAACACGATGATTATGTCCATCCTCGAACGCACGCGCGAGATAGGCATTATGAAAGCCATCGGCGCGGAAGACCGCGAGATCAAACTGATATTTTTTATAGAAGCTTCGGTGATCGGATTTGCCGGAGGCGTGCTCGGTTGTCTGGTCGCGTGGGGCATTGATGCGGCGGCGAATCGTCTCGCCTATCGCTTCATACTCAAGCCGCAGGGCGCAAACTATGTAGACTTTTTCGCGCTGCCAGCCTACCTCTGGCTCGGCGCAATCGTCTTCGCCGTGCTGATTTCGATTCTCGCCGCGCTCTATCCGGCAGCACGTGCTGCAAGAATTGATCCCGTTAGAGCTTTGAGACATGATTAAGGCAAGCTGAGGGTGGCCGGGTTGAGTGAGTTGTTGTGTCGAGCGTCAAATGAATATCTCAAGTGAGGATATATTCATTAAGAAGATGTAGTTTCAATTCGCTCTATACGATCTTCGGCATCTCGCAGGTCGGCGCGAGTCTCGTGTGCAATCGCCTCAATCCGATCAAGGCGCTCTGATAATTCACGCCTCGTTTCCAAAATCTCTTGAAGCGCACGCTCCCATATCGGCTTTGTGTCATAAGCCTTCGCTTCCAATATTTGCAGACGTGTATCAAGGTCTTTCAAGCTAGAGTCCAAAGCATCAAATCGAGCGAAAACACGTTCCTCAAAGGAACGGCTGCCATTGATATCTTGTATGGTCTCGTCACTCATGTCAGAGAGTATGAAGCTTATTGCAACTCAGTTCAAGTAGGAATCCAACCTGATCAATTTGCAAGACAAGAGGCGGCACAACTTATTTTATTCTGCAAGTTGGTAAAAGGGCTGCGCGTTTTCTTCTCCTCTTGTCTTCTCTGCGTCTTCGCGTCTCTGCGGATCATTTCTGAAAAAATCTAAGATGTGCTAATCGGTTTGCCGCAGCGATTGCAGAAGCGCGCGGATGGGTCTCTCTGCTGCGCGCCGCACGAGTCGCAGGCGAGGCCGACGCGCATGTTCGCGCCGCAGGTCGCGCAGAAAGCTGAGCCTGCGCTATTGGCCGCGCCGCATGTGCCGCAACGTCCGGGCAGAGGAGGCACATAACCTCCGGCTTTGCGTGCGATATGGTCTTCGATGATCTTCCATGCGTCCTCCGTGACCTTGTACTGCCAGTAAGCTCCGAGCGCGGCCAATGCTATGAGCGGCGGAAAGACGACCATCGCGACGGTTGCGACCGCCGCTTTGTCGAGCCACTTCTGCATTCCCATTTCCGCGCGCGTGCCGCCATGTTCGGGAGTAATCTTAATCGTCAGAGCCGTGGAAAGCCCCGCCAGATCGCGCAGCGTGCTTGACTTGCGCGCTTGCAGCACAGAGGTTGATGCGACCTGCACTACCTGTACCTGATATTCGGAATCAAAAATATTTTTTAGCTCCGACATCAACTGCGTCGTGTCAACTTCGACGCCCGGATAAAATCTATTGTCCATATTAAAAAATCTCTCCCGCTGAATGATCGCACTTTTAGATTAACATGAGTTCGACCTCAGAATTGAAAAGAGAATCAGGGTTAGCGTGCGGCCTTTGCTTTCTTAAGAGCCTTGATGAAATTGCGCGCCAGATTGACTTCATTGCTGCGGCTGGGTCCCTCGTCGTCCTGTTTTTTCGACCACGCGGTGATGCGCTGCCCGTCTTGCATGGTGTATGCGATCATTTCCGAATAGGTCGTCGGCGTCAAAGGATCACAATCGCTTTCGACGCTCAGCACTTTGTATTCAAGGAAGAATTGAGCCTCGTCGGGTGAATTAACGATCTGTAATTGGGGAGCTTGCTTCTTCAGTTCTTTGACCAACCGCGCGCGGGCGGCGTCGCTGTCAGCTATGAGATAGCAGTTCTGCATGCCTGCGAGGCCAGTGAGGTGGCCGGAAGTTGGTACGCCTTGAGCAACAGCAAGACCTGCACCGGTCAAGAGGAGAACGAGTAACAGTAAGACGTTTTTCATAGTGTACCTCCAAGTCCAAACGAGAGGCATTCCCCTTACATAGAACTCACGTTAGATTAAAGGCGGCTTCCCGCCCGTGCAGCATCACGAATTATAAAGTGGCCGGGTTCGCCATTTGTGCTGTGTGATTTATGGCTTGTCGTTTTTCTTCTTCTTTTCGTTCTTAGCTGGGGGCGGGGGCAGCTTGCCTGCGGCTTCGACTATCTGCTGTGCATTATCGGCGGCCTGTTCGAGCCATGTGCGCTCTTTGCCTGCTTCGACTTTATCGCGGAGCGGCGTGAGCTGTGCGAGGATGTGTGTCGAGGCTTCCGCCAGTTTTCTGATTGACTTAGGGATGAGCGGGTTTCTTTCATCGCGCGAGCTAACGTCGTCAATATTCGTGATTGCTTCGTCAAGAATCTTTGAGAGGTCGTACAGAAAATCTGCGCGCGTGCCCTTCAGCTCTCCCCATTTCTCTATCTCATCCTTCGTTTGCTTGATCGTATTCGGATCACTCAAGGCCAGCAGTCGTCGCTCGGCTGCTTTGATAAAGACGGCTGTCCTTTTATCAAGCTCCTGCGCATCGCGAACCATGTCTGCTTCCTGCGGCGTCAGGTGGTCGCGGACGGGTCGCGCCTCTGTTTGATGTGCGTTGAAGGGGAGCAGAAGCAGGAGCAGGCAAAGGACGCGCGCGTGCTGAAATATCTTGAATCTCATTGTTGCTTTTTTGATTGAGTCGTGGGAGCGACGGGGGCGGAATTGTCTTTCTCGGCGGGCTTCTCTTTTTTCTCGGAAGCCTCCGGCAAGACCGTGTCGCTGAAGAACGCATTAAGAGCATTGGTGCGCGCGTTGTCTGCAAAATCACGTATCGCTTTGACGTGGATTGCGAATTCGGAAGGCGTCACGCGGCGAATGGATTCGATGCGTGTCGCGTCCGCGCGCAACTGTATCTCCAGCCGCTTGTAGAGGTCGCGCGTCTTGTTGCTGTCAACTTTCTGCTGCCCTAGAAAAACGAGCGCGTCCTCGATGATGGCCTGATAGATGCCAAGCTCAGTGGTGGCTGCGATGAATCGCTGGTCAACCGTGAACTGCTCTGCGCGCAGGATTCTGCTCTCCGCCATATCTATGCTCGCCTTGAGTCGAGCCTTCGCGTCGTGCGCGGCTGAGAGCTGCCCGCGCTCCGTGCTTGAGATGAATTTCATCGGCGGCGGCGCGGAGGGCGAAGGGAACAGGAGCTGATTTTGAGCGCGTGCTTGCGGACTCAGGCACGCGAAGAGAAAAAGGAGCGCGCAGAGGCTCGATGCCGTGCGGATTCTGATTGAGAGAGGTGAATCCATGATTTCCTCGAATCTTAAATCTTAATTCTCGAATCGTAAATAAAAAATCGTCGGACGGCGACAGAAAGTTTGCGGCTGCTCAGGCTCGCCGCCTAAGACTTTTTCTTTTTCCCCTGACCGAGCTTGATCTGATCGCGCAAGCCGGGAAGTCGCAGCTTGATTTTTTCTATCTCCAGCTTGAACTGCTGCGGGTCTGCGTGCGCCAGAAAAGCTTCGTATGCGGCAAGCGCTTCCGGGAACTCGCCCAGCTTATCATGCGCCGTGGCGATGAAAAAATAGGCCACGGTCGTTTCCGGTTTCGCGTCGAGTATCCAACTGTACACGGCCAGAGCTTCACTGTAACGCTTCAGCTCGTAAAGTGAAATCGCCAGATTGGCATGTGCAGCGTAATTGTCCGGCGAGTCCAAGATGACGCGCCGCAGGATTATGATGGCATCTTCAAAGCGACGCGCCTGAACCAGAGCCGCAGCATAAGCTGTCCCGTAATCCGCATTGCGCGGCTCAATCTCAAGCGCGCGATGACAGTAATCCAGAGCGCGTTGCGGATCGTCTTTACGATACATCATGCAGAGGCGAGCCGCGATTTTTGCATTGCGCGGCTCTTTCGTAAAAGCTTCTTCCAGAGCCGGACGGTCGCTCTCCTTGATGTCTGTCGTGCATTGAGTCGTGATTCTGCCGCGCAACGATGCAGTCTCCGCCGGACGCTTTGTGACCGCGTCCAATTCGTCGAGCGTGCGCGAAGCTTCGGCGCAGTTGCCCGCCTGCAAATAGAAACGCGCTACGGCTGTAGATGCGTAGGCGGATGCGGGAGCTATGCGCTGTGCCGCACGCGCGCTCTCAATCGCGTGCTCTGTATCACCCGTGCTGGCGAACGTCTCAGCGCGTTCGATGTAAGCCACGATGTTTTTTGAGTCAACACCGATGGCGCGCTCAAAGCTCGTAATCGCAGCCTGCCTGTCATCCATTGCGCGCTCGATCACGCCACGCGCGATCCAGACTCCGGCGGGCGCATTCGTATCCGCTGTGGCGGCGCGAAGTTGTCCGAGCATTTGCAGTAAATTTTCGCGCGATGCTTTGGTCTGCAAGCGCAGGTCTGCGAGCGCGATGAGCGCCGTCGGATTGCGCGGCTCCGACTTGAGAGCCTGACTCAAAGGCTGCTCTGCATCCGTGAAACGCTTCTGTCGAACGAGCAGGTCGCCGAGCAGCGCGTTGGGTAGCGACCACTCAGGGCGCAAGGCAACGGCGCGGCGTAGAGACTTTTCCGCGTCCGACGTGCGGCCCAGAGAGAGCAGAGCCGTCGCAAGCTGGTACTCCGCTTCGGGAAATTCCGGGCGCAGCTTGATGGCTTCTTCGTAGAGCGTTGCGGCCTTCTCAAGTTCGCCGCGTGCGTGCGCGTCCTGTCCACGCTCAAAGAGCGCGACCGGATCGGCGTCCTCATCGCTCGACTGTGCGAGCGCGGCTGTGGCCGTGCAGACGAGCATCAACGCCAACGCGAGCGCGCGAAAAGCTCTGGCGCGCGCGTGAGAGCAGTTGAGCAGACCGATGTGCAGCGATTGCGGAAAACGGCTCATTAGACAAAATGGCTTAGAAGTGCTTCCGGGGAGGCGCACATCTTAGCACGCTCGCGCGGGAAAAAAGAAAGCGAAGTTGAGTTTGGTAGTGGTTTAGATCCAAATGAGGAGAAGAAAAAACGGTTTCGCGCAAAGGCGCAAAGACGCAAAGAAAGCATTCAAGATAAATCATCTCTCAACACCTTTGCGCCTTTGCGCCTTTGCGCGAGATTCTTTCGTGATGATGGATACACACCATTATTTCAAACTGAACAGCTACCAAAGAAAAGCAATGGTTGCGTTCGGACGGACGCATGCGATAACATGCGCGGCGCAATAAAACTCATCCCCAACTATTGAAGAAGCGCAAGACTGTAGTGCATCCGGATGCGTTCGTCTTGACAACAATGAGGGCAGCGAAATCCGTGAGCAGTTATCTGATGAGCGAAGAGGCCACAACATCCGTTTCGGCGGAAGCAGAGTCGAAGGAGACGCGCCTGCGCGCTCTGATGCGCGAGATGGGTTCGGCCCTCGTCGCCTTCTCAGGCGGCGTTGACAGCAGCTATGTCGCCTTGATTGCGACCGAAGAATTAGGAGAGCGCGCACTCTGCGTGACCGGAGAATCCGCGAGTCTCGCCGCGCATCAGCGCACGCAGGTCGCAGAGCTGGTCAAGCAGTTCGGCTTTCATCAGGAAATGATTCTGACGGAAGAGCTGGACGACCCGCGTTATCTGGCTAACACTTCCACGCGTTGCTATTTCTGTAAGACGGAGCTGTACGACAAGCTCTCGCCGCTGGCCGTAGAGCGCGGGTACGCTTTCGTCGTTGACGGCTCGACGACGGATGACCTCGGAGATTATCGTCCCGGTCGCGCCGCCGCAGCAGAGAGGGGCGTGCGTAGTCCTTTGATCGAGGTCGACATGAGCAAGCGCGAGGTTCGAGAGTTGAGCCATCGCGCAGGGCTGCCGACATGGGACAAGCCGGCGAGTCCGTGCCTCTCTTCGCGCATAGCTTACGGCACGCCCGTGACCATCGAACGGCTGGCGGCTGTGGACGGCGGCGAGGACATTATGCGCGAGATGGGCTTCAGAGAATTTCGCGTGCGCCACCACGACCAGCTCGTCCGCCTTGAGATCGCGCCCGCAGAGCTTGAGCGTGCACTGCAAAAAGAGATTGTGGATCAGCTCGCCGAAAAGTTTCGCACGCTCGGCTTTCGCTACGTCACGCTCGACCTGCACGGATACCGCACGGGAGCGATGAATGAAGTAATCAAAATCAAGGGGTCAGGAGTCAGAAGCCAGAAGCCACAATGAGAGCCGCGCTCATCTTTGTTCCTTCTGGATTCTGGCTCCTTGATTCTGACTTCTGGAGATTGTTATGGCTAATGCAATGGTAGACGATACACGGCGGATTAGAGAGGATAATCCGTTCGAGGCGATGATGTCGCGTTTTGATCGGGCGGCGCAACTGCTCGACCTTGACCCGGACCTGTACGCCGTGATGCGCGTACCGAACCGCGAGATCAAAGTTTACATTCCCGTCCGCATGGACTCAGGCCGCATAGAGGTCTTTGAGGGTTTTCGCGTGCAGCACAATTTTGCGCGCGGCCCGGCCAAAGGCGGCATACGTTACGCGCCGGACGTGACGATAGATGAGGTGCGCGCCCTCGCCGCATGGATGACCTGGAAATGCGCCGTGGTCAACGTGCCGTTCGGCGGTGGCAAAGGCGGCGTCATCTGCGATCCTTTCCAGATGTCTCAGGGCGAGTTGGAGCGCATGACACGGCGTTATGCCTCCGAGCTGATTGACTTCATCGGGCCGGAGAAGGACGTGCCCGCGCCCGACATGAACACCAACGAGCAGACGATGGCTTGGATTATGGATACTTATTCCATGCATGCTCGCCATACCGTGACCGCAGTCGTGACGGGCAAGCCCGTTGACCTCGGCGGCTCTTCGGGCCGGCGCGAAGCCACCGGGCGCGGCCTGCTGTTTGTTATCAATGAGGCCATCAAGAAATTTGATATGACTCCGCCTTCGACCAGAGTAGTCGTGCAGGGTTCCGGCAACGTCGGCGGCATCGCCGCACAGTTGTTGCACGAATCCGGCTACAAGGTGGTCGCCATCTCGGATGTTCACGGCGGCATCTACAATCCTAATGGGATAGACATCCCGTTAGCACTCACGCACTTGAAGAACACGCGCTCGTTTGAAGATTTTCCGGGCGTCGAGAGGGTCAGCAATCTGGAGCTGCTTGAGCTGGAATGCGACGTGCTGGTGCCCGCCGCGACTGAAAATCAGATTCGCTCAAGCAATGCAGACCGCATTAAATGCAAGGTTCTGGCCGAAGGCGCGAACGGGCCGACCACAGCCGCTGCTGATGAAATCCTTCATAATAAGGGAGTCTTCGTGATCCCGGACATTCTGGCGAACGCTGGCGGCGTGACGGTTTCATATTTTGAATGGGTGCAGGACAGGATGGGATATTTCTGGCGCGAGGATGTCGTTAACGAGCGTCTACAGGAGAAGATGGTCGCCAGCTTTAACGACCTCTGCCGCTACGCCGACGCGCATTCCGTAGACACCAGAACGGCTGCTTACATGCTCGCGATTGACCGCGTGGCATACGACACACGCATGCGAGGCATATACGCGTGACGGAAAAAACATATTGACTTTAGACGCTAAGTCGTGAAAAAGTCTTGATTTCCACGGCAATGTGGAGTATGGTCTGGCGGAAATACTTACGCAGGCAAAGTGCAATAGAAACATAAGATGACGGAGATTGCCTGCCACGGTATTTGACACAGGCTGGCTGTTTGCATATAAACAAGTAGCCCAGACTTCTAAAGTAAGAACAACAGAACGGTCGGGAAGCGCGAGGCACGCGATGTGTGTAGCGCAAGTGAGCGAGCATCTTAAAGGGCTTGACTCCTCTCGCTGCTCCGCTCCATCAACAAGCGGTATTCGGTCGAAGGGCGGGAGCAGTATTGCAATTAGCTTTATCATTGCACGCTTGTAGTTGGAGCGTCCGCGCCCCGCAAGACTTCTTCGGGTCGCGCGTGATGTCTGTGATGAACAGTCAGATGCGAAAAGACATCCGCCCAACCGAAACGGTGGTCTTGTGCGGCAGGCCGCACATTCCGCAAATTTTTTATACCCATTTCGCCGGAGGAATGCGATGAGACTCGCGAGAAGAGCGCTCTTTAGTGCGCTCATAATGTTGATCCTGTGTGCAGCAGTTTCAGCCCAAACTTTACGGAACGAAAATGATCCGAGGAACATTGCTCCGACCGTGGGCACGGGAGGCCCTCCTGGAGGACCTACCGGACTCTTCACCGTTTATGACGGTCAGACGCTGCGGCGCGGAGAGTTTACTTTTAGCATTGCGTACAGCAATTATGATCGCGACCCAGGTGATGTAGACATCACCGAGGTTCCCGTCAGCTTCCAAGTTGGATTGGGCGATCATCTTGAGCTGTTCTTTAACACCGATGCTTATCGCGGCATCAAGGTCAATAGCCCTCAGCAGTTGTCGAGCTTTTATCTGCCGAATTCCAGTCTCTTCTTTGGTCCGGGAGACCGAAGAAGCGGCCCGGCCATCATCATCGCGCCGACCGGGATTCCCGGCATCGGAGGAACTGCGATTTTCCGCCCGACCGGCGCGCAGCCGTTCGTTCAGTATCCGTTTGTCGGCGGTTCGGCGGGATTGATTGGCGGCATACCGCGTTTCATCTCTACGCCGATTAACAATACCGGTGCCGGTAACAACTATGGCGGAGCCGACATCTTCCCCGGCATAGGATCGCCCGTCGGAAGTATTCTTCCGGGTATCGTGCTGGCGACCAATACGTTCCTGACGCCCGCGGGTGCGCCCCGCACAGTTCCGGCGTCGTTTACTGTCGCTCCGAGCTACTTGCCGGATGCGCCGTTCATCAATCGCTTGTATGGACAGAGCGCATTTAACACGTTCACGGTCGGCGCGAAGTGGCGCTGGACGGGACCGAACAATCCGTTCGGCGTCGGCGTGATTCCGTTCTATCGCTGGTATGCAGATAAAGCGGATGACCAGAGCGGCTTCAACCAGTTGCAGCGCGGGGCCAGCCCCGGCGGCAATATCGGCGACTTCGGTCTGGTCTTTTTCGCAGACGGCCGCCTGAGTCGTTCGGTCAATCTTTCGGTCAACGCGGGCTATATCCTGAACAGCAATCCGAGAGGTCAGTTCCCGAGCGGCGAATTCACACTTCTTGATCGTCCGGACGAGTTCATCGCCGGGGTCGGGTTCGATTTCCCAATCAACAAGTATTTCCAGCCGATACTCGAATTGCGCTCGACTCAATACGTTGGCGGTCGCACGCCGAACGCTTTTGAGAACAGCCCGGTCGAGGGACTCGCTGGCCTCAGAATCTTTCCGCGACGCTGGTGGGGCATGAGCTTCGGCTATCGCTATCACTTTAACCAGCAGGATATGAATTCGTTCGAGGGACGCAATGTCACAAGCACGGTCGTGGTTCCCGGTACCGTCGGTGGCCCGGGTCAAACCGTAAGTGCGACGGCAGGCGGCTTCCCGCGTGGCTTCCGTCCGTCGAGTGACGCGCATGGATTCCTCTTCCAGCTCTTTATCGGTCGTCGTAATCCACGCGCGCCTGAGTATTTACCGAATCAGGCTCCGACCGTTACGCTGGCGGCGGCTGAATCCACAATCACGCTGGCTTGCCCTGTGGGGACGAAGCCGGTGGGCTGTGATATCAGTCCCGATCAGGTAGTGGCGCTCACGGCTAATGCTTCCGACCCGGACGGCGATACGTTGCTTTACACGTACACCGTGACCGGCGGACGTATTACCGGCGACGGCGCAAGCACGACGTGGGATTTGACGGGAGCACAGCCCGGCACATACACCGCGACAGTTGAAGTTGATGACGGATGCGGCTGCGTATCCTTCTCTTCGACGTCCGTCACTGTGGCAGAGCCAGCGAGCAATTGCTGCGTCCCGCCGTGTCCGACCGTCAGCGTTGATTGCCCGACGGGCATCACTCCAGCCGGAACGCCGATCACCTACACTGCTAACGTTAGTGGCGGCGATCCGAACGCGTCCGTTACTTACAACTGGACAGTCTCCGCCGGTACAATCTCCGGTGGTCAGGGCACGCCTTCGATCACTGTTGACACGACCGGTCAGGGCGGCCAGACCATTACTGCCACCGTCGAGCTTGGCGGCGTCGCACCTGAATGCAACAGGACGGCCTCTTGCAGCGCACAGGTCGGCGAGATCAACAAAGCGCGTCTGTTTGACACGTACAACAACATCGCCTTCAACGACGAGAAGGCGCGTCTCGACAACTTCGCAATCGAACTACAGAACAACCCGGGCGCAAACGGCCTCATCATCGCTTACAGTGGCCGTAAAGCCAGAGCCGGTGAAGCTCAAATGCGTGCGGATCGTGCGAAGGACTATCTTGTCAATACACGCGGCATTGACGCCGGACGTATTGACACGTTAGATGGCGGCGCCAGAGAAGACCTGACGGTCGAACTCTGGATCGTGCCGACTGGCGCGGATAAGCCGACCGTTTCGCCGACTGTGGATGCCAGCGAGGTGCAGATCATTCAAGGCAAGGCTACCAAACCAAGGCGTCCCCGCCGTGGTGGTCGCCGTCGCTAGGCTATGAAACGCTCGCGTCTCTTTTGATGAGCCGCGACCTTTAACCGAGAGGCGGGCGATGTTTAAGTTACCAGAAGGATCGCCCGCGTGTGTTTGATTTTTAACCCACCCGCGCCATAAAATACCAACGG
>CAXTPS010000019.1:56013-96819 GCA_964246305.1 uncultured Pyrinomonadaceae bacterium
TTCCTTCCCCGCCACTTTTACCCTCGGGGGGGTATATTTTTTTATCCCCTCACCACGCGCCCGCTTCTCTTTGATTTTAACCGCTCCGGCGCAATCTCTTCCGACCGGAAGATTTTGTACAACCGCTATGTTCGCGCCCCGCATCCTAGAAAGCGCTTTGCAGCACGGATGGCGTGCGTGATACGCTCTGATACAGAGAGAAGTCTTGTAGTTGAACTCTTAAATTGCCCCTTTGAATCATTTGAGAAATGAAAATTATGCTTAATCGAATAATCAAACGCTCCCTCCTCGTCATCGCTCTCGTAGCGCTCGCATGCTCTGTCTCATCTCTCTTCAAAACCGCGCGTGCGGCGGCGGGTGACGAGGCCGGGGAAGCCGCGCAGTATCCTATGGACTGGCGCGTCAGCGGCCCGAGCGGCGGAGACGTGCGTGCGCTCGTCGTTGATCCGAACGACCCGCAGAGATTTTATTTCGGCACGCTCGACGGCCAGATTTACACTTCGACCGATGGCGGCCAGCAGTGGAGCCTGTTCGTCAACTTCAATCGTCCGAAGCTTTTTATAGATAACATCATCGTTGACCCGCGCAGCTCAAACACGCTCTATGTCGGCGCGCACCGTCACACAGAGCCGGGAGGCTTTTTCAAAACATCGGACGGAGGCCGCACGTGGCGCGAATCTACTGAGCTTCGAGCCGAAGCGGTGCATTCGCTCTTTCAATCGGATGCCAATCGTGATCTGCTCGTGGCGGGCACGAGCAGCGGCGTTTACCGCTCCGAGAATGCGGGCGAGTCGTGGACGCATCTGCCGACGACCGGAATGATAAATCTCAACGTCGAATCGCTCGCCGTTGATCCGCGCAACAGTTCTGTGATTTACGCAGGCACGTGGCATCGCCCGTACAAATCTACGGACAGCGGGCTGACGTGGCGGCTCATCAAAGAGGGCTTGATTGACGATTCGGATGTGTTCGCGATTGACATAGACCCGCGCGACCCGAACCACATCATCGCCTCCGCTTGCAGCGGAATTTATGATTCTCATAACGCGGGCGAGCAGTGGCGAAAAGTGCAGGGCATTCCTTCACAGTCGCGCCGCACGCGCGCCATCCTGCAACACCCGTCCGTTCCCGGCATCGTCTTTGCGGGAACGACCGAAGGGTTCTGGCGTTCCGTCAACGGCGGAGCTTCGTGGACGCTGACGACCTCAAAGCAACTCGAAGTCAATTCCATCGCTGTTCATCCGAAGAATCCAGACCTCATCTATATCGGCACGAACAACTACGGCGTGATGGTCTCGCGCGACGGCGGAAAATCTTTCGCGCCGAGCAACGGCGGCTACAGCGGTCGCTTTGTGAATTTCGTGATGTCGGATCGAGAAAGAACCGGACGCATTTACACGACGACGATTAACACGACCACAGGCGGCGGCTTTCTCTTCATCAGCAATGACGGCGGCGCGACGTGGCAGCCTTCGATGCGTAACATGTCGAACCGCTTGATCAGTTATTCGATTTTGCAGGACGAGAGGGATGCGAACATTCTCTATCTCGGAACTAATCTCGGCATCTATCGCTCGCTCGACCGGGGCGCATCGTGGGCTGCGATAGGCGCGCCTAAGATCGAAGCTCCCGCGACGAATGGCAAGAAAGGGCGTCGCACCAAAGCCACTACTTCAAGCGCGGCATCGGGCGCGGCGCTGCGCTCAAACGATATGACCAAACGGGGGCAGGAAGCATTGAATGCGGCGGGCTACAATGTCGGCGTGCCTGACGGCAAAGCGGGCACTGGCACTGTGACGCAGCTTAGAAAATTTCAGACCGATAAAGGCATTCCTGTTTCCGGAAGATTCGATGACGCGACGCTGAACGCGCTCGGACTCGGCGGCGGAGTGCAGGAGATTAACGACCGTGGCAAGCTGCCCGTTCCGGTCATCGCTCTGACGGATATGGTCAATGCGCTGGCGGCGACGCATGACGAGCGAGACGGGAAAGTCGGCATGCTGGCCGCAACCAACGCCGGACTCTATCGCACATACGACCCGACACGCGGCTGGGAAAAACTGAGTTACGGAGCGGGCTTAGACCCGCGCACGACATGCATCTCGACGAGCGCACAGAATCCGCAGACCATCTGGGTCGGGACGGCCACCTCCGGCGTGCTCGTTTCAAGAGATGCGGGTCAGACCTGGCAGCAGGCCAGAGGCATTCCGGCGACTTCTCCGATCAGCACGATTGCGCAAGACCAGCAACGCTCAGCCTACATTTATGTCGGCACGAAGCAGACGCTTTACGTCTCGCATGATGGCGGCGAGAGGTGGATGCGTCGCGGCGGCAATCTGCCTTACGGCGACTATGCGAGCATTCTCATCAATCCTGAGAACGGCAATGAAATCTTTGTCGGCAACGCGTGGGAGCAGGGCGGCGGCGTCTATCGCACGACCAATGCGGGCGACACGTGGCTGCGAATAGACCCGCGAGATGCACGCCTGCCGAGCCAACGCATCTGGGCGCTCGCCTTTGCTTCGCACGATCAGAACCGTCTTTTCGTCGGTTCGCATTCCGCCGGAGTCTACGTCGCAGACAGAAGCGGCGGCACGGCGTTCAATACCGGAAAGTAGTTGGCAGTTGTCAGTTGGCAGTTGGCAGAAAAGAAAAAGCGGTAGCAGAAAAGTGAATGATACTTTCTACTGCCGCTTTCTATTTGCTTACTGCCAACTGCCAACTGCTAACTGCCAATTCTCCTCTATCGCCTTGACATGCCTCTATTTTGGCGTGTACATTGCCCTCCTACCCGGTCAGGCGACCGGCGATAGTCGGACCACGCGGGCGACTAAGAGGACACGGAAATCGTACAAAACTTTTGACCAACTTTTCCAAAACTCTACTGCTCGAAGCCCCGCCGATTTACTCTCCGACTTTATCGCCGATAGACATTGAACACGAGCCGCCCCCACAGCAGCATCGGGCGAGCATGTGCTTGAATTCTGAGAATCAAAACTGAGCCGGGTATGGTGCGATCAGCTCTCTAACGCACCGCGATTTCAAGGAGGAGCTAACAGGAGTTTGCATGTCCACCGAACAACCCAAGCCGACTGACACCGAGGAAATAAATAATCAGTCTTCACTTAACGAGCAACCCGCGCAAGATACTGCCGCGACGGGCGAACAGAATGCTTCCGCCTCAACTGCCACGGCTCAAGCTTCAGCTCCAATCGCTTCAGAGCCTGAAGCGCCCGCAAAGCCCGAAGCGCCCGCTGCCGCCACTTCGACGCCCGAAGAGGATGAAGAAGATGCGCGCTCAAGCAGCGACATGGACTTCGGCGCGATGCTCGATCAGTTCGAGCAGGAGCAGGCGGCCTTTCAGGAAGGCGAAGTCGTGCGCGGCACCGTCGTCGGCATCACCGAGCGAGGCGTCGTGATTGACTTCGGCTACAAGTCCGAAGGCATCGTCAATCAAGCCGAGTTCATGGAGAACGGCGAGATGACGGTCAAGCGCGGCGATGAGGTAGATGTCCTCGTCAAGAGCATGGAGACCAGCGAAGGTTTCCCCGTGCTCTCACGCGCCGATGCGGTTCGCATGAAGGCTTGGGACGAGCTGGAGAAAGCCTACAGCGAAGGCACGCCGATCAAGGGACGCATCACAGAGCGCATCAAAGGCGGCCTGCGCGTTGACATTGACGGCATCGCTGCTTTCCTGCCCGGCTCGCAGGTTGACACGCGCCCCGTGCGCAATCTCGACTCGCTTCGCAATCAGGAGATCGAAGCCAAAGTCATCAAGCTCAATCGCAAACGCTCGAACGTAGTGCTCTCGCGTAAGGCTCTCATCGAAGAGCAGAACGCTGGCAAGAAGGACGAGACGCTCGGACAGATCGAAGAGGACATCATCGTCGAAGGTCAGATTAAGAACCTGACGGACTACGGCGCGTTCGTAGACCTCGGCGGCATAGACGGCCTCCTGCATGTCACAGACATGTCTTGGGGACGCCTGCAAAATCCGGCGGAGATGTTCAGGGTCGGCGACAACGTGCAGGTCAAAGTCCTGAAGTTCGACAAAGACCGCGAGCGCGTCTCTCTCGGATACAAGCAACTGATTCCAGACCCGTGGGCGAGCATCGAAGAACGCTTTCCCATCGGCAGACGCTTGCAGGGCAAAGTCGCTAGCGTCGCAGATTACGGCGCGTTCATAGAGCTTGAGCCGGGCGTCGAAGGTCTCGTGCATGTCTCTGAGATGAGCTGGTCAAAGCGCGTCAAGCATCCCTCGAAGCTCGTCAATCCCACCGACACGGTTGATGTCGAAGTCTTAAGCGTTGACCCGAAGGCTCGCCGTATCAGCCTCGGCATGAAACAGGTACAGGCCAATCCGTGGCAGACGCTCAAGGATCGTTACGAGGTCGGCTCGCGCGTCAAAGGGCGCGTGCGCAACCTGACGGACTTCGGCGCGTTCATAGAGGTCGAAGACGGCGTGGACGGACTCGTGCATGTCTCTGACATCTCGTGGTCGAAACGCATCAAGCATCCCGGCGAGATTCTGAAAAAAGGTCAGGAGATAGAGGCCGTCATCACCAGCATTGATGCTGAAAATCGTCGCCTCTCGCTCTCGATCAAAGACCTTGAGCCGAACGCGTGGGAACGCTTTATCAGTGAACACAAGCCCGGCGATGTAGTCAAAGGTAAGATCGCGCGCTTTGCCAACTTCGGCGCGTTCGTCGAGCTTGGCGATAACCTCGAAGGCTTGTGTCATATCTCTGAGCTTTCGGACGAGCGCGTTGATAAGCCCGAAGATGTCGTGCAGCTCGGTCAGGAAATGGACTTCAGAGTCTTGAGGATTGACCCCGAGTCGAAAAAGATCGGACTCTCCGCTCGCGCGGCAGGCAGCGATGAGCCGCTCGCTGATACGAAGAGCTATTCTACGGAAGCGAAGGGCGGCATGGCTTCTCTCGGAGAGCTTGCTGACTTTGGCACGAAGAGCAGTTCGGGCGAAGACCGCGAGTCGTAAGCTTCATATAAAAACGGTCTTTGGTCTTGGGACTTAGGACTTTGTGCGTGTCGCGCAAGTGATTTAATTTCCGCCACACATGCGAAGTCCAAAGCCCTAAAACCAAAGACCGTTTTATCTATGTAAAATGTTGCACGTGAGCTAGTTCCGTCTTGCCGTGAGTCGTCGTTTTCTGCTACTGTAAAGACGTAGAAAGTAATCCTTACCCGATCAGACCATCAGGAACTTTGAACTCTCTGAAGAGAGTTTGAAAGCGTTTGATGGCTGTATCCTGAAGCGGCGAGGTAAAGGCATGACGAAAGCTGAACTGGTCGAAGATGTCGCACGCGCGGCGGAGTTGACGAAAAAAGATGCCGAGCGGCTGGTCGAGATCGTCTTCGAGAGCATCATTGAGACTCTGAATCAGGGCGAGAAGATTGAGCTGCGCGGCTTCGGCTCGTTTCGCGTGCGCGAGCGCGGCGCGCGGCGCGGTCGCAATCCGAAAACGGGCGACCCCGTCAACATTCCCGCCAAGCGCGTCCCATATTTCAAACCCGGTAAGGAACTCAAAGAGCTGATTAACGAAGAGCCTGTCGCTAAGGCTTCGCCAACCTCGCAACCCGAAGCCACCGGCCTCGGCAGCAGCAGTAGCAGCAGCGACGAAGGAAACAGCACGCCTCCCGGCTTCTAATCTTCTCAAGCGCAATCCACCGGAAGAGGTGTGCCGCACGTGGACAGACTCTGGACTCCCTGGCGCTACGATTACATCAAGTCAGGCTCAAGCGAACGGGAGAGCCAGCCGGAGCCATGCGTCTTCTGCTTGCTTCACGAAGACGCGAGCGACGACGAAAACAGCTACATCCTGCATCGCGCCAAACACAATTTCTTAGTACTCAACATCTACCCCTACATCAGCGGACATCTCCTGATCGTCCCGTACCTGCATACCTCTGAGCTTGACGCTGCGCCGAAAGAGGCTACGGACGAGTTGATGGATTTGACCAAACGCTCACAGACAGTCCTGCGCGAAACCTATCATCCGCACGGCTTCAATCTGGGCATGAACCTCGGTCGCGCCGCCGGAGCCGGAGTCGCCGGACACATACACCTGCACATTATGCCGCGCTGGACTGGCGACGCCAACTTCATGTCCACCATTGGCGAAACACGCGTCATCCCCGAAGACCTTGCGACGACCTACAAAAAATTACGCGGTCAATTTTAAGGTTTGTAGCGCAACCCTTACGCCTTATTTTGGAAGAGCAGGGGAATCGAATTTTCTATTCAATGCTCCGGTCTGGCTTTTACAGAGTGCCGGATAAGAGATCGCATCGCTCTCCGCTTATCAACAAATTCCTTGTCATCCTTCTCAACGCTTGACTGTCTTGTGCGGAATCGCTTCGTCCTCGACCTCGCCGCCTTTGCTAATCGGAATCTCGGAGAGCCTACTGTAGCTGACGCCGCGCTCTTCCGTGTCGAGGTCGGCGGCGGGCAGCGGCGGGAGCGAGCCGGTTGAGGGAGGATTGAAGCCCGGATAGTCAATCCGCGCGTGATAGATGGCTGTGAGCGAAGTTATCATGGACTCTTTGATCGTCGTCAATTCGCGCAGGGTCAGGTCGCATTCGTCAAGCTGCCCGTCGCTGACGATGGCATCGACGATCTTGCTGACGATAGAGCGTATGTTCTCAGGGTCTGGCCGTGCCAGAGAGCGCGCCGCCGCCTCGCATGAATCCGCGAGCATCATAATCGCAGCCTCTTTAAATTGCGGCTTCGGCCCCGGATAGCGAAACTCTGTCTCGTCCACCTCCTCGCCTTCGGCTGCCTGAGCCTGAGCCTTGCGCAGGAAAAAATGTAGCGTCCGCGTGCCGTGATGCTGCGGAATAAAATCAGCGATGCGTTTGGGCAGGCCGATCTCTTTCGCCAGCTTGATGCCATAGGTCACGTGGCTGGTGATAATCTTCGCGCTCTGCGGCGGGCGCAGGCGGTCATGCGGGTTATCGCCGCGCAACTGGTTCTCGACGAAATATTCGGGCGCGGCAGTCTTGCCTATGTCGTGATAGAGCGCGCCGATGCGTGCCAGCAGCGGATTAGCTCCGACTGCGCGGGAGGCTTCTTCAGCGAGTTGACCGACTGCGTGCGAGTGCTGGTTCGTGCCCGGAGCGCGCAAAGCTAATTGTCCGAGGACGGGCAGGTCTGCGTTCGATAGCTCAAGCAGCTTCACGTCAGTCAGAATGCCGAACAGCGATTCGTTGACGGGCAAGCCGCCTGCCGTAAAGACAGTCGTTAAAAGCCCGCCGCCGACGCCGCAGCCCATCGCAAGCAGCAGCGCGTTCAAAGGCAGCGCCTGTTGCGCGTAAGCCATCAGCGCGACGGCCATCAACGCATTGACCCCGCCGACCAGCAGCCCCGCGAGCGTGACGGACTGCCGCTCTCTGTAACGACCGATTCCGTAAATCGCCACGGACGACGAGATGACAGCATAAAAGGCCATCATCATTCCGTTCGGCGCGAGCATTCCAGCGAACAGACCCGTGAAGAGTCCAGTGATTAAAGCGAGCTGCGTATCTGCCAGCAGAGCTATCAAGAGGGCTGCGGAGGCGAAGGGAATCGCAAAGCTCCACAACATCGGATCGTTCAGCGGCGCGGTTCTCTGCGCGGCTGTAAAGTCCGCGAGCGTAAATCCGATGCGGAGCAAGACAGTTTGAATGATGACGGCAGAGCCGACCAGCGCGAAAGCTCTGCGCTTGGAAAGCCCGAGACTGACGGCTGTGCTTCTGTGATCAACGAACTCCCACGCGACCCAGTAGAGCGCGACGATTAAAAAGAGAAGCCCGATGATGCTTCGCCATGGACGCTCGCTTCGTCCGTAAGCGCGAATCGCGGCGAGCTGTGCCAGCACCTGTGGCGAGACGGTGTCGCCATCGCGCGCGACGACCTGATTGCGTTTGAGCGAGATGGCGGCGGGCAAGGCTTTGGAAGCCGCGCTATCGCGCGCGAGCTTCGTCGCAGCCTCGTCGTAAATCACATTCGGCCTAACGAGCGAGAGCAGCGCGGGAGTAATGGCTGTCTTCTGTTCCGCGCTCCAGCCTTTGAGCTGCTCTATGCGCGTGCGCAGGTTCTGGCGCGCCACTGAAAGAGCCGTCATGCGACTTTGCGGCAATGAGATTAAGTTCTGCGAATTTGGCTTTTGAATATCAACGAGCGTGATTTCCTGCGCGAAATGCTCTTCGTCTTTGTCATCGTAAATCAGCCCGCCGGTCGCCTCGCGTAATTGTTCGATCAGAACATTGACATCATCCTCATCAAAACGGCGTGCGGCAAAGACTTGTGCGGCTTCGACGCTGCCTTCGCCCGCCAACGCCGGTTCGCCCTTTCTCTGAGCGCGCGACTCCGACTGCTTTTTCAAATCCTCCCACGCCGCGCGAAAGGTCTGCACTGCGCGGTCTGCGCGTGCAGGATCATGTGTGAAGACCGGGTGAGCTGCCCCGCCAGCCTCCCTGCGACGCTTCTCGTTTTCGGTCGTGTCCACGCCCGCGATGTCCGTCGGCGCGTAGATAGTCCTCCGCACCACTTCACCTTCTTTATAATTTTCGACCTGCGCGTGTGAGAAAGGATTGCTCAGGAGCAGCGTTGTAACAATGACGAAGAAGATGAAGGTAATGATAAAGCGCGTTCGCGGCGAGAACCATTTGAACGGGCGAGTCAAAAAGTTCAGCGCGGCATTCTGCGCTCGCGCGACTGGCGAGACAAGATTTGGCCTGCGGTTGCTGCTCATTTAATGATATGCGGCGAACTCTTCCTCCGCGTCAATTTCAGAAGACGGGTGCCCGTTAGGGCGCTGTACAAGATCGCGCGCGAGAATCTCCCCGGCTCTCTCAAGCATCGGCCTCAAGCTCTGCGGCTTGAGCGCGGAGACCGCGAGACATTCACGCGTCCCGCCTTGCGCCGCCTGACGCAACATCGCTTCGAGGTCGTCAGCATTCACGAGGTCGGACTTATTGAAAACGACGACGCGCGGAATCTGTCCAAGCTCTAACTCGCCCAAAATTCGCTCGACCGATTCAAGCTGCTGCATCCAGCGCGGATTGCTCGCGTCAACCAGATGTAGCAGGAGGTCGCTGCTGCCTATCTCTTCGAGCGTGGCGCGAAAAGCCGCTATCAAATCCGGCGGCAGGTCGCGTATGAACCCGACCGTGTCGTTGATGATGATTTCCTGTTCGTGCGGCAGGCGCAGTCGGCGCGAGGTCGGATCGAGCGTCGCGAACATGCGCTGCTCCGCGTGTACTTTGCTCTGCGTCAGCGCGTTGAGCAGGGTTGACTTGCCAGCGTTGGTGTAACCGGCGATTGAGATGACAGGGAACTCGCGCCGCATACGCTCTTTGCGTCGCTCCTGTCTTCTCTGACGCTGCACCCCTATCTCTTTTTCGAGACGGCTGATGCGGTCGCGCACACGCCGCCTGTCAGTCTCAAGCTTGGTCTCACCGGGGCCGCGCCCACCGATGCCGCCCGCGAGCCGCGAGAAGGCCGAATCATGCCCCGCGACGAGTCTCGGCAGCAAGTATTTCAACTGCGCCAGCTCGACCTGAATCTTGCCTTCGCGCGACTGTGCGCGTTGAGCGAAGATGTCGAGGATGAGCTGTGCGCGATCAATCACTTTGAGGTCTGTAGCTTCGGAGAGCGAGCGCACCTGCGCGGGACTCAGCTCACGATCAAAGACGATCAGGTCTGCGCCGAGCTGAAGCGCGCGGACGAGCAGGTCTTCCAGCTTACCCTTGCCCAACACCGTGCGCGGATCAATCGCCGTGCGGCGCTGAATAATCTCGTCCAGCACGACCACTCCCGCAGATGTCGCCAGCTCTCGCAGTTCCGCCATAGACTCTTCGGATTCGCCAACCGAATTCGTGGTCACTCCGACCAGAATCGTGCGCTCGCGCACATCAGCGCGACGCGTCGCGCGCCGGTTACGCGCCATCTCTTCTTCGAGCGAGTTGATGAGCGCGAGAAAATCCACGTCCACCTGCGAAGGAATATTCGGCTCAAGAAAAGCGTATGGCGTGGTCATCTCGTCGGTCTCAAGCGCGTCGGCTGTGGTCGGCAGCAGATGAGCCGCGCGCAAGAGTCCGGGCAAGCCCGTGCGCTCGTCCACGTCGAGCGCGACCATCAGGTCGAGCCGCAACAGCGCGAGGTCTGTCAGATCGTCCTGCGTCAACTCTTCGCCGCGCAAGTGCGTATGCACACAGCGCAGGCCGCGAAAGCGATCAACCGCCACGCGCGTGCGCTTCAAGTCCGGCAGCTCTATCCGCCGCGCATCGCCGACGACGACATACTCGACGTAGCCCTTGCGGTCAATCAAGACTCCGAGCTGCCTGCGCGTCTCGTGCGAGAGTTCGCTCAACTGTCTGGCAAACTCCGGCGTCACGATTTGATGCGGCGAGATGCGCCGCGAGTAAAGCTTCTCAATGCGCCGCAGTTGGTTGGGTTTCAAGCCCTGCGTGTTCCCCTGTACGTTACTAATTATTTTTATCCTCCGATAAAAAAGTCCGGGGTCTGGAGTCTGGAGTCAGAAAATAGTTTTTCTTTAGACTCCAGACACCAGACTCCAGACTTTTCCGGGTTAAGTTACAAAAAGATTGAAGCGAGCGGTAGGCTGCGGACGCTGTGGGAAATGCTTTGGAATCGCTCTGCGAATCTTGTTCGCTTGATCGCTTGAGCATGGCGAAAATTTTTAGCCAAGCCTTGAGATGCTCCCTTAAAGCATAAAGACGCCCTCTTTCAAGCGCGTGAACCGGATAGCCTGACTGCCAGCGATTATAGCATAGCAAGGGCGGAGCCGTGTCAGGGAAAAACGGAAATGGAAAAATCCGCCGCGAAATCCGAAAAAGCGTTCCGGGCAATATCTGGTGTCAATTAGACACCGCACGTCGCTCGTCGTAATATGAATTTGCGATTTTAGATTTAAGCTTTAACTCTTTGCATTTCAAATTTCAGATTTGAAATCTCAAATTTTTTGGGAGAACCATGGATGAGCGAAGCGGGGCGGATTGAGCATATTGATCCGGCGGCGGCGATACCGGGCGGCGAAGTGGCAGTCGTGTGCGCGGGTTTTGATACGAGCCGCCCGGAGACGTGCGCGTGTCTGTTTGACGGGGAGCGTGGCCATCTGGTCGGAGTTTCCGTCAGGCGCGTACTGGCTCTGGTGCCTGAGAATAGTTTTGGCGGCAAAGTCGAAGTCGTGTTGGAAAGCGATGGCGCACACAGCGAACCGCAGAATTTCGTCGTCGGCACAATGCTCGCGGAAGACTTGCATCCGGTCGCAAGCCCTGCTTTTGACCCGGACGACGGCGCGCTCTACGTCACGCGCTCAGGCTCGCGCGGCCAGCAGTTGCCCATCACGCTCTTTCGCATTGATACGGACGGAGAGATACAGGAATTTTCAGGTGACATCACGAATCCGACCGGCATCGCTTTCGACCCGTCCGGGCAGATGTTCGTCACGAGCCGCATGGACGGCACTGTCTATCGCATCACTCCCTTCAAAGAGGCAGTCGCATTCGCGCAAAATTTAGGCGTCGCCACCGGCCTTGCCTTCGACCATGATGGACGCATGTATGTCGGCGACCGCACGGGCACGATCTATCGCGTCAATGGAATTGGAGAGGAACAGGCGTGGGCGCAGCTTGAGCCTTCTGTCTCTGCTTATCATCTGGCCTTCGGTCCGGACGGCGCTTTGTACGTCACGGGGCCGACGGTCTCAAGTTACGAATCAGTCATCAGGATTGACGAGCGCGGCACGCCGTCCATCTTCTACAAAGGCTTGGGGCGACCGCAGGGATTGGCGTTTGACCGCGCGGGCAATCTTTACGTCGCGGCGTCGCTGCACGGTCGTCGCGGTATCGTGCGTGTCACTCCTGACGGCAGCGATGCAGAGCTGTTTGTGGCGGGCATGAATGTCGTCGGCCTAGCCTTCAGCGCATCGGGCGATATGGTGGTGGCAACGAGTGAAGCCGTTTACAGCCTGCCGCTGGGAATTAACGGAACGCTTTTGCCTTAAAGGGATGTTAGTCAACGCATTAAGATATTTCTTTGCAAACTTTGCGCTTGAGTCGCTGTCATCTCTTACATTTTGACAGTGCCAAATCAGCATGCTACTTTGGCCTGCTTTGAAGTATTCGATCTGTTCGGCTGGATGATTTAATCATGGGTACTGAGCTTATAGCGTCGCTGGTTATATATATTATCGTGCTGGTCTTCGCGATCTCGGCGCATGAGGCGGCGCACGCGTGGATGTCATACAAATTTGGAGACGACACGGCGCGCCTGCTCGGTCGCATCACGCTCAACCCGGTGGCGCACACAGACCCGATTGGGACGCTGCTGATTCCGATTGTGAGCTTTATCTTTGCGAGCATCGGCGGAGGTCTCGCAGCGATTCCGCTCATCGGCTGGGGCAAGCCGACGCCCGTCAATCCTTTGCTCTGGCGCAGGAAAGATTTGGCGAACGTGATGGTTTCCGCCGCTGGCGTCATGGCGAATAGCTTGATTGCCATCACATTTATTATTCTCTTCAAGATATTCTGGCAGCACACTAATCTCTTTGCTGATGGGGGCGTGTTGGCCTCAGTCAGAGAACCTGTCGGGCTGCTCTTTATGTATTCGATCTACATGAATGCCTCGCTGGCCGTCTTCAATCTGCTTCCGTTTCCTCCTTTGGACGGCAGCCGGATACTGCACACGTTTTTGCCAGATAGCATGAAGCCTGCCCTTGAGGCGCTTGAGCAATACGGTTTTATGATTTTGATGGCAGCGATATATTTCGGACTCTTTAGAGCGATCTTTACGCCGGTCGCGAGCTTCCTTGATTTCATCTTAGCGATTTAAGAGACGATTTACACAAAAGTTTTATCCGACTTCTATGCCCAAGCGAATATTCAGCGGAGCGCAGCCCACCAACCAGCTACATCTGGGTAACTACTTGGGCGCACTGCGCAACTGGGTCGAGTTACAGCACGAGTACGAAAGCCTCTTCTGCGTCGTCAACCTGCACGCCCACACAATTCCGCAAGACCCGAAAGCTCTGGCGGAAAAGACGCGGGAAGTCGCGCGCATTTATCTCGCGGCGGGGATTGACCCGCAGGTCTCGACCATCTTCGTCCAATCGGATGTCGCGGCGCACGCCGAGTTAGCATGGCTCTTAAATTGTGTGGCCCGCATGTCCGAGCTTGATCGCATGACGCAGTTCAAAGAGAAGGGGCGCAAGCAGCGCGAGAACACGCGCGTCGGCCTCTTCGACTATCCGGTGCTGATGGCCTCCGACATCCTGCTCTATCAAACAGACCTCGTGCCCGTCGGCGAAGACCAGAAGCAGCATCTGGAGCTGACGCGCGACCTTGCGATTCGCTTCAATCGTGATTACGGCGAGACGTTTCGCGTCCCCGAACCGTTCATTCCGAAGGTCGGAGCGCGTATCATGTCGCTCGACGATCCGGCGAAGAAGATGTCTAAGTCGGATGATAATCCGAACAGCGCGATTCTCCTGCTCGACGACGCGGATGCTGTCCGGCGTAAATTCAAGCGCGCCGTCACGGATTCGGGCACAGAGATACGCTTTGACGAAACGCGACCGGCCATCACCAACCTGCTGACCATCTACAGTCTATTGACGGGCAAGAATCCCGAAGAGATCGAGTCGAATTTCGCAGGCAAAGGCTACGGGCAGCTCAAAGCGGAACTGGCGGACGTGACTATAGATTTCCTGACTCCGTTTCAAGAACGCTTGCGCGGCATCAGCGATGAAGAACTTGATCGAATTCTCGCATCAGGCAGCGAGCGTGCGCGAGGGCTTGCACGCCCGACGCTCGACGATGCCAAAGCTCACATGGGCTTGCAGGGAAGTCATCAGAAAAATTAACACGGATGGACAGGATGCACAGGACAAGAATTTCAGATAGCAGATTTGAGATTGCAGATAATTCTGAGACTCGGAATGATTTTGAGATTTCAGATGATTCTGAGATTTGGAATCATACTGAGATTCGGAATTATTCTGAGATTTCAAATCTGCTATCTGAAATCCGTTTCTTAAATCCTGTCCATCCTGTCCATCCCTGTTAGATTCTTTTGATTGAGGGAAAGATGATGAGTGAAACAACAGAATCATCGGGCGCGGATTTCACAGTGCCGACGGGCGCGGTTAGCGTCGCGGGCGCGCAGCCGGAGATCGTTGCCGACCGCACAGGCGAAGATGTAAAGCTCATCCTCGGAGAGTTCGCGGGGCCGCTAGACCTTTTGCTCTACCTGATTCGACAGGAGCAGGTCAGCATCTACGACATTCCCGTCGCGCGCATCACGGACGAATACTTGCGTTACCTGCGTTTGATGCAGGAGATGGATATCGCCGTCGCCGGAGATTTTCTGGTGATGGCGGCGACTCTGATAGAGATCAAGTCCAAGATGCTTTTGCCGCCCGACCCTTCGGCGGCGGAGAGCGAAGATGCTTTAGACCCGCGCCGCGAATTGGTTGATCGCCTGCTTGAGCATCAAAAGTATAAGGCTGCTGCCGAAATGCTCTGGTCGCGTGCGACGGTCGAGCAGGCTGTCTTTACACGCGCAGAGCTTGAGACGGATAAGCAGAACCCTGAAGTCTCGGCGGGCGTCTTTGACCTCTTACGCGTCTTTCAGGACATTCTCACGCGCCACAAAGAAGAAGTATTGATGGAGATCGAGCGCGATGAGATAACGATGGCGGAGATGCTTGAGCGGCTGCGTAACATGGTGCTGTCATCGGGCGAGCTGAACCTGCGCATCTTTTTTGAGCGCGCACATTCACGGCGCGAACTGGTGCTCGCTTTCCTTTCAGTGCTTGAGCTGGTGCGCGCAACCGAGATTTCATTGATTCAGCTTGAGACTTTTGGAGAGATTGTCGCTCGCGTGAGCTGCTAAAATTTTATGATTGAAGAGAACAGAGAAGAGGAAGAAACCCTGACCGATGAGCTGTCGTTTGGAGAAGACGCGTCGGATGAGGACGTTGTTATTTATGACGCGGATGCCGAGGACGCGATTGAAGCGGCGCGTTTGAATACTGCATTTGAAGATTCGTCTGAGCCGCAGGGTGACGCGCCGCATGGCGTTCGCGGCATGGCTGAGATGGTGGCGATCATAGAGTCTCTCATCTTCGTCTCGGATGAGCCTTTGACCGTCAAGGCTCTCGCCGATGTGCTTAAGGAAGACCGGGGCTGGATTGAAGTGGCGGTCGAAGGATTGGCGGAGGAGTTCAACGCGCGCAACGGCGGCCTGTACTTGCGCGAAGTCGCGGGCGGATGGCAGTTTGCCACGCGGCCTGAGCATCACGAGCATGTCCGCGCCTATCTCAAATCACGTCCCTCTGCAAAGCTCTCGCTCGCCGCGCTCGAAACCCTCGCCGTCATCGCTTACAAGCAACCGATTACCGTCCCCGAAATTTTAGAGATACGCGGCGTGCAGTCTTCCTCGGCGATCAAGACGCTGCTCGACAAGCGTCTGATCATTGCCAAAGGCCGCAAGGAAACCGTTGGTCGTCCGATGCTCTACGGCACGTCGAAAGAGTTCCTACTGCAATTCGGCTTAAAAGATTTATCAGAGCTTCCGAACGTCGAAGACTTTGAGGACTTGGCAGGCGGTATATCTTGAGGGTTAAATAATGTAATGTTCGTGGCTGAGATGATTCAGCGGGATGTGTCATATGATTGCGATGGATAAAATATTGACCGTAAGTAATTATATCGCGAAGGAGTTTCATCCTGAACGCATCATTCTGTTTGGATCGCATGCCTACGGCACACCGGGTGAGGATTCGGATGTTGATCTTCTTGTAGTTCTCCCTTTCAAAGATAAGCCTGTGCGGAAAGCTATAGAAATTTTACAAAAAACGAATCCAAAAATCCCTCTCGATTTGCTCGTTCGGACGCCAGAGCAGGTGAAAGAAAGATTAGACAATCACGATTGGTTCATGTGCGAGATAATGGAGAAGGGACATATGCTTTATGAATCCAATCACGAGTGAATGGGTGCATAAAGCAGAAGGTGATTTCGCTACTGCGAAACGAGAACTACAGGTTTCTATCGAGCCGAACTATGATGCTGTTTGTTTCCATGCTCAGCAATGCGTCGAAAAGTATCTCAAGGCAAAATTGCAAGAATCTAATATAAAGTTTGGAAAAATTCATGATTTACCGACGCTGCTTGATTTAATCCTCCCTATTGAACCCACTTGGGATACTTTAAGAGCGGACTTGCAGGCTTTGACAGCTTTCGCAGTCGCGTACCGTTATCCCGGCGACGAAGCGGATGAGAGCGAAGCGCGCGAAGCAGTTGAACGCTGCGAGAAGGTGCGTGAACTTGTGCGGGTGTCTTTAGGTCTGTAAGCTTCACCAGCTTCTATTCAAATACGGGATAAATATTTCCTTGCAACAACGACTTCAAAAATTAATTGCCGCCGCCGGAATCGCTTCGCGTCGTCACGCCGAAGATATGATCGCGGCGGGCGAGGTGACGGTCAACGGGAAAATTGTGACCGAGCCGGGGACGAAGGCCGACCCGTCGAGCGATCATATCAAGGTGCGCGGGCGTCTGATTAATCCGCTGCTCGAAGCGCGCGAGAAGATTTACGTGCTCTTGAACAAGCCGCGCGGTTATCTGTCGAGCGTCGCAGACCCGGAAGGCCGCCCGCTCGTTACAGAGCTTGTGCCGCAGTCGCTCGGTCGCCTGCATCCGGTCGGCAGACTTGATTTCAACACCGAAGGCTTGCTCCTGCTGACCAACGACGGAGACTTTACGAACTACATCACGTCCGCACGCAATCACGTGGCGAAGGTTTACGAGGTCAAGGTTAAGGGCGTGCCGCCCGATAGCGCAATCGAACGTTTGCGCAAGGGCATCAGGCTCGATGACGGCGCGCGGACTGCGCCAGCCGAGATCAAGAAAGTTGATGAGACGGAAAACAACGCGTGGTTTGAAGTCGTGCTGCATGAGGGACGCAATCAGCAGATACGGCGCATGTTCGATGCCGTCGGCCATTCGGTCTTGAAACTGCGACGCATACGCATAGGTTCTCTAGCGAATGAGCCGCTCATGCCGAAACAGTGGCGTCTGCTCGCGCCCGCAGAGGTCTCTCGACTGATGAGAAAACCCGGAAAAAAGAGGACGCCGCGACCGGCCAAAGCACGCGTCGCGACTCACGGCGGGCGTAAAGGTTAAGGTACAATAAATTCAGAGTTCAGCATTCCGAGTTCCGAGTTCCGAGTTCCGAGTTAGAAATTTGCTTTCGACTTGGAATTTGGAATCCGGAACTTGGAACTTCTTTAAGAGGCTTTATGGAATTCGAGTTAAGCGAAGAACAGCAACAGGTCAAGATGAGCGTGCGCGAGTTTGCCGAGGCCGAGATCGCGCCGCACGTCATGGAGTGGGATGAGTCGCAGCATTTCCCGATTGAATTAGTGCCGAAGCTCGCCGAGCTTGGATTGATGGGCATCATCTTTCCGGAAGAATACGGCGGCGCGGGGATGGGTTATGTCGAGTACGCAACCATCGTCGAAGAACTCTCGCGCGTTGACGGCTCAATCGGCATCTCCGTTGCGGCGCACAACTCGCTCTGCTCGAATCACATTTATACCTTCGGGACTGAAGAACAGAAACAGAAATTCCTAGTTCCCCTAGTTCAGGGGAAACACCTTGGCGCATGGGGACTGACCGAGCCGAGCGCAGGCTCTGACGCTTCCGGCACGCGCTCAACCGCCGTCAGGCAGAACGGCGGCTGGCTCGTCAACGGCTCGAAGAACTTCATCACGCACGCGATTCATGGCGACACCTGCGTCGCGGTCGCGGTCACAGACCGCTCGAAAGGCAACAAGGGCATCACTGCTTTTATCTTCGAGAAGGGCATGAAGGGATTTGCTCCCGCTAAGAAGGAGAACAAGCTCGGCCTACGCGCTTCGGAAACCGCGAGCGTCGTCTTTGAAGATTGCTACGTGCCGGATGAGAACCGGCTCGGCAACGAGGGCGAAGGGTTTTTGCAGGCGATGCAGGTGCTTGACGGCGGGCGTATCTCGATTGCCGCGCTCGCGGTCGGCATCGCGCAGGGCGCGTATGAATCCGCCGTGCGCTACGCGAAAGAAAGACAGCAGTTCGGCAAGCCCATCGCAGAGTTTCAGGCCATTCAATTCAAGCTCGCCAACATGGCGACGGAGCTTGAGGCCGCGCGGCTTCTGATGTACCGCGCCTGTTATCTGAAAGATCATGGCAAGCGCGTGACCAAAGAATCCGCGATGGCGAAGATGTACGCCTCCGAGATGGCAGTCCGCGTGTCCGAGGAAGCGATTCAGATTCACGGCGGCTACGGCTACACGAAAGACTATCCGCCCGAAAAATACTGGCGCGACTCAAAGCTCTGCACCATCGGCGAAGGAACTTCAGAGATTCAACGTTTAGTTATCGCGCGACAGTTGTTAAGGCAGTGATGAGTGATGGGGGATGAGTGATGAGATAAAAGCTTTTACTCATTACTCATCACTTATCACTCATCACTCATCTACTTTTGATGAGCGGCATTGAAAAAATTCTGGCGGGTGATACGCGCGCGGTGGCTCGCGCCATCTCGAAAGTTGAAGACGGGGTCGGCGATGCTTCGGATTTGATGAAGGCCGTTTTCGCGCACACAGGGCGCGCGGTCGTGATCGGTATCACTGGTTCGCCGGGCGCAGGGAAATCATCGCTCGTTGACAAGCTGGCTCTGCTTTATCGCAAGCGAGGGGAGCGTGTCGGAATCGTTGCGGTTGATCCTTCAAGCCCTTTTTCCGGCGGCGCGATTTTGGGCGACCGTATCAGGATGCAGACGCTGGGGCTTGATCGCGGCGTCTTCATCCGTTCGATGGCGACGCGCGGCAATCTCGGCGGACTGGCTCGCGCGACTGTGGATGCGGTGGCGATTCTTGATGCAGCCGGATACGACAAGGTCATTGTCGAGACGGTCGGAGTCGGGCAGGACGAGGTCGAGATAGTCAAGACGGCGGACGTTTCGGTCGTCGTGCTCGTCCCCGGAATGGGCGATGACATACAGGCCATCAAAGCCGGAATCATGGAGATAGGCGATGTCTTCGTGATTAACAAAGCTGACCGTGAAGGCGTCCTGCGGACTGAGAAGGAATTAGAGGCTCTGCTCTCGCTGGCGATGCGGCCTGACTTCTGGCAGTCGCCGATTATCAAGACCGTCGCGACTGAAAACAAAGGTATAGAGGATTTAGCGGAAGCGATTGAGAAGTATTACGAGTACCAGCGAAAGACTGAAGCCTCTGCCGAAAGGCGGCACGCGATAGCTCGCTGGCGTATCCTCGAACTGCTGCGCGAACGGCTGCTGGCGCGAACTCTCGAATCCGATTCGGCATCAGAGAGACTTGACGCTCTGGCCGCAGAAGTCGCAAACAAACGCCGCGACCCGTATTCGGCGGTGGAAGAGCTGATGAACGGAGTTGGCAGTTAGCAGTTGGCAGAAAAAACGAGTAATGCTTTTACTGCCCACTGCCCACTGCCCACTGCCCACTGCTTTATGAAACTTGAACATATCGGAATTGCCACGCGCGGGATTGATGAAGTGATAGAATTCTGGCGTGATGCGTTGGGGCTTGAAGTAATCGAGACCGAAGAGGTCGAAGAACAGAAAGTGCGCGTGGCTATGTTGCCCGTCGGCGAGCCGCGCATCGAATTGCTTGAGCCGACGAGCGCGGATTCCCCCATCGCAAAGTTTTTGGAGAAACGCGGCCCCGGTATTCACCACATCGCGGTACGCGTCGAAGATATACGCGCGACCCTCGCGCGCCTCAAAGAGAGCGGCGCGCGTCTTATAGACGAGGCTCCGCGAGTCGGGGCTGGCGGCTGTCTGGTCGCGTTCATACATCCGGCATCAACCGGCGGCGTGCTGCTTGAGCTTGTCGAGCATACTCAATCACACATCGAAGAATAATTGATAGTAATTTAAGGAGATGATAATGAATAGTTGCCATCAGTGTGGAACCGATTTAATAGAAGGCCAGCACACTTGCCCTGCCTGTGGGGCAGAGAACCCGGATACCTCGCAGTCCGAGACGACAGCCGATGTGGAAACAGGCTCGGATGCTTCCTCAGACACTACGCCCGAGACTCATGCCTCTGCTCCGGCTCCGAAGCCTGCTTATGCGCCGGGACGTGGAATGACTACATCAACAAAGGCATGGATCGCCATCGGTATCGCAGTCGCTTTCGCCGCCGGACTTATTTTCTGGCAGATGAAGGGCAGGCATAACAGCGGCATCGCTAACCTGACATCGCTGTCTGCGGAAGACATGAAGACGCTGGTCGCGGACATGCCGCCGCAGATGCGCGCGCAGCTTGCTTCGAGCGAAAAAGATCGCAAGGAGTTTGCAGGCCAGATCAAACAGATTCTCGCGCTCGCGGCAGAAGCCAGAGCCGCTGGCATCGGCGACTCGCCTGAGACGAAGGAACAGCTCGAAATGATGCGGACGCTGATCGTCGCGGAATTGTATGAGAAAAAGCAGTCGGATGCGCGTGGCCCTTCGCCTGCGTTCGCAGACATCAAAGAGGACGAGCTCAAAGCTTTCACCTCGGAGAAAGGGCAGGATGAAAAGTTCGCACACTTTCTTCAGGTCGCGCAGAAGATGGGCTTGCTCGGCGATAAGCCTGTGCCGGAAGAGCAGAAGCAGCAGTTGAAGGACGAATGGGCAAAGGTCATGATCACGGAGCGCAAGGCCGAGAAGGAAGGGTTTGACAAGCAGCGCAACGTAGAGCTTCACATCGCGTTTCAGCAGGCGCGCTATCTCGCGCAGCAGTACGCCAAAGAAAAGTTGGAAGATAAGATTAAAGCCTCCGATGCAGAGATTAACGATTACATCTCAAAGCATCCCGAATTGGATGACACACAGATTCGCGCCAAGGCCGAAGATGTCCTGAAGCGCGCTCGCGCAGGCGAGGACTTTGCCGCTCTGGCGAAAGAGTTCTCCTCCGATCCGGGCAGCAAAGACAAGGGCGGCGACCTGAGCTGGTTCGGGCACGGCCAGATGGTCAAAGAGTTTGAGGAAGCTGCCTTTAAACTTCAGCCCGGACAGATCAGCGATGTCGTGCAGACTCCTTTCGGCTTCCACATCATCAAAGTCGAAGAGCGGCGCACGCAGAAGGGCGCGGACGGCAAGGATGAAGAGCAGGTTCATGCACGCCACATTCTGATCGCATCCGGCGCAAAATCCGACAATCCTTTCGCCCCTCCGCAGTCCGGGCACGACACCGCGAAAGAGGCCGTTGAAAAAGAGAAGCGCGAGAAACTGCTCGACGAGATCGCCAAGCGGAATAACGTCACCGTCGCGGAAAACTTCGAGGTCGAAGCTCCGCCGCAGCAGCCGCAGATGCCGGGACTGCCTCCGGGGATGGAGCAGGGCGTTCCGCCGGGCGCAGATGTAGAGCAGCCGCCGCCGGTAGCTCCCCCGACGAAAAACGACAACAGCGGAAAGCCGAAGCCGTCAACGCCTCCGGCTAAAAAACCCGGCGGCAAAAAATAGTCCCGGCGGATTTTATCGCACTCAAATGTTACTGGGCGATTACCGTGTAGAGATCGTGCCCGACACGGAGTTCTGGCTCGATGGCGGGGCGATGTTCGGCGTCGTCCCGCGCGAGTTGTGGGCATCTGCCTGCCCGCCGGACGAGCGCAATCGCGTGCGCCTGAACATGAACTGCCTGTTCGTTGAAACCGCGCGAGAGCGCATCCTGATAGAAACGGGCATCGGCGATAAGTGGACACAGAAGCAGGAACAGATGTACGGCATCAAGCGTGTACGCTCTTTGAGCGAATCGCTTGATGCCGTCACCGGCATCAAAGCCGAAGAGATTACCATCGTCATCAATACGCACCTGCATTTCGACCACGCGGGCGGCAACACAAAGCTTGACGAAGGAAGTGAATTAGCCGTCCCTGCTTTTCCGAACGCGCGTTATCTGATCTCGCGCGCAGAGTACGAGCACGCAGAGACGCCGCACGAGCGAGACCGCGCCAGCTACTTGCCGGAGAACTGGCGGCCTGTGCAGGAATCCGGACAGCTTGAGTTACAGGAACCGGATTACGAAGTCGTGCCCGGCCTGACGATGCAAACCATTCCGGGACATTCGCGTTCGATGCAATGCGCGCGGCTCGAACGCGGCGGTCAGACGCTTTTTGGCTTTGCCGATCTCGTGCCGACGCGCGCACATCTTCGAGCGGCATGGATCATGGGGTATGATCTTTATCCGGTGGAAACGCTCGAAGCGAAAAAGCGTCTGCTTCCGCAAGCGGCGCGCGAAGACTGGCTCTGCCTCTTTTATCACGATGCGGACGCACCGCTCTGTCGTCTGACGGATGAAGACGGCAAGCTTCGCGCGGTTGAGTATCAGGATTGAGGAGAAATTACGCATGAAGAGATTGATACTTGCAACTGTGATGATGGTGGCGTTTGTGTGGACGACGCAAAGCGGCTTTGCACAGGAAAAGCGCGGGCCGTCCACGCCGGAAGAGCGTGCCAATGTGGTTCGCATCACGCGCGAGCTTGAAAACGATCCTCTCAATAAGAGGGCAATGGACGGGCGCGCATTATTAGTCAAGTGGATTGATGATGTGCCGGACATCTCGGTCGTTACCTGCACGAGTTTCATGCTGCCTCTGCTCGACAAGAAGAATAAGAATTACTCGGCTGAACTGGTGGTACAACAGATGTTCTCAAGCGCAGCTTTCATCATTGAAAACCCGGACAAGGCGAAAGACGATCAAGCGGTGTATCTGGCGGGAGTGGAAGGGGTCTTGAGGACTTACGAGTCAATCTTGAAAGTAAAGCCGAAGGCCAAACAAGAATTCCTTGACGGCTTGATAGAAAAGCGTGGCAAGGGCGAGCTTGGCAACTACGTTTATGAATTTATGAAGACCGAATGTAAGAGAGGCTAGAGTTTGACAGATTATGACGACAGCGAAAATCGGAATTATCGGCGGCAGCGGTCTCTATCAGATGCCGGAATTGATGGATATCGAAGAGGTCAAGGTTGACACGCCGTTCGGCAGCCCTTCGGACGCTTTTATCATGGGAACGCTCGAAGGTGTGCGCGTCGCTTTCCTGCCGCGACACGGGCGCGGGCATCGCCTGACGCCGAGCGAGCTTCCTTTCAGAGCCAATATCTACGCGATGAAGCTTTTGGGAGTCGAGCGGATTTTGTCTGCTTCCGCCGTAGGCTCTTTGCAGGAAAAGTATGCCCCGCTCGACATGGTGATACCCGACCAGTTTTTTGACCGCACACGCGCACGCGCGCATGAATCAACCTTCTTCGGTGAAGGCATCGTCGCACATATCACATTCGCGAATCCGGTGTGCGAAGAGCTGTGTGATGTAGTCGAAGCTGCTTGCAGCGTGGCAGAGGTCAAGACGCATCGCGGCGGAACTTATGTCTGCATGGAAGGGCCAGCCTTTTCTACCAAAGCAGAATCGAAGCTGTATCGTCTCTCTGGCATGGATGTCATCGGCATGACGAACCTGCAAGAGGCCAAGCTGTCGCGCGAAGCGGAGATTTGTTACACGACGCTCGCTCTCGTCACGGATTACGATTGCTGGCACGAAGATCACGATGCCGTCTCGGTTGAAACGGTCATCGAGTATCTCAACAAGAACGTGCGTAACGCGCAACTAATCCTGCGCGAAGCTGTCCGCCAGCTCGCCAGCAACCAGCAGAGATGCAAATGCGGCTCGGCTCTGAAGAACGCCATCTTTACCGCTCCAGACCTCTGGCCTGACGCGACGAAGAAAAAGCTGGAAGCAATAATTAAGAAATACGGTGATAGGTAATAGGTGATAGGTGATGGGAAAACGCTTTTCTTGTTTTCTCTTATCACCTATTACCCATCACCTATCACCGCTCTTGGAGGCATTATGAAGAAAATAGTTTTGATATGCGGATTGATTTTGATGGTCTTGGTTAGCGCACAGACGTGCGCGCGTGCGCAAGGCGCTTCGCGCGGGCCTGATCCTTCGACTGTGCGTGACGCGGAGCTTGAGCGCGATTCGAAGCATAATCTGGAAGTGGCGCGTCTCTATTTCAAAACTCGAAAGGCTTACATCTCCGCGCTGTCTCGTTGTGAGGAAGTGATCGCGGGCAATCCGACTTTCTCAGGAATAGATGAGGTGCTTTACATCGCGGGCATGAGCAGCCTGTACCTGTCTGAAAAACGCGGCAAGCAGTCTCCGAAAGAGCCGCTTGATAAATATCGAGATGACGCGCGCGGCTATCTCTCGCAACTCGTTACACAGTATCCAGAAAGCCAGTTTAAGGATGTAGCAGAGAAAAGCCTGCAATCCCTCGGCGCAGAGGCTAAGCCGAAGACGGAAGAGAAGAAACAGTAGGCAGTAGGCAGTTGGCAGTATTTGATAGCAACGACGCATGTTGCCGGTAATATACATTTCCGGCTCTAAGTTAATTTAAATTTCAGAGGAAAATAAATAATGTCTTTATTGGTTGTGGGTTCGGTGGCGTTTGATGCTGTGGAGACGCCGTTCGGGAAGCGCGAGAGGATGCTGGGCGGTTCGGCGACGCACTTCTCCATCTCGGCGAGCTTTTTCACGGATGTGCGAATCGTCGGCGTGGTCGGCGGGGATTTCAGTCGAGAAGAAGATGGTGTGTTTGAGAAGCACGGGATTGATACCACAGACCTCGAACGCATTGCTGAGGGCAAGACTTTTTTCTGGCGGGGTCGTTATGATTACGACTTGAACACGGCGCATACGCTCGACACGCAGCTCAACGTCTTCGCAGACTTTCAGCCGAAGCTCTCTGAAGGCTCGCGCAAGTCGCGGCTGGTCTTTCTTGGCAACATACAGCCGGACTTGCAGCGCGGCGTGCGCGAGCAGTTGAAGGATGCGGAGCTGGTCGCGCTCGATACGATGAACATGTGGATCGAGCAGACGCGCGAGTCTTTGTTGGAAACAATCAAGGGCGTCAACGTCGCGATTATCAACGACGCGGAAGCGCGACAGCTCGCGGGCGAGCCGAATCTGGTCAAGGCCGCTCGCAAAATTCTTTCATGGGGGCCGTCGGCTCTGGTCGTCAAACGCGGAGAATACGGCGCGGCTCTTTTTACGCCTAAGACTTACTTTGCGATTCCGGCATATCCGCTCGAATCCGTCTTTGACCCGACGGGCGCGGGCGATACCTTCGCGGGCGGCTTTATGGGTTATCTCTCAAGCTGCGAAAAGATTGACGAAGCGGCGATGCGCCGTGCGATGATCTTCGGCTCTGTGATGGCCTCTTTCAATGTCGAAGAGTTCGGCACAGAACGCGTCCAGCGTCTGACGCATGAAGAGATTAACGAACGCTTCAACACCTTCAAAAAGATGACGCACTTTGAAGCGATTCCGTTCGAGCGCGCAGTGACTGCGACGAGATAAAGTCAATTGGGGAAGAGGGTAAAAGGAAAAAGGGAAAAAAGAGCTTCTTTCAAAAACATTCCCCTCTTCCCCTTTTACCCTTTTCCCTCTAAACTGTGTCTCACATTAAACAATCACATATCTTCTAATCGAAGGGGAGCGGCTATGTTCTGTCCTGTTTGCGAATCGGAATACGAAGCGGGGATTACCCATTGCACTGATGACGACACGGAATTGGTCGAGCGTTTGACTTCGGAGAATACGATGCTCGACCACAGCGAGGCCCGCTTCGTGCCGCTGCACAACATAGGCTCTCCGGCAGAGGCCGAGATGGTCAACGACATTCTGGTTCAGAACGGCATTCGCTCGGCAGTTCAATCGGGCGGGTCAGACGCTTTCTCGCCGCTGCTCTCGACAACCTCGCCCGGCGCAGTCGTGCTGGTTGACGAGCGGGACTACGACCGCGCGATGGAGCTTTATACGGCCTTCTTCGGCAATGACACGACGCCGCTCACGGGCGCCAGCCTCGATGATGAAGAAGGGTTTGTTGAAGAAGAGGATGAGTGAAAAGGCAGACGCGATTGTAGTTTTGATGACGGCGGGAAGCCGCGAAGAGGCTGCGCGAATCGCGGAGCTTCTGATTGCAGCGAGGCTCGCCGCCTGCGTGCAGATCATGCCTGAGATGGAATCCGTCTACTGGTGGAAAGGCCAGATCGAACGCAGCCCCGAAATACTGCTCTTAGCCAAAACCACGCCGGATAAATTTTCAGAGCTTGAGCAGGCAGTCCGCTCGCTTCACAGCTACGAGACGCCGGAAATCATCGCCCTCCCTGTGACGGCTGTCTCCTCGCCTTATCTGGAGTGGCTCACGGGCGCTGTGAGGAAGCTCTAACCATCCATCTACTATTTACAGACACTCATTCGTCCTCGCTCTTAAATATCATCGGAAACCATATCGTCCAGCTTGCCGATCAGGCTCTGGCTGCGAGAGATAATCTCGACGGCTTCTGCGGGCGAGTCAGTGCAGTTCAGCAATAGATAATCCGCTTGCGAAATCATCTGCTCGGACAGCGCGCGGCTTTGCATCCAGCTCACGAGGCCGCCCCAGTAATCTTTGCCGAAGAGGACGACGGGAAAGTTTTTAATCTTGCGTGTTTGAATCAGCGTGAGCGATTCAAACAGCTCGTCGAGCGTGCCAAAGCCGCCGGGAAAGATGATGAAGGCAGTGCTGTATTTGACGAACATGGTCTTGCGTACGAAGAAATATTTGAAGGAGAGCGTACGCGTCTGGTAAGGATTGGGTCGCTGCTCAAAGGGCAACTCGATGTTGCAGCCGATGGAGACGCCGCCCGCTTCATATGCGCCTCGATTGGCCGCCTCCATAATGCCGGGGCCGCCTCCGGTGATGACGGAAAAACCTTCCTGTGCGAGCAGCGCGGCTGTTTCCTGCGCGGCCTTGTACTGCGGGTTGTCAGGCTTGGTGCGCGCCGAGCCGAAGATAGAGACTCCGCGTGTCACGGTCGCCAGATCGTCAAAGCCCTGCACGAACTCTCCCATAATACGAAAGACTCGCCACGTGTCCGTGTGCTTGAATTCGTCCGGCTTCGGTGTTTGAAGAAGCTGCTCGTCCTGCGTCACCTGCGCGACCGGCTTATTTTTGCTGTCTGTTTCAGCCATAAACAAGTTTGGAGTGTTTTGGAGAGTTCATAGAATTCATAGAGTTTGGAGAGTTTAGAGAGAATAAGACATGCTTTAGCTCTCCAAACTCTCTAAACTCTTTAACTGTCAATCAAGGCATTCTTCCCGCTCCTGCTTTCACGCTTCGTGCTTTTTGAAAAGTAATACTGCGTTCGTTCCGCCGATACCGAAACTGTTTGAAAGCGCGTATGTAATCTGAGCTTCGCGCGCTTCATTTGGCACATAATCGAGATTACAGACAGGGTCAGGTTTTTTTTTATCTTCAACATAGTTGATTGTTGGCGGCAGCTTCCCCTCGTGAAGCGCCATGACTGAAAAAATGGCTTCAATACCGCCCGACGCGCCGAGCAGATGCCCGGTCATTGATTTCGTCGAACTGACGGCGAGATTGTTGGCGTGATAGCCGAAAGTGTCCCTGATCGCAATCGTCTCAGTCGCATCAACTATTATTGAGGATGAGCCGTAGGCATTGATGTAGCCTATATCTTCCGGGTTGATGCCGGCATCGTTGATAGCCATCTGCATAGCGCGCCTCGCGCCCTCTCCGGTCTCGTCGGGTTTCATCGCAGGATATGTTGCGTCAGTGCTCATTCCGTAGCCGACTATTTCGGCATAGATGTGTGCCCCACGCTGACGCGCCTGCTCTAATTCCTCAAGGATGATGATGCCTGCGCCCTCTCCAACAACGAACCCATCACGGTCTTTGTGAAAAGGGCGTGACGCCTTCTCCGGCTCGTCATTGCGTTTGGAGAGGAGTTTCATCTTTGTAAAATTTGCAATACTCAATCGCGTAATGGGCGACTCTGCTCCGCCACAAATCATCGCGTCCGCATCGCCGCGTTGAATGATCTTGAAACTGTCGCCGATGGCGTGCGCAGCGGCAGCACATGCTGTCGCCGTTGCCGAAGACGGCCCCTTAGTGCCAACCTTCATTGCGACCTGCATGGCAGCCATATGAGGCGTGGCGATAAGAAGTAACAATGGCGGGACGCGATGTGGCCCGCCTTCCAGCAGTTTCTTAAAGTCGTTCTCGATAGCATTGAGGTCGCTGAACGCGTTGCCGATGTAAGTGCCGACGCGCGCGGCGTCTGTTATCTCAAGTTTGCTATCGCGCATGGCTTCATCCGCCGCGGCGATAGCATAGTGGATAAACGCGCCCATCCGGTCGGCATCTTCTTTGATGAAATCATGCGGGTTGAAATCCTTGAGTTCGGCGGCGATCTTGACTGCGAACCCGTTCGTGTCAAACCTCGTGATGTGACCCACGCCGCTTTTGCCGCTCATCAGCGCAGACCATGTGGCCTCGACTGTGTTACCGATGGGGGTCAAAGCTCCCATGCCGGTGACAACTACACGCCGCTTCATACCGCCTCCTTGTTGCACTGTTTGATTCGCCGCTCAAAAGGCCATGATGTTATAGCCGCAGTCTACGTGAAGAACTTCGCCGGTGATGGCTGAGGCGAGCGGGCTGCACAAAAAGAGCGCGGCGTTGCCGACTTCACGCGCCTCTACGTTGCGGCGCAGGGGGGCGCGCTCCGCGTGGTGCTTGAGCATCATGCTCATGTTCGAGACGCCGCGCGCAGAGAGCGTGTTGAGCGGCCCCGCGCTGATAGCATTGACGCGTATGTTTCGTTTCCCCAGATCAGCCGCCAGATAGCGCGTGCATGATTCGAGCGCGGCCTTTGCCACGCCCATCACGTTATAATTCTGCACGACCTTTTCCGCGCCGTAATAGCTCATCGAAACAATGCTGCCGCCCTCTGTCATCAAAGGCACGGCTGCGTGCGCGAGTTGCGCGAGCGAGTACGCGCTCACCTCAAGCGCGGTCTTAAAACCTTCGCGCGAGGTGTCTATAAACTCGCCTTCCAACTCTTCCTTCGGCGCATAAGCGATGCTGTGTATGAGAAAGTCCAGCTGCCCGAACTCCTCTTTGACACGCGCGAAAGCCGCGTCCACCTCTTCCTGCTTCATCACATCGCAGGGCAGTATGAGCGCGCCCTGCATCTCTGCTGTCAGCGACTCGACGTTCTCCTTCAAACGCTCGCCCTGATAAGTAAACGCCAGCCTCGCGCCCGCGTCGCTCAAAGCCACAGCCGTCGCCCACGCGATGGAACGCTTATTGGCGACGCCGAAGATGATACCGAACTTGTTCTGTAGCATGGGGAGCCTCTTAGATTTTGGATTTTAGATTTTGGATTTTGGATTAGAGAACGGATTGAATAGGGCAAATATTTTGTCTTTCAATTCAAAATCCAAAATCCAAAATCCAAAACTCTTAAGCTGCTGCGCTTTGCGGCTCATCGTTCATCAACGCTTTGTACTCGCCGCTCTCGACCCACTTGAGAATTTCAGAGACGCGCCAGACGGGGAAGGGATGCGACATGCCCGAAGTGATGACATCTGCCCAGAAACGGTCAAGGGCCTTCTCGTCATAATTCTTTTGAAAGTCGCGCGCCTGTACTAAGAACTGCTCATAGTCCACCTTCGAGGCAAACGTGCCTCCGGCCAGTTTCATCATCGTGCGCCCGATGACATGCGGGTCTTGCGTCACTAAGAGAGCCGCGCGGTCACACGAAAGCTCCGCGCGACGCGCCCATGCCAAGAGGGCTGCCCGCATCGTGCCGGATAAAAGCTGTGTGATGATACCGGCGATGGGAGTCGCGGCCAGAGCGACATTGGCGAGAGCTTCGAGCAGGCGCGCGGCAGTCAGGTAAAGCACGTGCTCCGCGTGTATGTGTCCCACTTCATGCGCGACGACGGCGAGGACTTCTTCATCCGTCAGGCGTTCGATGAGCGATGAATGCAGGACGATGACGGGTTTCTCGACGCCGCCAGTGAAGGCGTTGACGATTGGATTCTGCTGTACGAAAAGCTCCGGCATGTCCACGCCGAGCGTCGTGCAGGCGATCTGCAACTTGGCATACAGGTCTGGACATTGATCGGGCGTGACCTTGACCGCGCTCGCAGTGAAGATGACGCGGATAGCCGATTCGCCCGTCACTGCCAGAAGCTTCTTGAGCGCGGTATCAATCCCCGGAATCGTTCGCAGGGCTGCGAGAGCGCGGCTGTCAGCCGGATGAACGTACTCGTGCTTGTCAAGGTCTGCAAACTTTTTGTGCGGCGCATCCGACAGGGGCAACCGGCATCGCCCGCACTTCGCAGTGCCTCCATCGTTGCGCACGTTGTTGCGCTGACCGCAATAGCGACAGCGTATAGAGTCCCCATTGATTTGTCCCAACATAGATTCGTTATCTGCCATTCTCTTAATTCCTTATCTTAACAATTTACTCGCGGCACAGAGATTATAAGTCAGCGCAAAGAAAAGTCTAGAGTCCAGAGTCCGGAGTCTGGAGTCAAAAAGCTTTTTTGTCTTTGGACTCCAGACTCTGGACTCACGACTCCAGACTGTTTTTAATGCTTGAAATGTCTCACTCCCGTGAAGACCATCGCGAGTCCATGCTCGTCTGCTGCGGCAATGACCTCTTGGTCGCGGACAGAGCCGCCGGGTTGGATGAGAGCCGTGATACCGTGCTTTGCGGCTTCGTCAACGCCATCACGAAAAGGGAAAAAAGCATCGGACGCGAGGACTGAGCCGCGCACGGGAAGCTGTGCGCGCATCGCTCCGAGCCTGACCGAATCAACGCGCGACATCTGCCCCGCGCCGACTCCGACCGTCTGCCCCTCACGCGCATAGACAATCGCATTCGACTTCGTATGCTTGCACACTGTCCACGCGAAGAGCAGCGCGCGTGTCTCTTCATCCGTCGGCGCGCGACGTGTGACGACTTTGAGATCGTCTCTCGACAATTGATGCGCGTCGCGCGTTTGCACGAGCATCCCGCCGGAAATCTGCTTGTACTCAAGGCCCTCTGCGCGCCCTACTGCTCCAGCGCGAAGGACGCGCAGGTTTTTCTTCGCACGCAGAGCCTCAATAGCTTGCTCTTCATAATCTGGCGCGATGACGACCTCCGTGAAAATCTCCGTCAAGGCACGTGCCGCCGCTTCGTCAACTTTCCGGTTGAAAGCGATGACGCCTCCGAAAGCAGAGACGGGATCGGTCGCGAGCGCACGCCTGTAAGCTTCTTCCGTTGATGCTCCGAGACCCACGCCAGCCGGATTCGTGTGCTTGATAATCGTGCAAGCAGTCTCTTCAAAATCGCAGGCGAGCTGCCACGCCGCGTCCGCGTCAACATAATTGTTGTAAGACATCTCCTTGCCGCCGAGCAGTTCGGCCTGAGCGACGCCGTGGGTGGCATAGATGTCGGACTCTTCTACTTTATAGAGAGCCGCCTTCTGGTGTGGGTTCTCTCCGTAACGCAGGTCGGAAATTTTTTCCAAGTCCAACACTTCATCATCAGGCAGCGACTCTATCGCAGTTTCGCTCGTGCCTTCCTCAGCATAGGCTAGCTGATTCAAATAATTGAAGATCGTCGCATCATAGAAAGATGTTTCGATGAACGCGTGAACCGCCAGTTCGAGACGCGTGCTAGAAGTCAATGAACCGTTATTGTCATTAAGCTCTTCAAGGACACCGCCATAGCCTTCAGGACTGACGAGGACTGCCACGTCTCTGAAATTCTTCGCCGCAGAGCGGATCATCGAAGGGCCGCCGATGTCTATCTGCTCGACTGCTTCTTCGAGCGTCACGTCTTCGCGCGCAATCGTCTCTTCAAACGGATAGAGATTGACGACGACCAGATCAATCGCTTCGATGCCGTGTTCAAGCATCGCTGACAGATGAGCCTCGTTGTCACGCAAGGCCAGCAAGCCGCCGTGTATACGAGGGTGCAACGTCTTGACGCGGCCATCCATCATCTCCGGAAAACCCGTCACATCGGAAATATCGCGCACCTTAATGCCAGCCTCACGCAGAGCCTTCGCCGTGCCGCCCGTGCTGATAATCTCTACCTCGAATCGCTCCAACTCGCGTGCAAATTCGACGATGCCCGTCTTGTCCGACACGCTCACCAGCGCGCGTCGTATCTTTCGCAGTCCCTCTGTGTTTTCTTCACTCATAAGTTTTTAAGTAGTGATAGGTGATAGGAAAAGACGAAAAGCTTTTCTCTTATCACCTGTCACCTATCACCTATCTTGTATTCATCGCGCAACAGCCGCACGCGAAGCTTACGTTTGTCCTTTGAAATTAAGTTGAGGGCAAGACGATGTGCGCGACCCGCCTGCGTCTCGTCTCCCTGATAATAGCCGAGCACGTACTGTCCCTGTAAATCTTCTTCGATGGCTTGAAAAATCGGCGCGAGATCGTATGCAGGCTGAACCGCCAGAGCCGATTTCGCATCGCCCGCCAGGAAGTAACGTCCGCCTGTCTCTTCCGCCAGCTCGCGGAATCCTTTGGCCGCAGGGCGCGGCGCGAGCCGTCCGTCACGCGGCGCATAAAGCGGAATCTGAATCGAGTAAATCGAGACGCCGCGCTGCTTTGCCAAATCTATCACGTCGCGTGGCCGCGCACGGCTCACCGTGTCCAATCCGTCGCTGATTAAAATAATAATCCGCCGCTCCGTCGCATCAGCGCGCCGCGTATCGAAAGCGCGAATAGATTTTTCGACGGCATCGAAGATAGCCGTCCGTTGATTCCTCAGAGCAGGCAGCTCGAAAGCTTTGATTGCACCGGATGACGTGCCGGAAAATGGAGCGGTCAACTCCGAGGCTTCGGCGAAACGCAAGACCGCGACCTGCGAGGACTGTCCGAAGCGCGAGAATAAAGCGAGCGCTGTCTCTCTTTGTTGATTGATAATCTCCTGCGTGCTGCCTGACGCGTCGAGCGCAAAGAGCAGCGCGACGTGCTCCGTGCCCGCCGCGAAGTATTCGATTTTCACAGCGCGCCCGTCATCGCGCAACTCGAAATCCGCGCGCGTCAGATTCTGGATTCTACGTCCATGTCCATCCGTGACGAAAGCGGGCACGGTGACGAGGTCTGTGCGGACGCGCACGACTTCTATCTCTGAATCATCCTGCGCGTGGATGCTGGCGTTGAAAGCTAAGAATAGAAAGATGAGTGAAAGGCTTAGCGAGAAATGTGCGCGGGCGGCGCGTGAAGTCCCGGCTTGCCGGTTCAGCGCTTCGAAAGAAAGGGTCATGCTCGCGGATGCTCTGCTTAAAAGAAGAAGCGTCCTAGCAGCAGTATGCTCAGGATTAAGGCGAGCGTGATAACGATGATTTTAACCAAGCTCACGATCTATACCCTCATAATGAAGACGATGCCCGGAAAACGGAAGGCGAACAGCAACGCTAATTCTATTGACGCAGGCGCAAGCTGTCAACGCAAACCACCCCTCGCCGCTGCGCTCTGAACCTGATAAAAGTCATAACGCCGGACGGGTGGCCGCAGTTCCACTGAAGTTGATGCGTCCTCGGTTCCAAACTGTAAGCGGGCGGGTTGAGAATATCACTCAACCCGCCCGCAAGAACCTGAGCAAACTCGACAAATCACACTTTAAGTTGACCTAAAAGGTGAGGCCGATTTGCCCTTGAAAAGTGCGCGGCGTCACAAAATGCGTGCCGCTGAACGTTGATTGGAAATTGTAAAGCGCGACCTTGTTAGTCAGGTTAACGACGGTGAATCTCAAGATCATGCGCGTGCGCTCGGTACGGAAGAGATTGTCTGTTCCCGCGCTCAGGTCAAACAGGTGCCGCGGCGCGATTCGCGGAGGATTGGTGTCGTCGTTCGCCATCCCGTCCGCCGGAATGCGCAAGCGTGTTGCGCCGCGATTCGAATCAGTGCAACTCGTGATCGGCTGCGTCGGCGTGGCGAAAACGCTGCCACAGAAAAGCCCTATCTGTGCCTGCTGGTCTCCACTAAAGGTCAACGCAGTATCGAAATCTGGCACCGCGCCTGAGACGAGGCCGCTATCATAGCGCCATGTAAAGTTGACGTAAGGCGCAAGCCTCTTCCACTGCTGAAACTGGTATTGCACCTGCGTCGTCTGCTCGAACTTCTGATCGTGGTCTATGCGAAAGACGCCTGCCGGAAGATCAGAGTTGAAGAACAATCCACCGGATTCCGGCGGAAAGAAACGTGCGTTCGTGTGTCCCGCGACCATGAAGGCTGAGAATCCTTTATAGTTAGTCAGATTGACGCGCATGGAAACGCCGTCAAGTTTTGACAACTTCCATGAGATCGGGAACGTGACCGAAGTGTTAAAGAGCACGTTGAAGTCATAAGCGTTGGTCGTCCGTTTATTAAAGTAATCGCCGTCAACGACCACATATTTGCCGATGCTCTGCTGAAAGCCGAAGTTGAATTGATTACGGCGTCCGGGGCTGAGCGGCTGGTTGCTGACATCATTGAAAATGCCATTGGCGAGGCCGCCCGCACCCGTCGCGCTCGACAAAGTCAGACTCTCATTGTAGGGCGTTTCAAAGTTGCGTGTGTAAGAACCGCGCAGCACCGTGTTCGTCCTTTTGAAGAGATAGGATGCGCCAATGCGCGGTTGCAGAGCCTTGCCGTGCGTGATGCCATCGTAGTTATCAAAGCGCAGCCCAAGTGAGAGCGTCAGATTTTTGAGGGTCAAATTATCCTGCGCATAAACGGCCTCCTGCTTGATGTCTGTGTGACCGTTGAAGCCGAATTGGGTCCCGCCGCGCGTCAAATCGAACGGGAGCAGCCCGGGGATAAACTCGCTGCTCGTCGGATCGTTGAAGTCGGGATCGGTGATGCCGAACTGGAAAGCTTCCGTCAGAAAAGTATGCGAGACTTGCATCCCGACCTTAATGTTGTGGATGCCTTTGACGTAAGACACATCAGCCTTAATGCCGACGTTATTCAAACGCCTCTGCTGGCTGAAGGTGATGGGTTGATCCGAGAAAGGATCGGGACTTGGAAAATACTTGACGATATCGAGTCTGTAATACGGGTTGACCGTGAGGACGGTCGTCGGGCTGAAGACATGCACGTAGCCGGGAGCGATGTTGATGCTACGAACCAGTTGCCGCTGATCTTGCCCGAAGGCTTGCTGGTCAAACTCGTTTGGCGTCTCGAATTTATTGCGCGCCAGAAACAGATTCAAATGAAAAGTATCTGACGCGTTCGGGCTGTAATCAATTCGGTCGAAAATACTCGCGCTCGTGCCGCGATCATGCAGCACCTGGAACTCGGATGCGTCGAGAAAGCGACCTGAGCGGTCGAAGTTGAAGGCTACGAAATTTCCCAATCTCGCTTTGCCGTAAGCCAGCGCGGCCTCCTGATGAAACGTGCCAAAAGTGCCGTATGTCGCGCTGAAACTGCCACTCGGCTTATTCTGATTAAGCCCGGAACGCGTCAGAGCATTTATCACCAGACTCGTTTTGTCGCCGAACTCGGCGGGAGTCGCGCCCGTGATGACTTCTAAGGATTGAATGGCGTTGACAGGAATCTGCGTTGAGAAGGCTTTGCTTTGCTGGTCTGAAATCGGTTGATTGTCGAGCGAGATGGTTGTCTGTGCGTGATCGCCGAGCGGGTGAAAAAATCCGTTTGAGTCGGCTACGACGCCGGGCGCGGCAAGCGTCACCACATCGCTCAGGCCGTTGCCGGGAGACCTCACCGGAAGTCTTTGAATCAACGTCTGGTCAACGTCTACGTGCGTCGAAGGAACATTCTCAAGCACATCGGAAGCGTTGATACTGCTGACGTTCACATCAGCAGCAGCTCCGCCAACCGCGAGCGGGATTTTTATGTTAATCGGAACGGATGTGCGTACCACCAGGGTTTGCGTCGCCACATCGAAGCCGTTGGCGGCGATGCTCAGTTGATAGTTATTCGGCGGTACGTTGTCGAAGCGGAAAACTCCTTCCGCATCTGTGGTCACAGTGCGCGTGTAGCCGGTGATCGGATTGGCGATAGTGACGCTCGCGTTCGGGACTACTGCCCCATTAGGATCGTTCACGACGCCCGCGACCGTCCCCGCGCCGCCCAGTGCCTGGGCCGAGGCGGCTGCGTTAAAGGCTGAGACGATGGCTGCTAGAAGAGCGAAACTGAATGCAATCGTGCGAATGGTTCTATGAATCATTGCCATTAACCTCTCTTGAAATGTACTCGTAAAATCGAAACGCTTCCGCCTCTTTCCGGTCGCCGCTTTTTACAGAAGCGTGACCTGATGACGAGGTGGAAATGTAGGAAGCGTCCGCAAACTACGCTTTCGCGAAAATTTGCGGGACTATCTTTGCTTGAATGGATTTGCTTACGAGAGAGAGGTCGGCGGCGCACGCCCGCGTCGCGGCGTGAGCGTTTGCGATGAAGAGGGTTGTTGAAGCTGTGTGGCAAACGCGAACTCCGTGGGCGGAGGCGCGACCTGTGGCAGTGCGTTGAGAAGTCCTGAGAAAAGATTATGTTGAAGCTGGCAGATCAGACACTCGTCGTTATCAGGCAGCTTCTTTGTAGATGAGTCGGCATCGCCCGGATTGCTATACGCCGGTTCTGTGATTCCGGCTTGAAGCCGCAAATCTGCGTTGCCATGATTGTGCGCCGCTCCGGCAACCGCTCCATACGCAACGAGCACGAGCAGGACAAAAGCCGACACTCGCGCGAAGAGCGCGGGCTGTCTGGATAATGTTAATCTGTTGCTGGTCACGTTGTTGAGCGTTATGCTACAGTCCGAAGCGTTGGGGCTGAGCCAATACTTTAACACGGCGCGCGGTACAGTCAAAATAGATGCGCAATCAATGCAGTTTCTCGCCGCTAATTCCAGCACAAATAAGAGACCTGCCTTTTCGCAAAGCCATGCGTAAGCTTCAAAAATCCGGGGACAAACAAGACTCAAATCAGAGAACTTTTGCATGCCTGTTGTGCTGCCTCCTCTTTGTGCTGCTGCCCATCTGCTTTCATCAATACACAGCGCAGGCGCAGGACATGGAAGCACGGATAACTATGCTCTCCGTCTCTCCGGAGGCTCGCGTGCGTGTCGAGGGCAGGCGTAGCGGTGCAACACGCGTCTGGTCATTCAGAAATGCTTACGGAAGCCTGCTCGGACTCGGCGAGAGGATTGAAAACCTGTCGCTGGCGGATGCGAAGGGCGTCGAGGTTCCGGTCAGAAAATTGGCGTCGGGCGAGTATGAGTCTGCGCGCGAAGCGGTGCGTTGGAGCTATGAAGTGAAGGTGGACGCGCCGTTGATCGTGTCCGACGCGGCATATGCTTCGTGGATAGCGGGCGAGCGCGGCTTTCTGATGCTGGGCGACCTCTTGCCGCGCAATGTGGATGAGAAGCATGCTACAGGTAATGTCGCTCGCGTGCGGTTCAGCTTGCCCGCCAACTGGAATGTTGTCTCTAATGAAACGAAACGGAGCGATGGACAGTTTGAAGCTTCTGATGCAGAGGACGCAGTCTTCTTTATCGGCTCCGACTTGCGTGAGCGGCGCGAGCGCGTCGGGCAAATGGGCTTCTCATTAGCAATCGCAGGAGCGTGGGCTTTTTCGGATGCGGACGTGATGAGCATGGCCGCGAGTATTCTCAAAGATTATACGACGGTAAGCGGCAGCGCGCCGCGACCGCGTGCGATGCTGATGCTCAGTCCGTTCCCGCGCAGCGTCGGCGCGGAGCGTTGGAGCGCGGAAACACGCGGCGGAACTGTCATGCTGCTTTCGGGACAATCGCCGTCAAAGCTGGCGGGGCTGGCGCAATTAAGCTCTCCGCTGACGCATGAGCTTTTTCACCTGTGGGTGCCGAACGGCCTGCGGCTCGATGGAAATTACGACTGGTTTTATGAAGGCTTCACGATGTATCAGGCAGTGTGCGCCGCCGTGCGTTTGCATTTTTTGACGTTTCAGGATTATCTGAATGCGATAGCGCGAGCCTACGACGCATATCTTTCGGCGAGCGACGGTCGCAAACTCTCGCTGGTCGAAGCCTCGCAACGAAGATGGACGGGCGCGACCGCTCTTGTTTATCAGAAGGGCATGCTGGTCGCTTTTCTTTATGATCTTTCTTTGAGACAAAAGACTCGCGGCAAGCACACGCTCGATGAGGTCTATCGCGCGCTCTTTGAACAGCGCACGTTCTTTGAGCAGCGCGCACTCTCGCAACGGTCTGCCCAAATGGAAAAGAGAAGTGACGGTAACGAGGTCGTGCTTGCGCTCTTAAAAAGTCAGGAGTCGATGGAGAGCTTCGTTCACAGTTACATCGAAAACGCAGGCGAGCTTGAGCTGTCATCCGCCGTCGCGCCGTTCGGCTTGACGGTCGAGCGATTCGGCCTCAGAACACGGATTTCCGCCAACACGAAATTAAGCCGCCAGCAACGGGATTTGTTGAGCGCATTTGGATATAATGAGAATGCCGAACGTATCAGAAGAAGAGTCTCGTAATATCATATGTAAAATTGTTTGGAGCGATTGAAAGCAAGTGAATAATTCGCAGAAGATAACAGGCTTGAAATTCATTCTGGCCGCGCTGCTTGTTGCCGCCGCCACGGGCTGTAGCACGCTTGCGAAAAAAGATAATACGGGCGTCGTGATTGCGCGCCGCGCACAGGTGCGAAGCTCGGTTGCGGTCGTCGCGGCTGACCTGCTCGAAGTCAATCGCGGAGATGAGGTTGATATACTCGATTCCTTGTCGGCTGAGAACGGCGAGAAATGGTTTCATGTGCGCGCGCGTGACGAAGCCTCAACGGAGGGCTGGATCGAAGCGCGTAATGTGATGTTGCAGGAAGTGCTGGAACAGGCACGCAAACTCTCTGAAGAGGATAAGGACATTCCGGCTCAGGGAACCGGCCAGTTGCGCGCCAGCACCAATCTCAGGCTCTCTCCAGACCGCAACGGCCCCGACAATATCATGATGAAAATGGACAGCGGCTCAAGCTTCGAGATCGTCGGCTGGAAGCGCGTGCCCGCGCCGAAATCTTCAGAGACTACCGAGAGTGATGACGCGCCTAAGGCCGGGAGCGTGCAACAGCGCAAGGGAAAAAAGAATCAGGAAGATGACGCGCCCAAAGAGCCTGAAGATGTCAACGAGCTTTGGTATAAAGTGCGCCTGCAACCTTCCATCTCGCCCGCGCCCGCCGGTTGGATTTACGGCAAGCAGGTCGAGCTGACTGTTCCCAGCGACATCATCTTTTATCGCACCGGTCGTGAGTTCGTCGCGTGGCAAAGACTGGACGAAGAGGTCGAGAGTAAACCTACGGAGACAAAAGATGACGATGTCGGGAAAGAGATCAAGCCGGGGAGCTGGGTGATTCTGGAGAAGAGCAGTTCGAACGAGCCTCGGAAATTGGATGAGCCGGATTTTGACCGCATCTACGTACTCGGCTACGACAAATATAATCAAGAGCACTACACGGCTTATCGCAGCCCTGACATCAAAGGATTCCTGCCTCTTCGTGTGCAGGGCAAAGGCGACAACAAAACTTTCACCATCAGAATTCAGGGCGATGACGGTCAGACGAAAGACGCGCAGTACAGTGTCTACAGAGATGACAGGGGCAACCTGAAAGTAGCCGCCCCCGGCGAGGTGCAGAAGCCGAAGAAGAAGAAATAACCGACCGCGCTTGACAAAGAAACTTTGATGCTTATAATGCCTCTTTGCCTGCTAAGAAGGCGATTTGACATCCAAGCTAACACAAGCACATTTGGTTCGGTGAAGCCGCTTCTCGTTGGATAGAAGTTTGATTGCGAGAGAGCGGCTGTTTCGTCCCTGAAAATAATTTTCAAGGATGTGAGGATGTCGCTTGACAAGTAAGAGGCGGTTCGGTAATATGCCTTTTTGCTTGAGACGAGAAATAGTCGTCTGTGAAGTTGGAAGCGATCTTTGAAAACTAGATAGAGCGTGTCCATGTTAATGACTTTGAGGAGTCAAACGCTGAACGATAAAGTTCGCGTAAAACTCTTTTTGAAGAGTCATAATCGGATACTTTTAACCAGTATAAGATTATGTTCCAGAATCAACATTCTAACGAGAGTTTGATCCTGGCTCAGAATCAACGCTGGCGGCGTGCCTCAGACATGCAAGTCGAACGCGAAATTTCCCTTCGGGGAGAAAGTAGAGTGGCGCACGGGTGAGTAACACGTAGGTAATTTGCCTTTGGGTGGGGAATAACTCAGGGAAACTTGAGCTAATACCGCATAATGCAGCGGCTCGACATCGAGACAGTTGTTAAAGCGGGGGATCGCAAGACCTCGCGCCTGAAGAGAAGCCTGCGGCAGATTAGCTAGTTGGTAGGGTAATGGCCTACCAAGGCGACGATCTGTAACCGGCCTGAGAGGGCGGTCGGTCACACTGACACTGACATACGGGTCAGACTCCTACGGGAGGCAGCAGTCGGGAATTTTGGGCAATGGGCGAAAGCCTGACCCAGCAACGCCGCGTGAAGGATGAAATCCCTCGGGATGTAAACTTCGCAAGAATGGGAAGAATAAGTAGGGGACAATACCCCCTATGATGACGGTACCATTTGTAAGCTCCGGCTAACTTCGTGCCAGCAGCCGCGGTAATACGAGGGGAGCAAGCGTTGTTCGGATTTACTGGGCGTAAAGGGCGCGTAGGCGGTCGTGACAAGTCACTTGTGAAATCTCCGGGCTTAACTCGGAACGGTCAAGTGATACTGTCGGACTAGAGTACAGAAGGGGCAACTGGAATTCTCGGTGTAGCGGTGAAATGCGTAGATATCGAGAGGAACACCTGCGGCGAAGGCGGGTTGCTGGGCTGATACTGACGCTGAGGCGCGAAAGCCAGGGGAGCAAACGGGATTAGATACCCCGGTAGTCCT
>CAXTPS010000020.1:0-96297 GCA_964246305.1 uncultured Pyrinomonadaceae bacterium
CCTTTGAGGCGGTCACATTCACCAAGCCACCGCCTTTGGCGGGGGTATCTGACTTCAGTTTATTGGCTGATTTACCACATCAAATCAAGGGAGATCAAATGCAACTCGAAACATTTTAGCCCATGGTATTTTTCTTTCTTTAGTCATGCTTACACTTCACCACGCCTCCTTGTGGACCATTCGGATATATAAAACCTCCGCTGTCTTTGCATTTCTCGCAGTAAGTAATTCCACTTTCCTTTTTATTAGTTTCTTTTAAAGCTTTTATTTTATTGTTTACGTTTTCCGCAGGGCTTGTGGATCGCGCAAGCCTTATGGATTCCACAAGCCTTGTGGGAAGCGGAAGGCTATATTCGATTCCCTGTTCAAGTCCTTTACCGAAAATCATCTGAGATTTTACGACTAAACCTTTCGCGGCTAGACGCTTTACAGCTAGGTGTGCAGCTGTCTGTTTCATCCCCGCGCGCTCGGCCAATCGCGGCAAACTCACTTTGCACGTTGGGTTTCCGAATCCCCAAGACAATTGGTATAGCTCCTGATATATCGCCCGCTCTGCCGGGTCCAAGTGCCTGTAGAGCACGAGCGCGATCATGTTTGGCAGTTGCAGATGACCATCTTTCCAGTCAGTAAAACTCGCCCATATATCCATTGTGGAATCCATGGGGCTAGTGAATTCCATAGGGCTTGTGGATTCCACTAGGCTTGTGGTTCGCAGGGCTAAAGGGGGGTTAGGCACAGGGCTTGTGGTTTCCGCATGGCTTGTGATATCCGGTGGCCTTATGGATTCCACCGACCTTAGTTCGACGGCAGGGTTATCTGCTTGCCTTTGCTCCTCTTGCTGTTGGAGCATCTTCGAGAATGAGAGCAGCTTCTTGTCAGTCACGCAGCTTGGCCTCTTCTGCAATACTTGGTATGGCTTCTGCTGGCACAGATGTCAGACCGGAACCTTTCATGAGCGCGTAGGCTGCTGCTGCGATCTTCAAGATATCGCGCGGCACGCCTTGAGAGATGTCGTAAATTGCTTTGACCGCTTCGTCATCAAACGGATTCGGGATGAATGACTTATCGCACCTGAACGCGATCATGTCACGCGCCTCTGGCAGAGATAGAGCCGAGAGTAGGGAAGGCAGAAAGATACGGGACTTGATCGCTCGCTTTGATGGATCGCGGAGTTTGTTCTCAAGTTCGAGTTGAGCAGCCATCACGATCTGAATCAGCTTAACCTCGTTCGTCTCGAAGTTCATGAGCACGCGCACTAATTCCATCTGCTTGCCGGGCAGACGCTGGGCTTCGTCCAGAAATACCACCGCCGTCCTACCTTCGGAATAAAGCTGCATTAGATGTGCGCGAAGTTCATTCTCCTGAGCCAGCATTGAGCGGCGCATCGGCAACTCGAACTCTCCGCAGATAGCCTTCAGAAGGGAAAAGTCAGAAGGGTAGTTGGGAGAGGGGAGAAAGGCCGTCGAGTATTCAGGAGAGGCTGCAATCTGTGAATGCAGTGAACGAAGAACAGTGGACTTGCCAAGCCCAACATCACCGAGTATGCAGGTCAAACCTTGTCTCTGCTCAATGACATATCGAGTTTTGAAGAGAACTGTTTTGATGGCCGGTGTCTCATAGAGCAGGCTGGGGTTGGGTGTTAGGGAGAATGGCGTTGCTGCCACTTTAATTGCCATAATAAAGCTTGGTTTACCACAGTAGGGCATCCAAGCGCAAGATGATTCTACAGGGGAGGGGTAGGGAACTAGCCGTTATTATGCCTTTTACGCGCAAACAAAGCTTGCATCGGCACATCAAATGGTTCGGTTTGCGAGAAGAATTAGAAGGAAATGGTTTTCAAGATGACAGGCACGAGGACTTGGTCACGCATGGCTTCCTTAATCGAGATGCATTCGAGCGCCTCTTTGATCTCAGCTTCATTCAAACGTGCTGCTTTTTTCTTTGATAGCTAAAGTTTCTATTTTCGTGAGAGGGCTTCTTCGCGAGGCTGCTCCATACCCTGCAACGTTCTGCCCGTGTCGGATAAATCCTCAATTCGCCATGAGGTAAGTTGGCTTCTCAGTCTGACAATATTTCCCGAAGAGTTTGTCGTGTGGGTGAGCGTCAAGCAGTCGTCAGGGACGGGACTGCGAAAAACGTAAGAGCCGTCGCTAATCTTTCGCGCCAGCAATATCGTGCCATCCGGCAGCATGTAAATTCCTTGATCTCTAAGGTCTCGCACGGCAACTCTCCTGCTTCTTGAAGATGATTCCATGTGAACCTTAGAACAGTGCTGTTACAGTTCGGTTAACAAACGTCAGAGATGGCTTGATGAGTGGTTTTTCTGTGCGAGGCTTTGAGCGGATAAGGATGCGCCTCTTTTTCTCAGAAGCTCTGTGTGGAGAAGAAGGTCTGGCTGTCAAAGCTCTGCTCATCTTTCTTCGGGCGGATGCGTTCGTAGGTTCCTTCCGGCTTCAGCTCGCGAGCCTTTGTGTTGTCGTTCAAGTAAGTTTCAAGCACAACGTCCTTCAAATATTTTCGTATAGACTCGGACTTGACAGGCGCGAGCGCCTCGACGCGACGATCGAGGTTTCGATGCATCAGGTCTGCGCTGCCGATATACATCTCTTCTTTGCCGTCGTTGGCGAAATAGAAGATACGGCTGTGTTCAAGAAAGCGACCGACGATACTGCGGACTCTGATATTTTCCGAAACGCCCTTGACGCCCGGACGCAGCATGCAGACGCCGCGCACCATCAAGTCAATCTGCACTCCGGCCTGCGCCGCCATGTAAAGTGCGTGAATAATCTCGATGTCTGTGAGGCTGTTGATTTTGATGATGATTCGCGCGGTGCGTCCGGCCTGCACGTGTGCAGTCTCGCGCACGATGAGTTCGATCATGCGCTCTCTGAGATTAATCGGCGCAACCAGCAGGCTATGGTATCGGGAATAGCGGGAATGGCCTGTCAGGTAGTTAAAAAGATTGGTCGCGTCTTCGCCGATCTCTGCGTCAGCCGTGAAGAGTCCGATGTCCGTATAGATGCGAGAGGTGGTCGGATTATAATTGCCCGTCGCGATATGAACGTAGCATTTAAGCTCTCCTGCTTCTCGCCGCACAACCAGAGCCAGCTTGCTGTGTGTCTTGAGTCCCATCAGGCCGTAAACGACATGCACGCCTGCCTGCTCCAGACGCCGCGCCCACCCTATATTATTCTCTTCGTCAAAACGCGCTTTCAATTCAACCAGCACGGCCACCTGCTTGCCGGACTCGCTCGCCTGCATCAAGGCTTGCACGATGGGCGAATCTTTCCCTGTGCGATAGAGGCACATTTTGATTGCCAGTACATCCGGGTCTGTTGCCGCCGTGTTGATGAAGTTCGTGACGGTTGAATACGAAGTGTAGGGATGATGAAGCAGAACATCCTGTTGCTTGATAATCTCAAAGACGGATTTGTCCTGCTGAAGCGGCACGGGTATTGATAACTGAATCGGCTTGTCTTTGAGCTTAGGCTTGTCCAACTGGTAAAGCTGCATCAGGTCCGGGATGTGCAGCGGGCCATTTATGATGTACACGTCGTCGCGCGTCAGCCCCAGCGATTCACGCAAATATTTGACCATCTTGCCGGGCATGCTGGTCGAGACTTCGAGGCGCACCGCCGCGCCGAAGCGACGACGGCGTAGGTGCTGCTGCATACTGCGCAAGAGGTCGCCCGCTTCATCTTCTCGAATCTCGAAGTCGGCATCGCGCGTCACTCTGAAGAGATGACACTTGCTGTGTGGAATATCGGGGAAGAGCATTTCGACATTGGCTGCGATGATGCTGCCGAGAAAAGTGAAGCGGGTCCCGGATTCATCAACCGGCACCAGATGCGGGACGGCGGGCGGCAGCTTGATGCGCGCGAAACGCCTGCCGCTCTTGCTGGCGGGAATCTTGATCTCTTCGTCCTCATCAATCGAGCCGACCATCAGTCCGGCGTTAATGCTCAGGTTAGAGAGGTATGGAAACGGGTGGCCGGGATCAACCGCCTGCGGCGTGAGAATCGGGAAGATGTTTTTGAGAAAATGTGTATCTGCGGCCTGTTTCTCTTTTTTGCTCAGATCGCGGTAAGAGATGATCACGATGTCATGTGCCGCAAGCTGTGGGAGAATCTCTTCGCGCAGGCAGCGCGTCTGCTCTTCGACCATCGGGCGCAAGTGTTCACTGATCGCCTTCAGTTGTTCGGCTGGAGTCAGTCCGTCGCGCGAACGCTCGACGATCTCTTCTTCCAGTTCTTCCTTGAGGCCGGAGACGCGAACCATAAAGAACTCGTCCAGATTGGTCGAGAAGATTGAGAGAAACTTCAGCCTCTCAAGGAGCGGCTGAGTTTCGTCAAGCGCCTCTTCGAGCACGCGGCGATTGAACTCAAGCCAGCTCAGCTCACGGTTGAACAGCAGGCGCTTGTGGTGAAGCAGCGAGGTTGGGAGCGAGAGATTCTTAGAGCTATCTCGCACATCATCAGGCAAAGACTGTTTAGCCGCTGTCGTCATCAGGTGTTTTAATGATTAGAAATGCAGGGAGCGCCGAAACTGTGGGAGAAAAAATTTAAGATGCGCCGAAGGCCGCTCCTTTGATGTTGGGCAAAGCCGGATCGGCGGGCTTTTTAAACGAAGAGGGCTGCTCTTTTGCAGAGAGCTTCTGCAAAGTGGAGTGAACCAGAAACAATATCTCTTGTGCTTCTCTACTGTCTTGCAGAGCTTTACTCTCAAGCAAAGTGACGGCGATTTCGCTGCTCAACTCATTGCTGATTGACATGATTGCTTGACCTCTTCAACAGGGGCTTTAAGCTTCTTGCCCGCTAGTCTCTTCTGAAATTAAAGACGGCGAATCGGCAAGAGAACGGAATAGGAATCTTCAATGCATGTTTGATGATCTATCGTCAGCCGAAATTAAAATATCACGTGGGGTTTAGTTAGAAAAGGGAATCGGGTTTAATTTCATGTGTCCGGTTGAAATTTAACCTGGATGTAACTTCGAGTTAAGAACACAAAGGCGCGCTCATGAAATTTTAAAAGCTAGCTCTGTGGCGTAGACTCGATGGCCGCGTTATTAGCGGAACTTTGCGAAGCAGTCATGCCCGGCTCAGTCTCATGCGCTTGAGATGTAAGCTCGATTGACGGAGCGGGAGCAAGGCTTTTCGCCAGTCGCTCATCAAAGGCCACCGTTTCCCATTTGTGCCAGCGTGTGAGAGCGGCGCGAAAATGCTTCTCGCGTTCTTTAACGAAATGCCCTATGAGCCAGACGGCGGCCTGCCGCGCGTGCGGTTGCTCACCAACTGATTTCACATCCGCGCGCTTCTCGCGCCCGCGCGGATCGAGACGCTCGCCCAACTCGCCTATCCAGACATCACAGTCATGCAACTCGCCCAGAGAACTTTGAAGCAACGCAATCTCGCCGGCAATCTCCGACAGAGCCGCACCCCAGCATGATGAAAACAGCTCGATGGCATAGCGCAGCCGTTTGGCTGTGATACGCATTCGATGAAGCCTCTCTATCTCAAAAGGATGATAGAGGCTGAAGCTCAAATCCTGTAGCTCCTTAAAGCGTGCCAGAATAATTTCGCGTCCGGCATGACGAAAGCTGACGGCCTGAGATTTTCGCCCCTGTGCATCCGCGCCCGTGCCAATATCAGAGCGCAGCGCACGCTCGAAACGGTCCAGATATTTCTCCTGCATCGCGGCGAGCGTCTCTTCATTCAACATTCTTTCCAGAGATTCACGCGCACGCTCGCGCCTCCAACGCCGCTCGTCCGTGACCTGTTCAATGCCCGCCGCGATGTGCTCCGATGCCTTAGCCTTGAGCTTCTCCAAAGCCAGAATCGCCACGTCTTCATCGCGCACAAAACCGAGCGCATCTGCCAGAGCTTTCAAACGCCGTTGCGGAACCGCCTTTTTGCGCAGAAAGGGAGCGAAGTCGCGCAACGCGCTGCGCAGGCGGCGCGAGGCCACGCGCATGTCATGCACGCCCTCGATGTCTGTGAAGTCGAGCGCAACGGCTCTCAGCGCGCACATCTCTTGAAGGCGATTTCGCAGCACGAGCAAGGCTCCGGCATGCACGCCCGCATCGCAATCAAGCCCTTCTATCTCTTCCGCTCTCGCCATCAGAATTTATCCGGCCTTTTTAGCAAAGCTGATTTTGCTAAAGCTCAACTTACAACCGAAAGCCTTTTCAAACAGATCGCTCTTCTGCTCCGCGGCAGCAATCTCTCGCTCGCAATCCAACGCGCTCTGCAACTGTATGTGCGCGGCCTGCCCGTCGCGTTTGCAACTGAGGTCGCCCACGCGATTATCGTGGCTTCTGTCGAGCGCATCCGCGATACGCAGGATGGCTGACAGGCGACCGACCGTCTCTCTATCAGTTTGATTCAATGATATGAAATCCGTGTGACGTTCTTTCGGCGGCGAGCCGCGATGATAACGCGCGATGTTAGCGATCACCTCGCGCTCCGCTTCTGAGAAGCCAGTCAGCTCGGAATTTTTAATCAGGTAAAGCGCGTGTTTATGATGCGACTCGTGCGCGATGTGATAGCCGACATCGTGCAGCAGCGCGGCGGCGGAGAGCAGTGTGCGCTCGTGTCGCGTCAGGCCGCACGATTCCGACAACTGGTCGAAGATGCTTTCGGCGAGACGCGAGACCTGTTGCGCGTGCGCTTCTTCGTAACCGAAACGACGCCCGACGGCATGCACTCCGCGCAATCTCTGATCCGCAAAATCGGGCACGGGCGGACGAGACTCCGCTTCCAGCTCGCGCAGGCGATCAATGATGACTCCCTCGCGCAAAGCCCAATCGCAGGTGCGCAGAAGATTGATATTGAGAGCGCGCATCGCTCCTTCGAGAATCTGTCCGCCGGCGATGATGATTTCCGCACGCTGCGCGCTGATGCCGGGCAAAGCCTTGCGCTCGTTGAGCGGCAGCTCGGCAGTCCGCGCGTTAAAGCGTTCCAACTGGCTGAACACGATGTCTGTCCCGGCGGGTTGCGCCCCCTGATTTTTCAAATCCGCGCTCCGAAAATTACGAAGCTGCAAAGCCTCACCGACGGCGTTAATCGTGCCTGATGTTCCGGTCGCCTGTCGCCAACTCGCGCCGTGCAGCTCGCGGCTCGGGCGTTCCAGAGCGGAGCGCACCTCTTCCCTCAACGCGCGCAGCTCTTTGGGCTTGACCGGGTCTGTGTTGATGAAACGTTCCGTGAGTCCGACTGCTCCGAGCTTGACCGAAAAGAGCGCGGCGGGCGTCGCATCTTTCATCAGTGAAATCTCGGTCGAGCCGCCGCCGATATCTATGTTGAGCAAGGAACTGCCGACCGCGCCGCAGCCCTGCGCGGCGGCGATGCCGATGAGCCGCGCCTCTTCAATTGAAGAGAGAATTTCGACGCGCACGCCCGTGCGCTTCTGGACTTCGGCGATAAACTCCGCCGCGTTATGAGCTTCACGGACGGAGGCCGTGGCGACTGCGATAATCCGCTCAGCCCCGCGCGTTTCGGCAATCGAGCGGAAACGCTTGATGCAGTCGGCTGCGCGTTCGATGGCTGTGTGGGAAAGCTTTCCCTCGCGCAAAGTGTGATGCCCCAGCCGCACAGTCTCTTTCTCACGCGCGAGGACGGCGAACGAATCGCTGGCCGCTGCATCGACGACGACCAGCTTGAGAGAGTTGGAACCGATGTCTATGGCTGCAAGTTTCACTTCTATATTTCCCGCAATTATCCTGACCGCAAATCCTTTTCCAAAGTTATAACAGACAAGTGTTACAGTTCGATGACATCAACCGCGACGGAAGAGTTTTGATAGCATGCTCTTTATGCTTCGCTTCGGGACGCTGTAAGCGCGCCGCGCGCGGACGCTGACGAACTCATCCGACTCGATGATATAAGCCGTGAGCTGGTAGCCGTAGACGCAGCCGGTATCGAGACCGATGGCGCGCCGCCCGCGCCTCGGCTGCGGCGCAGGCCAGTGGCCGAAGAGCGCTATCTTCTCTCCGTCATAAACCTCGTACCACGGAATCCCTTCACGGCTCGTCCGATCACTTCCGAGTGTCCGCAGCTCCGTCAGATCATCTGGAGTCTGCGCTTCAAGCGGAACGCCGGGGCGCACGCCCGCGTGAACCACCACATGAGAGCCGAGGTCAATCATGTATGGCAGAGAATTTAGATATGAGGCGTAACGCGCACGGTCGGCATCGAGTTCGTCAAGAGCAGCTTTCTGCGTTCGCTTTAATGAAATATTTTCTTCATTCCAATGACGCAGGATTGCGCGGTCGTGATTTCCGATGACCGCTTGAAAACGCTCGTCAACCATAAAGAGATTCAAGACCTCCCGATTCTTCCAGCCTTTAACAATCAGGTCTCCGACCGCAATGATACGATCCGACGCGCCGGGGGCTATGCGCTCCAGCAGGTCTTCGAGTTCGTCGTAACAGCCATGTATGTCACCGATGACAATCGTGCGCCGCGACATGAAAATCCCTTCGTGTCGTAATTCGTGACTCGTATGATGAAGAAAAAAACAGTTTCGCGCAAAGGCGCAAAGGCGCGAAGAAGACAGGGAGTAGGGAGTAGGGTATAGTAAAAAACAGGTTGCTTCTCCTACGCCCTTCGCCCTTCGCCCTACACCCTACTCCCTCATCCTTTGCGCCTTTGCGCCTTTGCGCGAGATTTCTTCAGGAACTATTATATGAAAAGATGAAAACGCTGCTCCTCTTAAGACATGCCAAGTCCGTTTGGGACGACCCCGCCTTGAAAGACTTCGAGCGACCCTTAAACAAACGCGGTCTTAAAGCCGCACATGCGGTCGGGGTTTTTCTGCGGCAGCAGAAAGCGCAGCCACAGTTGCTACTCAGCTCACCGGCGGAAAGAGCCAGACAAACCACATTGCTCGTGATGGAGTCGGCAAAGCTCGCAGTAGATTTGCGCTACGATGAGCGCATCTACGAAGCGAGCCTCGAGCGTTTGATGGAGGTGCTATCTCAAATCGAAGACACGGCGGATGTCGTCATGCTGGTCGGACACAATCCGGGGCTTGAAGAATTGTTAGAGCACCTGACCGGCGAGGCGCAAAGAATGCAGACAGCCGCGCTGGCTTGTCTCAATCTCAATCTTGAGAAGTGGAGCAAAGTGAAGGAGCAGAGCGCAAGCCTCGAATGGTTAGTGAAATCCAGAGACTTGCCTTAGCCGTTTTTTGTCTGTGCGACAACTTTCAGGAATTTTTAGACGCAAAAACCCAGAATAACGTGACCTGATGTTAACTTTGTGTAACATTTCATGTCCGTGACGCTCTTGCCGGATAAATCTATTGACGATTAAAAAATCTCTATCCTATAATCACGCCGCTTAAATCTCTTCGAGCGGGCGCTAATATATCAAGCGGCAACCGATCCTTCTCTCATCTATCGTCAGCAAGCATTCCTTGAAGCCTTCAGACATTTGCTGACAAAGGTAATCACAAATATGTATTGTTCCAACTGCGGCTCAAAGATAGAACCCGAGGAAGCTTTTTGTAGGGAATGCGGCAGCAGGTCTTATCCGTCAACCGGTTCGGGCCGGAGGCCATCTGAGCCGACGCTTTTTTTGCCGCCGAACAATCCATCGCATCCTTCCAATCCGACGTACCCTTCCAACTCCGCAACCCCTACGACGCCTCCCGCGCCTTCCCGCACATCATCCACCGCGCCGCCCTTTAATTCGGTTGCTCCGTCCACTAAGAAGCCGTCGCAAGTCAAACTGCTTCTCGGCATGATGGCAGGCATAGTTTTGCTTCTACTCATCGCGATTCCACTAACCGTGTGGTTCGTCTACTATCGCACGTCGGCTACGACTACGAGCACGGCCAACGTCATGCTGCGCCTGCACGGCTCGAACACGATGGGAGCCAAGATGATTCCGGCGGTCGCGGAGGCTTTTCTGCGCGAGGAGGGCGCGAAGGATATTCAAAAAATTCCCGGCAAAACTCCCGAGGAAATGACGATTCAGGCGGTGATGCCCGGAGATTCAACTCCCAAAACCATTGAGATAAAAGCTTATGGCTCGGACACTGCCTTTAAGGATTTAGCTGAAGATGGCTGTGACATCGGCATGGCCTCTCGCAAGATTAAAAAGGAAGAGATTGATAAATTGTCCTCTCTCGGAGACATGACTTCGGTAGCGAGCGAACATGTGCTCGCTCTTGACGGCATCGCGGTCATCGTCAATAGGGACAATCCGCTCACCAAGCTGACCAAAGACCAGATCAAACAGATCTTCACCGGTGAAGTCACCAACTGGTCGGACGTGGGCGGCACGAGCGGCAAGATAAACGTCTATGCGCGCGATGATAAATCCGGAACGTTCGATACCTTCAAATCTCTAGTCATCGGCAAGACCCCGCTGGTGGGCGGCGCGACGCGCTTCGAAGATAGCAGTGAACTCTCCGACCGCGTCGCCGGCGACACGAGCGGCATCGGATTTATCGGCTATCCGTACATCAAAAACTCGAAAGCTCTGGCCGTCGCCGAAGGCGCGGCGACGCCGCTCATCCCCAGCCGCTTCACCATCGCCACTGAAGACTACCTGCTCACGCGCCGTCTCTATCTCTACACGTCGCCGAATCCGAAGAACGCTTTTACGCTAAAGTTCGTCGAGTTCGCGCTCGGCGAAAAGGGGCAGGAGGTCGTCGAGAAAGAGAAATTCGTCTCCCTGAAAGTACAGGGGGAAAAGCCAGCCGCAGTCGCAGACGCGCCAGACGAGTACCAGCAACTCACCAACGGCGCTGAAAGGCTGTCGCTCAACTTCCGTTTCCGTGCAGGGCAAACGCAGCTCGACAATAAAGCACAACGTGATATTGATCTGGTCGTGGATATTTTGGGCAAGAATAAAAACACTGGACAGAAAGTCATGCTGCTGGGCTTCGCCGACGGCAAGGGAAATGCCGATACCAACAAGCGTCTATCGGAGGATCGTGCAAAAGCTGTCGAACAGGAATTCAAACAACGCGGAATCACACCGGTCGTCGTCACCGGACTCGGCTCGCTACTGCCCGTCGCTACAAACGACACGGAAGAGGGCAGAGAGAAAAACCGCCGCGTCGAAATATGGCTGAAGCCTTAGTCTGAGATTAACGATCTCCTCCGTCTCTCTTTTGATGTCATCCATAAATTGGGAAAGCTAACGAGAAGCCGCACGAGTTCTGAACTCATGCGGCTTCCCTGCGATGGAGTTATTTGCGAACGGTTAGAACAGGAACCTCAAGGCCAGTTGAAGCTGGCGCGGGTCGCCTACGCCCTGCCTGAGAAAGCCGTCGAAGTTAAAGAGACCGGGCGTGCTCAGCGGGTTGATGTTGTTCGCGTTGTTGAAGGTATTGAACATCTCGAAAATCGGAATCAACTGGTATCTCTCGCCGAGCCTGAACGGACGTTGGAGTCTCCAATCGAAGGAGAAGAACCGGTTATCCTTGCGCAGGCTGTTGCGGTTGGTAGCCGTTCGCACAACGGGCGTAATCGGCTGTGCCGAACGCGCCTGTATGCGCGGCGAGAACTCCAATTCCCACGGCAGCTCCGCGTACATGAAGAAATTGAACTTGTGCCGTATGTCTCTGTCCGAGAGTGCGTAGTCCAGGCTCAGATCGTTGATGTCAAACGAGCGATCCGTGAACGGGTCGCGCTCGTTCGAGTCATCATCTTTATCTTTCGCTAAGACGTAATTGGCCTCGAACTGATAGTGGCGGCTGAGTCGTTTCCTCACGCCCACTGTGAAACCGTTGTAGAGCGACTTGCCGTTCGCGCTCGTCACAAACACATCGCCCAACGTGGGAAACAGGCCGGTGCGTGCGTAATTCAGAAAGCGGGTTAAATGCACGCCCTGCGAGTGTGTGAAGTCGAAGTAGAGCGCGAGATTGCTGGCGAGCTGCTGCTCAAACTGCGCGTTCGTCGTGTAGATACGCGGGTTGGCATAGCTCCTGCTGAAGACGCGAACCGAAGCTCCGAACGGAATCGCGCCGGTCGGCATCGCGGGTATGATGTTCGGATATGCCGGCGGCGCGGTTGAAGCGCCGAAGCAGGTAAAGGCGAAAGTTGTGGCGCAGGTGATTCCAAACTGCTGCGCGCCGTTGTCTGTGATGGAGCCGACTTGCGACAGCATGTTCTGCCGTCCGTAGAAGATTCCGTAACTGGCGCGCAGCACAGACCTGCCTCTGCCGCCGATGTCCCATGCGAAACCGACGCGCGGCTGAAACTCCTTCTTCTGGCTGTGCAAAGTTCCGTCAGACGGGAATCGCGCATCGTTCAAGAGCGAGCCGTATGCCGTCTGTGATGGAGGAATAATCGGCTTCGGAAAGATTTGCGCTTCCCAACGGAGTCCGTAATTTAAGGTGAAGTTTTTTGTGATCTGCCACTTATCCTGCACATACAATCCGATGTCCTCGTTCTTGATGCTTGATGCGCCGGGCGGAGGAACGCCGGCGATGCCCGTCGGTATCCCGTTCTGCAAATATAAGAGCAAAGGGCCGCCGACCGTGCTTCCCACGGGACACGTCTCGCCCAGAGCCTGCGTCCTCCAGGTCACAACTCCGCCCGCGCCTATGCATTCAAGCGTCGTGCGCCCGAATCCCCCCGGCGCGGTGGGCGAAGCGTAGCGCAGGAAGCCAACCGTCGAATCGAAAATGTAGCGACCCGTAAAGAATCCGCGAAAGACCTGCGTGTTCTTGGTGTGCAGCCAATCCACGCCGAACTTGATCGTATGCGCGCCCTTGACGATTGAGAAATTGTCTTTAACCTGCGTGCGCCAGATTAACTCGTCAACGCCCGGCTGTAGAAAGAACGGATTGCCAAAGCGGAATGTGGGGCCGAAGCCGATGGCCGTGTCTGCAAACACGTTGGAGGGAGTCGCCGCGCGTGGCCGCGACTCGCGCCCGTAAGTGAAGTGCGCCTCGTTGAGCATCGTCGGTGATACAGTGGTAAAGAGATTGGCGTTGAAGACATTGATCTTCGAAGGGCCTTCGATGCCGTTCGCCGAATTGCCATACGTCGCTACGTCGAAGGTCTGATTCGTGTTCTTCGAGTAGTCGTAGTTATAAGATAGGGAAAGCTTGTTCCGGTCGTTGATAAAATAGTCGAACTTGCCTAAGAACGCTGTGTTCCTGATAGGACGCTGAATCGGCAAGCCCTCTTCCTGATTCAAGCTCGTCCGGTAAAAATTGATCAGCGCGAGGCGTTGGCAATCGCTGTTGCTGCCGATCAAAGCTTCGTTGGCAAAGATGGTCGGAGCCGATACCGGACACGGCGTTGTCCCGACTTGCTCGCTCAGATTAGCCCGCCGCAAATTTTCACGAATAGACTCTAAGGCGGCGAAAAAAAACATCTTGTCTTTCTTGATCGGGCCGCCGACAGTGCCGCCGAATTGCTCGCGGTGAAAACCCGAAAGAGGTCTGCCATCCGAAGTGTTGGAAGACAATGCCCGTAGGCGTTGAAAATAGAAGAGACTTCCGTGAAATTGGTTGGTGCCGGATTTGGTGATGACGTTGATGACGCCACCAGCCGTGCGACCGAACTCTGCGGTTGCGCCGGTGGCGACCACTTGAAATTCCTGCACGGCTTCGAGCGTGATGTCTATCGCCGCGCGCTGTCCTCCGGCCTGCTCGCCGAAGAACCCGTTATTGTAGTCGCCGCCGTCGAGACTGACGTTGTTGAAGACGCCGCGCTGTCCCGCGAAAGTTATCTCGTCGCCGTCCGGCCCCTGCACGACGCTCACGCCGGGCGTCAGAGTCAGTAGGTCTTCAAATTTTCTGCCGAGGATGGGCGTATTCTCGACCGTGTGTTCATTGAGCGTGGTACTTGATTCCGTTTTGAGCGTGTCAACAATCGGAATGGCGCTGATTGTGACTCGCTCTTCGACCTGCGATACCTTCAGCTTCAGATTGAGCGAGATAGCTTGGCCGACGGTCAGAGGGAAATTCTCCTGCACAAGCGTCGCGTAACCCTGTTGCGTGACGGTCAGCGTGTATTGTCCCGGCGGCAATTGTAAGAAGACGAACCGCCCCTCTGAATCTGTGCTCAGAGTTTTGGTGAGATTGGTTTCCAGATTTTTGACTTCGACAGTAGCTCCGGGAACAACCCCGCCCGATTCATCGCTCAACACGCCTTGAATCGCTCCTGAAGTGATTTGTGCCTGCGCCCACACGGCGGACGCAAGCGCAAACGTGACGAGCAAGCAAAACACACATCTCTTGATCCATACTGCAATGGTCTGAGCTAAGATGCGCTGCATAGTCTTCTCCTCTTTCTCAGTCTGCTGCGGAAGGTTTTAAAGCGGCTCCTTAAGACTGTCTCAAGCGTGGCGCAATGCCTGACGAAGAGACACGTCGGCCAAGTACCTGAATCAGGCATGACCAAAATATTAAGGAGTGTCACGCGCGAGGCTTGCGAATCATTCCCGGATTGTTCGTTAGAAATAAAGTTAAAGAACAGTTAACTTGTGCGGTCATCTTAGGTAAACTCCGTCGTCTCTGTCAACGATTTAGTTTGAAGCTTTGAGCGCGCGGCCAGCCGTCTTAATAAAATTTTGTGTGGGTGAAGTCGATAGGGTTTAGAATGCGGTGTGCGCTGGCATTGATATTACAGATAGAGCCTGATTCGATGAGCTTGTCTTTCATCAAAATCCTGTGAGACGGAACGCGCTACTGTTATGGATAAATATTTAGACATCGAGAATTGGCACCGGCGTTCAATCTTTCATTTCTTCAAGGGCTATGATAATCCTTTTTTCAATGTCTGCGCGCAGGTGGATATCACCGCGCTCCTCGAACTGACGCGCTCCAGGAAAGAGCTTTCGTTCACGCTCGCTTATCACTACCTCGCGCTCAAGGCCGTCAACGAGCTGGAGCCGTTCCGCTATCGCTTGAGAGGCGAGCGCGTGCTCGTTCACGAACGGATACATGCCGGAACTACCGTCCTGCTCAATGACGGGAGATTCACGTTCTGCTACTTTGATTACGAGGAAGATTTCAGACGATTTCAGGCGGGCGCGAGAGCCGCGATGGAACAAGCACGCGCAGCGCATGACGGGACGGACATGGGCGCGACGGAACGTGACGACTTGATTCACTGCTCGGTCCTGCCGTGGGTCTCTTTCACCGGCATCTCGCACGCGAGGAGATGGGGCATCGGGGAGTCTGTTCCGAAGTTCGCGTTCGGGAAACATTTTGAGGAGCGCGGGATTATCAAGATGCCTTTGTCCGTAGAGGTTCATCATGCGCTGGTGGACGGGCTGGACGTTGGACGGTATTTCGAGCTGGTCGGAGCTTACCTCAACGCTCCGTCAAGCATTCTTTTGTGATTTGTGAGGAATGAAAATGAGACCCAATCATATTCTGAAGTTGACGATTGTTTTGATACTCGCTTTCTGCGGCATCGCCCTCAGCGCGGGTAACGGCGTCGCAAAGGCCAAACGTGACTGGACGAAATATCCGGCTGTGGTTGAAGTGGACACGACCGAAGATGTCTATGCGGTCGGCGACGCGCACGCAGACTATGAACGTCTGGTCGGAGTGCTCACCTCTGCGAAGCTCATCGCAGGTATGCCTGCGCAGCCCGGTCAGGTCGTCTGGACGGCAGGCAAAGCTGTGCTCGTAGTCACGGGCGACATGATAGATAAATGGACTGACTCCTTGAATGTGATCGCGCTCGTCCGCGCGCTACAGACAGCCGCCGCCGCTCAAGGCGGGCAGGTGATAGTGACGATGGGCAATCACGAAGCGGAGTTTCTGGCAGACCCGCATGGAGATAAGACCAAAGAGTTCGGCGACGAGCTGAAGAAAGCAGGATTAAAGCGCAACAGCGTCGCGGATTGCAAAGGCGATCTGGGACAGTTTCTCTGCACGCTTCCCCTCGCGGCGCGCGTCAATGATTGGTTCTTCTCTCACGGCGGAAATACCAACGGTCAAAACATCAAAGGTCTCAGCTCAGCCATCAAAGCCGGTTTTAAGAAGAATGGATTCGCGACCAAAGAACTCGTTGGTGATAACTCGATTCTCGAAGCGCGTTTGAACGATAAAGGCCCCAACGGCTTGCCGTGGTTTGACAACGGAAGCAAGAAGACAGACCCGCAGAAGTTGCTCGCCAAATATGCAAAGGCGCTTGGAGTTCATCACATCGTACAGGGGCATCAGCCCGGCAAGGTTGAATTTCCAGACGGACAGAAGCGCAGTAAGGAAGATATGTTCCAGCGTTACGGCCTGCTGTTTTTGATAGACACAGGCATGAGCAAAGGCATCGAGGGGAGCACGAGCACGGGCGGAGCCTTGCGTATCATCGGCACGAACAGCAGTCAGCAGGCAATCGTGATCTGTGCGAACGGGACGCAAACAACGCTCTGGGATAGCGCGAACCCGATTGCTCTCAACGCCCAACACTGCGGCAAATAGAATCGCCGTACTGCACATTCATCTATTCACATTTTGGTAGTGGGTCAGTTTGAAAATCTGATTATCTCAATCATCGGAAAAGAATCTCCCGCAAAGGCGCTGGTGGCGCAAAGGAAGAACGCAAAGGATTGAATGCTACTTGCTCCTTGCTTGATTCACTTTGCGCCTTTGCGGGAACATGCCTTTTTTCTTGATACTTGAAACTGAACCGATATTCGGAATCCTGCAAAGCTTCCTTATAAAATCCTTATAAACCTTTTATGCCTTCCTTATGCGCGCAAGCGTAATATCTCCCTGTTGACAATTTGTCTGCCGAAGTTGCTTCACATCAAACCGTTGTGGAAGCAACGCGGGGGAACCATCGTCACGCGATGAAAAACTTGCGGGACACGGGGCGTATCGTGAAGAGGCATGTACATTTTCACGAAGGACACTTCTTCAGTCCAAGCCCGTCAGCTAACCTCGTAGGCTATAAGGAGAAGGGCGACGCCGCGACCGGATTTCGGAAAGGGGCACGGAGGCCATGCGCTTCCGTGCCCTTTCGTTTGACTTATCACATGGGGAACAAAAGACTATGGCGACGGCATTCAAACGGCTGCTGGTCGGTAAAGCTCTGAGAACGGAACAGGCCGCGCACGAGCGTCTCACGAAGAAGACGGCGCTGGCTGTGTTCTCTTCCGACGCGCTTTCCTCGACGGCATACGCGACGGAGGAAATTCTGCTCGTGCTGGCGGCGGCAGTCGCCTTCGGACAGGCCAATGCGTTTCACTACGTCGTGCCGATCTCGCTCGGCATCGCCACGTTGCTCGTCATTGTTGCGATCAGTTACCGGCAGACCATACACGCCTATCCTTCAGGCGGCGGCGCGTACATCGTGGCGAAAGAGAATCTAGGCGTTAATGCCGGATTAGTCGCGGGCGCATCGTTGCTGGTTGATTACGTCCTGACGGTCTCGGTTTCGATTGCGGCGGGCGTCGCGGCGATAACTTCGATGGCACAGGGAACACGCTTCGCATGGCTCGACCAACACAAGGTCGCGCTGTGCCTGATGTTCATCATGTTCATCGCCGTCGCTAACCTGCGCGGCGTGCGTGAATCGGGCGCGCTGTTTGCGGCTCCCACTTACGCCTTCCTCATCTGCTTTCTGTTTATGATCGGCTTCGGCATCTTCCACTATTTCATGTATGGCGGCGCAGCTCCCGTTCCGGGCGCGGAGGATTTGAAAGTCGCCGAAGGATACAAGTTTCAGCCGGTCACGATATTTCTGATTCTCGGTGCGTTCTCGAACGGGTGCGCCGCGCTCACGGGAATCGAAGCCATCTCGAACGGCGTGCCCGCTTTCAAAAAACCGGAAGCGCGCAACGCTTCGATGACGCTCGTTGTGATGGCTGCGCTTTTGACGGTGATGTTTCTGGGCACGAGCGTGATGGCCTATCTCTACGGCGTGCATCCGCACGAGAACGAGACGGTCATCTCGCAATTCGGGCGCATAATTTTCACTGGCGCGTTCGGCTGGTTCTATTACGTGGTGCAGGTCACGACGGCGTTGATTTTAGTCCTCGCCGCCAACACTTCGTTCGCAGACTTTCCGCGTCTCGCTTCGCTGCTGGCGCGTGACCGCTTCCTGCCGCGTCAATTCGCCACTCGCGGCGACAAGCTGGTCTTCTCAAACGGCGTCATCATCCTAGCCATTTTTTCGAGCCTCCTCGTCGCGGGATTCGGCGGCGACACGAGCCGCTTGATTCCGCTCTACGCCGTCGGCGTCTTCCTCTCATTCACGCTCTCGCAAAGCGGCATGGTGCGCCACTGGCTCAAGGAGCGAGCAGAGGTGCGTGCGAAAGCGGCTGTAACGCCTGACGCGCCGCAAAAGAGGTCGCTGTTTGATGAAAACGCAGAGGCCGGACAAGCTTTGCCGGACGCGGAGCTGGCGGCGTCTGAGACTCGCGCTTCCCAGTTCGTTAACGACGAGGTGACGGATTCTACGCACTGGAAGAAATCAATTTTCATTAACGGGCTTGGCGCAATCGCCACGTTCGTAGTGCTCTGCGTCTTCGTCATCACAAAGTTCATACATGGCGCGTGGATCGTAGTCTTTCTAGTTCCATTGCTCGTCCTGATGTTTCGCTCGATTCACAAGCACTACGTGAGGGTTGCAAAGCAGCTCTCGACCGAAGGCTTAGAGCAGTTACATACAATCAACAACACTGTCATCGTGCCGATTTCGGGCATCCATCGCGGAGTCATCAACGCGCTGCAATACGCCAAATCAATCTCGCCCGATGGCGTGAAGGCCGTCTATGTGGACTTCGACGAAGAGGCGACCGCCAAGCTGCGCCGGAAGTGGGAGCAGTGGGGTTCCGGGGTCGAACTGGTAGTTCTTCCTTCGCCTTATCGTGAGCTGACGCGGCCTCTCCTGCGCTACATAGAGCGTCTGAGGCGCAGGGGCAGCGATAATTTCGTGACGGTAGTATTGCCGGAATTCATCCCCGCGCGATGGTGGCAACAGCTTCTTCATAATCAAAGCTCGCTGCTCTTGAAAGGCTCGCTGCTCTTCAAAAAGAGCGTCGTCGTCGTCAGCGTGCCCTATCACCTCGAACATTAAAGGATGAAAGGCTGTCAGAAAAAAGAGTAGCCGGTCAGTTTCAAATATGGAGAAGAAAAACAGATGTTCCCGCAAAGGCGCAGAGGAAGCACACAAAGCCTTGATAGACGGGTGCTCTTTGTGTGCTTTTCTTTGCGCCTTTGCGCCTTTGCGCGAGATTCTTTCTTGATGATGAATGCCAAAATTTCAAACTGACCCACTACCGAAAAAAGGGTGGTTCCGATGACCCAGCTTTGGACGATTATATTTGGCACTCTGCTCGCAATCGCGTTCGGCCTGACTGCATGGCATGACCATGAAGTTGAGAAAATACGAAAGCGCAAAGCAGAGGCTTTCAAGCAGAGAGAACAGCGAGAGGAATGAGTTCTAACCTCGCAATCTCAAACAAAGCCTGTTAAGGAAGCTGCTTCCGACATACAATAATCAACGTGTGGGCGAAAAGTTATGAGAAGAGTTGGATTGGCTACCTCATGGCGGTGCTCGGCACGTCGGTCGTGACGGGCGTGCTCAAACTGTTCGGCGAGCATATCAACTCGACGACGGTTGCGCTCGGCTTACTCCTCGTCGTGCTTTTCGTCGCAACCGGATGGGGTTCACGTCCCGCGGTATTGTCTTCGCTGCTGGGCGTCGTGTGCTTCAACTTTTTCTACCTGCCGCCGGTCGGCAGGCTGAGCATAGATGAACCTGATAACTGGATCGCGCTGTTCTCCTTTCTCATCACAGCGGTGACTGCCGGGCAGCTTTCAGCGCACGCGAAGAAACGTGCCGAAGAGGCCGATGCCGGACGGCGTGAGATTGAGCGGCTGTACACGGAGCTTCAGGATGCTTTCGAGCGCGCGAGTCAGGCCAAAGCTCTTGAGCAAAGCGAGCGTTTAAAGTCCGCGCTGCTTGATGCCGTCACGCACGACCTGCGCACGCCGCTCACGTCCATCAAAGCATCCGTCACCACGCTGCTCGATGAGCCGGGTTCTGCGGCTGATGACGATGAAGATTCGGGGATGCTCGACGCGGAAGGGCGGCGCGAGATGCTTGAAGTCATAGACGAAGAGACGGACAGGCTCAACCGCTTTATCGAAGGATTGATGGAGCTGGCGCGTATCGAGGCCGGAGAGATGCATCTGCGCCGGCGTTGGGGGTCGGTCGAAGAGATCATCACGACGGCTCTGGAACGCGCCGCGCCTCTCACACAGGAGCATCAGATTCATGTCCGTCTTGATGACGGACTGCCGACCGTGCGTGTGGACGATAGAGCCGTTGCCGAGGTCGTCTACACGCTCGTTGACAACGCCGCGAAGTATTCTCCCGTCGGGACGAAGATCAACGTCACCGCAAAAACTACGGGGGAACAGTCGGTTCGGTTGAGCGTGGAGGACGAGGGGCCGGGCATCCCGCTTGAGCTACGCGAGCGTGTCTTCGATAAGTTCTTTCGCGCGATGAGAGACGGCGATTCGGGCACGCGCCAGCCGTCAGGAACGGGGATGGGGCTGGCTATCGCTAAAGGAATCGTCGAAGCGCACGGCGGGCGTATCTGGATCGAAGATAGCCACGGGGCGCACGGCAGCCGCGTCCTTGTCACGCTCCCGATAGGCGACGATGACGAGACAGCTCTTGAAGGTAAAAAAGGAACCACGCATTAGTGAAGATGAACGACAAGCAGCGAATACTCATCGTAGATGATGAGCCGCAGATCACGCGCGTGCTGCGCCGCAGCCTGACGACGCACGGCTATGATGTGCGCGTGGCTTCCGATGGACTGGCCGCGCTCCAGACGTTCGGCGACTGGCCTCCCGATCTGGTCGTCACCGATTTATCCATGCCGAATACGGACGGGCTGCAACTCTGCCGTAACCTGCGCGCGATTTCGCAACTCCCGATCATCGTGCTCTCAGTGCGTGGCGAGGAGAGAACAAAAGTTCAGGCGCTCGACGCAGGGGCGGATGACTACGTGACCAAGCCGTTCGGGATGGATGAGCTACTGGCGCGAATCAGGGCTGCGCTCAGGCGCGCACAGGCGGCGAAGCCGGAGGACGTAGCCTCACCCGTGCTTGAGGTCGGAGACTTTCGCCTCGACCTTGAAAATCGCAGCGTCGCAGTGAAGGGCGCGGAGGTTCATCTGACGCCGAAGGAATATGACCTGATGGTCTATCTCGTCAGCCACCCCGGAAAGGTGCTGACACATCGCACGCTGCTCACGGCTATCTGGGGCGGCGAGTCTGCGGAACAGACGGAATACCTGCGCGTCTTCGCCGGACAACTGCGAAAGAAAATCGAGCCGCAGCCGACTACCCCGCGCTACATCCTCACAGAGCCTTGGATCGGCTACCGCTTCGACCCCGGAGCTTAGAGCGGTTTTCACATGAAGGGAGAGATTTAAATATTTGAGATTTGAGATTTGAGATTACGAATTTGAAATCCCTCTGTGTCCTGTGTGATTAAATAATCCTCCCCTTACCTTCAACTGAAAACCACTCTGGAAAACTCGATCCCGCCGACTCCTGATTCTTTATAAGACCTCTTGCAAAAGTCCGGTAGTTAGTGCAACAAATAGCTCAGAGGCATCAACCGATGAGCTACGAACAAATTAAAAACTTACGACCCACGCTCTTCAAACGATACTGCGGAGTCAAACCCGAAACTTTTCACAAGATGGTCGAAATCGTGTCTGACCATTTAGCAAAGCAGAGAATTAAGACTGGACGACCACCCAAGCTGTCAGTCGAAGATCAAGTCTTGATGACACTCGAATACTGGCGCGAATATCGCACCTTCTTCCACATCGCCCGCAGTTGGGGCATCCATGAATCGAGCGTCTGGCGCACGATCCGCAGGGTGGAAGATATTTTGACCAAGTCGAAGGCTTTCACCTTGCCGGGCAAAAAGAAGTTGCAGCCCTCAGACCATGAGATCGAATTCATCGTCGTGGATGTGGCTGAAACTCCAATAGAACGTCCGAAAAAAAGCAAAAAGCCTATTACAGCGGCAAGCAGAAGCGACACACGTTGAAAAGCCAAGTGGTCGTCAACGGGCGCACCCGTCAAGTTATCTGCACCGCTCATGGTCGCGGCCACGTGCATGACTTTGCTCTTTACAAACGCAGCCAACTGGGGTTGCACGAGAGCCTTGAACTTCTGGCTGACAGCGGTTATCAGGGACTCTCGAAACTGCACGACCGGAGCCAGACGCCGAAGAAGAGGTCGAAGAAACACCAACTCACGAGAGACGAGAAGCGATCTAATCGTGAACTCTCAAGGCGGCGGATCGTGGTTGAAAATGTGATTCGCAGTTTGAAAATCTTTCGCATTCTGTTAGAGCGCTATCGCAACCGAAGAAAGGGTTTCTCATTGAGGTTCAACTTGATCGCGGGGCTGTACAACTTTGAACTCAGCCATTAACCACTTTTGCAAGAGGTCTATAAAACATTTACGAACCTTTTAGCCCTTTCTTATGCGCGGGCAAGTAGCATCTTGTTACCGGCAAGAAGTAATAGCTCTTGCCGTTGACGAAGGCTTTCAATGAGAAGGGCACGAACAATCTTGCGATTACAGAGAGCGCGGAGCGTGTGCTTCGCGCTCTCTTTGTGTCGTGAGCAGAGGTGAAAAAAAATTGAATAGAGATTACGACTCGCTGAGAGAGCTGAATGAGACACAGACCCGCCTGAAAGAAATGTATCAGGCATCGCGGCGAATTGGTTGGACATGGCAAGCGGCTGGCGTAGTATTCGGGCTTGCCGGAGGAATCGTCGCGGTCATCTCCGGCACGTTGTTATCTGCCGTTGCATGGATGCTCGGAGATGAGTCGGGCGGCATGTCCCTGCATGGCGTGGGAAGTTTTCTACTGCTTTCGACAATTCCACTGCTGCTGGCGGGCGGGTGTTGTCTCGATCTTTTGGAGGAGCGTATGGAGAAGAGCTATCGAAGAAATTCCGGCGAGTCTGTGAAGACGGTGAAGCCAAGCAAACATATGCGTTCACACATAGCTACAGGCATCGCAATTTTTGCGCTGCTCTGTGGCATGACATTGCAGGCTCAGGCACAGCAGACGATTTTCAACGTGCCGACCACTGACGTGCTCGAACCCGGCAAGGTCTATTTAGAGGCGGACATCAGCGCGAAGCCGAACGATCCGAAGTTCTCTTCGGTCGTGCCGCGCGCTGTGGTGGGCGTGGATGGCCGGGTCGAGGTCGGACTCAACGTCACCGGAAACATACAGCCGGGAGCGGACGCGACGACGCTCGTACCCGCCGTGAAATGGAAGATTTACGACGGCGGTGATAACGGCTGGGCGATGGCGGTCGGAGCTAACCTGTTCATACCCGTGCGGAACAAGTTCTACGATCTGGGCACGTACTCCTACGCGATGTTCCAAAAGACTTTCAGGACGGGGACACGTGTCGGGTTCGGCGGATACTTCTTCAGCAAGAACGTAGTCGCGACGGACGCGAACCGCGCGGGAGGCCAGTTTACATTCGAGCAGCCCGTGACCCGCAGGTTTGGAGTGCAGGCCGATTGGTTTACAGGGAAGCACGCGAGCGGATATTTCACGCCGGGCGGTTACTTCAAATTTACAAGGAAGCTCGCAGGCTACGGCGCGTACTCCATCGGCAATGCGAATGTGACCAACGGAAATCATTTTCTCTACTTTGAAGTTGGTTACAACGTTAACTAACCGGAGACGGCGCTGCTCGACCTGATCTTCTATAGCTTTGACAATCGTCTTTGACGGCTGCCCCGAAAGCTCTTTCCGGACTATGCAGGCCGCACGCCTCTTGAACGACTACCTATGGAGAGAAGGAAAAACGCCGCCGACCGGAAGGCTCACGGTTAAAGATATAGATCGCGACGAGTTGCCGGTTGCGGCGCGTTGGCAAGACGGCAAAGTCCAGTCAGCACGAGCCACGGACAATTAAATGTGAGGTTTAGACAACACATACAGAATGGACATCAATCAACATTGAGCGACGTGCTATCACACGAGTTATTAGAACAGTTTCGAACGAATCTAAAGGGAGGATTAACTCATGTCTTCAAATTCACGTCCACTCGCAATCGTCACAGGCGCATCGTCCGGCATCGGCTACGAACTCGCCAAACTCTGCGCCGAAAATGGCTATGACTTGGTAGTCGCCGCCGATGAGAGTTCCATCAACGAAGCGGCAGATGCGTTTCGCCGGATTGGCGTTGAGGTCGAGGCTGTCGAGGCCGACCTCGCCACACTCGAAGGCGTTGATAAACTTTACGCCGCGACGAAAGGGCGCGCCGTTGATGCGCTGCTCGCCAACGCGGGACATGGTCTGGGCAAGGGCTTTCTCGACCAGAATTTCGACGAAGTGCGGCACGTCATTGACACCAACATCACCGGAACTATTTATCTGTTGCAAAAAGTCGGGCGCGACATGAAGGAGCGCGGGCAAGGGCGCGTCCTCATCACAGGCTCAATCGCGGGCTTCATGCCGGGCACGTATCAGGCAGTTTACAACGGCACGAAGGCTTTCATAGATTCCTTCTCGTTCGCGCTCAGAGCCGAACTGAAAGACACGGGCGTGACGGTCACGTGTCTCATGCCGGGCGCGACCGAGACGGATTTCTTCGAGCGCGCGGACATGCTCGACACAAAGGTTGGACAGCAGAAGAAGGACGATCCGGCTGATGTCGCCAAGACCGGCTTTGACGCGATGATGAACGGTGAAGGCGATGTCGTCAGCGGTTGGAAGAACAAGCTGCAATCGGCAATCGCTCTGGTGACGCCTTCAGAGATGCTCGCCGAACAGCATCGCAAAATGGCCGAGCCGGGGTCTGGAGAGAAGTAGCCTAGGTTCCGATGCCATTTCAGAACCAAAGTTAAGAAACGGAAACATTAACAGGAGAATAAATCATGGCGCTTTTCGGAAAAGAAAAACCGACGCCGGCGGCGAACGGCATTACATTGGACGAAGCGTTGCGCGTGATCGCAGCAGCGCGCCAGAAAGCTGAAGAAATCGGCGTGATGATGAACATTGCTATCACTGACGAGGGCAATAATCTGACGGCGTTCGCGCGCATGGACGGCGCGTGGCAAGGCAGTATTGACATCGCCATCAACAAAGCTTACACGGCGCGTGCGTTCGATATGCCGAGCGCGGCGTTAGGGAAAATTTCGCAGCCGGGCGAGATGTGTTTCGGCATTCATGCCAGCAATAATTTACGCGTGATTATTTTCGGCGGCGGCATTCCGCTTCAGCGCGACGGCAGAATCATCGGCGCCATCGGCGTTTCCGGCGGCACTGTTGACCAGGACGTTGAGGTCGCCCAAGCGGGCGTGGATGCATTTGAAAAAGGTCAAAACGGTTAGCGTGAAATTTCGGTAGTGGGTCAATTTCAAACGAGGAGTAGAAAAAGACAGGTTCCCACAAAGGCGCAAAGACGCAAAGGAAGGCCGCTAAGGGATTGAATGCCACTTTTTCCTTGCGTGCTTTTCTTTGCGCCTTTGCGCCTTTGCGTGAGATGTTTTCGCATTGATAGATAGTTCCCTGAATTTCATCAGACAGACGTACGCGGAACACTTATAATGGGGCGACGGATTTGGAAGGTAACGATTGAGAAAAAACTGCGCCGCGAAATTTTGCCTTTTGGTAATTTGCTTACTGCTCGTTTCGATAACCGGCAGAGGGCAAGCGACTTCAAATGACGACTTGCCGCGCGGCGTGGTCGTTGAAAAAGTCACGTGTCAGAATAATCCCGCGCAGAATTACTCGCTCTACCTGCCGTCGAACTACACGCCTGAGAAAAAATGGGCTGTGCTTTACGCCTTCGATGCGTTCGCGCGCGGCAAAGTCCCCGTCGAGATTTTCCGCGAAGCAGCCGAGCGATACGGCTTCATCCTCGTCGGCTCGAACAATTCGCAGAACAATATCAGCAGTGAAAAGCTGTCGGAAGTTATCACAGCCTTTTGGACGGACACGCACGCGAGGTTCAGTCTTGACGACAAAAGAGCTTATGCGACAGGCGTGTCGGGCGGCGCGAGGGTCGCAACTTATTTCGCCGCGTCGTGTCGCGGATGCCTGGCGGGAGTTATCGTCTGCGGGGCGACATTCCCATCGAAATTTCCGCTCGACAAACCACTCTCCTTCTCTGTTTTCGGCACTGCGGGCGTAGACGATTTTAACTATCCTGAGCTGGTCAAAACTTTTGCGTTGTTAAATAAGAACGGCACGACGAATCATCTAGCCGTCTTTGACGGGCGGCACGGGTGGCTGCCGAAAGATTTGGCTTTCGACGCGCTCGAATGGCTGAACCTGCAAGCGATGAAATCCGGGCGTATGGGCATGGATGAAAAGTTCGTAGAAGGTTTGCTGCTCAAGCAAGCGAATCGAGCGCAAACGCTTTTTGAGAAAGGCGACATCATAGAGGCGGCGCGGAGTTACGAAGCGATTGTCAGCGACTTCAAAAATGTTTCCGACACGAAAGCGGCGGCTGAAAATCTCCACGGGATTCAACAGCAAAAGTCCTATAAAAAATTGGCGGATGAAGAAAAAAGCTCGTTTGATGAGCAACAGCGAACGGCGAGCAAAATCATCGCCATGAGCGCGGAATTGCTCGATGCGTCGGGTAAAAGCGCGGCCTTGAAAAAAGTCTCGGACGATTTGGAAATCTGGCGGCAGCGTGCGAAAGCGTCCGCCGACTCCGGCAACAGAAGATTGGCGCGTAGAATCTTAGACCAGATTTCCGGCGACACCTACGAAACGGCTTTGTATGTCAACGAGCGGCAGAAAGATTACGAGATGATGATCGCCAATCTGGAGTTGACGCGGCTCGTCAATCCGCAAAGCCCAAACGTTTTATTTGAGCTGGCACGCGCCTTCGCGCTCGGAAACAGAAAAAAGGATGCGCTCAACACGCTCGAACAGGCAGTCAAAAACGGATTTACCGCTTGCGCTCGTATATCTAACAGAGCGGAATGGGCGAGCCTGCGCGGTGATAAAGGATTTCAGAATATTCTGAGCCGGATGAACTGCGCAGACAAAGGAATCTGAGGAGTGGTTCAGTTTCAAATGTGGAGTATCGAAGAGAGATGAAACAGAGCGAGCAGTGGCTGCGGACTATCTTCGAGGCATCGCATGAGGGAATTCTCGTTGAAGATAACGAAAAAATCCTCTACGTTAATAAATCCTATTTACAGATGTTCGGCTACGACGATCCTGAAGAGTTAATCGGCCAGCACATCTCAGTTGTCGTCTCACCCGAAGACGCTGAGCGATTACTTGAGTTTGGCAGGAGTCGCTTGCGCGGCGAACAACCGCCCTCTGAATACGAGTTCAAAGGCAAGCGAAAGGACGGAAGCGCGATTGATCTCGAAGCCTCCGTCTCGGCCTCAAATGTCGCGGATAATAAGTACATCACAACTATGATCCGCGACATTACCGGGCGCAAGCGGCAGGAAGACTCACTGCTAGAACTCACACGCCAATTAGAGCGGCAATCCAATGTCTTTAACACTACGCTTTCATCTATCACCGACTTCGCATACATCTTCGACCGCGACGGGCGTTTCATCTATGCGAATCAACCGCTGCTCGACCTGTGGGGACTGAGGCTCGACGAAGCGGTGGGCAAGAATTTCTTCGACCTTCAATATCCAGACGACTTAGCGTTACAGCTTCAGCAACAGATTCAGCAGGTCTTCGACACAGGGCAGGCGCTCAGGGATGAGACACCCTATACCAGCCCGACCGGCGCGGAAGGGTTTTATGAATATATCTTCACTCCGGTCAAAGCCTCCGACGGGACGGTGGAAGTGGTCGCGGGTTCAACGCGTGACTACACCGAGCGCAGACGAGTCGAAACCGCATTGCGTGAAAGCGAAAACAAGTACCGTTTGCTGATGGAACAGGCTTCTGATGGCATTCACACATACGACATGCAGGGAAACTTTATTGAGATAAACTCGAAACTCTGCGAGATGCTCGGCTATACCTCTGAGGAACTGCTGCGGCTCAACGTGAGAGACTTAATCCCCGCCGAAGACCTTGCTGTTGATCCTATTCGCTTCGATGAGTTGCGCGCTGGCAAAACACTGCTAAATGAACGCCGGTTGCGCCGCAAAGACGGAGCGCTTCTTCCGGTGGAGATTAGCGGGAAGATGATTCGAGATGGTGTATTGCAGGCTATTATTCGCGACATCACCAAGCGCAAGCGTGCGGAAGAGTCGCTGATGAAGTTGAACGAACAGCTCGAACAGCGAGTCGCCGAACGCACCGTGGAATTGGTGGAGATGAACGCTAGCCTGCAAGCGGAAATGGTCGAACGACGAAAGGCGGAATGTGAGCGCGCTTCGATTTTGCGCCGCCTCGTCATGGCGCAAGAGAAAGAACGCCGCCGGATTGCAAGCGACATGCACGATCAGTTCGGGCAGCAATTGACCGTGCTGCTTCTGAAACTTGGGATGCTCAAAGAAGACTGCGGCGAGCAGCAAAGATTGTGCGAGCAGGTTGAAACTCTGGAAGCGGTCGCCCGCCAGCTCGACGCGGATGTTGATTTCCTCGTCTGGGAACTCCGCCCCACCGTCCTCGACGATTTAGGCTTGCAAGATGCACTCACCAACTTCGCGCAGAATTGGTCAAAGCACTTCGCCATCCCGGTCGAAGTGCTGACGCACGGCGTGGGCAAAGAGTCTTCAACTACGGAGATTGACACCGTGCTCTATCGCATCGCGCAGGAAGCCTTGAACAATATCGCCAAGCACGCCGGAGCCGCGAGCGTCACCATACTTCTCGAAGGCCGCGCGGACGCCGTCTCACTCATCATCGAAGACGACGGCGTCGGCTTTGACGCAGAGCATATTTCCGGCGCGAACGATAAAGGTTTAGGGCTGGTCGGGATGCGTGAGCGTGCTGCGCTCGTGGGCGGCACAGCCGAAGTCGAATCTCACCCGTTGGAAGGCACGAGGGTCATCGTCCGTATCCCCGCGTCGCCCGTGGCGCGAGATGGGAGAGACACATGAATAAGCTGCGCGTCCTCCTCGCCGACGATCACGAAATGATGCGCGAGGGATTAAAGCTGCTCGTCAACCGCCAGACGGACATGGAAGCAATCGGCGAAGCCGACAACGGGCGCGCGGCAATCACGCTGGCGCAAGAGCTGAAGCCGGATGTCGTCGTGATGGATATTTCAATGCCGGAGTTGAACGGATTGAAGGCGACGGAGCGGCTGAAAACGCTGTGTCCCGAAGTCAAGGTTTTGACTTTGACGCGACACGCCGACGACGCTTACCTGCGTAAACTCTTAAAGGCCGGAGCATCCGGCTACCTGCTTAAAAAAAGCGCGTCCGGCGAGTTGGTGCGCGCGATTCGCACTGTCGCCGCGGGGAACACTTATCTCGACCCGGCGGTCACAGGGCGGGTCGTCTCGGACGCCCTCGGAAAACGCGCCACACGCGGCGCGCCTCCCGACAAGGACTTGAGCGGGCGCGAAGAGGAAGTCTTACGCCTCGTCGCATGGGGCTACGCGAACAAGGAGATCGCCGCACGCCTCGACATTAGCGTGAGAACCATCGAAGTGTATAAGACGCGCGCGATGGAAAAGATGGGCATGAAAAATCGCATAGACATCGTGCGTTACGCGCTCCTTCAAGGCTGGCTTCAGGATAACTGAATGAATTCCTTCACCTGACTATGTAAGGGATTACCCTTACAAGCTCCCCGTTTTCACACAATATCCAAAAAGCGCCTCTATGTGCGATAAAGTACATATAGGGTGAAAGATTCTGCGTGGCTCCTCGCAAGCGGGAATCTCGTACCTGAACTTTGTTCCGCATTTGACGGGACAAAAGAACGAACACGGGGAAGAACGAGGAAAAGAACGGGCGGGGTTAGCATTAACCTCGCCCTTCATTCTTCTTCAAACATGAGCTTTACAACCTCCAACGCGCAAGCGAGGTGCGACGCGCTCGCAAGTCGTTTTCTGGCCGCGCACTCACTCTATGATGAATGCTATATGCAGTAATGACGCACGCACATCCGGCGCACACTCCGCGCAGAGGCCGCCCGCGTCCGCGCCTCAACTCGTCCTCATCGTCGAAGACCATGAAGACACACGCTTCATGCTCAGAACGGTACTTGAGATGCGCGGCGGCATCAGCGTTGTCGAAGCGGAAAACGGCGAGATGGCAACCGCTCTGGCGGAGAGCATGCGTCCCGACCTTATTTTGATGAACGGCACGCTTCCGTTGCTTGATGGCTTTGCGGCGATGCGACGCATACGCGAACTCGCATCTGCGTATGACGTGCCGATTATCTTTCTCTCCGGTAACGCACAGCTTGCTACTAAAGCTGAAGCGTTTGCTGCCGGATGCACTGATTACATGGTCAAGCCGTTTGCCTTAAGCGAACTGAAACGCTTGATGGAGCGACACCTTTCGTTGAGGGCATCGGGATAGTTAAGCCGACACAAAGAAGGCGGAGGTCTCGACCTCTTATCCAAGGACATTTTATGGGAACAAGGAGTACCGATGACATTACCTCACAGGTCTATTGAACATCACCGGCGAAGTCCGGATAGCGCGACTCTCGTCAAGCGTATCGCCAACGGGGACGAGTCCGCTTTCGCCACGCTCTACGACACGACGTGCGGGTTTATCTACGGGCTGTTGTTGCGGATGCTCGGCAACTCTGCGGCGGCTGAAGAGGTTATGGAAGCCGTCTATCAAGAGGTGTGGGAGCAAGCTGCCGCCGCCGACGAGCGCGAGAACACGATGACATGGTTAATCACGATAGCGCACAGCCGCGCTAGCGTCCTTCTCAGAGCAGACAAGCACAGCCAATCTCATCAAGCGTCGCTTGAATTAACCGGTCACCCCATCACGGCCAAATCAGAAACAGTAGAAATAATTTCAGAGGAACAGAAATTCGTTCAGTCAGCGTTGGCTGAGCTTTCGCCTGTGCAGCAGCAGATAATCAAACTGGCTTACTTCTCCGGCCTGCGTCAGAACGAGATAGCCACGCTCCTGAGTTTATCGCTTCAGTCGGTTCAGGCGGGAATGCGAGCCGCGATGAGGAAAATACGAGACAGCGATTTCTTCCGTCCGACTCAGGGAGAAGCAACACGCCTTGCCCCTTCAACTAACTTCAACTATCAGGATTCACGGAGGGTCGTATCATGAAACACAGCGCCAACGTCGCCAGGGTTTTTGCACTTGGCGTCTTTCTCTTGTTCGTGGGTTTTGTCGCTCACAATTTAAGCAACGCCCAGAACAAAAGTATGCAATCCGACGGGCCTGTGAATCAAGGCACACGTGCTCCGCGTGAGGACGGAGACGCCGCCGTAGGGCGCGATGTTTTTCGCTTTGAGACTTTCGGCAACGAGGGATTCTGGACGGACGCCGCACGCGTGCCGCAGGGCGTCGTAGCGGCGAAGGTGACTCCGCTCATGGCGCTGAAACTGGGATTGAGCGTGGACGTAGACGCGCTCGACGCAGCCACACAGCAGGCCGTCGCGAAGGAGTTGCAGGAAGACCCGACGGGGGCGAAATCAAAACTTTTCAACGACCCGAAAACGACAATCAAACTGCTCAACGCGAACTCCATCATCGGTCTGGTCGTCAAAGACAGTAACGGCGACGGGAAGCTGGATGTCGCCAAGGGCGACAAGGTAGGCGTCAGTTGTGCTATCTGCCACACGATCACCGACGCAGCCATTCTGGGCGTGCCAAACGGAGGCACAATCGGACACCGACAGGATGGACGCACCAATCACAACTTGAACGTCGGCGCGATATTTGCGACAGCAGCCAACTCGCGCGCTTTTTATCCTGTGCTGCAACTCTCTTTGACTGCTAACGGCGGAAAGACTTTAGGGCGTGCGCCGAAAGGTCTGACGGAGAAATCGTCTGAGAAAGATGTGGACGCTTATCTCTCAAATCCGAATTATTATCCGGTGGGCATGTTCGACGATAGCGCGGACGGCAACGGCGACCCGATGCACATCACGCCGCTCTTCCGTCAAGACCTCGCCGCCCCGTTCGGCAGCGAAGGGACTTTCACAAAGCTGGATGACTTCAACAATCTGGTTTACACGGCGCTCTTCGATCCGACGAACCTGACCACGCCCGGCGGTCGCGCGTTCCTGCACACACTGGGCGGCGCGGCGGGCGACGAGATCGCAGACGATTATGTGAAGGTGCTCAAGGACACGAAAGTGTCGGGCTATCCCTTCGTCAAGGCCGCGCCGCACTCGCAGCCCGGCAGCTTGGACGCCCCGCTCGGCCTTCGCGTGGACAACACCAAGCTGCTCGACCTGAATGCTTATCTGGTGAGCCTGCCCGCGCCGGACGGCGCAAACGTGGACGCGCAGGTTGTCTCGCGCGGTGGGCAGTTGTTCCGCACTTCCGGCTGTACGACCTGTCATAATGTGGAGCAGGGCAAGCCCGTCCCGGCTTTCATCGTCCCGATGAAACAGATTTTCCCCGGCGACAATCCGGTCGTGCTTGCACAGCGGATGCCGCCGCTAAATCCGGTCGAGGATACGCCCGGTTTCTTCTTCGACGACAAGATGGCGATAGTGAACGCCTCTATACGCGGAGACATACGCGGCAACGCGCTGCCGCTCCTGCTCGACCTCGCGCGCAAGCCTGTGTTCCTACACGATGACATGGTAAAGAGTCTGGACAAACTATTCGATCCGGCTCGCGGCGCCACTGTTCCGCATCCCTTCTACATCTCGGACGCGCGCGCACGCGCCGATGTAATTGCGTTTCTGCGCAGTCTGGACACGCACTGAAGCATATGAATCACGAAACACATAGAGGGAAGATAAGACGAGCTTATCTTCCCTCTATGTGTTTCGTGTTCTCTCTGTTTCTATCTTTCATCAGCCGGTCTTGCGTCCGTAGATGGCGCTGGCACGAACACGGTAAATCGCAACATGGCTCTCACGATGCCATGCGCCGATCTCCGTCTTGTTGAGTGCGGGAGTGAGCGACTCGTTGCTCTCCGTTATAAGCTGCATCGCGTGCTCTGCTTCCTCAGGGTCGGTGAGTTTACGCGCCTCGCCGATGAACATGACGCTGCGCCAGCTTGATGCGTCAGCGACCTCTTCGACCTGAAAGCAGACTTCATGATTGGCAGCGATGAATTCGGTCTTCGTCCCTTCAGTGGTGAAGAAGTAAAGGTCTTGCCCGTCATAAGCATAATGCATCGGCACAACATAAGGATGCTCATCGCGCGTGCATCCGAGGTGCCCGAATCCCGCACGCAGCAGGAGAGCATGCATCTCATCCGTCGTCATGTCTTCAACTTTTATCATCTCGACTCCTTACTAAAACCGTCTTCATAAACCTGAACTCTGCGAAGCATTGAATTCGCCGTGTGTGTTTGTAACCCGGCGCGCGTGTCGCTCAAGTCTAGCAATTTCTCAAGGCACAAAGCGAATGCGTAGCGCATCGCTTCTCGCGGGTCGAATGAGGCATCGTCTCGCGTGGGAAAAATAGTGCGGTGGTCGAGTTGTGGTAATATCAGAGCGGGAGCGGTGAAATCCGCCCGTCCCCATAAATTCCCCCGCCTGTATTTTTCTTTGGTTTCACCCGGTACGTATACCTATGCCCAGCGTGCCTCCGCCGGTGGATTTACCCGGCAATAAAACCACGAAAGATTCGCTCGCCGCTTTGCAAAGCGGCGAACTGGCTCCCTACTGGCTCGCCGCCATCATTAATTCAGCCGATGACGCCATCATCAGCAAGACTCTCGACGGCATCATCACGAGTTGGAACAGGGGAGCGGAACGCATCTTCGGCTACAAGGCCGAAGAGGTCATCGGAAAGTCCGTGACCATTCTGATTCCCGAAGACCACTTAGACGAAGAGCCTGCTGTCCTGGCGCGACTCAGGCGCGGCGAGTCGATTGAGCACTATGAGACCATTCGCATGCGCAAGGATGGCACGCGCGTTGATATCTCGCTGACGGTATCGCCGATCAGAGTGCCGGACGGCAGCATCATCGGAGCCTCCAAAATCGCGCGTGACATCAGCGAGAGGAAGCGTGCTTTGGAGGCTCTGCGCAGGCGCGAGGATGAGCTGACGGACTTCATCGAGAACTCTTCGGTGGGTTTGCACTGGGTCGGGGCGGACGGGATTATCCTGTGGGCGAATCGGGCAGAACTCGACCTGCTGGGATACACACGCGAAGAGTACATCGGTCATCACATCGCGGATTTTCATGCCGATCAGGATGTGATCAATAACATCTTGAGCAGGCTGTTTAATAAAGAGACGCTTCATAACTACGAAGCGCGGCTCAGGTGTAAGGACGGCTCTATCAGGCATGTGCTCATCAACTCGAACGTAAAGTGGGAGGAAAATAATTTCGCACACACGCGCTGCTTCACGCGCGACATCACAGAACGCAAGCAGGCTGAAGAAGAGCTTCAGAAGTCCAGAGGTGAGCTTGAGCAGTTGCTGTCAAGCGAACAGTCAGCGCGTGCAGAGGCCGAGCGACAAAGGGACTTTATCAATCAGGTGCTGGAACACGCACCGCTCGCCATAGGTGTGCTGGGAGGCTCAGACCACAGGTTCCTGCTCGTCAATCGTGAGACATGCGAACTCGTCGGTCGTTCATCAGAGCAGCTATTGGGGCGACCGCACGCCGAAGCCGTGCCTGAAGCTGACAAAGTAGTGGCCCCTATTCTCGACCGGGTGTACGCGACCGGCCATGGCGAGAGTGAGGAGATCGAAGTCGAGCTGCCTAAGGGACGGCGACAACTTTTGGTGACGTGGACTGCGCTGCCGGGGCGAGACGGCACGGACGGCTCGGTGCTTTACCTGTCGCTCGACATCACCGACCGCAAGCAGGCCGAAGAGGCCGTGCGTGAGAGCGAGCGGCAGCTACGCACACTCGCCGACGCCGTGCCGCAACTGGTCTGGATGGCGGATGCCGAAGGCTATATCTTCTGGTACAACCAGAGGTGGTACGACTACACGGGCACGACGCCGGAGCAGATGGAAGGATGCGGCTGGCAGTCCGTACACGACCCGGAAATTCTGCCAAAAGTGATGGAGCGTTGGCGCATCTCAATCGAGACAGGCGAGCCGTTCGAGATGGAGTTCCCGCTGAAAAGCGCGGACGGAATATTCCGCTGGTTCCTGACACGCGTTAACCCGCTACGCAATTCTCAGGGTCTCATCACGCGCTGGTTCGGAACGAACACTGATATTGACGAGCAGCGGCGCACGGCGGAAGAGCTGCGCGAAGCGAGCCGCCTGAAAGACGAGTTCCTTGCGACCGTCTCACACGAATTGCGAACGCCGCTCACAGCCATTCTCGGCTGGTCGTATCTCTTGCGCGCCGGACAACTCGACACAGAAAGTGCGGGCGGTGCGCTCGTGACCATCGAACGTAATGCGCGTGCCCAATCGCAACTGGTTGACGACCTGCTCGACGTTTCAAGAATCATCACAGGTAAGCTGCGCCTCGATATCAGGCACGTTGACCCCGGCTCATTCATCGAATCCGCTATCGAGGCTCTGCGTCCGGCAGCCGAGGCCAAAAATGTGCGGATTCAGAAGGTGATGGACACAGGCGCGATTTCTATCGCAGGCGACCCGGCACGCCTTCAACAAGTGATATGGAATCTACTGGCGAATGCTATCAAGTTCACGCCGCGTGGCGGGCGGGTTCAGGTCAGGCTTGAGCGTATCAACTCACACATCGAGATTGCGGTAAGCGATACGGGCGTCGGGATCAAGCCGGAGTTTCTGCCTCACGTCTTCGAGCGGTTCCGACAGGCAGACCAGAAGACGACTCGCAAACACGGCGGACTCGGTCTGGGGCTGGCAATCGCACGCCACCTCATAGAGCTGCATGGAGGAACGGTGCAGGCTGAGAGCGCGGGCGAAGGCCATGGCGCAACCTTCGTCATCAAGCTTCCATTAGTTCCCGTTTATCAGAAGTCCGATTTTGCAGAGCGCGTCCACCCGGCGGCCAGAGAGACTCTTCCTTCTTATGATTGTTATGAAAGATTGGACGGGCTGAAGGTGCTGGTCGTGGATGACGAGGCCGACGCGCGGGATTTACTCAAAGTCGGCATCGGCCAATGCGGCGCGGAAGTGAGAACCGCAGGCTCGACTCAGGCGGTGCTTGAAGCCATAGAGAATGACCTGCCTGACCTCTTGATCAGCGACATCGGAATGCCGGGCGAAGACGGCTACGAACTCATCAAAAAAATCAGAGCTTTGCCCGTAGACAAGGGCGGGAATATTCCAGCCATCGCCTTGACCGCTTACGCGAGGACTGAAGACCGGCTACATGCCTTGCGTGCGGGTTACCAGATGCACGTGCCAAAGCCGGTCGAGCTGGCAGAACTGGTAGCGGTCGCCGCCAGCCTCGTTCGCCGCAACGTGTAAGATTCGACGACCGTTAGTGCAAAGGTGTTATTGCCTTTCAGTCGGGTGAATATTTAAGAAGTGGAAATCGTGCTCTACTGTTCCAAACAAACCGGGTCTGGGGACGCATGGGAACGCGACAATCCGTTCCCAAATCCGGACAATCGTAGTTGATACAAATGCCTTGCTTACACCGGCTAATGTTGTACAATGCTGGCTGCTCACCGTTCGTCTCTACATTTAAGCAGTTAAAAAGAGTAGCAGCCACACGATCATTTGCAGGTCTGCGTATAATTGCAAGCTTGATAAAGCTGGACATGACAGATTCCCCTCAAGATAATTCAAAGCCCGGTCGAATTGTGGACAAAGAGGTCTTTGCTGGATTCTTGGACGCCCTCTCTCCCGATGGCGAAGAAGCAAGTAATCACTACATACGCCTGCACGCAAAGCTTGTCGGTTTCTTCAGTACGAAAGGCCTTACCGATCCGGTGCAGGCTGCTGATGTAACTATTGATCGTGCGGCGCTCAAAATAACTGGCGGCGCGATTGTGCCTGATGTAGACAAATACTGTTTTGGCATTGCTCGCAATGTCGCAAGGGAACGCTTGCGGATTATCATCCGTGAAAACTCTGCTCATCAAAAATCAATCGAAAACCCCATCGGCTCTTCCGATGAGCAGGTGAAAAGAATTGATAATCTTTTGCAGCCTTGCTTTGAACAATTAACTGTTGAAGACCAACAACTTTTAGAGGAATACTGCCGTGACATCCGTGGCCGCGCACGCTCTATACACCGCCGCCAACTGGCTGAGAACATGAAGACTACGGTGCTGGCCCTGCGTATGCGCGTGACGCGTTTGCGCACCAAATTGACCGATTGTGTGAAGAAACATTCAGGAGACGGATAGAGCGCAAATTTATGGTGTGTGACAAATGTGAGATTTCGAGCATTATCAGATAGAACATGCACAAAATGTTCTGGCGACAACAATCCACATAGCTTGACTCTTTTTTAGAGAAATAATGACTGACGAACGCATTATCGCTTATCTACTGAAAGAACTGCCCGAAGGCGAGGCGGAGCAATTCGAGGAACTGTGCTTTGAGCAGGAGAGCTGGCCTGCACAGATAAATTTGGTCGAGGATGAGTTGATAGACGATTATCTGCGTAACGAGCTTGCGCCGGAACAGCGTCAACACTTTGAGCTGAACTACCTGACGACAGCAGCCCGTGAGGAGCGCGTCCATGTAGCGGCTGCACTGTTACGCCACGTTGACAAACACACAGTTCCACCTGTCCCCGTCGAGCCGCCTAAGCCGACATGGATTGAGCGACTCCGCGCATTTTGGAGCGGCCAGATGTTGCCGCTCCGTGTGGGCGCGGCGATGGCTGCGATAGTCATCTTAATCGGTGCGTTGTTGCTTATCCCCACGCACACTTTCGCGCCCAGGACATTCGCCGCGCTGACCTTGAACGCCAGCGCAAACAATCGGGGCGAAGGCGCACAAGCCGGAAACGTAAAACTCCCGCTCAATGCAGACGCGTTGAGAATTACTTTAACGCTCCCCGCAGGCTCAGCCGCCGCGACACGCCACCGGGTTGAAATGGAAAATATTTACGGAGAAAAAAAATCTTTAGAGATTGATGGACAGGAGGCTCAATCCGTCTCGGTCGTGATTCCGGCGGAGCAGCTCGCGCGCGGGCAATACGTCTTAAAACTCTTTGCCGTCAAAGACGACGGCGGTGAGCAACGTCTCGGCAGCTATTTCTTCAACGCAGAATAGCAATCATCCCTCTTCAGGCTATCCGCAGCCTTCGACGGCGATACCACCACGCGCTACCCGCCAACAAGGTCAACAACGCCGCCCCGCTGATCATCATATTCCGCTTCAATGCCGTAGTGGCGCGTACGGCTGGCGGCGCGTTCTTGACTGGATGGCGATACTCGCCCTGAAAGGTAAACGCAGCCCAGTAGTAGGGCGAACGCCACTCTGGTCTTTGCCGTATGCTGTTCTGAGCCGCATGCAGAGCCGCCGCAGGAGCCATCCCCCGTTCCAGCATGTTAGCGTAAAACTGTTTCATCAACTCCGAGGTTGACTCGTCCTCAACTTTCCACAAACTCGACACCACGCTGGCCGCGCCCGCATACATAAATCCGCGTGTGAGTCCGATCAGACCCTCGCCGCGCACGTCTTTGCCGAGGGCTGTCCGGCACGCGCTCAAGACCACCAGATCAACCGGCGCGCGTAGCTGATAAATATCTTGCAGGCCGACAAAGCCGTTCAGCGCACGCCCGTCTCTATCAACCGTGGAAAGCACGAGGCCGGAATGTTCCGGACGTTTGGTATCAAAGTAGCCGTGTGTGGCGAAATGAAGAATCGAATAGTGCGTCAAATCCGCGTTGAGCAGTTGATCACGTGTGGCGGAAAAATCCGCAGCCACGAAAGATTGTCCATCATTGGCAACGTAACGCAGATTGGCTATCTCACGCGTGGCGTAAAAGAGGGGCTGAAGGACTGTGGGATCAAAAGAGTCGCCGTTAAGCTCGACATCACGCAATGCCTGACCCAAATGGCCTGTGTCGGGCGCTTGCATCGCAATCGCAGCCTGATTGACGCCATCGTCCTTGCGTACCGCATAGTTTGAAGCAAAGATCGGATCGCCAAATGCCGCGAGCATCTTCGTGGCCGGTTGACGCTGCGTTACCTCTTGCCGCAGCTCTGAGAGGATTGAGGCCGAGGGAGCGTTGACGATTTCGCAATCGGCGAGAAGAAATTCGCTGCCCGAAGAGGGCGCGGGCAGAGCTTGAAAGGGTATGTAATTCAGTGCGCCATCGGCCACGACTATGATTCGAGACTTGTTCAATTCCGTGGCGACGGGCGACAAGATCATACGGCTCAATTCCTGAAGAGCCGGAGTCAGCTCGTCTGCCGCGTTCGGGTCGGGAGCAACAGCCAGCAATTTATAAACTTTTTTCGCCGCCCTGATAATCTCGGCCTGAGCGGGCAGCTCGTGGCTCTTGATACTATCGCGCGTTACAGCCCAGACGTAGCTTTTGTCCTCCCCCAGACTGTATTCCAAAAGCACTGTCTTATCGTCTGCGATGACCTGCTCCTGAATCTTTCGTAAGTCCGTGGCGGCGTGTTGCGTGAGTTGCCCGTAAGACGGATAGCGAGCGCGTATGTCCTCTGTGACCTGTTTGTATTCCGTTTCGAGACGCGCGAGCTCCGCATCCAACGCCGTTACTTCTTCCATCTGATATTTCTTTCGGCTCAAGAGCGCGACCTTATAGTCCTCTTTCACACGCAGCGATTGACGGAGCGATTTTTCCTGCTGCGCTAACTGTGGATCGAGGCCGGGCACAAGGCTTATGGCAGATGCTCTCAACAACTCCGCGAGCGAGCGAGCGCGTGCCAGCTCGCTCATCTCAAAGGCTCGCACGTCGAGTCCCTGAGATGGCTGCGCCGCATGTTTTTGCATCAGACACTCGATGTACTTCTCGTAACGTTCGTACACGGTCGCAGAGAAGGCTGCGGTCAGGTCTGTGCTCTTGGAAACGCGGCGAATGTCTTCCGTGGCTTCGATGGACTTCTGCAAATTCTCTTCTGCGGCGTCATAGTTCATGCTCTTTAACTCTAACCGACCCTGCGCATAAAAGACCGCAGCCTGATTTATCCGGTCTGACAATTTAGTAAAGGACTTTAAAGCAAGGCGATAATATTGCCGCGCGCGTTCTGGCTCTCCCTGCTGCTCCGCAACTTGCCCGAGCAAAGCCTGCACGCGCGCCGCCTCTTTGGGATTGAAAGCCCTTATGTAAATGGCGAGTGCGGGTTGCAGATGTTGAAGGGCAAGCTCGTATTGGCCTGTCGATATATAAACTCTACCGAGATATTCGTCGCACTCTGCGATGCGGGTGTTGCCGTTGCCGTTGATGAGCGCAAGAGCTTGCTGTATGTAAGTTATCGCTTCCTGATTGTTTCCTGAAAGATAGTAAGATACACCGATTCTGAAAGTTGCATCAGCCACGTCGCCGGAGTTTTGTGCCGTTTGATAATATTCTAATGCTCTTTGAAAATGAGTCAGGCCGATTTCCGGCATTCCGCTCTCATTGAAAGCTCCGGCTATTCCGGCTGCAATCTGTCCCATCTTTTCCGGCTCGGCTCGTTCGTCGATCAGACCCTGAGCCTTTGTGTAGAATGAAATTTCATCCGACCACTCGCCCTTGCGATGCTCGATGTAACCCAGATTGGTGAGGGCTTCGGCTTGCTCCGCAGGATTATTTAATTCAAGCCAGAGTCCGAGCGCCTGCTCATAGTTTTGTGCGGACTCGGTCAGTATATTCTGCGCCATGTAGTACTGGCCGATTTGGGCGTAGGTACGCGCCAGCCCCGGCTTGTCGTCCAGCCTTTGCCAGAGCTTGAGCGCGCTCTGCGCCGTCTGTAGTGCTAAGGCGTGATTATAGGTGTTCTGTACATCACTTAGAGTGAGCAGGGCTTGTGCCTGACCGGCAGCGTACCCTGCCCGCTCGCTCAACTCGATTGCTCTTTGAAGGGCTGTCTCAGCCTCCTCCTTCTTTTTCTCCTGCACGAAATAGACCGCGCCGAGTCCGTTTAACCCGTCAACCTCCGCCGCAGTGTCGGGCTTCTGTTTGAGCAGGTCTAATGCTTTCGTGTGGCTGGCGATGGCATCCACAGGCTGATTAAGTATGAGCTGTAGGCGTCCCGCGCGATTCAGCACACGTGCCGCCTCGATCTTCTCGTCCACGCTCAGAAAGAGGCGCGCGGCTTCTTCCAGCTTTCGCAGAGACTCTTGACGATCTTCGAGACTAATCGCGTTGTCGTTTGACGCGCGTGCGAGCTGCCGCGCCATCTCTCCTGCGTCCGGAGCCGCCTGCCCGTGCAGGCAGAGAGCGGCCCAAAGAATCAGGGCTGGCAGCATCAAGAGATGTCGCGGCAGTTTCATTGGTCGCATAGCTTTGCTCAACAATGGTGTCTCCTGTGCGAGACCTGCCTTACTCAAACAAGTTGTCGAAGACGAAACTCTGTCCGTCATCATCACGTTCGTAAGACGTGTCGTGCAATAAAGTCTGGCTTGATGGTGCACAGTCGAGGTTTTTATCAGCGGCTTTTTTTGACCGTGCCTCTAGGGTGAACTGCGGAAAATTCTTGATGGATTGACAGGTACAGCCATCGCCCTGCGAAGAGTCCGCGTTGGGTTTGCTTAACTCGCCTTCGTTATTGAACACGCCTCTGGAAAATGCTTCGAGTATTTCATCCTGAAAGCGGAGGGCTGCTTCATTTCTATAAACAACTTTTCCCACACTTGAAACCTGTATCGAAGGGATGACTTGTCCGGTCTCCTGCTCACAGCCGGGCGCGCTTGTTTCCTGGAATTCAAGCGCACGGGTTTTACGCGTTGTGTTCTTGAAATAGACCTCCAAAAATTCGCTCCATGAGGTTTGTTTCTTCTTCTTAGCAGACTTAACGAATTCGTAATCATTATAATCCAGAGGCCAAAACTCTTTGTTAAGCGGCTTAGACCACGGAAAATAGACAGACAAGCCGTGTGAGTATTGGTACGCCGGGCCGACAAAATCCGAGCGGACGATCAGCCGTTCGTCGTTTCCTTCGACGCCTTTCTCCAAGACCTCCATCACCTTCTTGCACGCTTCATTGATCGCCCGCAACCTGACCGGCATTTTTCCGTTAACGGCGACCTCAATTCGTCGTTGCAGCCTGAAGCAGAAATCGTACAGGTCAGTGTAATTCTCCAGAAAGTAACTTTGCGAATCGAGATGAGCCAGCAGGACGCGCTCGCGTACAAGCTCCTGCGCCTGCTCGTCTTTCAATCTCAAACCGTCAACAAGGCTCTTTGATAATTCATCGACCGCGTCTTGCAGGACTGGCACTTTGTTCAAGTCGCACAGGCAGGCGTCACAGGAATAACCTGCCACCAGAAAGTCATAGCTGTTATACAGACAGTAGTGGAAAAAATTCTTGAGCAGCCCCTTGACATCCACTTCCTCGATGCCCTTTCCCTTTCTCTCCATATAATTGAATATCCGAATCAGTATCTGCCTGTAAGGCCAACTGGCGACAAAGGAGGGACTTTGCGAGGCGAGCATGTAGTTGGCAATGCCTTGAAGCTCGGCGGCTACTTCGAGCGAACTCATCGAGCAGCTATGAAAGCTGACCAGCTCCAATTCAGCCTCGACTTTAACGCCGTCTCTCAGTTGAATATTTTTCTTAAATGCTTTTAACAGTGAGCTAAGCTGCTTCAACTTTAAGAAATGTTCGGGGGCATGTTCGTCAAAGAGAAAGGTGTCATTGCCCACCACCAACCCGTGTCCGAGTATGAAAAGCATGTAATGGCGTGCGGGGTAATGGTCACTGCAAAATCGCAAAAAGCTCTCCAGTGATTTTTCCGGGATAAGCTCATCCGACAGTTCAGAATTGTCCTTGTTTCCCTTATGCTTGTCGCTCCTGCCATTGCTTGCGCCATTGGTTGTGAAGGGCGGCGGGATTGGCGGGTCGAAGTTGAATTTCCTTTCCGTGGGGGCCATCTTTTTCTTGAGGGCTTTTATAATCTGTTTTCTAATCAACTCTCCGCGCGTGTCCTTTTGATCTCGCCATAGCTTGTCAGGCATCAGATTCACAACGTAGGGGTCATCGGACGTATACCCGACAAACCCGATTTTGTTTTCACCTCTGGCTTGAATCTTGTTAATCCGGTTGACATCAAAGATATGTGTCTCGGCGTTCTCGGCATGTGGATCAAACTGGGCTACGACGTTTACGTCATTGTGAAATCCAGCCTGTTTGATTGACTTAAGCTGCGAGACGACTTCCGGGGCAAGCGGAGTGTCACTCGCAAAATAGAACATCAGCGTCCATTCCCTTTCTTCCAAACTAGCCATGTTAACTGTTCTCCTTTTCCGTGATGGTCAGAATAGGCCGACAGGATTGCCCCGGCAGCGCGTGGACAAGAAATCGCGGTTCATTCCCGAATGGAATTTAAAGCTCTAACCTAGATGTTTGGACGAATCGAAGTGTTTCAGAATCAGATGACGACTTCACCTAATGCTGGCCGAAGCAGGTCTGGCTCTATACACTCTTCAAATCTTTATGCGCTGGAGAATTCTCATTTTAGATAGCGGTTTGGAGAGCGCGTTGCTCCGGTTTGTTGCTCCTCGCCGCTCAGGATGTCTGTGAAAGTTTGTGGCTTAGGGCAGTCCGTCTGCGTTGTCGTGCCGGCGAGGTCACGTAGATACCCGAAAGGCTGCTATTTGTAAAGGCTTTTCTTCCGCGACTGTCTGAATCAGAGATGAATCAGAATCAATTTCTCAATGCGGGATCAGGTATACTATGAGTCTTAAAAATCTAAGTTCTCGTTCTTTCCCTTTATCGCAACACCCTTGCCGTCTGTTCTGTCGCACGCACGCGCGAGGTGTTAATGCGCTTGGAGAAATCTTATGTGTAAAGACCGCGAGCAGTACACGATGGGATACGGAGAGGCTGCAACAGCCATCATGGCGACGCGTACAGCGCAGAATCACGCGGCCTTTTTTCTCCAGCATCTTGAGCCGGGAATGAAGCTGCTCGACTGCGGCTGCGGTCCCGGCTCCATCACGCTCGGCTTTGCCGAACTCATCGCGCCGGGGCAGGCAGTGGGAACCGAGATCGAAGCGTCTCAGGTAAAACTGGCAAGTGAAAATGCTGCCGCGCATCAAGTCTCCAACGCACGGTTCGAGGTCGCAGACATCTACCGGCTGCCCTTCGAGGACGCCTCTTTCGATGCGGTCTTTATCTCAGCCGTGATGGGTAATTTACAGGAACCGGTTCGCGGACTACGCGAAGCTTATCGCGTCCTGAGGCCCGGCGGCGTGATCGGAGTCAAGGAGTTCGACCACGGCGGAGACCTCGTTTATCCGTTAGAACCGGCTCTGGAAAAGTACGGCGCGCTCTACAAGCGGCTCAGGCGTGAGTATGGACATGATGCGGAGAGTGGTCGCAAAATCGGCGCGCAACTTCTTGACGCGGGCTTCGGCGATCTCAGCATGTCTGCATGTTATGAAGTATACGCAGACATGAATGCATTGAGCGGTTTCGCAAGAGTCTCAGCCGGACTGCTCTCTGAAGGTTGGGGGGAGGAGTTCATGAGTCGCGGGTGGGCGACGACAGAAGCCGTCGAAGAGATGCGCGAGGCTTGGGGCAGATTCGCCGCGACGCCGGGAGCCATCTTTGCAGCCGCTTGGTGTGAAGCGGTCGCACGCAAACAGGCCGCGCCAGTCTGAGGCTCTTAAGCTCGCACAATCAATTCCGAAATCAAATGAGCCACTCTTTGCGCCTTACGTTTTAACTTTGCGCCCTTGCAAGAAAAGCCAACGTTTCACGCAAAGGCGCAAAGGAAAAAGCTTCAAGCCGCAAAGGCTTGAAGCTTTCAGGAGCTTGAATTTTGAAAAGACATCTAACTATTTTTGCACGTACAGGTCAGGGAGTTGCTCTCGAAGGTTTTCTACCTTCGGCAGGTCGTTATAAACGATGTATGAATCATCCGGGTGATTGACGGCATAGTCCTGATGATATGCCTCGGCTTTATAAAATGAGTTGAGCGCGACGACCTGTGTGACGATTGGTTGCCCGAACACTTTAGCCTTGTTGAGTTGATTGATATAGGCTTCGGCAATTCGCTTCTGTTCGTCATTAGTGTAAAAGATGGCCGAGCGATATTGCGTGCCGGTGTCGGGGCCTTGACGGTTGAGTTCCGTGGGGTCATGCGCCACGGAGAAAAAGACCTTGAGCAGTTGGCCGTATGTGATTTGGGATGGATCGTAAATTATCTCTACCGATTCGGCATGCCCGGTTTTGCCCGTGCTGACCATCTCATAATGAGCCGTCTTCGCAGCTCCGCCGGAGTATCCGACAGTCACGCCGCTGACGCCTTTAACATGCTCGAACACTGCTTCGATGCCCCAAAAGCAGCCTCCCGCAATGACCGCTGTTTGCTGGCCTTTCGTGGTTGCGAGCGGCGCGTCCTGAGCCGGGTTGGGGATGGCTGTGGCTGTGGCCGTGGCCGCGCTACAAGCCAGCATCGTGCCGATGAGAACGGTCGTAAGAATTCGTAAAAGAAAAGATGTCATCACGTTACCTTTCGAGAAATTTAAGCCTTTATACCCACCTCAATATACGAAGCATGTAAGCATAATAGATTCTTTCTCTGACAGCCACCGCACGCCCGCTATGCAAGATAGAAGTTAATCGGAGGCAGAGCGGGGGCAAACAGCCCTTCCTGACTGTGAGATAAAGATATTTGAGAGACAAGCTGTCAAGATAGCATGTCTCTCAGGTTGGGAAGAGGGGCTTGCCCCGTTCCTTATTTCGTCATGCAAGCTGCCTACGCGTTAACGTGGCAGCGGTCTTGCGGCAGTGGTCTTTTCAACAAACAGTAGCGCATCATAATTCTTCGGTATCACTTGCTTTTCGAGAAAGTTCGCGGCGAACTGTTCGCCGTAACCCGAGCCGATGCTCCTCGTGGCTCTAGGCTCTCCGAACCAGTTTGCCACGGCTCCCTTTTTCGGCAGGCTTCGCAAATCAATCGCCGCAATGCGGAGTCCGGCGGCTGCAAGCATTGCATCTAGGCTTCCCACAGGAGCCGGGTCAACGGTGAAATTTCTCAGTCCGTTTTTAGAGGGGAACGGCATTTCCATCGCTTGAAACGAACCCTGATTGAAAGCGAAACCGAAAACCACCATCCGGTCGCCGAACATTTTACGGAGCGACGCTCCCATAGGCTCATAGCCCTCTTCACTCCCTGTAGCGACGTGTCCGTTATGCGCCCAGAGCACGATTTTGGCGTCCGGGTTAGTGTCCAAAATCCACTTCACATTATCGGCCATGCTCTGGTCGCGTGAGAGATCATTCGTTTGCAATTGAACGCTCTGAAGAACGACCCTCGCGTTTTGAATAGCCCATTCGATGTCGCGTGTCGCCGCGCCCTTTTTCGTATACGCCTCGCGGGACGTTTCGAGATGCCGGACAATCTCTTTCCAGGTTGAGGCGAGCTTTTCATTGTCGGTCTTCGGATCAGACGCCTGTGATGGGCCGGTCATACGTAGGCTCTGCTTGCCATCGTGAAAGACTTGCGAATCCAGCTCGACAAGGTATCCGTTGCCGCCCGTCTGAAAACCCACGGGCGTCTGGGATTCAAAGCTCAGATCGAAGGTGGTTTTATCAGTATACGGCACGCCGTCCACCTCTACTGAAAGCCCGTCGAACCAAGCCTTGCCGTTGCCCGGAAAGAGCATACCGAAATAGATGTTCTTAGCATCGGCAGTGACTGGTAGCTCTATCTCGTAACGTTTCCAATCCGTCGTTCCGTTCGCGCCGCGATCCTGCATGTTGTCGAAGTTGGCGATTCCCGAAGCTCCGTCCACGCGCCACCAGAGTCCGGCATAGCCTTTAGTGACGCCTTCCGTTTTGATGTAGCCGCTAAAGCGTATGCGCTTGCCTGCGGCGTCCTTGACGGGGAACTTCGCGGTCGCTATTCCAAAGTCCCGACCGGATGTTTTCTTAACCGCATCCATCGCCGAACTGACGCTTGCGCTGTAGTCAGGCTCGTTGCTTGAGACGAAATCCTTGACGATTCCCGCCGCGACAGTTGGGGTCTGCATGTCGAACCCTGTGAATTGAACACGTCCCTTGCCGGACTTGTTGAACTCACGCATCCACAGCACCATGTCTAAGACTTCCTGCGTATCCCAAGTCCAAAAATACATGCCGTGGATGAGCTGCGCGGGGTCGCCCTTGCCGTTCAGCACGTAGTCGTTCAAGCGATAAGCTTCGGGCATATTGGCTTCGATGGAAAAGATGGTGAAGCCCATTTCGCTGGCGAGGAATTCGAGCATGCGGTGCTTGAGCTGAAAGAACTCGCGCGTGCCGTGTGTGGCTTCGCCGAGCGAAACTATCCGCGCCTTGCCGATAATTTTCTTCAACGGCTTCATGTCGTCGAAACCGTGACCGGCTTCGACTGTGTTCAAGCGTATGGCGTTTGCCGTGAGCCATTTCATTGCGGCTTCGGCTTCGACTTTTTCACGCGCGAGACGTGCGCTCTCTTCTGCCGGTGTGAGCACGCCTTCCTCGAAATCTAAATTGACGGGCTGTGCGGAAGACACGCCGTCCTGTCCCGGCTCATGCTCCTCTTTCATCTGCTCCGGCGTCAGCATGTTCGTCGAGGGAACGTCTTTCCCGACCACTTCGAATGCGAAATCGTCCACCCATACTTGCCCCTTACCGGAGAGGATGATGCCGAAAGCAATGTTGACAGTGTCTGCCGGAATATCCAGAGTAATCTCATACCTCTTCCAGTCGGTGGTTCCGGTCACCGCCCTGTTATCCATATTGTCGAAACCACCCGAACTCTTCGCGCCATCCAGCCGCAGCCAGAACTGCGCCGAATCCGCGTTCTCCGTTCTCATCCATGCAGACATACGCACGCGCTTGCCGCGATATGCATCCGCCTTGAAGGTTTGCATCATAGTGCCGAAACCCTCCGCCTTGTCAGCCGTGAATTTGAGATGCGCGCTGGCTTTGCCGCTGTGCTTCATCTCTCTGTCGAGACTCATCTCGTAGTTCTGTGGTTGATTGCCCAGACGAATCCAACCTTTCGGGGCATCATCTGTCATGGCGCGGCTGCGGCTTGCGTGAGCCATGGCTGCGAAAGCCAGTATCAGCAAGGTGTATGAGATTAGTTTGTAGTTCATGAGAATTTTTCCTTTCAGAGAAACAGGAATCACAGAACAGGCTTGTTACTTGCCTCACAAGACCGCCGAAAAGTGACAAGCTTCGGGAGCAGGTATCTTACACCGCTTTCCACGCGCAGTAATCTTTGTTCTTCCTCAGGACTCAAGAAAAATTTTATCTCCAAACCTGAAATGTTTTGCCTGTGATACCCATTCACCTACGAATACCGGCAACAACCCGATAAGAGAAGCTTCCACGACGACTGCTTATCAGGAATAGCCGACGCACTTTTCGTGTCGCAAGCTGATGGCGATATGCCTTAAACAAAAAGAGAAGGAGAGAATATGAAAAAACAGATTTCCAGAACTTTCGTTTCGCTGCTCGGAGTCATCCTGAGCGTCTCCATGTTAGCTCTGCCCGCGCGTGCGCTGGATCAACCACGTATGCAAGCCGCTAAGAGCGATCTGGAAAATGCGCTCAAGTATCTGCGCAAAGCAACGGCAGACAAAGGCGGGCATCGTGAGCGGGCTATAGACCTTGCGTCACGCGCCATCACCTCCGTCAATAATGGCATTGATTATGACCGCACACACATCACGGTTCGCCCGCGCCGCAACAGCAGTGATTACGACGGGAATAACCTGCTCGCGTCGAGCGCATTCCCCGACCAGCCGAATATGATGGCGGCGAAAGATTATCTGAAGAACGCGCTCGAAAATCTGAACCGCGCTTCCGCAGACAAAGGCGGCTACCGCGAACAGGCGCAGGGCCTTGTGCGCGAGGCCATCGCCGAGGTTGACGCGGGCATCGAGTATGACCGCACACATTAGAGCCTTCCAGCGTTTGGGATGGCTTTCCGAAGACATCCCAAATTCACCTCAAACCATTTGAAGGAGCAAAGGAAATGAGACGCGTCCAAAGCCTCGCAGTCTTGTTAGCCATCATCATCGGCGTTTCGTTGATGGCAATTCTGACTGCGACCGTCATCGCTTCCGCACAGGAGGCGCGGAGTTTTGGAGTCGGGCAGGCGGTCGAGATTTACTGCGATTGTTTCGGGCGACCCGCCTGGACGAAGGCACTATCGAGTCAATCGAAGAAACTCATTACGTTATCCGCTACGGCAACGGGCGTTACCAGACCAAGCCGATTCCTTTCGGCAGCGAACAGCTGCGCGACCCGAATCAGCACGCCGCCGCCGAACGCCGGATCGAATCTGCGCCGAAGGAAACACCGGCTGTCTCAAACGTCGCCTCGAACGCTGTTTCAAACGAGAGAATTGAAAGTTTTAATCAGCAGTTCGTGATGGACATTGACGCAGCGATGGGCGCAGACGGAGACAAAATCAAGGAAGCGGTGCAGATTATTGTTTTCGAGCGCGAGCGTTGGGTCGCGTCCCTCGGCGTAGATTACCCGGAGGTTTTTAAGGAAGCCGGAGTCGCGTCGTCAGCCGACCTGTTCGCAGAAGTCTTTGCCAGAGCAGACGAGCTTAAAGCCAGGATCGAACGCGACGCTCCGACGCGCAGTTGGGACTCGCCGACGCTGCACAACGCTGCGCTCGAAGCATATGTCAGAAATTATTACGCGAAATACCGGAAAGGCTTTCAAATCCTGAAAGTCGGAATGACGATGACGGGCTTCAGGACTTTCAAAAACTCGCTCGGCATTCCGACCAGTCAGGTCATCTCAGGCTCTGCTTTAGTCAGAGTTGAGAACCGCCCGTTCTGCCAGAATCAGGTCTTTGAACTCAAGAAGGACTACCTCGGCGGCGGGCGTTTTTCGGCAGTCCAGCCGGGTTATATCGGTGTCGAAGGAACTTTTGTGAAGTGCCAGTGAAATCGTTTGAAGCGGGTGCGTGGATTGACAGAGGTTTAGATGATAAAAAAACTCCCGCTCGCTTTTCTGATTAGTCTCATGCTCGGCGCAGCTTTAGTCGCCAACGGGCAAAGCGTGACGAAATGCTTCGAGGCCGACAGAAAAGAGATGGATGACAGACAGAGTATCGCGTTGACGATCACCGGTAACAAAGTTTCCGGCAGCTTTTCGATTGAGCCGCCCGACGGCGTTGATGGAACTACGGAGAGTTTCGGCTTCAGCGGCACGCGCACGGGCGGCAATATTTTGAATGTGAAGTTTACAGACAAAACGCCGGAAAGATTATCGGGGTTGGGTAGGAGTTTCGTCTGGACGCTCGTGCAGTCGGCGGGCAGAGAGCTGCTGCGAATCAAATTCTACGAGGGGAAGCGGCTCAAGGCTTCGATTGATTACTTCGACTGCTATTCGATGTTGGCGAAGCGCGCTCAACGCGTGAGGTTCGATAAGGGCGCGAGTTCGGCGCAAATTCCAAATCCGATTCAATCATCCGCCCCGCAAGCGTTTTTCCTCTTGAACGTCAGACGAGGCCAGTACGTCGGCGTGGTCGCTTTCGGCTGCACGGTGGAGATTTATTTTCCGAACGGCGATGTGTATGCTTTCATCGAATCCGCCGGAACGCAGCGTGACACGACCACGCAGTTGGACGCGCTCGCCTCTGACCTGCCCGCGCCGCTGAGCGGTGACGTGCTCGTCCGTTTGATGAAAGCGGGCGAATCTTCCAACCCGGACAAAGCGACGTTCTTCGTGACCGGCACGAAAAAAGAGTTGGACATAAAAATGAATCAGGCGATTGAGCAAAGATAAATGACCAAAACTAGAAGGAGCAAAGCGATGAAAAAACTCTGGTTGATGTTAGCGGCGAGTCTGTTATTAACGGCTTGCGGCGGAACGAAAACCGACAGTAACAGCAACAGCAATACTACCGTGACTGATGGAAAGCCATTCGCGAGCGACGCCGAGAAAGCGAAAGTAGGCGATACGGTGGCTTTCGTCAACGGCCATGACGGGTTGGCGGAAGGCAAGATCGATAGCATGGACGGCGTGCGCTACAAGATTAAGTACGGCGATACGATGGAGACGAAAGACGAGTCGGACATCTACCCGCTGCCCAAGCCCGGTGCGAAGCCGAATGTGAAAGTGGGCGATATGGTCGCCGCCAAATTCTCTTCGGGCGCGTACTGGGCCGGCTCGGAAGTCATGAGTGTTAGTGATGACGTGATCGAACTCAAAGGACTCTTTTATGGCAACACGGCAAGCTTTGCCCCAGACAAGATTATCGTCGTGCGACCGCCGCAGGCCGCAGATTTCAGGAAGGTTAAGAGCGAGAAGGAGTTTGCCGCCAAGGCCAAATCCATGAGGCCGCAACCGCCCGCAGGCTGGAAGCCGAAGGTTGGCGAGCGCGTGATCGCGGAATGGAGCGGCGGCTCATGGTGGTTGGGTGAGGTCGTCAGTGTTACCGGCGACAAGGTCAAGCTCAAATGGCCGTCGTCGTTCCCCAACTCCGAGCTGGGCTTCGATAAGATTATGCCCTACCCGAAGGCCGGTACATCTACGGCCATGCCTGCCGTGAATAGTTATGTGCTGGTCAAGCCCGACAGTGACAGCTCACAGTGGAACTACGCGCAGGTCACAGCCGTCAACGGGACATCCGCCGATGTCAAATTCGCCGACGGCAAAACCGGCACGATTAAAGCTGATGGGTACATCGCCCTCAGCTAGTAAACCGTGCGGCTAGCACGCGCTTTAGATTAGTCACCGGCATCAACTTGAGCGGGCAGTTTCGACAAAGCTGCCCGCTCGCTTTCAGCCATCTCGCCTCTTAAAACTAAGCCACAGGAGAAACTCCAAAATGAAGACATCATGAAACATCGCCCTCAGTATCGGGCTAGCGCTCATAGCCTTCGCCTCGCTCGCATGCAGCAGAGGCGGCGGCAACTCAACCCCGACCGAAGCTTTCAAGACCCTCTACAACTCCGTCAAAAACAAAGATGTGAAAGGCGTCAAATCAGTGATGAAAAAAAAGGAGTTGGATGAGATAGAGGCAGAGGCCAAGAAGAAGAACAAAACGCTCGACGATTTTGTTAAGGACGATATGACCCCGCAGATGAGCCGGAAGATTCCCGCCGAGCTGCCCGAAATACGCAACGAAAAGATCGAGGGCGAGACGGCGACGCTCGAATTCAAAGAGGATGCTGATTGGCGTACCGCCCGGTTCGTCAAAGAAGACGGTGGTTGGAAGATGAACCTCTAAGCGCGTGTTCGCCAAACTTTCAAATTAGAGCGCGCGGCGGAAGCAGTTTGAGTAGGATGATTGGCTGTGGTTCAGTTAGAAATTCCGGGGCTAGCTATCAACACGAAAACATCTCCCGCAAAGGCGCAAAGGAAGCACGCAAAGGATTGAATGGCACCTGTTCTTTGCGTGCTTCTGCTTTGCGTCTTTGCGCCTTTGCGAGAAACTGTTTTTTCTTCTCTTTTGAATAGTCAGGATTGAAAGCTATTTTTGCAGGGCGCGGAAATAATAACGCCCGGCACTTTCGAGTTGCCCGCCGTTCTCCCGGCTCAGCTTAACCTGATAATCACCGGCTTTGAGGCGGCGCGCCGGAACATCGAAGATGATCCTCGCCGCCGCATTCGGGTTACTCGCTTTGAGCTTGCCCGCGCTTGAGACCATTTGACCTTCGGCAGTCAATAATTCCGCGCGATATGTTCCCGGCTCATTCGATTCGAGCGTGAGTTGCAAGCGCAAGATGTCGCGCTCGCCTTCGGGTAAGCTGATGCGCGCCGTATTCCCGCCGTCGCGTAGAGCGCCGGGCATCAGCACAGCGGTCGCAAACTGTGGGACTTGCGAAGGCTCTACAGTCGATGGCGTTGCTTTCGGCGCGGGCGTCGGCGAGGTCGTGGGGACGGGAAGAGGCGTCGGCGTGGTGGCAAATTGCGGCAGAGATATTTGCGGCGTCGGGGACGGTGAGGTCTGATGTCCGGCGATGGCAGTCTCGTCGCTTTGACGCGCACTGCGGATGACGAACCAGACTACGCCGATGAGCAGAACCAGCACGCCGAACGAAAAGGCGAAGGACAGAGCCGGACGATTAAAGCCAAATAGCCTTAAAATCTTTTCGCGCCGGGACGGATTATTTTCGCTTTCCGCGAACTTTTTTTTATTAGTTGGATGCGATGCGGAATAATCGCGCAAAGTCTGCGAGACTTCGAGTTTTTGTTTGCGCTCTGCCGTCGAGATAAAGTTTTTATTGAAAAGCTCTCGCTCCTCTTTGCTCAAACGACCGGAGGCGAAATCGTCCGCAATCTCACATTCAGCCAGACGCACGCGCTCTTCCAGCCCGTCATCAATAAACAGTCGCTCTTCAAACCCGGGTCTTTCGTCTTCGCTCAGGCGACAGAGCAGAAAGAGGCGTATCGTTTCGTCGGAAACGGATGCAGGCTCGCGCTCGCCGGGTTGTTCTCTGTGCTCATCCATCAGAAAAATTATTCCCGTTAATGTATGGTGATGTCACGCGTTACGTTACAAAAATTTTCAGGACGCAAGACATCGCTCGATACACATCTGCAACTTCTCCCTGATTCTCAGAGCGCGTAATCGCAAGTTGTTGACGCTGACGCCCAGCTCGTCCGCGAGTTGTTTGCGTAGATCAATTTTCGCCTGTTTATCTTCGGCGTAGTATCGCCTGATCAAATACTTTGAATCCTCCGGCAAATTCTCGATACAGGTTTCGAGACAGTGATGTGTGCGCTCTTTCTCCTGCACGTCGTCGTTGTTCGGGGGCGCGGGTTCGGGGCAGGCGGGACGTTTCAAATATTCGTGATGGACGTTGTTGAGGACGCCTAAAAAGTAGAGCGCATGATCGCCGACGTAAGTCTCTTGAATATCAGCCACGCGACGCGCAACGCGATCAATCGTTTCATCCGCCAGCTCTTCGGGCTGTGGACAACCGCGCGCCGCTAAAATCGTAATCAACCGCCAGCGAATCTTTTCATAAACGACCCCGGCGCGCTCGCGGTCCTCGTCCAGCCACGCGAGCAAGCGGTCAAAGTCTTCCTGTTTTAGTATATGAAGCTTTTTCGGGGGCGGCATGTCGAAGAAAACTATACAGGTGTCGGAACCTAACGCCAATCTCCTTGCAGCACGAATGCTCCCCAGTAATAAGGCGAACGCCAGCGCGCCTGTTTTTGCATTTCGACTTGAGCCTCGCGCAAAGCCTGTGAGGCCGTCAATCTCTTTTGCAAAAGATTTCGATAGAAGAGCTTCATCAATTCCGAGGTGGCTTCGTCGTTGACCTTCCAGAGGCTCGCAATAACTCTCGGCGCGCCCGCGTACATGAAGCCGCGCGTCAGTCCGATCAGACCTTCGCCTTTAATCTCTTTGCCGAGGGCGGTGCGGCACGCGCTTAAAACGACGAGGTCGCTTGAGAGTCTCAGATTATAAATCTGATTGAGCCTCAGAAAACCGTCGCGCGCATTCCCCTGCGCGTCGTAGAGCGAGAGAACGATGCCGGAGAGTTCGGGGCGGGTGGTGTTGAGCAAGCCATGTGTGGCGAAATGAACTACGCGATACTGACCGACCTCTGCGCTCGTAGCGCGTTCACGGCTGGCCTCGAAATCGAGCGCGCTGAAGAATGTGCTACGCGGAGCAAAACTCATGATCGTCTTCGCCTCTTCGCGCGACGCGAGCAGGCGCGGCAGGCCGCTTGAGTTTTGTTCCGGCTCGAAATCACGCACGGCCTGCGGGAGCGTGCTGTTCTTTTGCGAGCCGCTCTTTCCTTTCATCGCCTGTTGCAAGCGCGGATCGTCCTGCTCAAATACCGGATCGGCGAAGACCGCGACGGACGCACGCGTGTTTGCTACTCTACCGCTCAGGCGGCGCAACTCCGCCAGCACGGCGATGGAAGGAAGTGTGACGACTTCGTTGGCGGCGATCAAAGCCTGTTCGGAATTCGGCGCAGTCAAAACGCCGAACGGGATAAATTGCAACGCGCCATCTGCAACGATGACCAGCCTTTTATTTCCCAGTTGCGACGCGACGGGCGCAAGCAGTATTTGATTCAAGCGCGAAGCAGATTTTTGCAACTGAGCATCGGCGGCTGCGATGCGTGTTTGATTCAGTGCGGTTGTTTCACCCGCGATTCTACGGTTGCGTTCGATGAGGAGTTGATATGTCTGACGGGCTAGGGTTTCAATCTCTGCGCGCGGAGGCAGTTCGTAGCTTTCGAGCTTGTCCGGCGTGATGTGCCAGAGAAAGCTTCTCTCATCGCCGAGCTTGTATTCCAAAAGCAGCGTTTGCCTGTCCAGCGATTTTTGCATGTCAGCGAGCGCGATGGGCTGTGTGTCGGTTAGTCCGGCATAGCGCGGATTGCTGCGTTTGATTTGCGCCTGCAAAGTCTCGTATTCGTCGGAGAGCTGATTTATCTCCACGCCGAGAGATTTTGCGGCGGCGGCTTTCTGCGGGTTGCCATAAGCCTGCACTTGCAGCGCGGCTTTAGCATTGATTAAATCCAATAGCGTTTTTTCCTGTGCCAGCAGCTTCGCTTCGACATTCTGTTTGAGATCGACCTTTGCCTCTTGCAGCAAATCCAGCAAGCCGCGCGCACGCGCTCGCTCACTCGCCTGCAATGCCGACGCGTCAAAATTCTTCGCGGGCGTCTGCTTGTGCAGACTCATCAACAGTGAGATATAGAATTCGTAGTACTTCTGAACATTTGCGAAGTAGGAAGCGCGCAGCTCCGGGTTGGCGACTTTGGAGCGCAGGTTTTCCACGATGACGAGCACAGCTTCTATCTCGCGCTGAGCTTCGGAAAGGTCTCCAGTATCACGTGCTATGCGCGCGATGCCGTAAAGCGTCGTGGCCTCGCCCTGATAATCCTCGACTGCGCGGCGTAGAATAAGCGCGTCGCTGAAATATTTCAACGCGGTATCTTTCTCGCCGTTGATATAAAAGACCTCGCCGATGTTATGAAGCGCGCTCGCCTCGCCGCTCCGGTCGCCCACCACGCGCCAGAGTTTGAGCGTCTGTTGATATAACTCTAAAGCTTTCGGATACTCCGCTAAAGAGACGGCCACGCCGCCGAGATTGTTGAGCGTAATCACTTCGCCGCGACGATCACCGACGGCGCGCCTTATCTCAAGAGCCTGATTGAAAAATTCAAGAGCCTGCTGCTGGTTGCCGAGCGCCCTGTGAACCGCGCCGATGTTATTGAGCGTCTCCCCTTCAATGCGGCGATCTTTTGCTTCGCGTGCGCTCGCGAGCGATTCGTTATAAAACTCAAGCGACTTTTCCGGCTCGCCGAGCGATCTGTAAACGCCGCCGAGATTGCTCAGCGTGACGGCCTCGCCCCGGCGATTCGACAGAGCTTTCCAGAGCGGCAACGCCTGAGCATAAGCATCAAGCGCCTTCTGTAGCTCGCCCAACGCTCTGTAAGCTGCGCCCAGATTGTTGAGCGTGGATGCCTCGCTTTCGCGGTCTCCAATCGAGCGCGAGATGAGCAGCGACCGGTCATAATATTCAACAGCCTTCCGCACTTCGCCGAGTGACCTGTAGACCGCTCCGAGGTTAATCAGAGTGGTGGCCTCTCCCTGCCGGTCGCCGGCCTCGCGTCTTAAGGGGAGAGCCTGATTGAGGAACTCAAGCGCCTTCTGCTTTTCGCCGAGGCTATCGTAAACCGTGCCGATGTCGCTCAGCGCAGCAGCCTCTTCAGCTTTATCACCGCTCACATGCCACATCGCCGCCGCTGCTTGATAATTCTCCAGAGCCTTGCGTCTCGACTCCGCCGTCCCCTTTGCATAAAGCTCCTGAGCCTCTGTCACAAGCTTCTGAGCGGCCAGGCGTTTTTCATCTTGCGGCGTAGCCGGAGCAGTGGCAGCCTGCGGCTGTTGTGCCTGCGTCAGAGTCGCTGTAGACAGCAGACAGCCGAGCAGAGTTAGTCTCAGGCAACTTGAAATGAAAGCTTTGATTGTTTGGAATCTCATCTGGCGATCTTGCAAATGGTATTTACCCCTTGCTCGAAGCTTGGGAAGTTAGTGCGTCTAGTTCTACAACAACTCGCGCCCTTGCGTCCACATTTTCCCGGCATCTGCTTTACCCCTTAAAAAGGCGAATGGAAATGAGCACGAATAAAAACGTCACCTTGCTTGGCTTCATTCGTAATAGTTTCGTGTTCATTCTTGGCTAAATCTCTTTTCCTGAGATACAACTAAACCGACTACCGCTCTTGCGGCCAACGCTTGCGGCTGGAGGCATCTGACTTTAACGAATAGGGGAAGCTTCATGGCGACGAAAAAAAATCAGACCAGAGACAAAAACAGCAACAGGAAATTGCAGGAATTAGACGTAAATCGTGAGGACGGCACAGACCAATTCCTGACGACCAATCAGGGCTTACGCATCAACGACAATCAGAACTCTTTGAAAGCGGGCGAGCGCGGCGCGACTCTCCTGGAAGATTTTATTCTGCGCGAGAAAATCACCCACTTCGATCACGAACGCATTCCCGAACGCATCGTTCATGCACGCGGAGTGGCGGCGCACGGCTACTTTCAGGTCTATAAATCAATGGCGAAATATACCAAAGCCGGATTCCTGTGCGATCCAAACCGCAAGACTCCCGTCTTTGTGCGGTTTTCAACCGTCGCCGGATTTCGCGGCTCGACCGATCTGGCGCGTGATGTGCGCGGCTTCGCCGTCAAGTTTTATACAGACGAAGGCATTTATGATTTGGTCGGCAACAACATTCCCGTCTTTTTCATTCAGGACGCGATAAAGTTTCCAGACCTCATTCACGCCGTCAAGCCCGAACCGCACAACGAAATTCCGCAGGCCGCATCGGCGCATGACACCTTCTGGGATTTCATCAGCCTGATGCCCGAATCAATGCACATGATTATGTGGGCGATGAGTGACCGCGCGATTCCGCGCTCGTTGAGAATGATGGAGGGCTTCGGCGTTCACACTTTCCGTTTTATCAACGAAGCGGGCAAACCGTGTTTCGTTAAATTTCACTGGAAGCCGCTCCTCGGCGTCCACTCCGTCGCGTGGGACGAAGCGACGAGGATTTCCGGCAAAGACCCGGATTTCCACCGGCGCGATTTGTGGGAAGCGATTGAAGACGGCGCGTTTCCCGAATGGGAATTTGGCGTGCAAATTGTGCCGGAAGAGGATGAACATAAATTCGAGTTCGACCTGCTCGACCCGACGAAAATCATTCCCGAAGAACTCGTCCCCGTGCAGCGCATCGGCAAGCTGGTTCTCAATCGCAACCCGGACAATTTTTTCGCCGAAACAGAACAGGTCGCATTTCATCCCGGACATATCGTCTCCGGCATTGATTTTACGAATGACCCTCTGCTTCAAGGGCGTCTGTTCTCATATACAGACACGCAGCTTTCACGTTTGGGCAGCCCGAACTTCCACGAAATTCCGATCAACCGTTCGGTCTCGCCGGTTCATAATAACCAACGCGACGCGCAGATGCGCCAGACGATAAACACCGGGCGCGTCGCATACGAACCGAATTCGATTGGCGGCGGTTGTCCGTTTCAAGCGATGATGAAAGACGGCGGTTTCCACACGCACGAAGAACGGATTGATGCCAAGAAAGTCCGCGCCCGAAGCGAGAGCTTCCGCGACCACTTCAGTCAGGCGACGTTGTTCTTTAACAGCCAATCGGAAGCCGAAAAAAATCACATCATAGATGCCTTCAGCTTTGAACTCAGCAAGGTTGAGATCGTTGAGATTCGCAAAAGAATGCTCGGCATTCTGACGCAGGTTGACATGACGCTGGCGACGAAAGTCGCAGACAAACTGGGGCTGAAAGTTCCTGCGAAACCGGAAGAACCGATCAATCATTCGTTCGGCGCGGATACAGACCCGCAGGCGGTTCAGCCGACTAAAGTTAAATCTTCGGTTGAAAAATCCGAACCGTTGAGTATGGCGAAAACCGTCAAAGATACGATAAAGACGCGAAAAATCGCGATTCTAGCGGCGGACGGCGTGGACGGGAAATCGCTTTCGGCAATGAAAAGCGCGCTCGAAAAAGCTGGCGCGAAGACGAAAGTCATCGCTCCGAAACTCGGCAGGATCAAATCTTCCGACGGTAAGCAAATCGCCGTTGACGAGAGCTTTCTGATTGCCACGTCCGTGGTCTATGACGCGGTTTTCGTTCCGGGCGGAGCGCAAAGCGTTGACGCGCTCAAGCAGGAGATGGACGCGATTCATTTTGTCAACGAAGCTTTCAAACATTGCAAAGCGATTGCCGCCGTCGGCGAGGGCGTTGGCTTTATCCGCGACACTTTCGCGGGCAAAGCCAAAAACGACAAGGCGGTGATTTTGGATAAAGGCAACGCCGGTGATACTGCCGGTAAGTTCATCAAAGCCATCGCCGAACATCGTAATTGGGAACGTGAGATGGCAAGAAAAAATCCCGCTTAATGACGACTCTTCAGCGAACGGCGAGCATGTTTGCTCGCCGTTCGCTGAAGTCGCTTTTATAGCTCATCCTTTGATTATCTAATATGATGAAAAGCGCTCTGACAATTCTGGCATTACTGCTTTGCGCCTCTCCGGTTGTCGCCACCGGAAACGGGACGGAAGAGTTACAAGTCCGCGTCGAGTTAACGACCGGCGAGCGCAGCAAAGACAGCAGCTCTGAAACGACGACGATCACCGTTGAGCGAAACGCGATTGTGTGGGAGCAGAGTTTTAGCGGTCGCCGGAGACGAACATTTCCATCGCCGAAAGAGTTTAAATTGTCGCCAGCAGACAGGGAGAATCTGCTCAAGTTGATTAGAGCAAATGAGCTGCTTGTGACTGATTCAATCGAGATTCCGCGAGATGGCTCAAACTTTACATACTTTGAGATTTCGGTTGACCTGACTCTTGGCGAAAAAAAGGGAGCTATCAACATCAGCGCGCCGCGAAGCGCCGTGACGGTCAAGGAGGAAATACTTTATCAACACACGCTCGCTCTTATCACAGAGCTTTATCGAATTATGCACAGTCAGGATAAAAGCGTTATTTTTGAAGAGCTGATTAAGCCGCGTCGTCAGGCATCGCTACCTGTTAGCGGATAGAACAAGTGTTTGTGAGTTCAGCTCTATTGCTCGCTTGATGGCTTTGCATTAGGGCATGAAGTCAATAAAAAAACCCTGACCTTCGATATCGAAGGTCAGGGTTCCTTAGTTTAGTCGGACAGCTTATTTAACCGACACATCATCCACGCGGAAAGATGTGGGCAGCGAAACATCGTTCGTGCCGCGGAACTGTATCCGCACGGTCTGACCTGCGAAACTGCTAAGGTTATACGCACCCTTGAGCGAGTACACTCCGGCAGTCCCTGCGTTCTGATTGCTGAAGGTTGCAAGGGTTGTGAGCAGCGTTCCCGAAGTGTTTCGCACTTCGATGTAGAGGAAGTCATATGCAATGTCTCCCACCGCTTCATCGCTCGTGATGTTGAGCCAGAAGTTAAGGCTCCCGCCGCAGCTCGGAACCGTGACCGTTTGATAGAGCGTGCTCGTACTGCTGTTCACTGCGCCCAGAATCATGTATCCGGTGCCGCTGTGCGGGTACGCGCCCGTGCTACGCACAGTCTGACCGCTGATAACCCAAGGCGTCGTGCCCGACTCAAATCCCGGATTAACAAGCAGCTCTGTGCCTCCGCATCCGCCGCCCGTGCCCGCTTGAGTCACGGTGAAGGTTTGACCCGCGATGGTCAGCGTGCCGGTGCGCGAGGTCGTCGCAGTGTTGGCCGTGAATGAGTAAGTCACCGTTCCGTTGCCGGTGCCGCTTGCGCCGCCCGTGATAGTCAGGAACGAAGAGTTGCTGACAGCAGACCATGAGCAGCCTGCTGTGGCAGTCACGCTGACGCTGCCCGATCCGGCAGTCGCCGGTTGGCTCGCGCTGGTCGGACTGATGGAGAAAGTACAGGTGCCGCCGCAATCGGACGGAACGTTCGTCGCGGCGGTGTGCGTCGTGCCGTCGTTGCCGACCGCCGAGACGCCCATTCCGTGACGCGCAAAGACAGCCCAGATGGCGCAGCGGTTAGCTCCGCCGAAAAGATTCGCATCGGCTTGAATGATGCCGTCGCGCGCGTTCAGGAAAGACGGGCGGCTCGGCGTGAACTTCATACCGTTCAAGACGATGCTGTCCGTGATGGCCTTGCCGAGCGACGTGCGCAAGTCCCAGAGAGCCGAAGCCCAGACTTCGCCGTCGTTGTGGACTTCAAATCCCTGATTGCCGACATCCGCGTAAGAGTCGTGAATGGTGTTGGCGGGAACTGTGTAAGCGGCGCGGCGTATGCCAGCCGTGTTGTTCTGCGTCACATACTCGCCCATCACACCGTCGTTGTTGATCGTGCATGCCCAGTAGTCAGACCAGCCCTCGCCCATCGCGCCCGACTGCGTGCCCTGAAGGGCTGTGCCGCCGTTTCCGATCAGGCGATTCGAGATGCCGTGACCGAATTCGTGAAAGACCACATCGCTGTCAACAGAGCTATCGCGGTCTGGATTCGGGGCAGTGAAAAGATACTGCTGCATGCGCGGACGCTGTCCATCGGGCGGCGTCGCAAAGTTCGCGTTGTTCGTGCCCGAACCGTCCTGAGCTTCGGCTCTCACGGAGTCGTTGCCCGTGCCGCCGCGCCCGTAGTTATTCGTCTGGAAGTTGCCGGACGTTTCGGTAAAGCCGAGGCCATACGAAAAGTCGTGCATGTAGTTGTTGTAATAGAAAAGATTCGTCACGACCGCTGCCTGCTGCGTGCGCGGATCAACGGCGGTCGAGAACGGGAAAGTGAAATCCTGAGTCGGGGACGAAGCGTGGCCGTTCGACAAGTTCGTTCCGTTGTTCGCATCCGGCGCGTTGTCCGCGTTCGTGTCCAGATAAGCTTCGACGTTGTTGCCTGTCGTCGTGGTCGAAGTCCCCATCCAACCTGCTGTGGTGTTGATGGTCGTGTCGCCGACGAAGGAGACGAGCGTGCGCGGGCCTGCGTCAGGGTCTTCTTTGTAGACCGTGCCCTGCGCTGCTTCGACGTAGAGGTTAGAACGCATGAGCAGTTCGCCCGTCTGCGCGTCGAGTAGAATTTCGTACCACTCATTCGAGCCGATGTCCGTGTAGACGTGCCATGCCAGACGCGACGCCTCACCGACGCGCACGACGTTCAATTCCGAAAGCACATCCTCAAGGTTTGAGCCGAGAGGATTGGCGAAAGTGGAGAACTCGCTCTTTGAAGCGCGTGATTGAGTCTCGACGAAAGAAGGAGCCACGGTTCTTCCGGCATGCTCGAAAGCTCTGGCGATGCCCTGAGCCTCCGTGAGCGTCGGCGTCAGCCTGACTTTCGGGCTGTTGGCGAGAAAGCCCTCGCGCACCGACAGGACTTCGCCGTTTTTGTTAACGGCTACTTGAATCAGTCCCTCAAATACTTTGATTCCACCGATGGTCTGAGAGTAATTGAGAAAAGTAGTTCCGCGATCATTGTCTTCTCTGGTGAGTTTGAGATTATTGACAGCCGAATTCGACAAAGCGAAAAGGGAAGTCTGACCTTTGAGGAAGTTGCGTGCGATATTGTCCGGGGTGTCTGAACGTGGTTCGGAAAGCGGCGCTCCGTCAATGAAGAAATTTTTCATCGCGCCTGCTTCGTTAACTTGCGCGTGCAGGTTAGACGCATCTTCAGATTTGAGCGTCGCGCGGAAATTATCAACCGCGACGGCGCGTGCCTCTACCTTCGCGTCCCCGCTCTGCGCGGCCCGCTGCGTATCGGCAGCCGAGTTGAGATCAATATCCGTGAACTCGCCGCTGCCGACGAGGCGTATGTCATAGTTGGGTAGGGTCTTGGATTCGTTCCGAACACCGTTATTGGAAACGCCCTTCTGGCCGGATGCGTGAACCGCGTCCGATTTGATCAAAGGAAACAGCATGGCCGCTGCAAAGGCAACGCCCAGTAAGACTAAAAGCACTCTCTTACGCATTTATTCTCCTCCGTAGTTGTGGGTCGAGGTAAGACAAAGGTCGCACGGTATCTGCCGGCAGGTGAAGAGGCTTTCAAAAAGCTCTAATGACACCTTGCGGTTTTGACCGGTTGAGGATTGCCTTATCTTTGTGGTTGTGTGATGAGCCGTTTCGGGATGCACTAATGCCCTCTTTCCGGTCAAGCTTTTTTGAAGCACGCGACTACGCATTACTCCCACCTTTGCTGCGGACAAGGACTGACTCCTATTCAATCAGTCGCCTGACCGTGATGCGTGTAGCTGTAGTTTTGACCTGTTGGGGGCACTAAGCAACAACTCGCTGTTGTCGAATGAGGCTCAGAGAGTAACAGATTTGCGGGCCGTTGTTAAATCGAGAGAGCGTGGTTAGCTTGAAAGGATATCGTCAAAATTTCGCACTGAGAAAATCAGGAGCCTAAATATCTCAACACTTCGCGCTTTAAATTTTGTCTTTGCGCCTTTGCGAGAAACACGAAGGTGTCACGCAAAGGCGCAAAGAGAGAAAAGCTTAAGGACGCAAAGACACGCACGGCTTTACCAGATTCGCACCTGCGCGTTTTCGGGGCGGTTGAGCGGATCGCCCGGCTGGCAGCCGAAGGCTTTGGAGAACTCCGGCAGGTTGGCGACGACGCCGAGCACGCGGAAGCGCGGCGGCGAGTGCGGGTCGGTCTGGAGCATCAGCTTGAGAGCCTCCGGGCGTATGTTGCGCCGCCAGTTCTGCGCGAAGGAGAGGAAGAATCGCTGCTCCGGCGTGAACCCGTCAATATCTTTCGGGCGCGGCTTGCCTGCGAGCGATTTTTGAAAAGCATAGTAAGCGATCTTCACTCCGCCGATGTCCGCGATGTTCTCGCCGAGCGTCAGCTTGCCGTTGATGTGCATACTCTCGACTCCGACGAAATCGTTGTACTGCGCTTCGGCGAGCGCGGCTCGCGCAGCATAATTCTTCTCGTCCGAATCCGTCCACCAGCTCTTGAGATTGCCGTCTGCGTCGAACTTGTGGCCTTGATCGTCGAAGCCATGCGTCAGCTCGTGGCCGATGATCATGCCGATGCTGCCGTAGTTCGTCGCATCATCGGCGGACGGATCGAAGAAGGGCGGTTGCAGGATGCCCGCAGGGAAAACTATCTCGTTGAAGTTCGAGTTATAGTAAGCATCCACGGTCGGCGTCGTGATGCCCCACTCATCATGGTCAACGGGTTTGCCGATCTTATTGAGGTTACGTTGAAACTCAAATTCGCGCGCCCGCATCACGTTCTGCACGTAGGAGCTTCGATCAATCGTGAGCGCGGAATAGTCGCGCCATTTGTCCGGGTAACCGACCTTAACGCGAATCGCATCGAGTTTTCTTAGAGCCTGTTTGCGCGTGTCTTCGCCTATCCAATCGAGCGTGTTGATGCGGTCGCGCAACGCCGCTTTGAGATTCTGAACCATCGCCAGCGCGCGAGCTTTCGCTTCGGGCGTGAACATTTTGGCGACGAAGAGCTGTCCGAGCGCTTCGCCCAACAATCCATCGGTCACATCCGAGACGCGCTTCCAACGCGGGCGGAGCTGCTTTTGTCCGGCGAGCGTCTTGCCGTAGAAATTAAAATTCTCGTTGATGAAACCCGCGCTCAGATAAGGCGCGGCGGCGTGAATTACATTCCACCGCAGGTAGGTCTGCCAGTCTGCGACGGGCACGCCGGTCATCATCGCGCTGACCTCTTTTAAGAACTCTGGCTGCCCGACGTTGATCTCGCCCGGATTCTTCAAGCCGAGGCTGGCGAAGTAACTGCTCCATGAGATGTTCGGCGCGAGCGACGCGAGCGCGGCCACATCCATCTTGTGATATACAGCTTGAGGGTCGCGCTGCTCGACCGCGTTCATCGAAACTTTGGCGAGCCGCGTCTCCAAATCCATCACCGTCTTTGCTTCGGCGGCAGCCTGCTCAGGCTTGTCGCCGAGAAGCTCGAACATCTTTCCGATGTGCGCGACGTAGGCTTGCCTTAACTGCTTCGACTCGTCGTCGTCTTTGAAATAGTAGTCACGGTCGGGCAGTCCCAGACCGTCCTGATAAAGCCATGTGATGATCTTCGTGCTGTCTTTAAAATCCTGGTACGCGGAGGGCGAGAAAGCCGGATTGATATTCAGCCGGTGCAGGTGCGCCAGCTCCGATTGCAGGCTCGCAGCATCTTTGACAGCCGCGATACGCGCGAACTCGTCAGCCAGCGGCTTCACTCCGGCGGCCTCTATCTTCACTTCGTCCATCGCCGCGCTATAAAAATCTCCGACCTTGCGCGCGGCGCTGCCCTTCGGCGCGGACGCGTCTTTGGTGGCATCATCGAGTAACTGATGCAGCACGACCTGATTCTTCTCATACATCTCGCTGCCCGTGCCCCACGACGAGCGATCCGCCGGGACGGCATTATTGGCAAGCCACTGCCCGTCCGCGTATTGATAAAAATCCTGACACGGTTTGACGGACGTATCCATGTAAGAGAGATCGACGCCGCGACCGCTCTGTTTGGCCCCGGAGGTTTGAGCCAGAGGGCTGAGCGTGGTCAGACAAAAAACGAGCAGGAGAGCGAGACCCGCGCAGGCCGTCGTTGATTGCTTTCTCATTTACGTTACCTCTTTAAGATTCTGAAACTGTAGATTCCAAACATGGCCGGGACTTGGAGCAGGGATATTACGCATCTGAGCGCGATTCGGTTTCAGCAGTTGCGATGAAGATTCGGCGCAACTACTTTTTTACAGAATTACGGATTCCGAAAATTCGGATAAGCGTTAAGCGGCTCACCTGTAGACAGCTAACGCACCATTTTTTCGAGCAGGTCTTCGAGCGTTTGTTGAGGATCGAAACAGAGACCCGAATGCACCGGCGAGGTCTGTATGATCGTGCTACGCGTGGCGACGAGCCAGTGGAAACGCGAGCGTTGCGGCAGCTTGCTGATGAGGCCAGCCTCCTCGCCGCCGGCACAGATGAGGGGAATCGTGTTCAGATAGCTTTCGATGGTTTGAGCATCGAGGCTGTCATCGAGCGCGGCGAGACGCTGCGGGTTAAGCTCGATCAAAGCCTTCAGAAAACTTTGCGACTGGCACGAGACGATCACGCCCGCGTTGATGAACTCATCGCGTTCGACGCGCGGCACAACTCGTATCACCGCGTAATCAAATGTAGAGAGAGCGGGCATTCCTCGCCTCCTCTGCAAAAGCTCGCGGCGTCTCCAAACGCCCCAGCAGGTACTCGACATAGGCTGCACGATGCTGCTCAATGCTTGCGAAGAGCGGCTCCTGCCCCAGCCATTCCGCCGGAATCATCTCGATGATTTGATGAACCGTTTCCGGCGACAGCCTGCTGCTCAACTCGGCATCTGCTTCTGAAAGCGAATCTGCGAAAGGCAGAAGCACGTGCTCGCTAATCTGCTTGAACGGCCTGCGGCTGCGCTCGATGTAACCGGCATCCCACGAGTGATGAAAATAGAGCGCAGCCCCGTGGTCTATCAGCCAGAGCTTGCCGTGCCAGACGAGGATGTTTGTGTTGCGAAGCGTGCGATCCACGTTCGTCGTGTAGGCGTCGAACCAGACCGTGGCGGACGCCAGCGCGGGATCGGGTTTCTGTATCAGCGGATCGAAGGTAATCGAACCCGGCAGGTAATCTAACGCCAGATTCAGCCCCGCGCTCGCTTTAATCAGGTCTTGAATCTCAGGGTCAGGCTCCGTGCTTCCGAGCACCGGGTCAAGCTCTACGAAGACTATCTCCGGCACGGGCAATCCGAGCGCGCGGCCTATCTCGCCCGCCACCAGTTCTGCTATGAGAGCCTTCGGTCCCTGCCCCGCTCCCCTGAACTTCAACACGTAAAGGCCATCGTCATCAGCCTCGACAATAGCGGGCAGCGACCCGCCCTCACGCAGCGGAGTCACGTATCTGGTTGCTGTGACTGTTCTCAAACTCATCAGATAATCAGGGATGATAGCATTATCAAACTTGTGTTAGAACTCTAACAGAGTTTTTATGAAGGTGGACGGCTCGGAGATTTTCGGTTATATTTAGTGGAACCGGACGGTTGGTGTATCCTTCCGTCCAAGTGGTCGCTGGGGTGAGGACAGTGACCACATACGGACAGGCGCGAAGCCCCCAAAGGCTGACGCGCCTGTTCATTTTATGTATGCACCTCCACACGAACGCTCCGAACTATTCACAGCGCGGGCGGCGAGATGCAGTCTCCTAACTTTTTTCACCCCTTCTTCGTGATGCGCTCTTCTTCGCTGTCTTCTTCTTCCCGCTGGCAAGCCTCAGCACGTCGCCCGGTTGACATGAGAGCATCTGGCAGATGCTCTCAAGGGTGGCAAAATTGATGCCCACCGATTTGCCCTTCTTCAATCGCCACAGCGTCGAATGGCTGATGCCGGTCTCTTTAGCCAGCCAATAGAAAGACCGCCCACGCTCTTCCAGTAACTCATCGACTCGAATCTCAATCACAATGCGTATCCTTTCACTATTGCCTGATATTTACCGTATACGAAGTATATCATATGTGAAATATACTCTACAGTTGACATATACGTTCTGTCTAGCGTAAGCTGATTGAGAACCGAGTCCAGCTTACTCCTTTCTCAGCTCCTCTGGAATCTTCCAGACTATCTGAAGCCCACAGCCAAGCCATTTTTCGGAGACTAAAATAAGTTATGACGAATATCAAACCTTTACATGATCGCGTAATCGTGAAACGTATCGAGGAAGGCGAGCAGGTTCGCGGCGGCATCATTATCCCCGACTCGGCCAAAGAGAAACCGCAGGAGGGCGAAGTCATCGCCGCCGGTGACGGCAAGTACAGGGAAGACGGCACGCGGCAGGCATTAGACGTGAAGGCGGGCGACCGCGTCCTGTTCGGCAAGTACAGCAGCTCTGAGATCAAGATTGACGGCGAAGAACTGTTGATCATGCGCGAGGACGAGATTCTCGGAATCATCAGTCGCGCGGGCGCGGCGGCTGGCAGCGGCGGCAAGAAGAGCGGCAAGTAGTTCTTCGGATGACATCGGACTTGATCGTATGTGTCGCTCTCAGGCGTATGACCGATAAAAATTTTGATTATTGATATAGGAGACTGGATAAACATTATGGCAAAGCAAATAGTTCAGGGCGGGGAATCGCGCGCGGCAATCCTGCGCGGCGTCAATCAGCTCGCAGACGCAGTGAAAATCACACTCGGTCCGAAAGGGCGTAACGTCGTGCTCGATAAAAAATACGGCAGCCCGACGATCACGAAAGACGGCGTGACGGTCGCCAAAGAGATAGACCTCAAAGACGCGATGGAAAACATGGGCGCGCAGATGGTTAAGGAAGTCGCCTCGAAGACTTCGGATGTGGCGGGCGACGGCACGACGACCGCGACCGTGCTCGCGCAGGCTATCTTCCGCGAGGGCGTGAAGACTGTGGCTGCGGGCGCGAACCCGATGGCCTTGAAGCGCGGCATTGATAAAGCTGTTGAGCGTGCGACTGCTGAGATTAAGAAGATGTCGAAGCCGGTCAGGGGTGAGATGATCGCGCAGGTCGGAACGATTTCGGCTAACGGTGATGCGACTATCGGCGAGTTGATCGCGGAAGCGATGAACAAGGTCGGCAAGGACGGCGTGATTACGGTCGAAGAATCGAAGACGATGGAGACGGACTTGGAGTTCGTCGAAGGAATGCAGCTTGATCGCGGCTACCTTTCGCCATATTTCGTGACCGATCAGGAGAGCATGGAAGCCGTGCTTGAGAATCCTGTCATTCTTCTCAGCGAGAAAAAAATCGCTTCGATGCGAGACATACTGCCGCTCTTAGAGCAGGTCGCAAAATCCGGCAAGCCGATTTTGATTATCGCGGAAGACGTGGAAGGCGAAGCCCTCGCCACGCTCGTCGTCAACAAGCTGCGCGGCACATTGAATGTCGCGGCGATAAAAGCTCCGGGCTTCGGTGATCGCCGCAAGGCTCTGCTCGAAGACATAGCGATTATGACCGGCGGACAGGTCGTCAGCGAAGACCTCGGCATCAAGCTTGAGAACGTCAAGCTCGAAGACCTCGGCACAGCCCGCAAGGTGATGATTGACAAGGAAAGCACCACGATCATTGATGGCGGCGGCGACTCGAACGACCTCGCGGGTCGCGTCAAAACTCTCAAGGCTCAGATCGAAGATTCCTCTTCGGATTACGACCGCGAGAAGTTGCAGGAGCGACTGGCGAAACTCGTCGGCGGCGTGGCGGTCATCAAAGTCGGCGCGGCGACTGAGACCGAACTCAAAGAGAAAAAGGCGCGCGTAGAGGATGCTATGCACGCGACACGCGCGGCGGTCGAAGAGGGTATCGTTCCCGGCGGCGGCGTGGCGTTGATTCGCGCGGCGAAGGCGCTCGACAAGTTCAAAATCTTCGAGCCGGACGCGGACGGTGAAGTGACAGGAGATTTAGACGAGCAGATCGGCGTCACCATCGTCAAGCGTGCGCTTGAAGAACCGCTCCGTCAGATAGTGCAGAACGCAGGCAAAGAGGGCGCGGTGATCGTCGAGAAAGTCCGCTCTGAAAAGAACGCTAACTACGGCTACAACGCGGCGACCGAGACGTTTGAAGACCTCGTTGCAGCGGGCATCATTGATCCCGCGAAAGTCACGCGCTGTGCGTTGCAGAACGCAGCTTCAATCGCGGGCTTGATGCTCACCACCGAAGCTCTCATCTCCGAGATTCAGGAAGATGATAAGCCGGGAGCCATGTCCGGCGGCATGGGCGGCGGGATGGGCATGTAATAAAAGAAGCTCGCGCAGTTTTAAGACAGCACGCAGTTTCAGCGTCAGACGCGAGTTTAACTGCTGCCTGCCGGGGATATGCTCCGGCGGGCGGCTTGAAAAAAAGGTGAATGAAAAATATGTTTGCTATGCAACGCGCTAACGGTGACTGGTTCGCTTTCGCAGATAACGGACGTTTGCGAATGCCTGTGTTCAGCAGCAGCCGGGACGCGATGCAGGCGCGCATGAACAATGCAGGGATGATGCTCTTCAAGCCTGTAGCCCTTGACGAGCACGCCATCAGCGACATCATCTCCGACGAGGATAAAAGTGATGTCTACTTTTGGCTGGTTGATAACTCCTCAATCAACGTTAGCCGGGGCCACACGATAGAGCGAACAGAGCTTGCCCTTCTCATACACGAAGCCGCAGAGTAAGCTCTGATAGCAAGAGATTGAAATTGATAGCGCAGGAGAAATTATGTCAGGCAACAGCGTAACAGAGAAGCCGTTTAGCTTTGAATTTACAGGCGACGGAGAGCAGGTAGCTTTAGAGCTGAGGAACGAGACAGACCAGACGCTCAAGTGTATAGAGGTGCTGACCGTCTTTCTGAAGGATGAAGACACACCGGGCGGCGGCCCCTCGCAGGTCAATATCAAGTTTAAGACGACGCCCTTGATGCACCCGAAAGAAAAAGTAGTCCTGTCTCACATCACATGGATAAATGGTAAACCTGTTGAAGCGGCTCAAGACCAGTTGGAACGACTCAAAGTCATCGCGGGCGTGCTCAAGCCTTACGTGCTTGATATCTCCTGGGAGAATGCGGAAGGAAAAACCCGCTTTCAAAGGATACCCGTCGGGCACTGATCGGCTGTTCGCATGTTAATGCCGAAATTAGAGGAGCGACTCAGCGATAGCAGGCTCAGTCTCGACGTAGCGACGAGTGAACACCTCATAGAACATTGTAAGCAGTACCTCGCGCTGCTCGCCGAATACCGCGCCGCGCTCTACAAGCTTCCAGACACGCTTGAGCTTAATTCCCGCTCAAAATCTAAAACATCACTCGAAGACGTTGACGGCATCAGGAGAGAAGTCCGCAACGCGATTGAACAGACCACTCTTGAACGCAACCGGACAGAAGCGCTCCTCCTTTCGTTTGTCGCCGTCAGCGGCTACGGGGCGGTCGAGACTTTCAACCGGCAGAAATACGAAGGCCGTGACGACTGGAAATTGAGCGCGGGCGGGGTCGGCTTTAGCGATGGAGCGGGCGGCAACAGAATGACGATACAGGAAGCCGTCGAGACCGCGAGCCTGCTGCGACGTGAGGCACACGTAGCTAAAAACGCGGGCGCATAAAATTTACGCATACTGACATCACGAAAGATTCTCGCGCAAAGGCGCAAAGAAAAGCACGCAAGCATCAAGCGATATTCAATCATTAACGTTCTTCCTTTGCGCCACCACCGCCTTTGCGGGAAACTTTTTCTCTCCCCATGTAACTCGTTTTTATTTCCACGCGTAGCACTTGCCGCGCCTTGCTTCCGTCTTCAATCACCCTTACATTGTCTTCAGATTAGATTCCCCTAAAATTAATCGCACTGGGACTTCCCGCATATGGCTCAGCCCTTGACGCTCTCTTTGGGTCAACTGCACGGCACATCTCTGAGCGGAGATGAGTCGCCGATTCGTGCGGAGATTTACAGCGTCGAGCGTCTGGAGCAATACGCCTCATCGTTGGCCGTCGAGCACAAGGTGACGGCGCAGCCCGGACGCACGCGCCTGCTGCTTCCGCGCCTCGAAGAGAATGGCCGCAAACTCGTTGCCGTTTACCACGCGCTGGCCGAAGCGATTCGCGACGGGCGCAGCATCTCGCCCGCCTCCGAATGGCTGGTAGACAATTTTCACATCGTCGAAGAGCAACTGCGTGAAATCCGTGAAGACCTGCCGCGCGGTTATTACAAAGAGCTGCCGAAACTGGATGAGGGCGAGCTTGAGGGCTACCCGCGCATCTACGTCGTGGCTCTCGCGTTGATCGCTCACACGGACAGCCATCTGGAGAGCGAGCTGTTGCAACGCTTCATAGAGGCTTATCAAAAGGTCACGCCGCTGACCATCGGCGAGGGATGGGCAATCGCGATCACTCTCAGGCTCGCGCTCGTCGAGAATCTGCGTCGTCTGGCTTTACAGATGTTGACGGCGCGCCGTGAGCGCGAAGAGGCCGACGCGCTCGCGGACTGGATGCTTGAGCAGGCAGGGCGGCAGCGGGACAATCTTTTAAAGCTCTTCGCAGAGCGATTGAGTAAGCGAGAGAAGTTCAGTAAAGCATTTGTCGCACAGCTCTCCTTGCGGCTGCGCGAGCAAGACCCTGCGGTCACCGCCGCTATGGATTGGCTCGAAGAGAATCTGCTCAAGCAGGACGAAAGCATAGAACAGGTCGTACACATAGAGCACCAGCGACAGGCCGCCTCACAGGTCACGGTCGGAAACATCATCACCAGCATGCGCCTGCTCTCGACGCTTGACTGGCGAGATTTCTTTGAGAGCGTGAGTCTCATAGACGTTGTGCTCGGCGAAGACCCTGCGGGCATCTATGCGCGCATGGACTTTGCGACGCGTGACCGTTACCGCCACGTTATCGAAGGCATCGGCAGGCGAACTAAAACAGACGAGTTAATCGTTGGCAGGCGCGTCGTCGAAATGGCGTTGAAGGCGCAAACATCTCACACGCGTGACGAGTCTCAGGCACACATCGGATACTATCTGGTGGATGACGGTTTGAGCAAGCTGGAAAAAGCTTTCGCTTACAGACCACATCTCATCGAAGGCATCAAGCGCGCGGTTCTGCGCCATCCGACCGCGACCTATCTCGGCTCAATCGGCCTGCTCACACTGCTCGTCTTAACGATACTCATTTTTTACGCGTGGCGTTCGGGCGCGGGTTTAGCGCTGCTCATCTGCTTTGCCCTGCTCTCTCTCGTCCCGGCGAGCGATCTGGCCGTCAGTATTCTGAACTGGGACTTGACGCATCACTTCGGCCCGCGCCTGTTGCCCAAGATAGACAACTCTGCGGGCATTCCCGAAGACGCGCGCACGATGGTCGTCATCCCGACGCTCTTCACAGGCGAGGCTGTGGTCACGGAGCTGCTGGAGAGATTGGAAGTCCACTATCTGGCTAATCAGGACGAGCATATTTACTTCGCGCTGCTGGGAGATTACGCGGACGCTGAAGCGGAAGAACTGCCGACGGACACACTGCTGCTCGAAGCTGCGACTGCCGGAATCGAACGTTTGAATAAACGTTACAGCGAGAGTGTGGAGGCGCGCTTTTATCTCTTTCATCGCCGGAGATTGTGGAACGAGAGCGAGGGCAAGTGGCTCGGTTGGGAACGCAAGCGCGGCAAGCTACAGGAGTCCAACCGCCTGCTGCGCGGCGTGGGCGAGACGAGTTTCACGGTTGCGACCGCAGGGCAGGAATTTCTCTCACAGGTTCGCTAAGTCATCACGCTCGACTCCGACACGCAGTTGCCGAGAGATGCCGCGCGCAAGCTGCTCGGCGTCATCGTTCATCCGCTCAACCGTCCGCGCTTCGATGTTTCGACGGGGCGCGTGACGCGCGGTTACGGCATCTTGCAGCCGCGTGTCGGAGTCTCGCCGCAGAGCGCGTCAGGCTCTCGCTTAGCGCGCATCTTCTCAGGCAACCCCGGCCTAGACCCTTATACGACGGCTGCTTCGGATATTTATCAAGACCTCTTCGCGGAGGGAAGTTTCACAGGCAAAGGTCTCTATGACATCGACGCTTTCGAGGCCGCGCTCGAAGGCCGCGTGCCGGAAAATGCGCTGCTCAGCCATGACCTGTTCGAGGGCTTGCATGCGCGTTGCGCGCTCGTCACTGACATAGAACTGCTCGACGATTTCCCGGCGCATTATGACAGCTATGCTAAACGCACTCATCGCTGGGTGCGCGGCGACTGGCAGATCGCGCGCTGGCTTTTCCCGCGCGTGCCGAATGCGAAAGGTCAAAGCGTTCGCAATCGTCTGCCGCTCATCTCGCGCTGGAAGATTTTTGATAACCTGCGGCGCAGCCTCGTCGCTCCGACTGTGCTTTTGTGGCTCGCAGCGGTCTGGACAGTCGTGCCGGGGTCGCCGCTCTGGTGGACGCTTTTCATAGTCGCGACGCTTGCGTTTCCGGTCTACGCGCACGCGACGACGAACCTGCTCGTTCACCCGCGCGGCATTCCCTGGAAGAGCCACTTTGTGTCTGATAACAATTAAAACATCACAACTACCATATCCAAAGATGTCGCTTAAACCATAACTTTGCACTTACTGCACCCATATGCTTATAAACTGCAACTGCAATTTTATGCTTATAAACCGCAGAGGCCACGACTGGGTTACCCTCTACGAATTAGACAAGACTTTAGACAAGACTTCAGCCTACTTTATCTCGCGTTGGGTTACGCCGTCCGGCAAAGCGCGGAAGCCTCGGTTTTTTACTTGCTTCTTTGGCTTGAAGTGAAACGTTAGGCTCTCTACCGCTAGTGGTAACTTTGGCGAATCCCATCATTTCCATCAACCTGAAAGAAGTCTCACCACGCTTTGACAGCATCATCTCTCCGAAATTCCATCAGCGAGTAATTCTGCAACTGCTGCCCGCTCGAAGGTTCTTTGACAAAATCGGGAATGTAAAAAAGGTTGGAACTGATTTCGTAATCGGCAGGCAAAACTGGCGCGTAAAAATCGTAAAATTGGGTAGTGGTTCACTCACGAGAGAGGACCAGTGATTGATTATAGTCATGGAGAAAAAGTCGTAAACATAGCTCATGCATCATGTCGGACTTGGAGAAGGAGAGGCTCTTTCTGACAAAGCGACCGAGCTGACAAAGCGACCGAGCCTCTGCCGCAGAGTGTTGTTCCATCTTTCAACGTGTGCGCTAAAGCCGCTCTGCTTGCCCGCTGCCGTGTGCTGCTCGGCAGGGATGACTCCAGCGTAAGCTTCCCAGAAGTCGCTAAAGCAATGCCCCAGCCGATACACAGCAGGGATGCGCTCCCACCGTTTTTGACAAGTGGCTCGGCTGCGGTCGCCAATGACACAAGCGACCACTTGACGAGTCGCGCCACACAGAGCGATCCAAATCCAGCGTTTGTTAGCTCTTTTCAAGACGAATGACCAGGGTTCATCCAATTCAAGTATGGTCGTCGCTGGCTCTTGCGGATCGGGAGCAATCAGAGTCTGGGCCAACTCAGGCAGCGTCATCTCTTTTTTTGAGCCATGAGGTGACGGTATTTCTGGAGACGCCGAAGGTGCGAGACAGTCCGCGCAGGCTGCTGCGTTCGTGGTAAGCGCGAAGAATGCGCTCACGCTCTTGCGCGGTGTAGCCATTTGGTTGCGGGTCGTCACGGCTGCGGCGTCCGCAGTCAGCACAGAGATAGCGTTGTTTGCCATTTTGCGTTAGGCCATTGCGCGCAAGTTGATCTGAGCCGCAGTGGCAGCATGTTAGTTTGACCATAAGGGAGAGTTTACATCCTCTCCCACGTTTGAACCACTACCCCAATTTTTGATGACAAGCTGCCGCTCACCGTTTGTCGCAGATTGCGACTCAGTCCAACACTAAAGTCGATCTTGCTCTGAAATGTTGTCGGGCGGGATCGCCAGTTTGCAGACCAAAACTCACGGTTAGCAGAATACTTTGTTGAAGGACGATAGATCGCACTATTTTCGACGTATTCTTATCTGGATGACGAAACATTGTATTGAGACAATTGATCTGACGCATAAGTTTTCAAATGGTGAAGCCGCGTTGAATCGCGTCAGTCTGCAAGTGGTTGAGGGCAGCATCTATGGCTTTTTAGGTCCGAACGGCGCAGGAAAAACTACTACGCTGAAGTTGATTCTGGGATTGCTCAAAAAACAACAGGGCGAGATTTTGGTTTTCGGAAAGCCGTTCGAAAAAAATCGTGTTGAGACCTTGCGCCGCACGGGAGCGATGATCGAAAGCCCTTCGATTTACGGGCATCTGACTGCGGTTGAAAACTTAAGGATTTTGCAGAAAGTTTATCACTGCCCGAAACGTCGAATTCAGGAAGTGCTGGAATTGGTCGGCCTCGCGCAGACGGGTCATAAAAAGGCGAATCAATTTTCGCTTGGAATGAAACAGCGCCTTAGTATTGCGATTGCTCTGCTTCACAATCCGTCTTTGTTGATTCTGGATGAGCCGACGAACGGTTTAGACCCGAACGGCATTCTCGAAATCAGAGAATTACTACAAAACCTGAATCGAAGTCACGGAATTACAATTCTGGTTTCCAGTCATCTCTTGCCTGAAATCGAAAAACTCGTCACGCACATCGGCATTATCAATCAAGGCAAGATTTTGTTTCAGGGAACGCTCGCCGAACTGATGAGCAAGCGCCAGCAAAATTCATTCATCGTCTTTGAAACGAATGATGCCGTGAAATCTTCGCAAGTCATTAGCGAGTTCGGCTTAAAGCCACGGATTGAATCCGGGAAAATTGCGATTCCGGCTCTGAAAAAGGAGCGTATCGCCCTCATCAATCAAAGTTTGGTGCAGAGCGGAATTGACGTTTATCAAATCGGCAAGGTTGAAAGCGATCTGGAGAAAATCTTCTTCGACGTGATCAGCGATTGAGTTGTTAGTCAAGCCTGAACATTACAAACATATGAGAATCTATCTGAACATCATCGCGCTTCTCACTCTCTCGGTATGTCAAATTAACGCTCAAGTAGCCGATTTGAGAGCTACGACGGAGCTTAAAGAAACATTTGTCAATTATTTTAACCGGGGCGAGTACAAAGCGATTTACGCATTAGCGAGCGGAACCTTTCGCCGCGAAGTTCCTGAAGAAGCGTTTGTCGGTTTCTTAAAAGATCAAATTGCCCCGCTGGGAAAAATCGTGGCTGCCGAATTGATTGAAGACCTGGGCGAAGTAAAATATTTCCGTCTGGATTTTGCAGCGGACGATAAAAAACAGAGTTTGAAATTGGCTTTAGGAGCGAGATCGGTGCAGGAGTTTTACATTTTCGGACTCAGCCGAATCCAGCCCGACCGCGATAAGCTGCTGCTTTCCGATAATCCGTTAAGAAATCCGATTGATGTCATCGTTGACAAAGCCGCACAAAGTTATCTGCGAAATCCGAATGCCGTCGGGCTTTCAATCGGAGTCATCAAGGACGGCAAGTTTTACGCTTACAACTACGGCGAAACCGAAAAAAGCAAGGGTCAACTGCCGACGGCAGATTCTTTCTACGAAATCGGCTCAATCACTAAAACCTTCACAGGCATTCTGCTGGCTCAGGCGATTCTGGATGGAAAAGTAAAGCTCGACGACGACATTCGCAAATATCTCGACGGCAGCTTTCCAAATCTTGAATTCCAGGGCGTGCCGATAACGCTCCGGCATCTTGCCACGCACACATCCGGGATTCCCTCCGTGACGGATAACGTCAAAGACATTGATTACGTCAATCCATGGGAGAGCTTTTCGAGGGAGCAACTGTTTGATGCTTTGCGCCGCGTCAGACTCGAACGCAAACCCGGCGAGACATTCGAATATTCAAATTCGGCGGTCGGGCTGTTGGGCAATATCCTTGAAAAAATTTACGGCATGTCATACGAAAAATTGGTGTGGAAATACATCTCTAAACCCGCCGGAATGAAGGAAACGAAAATCAATCTTTCGGACGCGGAGATGCGGCGTTTCGTTAGAGGATACAACAACGAAGGCAGAACGATTCCCTTTTGGAACGTGCGCGGAATCGAAGGCGCGGGTGCGTTGCGCTCGACCACGAACGATCTGCTCAGATACGTCGCGTTTAATCTGCAAGCCAAAAATAAAGCCGCTCAAATGTCTCACCACGTTCAGTGGCAAAGCCCGACCGTGATGGCACAAATCGGCTTATGTTGGGAGATCCAAACTACTCCGTCGGGTTTCCGCCGACTCGCGCACAGTGGCGGAACGGGCGGCTTTCGCAGTTACCTTGCGCTTTATCCCGAACTAAAGCTCGGCATCGTCGTCATGACCAACAACGTGGATATCGATCCGATGCACGTCGTTGACGAAATTTACTTCAGAGCGACTAAGAGATAACGGTTGAGATGACTTTCATCAATAGCTTTCAAAGCGAGTGGCTCAAGAAGAAACGCAGCCTCGCATCATGGCTAGTTGTGGTCGGAGCGTTTTTTACGCCTTCGATTATCTTGCTGTCGAGAATCAAGAGTGCAGGCAAGCTGTCTGCGCTTTATGTCGCAGATGATTTCTGGCTCAAACTCTGGAATCAGGCGTGGGAATCAATGGCCGCTTTTTTGCTGCCCATCGGAATCATCCTATCCGTGAGCTTGATTACTCAAATCGAATACAAGAACAACACGTGGAAGCAGCTACAGGCCACACCGCAAAGGTACCTGACAATTTTCGCGGCCAAGTTTCTGGTGATTGTGATAATGCTCGCAGAGGTATTCGTGCTCTTTAATCTTGGAATCTATCTCTCGGCAGTGATTCCTGCACTACTCTTCAAGAGTCTTCCATATCCGTCGGCGCCGATTCCTTATCTGAATTTTTTGAAAAACAATCTCAACTTCTTTCTTGATTGCCTGCCGATTCTGGCTCTGCAATATCTGATAAGCTTACAGTTCAGGAATTTTTTAGTCCCCGTCGGAGCGGGCTTTGTCATCTGGTTTTTAGGTGTCGGATTGCTTTCGTGGGAATACAGCTACATTTTCCCCTATGTCCACAGCACGCTCGATTTTTTAATCAGTTCCGGTCAATTCGGCAACCGGAAAATTCCGCCCGTCAATATCCGGCTTCTTGCTATTATTTATTTCGCCTTTTTCACAATCGCCAGCTACGTTTTATATGTCGCTAAAAAGGACAAAGCATGAGACTTCCTCGCGGATGAAAAGATTGGTCGTCGTTCTTCTGCACGGCGGGTACTGGCTGATTTACCTGCTGCTTTTAGCAGTGATCTTTGCCATCGTCGGAATGCAAGCCGGAAGACCGTCATTGAATTTGCTGGCGCTATTTCCTTTGATTGTTTTGTGCGTCGCCCCGAACCTCATTTCGTTCTACTCATTCTATTTTCTTTTGTTTTCGAGATTCCTGAGTCGCCGAAGAATCTTCGCATTGATAGCTTTGGGAGCATCAATCTGTCTGCTTACCGCTTTTTCGGGGGCGTTCCTGTCGGTCATCTTTTTCGGTTTTAGACAAGCGATTTTTTCCGACGCACGCGAATTTTTTATACTCACAGCAAGCTTCTTCGTCATCGCCGCGATTCACGGCCCAATCGCACTGGTGCTTCGCGGATTTGTCACATGGTACGACGAAATCAAACTGAAGGAAGAACTAACCCGCAGGAGTTTCGAGATGGAGTTGGCGTTGATTAAGTCGCAAATCAACCCGCATTTTCTGTTTAATACGCTCAATAACATAGACGTTCTAATCACGAAGAACGCGAAACTCGCTTCTGCCTATCTCAACAAACTTTCGGACATCCTGCGTTACATGGTTTACGAAACCCAGTCTGAAAAAATTCCGCTTACTACGGAACTGGCTTACATCGAAAAGTACCTCGAACTGCAAAAGATTCGCACGACCAATCCCGATTATGTAAGTTTTCAAATTAAGGGCGAGGCGAATAATCTAACCATCGCGCCGATGATTCTCTTCCCGTTCCTCGAAAATGCCTTCAAGCACACGGAACATAAAAAGAAAGATCATACAATTCGGATTAGAGTTTCGATTGAAAAAGAGAAGATCATTTTTGAATGCGAAAATTCTTATCAAACAAACGGGGACAAAAAACAGGATTTCGGCGGGATGGGAAACGCGCTTGTAAAGAGACGCCTGATGCTGATATACCCTGAGCAACACAAGCTAGAGATTTCCGACGGCGAAGGAATTTATAAAGTCAGATTAACGCTCCTATGAAGATCAGCTGCATCATTGTCGAAGACGAACCGCTCGCGCTCGAACGCACGAAAGAGTATGTCCTGAAACTTCCCTTTCTCAATTTGCGCGCAACCTTCGACAACGCGCTGGACGCGCTCGCCTGTCTGCAAACCGACAAAATTGATCTGATTTTTTTAGACATCAGCTTAGGCGAAGTTTCCGGCATTCAACTCCTGGAAACTTCCGCGATTACGAGTCAGGTAATCTTAACGACTGCTTATCAGGAATATGCCTTGAAAGCTTTCGATTTGAAAGTTGCGGATTATCTCTTAAAGCCTTTCACCTTTGAAAGGTTCATTCAGGCGGTCGACCGTGCAACGAGTAATTTACCGAAAAACCAAACGGTGACGCCGAGCGCATTTCTCTTCGTCAAGACCGAGAATCGTCTGGAAAAAGTAGTTTTAAGGGAGATAGTTTACATCGAAGGGATGCGCGACTATCGCAAAATTCACATCACGGGCGGCAAAGGTGTTATGACGCTCCAAACCTTCACCGAGTTTGAACGGCAAATCCCACCGCATATTATTTGCAGAGTACACAAATCTTACATGGTTGCGCTCGACAAGATTGATTCAATCGAAAAAGACCGTATTAAAATCAAAGGTCACATCGTTCCGATTTCAGAAACTTACAAAGAAAGGTTCTTCAGTCTCATCAATCGCCCAACGCGGTAGGAGCGGAATATCTCCGGTGACCTTTGGACTGAGCATCGAGCAGATGAGAAAGATAATAATCTTCATCACGATACTATCACTTTGCCAGACTGTTTATCCGCAGTCCGAGAATCCCTTTCCGGCAGTAGAACGGAAAATAGAAAGGGAGATTAGCAGAAGAGCTATTCCTTCCATCGCGGTCGCCGTCGCAAAAGACGGGAAAATAATTTACGAGCGGGCGTTCGGCTGGTCAGACGTTGAAGCTAAGGTCAAAGCGACGCTCACGACTTCATATCAGTTGGCCTCAGTTTCAAAACCGATGACCGCTACGGGATTAATGGTTTTACATCATCAGAAAAAAATCAACCTTGATTCGCCCGCCGAGGATTATATGAACCCTTTAAGGTTCAAGATGTATGAGGGGAAAGCATCGGATATAAAACTGAGAAATTTACTAAACCACACGGCAGGCTTGGGGACTTACTTCGACATTAGCTACGCCGATGAGAGCGTAAGAAAAGATAGCTTTGAAGAGGGATTCAAAAAGTTCGGGTATGTTTACTATCAACCGGGCTTGATTTCCGAATACTCGAATCTCGGTTACGGATTGATTGATTACATCATCGCCCGGCAAAGCGGCAAAACGTTTGCCCGGTTTATGGAGCAAGAGGTTTTTGCTCCGCTGAAGATGAGGCATTCCTTTGTTCAAGGTGCGAAGCGCTCTGACCTTGTGATTGCGAAGAAATATGATTCCGCGTTGAAGGTCTTACCGGAGATTACTAACAACACATACGGCGCCGGCAACATTTATTCCAGCATCCACGACCTGATACTGTTCGGGATGTTTCACTTGAAAAATGAGTTGAAAAATCAGAGACGAATTTTAAGTGAAGAAGAAATTGATTCGATGCACTACTACCAGGACTCGGCTACGCTTTACCCTTATTACGATTCAGCCATTTACGCATTAGGTTGGTATTTCAAAGCGAATGACAACGGCCACAAAATCGTCTGGCACGAAGGCGGGATGATGGGAGCGAGTTCGATTATCAAACTGATTCCCGAAAAGAATATCGCCATCGCGGTCATCATCAACTCTTCAAACAGACAGTTCTGCAATGAGATAGCCGATGAATTGAGTAAAGCCGTTTTGCCCGAATATCAACCGATGCCTTTAAGTGAAGATTCCGAAGTAGCCAATTATAAATCTTATGCGACTGACCCTGCTTATTTCGGAGAGTGGGCGGGAACGATTAAAGTAGATGATCTGGACATTCCCTGCTCGATGAAGTTTCAGTCCGACGGTAATATCATAATCACCTACACCGATTTGACCTACAAATCTTATTTCACTCAAAACAATCCGATTCCGCACAAAACAATACTGTTGGTGGGTATTGTCAACAGAGGATCATTCATCGGAATGTTTCCGGGCACTCTGCCTTCCAAAGACATTCGGAAAGGATTCAGCCATTTTATGTCTTTGAAGCTATACAAGAATGGCAACACTTTATCCGGAGTCGTTGTCGCGCTGGCTGCCGCGAATAGAGAGTATTATGCCTATCCGTTTTATATCAAACTGAGTAAGAGGCAAGAAAGATAGATAATGGGGTAATAGTATGTTGCTCACAAAATAAACCATGCAACCCGTTCTCGTCTTAAACCAGCCCCACACTATTAGCCCACTACCGAGCTGGCTAAGGCTTGGTCGATTTCCTCACTCCTGCTGCTCCAAATATTGGGGAGGTCTCAACAACGGACAGAACTCTCGTTATGATTGCACCTCATTTGGGGTGAAGGTTAGGGTTCCCTGTTTAAAATGAAAAAGCTTTTACAATTCGTATGGGAGGAGCAAAGTCTTGACGTGAGTTTAACGGGTGGGAAATTAAGCTTTCAAGTCTCAGGGTAAGTTACGGTATCAAATTGCAGCAAGGTTAGGACAAACTGCAAGCTTATGATTATAAATTTGCACACAGTGCAAATTTACAGTTTATTTGCTACTTCCCCTCTCGCACTATTCCTAATAAATTCAAGAACTCAGGGCAAGGTTATGGTTTATTGGAGTGCTGACTTATAGCTTAAGTGACAAAAGGTCAAGCTTGAAGAGTACCTGCGCAATATGGGTTGCTCTCAGGACTCGCAGGCTCCGCTCCGCATCGCGTTCATCTCGAAAGACGTGCTCGACAGCTACCGTCTCAACGCGACGCCCATCACCCTCGTCATCGCCAACAATGGCGCCATCACGAAAGCTTGGGACGGCAAGTGGGAGGAGCCACAGACCGCCGACGCCAATATGGTCTTCGGCCTCAACCTGACAGCTCACTAGTATCTGACAATATCTGGAATAATATTTGGCTTTGTATAGCGAGGCAGGGGCGCCCAGAGCGTGCGCTGCGCCCTCTACGCTTGCAATTCAGTACTGTTATAGGGCATCATAGTGCCGATTCCTTCTCTCGCGTATCGTACGGTGATGCGCACCCCGTCTCGTATGGCGGCGGCGTTTGTGATTGTTCGAGAGTGGGCCGATTTTAATTTCAGAAGCCGCTCTCTTGAGCATCCGAACCGAGCCTTCGCTGCTAACCGTTTTCATCGAAGCACACTTTGATTCGCAGCTTCTCTTAATGCTCCCGAATAGGGGAGAGGGATGAGTACAATTATGTCTATGAAACTCTATGTTGGTAATCTGTCGTTCCAGACTTCGAGCGAAGACTTGCAGGAACTGTTCGCCAAAGCGGGCACGGTCGAGTCGGCTGCGGTCGTCGAAGACCGCGAAACGGGACGCTCGCGCGGCTTCGGCTTTGTCGAGATGTCCTCGAAAGAAGAAGGCCAGAAAGCCATCGAGCAGTTCAACGGTCAGGATATGGGCGGTCGCGCTCTGAACGTCAACGAAGCCAAGCCACGCGAAGATCGCGGCGGTAGCCGTGGCGGCGGTGGCGGCTTCGGCGGAAATCGCAACGGCGGTGGTGGTGGACGCGGCGGCAACTCGCGTTACTAACTAGCTGTTCGCTATTTCCGGCGACTCTTTTTTTACAGAAAGCCTCCGGCGAAAATTCTTGCCGGAGGCTTTTCTGTTGCTCGCATGTCCGATAGCTGCCCGGCTAACAAAAAGGAGAGCACTTATTGTCTAAAGAAGATTTGATTCCCGCAGAGGGAGTAATTATTGATAAACAGCCGAACGCATTCTTCAAGGTAAAGCTCGAAGGCACAGAGCACGTCGTGTTGGCGCAGATTTCCGGCAAGATGCGTAAGCACCGCATACGCATTCTGATGGGAGACCGCGTGAGCGTCGAGATGTCGCCTTATGATCTCAGCCGTGGGCGCATCACTTACAGATATAAATAAAAGAAGGACGGAGGATTTAGTATGGAGAAGCAGATATACACAGTCGGGGAACGCGTGGACAAGATGTGCGCGGTGTGCGGCGAAGAGCGCGGCCACGTGGTGGTTTCAATCACCAAAGCCGGGAACATCTCGCGCGTGAGCTGCCCGAAATGCGGCACAGTCGGCACATGCAAAATCAGCGGACGCACAACGCGCCGTCCGTCCGCACAATCCGGCTTGCCCTATGACCGCACACGCGTCTATCGCACGGGGCAGCAGATGACGCATCAGACCTATGGACAGGGCGAAGTAACCGCGCTCATCGAGCCGCAGAAGATCGACGTGCTGTTCTCGGACAAGATACGTCGTCTCATTCACGCTCAAATAGTCGCCGGCGGGTAGAAAGGTGATCGGAAGTGAAAAAAATAGAGACCGGCTACACGTTTGACCCACACGCCGGTGCGACCTACAGCTTTGACCACATGCCGCTCTCCGGCGCGGAAGAGCGTGCGCGGCTGGCGGAAACTCCGCACATCGTAGAGGCCGTCAACTGGACGAAATCCGAAGACGGCGAGGTGCATTACAATCGTTACTTTGCACACAACTTTGACGAAGCGCTCGGTCTCGCCGTCAGGCTCAGGATCGGTTTCGAAGACGGCGTGGAAGAAGTGATATCAATCCGCCCCGCAACCAAAAGTGAAGAAGCCGGAGGGCGCAAAGCCTCCGCGCACTTTCTGGAGCTGATGCCGCTCGCAATATCCAGCATCGACAGGGAATCCAGCATGGATAAGGAGAAAGGCGGCAAGCGTTGAGCGCCAAATTCCTGCTCAGTTGTCGTCCGCCTTTCGCTTCTAACTGGCGTAAGACTTATCACGCCTCGCTCACCACCGCGCTTGAAACAGCATGGCGTAAACACAACCGCGAATGGTCTGTTGACAGTATCGTGCTGGAACAAAAAGTCATTATCAATCGGGAAGAGCTGATGCAAGCCTTCAGCCAGATGGATAACCTCACGCGCGAGCTGCCGAAACCCTCTCTGCCTGAAATATCAGACCGCGTCATTCGAGAGATGAATAAGATTGACCTCAGCCAATCTTAGCAGAGCATGGGCGAGACACTCTTTATGATTGGCAAGGTTCAAAGTTCAGAGTTACGGCTTGAGCCGTGAGGCTTTAACGCTCGCGCCTCAAGGCGCAACTCTGAACGCACTGCATCTTAAACTTACTTTTCTCATCCGCGTTTATCTGTGACATCTTCTGCTTTTGCAATCCGATGTTAAGGTGCGCCCCGATATTTCCGTGTATATTATCTCCTGTACACATGCACCTTCTATCTATCGAAACCATCAGCAAGAATTACGGCCTGAGACCGCTCTTCGAGAATGTAAGCCTGGGGCTGAATACGGACGACCGCATCGGCGTGGTCGGAGTTAACGGCTCAGGCAAGACCACACTCCTGCGCCTCATCGCCGGCGAAGAGAAGCCGGACACTGGCCGAATCATCTTCGCCGAGGGCGTGTCAGTCGGCTATCTGCCGCAGAATCCGCCTTCCGCGCCGGAAGAGACGGTGCTGGACACAGTCTTCGCCGCGAGCAATGCGAGGATGAAGCTGTTGCTCGATTACGAGCGCGCGTGTCAGGAGCTGGCGGCTGGCGGACACGATGAAGAGCGTCTGTTAAATCGCGTCTCGGAACTGGCGCACAGTTTAGAGGCGTCCGGCGCGTGGGAAGTGGAGACCAACGCACGAATAATTCTCAGCAAGCTCGGCATCAGTGACACAAGCGCGCGTATGGGCACGCTCTCAGGCGGGCAGCGAAAGCGCGTTGCGCTCGCTCACGCGCTGATCGAGAATCCAGACCTGCTCATACTCGACGAGCCTACGAATCATCTTGATGCCGAAACCATCTCATGGCTCGAAGAATATCTCACGCGTTACATCGGCGCGTTGTTGCTCGTCACACACGACCGTTATTTTCTTGACCGTGTGACGGGACGAATCCTTGAGATTGACCGGAGCGCGGTGCAGAGCTTTGATGGAAATTACGCATACTATCTTGAAAAGAAAGAGGAGCAGGAACTCACGCGGGCAGTCGCGGGGCAGAAGCGCGAGATGTTGATACGGCGCGAGCTGGCGTGGCTGCGGCGCGGCGCGAAGGCGCGCACACGCAAATCCAAAGCACGCATTGATCGCGCCGAAAACCTGATGGCGCAGCCCAAAGAGACTGCCAGAAGCCCGCTCGATATATCCGTCAGCTCAAGCCGTATCGGTAAGAAGATTCTTGAGCTGCATGCTATCTCTAAATCGTATGATGATGCTGTGCTGCTCGAAGGCTTCAGCTACATTGTGAAACCCTTCGACCGCATCGGCGTCATCGGTCCCAACGGCGCGGGCAAAACTACGATGCTTGAAATCATTACCGGGCGAGTCGCGCCCGACAAAGGTTTTTTAGAAGTCGGACAGACGGTTCGTTTCGGCTATTACGATCAGGAGAACCGCGCGCTGAATGAAGAACAGCGCGTCATAGATTACATACGCGAGGTCGCAGAGCGAATCGAGACCGCTGACGGAGCTTTTATTACCGCGAGCCAGATGCTCGAAAAATTTCTGTTCACAGGCGCGATGCAGTACGCGTTGATAGCAAAACTTTCGGGCGGCGAACGCAGGCGTCTCTATCTTCTGCGCGTCTTGATGAGCGCGCCGAACGTCTTGCTGCTCGACGAGCCGACGAATGATCTGGATATACAAACTCTGGTCACGCTGGAAGATTATCTTGACGGCTTCGGCGGCTGCCTGATCGTCGTCAGCCACGACAGGTATTTTCTAGACCGCACGGTCGAACACATCTTCCGCTTTGAAGGCGCGGGTCGCGTGCGCGAGTATCCCGGAAACTACACGGCCTTTCTGGAAACGCGCCGCGCGGAAGAAAGAGCCTCAAACGCGACTCAGCCTGTGATGACCGCCAGACCTGCGCAACAGGATAAAGATTCGCACGCATCTGCAAAGCGCAAGCTCACCTTCAAAGAACGGAAAGAATTGTCCGAGATCGAAGCGCGCATACAGGCCGCTGAACTCCGTCAGGCCGAAATAGAAATGGAGTTGTCCGCTAACTCCAGCGACGCATACTCCGTGCATCAGCTCTATCAGGAGCGAGAGAAGTTGGTAGCGCAGTTAACACGCGACCTTGACCGCTGGGCTGAACTGGCCGAGCTGGCATGAAGGCTGGCATGAACAAAGCCATTTGATAATCGCGCTTCAAGGGTTGACGCGCGGGGTAAAAATTCTCATGCTCTCGAATATGAAATCCGAAACGAAGAATGAATCAAAGCTGGCTTTAGTCATTCACGGAGGCGCGGGAACGATCAGCCGCGCTTTGTTGAGCGCGGAACGTGAAGCCGCTTACAGGGATGGTTTGCAGCGTGCGCTGCTGCGCGGCTGGCAAGTTTTGACCGGCGGAGGCGATGCGCTCGACGCGGTCGAGGCAGCGGTCTGCGTGCTCGAAGACGACCCGCTCTTCAACGCCGGGCGCGGCTCCGTCTTCACGCACAATGAGAAGCATGAGATGGACGCGGCGATCATGTCCGGCGTGGATTTGCGAGCCGGGGCGGTGGCTGCCGTTGACGGCATCAAGCATCCCATCAAGCTGGCGCGCTGCGTGATGGAAGAGACCGAGCACGTCTTGATGTGCGGGAGCGGCGCGGAAGAGTTCGCGCGTGAAACAGGCTTGGAGTTCGCTCCGCCCGAATATTTTTTCGATGAGTTCAGATACGAACAGTTGTTACAGGCGCGGCGCGAAGATGAAGTGCGCCTCGATCATTCGCCCGTCAAAAAGTTCGGCACGGTCGGCGCGGTCGCACTCGACGCGCATGGACATCTCGCGGCGGCGACTTCGACCGGAGGCATGACCAACAAGCGTTTCGGTCGCGTCGGAGACACAGCGATCATAGGCGCGGGCACTTACGCCGACGACAAGACCTGTGCCATCTCCTGCACAGGCTACGGCGAGTTCTTCATACGCACTGTGGCAGCTTACGACATCGCGTGCCTGATGAAATATAAGGGCTTGACGCTCAACGAGGCTTGCGAGCAGGTCGTAGATGTCACGCTGCGCGAGATTGGCGGCGAGGGCGGCCTCATCGCCGTTGACCGACATGGAAACATCGCTCTGCCCTTCAACTGCGACGGCATGTACCGCGCATGGATTACATCAGAGAGTGAAGCACAAATCGCTATCTATCGCGATTGATCGGAAAGCGCATTAATTCACTGCCCCTTGGATCACGATCACCACCCGGTTGAGCCGGTATATCAATGCCCTTACGGGCCATCTTCAAATCTTGACATCATCCGAGGAGATACATACAGTGGTCGGACTTTGTATTTAACTCTCATGAGATATTCATAGAGAATTTTCATTAGACGCAAGCTTTCCAGCATCTCAGTATAAAATGACGAGAGCGGCAGCCATAGCATCAATCCCGGACTATGAGCCTGTGAGAGGAAGACAGGTAGAGTCTCACACTTTTTCTCTTTCTCCGCAGAGCATTCAGCCAGCGACAGCGAATGAGGGGGCGGTCATTCAACGCAAATCGGCCTGCGCGTGCGGTGGTGGCTGCCCACGTTGCGCGTCGAACTCGGACAGACTGGGAGCCGTCCACGTTTCTTCCTCCGCCGAGCACGAGCGCATCGCAGACCATGCAGCCGACGAGGCCGTCCGTGATGCGGAGACACACGCGCCCGTCTCATCTGCGAACCTGCACGGCGACCGGATACCGTCCGGCCTGCGCCAACATTTCGAGACCAGATTCGGGCACGACTTCTCAGGCGTGCGGCTACACACGGGTGAGGACGCAGCCGCTGCCGCTCACGGGCTAAGTGCGGCTGCGTTCACCATCGGCAACGAGATCACGTTCGGTCAGGGGCAATACGAGCCGCACACGCATGCTGGCCGACACCTGCTCGCGCACGAACTGAGCCACGTCATACAGCAGGGAGCCGCGCCGCGTGCCGCCGCCGCAGGCCATGCGCCCGTACGATTCACAGGAAATGCCCCGCGCGTCCAACGTCAACCACTCAAGGCCGTCGGCGGGAACTGGGACGAGCGGCCCGATGCCGTCAAGAAGCTCATCAAGGATAATGATGCCACACCCGGCAAACAGATCTCGAAAGCTCTTGAGAAGAACGACCTCAAGGGAACACAGTCGCTCTTTCGCACCGAAGTCATAGACGGCAAGACGCATGAGTGGCGAATCACGGTGAGGGCTGAGTGGCTGGACAGGGCGAGCTTAAGCCCCGGCACGAAGTACGGCATCACTAAGGATACTGCCCGTTATACACAGGAGGGGAAGAAGGGGCAGAGCGCCATAGAGGTACACGAGATTCCTATCGAGGTGAACAAGTACCTCCAATCGAGCGGCGAGGACGAAAAGCTCTTCCCGAAAGGAAGCAAGAACAGCGATGAAGCGCGTGTAAATTTTATGGCGGCGCGGACGCTTTATCACGAGATGCTTCACGCCATGATTCGCATTGATGAGGAGAGCCAGTCTTCTCCGCAGACACAGGCGAGCGCGGGCTTCGCCAAACAGAACTCAAAGCTAAAAACTTCGCCCAAGCTGGCAAACAGCGAGCAGTCCGTCATGCAATCGGTTTCAAATCTCGTTTTCGCCGCGGAGAAAATCGCCAACCGTGGCGAACTCTTCGCCAAGCCCAACGAGACGCTCAAGACCCGCGCCGAAAAGATTATGGACGAGGCCGCAGCCGATAAGCTGGAACCGAAGCTGATGACCAACCTGAGCAAGGCCGCGCAAGGCATCCCGTTCGCTAACAAGTCAGACGAGCACGTACACTTTCTGGAAGAGACCATGCGTATGCTCGCCGAGGAAAAATATGCGCGCAAGACGACCGGCGAGGCCTTCAAGTTAAAAGATTATCAAGACAACTCGAAGCTCGTTGACGATTACGTCGGCCAGGTCGAGAACACTGTCGTCGGGCTGGCGCGCAAGAAGACACAGCGGCCCACTCTGATGCTGGCGGGTGATAAGGACTACGACCGTGAGCTGAACGGGCTGCGCGGCAACGTCCTCACGATGTACAACCTGATCGACACAGAACCCGAAGTCACGCCGGGCGTCGGCCCTAAAATGTTTTCCACGCCGGAGACGTTCCCCGCGCCGCTCAACATGGACGGCACCGTTCACAAGTAGCGCGCAAGGGATACGCTGGAGCTAGTGTTGGTTAGGAATGTCTTCATGTACAACCTTGACCGGCGTGAGCTGCTCGCGGAACTTGCTGACGAGTTCGACCGAGCGGCTGACATTGTCCGCCAGAATCACGAGCAGTTCGCCTTTGCGCGCATGGTTGAGCGCATAATTGATGGCTTCGGGCGCGCTGGTGAATTCCTTGACCGGAATGTCCGGGTTGACGCTGCGCAATCCTTCTATCACGAGTCGTTTCGAATCTCCGGGAGCGCGCCCGCGCAGGTCGTCGTCTTCGCGTACGATGACGTGTGTGAACATCTGTGCGGCGATGCGACCGTAAAGCTGTAAGTCATCGTCGCGCCGGTCGCCCGTGCCGCCGATGACGCCGGTCTTGACCTTGTTCGGGAACTTACTGATGAAGCGTTGCAGAGCATCCATCCCCGCCGGGTTGTGCGCGAAGTCTATCAGGACTGTGAAGTTTCCCATCTCGACCAGATTAAGGCGTCCCGGCGTCTGCGCGACCGATGGCACGAAGGTCGTGAGGCCGACGCGTATATCTTCGATGCTGATGTTTTGCAGGTACGCGGCAAGCGTCGCCGCGAGCACATTCTGAATCATAAAAGCGGCGCGTCCGCCATAAGTCAACGGAATGTTGATGACCTTCTCGACGCGCACCTTCCAACGCCCTTTGAGCAGCGTGACGTAGCCGTTCTCGAACACGCAGGCGATGCCGCCTTCCTGTGTGTGCTCGACGATGTGCGGGTTCTCTTCCTCCATACTGAAAAGCGCGATGTGCCCCGGCGTGTCTTCGCGCATGGCGAAGACGAGTTCGTCGTCCGCGTTTAAGACTGCGTGACCACTTCGTCCAACGGCACGCGGGACAACAGCCTTGACGCGCGCCATGTCTTCAATCGTCTCGATGTCCTTCAAGCCTAAGTGGTCAACCGTCACGTTCAGCACGACGCCGATGTCGCAGCGGTCAAAGCCTAGTCCGGCGCGGATGATGCCGCCGCGCGCAGTCTCAAGCACTGCTATCTCGACGGTCGGGTCTTTGAGGACGAGCTGCGCTGAGACGGGGCCTGTGTTGTCGCCCGGTTGAATGAGACTGTTGCCGATATAAATACCTTCGGTCGTGGTGAAGCCGACGCTTTTGCCGGAGTTCTTGACGATGTGTGCGATGAGGCGCGTCGTCGTGGTCTTGCCGTTAGTGCCTGTGACTGCGATGACCGGCACGCGCGAGGGCTTGCCGGGCGGAAAGAGCATGTCTATCACGTGCTCTGCGACGTTGCGCGCGAGGCCATCGCTCGGCGCGAGATGCATTCGGAAGCCGGGCGCGGCGTTGACCTCTATGATGCCGCCGCCGTTCTCAGTGAGCGGCGTCGTGATGTCCTCTGCGACGACATCTATCCCGGCTACGTCCAGACCGATGATGCGCGCGATGCGCTCGAAGAGCGAGACGTTGAATGGATGCACCTCATCCGTGCGATCAATCGCAGTCCCGCCCGTGGAGATGTTCGCGGTCGTCTTGAGACGAAAAATCTCACCAGCGTTCAGCACGGTGTCGAGCGCGTAGCCGTGCGCTGCGAGCAGCTTCTCTGTCTGCGCATCCACGTCAATCAGCGTCAACACGTTCTCGTGCCCGTAGCCGCGACGTGGGTCTTGGTTCGTGATATCAATCAACTCTCGAATCGTGTGCTCGCCGTCGCCTGTGATGTGCGCGGGGATTCTCTCTGCGACGGCGACGAGCTGGTTGTTGACGACGAGGGCGCGGAAATCCTGCCCCGTCAGAGATTGCTCGATGATGACGCGGCGCGAATATTTTTTCGCAAGCGGAAACGCCGCGCGGACTTCTTCGAGCGTCTTCAGGCCGACGGTGATTCCCTTCCCGTGATTGGCATCGAGCGGTTTGATGGCGACGGGAAAGCCCAGCCGCTCGACAGTCTTTTCTATCTCGTCCTCGTCAACAATCTGATAGCCGCGCGGCACGGGCACGCCCATGCTCCCCAACAGTTTTTTCGTGGCGTCTTTGTCACCCGCGAGGTCTACGGCGATCATGTTGGTGCGTCCGGTGACGGTGGCCTGTATGCGCTGCTGGTTGACGCCGTAGCCGAGCTGGACGAGCGATTGTGTGTTGAGGCGTATGTGCGGGATGTCGCGTTGCTCGGCCTCCTGTACGATGGCTCCTGTGGACGGTCCGAAGCGAACGTCCTCGCGTATCTCGCGCAGGCGTTGCACGTCTTCAGCGATAATTTGTTTCAGCCCGTCGAGCGGTTGTCCGCTCGCAAGGTCTTCAAAGAGCTTGACGGAAGCACGCGCCGCGTATCGCCCTGCATCCTCTTCGATGTAACTGAAGACGACGTTATAGACGCCCGCTTGACTCGTCTCGCGCGTGCGCCCGTAGCCCGTCTCCATACCGGCCAGCGTCTGCAACTCCAGAGCCAGATGCTCGACGACATGACCCGCCCAAGTCCCTTCCTCGACGCGGAGCAGGAAGCCGCCCGGCTTCTGATAACTGCATTCGTGCTTCGACAGAGTCGGCATCACCTCTCGCAGGCGCGCGGTGAAGTTTTCGATCTTGTCGGTCGGCCTCTGCTCGAAGTCTTCGAGATCAAGCCGCATCACGATCAGTTTTTTCCGGTAGCCGCTCCAATAGTTCGGGCCGCGCAAAGCTTTGATTTCAAGAATACGCATAGTTTTTCAGTGGTCGGTGGTCAGTGGTCAGTGGTCAGTGGTCGGCGGTCAGTTATAAAGAGAATCCGTTGCTACCGTTAATGCTCATTGTCTTAACACATTATTTGAAAAGCGTGCTTCTCTTTTTTCTGACTACCGACTACTGACCACCGACTACTGCTATTCTATGTCGGGCAACAAAAATTCTTCGTTGACGGGAATCGGCGCGCGGTGCGTAATGTCGTAGCGCAGGCCATCGCGCAGGATATGCAACTGGACGCCGGTTACTGCGAACGGTTGTATATCTTCGACCTCCGCGATGTCATTGTAGTTGATGCGCGAGCCGTCAACGATAGTCACTGTGCCGTGGCCGTTGACTTCGAGCGTGCCATCATGCGAGATGACGACGGCTGTGTTCTCGTCTATCCCCAGCCCTAGCTGGCGCGGGTTGTAAGAGACGGCTGTGATGAGCCGGCTCAAACGTCCGCGCTCGGTGAAGTGCTGGTCGATGATGATGTTTCGCAGGATGCCTAAGCCCGGAGAGATACGAACTGTATTCTTGCTGGGATGCGAGTCGGCGTCGCCGCGCACGATCATTGACGCACTCATGCCCGCCGCGCCCGCGCTCGAACCGGCGAGCACGATGGGGCTGTGGCGCACACGCTCTTCCAACAGGCGCGCGAACTCGGTGCCGCCGAGCATTGAGACGAGCCGCATCTGATCGCCGCCGGAGATGAACACGCCGGTCACGTCCGCGAGCAGCTCATCTGCGTTGGCGTCTATCACTGCCTGACGCGAGGTCGCGCGCAGGACTTTGACATGCTGTAGGCCGAGATTGCGAAATGTCTGTGTGTAGACATCCGCGGAAAACTCCGGGTAATCGGATGCGACGGGAACTATCAGGATGCGCGCCTCGCTCTCGCCAGCCAGCGCGACGAACTTACGCAGCAGGCGACGCTCGTTATACTTATCCTCTGCCCCGCCGATAATCATCAGATTGCCGCCGATGAATTCCGCGTCGGTAAATTCTTTCATTGAGCTTCGATACCGTCAGTCCGGCGTCGTTTCATTTGATTCACGCCTCAGTGGAAAGACAGTTCCCCCCTTTTACTTATGAAGCGTCTGACACGCCGTTTTTTTAAGTTGATAAATCTTGATGTTGCGACTATGCAGTAAGACGGGTTCCGAGCGCAACCCTGAAGCCCTTTAAGCATTTACCGTCTATTTGACGCTTAGGTCAACACAATGCTATATCCATTTCGCTTTTTCGTTGCACACATAACAAAAAGGTATGTATACTATGGTTAGCATATAGTTTCCGGGTAAATTCATTTGGGCGATGCAATCAATTCTCCTTTTCGGTGGGCGGGCGGTAAGTTCTACGCACGCAATTTAATCCTGCCGCATATTCCGCCCCATGCGGCATATGTAGAGCCGTTTGCTGGTGGCGGGTCTATCTTCTTCTCTAAGCCCAAAGTTCCTTACAATTGTCTCAATGACAAAGATGAACATTTGGTTAACTGCTACTTAACGATCCGCGACCGCCCTACAGAACTCATCGAATTTCTTGCAGGGGAGCAAGCCTCGAAAGAACGTCACGCATGGTACAAGAACGAGTTCAAGCCGAGCAATTCGGTCGAGACGGCAGCGCGATGGTTCTATCTGAATCGCACGAGCTATAGCGGCATCATGAAAGCTCAGAACTGCTACTGGGGGTACGGGGACAAGTACAGTATGAGGCCGGAGAACTGGCCCCGAAACATCTTGCGCACCTCAGAAAAGTTGAAGGGAGTAGAGATTACTCGATACGACTTCGAGCGTGCGATCAGCGAAGCTCCTAACGGGGCATTTCTGTTCATTGACCCGCCTTACTTCAATGCGGATCAAGATAAGTTCTACGAGTGTTCTTTTGTGCGTGAGGATCACTACCGTCTGGCCGATGTGCTCCGCGCCAACTGCGAGCGAATCCGTTTTTTGATTACTTACGATAACAGCCCCGAGGTGCGCGAATTATATGTATGGGCTGACGAGATGCACGACAGGGAGTGGAACTACACCATCAGTCGAACTGATGATCAGAAGAACGGCAACGGAGAGAGACCGAAAACCAAAGGGGCGCGCTATAAAGGCAAGGAGGTCTTTATCGTCAACTACGACTCCAGCACTTTTGAGCAGCAGGCAGCACCACAGCTTACGCTGACATTCTAATCCTCCGGTAAGAAACTCCCGAAGACATCAAGGCCGTTCTCAAATTCAACCCATCCGTTAGTCGGCTGCGGCACGTTCTCAGGTGGCAGTTCGCCTACTCTCCCGAAATTGATGATCGGATAGTTCGGGATGAATCCGCATCCATGCTGGTCATCGCACTTCTTCCTGCCGCATACCACGCCGCTTGCCGGGGAAGCTGCGAGGCTGTCCGAACGAGCTAAGTAGATTTTGTTATACACGAACTCTTGCAGCTCGCTCTCATCAACAGACGGAGGTTGCAAATGCTGTATGAACTCCGCACCTGCTTCGGAGGGCTGAAACTTGTACATCATGTTTCCGTCATCATCCTCAAGGGTTTCATAGAACGCATTGCCGATTGAGGTAGCGACGATATTGAAATGCGTGGAGCGATACTGGTCGCTGTGCGCCAGATACGCCTTCTGAGTCACGCCGAGAAGACGAGCCATTGTTGTGGCTTTCTCAGGTGTCTTCGTCGTGCGGGAGCGCATGCACTTCACGCCGATGATGTAATCGCCTTTGCCTATGCCCGCTCCACGCGCCCGCTTCGCTACGCCGAAGTGCCCCTTTCCGGCGAGCTTGCATTCGACCGAGATCTTCGTATTGGTCTCCAGATGCGTCACCAGCACGTCTACGTCGTGCAGGCTGCTTTGCGCGTTCATGGTCGGTTTCGTGACCAGCCACTCATCTGCGTGTAGCAGGGTCTTTAGACGCGAATAGGTGGAGAACTCGAAAGCCTTGCCCCGAATCATAGGTGCTACTTTCAAGTCGTTCACGATGCTGTAAAGGTCGTCGGTCGAGATATTGAGCGAGCGGCAGTAGGCTCGGATGGCGGCGATCCATTGCTCAGTAGCGTCTGGCACGTGTGGGTGATCCTTTTACGAGAATGCCGATCTCGACGCCAAGGGCCTTGGCAATTTTCTCGATGTTCGTCAGCGTGATATTCTTTTCCGCACGCTCGACCATGCCAATGTATGTCCGATGCACCCCCGCTTTCTCGGCGAGGGTTTCTTGGGACAAGCCTTGTCTCAGTCGTTCTTCGCGGACCCGATGACCGAACAGTTCAAGGATATGTCTTGGCATAAGAGTCAGTTAAAGAGTCATCCCATACTAGATGCGCGCTAACTAAAGTTCTACATACTGTAGTTAGCATCTGAGCCTTTGACAAACTAGACGGCGCACAAACAAGTCGCTATCAGACTCAATGTTGGTGTGCCTATCAAGGGTGTGGATTCACACCTGCTGTCGGACGTACCCGTCCTCTACTAATTAGGTTTTCTTGCTTATTATCTAATGGATAAAGCTAAACGAAGATAATTTGATCCCAGCCTCTCGCGTATCTTTAAGATTCGAATTAGTTGGCGAATAAGGCGTCAAGCTCAATCAATTGATCAAGCCAAAGAGCGCGTAAGGCTTTTCGAGATACGGGAAGTCTCTTCGGCATACCACCTCTGCGATGAATACTAATCTTATCTAAAAATGATTGTAATAAGGAGAGCAGTATTAGATAAGCCAAGGAAACCCTATGTTTATATAACTATTACCTAATGTGTGACTCTTTTTAAGGAGTAATCCATTGAACTGAAACCTTTGTAGA
>CAXTPS010000021.1:0-87305 GCA_964246305.1 uncultured Pyrinomonadaceae bacterium
CAGCTCGGTCGCGGCGGCGGTCTCGGCGCGGGCGGTCTCTTCGGCAACAGCGGTGGCAGCAGTGCTACGGCAGAGAAGCGTTATAATTTTACCTTCTCCGTGCAGGTATCGAATCTTTTCAACCACAACAATCAGGGAGTGCCCATCGGCAATCTCAGCTCACGTTTCTTTGGAGAAGCCAACGCGACCGCCGGGAGCTTCGGCTTCGGCGGCGGTAACGCGGCGGCGGGCAATCGTCGCATCGAAGCGCAGATTCGCTTCAGTTTCTGAAGACGAAAAAAACTGTTCTTCAACATTTCCGCTTGAGAGATACGGAATCAGCTTGAACCCGACTCAAGTTTGATTCGTATCTCTCAAGCGGAACAAACTTTTTGGACTTTGGCTTTTGGTCTTAGGTCTTTGCACACGATTCAATCTTGAGCTTCAAGATGAGAAAGACGAACAAAGACCAAAGCCCCAAATCCAAAGACCAGGACAATTTAAACTTCGTTTCCCTGCTCGTCGTAGATCATCTTTCGCCTTCTAACTTGAAAGGATCAAATTTATGAAAAAGAAGTTCCCCTACGCGCTCATTCTGCTCTCATGCCTTTTGCTGACGCTCGGTAGCGCGCAGGCACAAGATAAGACGAAGCCCGCCAAGCCGCAGAGCACACCCGATGCGTCCGGCAAATCCAGTAGCGGAGCAGGCAAAATCTCTACGCCGACCACGACCGTTGCCCCCGCTTCGAGCAAGATCGTTATCACAGCCACGACCTCGCCGATGGATTTGGCGCGTGCGGCCTATCTCGCGCAGGGCGGCAATAAGGCTCGCGATCTGAAGAACATGGTCTTGACGGGCGCGGTTGATTTGTATGCTCCGAACTCGCTGCAATCCGTACCGGGAAAATTCGCCATCGTCACGGCGGGCGAACGCTCGCGCATAGAACTTCAATCTCCGGTTATTAATCTCAGGCAGATTTCAGACGGCACGAAAAATTACAGCTCAGTCCCGCAGGTGCAATTCCCCGACCCGGCTAAGTTCGGCTTGAGAGTGCTGATGAAATATGACCAGCCCGGTTATGTGGTCTCGGCTCTGCCCGATAACAAAAAGCTGCGCGCCTTTCGCATCGTAGACCCGGACGGAAACACGACGGACTTTTCCGTAGACCCTGAGACGGCGCGCGTGATGAGCTTTGTGATTCCTTACAACGGCTTGATTTTCGGGCAGGAAAATAAATTGTTCAAAGAAGTGGACGGCATCCTCATACCGTACAATTTTACGCAGAGGCTTGAGATGCGGCAGGGCGCAGCCTACGCAGATTTCAAGTCCAAAGATGTCAAGCTCAACATAGAGATCGCCGACGACATGTTCGAGATTCCAGAGCAACAATAAGCAAGTAAAAAGACAAAAGGCAAAAGTAAAAAGTGAGGCGGAAACCACTTCTATTTAAGAGTGGCTTCATCCTCACTTTTGCCTTTTACCTTTTTACTTTTACCTTCTTTTAGATGCTGAGAATTTCGTGCTCTTTGCTCTTCACCAGCTCGTCAATCTTGCCTATGTAAGTGTTGGTTAGTTTCTGCACTTCTTCCAGCCCGTCGCGCTCGTTATCTTCCGAGATGGTTTTATCTTTGAGCATCTTCTTCAAACGCTCGTTGGCATCGCGGCGTAGATTGCGAACCGCCGTGCGATGGTCTTCGGCGATTTCGTGAACCTGCTTGGCGAGCTGTTTGCGCCTCTCTTCGGTCAAAGGCGGAATCGGAATCCGCACGAGCTTGCCGTCATTCGACGGGTTGAGGCCGAGGTCGGCAGCGCGAATCGCTTTTTCAATCGCGCCGAGCTGCGTCTGATCCCACGCCTGCACGGTCAGCATCTGCGGCTCGGGCACATGCACCGAAGCCATCTGGCTGAGCGGCGTCGGCGTGCCGTAATATTCGACCATCACATTATCGAGCAGGCTCACAGCCGCGCGCCCCGTCCGCACGGTCGCCAGCTTGCGCCGCACATCTTCGATTACAGTATCCATGCGCGGGCGCGTCTCTTTAATCACATCTTTTTCAGACATAAAATTTCTCCGAAATTTAGACCCAAGTCCCAGGTACCAAAACCCAAGTCAAACGTCTCATTAACTTGAGACCTGAGGCTTGGCTCTTGGAGCTATCTTTCCACGCAGACGCGTGTGCCAATGCCTGCTTCGCCCATCACGACGCGCATGATATTGCCGCCCGTGCGCATGTTGAAGACGACGATAGGCAGCTTGTTATCCATGCACAGAGAGATGGCCGAAGCATCCATCACTTTGAGCTGCTGCTCCAAAACTTCCTGATACGTGATGCAGTCATAGCGCGTCGCGGTCGGGTCTTGCATCGGGTCTGCATTGTAAATGCCTTCGACCTTCGTGGCTTTTAAAATCACGTCGGCTCTGATTTCCAGAGCGCGCAGTGCGGCTGCCGAATCGGTAGTGAAATACGGATTGCCGGTGCCCGCCGCGAAGATAACGACGCGCCCCTTTTCGATATGGCGAACCGCGCGGCGGCGGATGAAAGATTCTGCGAGTTGCGGAATCGCTATCGCCGACATGACGCGCGTGTAAACGTCAAGCTTTTCGAGCGCGTCCTGTAGGACGACCGCGTTCATAACCGTGGCCAGCATGCCTATGTAATCCGCGCTTGAGCGATCCATGTTGCCCGCGCTCTTTGAGACGCCGCGAAAAATATTGCCGCCGCCGACTACGACCGCGACTTCGACTCCAACCGCGCGCACTTCTTTAATCTCTTCGGCGACAGAGCGCGCGATGTCCACGTCAATGCCGTAATTCTGCGCGCCCATCAGGGCTTCGCCCGAAATTTTTAAGAGGATGCGGCGATAAGCCGGTTCGGCCACGTTGGTTGCAACTGATGACATAAAGCTCCGAGTTCCGGATTCCAAGTTCCAAGTTCCAAGTCAAAGGCCAGTTCTTAACTTGGAAATTGAAACTCGGAACTCGGAACTTATTATTATTGTCCCGCGAGCGCGGCTACTTCGTCGCCGAAATCGTCATCGCGCCTGGCTAAGCCCTCGCCCATTTTGTAACGCACGAAGCGGCGTATGGAAATCTTTTCGCCCGTCTTGGCTGTCTTTTCGGTCACGAGGTCGCCGACCGTCTTGGCGGAATCTTTGACGAACGGCTGATCCAAAAGCACTGTCTCCTCATAAAACTTATTGAGACGGCCTTCGACGATCTTGTCAATCACCTGGTCGGGCTTGCTGGCATTCTTAGGATCGTTCTTGGCCTGCGCCCGCGCGATCTCGCGCTCTTTGTCCAGATCGCCAGCCGGGACTTCCTCGCGCGAAACGTAACGCGGCTCGACAGCGGCGATATGCATCGCCACATCCTTGACGAGCTGCTGAAACTCTTCGCCGCGCGCGACGAAGTCTGTTTCGCAGTTGACTTCGACCAGCACGCCGACCTTGCCTCCCATGTGTATGTAAGAGCCGACCGCGCCTTCGGCAGCGATGCGCCCTTCCTTCTTGCGCGCAGAGGCGAGGCCGCGCTTGCGCAGTAGCTCAATCGCCTGATCCTCGTTGCCGCCTGCTTCGGTGAGCGCGTTCTTGCACTCCATCATGCCTGCGCCGGTTTTCTCGCGGAGCGACTTGACTGCGCTCGCCGTAATGTCTGCCATGATAAAAGCTCCTTAAAAAGAATTCAGGAGATAGAAGTCAGGAGTCAGAAGAAAAGGCGTTTCTGCTTTTCATTCTGACTTCTGACTCCTGACTTCTGTCTCCTGTATTTATGAAAAAGCGCAGCCCGGCGGGTTCATCCGCTTGTGGAGGCTGCGCTCGCCGAAAAATGAAAATCTTGATCGCTACTTTTGTGTTAGCTGGCGATGCCGACGGATTCCGCGCTCTTCTCCTGCTCGGCTGAACTCGACGGGCGTGTCTCAGCTTCATCCGCTGCGCCGCCGTCTGCTCCGCTCACGGGTGCGCCCGTGCCAGCCTGCGCATGATCGCCGACACTGTCGGGCTGTTGCCCGGTCTTGCCGAAACCCTGATTGCCGGGAACTGAAACCTGCGTCTCGCCCATCTGCGTGCCCGCGCCCATGTCGGCCGCGTTCTCAGCCTCGCGTCCGGGGTCGCGGCTGGTGGTCACGCTGCTAGTGTTGTCACCGCTCGCGCTGCGGTCGCGCCTGCGCCCTCTCGCGCCGTCGCCTTCCGCCGCTCCTGCCTCAGCCGCAGCCGCATTAGCTTCCGCTTCATCCGAACCTTCCGTGACCATCTGCTGGCCTTCGAGCACGGCGTCCGCGATGCGCGATGCGAAGAGACGAACGGCGCGCAATGCGTCATCGTTGCCGGGAATGATGTAATCAATTCCGTCGGGCGAGCAGTTGGTGTCAACCACCGCGACGACCGGAATGCCGAGGCGATTGGCTTCGGCGACGGCGATCTCTTCTTTGCGAACGTCAATGATAAAGATGGCATCCGGGAGGCGCGTCATCATTTTGATGCCGGAAAGGTTTTTGTTGAGGCTCTCGCGTTCGCGGTCGAGCTTGATACGCTCTTTCTTGGTCAGCTTTTCATAACGCCCGTCGGTCTGCATCGCTTCGAGGTCTTTGAGACGCTTGATGGATTTCTGGACGGTCTGAAAGTTAGTCAGGAGTCCGCCGAGCCAGCGTTGATTGATGTAATACTGCCCGCTGCGCTCGGCCTCTTCGCGGATAGCGTCCTGAGCCTGCCGCTTGGTGCCGACAAAGAGCACGGTTTTGCCGCGATCTTCGCCAATCAGATTCGTCATGAACTGGATGGCGTCGCGGAACATGCGCTGCGTCTTCTGCAAGTCAATAATGTAAATGCCGTTGCGCTCGCCGAAAATGTATTCCTTCATTTTCGGATTCCAGCGCCTTACCTGGTGGCCGAAATGCACACCGGCCTCCAGCAATTCTTTCATCGTAACCGAAGCCAAAAGATATCTCCTTTACAAGTGTTGGTTTATGTACTCGCCGCCGCCCACAGGCTTCTTCTTTCTAAGAAGCAACCAAATCGGAGCGGCGGCAATGGGTTAGTAATCTCAGATTTGAGATTTGAAATCTCAAATCGAAGTTTAGCGTTTCGAGAACTGGAAGCGCTTGCGTGCGCCCTTCTGCCCGTATTTCTTGCGCTCTTTAATGCGCGGGTCGCGCGTGACGAGTCCGGCTGACTTGAGCGCGCGGCGCAGGTCTGCGTTGAACTCCATCAACGCGCGGGTGATGCCGTGACGAATCGCTCCGGCCTGCCCGGCGGGGCCGCCGCCTGCGACGTTGACGTAAATGTCAAACTTGCCCGTCGTCTCGGTCAGTTGCAAAGGCTGGCGAATAATCATGCGCAGGGTCTCGTTCGGAAAATACTGCTCGAACGCTTTTTTGTTGACCTGCACGTCGCCGCTGCCGGGGCGCAAATAGACGCGCGCCGTCGAAGTCTTGCGCCGCCCTGTTCCGTAATATTGAATCTCTGCCACAGTCTTATCTATCCTTCAAAAAAACTTGTCGTAATTGTTTATGTTTTTTCCGAGCGAGTGGGTAGGTCGAGCGATTGGGGCTTTTGCGCCGCGTGCCGGTGGTCTGCGTCGGCGTATACTTTGAGCTTTTTCACCATCGCCTTGCCCAATTTGGTCTTGGGCAGCATGCCTTTGATGGCTAGCTCAAGCACGCGCTCCGGATGCTTGGCGAACTGATCTTTCACGGAAATCTCGCGCAGTCCGCCCGGATAGAGCGTGTGATGGCGATAGACCTTCTGCTCGGCCTTTGACCCTTTGAAGACGGCTTTGCGGGCGTTAATCACGATCACGTGATCGCCCATGTCCATAAACGGCGTCCACTGCGGATTGTTTTTGCCGGACAGGATGCGCGCCACTTCCGTAGCCAGCCGCCCGACCGTCTGCCCCGCCGCATCAACGACGTACCACTTGCGATTGTCAGCGAGCTTAGTGCCGCTGGGAAAGTATGTTGACATAGATGACTCTCTCTGATTAAAGCGTCCAAAACGCGAACGGCTAGAATAACGAAATGCTCAGAAAATTGTCAAGCTGTGACGGCCTTCTGGCCGCTTTATCCTTTTCAATAGCACATAAAAAGGAGGCTCTCCTAGTCACTCGATTTGGAGAACCTCCCTGCATCAACCTGTTATGCAAGCCAGTTTCAAGGCGTCGAACCCGGCTGCGTCGGTTGCGAAGCGGGCTGCGTTTGAGCCGGTGGCGGCGGCGGCGTACCGTCGTTGCGTTTGAGCTTGGGCGGCTCGGCTGGCTTGGAATCCGATGGCGTGTTGGTCGTGTCATCGGGCGGCGGCGTGCGCCGCTTGAGCGTCGGGCGGTCTGGCGGGCCGTCCTCACCGGTGGAAATATCTCCCGCCGTCGTGACGCGCGCGTTCGAGAGTCTCATCAAACGCGCCTTGACGCGCTGAAATTCCGAAGTGCTGATAACGTACTCTTCGCGTTCGGGGAAGCGCGCCACCAGATCGAGCGAAGCCTGTCGGCGGTCGGGCGGCTGCGGGTGCGTGGAGAATGCTTTGGAGATGAATCCGGGCTTCTTTTTGCTCTTCGACGAAAGCTTCTCGAACATCGTCGCCATCGCGTTCGGGTCATAGCCCGCGGCATACAGATACTGCACGCCGAGCCTGTCGGCTTCGGATTCCGCGTTACGGCTGAACTTCATGAAGGCTGCCATGAGTCCGAGCCCAGCAGTGTTCTGGAAGATCATGCCCGGAATGCCGCCGAGAAGAATCGAGCCGGCGATTGCGCCTATCTGCATCGCGTTTGCCTTCGCCTGATTCTCCATCGCGTGGCGCGCGGCGACGTGTGCGATCTCGTGCGCCATCACGCCCGCCAACTCCGCCTCATTGTCCGCCGCCAGAATCAGCCCGCGATTGACGTAGAAGAAGCCGCCCGGCAAAGCGAAGGCGTTGACTTCATCCGTATCCACGACCTTGATCGTGAAAGGAATCTTGGCGTCCGAGTGCAAGACTATATTTTGCCCGACGCGGTTGACGTATTCGGTCACAATCGGGTCTTCGACAAACTTGACCTGCTTGTCTATCTCTGCGGCGATCATGCGCCCCTGTCTGATCTCGCTGTCGGTGCCGGAGGCGAGCTTGGCGAACAGGCCGCTGTTGATCTTGCGCTTGCCGATCATCGCGGGGTCTTCGTCAGTGCTGAGCGGGCGTTTGTTGCTGCTGCTGGTTTGCGCGGGTTGAGCTTTCGCTTCCTGCTTCTTGTCCTGAGCATCTTTCTTTTGGTCGGTTTTCTTTTGCTCAGCCTTTTGCTGTTCCTGCGTTTGCGATGTTTGTTGTTGCAGCGGCGCGGCTGCTGCGGCGACGGCGCTCATCCACAGCGAGAGCGCGAGCGCGAGGGCTGTAGCGGTGCGAGAGAAGCGACTACTCATGGCTAATGCCTCCAAAAACTTTTTGAGAACGTTTAAAGCTGGTGGAGAAAAGCTGAAAGCTCCATAGAGCCAAGGCTTCTCCCGCTCTGTCTGCCGCAACGCTTTTTCGGAAAAGCTCGCGGCACGACAACTCTTAAATTCAAATGAAGGGGTTACCGGCGCGCCTCAAGCTCTTAAATCAGCATGTGACCTCAAAAGGATTGATTACGCGACTGGCCTGATTTGGATGCGCCGACGTGTCCGCAGGTTGCGCCGCACGCTTGTGCTTCCTCAAGCATTTTCTGTTTATCGTCGGTACCCCGAAAGAGTTTGTCTCTGTCCGCATTATAACAGCATGCGGGCGCAAATGATAAATATTGCGCGCCGCGCGGCCAGCATGCTACAGTCGAAAACGGATGAGCGGAAGGCTCATTCGCCCTTCCCACAATTTTTCAGAACCTAAAATGAAACGCGCCCAGGATAAGATCAAGGACTTTATCGAGCCGCAGGCTTACGAGGATGTCCAGAATTACGGTGCAGACCCGGCGCGTGCGCTGGCGGCTTATCATTTTACAGACGCGACTTCTGACCTGATCGCGCGCTGGCTGGATGCGCTCGCAGACTTGCCGCGACAGCACGGAGCCGCACGCGCTCTGGCGGGGCTTCGCGGCGTCGGCAAAAGCCATGCGCTGGCAGCCTTTGGCGCTCTGGCCTCGGTGCCGGATTTGCGCTCGACGGTGACGGACGCGCATGTGGCGACGAGCGCACGCCGTCTCCTGAATCGCCGTTGTATCGTCGTGCGCGTCGAGCGCGGCACGCGCCCGTCGCTGTTTGACGAGCTGCGCGACGCGTTCGTCGCGGCCTTTGGCGGCAGCGAAGCGGAGTGGATGCATGAGCCTGCGGCGATGCTCGCCATCGCCGCCTCGCGCGCCGCTGACGCGCCGCTCCTCGTCATCGTGGACACTTCTTTCGGTCGCCAGATGCGCGTGCAGAGGGACGACGGCCCTATCTTGAGCGCGCTCGCAGCGGCCACCGAACAGGTCAACGTCTTTATCGCGCTCGCGCTCGACGACGACATAGAGGGCGCGGACGGCGCGAACGTCGCGCTCGCCGGATCGTTTCACATAGACTATCTGGACCCCGAACATCTTTATCGCGTAACAGACCTGCATCTCTTTCAAAAGGACGCGCACGGGCGAGCCGCGCTGCATGACATCTACGCTTTCTTGCGAAAGTCCGTGCCCGGCTTTGGCTGGAGCGAGCCGCGCTTCGCAGCTATCTATCCGGTTCACCCGCTGGTCGCGGACGTAGCTCCGGCGGTTCGACTTTACGCGCCGACTTTTGCCTTCCTGCCCTTCGCCGCTGCGTCCGTCGCTCGCGCGACCAATCGTCCCGCGCTCTCGCTCATCGGACTCGACGAAGTCTTCGACCGCACGGAGTATGAGCTGCGCAAAGCCGAAGATTTGAGAGAAGCTGTTGCTGTTTACGACAGCCTCGTGACCAATGCTCTCGCGCAGATTCCGATCATGCAGCGATTACAGGCGAAGCTCGTGCTCAAAGGTCTCTTTATTCTTTCGCTGGACGGGCGCGGCGCGACGGCGCGCGAGTTGGCGGCGGGACTTCTGCTCTACGATGAGAAATTGCCGGAGGCAAGTCTGGAGCACGTGCGCCAGATGCTAAAGCGTTTCGCGGAAGCCGTGCCTGCCGACGACCTTGTGCAGCTCGAAGATGTCGGAGAGATTCGTTATCGCTTCAACATCAGCGCGTCAGCCGGATTCGACGGCGCGCTCGCAGTCGCTGCAAAGCCGGTTGACGACGAAACGACAAACGATCTGCTGCGAGTCGCCGCGCGCACGCGTTTCGAGGACTGGCCTTTTACGGAAACCGGCGGCGGCGCGCGTTCGAGAGAAGGCGCGGAACTGCTGCTCATGTGGCGCGGCATGAGTCGTCGCGGTCGTCTGGTCTGGCAGGCGTTGGAAGAGGGCTACGCGCCGCTCTCGGCACGTGCCGGGTCTAAAAAAGAGCGTGACGCAAACGATTGGGAGATTGTCATGCTCGCGCCGCGCATTGCTGTAGATGATTCTTCTAAAGTCGATAATGCGAACGCACATGATGACGGCGGGAGCGCGGCATGGTCGCCGTTTGCGGTCTGGTCTCCCGCCGCACTGACGGCGGAAGAGACGGAATCTTTGCGCCGCCTCGTCGCACTGCGTACGGATACCGCGCTGATGTCCGAGTTCGGCGAGACCGCGCGGGCAGCCGAACGCACACACGCCTCGCTCGTCGAACGCATCTGGACGCGCATCTACATGGACGACGGCCTGCTCCTGACCGGCGACGTGCCTCACCCGTTCACGGACGAAGCACGCGCCGCTTCCACTCTCGCGGAGATGTTGGGACGCATGCTCGCGCCAATGTTCGACGCGCGTTACCCGCAGCATCCGGTCTTCATGGAGCCGTTGGGCGAGACGGAGGTCGCGCGTCTGGTGAGCGGACTTTTCGGCGGAGCGAATCAGGGTTCCGCAAGCGTGCAGGAATTGGCGAGACTGTTTGCCGCTCCGCTCGGCCTCGTCGCATTGCGCGGCGAAGTCTACGCGCTCGAAGCGGGCGATCAGGTGCTCAAGCAGTCGTGGGTTCGTGACGTGCTCGCGTTGACGGACGAAGCGGACGGCGAAGTCGTGCCGCTCGAAGAGATTTATCGCAGGCTGAGAAGCGAGCCATACGGGTTGATGGGCGAGGCGCAGCATCTGATTCTGGCTGCGCTCGTCGCGCAACGCCGCGTCGAGCTGGTGACGGAAAGCGGAGACCGCATCGGTCGGCGCACGCTCGATCTCAAGCTGAGGTGGGACGACATCGCGGGCATCGCGCGTGCGGCCACGCTCCTGCACGGCGCGGAAGAGTTGACGGAATGGGCGCGGCTCCTGACGCATCAGACGAGCCTCAACTCGATTGCAGACCCGGCGGCGCGCGAAGGCGTACGCACGTCGCTCGCCGAATGGCTCGAAGCATGGCGCAGCGCAAACCTGCTGGAAAACTTCGACGCGCTGCCGGACGCGGGCTTGACGACGCGGACATGGAAACTGGCGGCGGGCGTGCGCAAGAGTTTCGGCGCGGCGGCTGATGCGGTGGAGGCTGCGTTGGCCGACATCATCTCGCTCGAAGAGGGTTTGCAGCGCGTGGCAGACGCCTTCGGGGATGCGCCCGAACAGTTTGAGCGTAATACGGAACAGCTCGCGCAGCTCAGCAACTTCACCGCGGGTCTTAACGGTAGAGAGCGTGCGCGTGCGTATCTGGCGATGGCCGAGCCGACGACCGTTGACGAGATTGAAAGCGCACGCCGCGAGCTTTCGGCGATGATCGAAGACATGCAGAGCCTCTTTGACCGCGAGTCGAACCGGCGGTTCGATATTTTATGGCGCGAGTTTCATGCGCGCTACAGCGAGCACTACGCGACGATGCACGCGGAGACGGTCGGCGCGAATTCAAATCGCCGCGCGCTCGACGCTTTGACGCGCGGCGAAGAATGGCGAGAGTTCGAGGCTCTTTCGAGTCTTTCAATCATCAATCGCCAGCATTGGGAACAGGCCGAAGGTTTGCTGCACGCGGCTCGCAGCTCATACTGCGATTTAAACGTGCGGCAACTGCTCGGAGAGCGTCCGTCATGCGTCTGTTCGTTTCGTCTCTCTCGCAGAACCGCCCTGACAGGTTTGCCACAGGATTTGGCGGAGACGCTGTTGCATGGCAGAGAAGCTTTCAGGCGCACGCTCTCGCTCCTCAGCACGCCGCTGGCGATTGCCCTCGACGCCATCGCGCGCAGGGAAGGAGAGACGGAGCTTGCGAGCCGCGCACGCTCGCTTTCGGGCGCGTTCGCGCGCGGAACAGAGCACGCGCATTTCACGCGCGGGGACGTGCAGCTTATCGAGCAGGCTTTGCAAAGAATGGCGACGCCGCCTCCCGTGCGCGTGCGCGTGCCGACGGGCGAGTACGGCCTTTTGACGCGAGACGAGTTGCGCGCACGTCTCAATCAGTGGCTCGATGAGCTGCCGGATCAGCCCGCGCTCGTTGAGGTCGTCGGCGAAAGCGAAGGCGATGGAGCGTAAGACGAGTGTTGCTGTCATCGGAGCGGGCAGGCTCGGCTCTGCGCTCGCGCTCGCGCTGGCGAGGCGAGGCTATCAGATGGAATCCATCGTCGCGCGGAACATCGGCCACGCGCGCCGCGCCGCAAAGCTTCTAGACCAACAGACGCGTGCGCTTTCATCTGCTCAATTAGATAAGCTCTCGCCCACGGATATTATTTTAATCACGACGCCGGATGATGTGATTGAGCCTGTCGCAGCGCAGTTTGCGGCTTCGGTCAAATGGAGCGGGCGCGGGCGCGTCGCGCTGCATGCGAGCGGCGCGCTCTCGTCAGAAATTTTACAGAGCCTGCGAGCCGCAGGTTTTCAGACCGGCTCGATGCATCCGCTCATCTCCGTCAGCGACCCGCTCACCGGCGCAGAGAGTTTGGCGCGCGCGCACTTCTGCATCGAAGGCCAGCCGCGAGCCGCGCGCGTCGCACGGTCTCTGGTGCGCGCTCTCGGCGGCCAGAGCTTTTCGATACGGACGAATGACAAAGCTCTCTATCACGCGGCGGCTGTGATGTCATCAGGCCACGTGGTCGCGCTCTTCGACATCGCCGCGGAGATGCTTGAGACTTGCGGGCTGAGTGACAAGCAGGCTCGCGCGGCTCTGCTGCCTCTCGTCGAGAGCACGCTCGAAAATTTGTCTCGCCATACGCCCTCACGCGCGCTGACAGGAACCTTCGCACGCGCAGATTTCGCCACAGCGCTTAAGCATCTCGCCGCGCTTCAAACATCCGGCTCAAGCGATGCCCTCAAAGCTTACGCGCTGCTCGGCCTGCGCTCAATCGAGCTGGCAAAAGAGAACGGCGCAGATACCGCGACTCTCAAAAAAATCTCGCGCACTCTCCAGGCTTTATCAAAGAATAAAAAAACCTAACTCTTTCCTTCGCGCCTTTGCGTGAAAATAATTTTTCTCGCAAAGGCGCAAAGGCGCAAAGAGGACGAATGCTTTTTGTCGCTTCAGTCTTCACGAAAGCTGATGCGATTGCCGTTCGTGACGGTGTGATTGTCTGTGCCTGCGGTGCTGCGCCTGCGTATGCGGCTGAAGACGAAAAGGTTAAAGAAGTGCATGACGCCGAGGACGACCAGCACGAGTCCGACTTTCCACGACAGAGCCTCTATGCCTTCGCGTGCGGTTTCGAGATTTTCGCTCAGCTTGAGCGCGAGGCTCACGTAGCCGAAGTTGATGAGATAAAAGCCCACGACCAGCAGGTGATTGACGGAGTCCGCCAGTCCCTCGTTGCCGCGAAAGACATCCACCAGAAAGATGCGGCCATTTTTGGATAAAGTCCGTGCGACCCAGATGGTCAGCGCGATGCTGATTCCAAGATAAGTCAGGTATGTTATGACGACTGTGTTCATGACCTCCTCCTTCGCCGAAAGAAACTCGGCTTGACCAGAGAACCGTTGACCGTGCATCCGTTATAAAATCCTGATGCCTCTCGTCGTCATTCAATCAACCGACCGGACGACGAGTCACCTTGATGCTTAACAAGCATCGTGCCAGAGAAGATTTGTTTGTAAACGCAGGCTTTTTGAGCGAGTCGCGCTCGCGCTGCTCTGGCAAGCTGCACATGGCGCGTCGCGGTTCTTTGCAATCTGCAAGACGCGCTCCGATTGCTCGCGTGCTTCTTAACCTCACTTTATAAAGAGGCGCAGGCTCTCGTTTGACTCCGCATCAAAAGAAGCTTATCGTTTCCCACTGCCGGATATTTACGTGCATAGTCAACAGACATGCTTTCGGTTTTCCGCCCCTTTCGACTCCTCAATAATTTTCGCGCCGGTCACGATGCGTCGGCGTTTAACTTTTAAAGGAACATCTGCATATGAAAACTGCTTTCCGCTCAGCTTGCGTCATTATGGTTTTGGCGATTGCGTTGTTAATTCTGCCGGGCGCCAGAGGTTATATGTTGCCGCAGGATCAGAATGCGGCGGCGATGAATAAGATCGCTCCGTGGGTGCTTGAGCGAACGGCGAACGGCGCGCAGGCGGAGTTCCTGGTCGTGTTGAGCGATCAGGCCGATTTGAGCAGCGCAAGGATGTTCAAGTCTAAGGAAGCGAAGGGACGTTTCGTGCGTGAGGCGTTGTGGAGCAAAGCTCAGGCAACGCAAGGCTCCATCATCCAGTGGCTCGACGAGCGCGGCATCGAGCATCGCCAGTTCTACATCGTCAACATGCTCTGGGTTAAGGCAGACCAAAATGTCGTGACGCAGCTCGCCGCGCGCCCGGATGTGGCGCGCATCGAAGGCAATCCGACGGTTAAAAACGACATCCCGCAGCCGACCGTTGAGAATGATGCGAAGACTAAAGGCAACAGTCCTGACAGTCCAGAAGCTATCGAACCGGGCATCAGCCACACACGCGCGCCGGAGGTCTGGGCGCAGGGCTTCACAGGGCAGGGCGTCGTCGTCGGCGGCGCGGACACAGGGTATCTCTGGGATCACAACGCGCTGAAGGGCAAGTATCGCGGGTGGAACGGCGCGACGGCTAATCACAATTTTAACTGGCACGACAGCGTACACACAGGCGGCGGCGTGTGCGGCGCAAACTCCATCGTGCCCTGCGACGATAGCGGTCACGGCACACATACGATGGGCACGTCTGTCGGTGATGACGGCGTTGCCAACCAGATCGGCATGGCCCCCGGAGCCAAGTGGATCGGCTGCCGCAACATGAATGTCGGCGCAGGCACGCCCGCCAGCTACATGGAATGCTTCGAGTTCTTTCTCGCTCCATATCCCGTCGGCGGAACGCCCGCGCAGGGCGACCCCGCGATGGCTCCCGACGTGACGACAAACTCCTGGACTTGCCCTGTGTCGGAAGGATGTTCGCAGACCACTTTACAGGCGGGCGTCGAGGCGCAACGCGCGGCAGGCATTATGATGGTCGTGGCGGCTGGCAACTCAGGCTCCGGCTGCTCTACTGTCTCCGACCCTCCGGCGATTTACGATGCCTCTTATACTGTCGGCGCGCTCAACACGGGCACAGATACGATTGCTTCTTTCAGCAGTCGCGGCCCGGTCGTGAGCGACGGCAGCAATCGTCCCAAGCCGGACATCGCCGCGCCCGGCACCAGCACGCGCTCTGCGTACCGCACCAGCACAACCACCTATACCAGCCTGAGCGGAACTTCGATGGCGACTCCGCACGTCGCGGGCGCGATAGCTCTGCTCTGGTCTGCGCAGCCGGGACTCGTAAATAAGATAAACCAGACGGAAGTGATTCTGAACAACTCTACCGCGCATCTCAACTCTGCTTCATGCAGTAGCAGCGGCAGCTTCCCGAATAACGTTTTCGGTTATGGCCGTCTCGACATACGCTCCGCCGTCGATCAGGGATTGAGATACGCCGTCAGGCCGTTCGACCTGGACGGTGACGGCAAGACCGATTTCGCGCTCTTCCGTCCGAACGGTGACGGAGCAGGCAACGCCAAGTGGTTCATCCTCAACGGCGCGGATAACAGCAACGCGCAGCAACTGTTCGGCCTCAGCACTGACATTCCCGTGCCGGGTGATTACAACGGCGACGGCGTGTCGGAGGTCGCAGTTTTTCGCGGGTCTGTGGGCGTGTGGTATATCTCGCAAGGCTCCGCACAAAGCTTCACGAGTGTCGCCTGGGGTATGAGCGGAGACGTGCCCGTGCCCGGCGATTATGACGGCGACGGCAAGACGGATATCGCCGTGTGGCGACCCTCGAACGGCAATTGGTATATCCTGCGCAGTTCCGATGGAGCGTTTCGCGCGCAGTCCTTCGGAACGAGCGGCGACAATGTAGTGCCCGGCGATTATGACGGCGACGGCAAGACTGATGTCGCTGTCTTTCGTCCGAGCAGTAACGTCTGGTACGCCCTGCGCAGCTCCGATAGCAGCCTGCTCAGCGTGCAGTGGGGAGTCAGCGGCGACAAACTCGTGCAAGGGTACTACGATGCGGACAGCAAGCTCGACATAGCCGTCTGGCGTCCCTCGAACGGCGTCTGGTACATCCTCAAGAGCACGACTAACAACGGCTCTTTCGACAGTATCCAGTGGGGGACGACGGGCGACGTGCCCGCGCAGGGCGACTACGAAGCGGACGGCAAGTATGACGTTGGCGTGTTTCGTCCAAGCACAGGGCAATGGTTCATCCGCAGGAGTTCCAACGGCACGCTCATCGGCACGCAGTGGGGACAAAGCGGCGACCGTCCCGCGCTCACGGCATATGTCCCGCAGTAGTTGAAGTCCGCTGAGGCTGGCGAAGAAAGTTTCCCGCAAAGGCGCAAAGACGCAAAGAAGACGATTGAGTTCTTCCTTTGCGTCTTTGCGCCTTTGCGGGAAACGTTTTAATCTTTATGAATGCAATCGCGTTGGATTGAAAAGTTGCTATAATTCAAATCTCAAAGGATGTTCGTAATTTCAAAATGCCCAACATACCCAGCGCAAGTTATAGCCTGACGCTGCGCGTCAAACTGGCGAGCCGCACGGGAACGCTCGGAGAATTGACCACCGCCATCGGACGCGCCGGAGGCGACATCGGCGCGATAGACATCGTCAGCGTCGGCTCGGACTTCGTGATTCGAGACATCACCGTCAACGCCGCTTCCGATACGCACGGCGCGGAGATTATCGAGGCCATACGCGACATAGACGGCGTGGAGTTTATCAACGTCTCCGACCGCACCTTCCTGATGCACCTCGGCGGCAAGATCGAAGTCGTCTCAAAAGTTCCGCTCAAAACTCGCGCAGACCTTTCGATGGCTTACACGCCGGGAGTCGCGCGCGTCTGTGAAGCGATTCGTCGTGATCCTGAAAAAGCTTTCACGCTGACCATCAAGAAGAACATGGTTGCGGTCGTGACGGATGGCACAGCCGTGCTCGGCCTCGGCGACATAGGCCCAGCCGCCGCGATGCCCGTGATGGAAGGCAAGGCGCAGCTCTTCAAAGAGTTCGGCGGCGTGGACGCCTTCCCCATCGCTCTCTCGACCAAAGACCCTGACGAGATAGTGCGAACTATCAAAGCTATCTCGACCGCGTTCGGCGGAATCAATCTCGAAGACATCTCCGCGCCGCGCTGCTTCGAGATCGAAGACCGTTTGAAAGAAGAACTGGACATCCCTGTCTTTCATGACGACCAGCACGGCACGGCTGTCGTCGTCCTCGCCGCGCTCATCAATGCTCTGAAGATAGTCAAAAAAGAGATGGGCGACATCAAAGTGGTCGTCAACGGAGTGGGCGCGGCGGGCGTCGCCTGCACCAAGATCATCATGGCCGCGGGTGTCCGGAACGTCATCGGCTGCGACCAGCTTGGCGCGCTCTATCGCGGGCGGCGCGAGCACATGAACTGGATTAAAGAATGGTATTCGCGCAACACCAATCCGAACGAAGAGAAGGGAACGGTGCATGACGTGATGAAGGGCGCGGATGTCTTCATGGGACTCTCCGCGCCGGGCGTGCTCAAGGTCGAAGACATACAGAAGATGGCGGACAAGCCCATCGTCTTTGCGATGGCGAACCCCATCCCCGAAATTATGCCCGAAGAAGCGGATGCATACGTCGCGGTGATGGCGACCGGACGTTCCGACTATCCGAATCAGATCAACAACGTGCTCTGCTTTCCCGGCATCTTTCGCGGCGCGCTCCAATGCCGCGCCTCACGCATCAACGAAGAGATGAAACTCGCAGCCGCGCACGCCATCGCCCGCATCATCACCGACAACGAACGCCGCTCCGACTATATCGTCCCCTCCGTCTTCGACAAACGTGTCGCCGAAGCCGTCGCCAAAGACGTGGAGGAAGCCGCCTACGCCACCGGCGTAGCAAGGCGCGAACGCGCGACGGTTGATTCTTTGATGTAAGCCGGAAACGCGATTCACCTTGTCACCTGCGCGCATGCCCGGCTCGCAGTCCGGCGGTCAAACACGAGAGCGTCTCAGGCCGGTTGAAGCAACCAAAATCCTCACCATAATTTCCACCAAAATTCCTGAAACGTTTTTCCGCAACCCTACATAACTATTTAGAGAGCGTCTATACAATCAGCCCGGTTAGCTTCAAAAATCTTAACCTGAGGACTTGTCCATGCCGGTTTCCAAATCACCCCACGCGTTGAATAAAAGTAGTTGCTATTTTTCAGCTAAAGATGTATTAAGCTTTCGCTCTACACGTTCTCGCTTTCTTCTGGCTAGTTCAGACGAGCCTCTAACATTCGTATGAACTTTAACTCATAAACCTTGACGGCTTAGAGCTGAAATACTCGTCGCATTTCCCGAACCCCGCAGTTCGCTAAGCCCACCAACACCATAGGAAAAAGCCATGAAAAAGATATCAATCTATCTTTTGCTGTGTGTTGTCGCTTTTACAACCGGCTGCCCGCCGAAATATTCACCTAATAAAGTAGACTTCAAAAATCCGGGCGGGTACGTCAAAGACCTGAACATTTATTTCGAGAAACAACAAAGGTATTACCTCTCCGTTTTGCCCAATAGTCCAGAGCTAGCGAAGCAGGCGAGGAATGAAACGATTGACAATATCCTGCCCTACATTGACGTTGCCTATGCGGATTTCGTTAATGACATTGCTCGCGGACGCGACAGAGCCAACTTCGTGGCTGACATAATTGAACTGGGCACCTCGGCGGCGGTGGGCATTACGAAAGGTGAGCGTGCCATCCAAATTTTAGGTATTGCTCTCACCGCATTCAGAGGCGGGCGCAGATCAGCCGACCTCAATTTTTATAAAGACCAGTCCACGCCTATCTTGATCAGCAAGATGGATGGCAACCGCGCCCGCGTGCATGCCATGATCTTACAAAGAGAGAGGAATAGTGTCGCGGATTACACGATGGGAGCAGCAATCTCGGACATCGTCGAATATATCAACGCGGGCACTCTGGTAAGGGCTTTTACCGAATTGCAAAAAGACACTGCTGTTAAAACCAAACAGGCGGAAGATGACCTGCTAGTGCTTAAAGGGGTATCACTAACTCCAGAGACTACAGTTGAGACTCGCAATACTTCAGTTTCTGCCCGTAAGGTCCTTGAGAACTTATTGAACGATCTGAACAGTGACGATGCAGCCAAGAAAGATGCGGCGACTAAGAGTTTGCAAAAAATCGTTGCCGCTCTGGAAAAAGACTCCGCTGCGGCCACTGTTCTAAAGGCTGCCGGCGTTTCTTCACAGGAGACGGACGGAATTAAATTGAGAAGAGCTTTGATCGGGATTAGAGCTAATGCTGCTGATGCGAACAATACCGATCTGCTCAACAAGATTAATCAGGCCATCGTGGATAACGGGCAGTAAAGCAAAAGGAGAAGATAGAAATGGCTACAACCAAACATACCAGAGCTTACGGAGCGAATATGAGTTCACTCAACGGATTGGAACTCACGTGCGAAAACGATGAGGCTAATCTCTCAGCTAAACTCATCAGTATGGAATTGGCGAAATTTGAAGATGGAACTAAAGTTACAAAAGCTGTCTATGAAGATGCAGACGAGATGTCACTCGGCGAGCTTATCTTCGAGGTGTTCAAAGATGACGTTGATGCCGGAAGTCGTATAGCTATTCATAAAGCGCATCAACCAACTCAGCCTCTCGTATGCAAAGGCCAAGCTTTCGTCAGCAACAAAGCTACGAATGTGATCGTTTTCAGAGGACAGTAACCATAGAGCGCAGACCATCTTGATCTTGCGTTTCGTCCTCTTCGCAAATCCTATTCGCCTCGTTTCCGGCTGAATGCTCCATCGCGCGCCGCCGGAAACGAGGCGAATCGCTTATTAAGCTATCGTGCGCAAGCTCTGTGCGATGAGCGGGACGATGCGGCGGGGGACGGCGATGGCTTCTTTGATGTGGCGTGCGTGGGTGAAATGGCCTGCGACGTAGAGGCCGTGGATGTTGGTCTCGAAGGTTTCGGGGTCGTAGACGGGAATCTGTGCAAAGCCTGAGGAAGCGATTTCGACTCCGGCCTGTCTGAGCAGTGTGAGGTCTGCGTCGCTGCCGATGAGGATGAAGACCGCGTCGTTCGGAAGCGTGACGGTTTGACCGTCATCCTGTTTTATCTTGACAGCCTGTTCGGTTATCTCTTCGATCTCTTTGAAGAAGATCAGACGGAGGTTGCCCTTCTCGATCTGTGCTTCGAGCGGCGTGCGTACCCAGTGCTTGATGGCGTTCATCTTGGGGTCGCGGTTCTCCCAGTCCGCGCGCCAGATAGTGAGCACAGTCCGCGCGCCCTCTTCCGAGAGGAAGAGCGCGGCCTCCGCTGCGCTGTTGCCACCGCCGATGATCATCGCGTCTTTACGCACGTAAGGATAAGGCTCTGTGAACCTGTGGAAGACTTTCGGCAAGTCTTCGCCGGGGACGTTGAGGCGTCTCGGATGCTGCATCGCGCCGATGGCGAAGAGCACACGCGCCGCAAGATACTCTGCGCGTGACGTGCGAACCAGAAAGCCGTCCGGCTCTGTGCGCTCGATGCTGACGGCTTCCTCTTCGGTGTTGATGCGTAAATTTCTTTCGAGCGCGAAGCGAACGTAATGTGAGAGCAACTCTTCGCGCGTGGGCTTTTCACGACAATGCTCAAGTGCGCCCTCGCGCATCTCCAACTCGTTCGGAGTCGAGAAGACCGTGCGCCCGACCGGATAATGAAAGACCGTGTCGGCGATCAATCCCTTCTCGATGACCAGATAGTTTAGCTGCTCGCGCGCCGCCGCGTCAGCCGCAGACAATCCCGCCGGCCCGGCTCCGATAATCAATAGATCAAGTCGCCTGTTACTCATTAAATATCAACTTACCATGCGCGACGACGACCGAAGGGCCGCCGACGCGTGCGCGTTCGATTTTGCCGCGCTCGCCTTTAATCTCGACGCTGATGCGGCTCGGACGATGCATGAAATCACCCTGTTCGATTGTGAAATGATACGAGCCGTCAACCGGCTCAAGGTCAAGCGCGCCGTGATAGACCAGATATGAGCCGAGCGGTCCCGCTGCGCCGCCCGTCGCCGGGTCTTCCGCGATACCTAGTTCGGGCGCAAACAATCTGGCGTGAGCGCGGCTCGCGCCTCCTTCCAGAGTCTCTCGCGTGAAGACGTACCACTCCGTCGCGCCGATGCGCGCTCCGACTTCGCTGAAGACGGCGGTGTTCACCTTGCAGCGGCTCAAAGCCTCTATCGAACGCACGGGCACGAACAATATAGGCACGCCGGTCGAAGCTATCTGAGCTGGCAGGCTCTCGTCCAAATCCTCGAACGCCAGCCCAAGCCCGCGCGCAAGCTCCGCGCGCTCGCTTCCGGCCTCCACTTCGCCGCGAATCTCAAACTGCCCCTGTGTCATCACGACGCGCACCGGCTGCCCATCTTTGAACTCTATGTCAACAGGCAGGACGCCGATTCCGATTTCCTGCCGGATGCGCGTCCACCCGTCGCCCCCTTCGGGCAAGGGCACGACTCCCTCGCGCGCGAGGGCATTCCATGTGCCGACGACCGGATGCCCTGCCATCGGCAGCTCACGTCCCGGCGTGAAGATGCGCAGGCGTCTGAGCGCGCTCGCTTCGCTCGACGGCAAGACGAAGACTGTCTCCGACAAGTTCATCTCGCGCGCGATCTGCTGCATCAGCTCGTCGCTCAAGCCTTCGGCTTCCGGAAAGACCGCGAGCGGGTTGCCGCTGAACGCCTGCGTCGTGAAGACATCGAGTTGTAGGAATCTATATTGATTCAAGTTTCCGACCCTCTCCTTTCAAACCATGATTGCACACATCATCGCGTCTCAAGATTGACGCCGTCAAATACGAGCGATGGCTTTGACCTCGCGCATCGGCCTGAAAATTATTTGAGCCGAGACAAAATCTCACGCGGCCTGTGAAATGTTTTCGCTCAGGGCTACATAAATGGGTAGATGAGAGTAAGGCTTGATGTTTATCTTTGCCTCTCTGACGAGAGCGCCGCGCCGGTCGGGTTTGGAATTGGTCTGCTGCTTAAAATATTGACATTTCCATTTTGGAGAACTATCGTGCATCCGCTCTACAGGCACATATTCCTGCTGGCGATTTTCTTTCTCGTCAGTCTCACATCAACCTTAACACCCGTAAGCATATAATGTGGCGCGCCCCGCGCTCCTGACGCTCTTTTCACCGGAAAGCTGGAAGGCGGCTGCCGCTTCCAAAGCTTCATCAATGAAAGGAAAGATCAATGAATCCAAATCCAAATCAGAATAATGCTGAAGCGAATAAAGAAGACCCTCAGTTAGTTAAGCGACGGCGGCTTCTGACCATTCTTTTCGCCGTGCTGCCGATACTGCTGTTATATCTGATGTTCAAAGTGTTTCCTCTTTCGCCGTGGCCTGCCGTGAAGGACGGAGACTCTATGAAATTGATAGACGCCACCATCTGGTTCTTCTGGGGAAAAGTCGGGGTTACCACTTCGCTCGAAGAGCGTTTGATGCTGCTGGTCATCGTCATGGGCGCGATAGGCAGTTACATCCATGCGGCCACATCGTTTTCGACCTTTGTCGGTAACAATGATTTTGCGAAGAGCTGGACGACATGGTATCTCCTGCGCCCCTTTATCGGCATCAGTCTGGCTTTAGTTGTGTATGCTGCCATTCGCGGCGGGCTGCTTTTAATCATCAACAGCAAAGCGCCCGATGCCACCGGGATCAACCCCTTCGGCGTAGCCGCCATCGCCGGCTTGACCGGCATGTTCTCAAAGCAGGCGGCTGATAAGCTGAACGAAGTCTTTTCCACCATCTTCAAATCTGCTGGAGACGAGCAGCGAAAGGATAGTCTGACGCCTGTGCCCGCGCCCGAAATTAAGAGCCTTGATCCTGTCGTAGGCTTTGTCACAGGCGGAGATACGGTGACGATTACCGGAACCGGCTTTATAGACAAAGCCACAGTGACGTTCGGCGGGCAGGATGCGACAGATATTATAGTCAGGAATGACACGACCCTCACCGCGATCACCCCTCCGCATGAAGCGGGCAAGGTGGATGTCATAATCACGAATTCAGACAGGCAAACTCACACTTTGCCGGACGGCTTTGAATACGTTGAGGGGCCGCCGCCGCCGGACGAAGATGATGAGCAGGCATCTGCTGCCACTGATGCCGGGCAGACAACGGGGGGTTCTGCTGCTCCCAAACAAACGACTACTGCTTCCGACCAAGCATCTGCCGCTTCTGATACGTCGCAAACTACATAAGCGACTGCTCCTGCTCAAGCCTGAAACGGAAGGGTTCTGGATGAAGCAACGACTTCATCCGGAACCCCGGCTTGCATAAGATTAGAGCAACTATCGTTTGCGCGCCTTCCGAATCGCTCGCTATAATGCTTCATCTTGAAACAAGACGATCACACACCGACAGACAGTGCAGCCGCCGGAAGATTTTCATCTAAAAATCTGCACGGCATTATGATTCCGTTCCCGACTCCTTTTGATGAGAATGAACGTGTCCTGACTTCCGGCCTGCGTGCGAATATCGAGAAGTGGAATGAGACGGGCATCAGCGGTTACGTCGCGCTCGGCTCGACCGGCGAGCGCGTGCATCTGGACGAGCGCGAATGTCTCGAAGTGATCGAAACCGCGCGTGAGAGCGTGCCTGAGAGCATGGCTTTCATCGTCGGCGCGGGACAACAGAGCACGCACGCGACCATCAATGAAGCGCGCCGCTACGCACGCGCGGGAGCCGACGCAGCGCTCGTCATCACGCCCAGCTTTTATCGCGCCGCGATGACGCAGGGCGCGCTCATCAATCATTATCTGGCGGTCGCGGATGCTTCGCCCGTGCCGCTCGTGCTTTACAGCATGCCTGACCTGACGGGCATCGCGCTCGCGCCTGAGACGGTCGCGCGGCTGGCGTCGCACGAAAATATCATCGGCCTCAAAGACAGCTCCGGCGATCTCATCAATCTTGCGGAGACACTGCGCCTCGTGCCGAAAGATTTCGCAGTCCTGACCGGGAACGGAGGATTGCTCTCTGCCGCGCTCGGCGCGGGAGCGCGAGGCGCGATTCTGGCCGTCGGCTGCATAGCGTTCGAGCAGTGCCTGAAGATTTATCACGCGTTTGAGATGATCCACCCCAGCAGCTACGAGCGTGCTCACGATTTGCAACGGAAGCTGACGCCGCTCGCACGCGCCGTCACCGTGCGGTACGGCATCGGCGGCCTCAAAGCCGCGCTTGAGCTGAGAGGCTACGCGGGCGGGCGTGTGCGCTCGCCGCTTCAGGATGCGAGCGATGAAGCGCGGCAAGAGATTGCGCGCCTGCTCGAAGATATTTTATCGAACCCGCTCAAAGATATTTTATCGAAGATGCCTGCCGAAACCGGCAGCGACGATTACGCCTTAACCGGAGTGACAACCAAGTGAGCACTACTGAAGCAGCATGTTACAGCACGCCCGAAGAGAGCGGCCTGCGCGTCAAGTCTTTACCGTTCGAGCGACTCCCGCATCAAACGCGCCTCTTTCTTGACTACCTGCGCGACCCGCTCACGCTCCGCCGCTTTTATCCGAACGCCGTTCGCTTTCATCACGAATTAGCAGCTCGCGCTCCAGAAGTTCTAGCCGCGCATAAAACTGACCGCACCGCTTTGTGTGATGCGCTGGAAAATATGAACAGCGCGTGGGGAGCCGGGCCGGAAACGCTCGCCAACATCTCGCGCCTGCGCGAAGCGGATTGCGTCGCGGTCGTCTCAGGCCAGCAGGCCGGGCTTTTCACCGGGCCGCTCTACACGATTTACAAAGCTCTCTCAGCCGTCAAGCTCGCGGGCTGTCTCACGCAGCGCGGGACGCCCGCCGTGCCTGTCTTCTGGATTGCGACCGAAGACCACGATTTCGCAGAGGTGGCGAGCGCGGAATTTATCGGCTGCGATTGTCGCCTCGCTCGTGTCTCTGCCTCGAACGCGATGCACAGGGAAGGCGAGCCGGTCGGCCTCACCACGCTTGACGAATCAATCGAAGAGACGGTCACGCGCCTGCTCGACGTACTGCCGCGAACGGAATTCACGCCCGACATCGAAAGCCTCCTGCGCGATGCATGGCGACCGGGACGCACCTACGGCGAAGCCTTCGCGCAGATGCTCAACAAGCTTTTAGGGAAGCATGGACTGATACTGCTCGACCCGCTTGATGCGCGTTTGAAGCAGTTCGCCGCGCCGCTCTACGCGGAAGCAGCGCGCCGCGCGCCGCTCATCGCAGACGCGCTGGTCGAGCGCAGCCGCGAGCTTGAAGAAGCGGGCTATCACGCGCAAGTGTTGGCTTCGAGCGATTCGTTCCCGCTCTTTCTGCACACGGAGGATGGAGCGCGCCACGCAGTCACACGCACGGACAAAGGCACGTACAGAACGAAAGTGGGCGGCGAGGAATACGAGGCCGAACAGTTGGCGGAGCTGGCTCTGCGCGAGCCTGCGCGTTTCAGTCCGAACGTGACGCTGCGCGCGGTGGTTCAGGATTATCTGCTGCCGACGGTCGCATATTTCGGAGGCGCAGCGGAGATCGCATATTTCGCGCAGACAGCCGAAGTCTATCGCCTGCTTGAGAGACCTGCGACTCCGATCCTGCCGCGCGCGAGCATGACGATAGTCGAGAGCCGCACGGGGCGCACGCTCGAACGTTATAATCTTGAGCTGGAAGATATGTTCGCCGGATTGGATAACGTGCTGGCGCGCGTCGTCGAAGAACATCTGGGGGCTGAAACCGGCAAAGCTTTCGCGCACGCCGAACTGAGTTTCAATAGTGAGCTGGACGACCTGCGCGGGCACTTGCAACAGATCGACCCGACGCTCGCGGACGCGCTTGAGACCGGAAGGCGCAAGATCAATTATCAACTGCACGGCTTGCGCACGCGCTTTCATCGCGCGCAGATGAACCGCGACCGCGCCGCGCACCGCCAGATAGAGCGCGCCTTTTCCTGTCTCTATCCGGAAAAAACTTTGCAGGAACGCCGCATCAACATTACCTCTCTCGTCGCACGTCATGGCAGCTACGTGATTGACTGGATTTACGACGCCATCAATCTCGGCTCGACCGATCATCAGGTAGTTTATCTTTGAAGGAGACAGAAGACAGGAGACAGAAATGAAAGGCTGCAACCGTTTCTACTTCCGACTCCAGATTCCTCCTTCTGTCTTCTGTCTCCTGTCTTCTGTCTCCTAACGCTATGTCCAAGATTCGCGTCCTTTCCGATCAGCTTGCCAATCAGATCGCCGCCGGTGAGGTGGTCGAGCGTCCGGCGTCCGTCGCTAAGGAGCTGGTCGAAAATTCGATTGACGCCGGAGCGCGCCGGATAGAGGTTGACGTTGAGGGCGGCGGGCGACGGCTCTTGCGTGTGACTGATGACGGCGAAGGGATGACGCGCGATGATGCCGTGCTCGCCTTCGAGCGGCATGCGACCTCGAAGATAACTTCAGCAGCAGACCTCAATGCTATCTCGACGCTCGGCTTTCGCGGCGAGGCTCTGGCTTCGATTGCTTCGGTCGCGCGCGTCGAGCTGGTGACGAAAACGGAAGAGGCAGAGGCCGCAACGCGTGTCCTGATCGAAGGCGGACGCTGGCGCGACGTAAAGGACGCGGCGCGTCCGTTGGGCACGACCATCAGTGTGCGCGATCTCTTCTTCAATATTCCGGCGCGTAGAAAATTCCTGCGCTCCGAGGCGACGGAGAGCTTTCACCTCTCGAATCTCGTCACGCATTACGCGCTGGCGCATCCCGAAATCGCTTTCACTTTAACCAACAACGGGCGCGAGACTCTGCGCGTCGCAGAGGCCAAAGACTTGCGCGAGCGCGCGTATCAAATCTTCGGCGCGGAGTTTTTAGAGAATCTGTTGGAAGTCAGCGACGGGCGTTCGCAGGTGGCGCGCACGACCGGCTTCGTCTCTGCCCCGCGCGAGCGGCGCACGTCGCGCGAAGCTCAATATCTTTTCATCAACGGACGTTACGTGCGCGACCGTGTGATTAGTCGCGCGCTCTCCGAAGCTTACAAAGCGGTGCTGCCGCAGGGAGTTTATCCGGCGGCGTTGCTCTTCCTCGAAGTCCCGCTCGAAGAGGTGGACGTGAATGTCCATCCGGCGAAGACCGAGGTGCGCTTTCGCCGCGTGCAGGCCGTCGCGGAAGCCGTGCGCGAAGCCGTGCGCGGCGCGCTCTCAAGCGCGGGCTACCTGCGCGCAGCCGACGCGGGCGAAGATATTCGGGAGCGAATTGAAGACAGAGCAGACGCGCTCGCACGGAAGAGCGGCGAAGCTTCGAGCAATGTCGCCGCGAGTGAGAGAGACGCGGCAGCAAATCTCGCGGAAGCGAATCTCAAAGACGATGCGCCTGCTCACACAAACGATTCCGGTTCGAGCATTTCCGCGACGAATCAACAGCGCGGCGTGACCGCAGAATTCATTCCGCTGTCGCGTCAGGAAAAGATCGAATTCGGTTTTACCGCCGCGAGCGATGAGCCGGAGCTTGATGAAAGACAGGCTTTAACTAATACTCCGAAGGGAGATACCGCGCGGGATTTGAATGCCATCATGCGCCGCTCGTATCTGGAATCTCACGGAGCATCGCGCGCAGACGAAGGCTCTACAGCAACAGACGAAGGCTCGATAGCATCACTCTCATCAATCAACGAAACGCAGCCGCGAGACTTTGGCGGCTCAAATCAAACGCATCAGACAGCTTCAACTCAAACGAATCGAACGCTGTCGTCGTCGCAGACACAAGGCGCGCTGCCTCCGCTCGTCTCCGCTTCAAATCTGGTGCGAGAAGTGCCGGTCGAATCGCTCTCGAATAATATTCGCCCGCTCGGCCAGCTCGAAGAGAGTTACATCATCGCGACTGATGACGAGGGGTTGCTCCTGATTGACCAGCAGGCCGCGCACGAGCGTATCCTGTACGATAAATATTATGCGCTTGAAGCGACGCGACGCGCAGAGTCGCAGCAGTTATTGCTGCCCGAAACCTTCGACCTCACGCCCGCGCAGGCCATCGCCTACGATCTTTTGGCAGAAGAGCTTGAGACTTACGGCTTCGGCCTGATGCGTCTTTCGGGACGCACGATTGCCGTCAAGGCCGTGCCCGCAGACTTGCCCGCAGGTGAAGCGCGCAATGTGCTCGCGGAGATTCTGAGCACGATGGATGCGGAAAGGCGCAGCTCCACGCGAGCCACTTTGCGGGATGAGATCGCGGCCTCGCTCGCGCGCCGCGCAGCCATCAAAGCTGGCACGCCGCTCGCGCCCGAAAAAATTCGCTGGCTGATTGACAGGCTACTGCAAACATCTTCGCCGACGACCTCGACGCATGGCCGCCCAGTGATCCTGCGCCTCACTATGCGCGACATCGAAAAAGGTTTTCAGCGCACATAGTGAGCTTCGATGTTAAAGAAGAAGATTTCCCGCAAAGACGCAAAGCCGCAAAGAAAAGCACGCAGAGTTTAGGAAGCATTCAATCTCTTTGCATTCTTCCTTTGCGTCTTTGCGCCTTTGCGCGAAACGTTGCGCCCGTCTTGCTGCCATTCGCTTCAATTGAACACTTCTATAACTGATCGAAAGTTCGCATCACTAGCTCTAAATCTGAGAGGTCTGGCAGGAGCGCGTCCGGTTTGTGTGCGAGCAAGTCTGCGGGCGTGTACATGCGTCCGGTGGCGACCGCGACGGCGCGTGCGCCGAAGTGTTGCGCGCAGGCGATGTCGTTGGGCGTGTCGCCGATGACGACAAATTGCGAAGGCTGTAATGCCATGTTCAGGTGTCGATTGATGCGTTCACGCGCGAGGGCAGGCAGGTCGCGGCGGTCGTGCGAATCGTCGCCGAACGCGCCCGGCAGTTGGAAAAAATCGGAGAGACCGACGAGCCGCATCTTTAAATGCGCGGCAGGCTCTATGTTGCCCGTCAGCAGCGCGTTGCGATAGCGCGTGTGCCGCGAGGTCGCTTCCAGGACTTCGCGCACGCCGGGCAAAGTATAAAAAAGACCTTCGCCGCCGCGACTGACGGCGCGCTCCATCTCAAGCATATAACGCTCGCGTAAATCGGCGGCGCGCTCGCGTATGTGCTCGTGCGTGAAGCCTTCGTCCCTCAGAGCCTCGGCCACGATCTGCAAGTCCGTCATCCCTGAGACCTTCATCTCCGCGAGGCGTCCGGACGTGCCGAAGACTCCTTCAAGCATCGGAATCGTGTAATCCTTGAACGCATCCCTGCGATTAGAGCGCATCAGGGTTCCGTCTATATCCCACAGAAGAATGCGTATGTCTTTATCCGAGTTGCTCATTAGCTCTTTGGGGCTTTGGACTTTGGGCTTTGATGTGGTGTTCAGATTGAAATATTTCACTCAAGGTTGAGTCGCGGGCAAAGACCAAAGCACTAAGTCCAAAGTCCAAAAAAAATCACTCTATCACCGCCAGCACGTCGCCCGCGTTGACCGTGTCGCCGCTCTTCGCGTGAATCTCCGTGACGATTCCGTCGCGCGGAGACTTCATCTCGTTCTGCATCTTCATCGCTTCGACGACGATGATACCGTCGCCTGCTTTGACCGGCGCGCCCTGTTCGACAAGCACGCGCACTATCTTGCCGGGCATTGGAGCGATGAGCTGCGCCGCGCCGTCAACGCCCTGCGTGCCCGCGCCGCTGTGCCCGCCGCGCAGACGCCTCGGATCAAAAAGAGAGAGCGCATAACTCTGGTTTCTGACATGCACTTTGAGAGCCTCGGGCTGTGCGCTGTTTTTCTCCACGCGACATTCATACACGCGCCCGTCTGCGATGATGAGATAAGTATCGCCTTCAACCTCTCGCACAGAGACTTCATAGTGGCGACCGTCAACGGACGCCAACACACGCTCGCCCTCACGCACGACATCTATCTGATGCTCTTCCTGATTAAGCTCTGCCGTCAGTCTCATAAAATTATAAAGCGGACTTGGGAAGCGATTAACTCCTTCTGCTATGCAACGCAGCGCGTCCCGCCATTCGCCACTTGCTCTCCGGCTCGCGCGTTTGATGAGCGGTTGATGTTTTCTGTCGCTCAAGGTATTCGAGCGCGGCGGCGATAAGAGCCATGTCGCGGCACGTTGCCTCTTGAGTTTCATCTTCCTGCTTTGAGGCTGACGCGCGACGCTCGTTAAAGCGCGTGATGAAGCCAGTGTCGAGATGCCCTTCGATAAACTCCGCGTCACGCGCTATCTCGCGGAAGAAGGGCAGCGTCGTCTTGATGCCGCCGACTGAATATTCGTCGAGCGCGCGGCGCAGGCGGTCAACTGCTTCCCTGCGGTCGCGCCCCCACGCGGCGAGCTTCGAGATCATCGGGTCATAATAGATAGAGACTTCCGCGTTCTCTGTGACGCCGCTGTCATCGCGTATGCCCGGCCCGGCTGGAACACGCAGGTGCGTGATGCGTCCCGGCGAGGGCAGGAAATTGTTGTCAGGGTCTTCGGCATAAACGCGGCATTCGATGGCATGACCGCGCCAGACGACATCAGCCTGCGTGAATGAAAGCCGCTCGCCGCTCGCCACCATGAGCTGCTCGCGCACGAGGTCTAGGCCCGTCACGAGTTCGGTCACCGGATGCTCGACCTGTAGGCGCGTGTTCATCTCAAGAAAATAAAAGTCGCGCGTCGCATCGCTCACCAGAAATTCGACCGTGCCCGCGCCGACGTAATCAACGGCACGCGCCGCCAGAATCGCAGCCGCGCCCATGCGCTCGCGCAAAGTCGGTTCGTCAATCGGCGAAGGACATTCTTCGATAACTTTTTGATGGCGACGCTGGATAGAGCATTCGCGCTCGCCGAGGTGCGCGTAGTTGCCGTGGCTATCCGCGAAGATTTGAATCTCTATGTGGCGCGGTCGCTCAATGGCTTTTTCGAGATAGATTTCGGGATTGCCAAAAGCCGCTTGAGCCTCCGATTGCGCCGTCTCGAAAGCTGAGCGCAGCTCGTCTTCCGTCGAGACGAGGCGCATCCCCTTGCCGCCTCCGCCGGCAGATGCTTTGAGCATCACGGGGTAGCCGAACTTTGCTGCGGTCTCGTGCGCCTCCTCAAACGACGCGAGCGGCTCGGTCGTTCCGGGCACGACGGGCACGCCCGCTTCGATTGCGACACGTCGCGCGCTGGTCTTCGATCCCATCAGTTCCATCGCTTCGGCGGTCGGGCCTATGAACACGATGCCCGCCATCGTGACCGCACGCGCAAACGACGCGTTCTCTGCCAGAAATCCATAGCCGGGATGAATGGCCTCTGCGCCGCTTTTAATCGCCGCTTCAATCACACGCTCGATACGCAGGTAGCTCTCGACAGAGGGAGCCGCGCCGATCTCGTATGCCTCGTCCGCAAAGCGCACGTGCAGCGCGTCGCGGTCTACTTCGGAGTAGACCGCGACGGTCTGTACGGACAGGTCGCGGCACGCGCGCATGATACGCACAGCGATCTCGCCGCGATTGGCAATCAGGATTTTTTTGAACATAAGGACAGAATACAGGAGTCAGAATACAGGAGTCAGAAGAAAGAGGAAGATTAAAAGCGGGTGGAATATCAAAAGCGGGCTTCTGCCTCTGCTTCTGTCTCCTGTCTCCTGACTCCTGTCTTTTCCTCTTCCTTCATTCCCTTACTCGGTCGTCGCGTACAACCTGAGTGGCGATTCGCCGTCATGTCCGGCCACCATGCCTTCGTGACGCATTCCAAGTTTTTCGAGCAGTCGAGCCGAGAGTTCGTTGTCGCCTGTCGTGATAGCCACCACGCGCGTAAGCCCCAAATCACGCCGCGCATGCAGCAGAGTCGCTGATGCCGCTTCGTACCCGTACCCGCGTCCACGGTGCTCGGGCAGGAACGCAAACCCTATATCAACGTCTTCAAGTGAATCCCGCTTGATGAGGCCGCAAATCCCTACCGGCGTGCCGTCGTCCCGAAGCTCCGCGAGATATAGTCCGAACCCTAGACGCCGATACATTGCCAGAAAACTTCTCTCAATGTATGCAGCGGCCTCGTCCGGCGTCCGTATGTCGCGGTCGCCGATGAAGCGAATCCAATCGGGGTCGTTCACGAGCCGGAGGATGAACGGCGCGTCGTCGGCATTAAGCCAACGCAGGCGTAAGCGTTCGGAAACCAGAACTTCCATGCTCCCCTGGATGTCTGAAAACATTTTATACCACCACTGAATTACCCGGCCTGTACGGGTCGTAGCGGACGGTAATGCTTGAGCCGGGCACGTAAGCTTGTGGTTGATTGCGCTGTTCGGGTGTGAGCGTTTGTGAGGCTTCGTAGTCTACGCCGTTGATGCTGTAGGTGAAGAAGATTTCGGTGGCCGTGCCCGAATCGTCGCAGATAGCGTCCAGCACGGAGCCATCCGTGATGCGCCCGGAGAGGAGCAGCCGCGAGCGGCGCGTCGCTTCATCCTCAACCTTTTTCCGCCGTAAGCGATCAAGAAACGACATTACGCGAAACTCTCTTACGGCGTCGTGGCTGCGCTCGACGAAACGTTCGATGAAGCTTCGAGAGCAGAGACGGGGCGCACGAGTCCATCGCGCATCAACCAGTCATCTTCCGTGCCCAGTATCTTATCTTCGCCCGGCAGACGCAGCTCATAGTTTGTGAAAGGAACTCCCTCCCTCTGCGTATCATCCGAGTCGGCGTTGAGCGTGGCAGGCTGTATGGCTGCGCCGCGTAGCCGGCGTGATTTCGCGGGAGGTGGCTGCGTCGCCGCCAGTTCTGTCCACGGTTTATAGCTGGACTGCTCGGAATGTTTGATGAGTTCGGCGATGGAGCCATCAGGGTCTGGCAGGTTGCGCAGGTCGGCTAGTTCTGCCGGATACGTGCCGAAGCTCGCGCGATATTCCATAAAGGCGCGATTGTGCGTGTAGAGTATCGCGCGATTGGCGGCTTCGACGCCTCGCTGATGCTGGCGCAGACGCTCCGGCACAGTGACGCCGACGAAGGTCGCCACCGCCACAGCGAAAAGCATCGAAGCAGCCAGCCCGCCGTGCGCGACCTTGCTGCCCATAAAACGCAACGGTTCTTTGCGTATGCTCTCGCAGATGCGCCAGCCGAGCCAGATAGAGACGACTGCGAAAGGCAACGCGAGCCACTTGAGTCGCCATGCGGCGGTCTCTGCGGAAGCCATCACAGACCAGAAATCGAAAGTGGAAGGCGTGCGTTGCAGGAGAGACAACAGAGTCGTCACCAGAAATGCGAGCAGCGTCGAAGCTCCGGCGACGCCGGTCAGAAGGGCGCGTCCGTAAGAGGGAAGCTCATGTTCGGGGCGTGCCAGAGGCTCGCCAACGGCGCGTGCGCCGCAACTCGCGCAGCCAGCGCGCATATCGCCTTCAAACTTGAAGCCGCAACAGGGGCAGATCGTCAATTTTTTATACCTCGAACGTTGGATGGGAGAACTTTCCTCAATTTGCATAAATCGGGTCTCAACAAAATTAAAGCCAGCTTCAGCGCACAAGCTCTGGTTCTGTGCGTCGTTCTGGCCCGGCATTAGATGCCGTGCGGGAGGCTTCGGATGTCGCTTGCTGTGACGCGGCAGCGGCGTCGGCTTTATTAACTTCGCGCCAAGTGTGATACATGCGATGTGCGAAAGTCCAGTAAGAACCCACCGCGAGAATCCAGAGCACGGCGGGCATGCGATTCAAAAAGGGATTTTGCGAGCCGGGATGCGTCGTCAGCGCGCCGATGATCAAGAGCACGACGCGCTCCGGGCGGCGCAAAAATCCGACATCACACTTGGGAATCAGGCTCTCTGCACGCGCGCTCGTGTAGCTCACCAGCACCGAACCCATCATCGCCGCGCACGTCAAAAATACATTGAGCGTCGAATGAAACTCGGTCACGCGGGCGTAAAAGATTATCAGCCCGACGAAGACTACCATGTCCGAGAGACGGTCGAGCGACGAATCCAGAAAGCCTCCGAAACGCGTCACGCGCCCGGACAGCCTTGCGACCTGCCCGTCAAACATGTCAAAGAGATTGGCGATGATCAGGATCACGCCCGCCCAGAAAAAATGGCCGAAGCCGAACAGGAGGCCGCATCCGACGTTGATCGCAACTCCGATGACGGTCAGCAGGTTCGGGTTGATGCGACCGTAGGCCAGACCGCGCACCATCGCATTGATGATACGCCCCGCGCCGCGCCCGATACTTGCCCCGAACACCTTTTGGTCTTTCTCCTGAAACTCAACGCCGCCGGACTCCGGTCACGCATCGCCCGCATTCTGCTTAAGCCCGCGCGATGACCGACAGCGCATGATAGAAATGGTCTGAATGGTTGTCAAGAATAATGGGGACGTGACACGGGACAGGCAACAAGTTAAGCGGGCTTTAACTGCCAGACTTTCCGTTAAGACCTTCGCTAAAATACCTGTCAACTACCGCAATAAGATTCTTGAGATTCTCGTCCGTTCTAGATTGTGATTCAGTCAGCCGGACATGTGAATCCACGAGAGCGTCAATCTTGGTATTCACGTCTTTAAACCCTTCGAGTGTAACCACAGCTAATCGTTGGACGAGTTGGTCGGTTTGCGCCTGCGACTCTCGTAATTGCTGTATATCAGAGGCGAATTGTGCTTGCTGCTCTACGATGAATTCCATTCTTCTCTCGAAATCTTCGCTGTTCATATCAGCAATCTCCTGCAACTTTATTCTGATTTATCTTTCGCCTCATCATGTAGCGTGGTCAACTTGCGAATCTCGAAGTTGCGCGCTCCGGCGGGCGTGCGGACTGTGACTTCGTCGCCCTCTTCTTTGCCCATCAAACTTTTCCCGACGGGCGAGGTGGTGGAGATGAGTCCGGCCTGCGGGTCGCTCTCTTCGGCTGTGACGAGGCGATAGGTCACTTCCTCATCACGCTCGCCGTCAAAGAGCAGGAGCGTCGAGCCGTAGGCGGCGCGGTCGCGCGGGATTTGTGAGAGATCAATCGAAGCGATCTCGCTGATACGCTGGCGCAGTTGCGAGATGCGAGCTTTGACGATCTCCTGACGGTCGAGCGCAGCACGGAACTCGGCGTTCTCGCGCAGGTCGCCGAATTCCAGAGCGCGCTTAATCTCTTTGGGCAAATGGACGCGTAATTCGGTATCCAATTCGTCCATCTCCGCTTGCAGCTTTTGTCTGATCTCTTGTGTCAATTTATTTCGCGCTCCCCCTTCGTTGAGATTGCCGCGCCGGAATCCGAAATACTTCCGTGACGGTATTGCAGGGTAATTACAATTTCTGGTCAGCCAAGCTTTGAGCTATACTGCCCCCGGCGTCTTTCAAAATCATATGCTGTATCTGACCCGACCGGATGCAGGCTGCTCTCCCTTTTCATTCGAGCCTGTGAAAGATGCTTTTAATTGCGCGAGCCTGAAATAAAGTTCGCCGCCCCGCGAACGGTTGCGAGCGCGCACGAGGCTATATCCAGACCTTACACTAACACCCTGTTGACCGTCTTGCAAAAGAGGGAGTGCGCCGCTCTCTCCCGGGTCAACGTGACGGCGCACTGGATGGTTGAGATGCCCGACAAATTCTTTGATCACAAGACGCGCGTCCTCTTCGTGGACGACGACGAATCGCTGCTCAAGCTTGAGCAGATCAGACTGGAAAGAGCCGGTTACGATTTCACCGGAGCTGATAATGGCCGCGACGGGCTGAGCTTTGCCAACGCCATGCATCCGGACTTGATCCTGCTTGATTATATGATGCCGGGGCTGAGCGGCAAAGAGGTTTTCCTTGAGATAATCCAATCGTGCGACGAGCGGCTGCGCCACACGCCCGTCATCATGCTCACGGCGCGCACGGATAATCACGCCGAGCAGCGCGCTCTGCTTGAGCTTGGATTGTCGGCCTACCTCTGCAAGCCGTTCGGCCATCAAGAGCTTTTGAATGTGATGGACAACGTGCTCGTGATGAGCCATATCAAGGAGCGCAACCGCGCGCTTGAGATGGAAGTCCGGCAAAGCTGGGTCGGCACGATCAAAGCCCTGATCTCACTGCTCGCGGTCAAAGACGATTACACGGGCGAGCATTCGAGCATGGTCGCGGAGCTGGCGGAGATGCTCGCGCGAAATCTGAATCTTTCTGAAGTCGAGATTACGAACATCAAGCTCGGCGCGCTCCTGCATGACATAGGGAAGATCGGCGTGCCTGAGAGCGTCTTGCGCAAAGCCGGAAAGCTGACGCAGGATGAGACGGATGTCATGCGCCTGCACGTCGATCACGGCGAGCAGGCTCTGAAAGACGTGCCGCACATGGAAGACGTGCATTCCATCGTCAAGCATCATCACGAATGGTGGAGCGGCGGCGGCTATCCGCTCGGCTTGAAGGGCGAGGAGATTCCCTTCGGCGCACGCATCGTCGCGGTCGTGGATGCTTACGACGCGATGACTTCAGACCGTCCTTATCGCCAGCGTCTGCCGCAGGCGACCGCCATACACAGACTGCGCGCCGCCTCCGGCACTCAGTTCGATCAATGCATCGTCGAAAAATTTATCGAATGCCTTGAGGCAAACAACTCTGAGCGCACACGCTCGCTCGATTTCAGCTTCATAGAAGAACTGCACCACGTCGCTTAATCAGTGAAGAAGTAAAAAGTTAAAAAGCAAAAGTGAAGAGGGCATTCAAAGCCTCTTCACTTTTGCTTTTTAACTTTTTCCCTACTCTTATTCGATGAGATACGCAGATGAGACGGGCACATCGCTGCCGGAGCCGAACGGCTGGTAAGTGCCATCATACGATAGAGTGCTTCCATTGATGAACCAGAGGTTATCGCCGGGGCGACGAAAAGCCGTGTCCGTCGCGCCGTCACCGTCGTAATCACCGGGCACTGGCTGCAATCCGGCCTCATTGGTGGCAAAGGCCACGGCGATAAGCTCTCCGTAGTAGCTGCTGTAGAGATACCAGACGGCGTTGCCGGGCCGAAAGACAGCGACATCGGCTTTGCCGTCGCGGTCATAATCTCCCGGCACAGGCTTGTCCGTGCTGAGTCCCCATGCCTGCGCGCTGAACGAATTGTCCGAGCTGTGAAGCATGTACCAGTATCCGCCTGTAGGACGAAACACGGCTACGTCTGCTTTGTCATCTCCGTCATAATCCGCGGGCACGGGTTTGTCTTCGGCCGTGCCGAACGCGACGCCATTGATCGCATCGTCTGAGCTACGGAGGATGTACCATGCGCCCGTTGAGGGACGATAGACCGCGATGTCTGTTTTGCCGTCGCCGTCATAATCCGCTTGCACTGGCTTGTCACCGCTCGTGCCAAACTTGTAACCCGTCAACGTCGCGTTCGAGCTGTTGAGGATGTACCAGGAGCCGTCTGTGGTGCGAAAGACTGCGAGGTCTGATTTACCGTCGCCGTCGTAATCGCCGGGGACTGGCTTGTCGCCGAGACTGCCCGAACCCCATTGCTGCGTTCGCGTCACGCCGTCAGAGCTTTGCTTGATAATCCAGTTGCCGTCCGAGGGTCGCCAGACGGCCAGGTCTGTGCTGCCATCGCCGTCGTAATCAACGATGCCTTTTGGGTTGGGCGGCACATTGCACGACTTGGCCCAAATATCTAAAGAGGTGGCTCCCGTGTTGTTGTTATAGAATATGTCAAGCACGTCCGTTACGTTGTCGCCAGTGAACTCACCCGTCGTGCCTGTGTTAAGACTGGGGCCACGATAGACGTTATTCGTAAAGCCGCCTGTTCCATCGCCAGACAAAACCGTGACTCTCCCGCCGCCCGCAAAATTCAGGTATTGACCCACGATCAGATCAAGCTTTCCATCGCCGTTGAAGTCGCCGGTTCGCGCCTGTGACGAGTGAGCCACGACCGGATAGTCCGTTCTGGTAAAACTGACCGCGCCGTTATTGATGAAGATGGAAACAATATTTGTGGTCTGATTCAGATAAATCAAATCCGTCTTGCTATCGTGATTGAAATCGGCGGTCGTTAACAGGAACTGACCGCCGGGCAAGCCGGTTAAAGAAGCTGCGGGCATGGCGTTCAGGAAGCCTGCTCCGCTATTGATGTAGAACGAGATGGAGTTCGGATTATAGTAGCTGACGGCGAGATCGCTTTTGCCATCACCGTTAAAGTCTCCGGCTGCGACGCGAGGGAATCCCGTCAAACTATAACTGACGGGAGTCGTAAAGTGGCCTGTGCCGTCGCTGAATCGAGTCTGGAATGAACCGTTTATCGAGTCCGCGAGCAGAACGATGTCGCTTTTACCATCGCCGTCCAGATCTGTGACTGTAAAAGAGTACTGGAAGCCGGAAATATCCGTTGTGACCGGAGCCGCAAATCCGCCCGCGCCATTGCCGTGCAGCACCCAGAGAAGATTCGGCGAATAACCGGCGGCGACCAGATCAGGTTTGCCGTCGCCGTTGAAATCACCCGTCTCAAGTGTCAACAGGTTCCCCGCCAGAGCGGTGAACGTCGGCGCGCCGAAGTGTCCCGCTCCGTCTCCGAGCATGATAAATACTTTGTTCGTCGAACCGTTGTCTCTTCCGGCCAGATCAAGCTTGCCATCCAGATTGAAATCCGCCGTCAACGTGCCAAACTGTGCCGGGAAGTTGTTAGTCAGGATTTTGAATCCCGGACGCGCACACTGCGCCGCAACCGGAGCCGCGAGCCACGCTCCGGCTGCCGCAAAAGTCATGGTCGCAAGAAGCAGAAAAAGCGCGGGTTGTTTTGATGTATTGATGCGAGGCATTACTTTCTCCTGAATTGATAAAGATGCTGTGAACATTGCCTCATGGTCGTTGCGCCGAGGCCGCCTGTCAGATGTTTTTAAGGGGATGTCTCATAAATACCCGATGACGATTTCCCGCAGCGTATCATATTAAGAAAATTTTAACCTGATGCAGGTTGTCTGGCATTTACGAGACTGGTTCTATAAGTTGCCGCGCTTTGCGGTTTGTTAAGGGGGAAGCAAAACCTTCGCAGCTTGAGATAAGAGTATACCACGAATCGAGCCGGCGATATCAACGAGCAGAGGCTAAAACTCTCTTCGTCTCTATCTTACTTTAGACACAGGATTCGGTTCACACGTAATTGTGGAACGAGGCTTCGTCGGGCGCGCCGAAGGAGATGCCTGTGGCGCGTGCTGTGCGTATGAGTTGGCCGTCGGGCGGAACAGATTTGATATTGGCGATGGCTTGAGAGATGGGAACGGTGACGATGTCCGCCGCTTGAAGCGCGACCATCACGCTGCGCTGGCCTTCTGCGAAAGCGCGCACGGCGCACGCGCCGAAGCTGGTTGCCAGCATGCGGTCAAAAGCGTTCGGGCGGCCTCCGCGTTGCAGGTGTCCGAGCACGACGCAGCGCGTCTCTTTACCCGTCAGGCGTTCAAGCTCCGCGCGGCAATAGTTGCCGACGCCGCCGAGCCTCGGCGCGTGCTGCGCGTCGCCCTTGTCCTGATAAATCTGCTCGCCGGTAATCTCACGCGCGCCCTCCGCCGCGACGATAATCGTGAACTGCGAATCGCATCTCTCTCGCTCTTTAACTTTCTCCGCGACCGCTTCCATCGTGAAAGGAATTTCCGGCATCAGGATCACATCCGCGCCTCCGGCGATGCCCGAATGCAGAGCTATCCAGCCGGTGTGCCTGCCCATCACTTCGAGAATCATCACGCGGTCATGCGATTCGGCGGTCGTATGAAGACGATCTAGAGCTTCGGTCGCAATGTCGAGCGCGGTGACGAAGCCGAACGTCAACTCCGTACAGGCTAAGTCGTTATCAATAGTTTTCGGCACGCCGATGACGGGAAAGCCCAGCCGGTCAAACTCTGCTGCGATGGCGAGCGAGCCTTCTCCGCCGAGCACGACGAGACCTTCGATGCCCAGCTTTTGAAGATTACCGATAGCCTCTCTGTAAACGTCTTCGGGTTTGATGTTCTGGCCTTCGGCTGTGCGCTCGACGAACTGACCGCGATTGCGCGTGCCAAGAATCGTTCCGCCGCGCGGCAACAAGCCGCGCACATCTTCCGGCTTCAGCTCGCGCGTCCGCGTCTCGCCCAGCAAGCCCTCGAAGCTGTCCTCAATCCCGATGACGCGCATGCCATACTCGCCGACGGCAGTCTTCACCGCCGCCCGTATCACCGCATTCAATCCGGGCGCATCTCCGCCCCCGGTTACAATCCCGATAGTTTTGTACATAGGTTCAAGGTTCAAGGTTCAAGATTCAAGGTTTGAAATTATCATAACCTTTGGACTTTTGAACCTTTTGGAAAAACTACAACAAGGGTACATCTTTGCGAAGAACGATTTCAAGCCATTAACACGCATGTGTTTTCTTTGCGCCTTTGCGAGAAACTTTACTCGCGCAAAGGCGCAAAGGAAAAGCGCGAGTTGAGTTCTGCGGTTTCTCTGTCTGTGATAAATTCTAAAGCACATGAAAGACACGATTATTGTTAACAAGCGCGGGGCAGAGCGTGCGCGCAAGGGCCATCTGTGGATTTACAGGAGCGACGTGTCGGACGCGTCCGATGTGCCGGGCGGCTCGACCGTGAGTGTGCGGGATGAGCGCGGGCGATTCGTCGGGCGCGCACTGTGGAGCGACCGGTCGGAAATCTCTCTGCGGCTTCTGACGCTGCGTGATGAAGCGATTGACCGCGAGTGGTGGCGCACGCGAATCCGCGCGGCAGCAGCCAGAAGAGAGAATCTCAAGCAGCACACGGACGCTTATCGCCTGATCTACTCCGAAGGCGATTTGCTCTCTTCGCTGATAGTCGATGTGTATGCGGACGTGCTGGTCTTGCAGACGCTTTCGCAGGGCACGGACGCTTTGAAGGAGATGTTGTCCGGCCTGCTGGTCGAAGAGTTTGCGCCGCGCGCCGTCATCGAGCGCAATGATGTGCGCGTGCGAGAGCTGGAGGGCTTGAAACTCATCACAGGGGTTTTGTACGGCGACGCGCCCGGCGAATTTGAGATACTGCAAGACGGTGTGCGTTTTACCGTCGCGCCGCTCGCGGGGCAGAAGACAGGCTCGTTTCTGGATCAGCGCGAGAATCGTCAGGCGGCACGCGCCGTCGCAAAGGGGCGCGCACTCGATTGCTTTACCTTCAACGGAGCGTTCGCGCTGTATCTGGCAGAGGCGTGCGAGAGCGTGCTCGGCCTAGATATTTCGGCGGACGCGGTCGAGGCGGCGCGGCGTAACGCTGCTTTGAATGACGCGCACAACGTAAAGTTTCGAGAGGCCAATGTCTTCGACGCACTGCGCGAGATGGAGGCGAGCAAGGAGAGCTTTGACACTATCGTGCTCGACCCGCCCGCGTTCGCGAAGAACCGCGCGAGCGTGCGCGCAGCCGTGCGTGGTTACAAAGAAATCAACCTACGCGCACTCAAGCTGCTCAAGGCGGGCGGCATCCTCATCACTTGCTCCTGCTCGTATCACATGTCCGAAGAGATGTTCTTAGCTCTCGTCATGGAAGCGGCGCACGACGCAGGCCGTCGCGTGCAGCTCATGGAAAAGCGGATGCAGTCGAGAGATCATCCGGTGCTGCTCGGCGTGCCCGAAACTTATTACTTGAAATGTTTGATTGCGCGCGTGTTGGAATAATCAAAGTAGGGGCCGGGCTGGTCCCTGCCCGCATCGTCTGAGAGGACGATCAGCAAGATACACAATCATTCAATCTTGTCTGTTATAGCAAACATGTTCGCGCATGCGCGCGGCGGGCAGGGACAAGCCCTGCCCCTACAATTTCATGCTAATTTTTATCATCTAAAAATCTTGTCGTGTGTTCGGTCACGCTCGGCGGTTGAACGATCTCGGCTGTCCTCGAAGCTGTTCTGTTGAAATCTGACGCGGGAATGCTCTGCGATGCTGGCAGAAAAGTTTGCTGCGTCGAGTGGAGCTTGGCGGGCGCGTGTGTTTGAGTAGCGGGCGAAGCTTCTTCACCGAAGAGGCGAAAGTAGAGCATCCATGACAGCCCCGCGATAAATATTATAAAGGGAAGAAGCAGGGGGCCGGGCGAGTCGAAAATAATCGAGCCTCCTATGGCTATCGGCAGCAACACGCCGCTGATGAACATCAGCTTGGCTCCCTGACGCGCGCGGCGATTTGCCAGCAGACCCCTTGCGCTTTTAGTCTCTGCGGCGATGTCCGCCGGAGCCGCGCCGCCGCTCGCCAGCAGCTCCGTCACTACGCCAAGCTGAAACCCGCAACGCGAGCAAAATCGCATCTCTTCGGAAACCTGTTGTTGACCGCATTTTGGACAGTACATTCAAGACCTCATAAAACTTCAAGCACGGGCGGGATGACACTCTTGTTGGACGCTTACGACGAATGCAAAAACAAAGTTCACCTGCTTTGACGGCGGGGGGGGTATATTATCCTTAAATACATGGAATCTCATAAGGTAAATATGGTGAACGAGACTTTGCTGCCCGGCCTTGAGCTTCAAATCAGAGTTAGCAAGATGCTATCTCTCGGCTTTGTCTTTACGATTATGGCGATAGGAGGTCTCGGCTCGCTCACCGCTCTGATACTGGGTTTGAAGGCCATGAAGATTATCAATCAATCGCACGGTGAAATCGTCGGCATCAGATTGGCCTGGTGGTGCATTATCGTCGGTGCGCTGGGGACGATTATTTTGCCGCTGCAAATTATTTCCGAGGTGAGCAATAGTTGGAAATAATGTATGAGAGCGGTGAGAGATATGAGGAGGGGCATATCGCTACAAAACTTCCCGGATAGAAGCATAAATCCTGCCATAAAAACATTCTCCGCAGTGTCTATATGTAAGAGCCGAAAATCGGTCAACCCTGAAGCTTAAAAGGAAAACACGAGAATGAAATCCGGCATTAAATCTCTAGCCTCTCTCGCCGCCATCGTCAGCATGCTGGTCTGCTTGCCCCTGCACATGAGAAGCGCGGGGCAGTCGAAAGAATCTTCCGCCCCTCTGCAAACGAAGGCGCGAAAGGATGAGGTGGTCGCCCGCCTTGAGCGCGACATCCCGCAGTTAATGAAGGACGGCGGCGTGCCCGGACTCTCGATTGCTCTCATACGCGACGGCGAAGTCGTCTGGCACAGAGGCTTCGGCGTGAAGAATAGCGAGACCAAAGAGGCTGTCGATGAGACGACCGTGTTCGAGGCTGCTTCGCTCAGCAAGCCCGTCTTCGCTTATGCTGTGATGAAGCTGGTGGAAAGCGGCAAGCTCGATCTGGATAAGCCTTTGAACCAGTATCTGCCGGGCAATTACGACGTGGGCGATGACGCGCGTTTGAATCAGATTACGGCGCGTCAGGTCTTGAGCCATACGACCGGATTCCCGAACTGGCGCGGGCGCGACGAAACTACGCTCAAAATTTATTTTACGCCCGGAGAACGGTTCAGCTATTCGGGCGAAGGCGTCGTCTATCTGGCGAAAGTCGTCGAGCACATCACGGGCGAAGAGTTCAATGCTTTTATGAAGCGCATGGTCTTCGATCCTCTGGGAATGAACGACAGCAGCTACGTCTGGCGCGACAGTTACGAGAGGTCGAAGATTTACACGCATAACTCCACGGGCATTCCCCTCGGACAGAACAAGGTGACGAAAGCAAACCCCGCCGCCAGCTTGCAGACTACGGCGCAGGATTACGGACGCTTCGTCGCGGCTATCCTGAAAGGAACGGGTCTCAGGAAAGAGACGCGCGGGCAGATGCTGACGCCGCAAATCAGGGTCGGAGAGGGAGGCACGAATACCGTTAACAAGGCGTCCGTCAAACTCTCGGAATCTATCTCGTGGGGGCTTGGCGTGGGCTTGCAAAGCACGCCGGACGGACTCTCCTTCTGGCACTGGGGAGATAACGGCAACACCAAAGCTTACGTCGTCGGTTTCGATAAACAGAGGCTCGGAGTCGTCGTCTTCACCAACAGCGCGAACGGCCTGTCAATCATGCCTGAGATCATCAAAGAAGCGGTCGGCGGTAGCCAGCCCGCGCTCGCATGGCTCAATTACGAGTCGTACAAATCGCCTGCCCGCCTGCTTTTCAAAAGCATTGTCGCAGAAGGCGCGGCAAAGGCTCTCGGTGAATATCGAGAGTGGCGGAAGGGGCGTGCGCCAGCGGAAGCGGCGAGCGAAGCGCAGATGAATCGCGTCGGTTACGAGCTGCTCGGCATGAAGCGAATCGCGGACGCCATCGAGGTCTTCAAGCAGAACGTCGAAGATTACCCGCAGTCGTTCAACGCCTACGATAGTCTCGGCGAAGCTTACCTGCTGAACGGAGACAAAGAGCTTGCCATCAAAAATTATCAACGCTCCGTCGAGCTGAATCCCGATAACCGGAACGGCGTCGAGGCGTTACAGAAGCTGCTGGCGAAGTAGAAGCCTCAGCATAATGCTTCCCGTCCCTCCTTGACGTATACGCAATTCTGTGGCAGTCCTGCGCGCCCGCTCAAGACTGCCACACAAAAATCCTTCCACAGGCTTAGCCGAAAGTTCTCGAAACATAAGAAAAGCTGAGTCTCGCGCTCTGCTCAGACATGGCACGTGCGTTGCGATGTAGCAGTCCGCAATCGAGGGGGAAAGTCGGATGCGGCAGTAGAGCTGGAAAGTATGTAAGCGACGCCGATGCTTCACCCTCACCACGTAAAATCCAAATGATCGAATTTGATAAGGAGAAAAAAGAGACAATGACACGCAAACTCGGATTAGTGATTGCGCTCATGCTTGCAATGTTTGTCGGCACCACCGCTTTCGCCAAGACCCCGTCCCCCGGACAGAACACAAACATGTCTTCGGACAATGGCAGCATGGCTAAAAGTACCAGTGGACGCCGTCGTCACCGCAGGGCGCGCAGACGCCATCATCGCCGTGGCCGCAAAGCCAACATGAGCAAAACGACGGGCAACGCCAACAAGTCGTAACTCTTAAAGCGGAGCGCGCGGAGCATTACCGTGCGTGATCTTTCTGGCTTTAGACAACTAATCGTTGAGCTTTATCGCCTGCCGCACTCCTATCAGAGTGTCCTTAGAGAGAAGGAGTGCGGCGCGCATGGAAAGCGCGGGGAGGTGGCGAAAGAACGACCTCGCGCATGCGCGAAAGGGGAGCGGGACGGAAGAGGAGACGGCCCGCTCCCCTTTTAGCGTTTATACGGGATGGCTCAAAGCGCGGCGCAGTTGATGAGCTTGCGTCGCCTGAAAGCGGCAGACGAAATGAGAAACGGCAAAGAGAACAGGAAAGGCCACACGTGGTACTGGTATGTGCCCGTCGCGGTCGTCTGCCTCTCTCTGCTCTTTATTCTTTTTTCATCAACACGCGCGCCGAAACGGACTGAAGAGACCGTGACGATAGACTCAAATCGCCGCGCCTCGATCCCGACGGGCACGCCGGTCGCACAGACTCGACAGTTGCCCTTGCAGGACAGGGAAGTCGAAACGGTCGGCGACCGCATAGCGGAAGCAACCATCTATCTCAAGAAGAAACAGAGCGCGGCTGCCATTCGCGCACTTCATCAAGCGCAGGTAGCAACCAATCACGCGCTCTCCGTCAGAGACCATAAAGAGGGCGATAAGGAACTGCTGCTCACGCTCAACGAACTCGGCTCGGCAGAGCACGCGATACAGCGCGGCGCACTCGATGACGCGATCAAACAACTCAACGCGCTCAACCTCAGGCTCGACGCTTTAGCTCAATAATGAATGCGGTCTTTGGTCTTGGCGCTTTGGTCTTTGCACGCGACTCTAACTTGAATGCCGAAATTCAAGCTGAGGCAGACATCAAAGGCCAAAGCCCGAAGACCAAAGACCGCCTTTACCTTTCTTATTCTCCGTCCGATTTGATGCCGAATCTCTCCGCCATGCGATAGAGCGTGCGGCGGTCAATGCCCATGACTTCAGCCGCGCGCGTGCGATTGCCGCCGACCGTTTCGAGCACGTGTATCAGGTATCTACGCTCCAACTCGTCGAGCGATGGAAGATCATCATAGAGAGCCGTGAGGTGCGTGCGTGTGGCTGCCTGCCTGACCTCGTTCGTTTGCAGCTTGGCGGGCAAATCTTCAGGCGCGACCTCTGCGCCCGGCGCGTGCAGGGCTGCGTACTCGACCGCCGACTCAAGCTCGCGCACGTTGCCCGGCCAATCGTAAGCCGCCAGAATTTTGAGCGTGTGTTCGGAAAAGCGCAGGCGACCGCGCCCCGCGTTGTCCGAAGCCGCGTGCAGGAAACGTTCGGCCAGGAGCGGAATATCGCTACGGCGTTCCCTGAGCGGCGGCACGCGCAACGTGACGACGCTCAAGCGATAAAACAGGTCTTCTCTGAAAGAGCTCGCTTTGACTTCCTTCTCAAGCTCGCGGTTAGTCGCGGCGACGACGCGCGCCTCCACCTTTGTCGTGCGCGACGAACCGACGCGGCGGATTTCTCCTTCCTGCAAGACGCGCAGGAGCTTGACCTGCATCGCCGGACTCGTCTCCCCTATCTCGTCCAGAAAGAGCGTGCCTCCGGCTGCCTCTTCCCACAAACCCTTGCGGTCTGCGTTCGCGCCGGTGAAAGAGCCGCGCGTATGTCCGAACAGCTCCGCTTCTAGCAGGGACTCTGTGAGCGCGCCGCAGTTAACCGGCACGAACGGCTGAGGGGCGCGCTGGCTATGCTTGTGTATGGCGCGTGCGACCAGCTCTTTGCCGGTGCCCGACTCGCCCATCACCAGCACGGTCGAGCGCGCCGGAGCGACGCGCGCTATCTCTTTGTAAAGCTCGATCATGGCGGGCGAGCGTCCGGTCAGTCCCGCCTCTTCATAACGCGCCGCGAAAGACTGCGAAGCATCTCCGAGCGTCTCTGCGGGCACGCTCTTCTCAAGCGCGCGGCGTGCAGTGGCGACGACCTCTTCGACCTTGAAAGGCTTTGAGATGAAATCCCACGCGCCTTCGCGCGAAGCTTCGACGGCTGCTTCGAGCGAGCCGAAGCCCGTCACTAGAATCACAGGGCACTGGCCTCGCAAATTTTTCAGCAGGTCAAGGCCGGACTTGGCGGCTTCCAGATTAACGTCGCTGACGAGCAGGTCAAACTTCTCGCGCGCCGCCAGCTCCAGAGCTTTGTCCGGCGACTGCGCGGTCTCCACGCCCCAGCCATGCGCCACGAAAATCTCACGCAGCAGATCGCACGAAGCGCGGTCGTCATCAACTACAAGAATGCGTTTCATCATTTTAAATTATGTGAAATGCTCAATAAAATAAAGCTCAAGTCGTTTTCGCGGCTCTGCTGCCCCAATGTGCGGAAGAACTCAAAGGTTGCGATAGCTTCCTCTCATCAATTAAACGAGTCGCCGCCTCACCGCACATCAAGCGGCACAGCCGCGACGTTCGCTTCGACTTTATTACTCTCATGCGCGACCGGAAAGTAGAGGCGAAAGCGCGAGCCGCGTTCGGGCGCGCTGTTGACCTCGATGCTGCCGCCGTGTTCGTTCATCACCTGCCGCACGACGACGAGGCCGAGACCCGTGCCGCGCCCGCGCTTTTTGGTCGTGTACATCGCGTCGAAAATGTGCGAGCGAATCTCGTCAGTCATTCCGCAGCCCGTGTCCGCGAGTTCAACCATCACCTGCGCCAAGCCCTCCGGCTCATCTTTGATTTCGAGGCTCGTCGTGACACGCAGCTCTCCGCCCACGGGCATCGCGTCGAGCGCGTTGTTGATGAGATTGATAAAGGCTTGCTGCAAGCGGTCTGCGTCGCCCGCGATCTGTGGCAGTCCTTCACAGATCGCGGCGTCGAGCCGCACTGCGCGCTCGTCAAGCGCGGGCGCGATGGTGTCGAAGATGCGACGCAACAGCTCATTCAAATCGAGCGGCATCAGCTCCGCCGCCTCCGTGCGCGTGCGGTCGAGCATCTGGCGGACGATGCGCTCGATGCGTTCGATCTGTTCGGTGATGGTGTGCAGCCTCAGCTCTGCCGCCTGCGGGTTCGCCTGTAAGCTCGCGCGCAGGAGCTGCACGTGTCCGCTGATGAGATTGAGCGGCGTGCCGACTTCATGCGCGAACTGTGCTGCGGTTTGCCCTGCGGCAGCCAGCCGCTCAAGCTCGGTCAGGCGGCGCGTCGTGTGCCAGAGTTCAAGGTTTGTTTCCTCCAACTGCTCGTTACGCTCCTGCAACTCGGAGGTCGCCCCGCTGACACGTTCTTCGAGCAGGTGCTGCTGCGTTTCACGCTCATTCGTCATCTCGCGTATCTGCCCGATCATGCTGTTGAATTCGAGCGACAGGCTGCCTATCTCATCCGGCGCACGCGCCTTGACCTCAACGTCGAGCGCGCCCGACTTGGCGCGAGACATGGCGTTGAGCAGTCTGTCGATGGGTCTGTAGATGAGATAGCGAAAGAGCAGGTAGGTCGCAAGCGTGATCAGCATGATGGCCGCGAGCGCGATCCACGCGGCGTTGCGCAAAAAGCGTTCGGCGATGGACGGCACATCATCGAGCCGTTCGACGACTTCGACCGCGCCGCTCACGCGTCCCTGATCATAAATCGGCGCAAAGACTCTGTAGAGCGAATCGTTCACGCCGGACGGGCGCACGCTCACGACCTTGAGCGACATTCCGCTCCGAAGCGCGGCCTTTGTCTCTTCCGGTATCTCCGTCGCCGGAAGACTTCCGGCAGCCGCCGCGCGCTCGACAAACATTCCGCCGCTCCGCTCCCAGATACGCACGCTGACGATATTCGGTCGCGACGCGTGAATGAGGCTTGCCATGCTCGCCATCACTTCCGCATCGCGCGGAGCCTGCGTATTGCTGATATGCTCCGCAAGGCTGCTGGCCTGCAACTCCGCGAGCGCCTTCTGATCTTCGCGCACAAGGTTGACCACGCGCACGCTGATCGTCAACAGCGCGGTCGCCAGAACCGCCAGCGTAATCGCGGAAGCCAGCAGCGTCGTCTTCGTATGGAGCTTGAGCGGGCGCATAAAAAATCGAATCATCCAACCGGGCGATAGTCAACTCACAGCCATGTCGTTATTCTGCTCCGTGACTTTCAGAAGAGCAAGACTCGTGCCGGGAATATCAGATAGCCACAGAAAAAGAGAGGTCAAAGTTTTACGCAAGATTTTGTCAAGGCTGAGTCAAAGCGGAAAATAATTACCATAGCCAATAGGACGCACAACAAGTCATTCGACTCATCCGCCAGATAGCATGGCTTTCATGTTCTTTCCTTGCGCTCATATTGAATGCTTCCTGCGCGGCGCGGCTCAATTCTGGAGTTAGACGCGCACAACCCTTGACACCTGCTTCTGCGATGGAATATTGTCCCTGTGTTTTATCTTAGCCAGCTGCCCACAAGAGCCGCTTTTTCGTTAATCTCACATTCACTTCAAGCTTTTTGAAACGAGTTGATGAAATCGCATTTGGCGAACGGCTCGACCTCATTTTTTAAGCGTGACAACTCACTTCCAGTCACAGGAGAAACATCATGCCAGCTCGAAAAAAAAACTCCCACAGCTCTCGCAAACCAAAACGAACATCCGCAAAATTCATGGAGCAACTCAAGCAATTCGTCCGCACTCAAGGGATGGATTATCTCCGTGATAAGAATATCTCATCGGTCGGCATTGGCTTTAAGCAAGTAGACGGTAAGCCGACCGATGAAATCTCCGTCCAGTTTACAGTTGATAGAAAGTCCGCGCCCGAAGCGCTTGACTCGCTCGACACAACGGAAATTCCCAAGTCCTTTGTGATTGACGGCGTCGAAGTGCCGACGGACGTTATCCAACGCAACTACGAACCCGATTTCAAGATTGTAGCGGAAGCCGCTCCCGTCCCACGCAAATCGCGCATTGATCCGATTGTGCCCGGTGTCAGCGTCGCAAACAAAAAAGTAACCGCAGGGACTATCGGGGGCATCGTCTTCGACAGGCTAAATGGAACCCCGTACATTCTCAGCAACTGGCACGTGCTTAATGGCCCGCTGGGTATGATCGGCGACGAGATCGTTCAGCCCGGCCCTTTCGATGACAACCGTGTCCAACTAAATCATATTGGCAAGCTCGTCCGATCACATCTAGGCGCGGCGGGCGACTGTGCCATTGCGAGTATCGAAGATCGCGCCTTCAATCAAGAGATTCTAGACCTCGGCGTGAAGGTTGAGAAGCTCGGCGAGCCGGAGTTGGGAGATAAGGTTATCAAGAGCGCTAGAACCACTGGCGTGACCCACGGCATCGTGACACGCGTCCACACCATCGCCAAGATTGATTACGGCGAGCCGACCGGCGAGCAGGCGGTGGGCGGCTTCGAGATCGGTCCCGACCCGGACAACTTTCCTGACAACGGCGAGATTAGCATGGGCGGCGACTCAGGCGCATTCTGGCTTTTTAAGGCCAGCAACGGTAAGCCTTCTAAAATCATGGCGGGACTTCACTTCGCCGGCGAGGGGCCAAGCGATCCGAACGAACATGCTATCGCATGCTATCCACGTTCCGTCTTTGAAAAACTGGAAATATCTCTGACTCCACCGAAAGCGGAGGAAGCTGAAGCTGCTGGCGGGCTTGGCTATGCCACAAACTTTCTAGGGCCGCAGATAAATTTGCCCAAGCTTTCCGCGACCAAGCGCAAGGATGCTTTTCTGCTTAACGGGTCGGAGGTCATCAAATACACACACTTCTCGCTGACCGTGAGCAAATCACGGGGCTTCTGTTTTTGGGTGGCATGGAATATTGATGGCGGGCAACTGAAGAAACTCAGCCGGACGGGCATCAAATTCGTTTTCGATCCGCGCGTCCCGGATGAATTCCAGGTCGGGGATGATCTGTATAGCAATAACCGGCTTGATCGTGGACACATCGCACGCCGCGCCGACCTGCTCTGGGGCAGTCTGGCGGAAGCTCGCCGCGCCAACAAAGACTCTTTCTTCTTCACAAACATCACGCCGCAGATGGATAACTTCAACCAGAGTTCGCAAGGCGGCATCTGGGGTAAGCTCGAAGATGCCCTCTTCGAAGAGGTTGAAGTCGAAGGATTACGCATCAGCGTCTTTGGCGGCCCGATACTACGCAGCGATGATCGTGAGTTCCGCGACGTGAAGATCCCGCGAGAGTTCTTCAAGGTGCTGGCGTTCGTCGAAAAGGGAAAGTTAAAGGCCAGAGCTTTTCTTCTGACTCAGAATCTGGATGAACTCGAGCTGCTTGAGCTGAACCAGTTCAAGGTCTTTCAGGTCAAGCTCACGGAGGTTGAGCAACGTTGCGGCTTTACCTTCCCGGCTAACCTGAAGTCGGCTGACGGGTTCGCGGAACATCTTGAAAGGCTCGCGGAAGCTGTGGACGAGCGCCAGCCTCTCAACTCACTGGATGATATAGTCTGGTGATCGCCAAACGTATTAAAGACGCAAGGTGATTATGTGACCCTTGCACATGCCTGCCTGCTGCCGCGAAGCGCGGACGCTGAATGTTGGCTCCTGCCGATCTTCTCGTCCGCGCTCGCTTTCTTTACGGTTAACCACGCTCGTCGCCTCACCACTCATTGAATCCGACGCCTCGATAGCATCCCTTTCATCGCTATCTTATTCCTGCCCTCTCGAATGCTTTATGTCCGGCGCGAGCTGGCTTCGGGCGTTGTGACGCTGTCGTTGGAGGTTGAATGATGTAGAATTGCGCTCTGCCAAACTAACTTCGAGGGGAATCAAACATGTGCGACGACGGGCGGAAATTTACAGGTATCTTTACGAAAAAAAGCGCGAATGTTTTGAGCCACGATCTCAAACTCTTGCTGGCTGCTTTCTTCTCTCTCCTGCTGCCTCTTTCGATAATCCCTACGCGGGCGCAGAATAAACCTGTCGAAAAGAATCAGAGCGCGGGTTCATCCACATCAGCGGCAGAACTGGCGCAGGTTCGTCGAGCGATAGATGAAGGAAATGCTAAATGGATTGAGGCTTGGGCGAAGAGTGATGCCGACATGATCGTCAACACCTTCGCAGAGGATGCCATCGAGCTGAGACCGGATGGCACGGTCGTCAAAAGCCATCAACAAATCCTCGAACATGTTCGAGAGTCTATGCAGAGACTGGGCCCGGGAGTGCAGCTAACAGTGACGACTACAACCGTCTGGCTCGACGGTGACACGGCCTACGAGACGGGCAAATCGCTTTACAAGTATACGCAGAAAGGAGCGCCGAAGAGTTTTCAAGCGCGGTATGTCTCGATCTGGAAAAGACAGCATGATGGAACATGGAAATTATTTGTGGACATGGGAGTGCCGCAAGACTGATCTCAACCTCCGGCTTTTAAGGAGCCGCCGGGAAGAAGTTTCACGTGGACGAGAGTAATGATACGCTTTGAAAGCAATAGGAGAGAGTGATGACAACTGAAAACAGCAAAGCCACCGATGAGGCGCAAATCAGAGGGATAATTGAGAATCGGGTTAAGGCAATCCGCGCGAAGGATGTCGGGGCGGTGTTGTCCGAATTTGCGCCGGACGTTGTGACGTTCAATCTCGCGCCTCCGCTACAGACTAAGGGCACGGACAGGAGCAGCATAGAGAAGTGGTTCTCCGGGTATCAGGGAGTGATCAGCTACGAGGTACGTGACCTAACCGTCGCGACAGGCGTTGACGTGGCTTTCTGCCATTACCTGTACCGGAGCAGCGGGACAGCGACGGACGGAAGGGAAATAGATATGTGGGTGCGTGCGACTCTCTGTTTCCGCAAAATTGGAGGCCAGTGGCTAATTACACACGAACATGATTCCGAGCCGTTCGATATGCAAACTCTCAAAGCATCGCTTGATCTCAAGCCATAGCGCTTCGCGCTCTGTCATGCACGCCTCACAACCATTCCACCTGACCGCTCGATAGCGAGGAAACATTTTCTCACACTGCGAATGCAGGCGCGGTACTATACGCCCGTTTGAGCGTGTTAGACCGCATAGCGCCGCATAATAGTAATTAGACAACGTGTTGAGTGGAGGAAAATCAATGACATTGAGTATCAATCGTAGAAATTTCATGCTGATTATTATTGCTCTTGCCTTCACGTTTACTGTTGGTTGCTTCAGCCGCGTTGTGTACGATGACAATAATGGCTCTGTTTATGCGTGGCGAATGAAGTGGTTTGGCGTCGGCCCTTTTCCGGGTGTTGACATATCAGGTCCTAGCGAGAGTGTGTACATGTGTGGCTACGCCTAACAACTCCTTCAACCGGAGCGGAATTAGCTTGTCTTTCATCCGCGAGAATTGGATGCTTGAACAGTCGTCTCCGCGCCCGGCCAATTCCGGCGTCAGCCGTTACAAAAGATGATGCTACTATCCAGCTGTTATGAGAAAGATTCTGGTAATTGGCTCAGGCGGCGCTGGGAAGTCAACTCTGTCTAATCAATTGGGCGAATCGCTTAATATTGAAGTCCTTCATCTGGATAAATTCTACTGGCATCCGGGATGGATCGAAACGCCGAAATCCGAATGGGTAAAGTCAATCGAAGAACTGCTCAGACGTGACGCATGGATCATGGACGGGAATTACTCGGGCACTCTCGACATAAGATTCGAGAAATGTGACACAGTGATATTTTTGGATATGCCTCGCACTCTCTGTATCTGGCGCGTGTTGAAGAGACTAATCAAGTACCGGAATAAGAGCAGGCCGGACATGGGAGAGGGTTGTTATGAAAAATTTAATTTGGAGTTCCTCCTCTGGATATGGAATTATCCGGACAGGACGAGACCGAAAATCGTAAAGATGCTCAAGTCAAATCCTGTAGAAAAGAATATTATCTGGCTACGTTCCCCATCAGAAGCGCAGAGATTCCTCGCCACGCAAGGAACGCCCGACAACTCATCGAACCCGACGCCTCGATAGCATTCCTCTCATCATTTACCCCCCATACCTAAGCCACCATTTTAATAATCTGTTCTTCAGCTTCTTCCAGAAAAGCGATGACTTGTCCTCTGGTCACAGTGGGAAATCCTTCCAAGAAGTCATCAATGGATTCTCCGGCTTTGAGATAATCCAAAAGTGTTTGGGCTGGCACTCTTGTTCCGGCAAAGACGGGAGTCCCGCCCATAACGGTCTGTGGAAGATGTGATGATTGGCTCTTTCATGTACTTAAGCCCCCGTATGAAACTTCTACTCCACGGTCACGGACTTCGCAAGGTTGCGCGGCTGGTCAACGTCGCAGCCACGGCGGACGGCGATGTGATAGGCAAGGAGTTGGAGGGGGATGACTGCGAGAATGGGCGAGAGCAGGTCGCTCGATTTGGGAATCTCTATCACATAGTTGGATTCGGTCGCGCTCATGTCGTCGCCTTCGGTGAGGACGGAGAGGATGACGCCTTGTCTGGCTTTGACCTCGACGATGTTGGAGTGCGTTTTCTCATAGCGTAGTTCCGAAGTGCGGTTGCCTTCTTCGCGCGGGTTGATGACGACGACGGGGAGGCGTTCGTCTATCAGGGCGTTCGGGCCGTGCTTCATCTCGCCAGCCGGATAGCCTTCGGCGTGGATGTATGAAATCTCTTTGAGCTTGAGCGCGCCTTCGAGCGCGACCGGGAAATTCAGGCCACGCCCCAAATATAGAAAATCGGTCGAGCGGAAAAATTCTCTTGAGAGTTCTTCGATCTCATCCGCTTCATTCAAGAGATGTTCTATCTTGACCGGCAGCTCCGCGAGTTCCTGTGCGTGTTCTTTCGCTTCATCCTGTGTGAGCGCGCCGCGCAGTTGTCCGAGATAAAGACCGAAGAGATAGAGCGCGATCATCTGCGAGGTAAAGGCTTTGGTCGAGGCGACTCCGATTTCAGGCCCCGCGTGCGTGAGAATCGTGCCGTCTGCTTCGCGCGTGATCATCGAACCCTGCACGTTGCAGATGGCGAGAATCTTCGAGCCGTGGCCTTTGGCTTCGCGCAGTGCGGCGATGGTGTCCGCCGTCTCGCCCGATTGCGAGATGACGAGGAGCAAAGTGTTCTCGTCCATCACGGGGTCTCTGTAACGAAACTCGGAGGCGTAATCGACTTCGACGGGGATGCGCGCGAACTGCTCTATCATGTACTTGCCTGCGAGTCCGGCGTGCCAGCTCGTGCCGCAGGCAGCGATCTTGATAAAGTTGATGCGCTTGAAATCTTCTTCAGAGATATTCATAGGGTCTAGGTAGACCTTGCCCGTGTCGAGCGAGATGCGTCCCTGCACTGTGTCGCGGAGGGCGCGCGGCTGCTCGTAAATCTCTTTGAGCATGAAATGCTTGAAGCCGCCCTTCTCCGCCATGATCGGATCCCAAGTGATGCGCTGCTGCACAGGCTCTACTGCGTTGCCGTCAAAATCAATGACGCGCACGGAGTCTCTGGTCAGAATGGCAATCTCGCCGTCGCCTAAGAAGAAGACATCGCGCGTGTGTTGCAGGATAGGCGGGATGTCTGAAGCGACGAAAAATTCTCCGTCGCCGAGTCCGATCACGACGGGCGGGCCTTGTCGCACGGAGATAATCGTGTCCGGCTCGTCCGCGTTGATAATCGAGAGTGCGAAGATGCCGCGTAAATCTGCTACGGCGCGACGGACGGACTTTTCAAAAGTATCGCCCTCTTTTAAATATTCTTCGATGAGATGCGCGATGACTTCCGTGTCCGTCTCCGTGACGAAGCGATGGTCGCGCTGGCGCAAGCGTTCTTTGAGTCGCAGATAATTTTCGATGATGCCGTTATGCACGACGACGATGCGCCCGGTGCAGTCTCTGTGCGGATGCGCGTTCTCTTCGGTCGGCCTGCCGTGCGTCGCCCAGCGCGTGTGGCCGATGCCGTATGTCCCGTCGAGCGGCTTGAGGCGAATCGCTTCTTCAAGATTCCTCAATTTGCCTTCGGCGCGGCGCACTTCCATGTGATGCGCTTCGTCTACGACCGCTATCCCCGCCGAATCGTAACCGCGATATTCCAACTTTCTTAAGCCATCAATGATGACCGGCACTACTTGCTTATTTCCGACATAGCCAACGATTCCACACATCAGATAAATCTCCCAAGCATAATTGCTAACACGAAATTCAACTTACCACGGAGGACGCAGAGCATTTGAAATTTCAAATCTGAGATTTAAGATTTGAAATTTGAGCTTTGAAATTTGAGCTTCTTCTCTTTTCCTCTGTATCCTCTGTAGCTACTTTATGAATCACGTTCGAGCTTCTTCTTGATTTTCGCCGGAACGCCCGCGACGAGCGTGTCGGGCGGTACGTCTTCGGTGACGACTGCGCCAGCCGCTGTGACCGCGCCGTGGCCGACGCGGACGGGCGCGACGAGCATCGTGTCCGAGCCGATCTTGACGTGGTCTTCGATGACGGTCTGGTGTTTGTCCTTGCCGTCGTAATTGCATGTGATCGTGCCCGCGCCGATGTTCGTCTCTTCGCCGATGGTCGCGTCGCCGAGATAGGTCAGGTGCATGGACTTCGAGCGGCTGCCGAGCCGCGACTTTTTCATCTCGACGAAGTTGCCGACAGCCGCGCCCTCTTCCAGCTTCGATTGCATACGCAGGTGCGCGAACGGGCCGAGCGTGCAGTTATCCGAAACCTCGCTGTCAACAATCACGCAGTGATCCTTGATGGTCACGCCGTTGCCGATACGCGAATCAGTGATGCGCGTGCCGGAGCGTATCTCGCAGCCGTCGCCGATGATAGTTTGTCCTTCGATCAGCACGTCCGGGTAGATGATGCAGTCGCGCCCGACCTGCGCGTCCGAGCTGACGTAAGCGCGTTGCGGGTCAATGAAGGTGACGCCGCTGTCGAGCATCAAACGGCGGAGCGTGCGCTGGCGCAAGAGACGCTCAAACTCAGCCAGCTCGACTCTCGTGTTAATGCCGGAAACTTCGCGCGGGTCGCTGTGCAGGTAAACCGCCACGTCCGCGCCGTCCGCTCTCAAAAGCGCGGGCACGTCCGTCAAATAATATTCGCCCTGCGAGTTGGTCGGCTGCACGCGCGCGAGCGCGGGAAAGAGCGTCTCGGTGTCAAAGCAGTAGATGCCGGCATTGATCTCAGTTATGGCTCTCTCTTCCGCGCTCGCGTCTTTCTGTTCCACGATGCGTTCAAAGCGGCCTTCGGCGTCGCGTATCATGCGGCCATAGCCGGTCGGGTCTTCGAGCCGCACGGCAAGCATCGTGCAGGCCGCGCCGCGCCCGCGATGCGTGCGATGTTGATGAACAAGCGCCGCCAGAGTTTCAGCCCGCACGAGCGGCACGTCGCCTGACAAAATCAGGAGCGTCGAGCCTGCTCCGGCCAGAGCTTCGCGCGCCGCCATCACGGCATCGCCAGTGCCGCGCTGCTCCGTCTGCTCTATAAAGCCCGCGCCATCCTCTCCGAGCTCTTTACGCACGGCCTCCGCCACGGCTTCCGCTTGATGGCCGACGACGACGTAAATCCTTCGCGGCTCAAGCGCGGTCGCAGTGCGGCAGACGTGCGCGACAAGCGGACGCCCGCCAAGCTCGTGCAGGACTTTCGCCTTCTGCGAGCGCATGCGCGTGCCGAGTCCCGCGGCGAGAATCAGCACGTCGAGCGGCGCGTGAGACTCCTGTGCGCCTGTGTTCGATTGTTTCTCCATAAAAGTTTCAGGACTGCGAAGTCGCGTGCGGCTGGCACGCGCGTGCCTGCTCACAGCAAGCGACCACTACGCGCGCCAGCTTTTCAGGATGATGCCGCACCTTCTCTCCTTCATCCAGAAGGTCTGCGCGAATAATCTCGGTCTCTGCGCCGAAAGTCTCTTCGAGCAGGTGATCCGTCATGCCTATCTGATACGCGCCGTCGGCTGCATAGAGCGCGGACTGCTCTTCGTTGACCTGATGATTGTTGACAATCACGTAATCGAACGCGATCTCCGGGGCATACTTCTTCACCGTCTCAAGATGCTGCCGCGCCGTGTAGCCGTCCGTCTCGCCCGGCTGCGTCATCAGGTTGCAGATGTAAATCTTCGTCGCGTGTCCGTGCCCGATGGCTTCCGCGACGCGCGCGACTAGGAGCGGCGGCAGAATGCTTGTGTACAAAGAACCCGGCCCGATGGTGATGACATCCGCCGCGCGGATCGCTGCCACAGCTTCGGGCAAGGGAAGGCACTGCTCCGGCTCAAGCCGCAATCTTCTTATCGCCGCACGCGAGGCTGTGATCAGCGTCTCGCCGCGCACTTCCGTGCCGTCTTCCAATTCCGCGACCAGCCGCACGTCGTTGATCGTCGCGGGATAGATGCGCCCCTTGCTCGCCAGAACTTCGGACGAGAGCCGCACGGCCTCTACAAAGTCCCCTGTGACTTCCGTCAGCGCGGCGAGAAAGAGATTGCCGAAGCTGTGCCCGCCCAAGTCGCCGTTGCCGCGAAAGCGATAACGAAAGAGACGCGAGAGCAAAGTGGAATCTTCTGAGAGCGCGACCATGCAGTTGCGTATGTCGCCGGGCGGCAGAATCTGTAGCTCATCCCGAAGCCGCCCGCTGCTGCCGCCATCATCCGTGACGGTGACGATGGCCGAAAGAGTTTCCAGCCAGATGTTGCCCGCATCGGATGCGCCGACCAGCCGCTTCAATCCCGCGAGGAGCGTCGAAAGCCCTGTCCCCCCGCCAATCGCGACCAGCTTCAATCCGCAACTTGTTTCACCAATCAACAAATGTCCGTTTTCTCCAACAGCTTCGGGTTGACGCACCGCCGCACGTCGCAAACAGAATCATAGCCGAAAGACAAAGGCTTTCAAACTTGGCAGAGAGGAATTGGACGTAAATGTGTTTGTGGCAGACACAAAGAGGAGGACTTATTTTACATGCGCTGGGAGAAGATAAGCTGCTCAAAGACTGGATCGGTACGCAGTGTCGAAAGGTCTTGGTCATGCTGTGCGCGCACACGCAAAGTCGGCTGTAGGCTAAGCGCTTTCTGAAGCGATTCGAGAGCCGAATCAATCGAGCCTAAGCGTGCGCGTGTCGCAGCCAGACCATAATGGATGTGCGCAGCTTCAGGCTCACGCTTGAGCGCACGCTCGAACATCTCCTGCGCCGCGACATACTCGCCGCGATTGAGTTCGATCACGCCGCGATCATAAAGCGAATCGGCATCGCGCGGCAGAGCGATTTCTCTGCGTAGACGCGATTCGGAGATCGCCATGTAAGTTCGCGCGCGAGCCGCTACTTCCGACGCACCCGGATGTTTCTCCACGAGAGAGCGGAACATTGTGCCTGCTTCGGCAAAGCGGCCACGAACGAACTCTTTGTGCGCCTTCTCAAAAACTTTGAGCGCAGCCGCCTCGTCGCGCGTCGGCTGGCGCGGCACATGCTGCACAGGAGGCTTCACCACATGCCTTGACGGAGCGGCAGTCGCCTGCTTCGCGCTCTTCGGCTTCGCCGTGGTCGCTTTAGACGATGACGCCGTTTTAGCTGATCTCGTTGCTACTTTGGTTGAGATAGGCTTGGCTGCCTGTTTCTTTGCAGGAGCGGGCGCGGGTTTGCGCGCGTGCGTTTTCGCTTTAGCCGGAGCAGTGCGTTTAGCAGTCGCAGCCTTATGTGGCGCAACGCTCTTCTTCGGCGTCTTCTTTGCCGGAGGCGATAACTTGGTAGCCTTGGACGGCTTCGACAGTTTTGCCGGTGTGGTTAATTTTTTTGTTTTGCTCTTGGTCGAAGTGGCGGCACTCGATCTGGTGGCTTTGCGTGCCGGAGCTTTTTCCGCAGGCGAACGTTTGACCATCGGTTTGGGACGCGCAGACTTGCCCGTCAACGTTCGGTTCTTGGCCGTAGACGTTGTGGCAGTACGACGCGAGGCAGGACCAGAGGGAGACCTTTTTATACTCTTGATAGTAGGATCGCTCATGCGAAGCTCCCGGCTTTCAAAAAAAGGCCACTCAAAGAAGTCTTGAGTTGCCGCGAATCTGCGCGCAGCTTAACATAGCTTCTGGCCTAAATCAACGCTAGAGTAGGGTTTGCGGGCATTAAGCGTGACTTTGAAGGATGTTTTCGACATTGGTAAACATGGAAAAACACTTGAAGTCAACTGAGACGCTATGTTAGAGTGCGAACTGGAGTCGCGGTCATTTTGCCTCGAATATGAGCCGCGCGAAAGGCATCGCACCATCGTGCGGAAGGGCGAAGACCTTATGGCTCTGCAATTTAGGCTCTGATTGTGTTTTCCGGCTGCGTTTCGCTGCCGCCCCGCCCCGCCCCTACCTTCTTAAAGAAAGCGTGTTCTAATGGCAGACACTTCTATCATTTTGCACGAACAGCAGTACCAACGGATCAAATCTGTATTAGCCCGGTTGTGCATGGATGCGGCATCTCGTGTAGTCTTTCTGGTGGACAAAGACGGGCAACAGATCGCGGCTCATGGCGACGTGGGCGATATTGACACAACCAGTCTGGCTTCGCTGGCCGCCGGAAATGTCGCGGCCACTGGAGGCATGGCGCATCTTATCGGCGAAAAAGAGTTCCCGACGCTTTCACATGAGGGCGAGCGCGAGAGCATACACATCTGCGTCATCGGGCGCATGCTGCTGGTTGTGGTCTTCGATGAGCGTTCGAGTCTGGGGCTGGTCAAGCTGCGCGTCAAGCAAGTCTCAAGCGAGTTGGCAGCAATCTTTGAAGAGCTGAAGCGCGAGGCCGCCAAGCAGAAAACAGACGAAGCCTTCTTCTCCGAAATCACAGATGAGGACATAGATAGCCTTTTCAGTTAGGGATAAGCGATAAGTGACAAGTGATAAGAGAAAGCTTTATCTCTTATCTCATCACTTATCACTTATCACTTATCACTTTCTTACAGCCTGAGAGCCATGACTTTTATTAATTACGCTTCGAGAGAAATCAACTGCAAGATCGTTTATTACGGTCCGGGGTTGTGCGGCAAGACGACCAACTTGCAATACATCTTCGATTCGACCGCACCGCAGGCGAAAGGGAAATTGATCAGCCTCGCGACGGAAACGGATCGTACGCTCTTCTTTGATTTCATGCCGCTTGAGCTGGGCACAGTGCGCGGCTTCAAGACACGCTTTCATCTTTACACGGTGCCGGGACAGGTCTTTTACGATGCTTCGCGCAAGCTGATACTGAAGGGCGTGGACGGCGTGGTCTTCGTGGCTGATTCGCAGGAAGAGCGCATGGATGCCAATATCGAATCGATGTATAACCTTGAAGAGAATCTACAGGCGCAGGGCTACGACCTGAGGGCTATTCCATACGTGCTCCAACTCAACAAGCGCGACCTGCCGAACATCCTCTCCATCGAAGACCTCTCGGCGGAGCTGCAACGCAAAGGCGAGCCTGTGCTCGAAGCCGTCGCGGCGACCGGCGTCGGCGTCTTCGACACGCTCAAAGCAGTCGCCAAACAGGTCTTGACCGAGTTGCGTAAAAGTTAAAGATGGTAGAGAATGCACCCCGCGTGAGCGACATGTCCGGTCTCGCAAAGGGTGCTTGCGGCTGCCGATGAAAAGATTTTACAACCTCTCTTTCGATTGCCGTCTCACCTGATTTGCGCCGCCGGATTAATCCGGGATAAGCGCATCTACCCGCGCGGTTCTTAAAGATTAAGCTCGCCAGAGCGGTTTCTTCACAAGCCGAAGCCGCGTGTCGAAAATTTAAGCGGCACACAAACACCAGACAATTTAATAATGAAGTCCTGCGCCGCACGCGAGCAGCATCGGCAGCTAATTTTTGAGAGAGATATTATTTATGCTTAAAAGATTTAAACGGGCATCGCTGTGTGCATTGGTCTTGACGGTATCGCTGACTGCGCTCGCGCAACAACAGCCCGGTCGAAACGTGGAAAAGGAGAAGCAGGTCTGGCAGCAGCTTGAGACGATTGCTCCTTCCGCCGTCGAGAATTTTAAAGCGGCAACGGTCGCGCTCGATAAAGAGGATTACGCAGAGGCTGCGAGGCTTTATCAAGAGGTCTTGAAGAAGGCTCCCGATTTTGATCCGGCCCTGCGTCGTCACGGAGGCGCGCTGGTGTTTCTGGGGCGCTGGCGAGAGGGAATAACCGAGCTGGAAAAAGCGGTTCGGCTCAATCGCTCGGCAGAAAATCTGGGCGCTCTGGCACAATCTCTGGCCTATCCCGGCGGGAAAGAAAACGCTGCGAGTCAGGAGGATAAGCAGAAGGCTCTGGCTTTAGCCAGAGAAGCCTACACGCTCAATAAGGATGAGAGTGATGCTTACTACCCGCTTCTGTTTGCGCAACTCGCGCTTGAGCTAAAGAGTGAAAACGATTTTCGCAATGCGACTCAGACGCTTGTCGCCAAACATCAGGACTTGATGGCGACTCATTACTTCAATGCGGTTCGCGCCGCGATGGATGAGGATTGGACGACTGCCGAAAAGGAGATCAAGCGCGCCGGAAGCATGGGCTTGCCTGCGGACGCGGTGCAGTCTTTTCTGGATTCCGGCATTCACTCAAGAGCGATGGTCTGGAACTACACTTACCTCGCTTTATATCTGGTTGCGGCGTGGGCTGTGGGACTCGCGCTGCTTTTTATTCTGGGCAAAGTGCTGTCGAGCACCACCCTGCGCTCAATAGAGACGGCAGACCCGAACCAGCCTGCGGATAGCAGCCAGTTGTCTCTGCGCAAAATCTATCGCACGCTCATCAACATCGCCGGCTTCTACTATTACATCTCGATTCCGGTGGTCATCTTTCTGGTCGTGGCCGTTGCCGGAGCGGTCATCTACGGCTTTCTGATGCTCGGCCAGGTTCCGATTAAGCTCACGCTCTTTATCGTCATTGGTGTGGTCGTCACTGTCTATCAGATGATTCGCTCGCTCTTTAGCCGGACGGAGCGTGAAGACCCCGGACGCGCGCTCAGTCAGGCAGAGGCTCCCGGCCTGTGGGCTTTAACCCGTGACGTGGCGGAGAAAGTCGGCACGCGGCCTGTGGATGAAATACGCGTCACGCCGGGAACCGATCTGGCAGTGTATGAGCGCGGCAGCTTCAGAGCGCGTATGCAGGACAACGCACAGCGCAATCTGATTCTGGGCGTCGGCGTGCTCAATGGTTTTAGCCAGAATGCTTTTCGAGCGGTGCTGGCGCACGAGTACGGTCACTTCCGGCATCGTGACACGGCTGGCGGAGATGTCGCCCTGCGCGTCAACTCCGACATAATTCGCTTCGCTAATGCGATGATTAGAAGCGGGCAAGCCACTTGGTGGAACATAGCTTTCCAGTTTCTGCGTCTCTATCATTTTATCTTTCGTCGCATCACGCACGGCGCGACACGCTTGCAGGAAGTGCTGGCAGACCGCATCGCCGTGCGTCTGTTCGGCGCGAAGGCGTTCGAGGAAGGCTTGAGCCATGCTATCCGTCGCGATGTCGAGTTCAGCCATCTGGCGAACGCCGAGATCAGGCGCGCCGTTGATACAAAGCAAGCGGTGCAGAATCTTTACGAGTTGTCGGAGATAAAAACCGAGGCGGAAAAAACGATAGCCGCCAAAGTGCATGAAGCGATTAATCGTGAGACGACAGAGGATGATACGCATCCGAGTCCTGTAGACAGATTTCGTCTGGCTTCACGCATCACTTCGGAAGGCGAGACGCCTGCGACCGGCGAGGTCTGGGAGCTTTTCGCAGACCGGCAGGCTTTAACCGGCGAGATGAGTGCGCTGATAGATAAACAGCTTAACGGAGTCGTCTTGAGAAAATAAAAGCCAGAGCAGTTTTCAGTTGAAAGTAAGGAGAGGATTATTTAACCACCCCAGGACACAGAAGAATTTCCGATTCGTTATCTCAAATTCAATACCTCGAATCTCAAATCTCAAATTTGAAATCTGTAGTCTCTTTTAGCGATCAATCCGTCAGCGATTTAATCATCAGCAGGCCGTCGCCGCCGTTTGAGTAGTAGCGTGGCAGACGTTGCGTGACGATGTAGCCGAGATCGCGGTAGAGCTGCTGTGCGCCGTTATTTATCGAGCGGACTTCAAGGCGGATGATGCGCACATCTCGTCGCCGGAATCCGTCTTCGACCTTCTCAAGCATCTGTCGCGCGATGCCGCGCCGCCTGTATTCCGGCGCAACTCCGAGCGTCGTCACATGTCCCGTGTGATCCGGCTCGATGAGGCCGACGATGAATCCGACCATCATTCCGCCCTGCGTGACGGCGCGATACGAGACGCATTCCGGCGCCGTCAGCAGATACTCGAAGGTGTCGCGGCTGTAGGCTTCGCCATCCACGAAGCAACGCTGATCCAGACGCCAGACCTCATCAAGCTGCGCGATGGTCAGAGGACGCACATCATAAAGCGACTCGATGAGCGAAGCTGACGACAGCGGCTCATCAAAAGCCTCAGCCTCGACGGGCTGCGACCAGAACCGCGACCGAATTTTTTTCAGAACTGCCATAACTAAAAACAGTAAATAGGTAATGGGTGATAGGAAGGAATAGGTTTTTCTTATCACCTATTACCTATTACCCATCACCTAAATTATTAACATGCAATCGCCGTAACTGTAAAAGCGATAGCGCGCCTCGACGGCGTGGCGATAGGCTGCGAGTGTGAAACCGCGTCCGGCGAAAGATGCGACGAGCGCGAGCAGCGATGAGCGCGGCAGGTGAAAGTTGGTCAGCAGCGCATCCACCGCGCGAAACCTGTAGCCGGGCGTGATGGTCAGTGAAGCCATGCGTGCGCCAGCGCTGATGCATCCATCTTCATCCACAGCGGATTCCAGAGCGCGCGTCGTAGTCGTGCCGATGGCGACGATTCGCCCGCGACGCTCGTGCGCCTCGTTGATGAGCTGCGCTGCTTCATCGCTTATCTCGCAATGCTCCGGCGCGACCCTGTGTTCCTTGAGATCGTTGACGCGGACAGGCTCGAACGTGCCGTAGCCGACGTGCAGCGTAATCTCGACCACGCACGCCCCGCGCGCCCTGACTTCATCCAGCACCGTCGGCGTAAAGTGTAGCCCTGCGGTCGGCGCGGCAATCGCTCCACGGCTGCGCGCGTAGACGGTTTGATAGCGTTCACGATCTTCGGTCGAACCCGCCTCGTCGCGTTTAATGTAGGGCGGGAGCGGCGTCTGCCCAAGCTCTTCGAGCGCGTCATCGAAAGAATTTTCAGCGATAAAGCGAACGGTGCGGCGGCCATCCTCGCTGGCTTCGATGACTTCGGCATACATCCGCCCGGCGCCGAAATTTATACGCGCGCCCGTGCTCAACCTGCGCGCAGGCCGCGCCAGCGTCTCCCACACACACGGCTCTTTTTCGCGAATCAGAAACAGCTCGACGCGCCCGCCCGAAGGCTCGCGCCTGCCGAAAAGCCGCGCCGGAAAAACGCGCGTGTTATTAACAACCACGACATCATTCGCGCCGATGTGCGCTGGAAATTCTGCGAAGCTGCCATCTCGAAAGCTAAGCGCAGAGCGATTCAGCACTAACATCCGCGACGCATCTCGCCGCACGAGCGGATGCTGCGCGATCAACTCTTCCGGCAACTCGTAATCGAAATCAGAAATCAACATAACGACGAGGGTGTAGGGTGAAGGGGGAAGGGGGTAGCGAAAAAAGTTTTTCTACACCCTACACCCCATCCTCTACAACCTGATTTAAAGGCATTTTTTCCAGCGGATTCTCATGATGAAAGACTGCGGTCAGTTGCGCTCCGAAGAGTAGGATGAGGCTTGAGAAATAGCTCCACGTGAGCACTGCGACGACCGCGCCGACCGAGCCGTAGATTTGATCGTAATGAAAATAGTGCAGGCTCCATGCGAAAAGATATTTGGCTATCTCCCATAGGATGCCGCTCACGACCGCGCCCGGAATCGTATCTCGAATACTGACCTCCGTTGTATTCGGCATGAAGCGATAGACGAGCATGAAGATCGAGACCGACAGGAGAATGCTGCCGAGCGCAAACAGCATCTGCCAGAACGCGCTGCCGAGTAAGGCGAGCGCCCTCCATCTTTCCAGCGTGCGCAGGGGCAGTCGCGCGACCATATCCTGCACAAAGACTATGACCGAAGTGAAGAGCACAGAGCCGAGCAGCAGCAGTCCGACGACGCCGATCATGCCGAGCGTTAGTGCGCGCCCGTGAAAAAATGTGCGCGGCGTCGAACCCCAGATGCGATTGAGCGCACGCTCGATGACGGCGAAGACCCATGAGCCTGCCCACAGCACTACGAACACGCAACTGATGACGACCGTCGTGTTGACATGCTCAAGCGAACGAATCGTCGTGCGCAGAAAGTCCATCGAGCCGGGAAAAATTTTGACGAGCTGTGTCAGCATCTGCGCTCCGGCGGGGATACTGTTGCTGATGGTCAAGAGCAGGAGCAGGGCCGGAAACAGCGTCAGCAGCCCGAAATAGCTCATCGCCGCAGCCGACGTGAAGAGATCGTTATCATGAAACTGGTGGAAAGAGTGCAGGAGGATTTTGCTCCACGGCGCGCGATTACGCACGCCGAAAGAGTGCCGCGAGAATGAAGAGAGACGACGCATAAGAAAAAGCAGGAGTCAGGAGCCAGAAGATAGGAGACGGAAGAAAAGCAGTTAACCTTTCATTCCGTGTTCTGATTTATTGCCCCGTAATTCTGAATTCTGACTTCTGGATTCTGACTTCTGAATTGAGCATTACTTTTGCAATTGAGAGCATGGCGAAGGCGCGTGGCGTTTCTTTGCCGAGCGAGCGCGCTGCCGTCAAAGCTTTTTCATAATCCAGTTGGGCTATTGTCGCAAAAAATCCGTCGAGACGAAACACGTCGTCCTCGACGCTGAGCGGCTCGAAAACTTCCACGTCTGTTTGTGCTTTACTCTCGTCCGCCGCGATGTCTATGGACGCTTCATCTCCGCTGAAATCTTCGAGAGCATTGGCCGCGCGCGCGATCTCAGATGCGAGTTCCCAGACGCGTTTTAAATCCGAACAGCGTGCGGCCATGCGCGCGATTACGATGTAGGCTGCGACGCGCGGCCAAGTTCCGGCAGGAGTTCGCGCGGCATACGTTTGAGCTTCGTCAAGCAGCGCGGCTGTGTGCAGCTTATCGCCTTTGCGCGCCGCGATGATTGCCGCTTGAGCCAGGCCCCATGCGCTTGCGAGCGGCGGCACGTCCGCGTGGCGCGCAAACTTCGCCATGCTCTCGAAATCATCTTCTTTATCTTCGGCGTAGGCGCGCAGGAGGTCTGCTATCTGGCAGACGGCGATGTAAGAGAGAGCCGCGTGGCGCGCGTTGATATCTTCTATCTCCGACGCGGCGCGTTTCGCTCGATCCCAGAGCCTGCGCCCGGCTGCCTTCTTCACGATGCCGAGCGCGATGCGGTCTCTGTCCTGCGCGTCTCGCGCTCGCCCCAACTGGTCGAGCTGCGAGCGCAACGGGTCGCCCGGTCGCTCAGGCGTCAGGCTGGTCAATTCAAACTGTGCATTCAAATTTTCGCGCCGTCCTGCTTCGATGTCGTTTGCCAGCGTGCTGCTTCTCATCCGCAGGCCGGACACAAACTGCGTGGCTTCGCGCTCAAAGTAGGGAAGCAGACGCCCGATGGCTAAATAGAGCGCGCTTGATTCGGGCGTCGCGTTCGCGCCCGCGCGCGGCACGAGCGGACGAAGAAGAATGTTTGCGGCGATATTATAAAAAGCAGTACGCACCGGCTGTGAGAGCGGCTGGAGCGATGCAAGCGTGGCGCGTGGAAGTGTAGAGTCAAGGCTACGAAATTGCAGCGAGCCGCGATCATCAACTACTACCAGCAACCACGGCGAGACGATTTGTGATGAAAGCAAAAGCGCAGTGTTAGTGTCCGCCTCCCTGTCCATCTTGATCCGGTCAAGCAAGCGCAGATAAAACGTCTCTCCGATATGATTGTCGGATTCGCGCAGGCGTGTAATAAAAGCCATCAACGCGCCGCTCTCGCCTTCACTGATAACCGGCGACGCGATCTCCGCTGCGCGTGCGGGTTCATTTTGATTGAGCAACTGATAGGCTAAAGCGAGGCGACGCGTGCCCGCTTCGCTCACCTCGCGCCAAGGCGTGTGTCTCTGTGCCTGAGACTGATTCTCATCTGCTTTCTTCTCATCATTCTTCTCAGGCAACAAGTCGCGCAGGAAAATCTCCGCCAGCTTTGAATCACGCGCGGCAGCTTTTGCCAGCACTGCATCACGCGCCTCTGTCATCGGCAGCGTCGAAGGCACGCCGGATTCGCGCTCTTCCGCTTCCTGCTCGGCCTTGTCATAAGCCGTGGCGGCTTCCCATGCATTACGAAAGATGAGACGGGCGCGTGCTTCATCATGCGGCCAGAGCGCGTCTGCGGCGAGCGTCTGAACACGCGCGCGATAGAAGAGGTCTTTGATGGTGCGCGCGGCGTCCGCCGTCTCGACAATCAAATCCACGGCTTTCGTGCGTCGCGCGCGGTCTGATTCTCTCTCTTTAACGGGCGCACGTTGCTGGGCAAAAGTGAGCGAGGCCAAAAGCAATATCACGCAAAGGCGCAAAGACGCAGAGAAGAAAGGGTGTAGGGGATAGGGTGTAGGGTGTAGAAAAAGCAACTGTCTTTCGCTACCCCCTCCACCCTTCCCCCTCCAACCTTCTTGCCTTCTTCGCGCCTTTGCGCCTTTGCGTGAAACTTTGATGCTCATGATCTTAAACTCTAATTCTGGTCGAATAATCCGGCCTTGAGCGGCACGGGGGGAATTCCGAAATGCTCGTAAGCGAGGCGCGTCACCATGCGCCCGCGCGGCGTGCGATTGAGGAAGCCGATTTGAATCAGGTAAGGCTCGATGATCTCTTCGATTGAATCCTTCTCTTCGTTAATCGAAGCGGAGATAGTGCCCAATCCGACCGGCCCGCCGCCGAACTTTTCGATAATCGTCAACAGCAGCTTGCGATCAACCTCGTCAAGCCCGTAAGTGTCAACCTCCATCCGATTGAGCGCGTCCTCCGCGATTGCCTGCGTGATGCGTCCCTCGTAATCAACCTCTGCGTAATCGCGCACGCGCCGCAAGAGGCGATTGACGATACGCGGAGTGCCGCGCGAACGACGCGCGATCTCACGCGCGCCTCCCACATCTATCTCGACTTTCAGAATATCTGCGGAGCGATGAACGATGATCTCCAAATCTTCGTGCGGGTAAAAGTCCAGATGGAAGACGATGCCGAAGCGACCACGAAGCGGGGCCGTAATCAATCCCGCGCGCGTCGTCGCTCCGACCAGAGTGAACTTCGGCAGCTCCAATTTAATCGAGCGCGCAGCCGTCCCCTGACCGATCATAATGTCCAGATGATAATCCTCCATCGCAGGGTAAAGCACCTCTTCGATGGCCGGATTAAGACGATGAATCTCGTCTATGAAAAGCACGTCGCCTTCCTGCAAGTTGGTCAGGAGCGCGGCCAGATCGCCGGACTTTTCAATCACAGGCCCTGCGGTCGAACGCAGCTCCGCGCCCATCTCAGTCGCCACGATGTTAGCGAGCGTCGTCTTGCCAAGCCCCGGCGGCCCCGTCAACAGCACGTGATCCAGAGCTTCACGACGACCGAGCGCGGCCTTGATGAAGATACGCAGGTTGTCGGTCGCGCGCTTCTGCCCGATATACTCCGCGAGCCGTGTCGGACGCAGAGACAGCTCGAACTGACGCTCCTCATCCAAAGGCGCAGCGTTCCGATTGTCTGCCGGTTCGTCAAGCATGTTTTTCGAGTTCCGAATTTCAAGTTACGGGTTCCAAGTCAAAAACAAGCTCTTAATTTGGAACTTGGAACTTGGAACCCGGAACTATCCTTTAGCCAGTTGGCGAAGGCTGCGGCGCAGGATAACTTCGACGGAGATGTCGCCGCCTTCCTGCGCGGCAGCGGTGATGGCTTTTTCCGCCGCTGATTTCTGGTAGCCGAAGTTCAGGAGCGCGGAGAGAGCGTCTTCGCGCATGGCGTCTTCGGAGACAGCCGCGCCTGCGCCGGTCTGCGCGGAATATTCTTCTTCGAGCGCGGGCGAAGAGAGCGCGGTTATCTTGTCTCTCAACTCGATGACCAGACGCTCGGCTGTCTTCTTACCGACGCCGGGAATCGAAGTCAGCCGCGCCAGATTGTTCGTCCGAATCGAAGCGATAATCTCATCCGCGCTCATGCCCGAAAGCATCGTGATGCCGAGCTTCGGCCCGATGCCGCTCACGGAGATGAGACGCATGAACAACTCGCGCTCGCGCGCCGTCTTGAAGCCGTAAAGCTGCAACGCGTCTTCGCGCACGTGCGTGTAAATTCTGAGCTGGACATTCGCGCCCGCGCCTGCGTCTTCCAGTTCGTAAAAGGTTGAGAGCGGGATGGTCACTTCGTAACCGACGCCGCCGACATCCAAAATCACGCTCGTCGCCTGCTTGGCAAAGAGTATCCCATTTAAGTGTGCAATCATGCTGGTTGTAATAGAAATCGAAGCAGAGATTTCGGGAGCGACTTCGTGTTCGAGCTAGATTGTAGTTGAAGCGGCAGCCTTCGGCAACAAGAGCAAGGTGGAAGGATGAAGGATGAAGGATGAAAACCTACGTTCGCCAGAGCGTTCGTGCATCCTTCCGCCTTCCGCCTTCATCCTTGCTATTGTCCCTACCATCAATTCCCTGATTAGAGCTATACTGAAAGCAGAAGGCCACCGGAAATGAAGACAGAGAAAATATCGGAACTGACGACCAATCGTTTGAGCGTTTACCTGCGCTGCCTGAGCACGCTCGCGGCGGCGGGCATCAAGGCCGTTTCGTCGCAGGCTCTGGCGGAGCAGTTTCATCTGAACTCCGCGCAGATACGAAAAGATTTGGCTTACTTCGGCGAGTTCGGCGTGCGCGGCGTCGGCTATTATGTCGAAGACTTGCGCCAGCACATCACGAAAATTCTCGGCCTCGACATGCCGCACAGGGTCGGCATCGTCGGCGCGGGAAATTTGGGAACTGCGCTCGCCAATTACAACGGCTTCACGCAGTCGAACTTTACGGTCGCCGCGCTCTTTGATAACGACAAAGGGAAAATCGGCCAGCGCATCGGCGAGGCCGAAGTCCTCGTGCATGATGTGAAGAAGATCGAGCGCATCGTGCGTCAGGAGGCGATTGACGTGGCGGTCATCGCCGTGCCCGCGCGTGCGGCGCAACAGGTCTTAAATCAGATCATGTCGGCGGGCATCAAGGCAGTCCTGAACTTTGCCCCCGCTCGCCTGGAGGTCAGGCGCGGCGTCAAGGTCAAAACCGTTGACTTGACAATCAGCCTTGAGAGCCTGTCTTATTTCCTCGCAGAGCCACCGGCAACAAACGTGACCAAGCCTCGCAGTATTTTTCCTTACGAGCGAATCGGTCGGCAGGAAGAACGCGAGCTGTAATTTATTTTTGAAGTGAAGGAGTACCGCTATGATGATTAGTTTTCTTAAAAGAGGTTTGCCATTCATTTTAACTCTGATGGTCGGCATCGGAGTGGGCAGCATCTTTGGTTTCCATAGCTCGAAGGATACAACTATGGACAACAATAGTTCCGGGTTCAGATGGGAGCGACATCATCATCGCTCCGGTTGCAGGCAGAGAGATTTTAGCAACACAAGGATGCCGCTCAATATCACTTTCCAGCCGAGCACGCGTTTAACTCCGGAAGCCATTACGCACAAAACGACAGGAGTGGTGCAATTGCTCGTCAGCTTTAATGCGGACGGCACGACGACCGTCGTGGATCGGCTCTCCACGCTGCCTGACGGCCTGACCGAAGAGGCCGAGAGCGTAGCCGGGCGCACGCAGTTCATTCCCGAAAAAGTGTATGGCGAACCCGTCACTGTGCTGAGGAATATGACCTACGCCTTCGGTCTCGACGACCGAGCGACGATGGGACTCCGATAGATTTCGAATGGATGAGCAAACCGCCCGGCGCGAGATAGTGCGCGTCGGCAAGTTGATGTACGAGCGTTCCTATGTCGTCTCTTCGGATGGCAACGTGAGCGTCCGTCTGGATGATAACCGCATCATCGCGACGCCGACGATGACCTGCAAGGGTCGCATGACGGAAGACTCCTGCGCCGTCACAGATATGGACGGCAAACCGCTCTCTGACAAAAAGGCTTCGTCAGAGCTTGAGATGCACCTCCTGATTTACCGTGAGCGGGATGACGTGCGCGCTGTCTGTCACGCGCACCCGCCGCACGGCACGGCCTTCGCCGTCGCTGGACTGGCGATTGACCAGCCGATTTTGTCCGAAGTGATTTTAACTTTGGGCTGCGTCCCGCTCGCGGAGTACGGCACGCCTTCGACCACGGAGTTGACCGAAGCGATGCGCCCGCTGGTCAAGCATCACAACGCGCTCTTGATGGCGAATCACGGCGCGGTCGCTTACGGCGCGGATGTGTGGCAGGCTTTTGACCGGCTCGAAACTCTTGAGCACACGGCGAAGATAGCTATTCTCTCTCGCCTCTTGGGAGGCTCAAAGAATCTCCCGGTTGACGCGATTGAAAAATTAATCAACGTGCGCGAGAAGGCCGGATACCTCGGCGAGAATGCGCGCTGTCAATCCTGCGGCTACCTGCACGAAACGCAGTTGGCGTGCGCGACGGGCGAGCGTCCGTCTGTGAACGCGCAACAAAGGGTTTCGACAAACGGCGCGGGCAAAATCTCTCTCTCTCGCGAAGAACTGTTAGAGCTTTTAAGTCAGGCAGCGGAGCTGCGAAAGATTTAGCCATTTATCCATTGACTCATTAGTAAAGCAGCGCAAGGAGTCAATGAGCAAATGTACGGATGAATCAATTAAATAAGGGAGCAAAATTTAATGCCTCAAGAAGCGCTTGGAATGGTTGAGACGAAAGGCCTAGTGGCGATGATCGAAGCGGCGGACGCGATGGTCAAGGCCGCGAACGTCACGCTCGTCGGTTACGAAAAAATCGGAGCCGGATTCGTGACGGCGATTGTGCGCGGCGATGTCGCTGCGGTCAAGGCTGCGACCGATGCCGGAGCGGCTGCGGCGCGTCGCGTCGGCGAACTCGTCAGCGTGCATGTCATCCCGCGCCCGCACGGCAGCGTGGACGAAGCACTGCCCATCGGCAACAACTCGTAAGAGGTAAAAGGTGATAGGTGATGGGTGATAGGTTTTAAATCGCTTTTACCTATCACCCATCACCTATCACCTATCACTTCTTTTATGATTATTGCGCGTATCGTCGGCACGGTCGTCTCGTCGCAGAAGGATGAGCGGCTTCTGGGCAAAAAGCTGCTCGTCGTCCGCCCGCTCAATCTCGACGGGACGGACACGAGCGGTTATGTCGTCGCCGTTGACACGGTCGGCGCGGGTTTTCACGAACGCGTCCTCGTCGTCGCAGGCTCAAGCGCACGCCTCGCGCAGGGCATGAAGGACGCGCCCGTTGACGCAGCCATCGTCGGCGTCATCGACACGGTGGATATCAGTTAAAAAACGGTCTTTGTGCTTTGGTCTTTGTTCTTTGCATGTGTCGTTCAAGATTGAACAGTAAGCTCTAGCTTGAATAGCGTGCAAAGACCAAAGCACAAAGACCATCTTTTTTTATGCAGCTTGCTCGCGTTATCGGGACGGTTGTGGCGACGGTTAAGAACGATTCGCTCGAAGGGCGAAAGCTGCTCGTCATCCAGTCTCTGAATGCTGACTTGAAGCCGCAGGGCGTGCCTCTGGTCGCGCTCGATGCGATTGGAGCGGGGACGGGCGAGCTGGTCGTCTGGTGTCGCGGCAAAGAGGCGAGCTTTCCTTTCAAGCGCGAAGACACGCCGACCGATTGCACGATCATCGCGATTGTGGATTCAGACAAACACGTGACGAACCATAAAGGGAAGAAATGATTCTGGCACGCGTGCTCGGAAATATTGTGGCGACGCAGAAGAACCCGCGCTATCAGAATGCGCGTGTGATGCTCTGCCAGCAGATCACGCCGGAAGGCGTTGAGATGGCAAACACAGTGATTGCGCTCGATTCGGTTGACGCGGGCGAGGGCGACGTAGTTCTCATCGTGCAGGAAGGATGGGGCGCGTCAACGGCTGCGACGGGCGAGGTCGGCGCGGCGATTGATTCGGCGATTGTCGGCGTGGTTGACAGAGTCGATCTGCTGGAAACGGAAGTGAAGGAGACGCGATGACGAGCGAGCAAGATCAGGCGCGTTTGATTGCCGAGCGTATCGCGCGCCGCGTGTCCGAAGGCCGCAACAACGATACCGCTTCATCACCTCAACGAAGCGTTGATAACGTCGCCGTCGAGCTTTCAGCCATGCGCGCTGGGCTGGATGACCTCAGACAAAAATTGGTTCAGATAGAATCCCGCCTGACGCATGATGAAAGTCATGCTATCCAACCTTCGCACGGCGGCGCGCAGAGAGATTTCGAGCGGCGCGCTGCAACTGCTGCATCCTCGTCAGCGGCTTCCTCATACGGCAATCACTCGCTACGCTTGAACAGCATGTACGTGCCGACGCCGCATCCGAGCGAGGATAAGTTCGGCGTCGAAGAAGCAACCGTGGCAGAGTTGGTTGATTATTTTGAAGGCGCGAAAAAATGCGACCTTGAGCCGGGCGGCAAGCCCTGCGACCACTGCTCAATGTGCAGCTCGCGCGGGTTTTAAGAGCAAGGATGAAGGATGAAGGCGGAAGAATGAAAGAAAAGCTATTTTGGCTTTTACTCATCCTTCCGCCTTCCGCCTTCATCCTTGCTCTTTATTTCGTGCTTCGCCGGTAATCGTCGGAGTTTATCTGTGGAGCTTGTTGTGCGGCGGGATCGGCCTTGAAGTACGGCTCTTCTTTGAAGCCGTAAATCTTTGCTCCAATCACGGTCGGAAAGCTTCCACGCGTCGTGTTGTAATCCTGAACGGCTGTGTTGTAATCTCCGCGCGCCGTCGCAATCCGGTTCTCAGTCCCGACCAGCTCATCCTGCGCCTTCAGAAAATTCTCGTTCGACTTGAGATTCGGCCACGTCTGCTGCAAGGAGAGCAGCCGACCGATTGTGCCGCCAAAGCTGTTCGCAGCATCAATCACGGCCTGCTTTTGTTCGGGTGTTTTGTCGCCGCCCTCGCCCTGCGGCGCGGCTCCCTGCGCGTTAATCAACTTAGCATTGGAATTAGCTATCGTGCCGAACACTTCCTGCTCCTGCACGCCCGCCAGCTTGGCCGTCTCAATCATATTCTTGATTAAGTCCGAGCGACGCTGAAGCTGGTTTTCGATGCCAGCCCATTTCGCTTTCACATTCTGCTGCTTGCTCTGAAGCGTGTTGTAGCCGCATCCGCTTGCCGTCACAGCCACAAAAATCGCCAGAGAGAGCAGCGCCATTCTTCTCTTGTTCATAAGATAATTCTCCGTCTGTTGTAGAAAAAACTTTTAACCCTTAAATCTCATGCCGGTGACGACACCGTAAATTTCGCCCGGCGTTGCTTTCTCAAAACTCATGCGCTCGCGCCGTGCAAATGCTCCGCCATCTTATCAACCGTCTCAATCACGCTCTCAAGCTGCATCAGGTATGAGGCGAACAGATCGTTGGCCTCATGCTCGGACAGCGATGACTTGTCATTGCCTGTCGCGCGTATCTCAAGAATCCTTTCAAACGATTCGCCGTCAAGCTTCAATAATTGAACGGTCGCGCGCACTGCCTCCTGTTTGGTCACGGGCGGCTCGACTCCGCTCAACATGAGCACCGGACGAAAGAGCGTGGCGAAGGTCGCAAGACTCTCGCTCATCAAGCTCAACAGCTTGTCTGCTGAAGTTGAAGCGGGGATGTAGGCGCGTCGAAGTTGAATCAGCTTGCCTCTCAACTCGTATTCAGTCTGATGCCGCAGGTTATCATCCGAGAGCACGACCAGCTCGAAAGGGTCTGTGCCGTAGAGCACACGGCGCGCACGCTCCATCTGGTAAAATTCAATCGGGAAAACATCCGCCGCATCCTTTAATTCCGTGAGCGTGAAATAGACAGGCAGCGGCTGTCCCAGACGCTGCCACTCGCGTATCGGAGCTTGCGCGAGACGCAAATCCTGCGGCGTGATGTGCTGCAACGCGACGAGCACATTGTAGCCGAACTGCTGCTCCACCTCATCGCCCACCGCCGCAGAGCCGTACACAACTACCGACGCCAGATTGTCGCCATGCGTCGTCCGTAAATCATCTACGAAGTGCCGCAGCGAATCCTGCGTGATCTTATTAGCCATCTTCTTTTATCCAATCGCTAAATCAAAAACGTCACGCGAGAGAAAAGCTCGCTCGCGTCTCTCTTAATAAGCTCTTACCAACTGCCGCCCGCGCCGCCGCCGTCAAAATCCCCGCCGCCGCCGAAGCCGCCGAAGCCGCCTCCGCCGCCGCCGCTCGATCCGCCAAAGCCTCCGCCAGAACCCCAGCCGCCGCCGCTGCCGCCGCTAAAGAGCGAACCCAGAAAGAGTAGATTCAAACAGCCGCTTCCGCCGCCTCTGCCGCGACTGGAAAACAGAACTACTAAAACAATAATGATGATGATAGCCAAACCGCAACCTGACATTCCACCCCCCGTGTTAGTGCGCCGACGCGAAGGCTGCGGAGCCTGCGTTCGCGTGCTCGTGTCCTGTCCCTGATAAATGCCCGCCGTGCTGAACCCGCGCTTTTCGGCCAGCGTGTCTATGTAGCTGCGCGCGGTATCAATCAAGCCCTGCCCGTAATTTCCGGCGCGGAAGGCTGGAATCAGATACTGCCGCTGAAGCGAGCCGACTGTTCCGTCAGGCAACTCTCCTTGCAGATGACGGCTGACGAGCGTCTGGTATTTGTGATCGTCAACCGCGACCAGAAGCAATAAACCCTGCTTCTCATCATTGGCAGGGCCGATGCCCCAACGCCGCGCGACGGCGAGAGCGTAATCAAAAACTTCTCTCCCCCCGGTCGTCTTAACCGTGACGACAGCAAACTCTATCTGCTGCTCTTTTTTGAGATTGATGAGAATGTTTTCAAGCCGCTCTTTAGTCTGCGCGTCAATGACTCCGGCAAAATCGTTAACAGCATTTCCGGTCGGCTGCGGGACTTCAAAATCCTGCGTCTGGGCGCGCACAACCCCGCCCGTCTGAAACCAACAGGCGCAGGCCATCACGGCGAGCAGTGCGAATTTAAGCTGACGGGTAATCAATGATGTCATCATACCAACTCACGTTCGTGAGTCAACATGAGAGAGGACTTTGAGACCGGATGTTATTTTCTCTGCGGGTGATTTCCCGGAGCAAGCTTTTAACCTTCAATCACACGGTGCAGCAGATAAAAGAGGGCTACGCCGCCGAAGACGACGATGGAGACAATCGGATTTCTCTCCTCTTTGTGATTGACCTCCGGGATCAAATCGCTGGCGGCGACGTAGAGCGTGACGCCCGCAGAGAAGGGAAGCGCGTAGGCCACGATAGTTCCGACTCCTGCTTTAAGCAGGGCTACGCAGATGACTCCGGCGAAGGTCGCCAGCCCGACCATCAGCGATGCGATCAGAGCTTTGCGCCCGGAACGCCCCGACGCGAGCATGATCGAAGCTACTGTGAAGCCTTCGGGCATCTTGTGCAGGATGATAGCGATGAAAATGAGCAGGCCGAACTTGATGTTGACGAGAAATGCCGCGGCAATCGAAACGCCGTCAAAGAAGGTGTGAATCGTCAGACCGCCGATAGCCGTGTAGGCAGCCGACGGGCGAATCACGGATTCAGGATGAGTCTCCGGCCCGAAGTGAAAATGCGGCGCGAAGGTGTGCTCAAAAAGCTGTATCAATAGATAGCCGCCGAGCAGCAGCGTCATCGGGCGCAACACAGCCGTCGCCGCGCTCACGCCCGGACTCACTTCTATCCAGATATCTATTGACTCGGGAATAATCTCGATGAAGATCGCCGCCAGCATAAAGCCCGCGCCGAGCGCGACCAGATATTTCAGCAGCCGCTCATCCCAGCGATGCGCGCCGGAAGAAACAAGCAGCATCCCGCCCAGCAGATTTGCCAGAGCCGCTAACGCGCCGAAGATGAGCAATCCACCGAGTCCCATTCAGGTCAATCTGCTTTTCGCCAGAGGGCAAGATTTGAATGCGGCATGGCTGCAATATACATGATGTGCGACAGGCTTGGCTATCTGGAAGTTTGGTCCTTAAGGAGAGACTGTGTACGCTTAACGCCCCTCGCAGCTGGATAAGCACTTGGCTGCTTACAGGACAGTTCGCTCCGAAAAGTACACCAAATCGTGCTTAAAATTCTGTGTTTGAAACCCGTTTTATCTCTTGACAGCCCCACACGACGGGCGTACTATGCGCGACGGGTGGAGAAAAGTGGTCAAAAGTGGGCATTTCTGAGTAGCTTGTGCCCAATCATTAAAGTATCACTAGAGCTTTTAAGCACTACGCCGATGTTACGACCGTCGCAAGCATATGTTAAGAGGGAATTACACTGCACGGATGGATTCCAAAGGGCGTCTGAAAGTGCCGACCCCCTTCCGGCGTCTGGTCGAAGAGCAGCATGGCAAGGAAGTTTATGTCACGAGCTTAACGGGCGAGAGCGTGCGGATTTATCCTTTGACAGAGTGGGAAGCGATTGAGCAGCGTTTGTCGCTGCTGCCGACGATGGACCCGGCGCGGCGCAAGTTCCTTGACCGAACCAATTATTACGGGCAGCAGTCGGCGATAGACGCGCAGGGACGCGTCCTCATACACCCGCTCCTGCGCAAGAGCGCGGAGGTTATCGGCGACGTGGCGGTGCTCGGCTATTTGACCTACCTTGAGGTTTGGGAGTTGGAGCGATTCCAGAGACGCCTGCTCTCAGACCCCTACACGGAAGAGGACGAGGCAGCGATTGCCCGTCTCGGCATTTGATTTTAGTGATAGGTGATAAGTGATAGGTGATAAGACAAAACTAAAAGCTCTTTCTTATCACCTATCACTTATCACCCATCACTTAACAAAGTTCTTTGAGATCACGGGGCGGTGGTGATGGCTGCGCTTGTGGGGGGCATAAGCGGCGTGCCCCATCGCCCCGTGCTGCTGCAAGAGACGCTCGAATGGCTGAGGCCGGAGCGAGGCGGGCTGTTCATTGATTGCACGCTCGGATTCGGCGGGCACAGTGAGGCGATGCTTGAAGCTTCAGCCGGGACGCGCGTGATTGGAATTGACCGCGACCGCGAAGCTCTTGAGTCGAGCACACGTCGCATGGCTCGTTACGGCGAACGCTTTCGCGCGGTGCATGCAAACTTCCGCGATATCGAGCGGATAGTTCAGGCGGCGGGCGTGGATAAAGTCAGCGGAGTGCTGGCAGACCTTGGTATCTCTTCGCTTCAGCTTGATGCGGCGGAGCGTGGCTTTAGTTTCCGGCATGATGCGCTGCTGGACATGCGCATGGATGCTTCGAGCGATGAAGAGACGGCGGCAGACCTGCTCGCGCATCTGCCCGAAGAAGAGATCGCGCGTATCATCTTTGAATACGGAGAGGAACGCCGCTCGCGCAAGATTGCACGATGGATCGTTGAAAGGCGCGAGCGCGGCGAGCCGATTTCTCGAACTCTGGAACTGGCAGAGCTTGTGGCACGCGCTGTCGGGTGGCGCAAGACGGACAGGATTCACCCGGCGACGCGCACTTTTCAAGCTCTGCGTATCGCCGTCAATCGAGAGCTTGAGGACTTGAGCCGGTTTCTCGAAACGGCTATCGATCTTTTACAGACGGACGGACGACTTGCCGTCATCAGCTTTCATTCGCTCGAAGACCGGATCGTAAAGCAAACGTTTCGTCGTCTGTCAGGCCGGTGCGAATGCCCGCCTCGTGCGCCGGTCTGTTCCTGCGGCGCGCGGCGCGCGGTCGAGATTCTGACGCGCCGTCCGGTCACGCCCGCTGAAGAAGAGGTGCATGAGAACCCGCGTGCTCGCAGCGCAAAGCTGCGCGCCTGTCGAAAATTTGAAAGTCTGGAATCTGGAATCTAAAATCCGGAGTCAAAAACTTCGGAACTCAGACTCCAGACTCCAGACTTATCTGGACTTAATAGATGAGAAGACTGCCGCTCAACCAACCCAACTTCACCATTCACCGCGAGCGCGACGGGCGCGCTCTATCGCGTCTCGCGCTGCTGCTCTTTTCAGGGCTGTTGATGGCGGGCGGTTTTATTTTCGCGGCGGGACAGCATTTCGCAGCGGTTCGTTACGGCTATCAGAGCGAGAAACTGAGGCAGGAGCGCGAGCAGTTGATAACAGAGCAGCGTCGCCTGTCGCTTGAACGAGAGGAAGCATCTGCGCCTGCGCGTCTGGAGAGCGAAGCACGCAAGCTAGGCTTGCAGCCCGTCGCGCCCGGACAGATGGGGCAGACCGGCGTGGCTCAACAGAGATTGCCGCCGACTGCCACCGCCGGAATGGCTGCTCCATCGGCTGCGCTTAATCGTTAACGGCGAATTGAATTTGGTTCGTGCTGCTTCTCCCAAAAAACCAACGGCAGCACATGCGAGACATCTTTTTTAGCATTCCCTTTCATGCGCGGCGGGGCAGCCGCCCGGACAAATCCCGCGTGTGATTCCAGAGAGGAACGAGCCGACGATTCATGCGCGCACGCCCTATCCCTGCATCAAAAATACGTCCTGACACCTCGCGCCGCCGCACGCTCATTATCGTTTGCATGATGGTGGTCTGGATGGTCGGCATCGCTGCGCGCCTGGTCTATTTGCAAACCGTCCAACACGATTGGCTGCACGATTACGCACGCGCGCAGCATGAAGACACGCTTGAAATCAGCCCCGTCAGAGGCTTATTGCTAGACCGCGAGGGGCGCGAGCTGGCGCGCAGCATCGAGACCGACTCCTGCTTTGCAGTCCCTTATGAACTCAAGGACATCGAAGAGACTTCGCAACGCCTTGCTCCGCTCGTCGGCATGAAAGCCAAGGAGCTTGCCGCGCGTTTCGTGGATGCGAAGCAAGCTAACAAAAAGTTTATCTGGCTGGCGCGCAGGCTCGATGAAGAGCGCGCGAAAGAGATTGCCGACCTCAAGCTTGAGGGCGTACACATGCGCAAGGAGCCGAAGCGTTTTTATCCGAACGGTTCTTTAGCCGCTCACGTGCTCGGCTTCGTCGGGCTTGATGAAGTCGGCCTCGCAGGCATCGAGCAGTTTCAAAACGAGAGGATACGCGGCGAGGCCGGAAAGATTTTTATCGAGACCGACGCGCACCAACGCCCTTACGAGAGCATCATCGCACAGCCGACGACAGGCCAGTCGGTCGTGCTCACGATAGACCAGATGGTTCAGTATCGCGTGGAGCAGTCGCTCACGGCAGCGGTCGAACGCACCGGCGCAAAGTCGGGCACGGCCATCGTGCTTGATCCGCACACGGGCGAGATACTCGCGCTCGCCAACGCGCCGACTTTTGATCCGAACAACGCTGGCGCAGCCACTCCGCAATCGCGCGTTAACGAAGCTCTGCAAAATATCTACGAGCCGGGTTCGACCTTTAAGATAGTCGCGTACTCCGCCGCTATCGAAGAGGGCTTGGTCAAACCCGGCGATCACATAGATTGCCAGATGGGTTCGATCATGGTGGCGGGACGGCTCGTGCATGACCATCATCCTTTCGGCTCGCTGACGATTGCGGACGCGCTCGCCAAGTCGAGCAATGTGGCGGCAATCAAGCTGGGCTTACGCGTCGGCGACGAGCGGATGTACGAATACATGAAGCGATACGGCTTCGGCTCGCGCACGGGCGTGGAACTGCCAGGGGAGACGGCGGGTCTGCTGCGTCCCGTCGCGCGCTGGCAAGCGTCGTCTATGGGATCGTTGGCGATGGGACAGGAGGTCGGCGTGACTCCTGTGCAGATGGCGGCGGCATTCGGCGCGCTGGCTAACGCGGGCGTTCGCATCTCTCCGCACATCGTGCGCGAGATACGCGCGGACGATGGCTCTGTGGTCTATCGTGCGACGCCGGAACAGAGGCGCGTCGTGAGCGCGGAGACGGCGCAGGCTTTGCGCCGCATGCTGGAGGGCGTGACCGTGAACGGCACTGCGAAAAAGGCGCAGCTCGTGGGCTACACGGCGGCGGGCAAGACCGGAACGGCGCAGAAGATTGATCCGAAGACGAAAACTTATTCGTCTTCAAAGTTCATCGGCTCATTCGTCGGCTTCGCGCCGGTTGAGAATCCTGCGGTCGTGATTATCGTAGTGATGGACGAGCCTGCCGGAGCTTATCACGGCGGCGATGTGGCCGCGCCGGTCTTTCGTGATATTGCAGAACAGATTCTGCCGGCCTTGAACGTCGCGCCCGACCTCGACATCAAAGACGCGCCCGCGCAGGATTTGGTCGCGCAGAATCTGGCTTCGCCGGAGGCTGCGCAGCGCGCTCGTGCGGAGCTTGAGCGGGTCAACGAAGAGTGTCAGGCGACGTTGCCACGTGTCGCACAAGCGAATGGAAAATCCGATTCGGGCGAGGTCGTGTATGCCTTAGCCTCGAATCGCGCCGTCTTGATGCCGGACCTGCGCGGGCGCAGCGTGCGTGATGCGGCGAGAATCTGCGCGCAGCTCGGATTGCAGCTCGAAGCGCGCGGCGAGGGACGCGCCCTCAAACAAAATCCGGCGGCAGGCTCAGAGCTTGATGCTGGACAGCTTGTGCGCGTTGATTTCGGAAGGAGTGAGTGAAAGGGAATTTTGGATTTTAGATTTTGGATTGGCGTGCTTCTCAGGCTTGAAGCCGTATTTTGAAGAGCACGACTTTCGTCAATCGCTTAATCCAAAACCCAAAATCTAAAATGACTATGAATTCCCCGAATCATGATGTGCGGCATAGCATCTGCGCCTGTCGCAAGCGTTTGCGCCGGACTCGCGCAAACAGAAAAACATTTGGCCGCGCGGGCGGCATTGAACAAGCGGCGAACAGAGATTCGCCCGCACACGCCTCTGAGATTGACCGCCGCGCCCGCGCTCGCGCAAGATTCGGGTTAAAGGAAAGAGGCTGACGCGGCGTGAATTTAAGAACGGCGGCGAGTTTGATGAATGCTTCGGCGACGCATGTCACCGAAGCTTTGCTTGACACAGAGATCGCCGGATTTGCGATTGACTCGCGCTCGACACAAAGTGGCGAACTCTTCTTCGCCATGTCGCCGGAAGATTACGAGCGCGCGGGTTTCAACGGGACGTTCGCGGACGCGCACGAATTTATTCCGCAGGCATTTGAGAATGGAGCTATCGCTGCCGTCGCGCATGCTAAACGGGTTGATGAGAGCGATGCTTTAAAAGCTCTCTCTGATCGCTTGCTCTTGGTTGATGACGGCATCGTCGCTCTGCAAACGCTGGCGCATAAAGTTTACGAAGCGTGGGCGCGTCCCGTCATCGCGATTACGGGGAGCGCGGGAAAGACGACCGCGAAAGAGTTGACGGCGCATATCCTGAGCGCGAGCAAGCGGCGCGTGCTCAAGAGCGAGCGCAATTACAACAACGGGCTTGGGCTTCCGCTCTCTGTCCTGCACATGGTGAGCGAAGGCCGCACGCCCGACGAATTTGATGTCGCGGTGCTTGAGATGGGCATGTCGTCTCCGATGCACGAGATAGCGCGCCTCTGCAAAATCACGCCGCCCGACATCGGCGTCGAGCTGCTGGTCGCGCCGGTTCATCTTGAGCATCTGGGCACGATTGAAAATATCGCAGCCGCTAAAGCGGAGTTGATCGAGGGACTCAAACCCAACGGCACGGCTGTGCTGAACGCGGATGACGAGCTGGTGATTGCCATGCGCTCGAAGCACGGCGGCCCGGTTCTTACTTTCGGGATTGAAAACAGAGCGGACGTGATGGCGACCCAGATTGAAACGGGACGTTTCGGGCGCAGCCGTTTTCGCCTGCACACGCCGCTCGGCACGGCGGCAGCGGAACTCCCTCTGCCCGGTCGCCATAACTTGATGAACGCGCTCGCGGCCTCGGCTGTGGCGACGTGTTTCGCGGTTGACGCACAGGAGATAGCGGAAGCTTTGCGAACCATTCCGCCCGCGAAGATGCGCGGCGAGGTGCTCGATTTCGCAGCCGGTTTCGAGTTGATAGATGATTCGTACAACTCGAACCCGCGTTCGCTTTTAAGCATGGTTCGCACGCTCAAAGAGGGCGGCGAGCATGCCTCTCGTCGAATAGTGGTGGCGGGCGAGATGCTTGAGCTTGGGGCTGATGCCGCGCACATGCACAGGGAAGTCGGAAGAGAGATCGCGCGCAACGGCGTCGAAGTGTTGTGGGGCGTGCGCGGGCTGGCGCAGGAATTACTCGCGGGCGCACGCGAAGGCGGCATGAGCGCAAGCGACGTGCGCTTTTTTGAAAACTCGGAGCAGGCGGCAGCGGCTTTGCTTGATGAGATACGCGAGGGTGATCTGGTTTTAATCAAAGGCTCGCGCGGAGTGCAGACGGATAAGATAGTCAAGCTCCTGCGCGAACGTTTCCCGTTGGTCGGCGCGGACGAAAGCAAGGATGAAGGATGAAGGCGGAAGGATGAAAGTGATGCTATCAGAGATGAGCGTCTCAAGTTTGAATAGCATGCTTTTCATCCTTCATCCTTCCGCCTCCATCCTTAGATTAAGATGATTTACTACATCTTTTACGAATTGCTCTACAACCGCTTGTCGGGTGGGGAGTCGTATCTCGTCAAGGCGCTCAATGTTTTTCAGTACGTCACCTTTCGCACGGCGTATGCGACGGTCACTTCGCTGCTCATCTCGCTGGTCTTCGGCGGCAAGCTGATTACGGCTTTGAAGAACTGGAACGTCGGTCAGCAGATTCGTGAAGAAGGCCCGCAGGCTCACATGGCTAAGCGCGGGACGCCGACGATGGGCGGCGTGTTGATTATCATCTCCGTGCTCATCTCGACGCTCCTGTGGGCGCGGCTGTCGAGCATCTATGTCTGGACTGTGATGATCGCGATGACGCTCTTCGGCGCGATTGGTTTTTTCGATGACTACGCGAAGATGGCTAAGCAGCGCAGTCTCGGATTGACGGGCAAGCAGAAGCTGTTCTTTCAACTCTTAATCGCCGTCGGCGTGTGGGCTGTGCTCTTTATTACGACTCGCTATCTAGCCACGAAATATTCCTGGAACTTGAACATTCCTTTTTTCAAGGCGACCGCAGACCCGACCGGAGTCAGTTACATAGGCCCATGGATCTATCTGGTCGTCGTCATCGTCGTGCTGCTCGGCTCGTCTAATGCAGTGAACCTGACGGACGGACTCGACGGCCTGGCAATCAGCGTGACGTTCATAGCGATGGCCGCGTTGACCGCCTTCACATACCTGATTAGCGATGCGCGCTGGGCGCGTTATCTGGATTTGACGCACAGGCCGGAAGCGGCGGAGTTGACGGTCTTTTGTGGCGCGATGGCGGGCGCGAGCCTCGGATTTCTGTGGTACAACGCGCCGCCCGCTGAAGTTTTTATGGGAGATGTCGGAAGCCTCGCCATCGGCGGAGCCATCGGCACCATCGGCGTGCTGACGAAGTTGGAATTCATGCTGCTGATGGTCGGCGGCGTGTTCGTCATAGAAGCCATGTCGGTGATGATTCAGGTCACTTCTTTTAAGATGACCGGACGGCGCGTCTTCAAGATGTCGCCGCTGCATCATCACTTTGAATTGCAAGGCTGGCGCGAGTCGAAGGTCGTGTTTCGTTTTCTGATTCTCGCAATCTTGTTTGCGCTGCTTAGTTTGTCAACTTTGAAGCTTCGATAAAGTGTTGGGTTTTTGGTCTTAGGACTTTGTGTTTTGGTCTTTGCACTCGACTCAACCCTGAATTTTGAAATTCAGGATAAGTGAGACGAACAAAGACCCAAGAACGAAGACCAAGTTGAACGAAGTGAATCTTTCCGGCAAAAAAGTTTTAGTGATGGGCGCGGCGCGGAGCGGGATTGCGTGCGCGCGATTTCTCGCGGCGCGCGGCGCGGTCGTCGCTTTGAATGATCGCAAGGCGATTGAAGAATGGCCGGAAGAGGCGCGTGAACTGAAAGAATTGGGCGTCGGCCTGTTGCCGGGCGAGATTCCGATGTGGCTGCTCGACCAACTTGAGCTGGTCGTGATGAGTCCCGGCGTGCCGACGAAAATCATACCGGCGCGTTATGCAGAGCGCGCGGGCGCGGAAGTCATCGGCGAGGTCGAATTGGCTGCGCGTTTCATGCGCGGGCGCATCGTCGCCATCACGGGAACTAATGGCAAGACGACGACGACCAGCCTCATCGGTGAGTTGTTGAAGGACGCGGGGCTGCCCGTGCAGGTCGGCGGAAATATCGGGACGCCGCTCATCTCTCTGGTCGAAAGTTCGCGTGATGACGGGTGGACGGTGGCCGAACTCTCAAGCTTTCAGCTTGAGACGATTGCGGATTTTCATCCGTCGGTCGCGCTCGTCCTGAACGTCACGCCGAATCACATGGATCGTTACGAGACCGTGACGGACTATGCCGCGGCGAAGCATCGCATCTTTCGCAATCAGTCGGCGGAGGACGCAGCGATTTTGAATGCGGACGACGAGATAGTTTCATCCTGGGCGAGCGGGCTTCGCGCGCATGTCGTGATGTTCAGCGTGCAGCAGAAGCTCGAAGAAGGACTTTTTTTAAGAGGCCGCGAGCTCGTGTCGCGCACATCGGACGGCGAGCACGTACTCCTGACGCGTGACGAGATGCAACTGCGCGGGCTGCATAACGTGGAAAATGTGTTGGCTGCGCTGGCGGCGGGATTGGCTTGCGGAGCGTCGCCCGATTCGATGCGCGAGACGATTCATAAGTTTCAACCCGTAGAGCATCGCATGGAGCGCGTAGCGGAAATTGACGGCGTGACTTTTTATAACGATTCAAAAGCGACGAGCGTGGACGCGACGCTCAAGGCTCTGGAAGCTTTGGCGGAAGATCAAGGAAAAGTAGTCCTAATTCTAGGCGGGCGCGGCAAGCGTGCTCCATATGCTCCTCTCGCCCCGCTCATTCGCGCTAAAGCGCGGCGGCTGATTTTGATAGGCGAAGATGCGGACACGATTGAGCGGGAATTAAAGAATGATGCAGGCATCGAGCGCGCGAGCGACATGACCGGCGCAGTGCAACGCGCATTCGATGCAGCCGAAGCAGGCGACGCCGTGCTGCTCGCTCCCGCCTGCGCGAGCTTTGACATGTTCGATAGCTTCGAGCATCGCGGGGAAGTGTTCAAAGAAGAAGTGCGAAAGATTATGAAGACAGAAGACAGGAGACAGCATGAAAGGCTGAAACCGCTTTTATTCTGACTTCTGACTACTGCTTTTTTTATGGCAAGAAAGCTACAGGCTGACAAGTGGTTGTTTGCGGCGACGGCGGCGCTGGCTCTGTTCGGCGTCGTGATGGTCTTCAGCGCGTCCGCAGTGATGGCGATGGGGGAGAATCACAGTCCTTATTACTACGTCATCAAGCAGGGGATGTGGACGGCCATCGGTTTCGGCGCGATGCTCGCGGCGATGCAGTTCGATTACCAGCTTCTACGCAACAAACGCGTCGTGTACGGACTGCTCGGCCTGACGGTTTTGATGCTGCTGGCGGTCTTCGCTTTTCCGCGCGTCAACGGCGCGCACCGCTGGATAAAGTTCGCTGGATTTTCTGCGCAGCCGTCCGAGGCCGCGAAGCTCGCGCTCGCAATCTTCCTCGCATACTTTTTGGAAAAGCGCGCGGGCGAAGAAGGGTCGTTCTGGAAAACTTTCGTGCCGTGCATGGCGATGACAGGCATGCTCGCAATGCTGGTCGTGGCGGAGCCTGACTTGGGAACGGCTTTGATGCTGGCGGTGGTCTGCGTCGTGATGTGCTTCACGGCAGGCGCGAGACTGTTGCATCTGGGAATGGCTGCGGCTCCTGCCCTTCTCGGCGCGGTCGCGATGCTCATCTTCGTGCCGTGGCGTTTGCAGCGGCTGATTACTTTCTTAGACCCGTGGGCTGATCCGCAGGACAGAGGCTTTCAGGTCGTGCAGTCTTTGATAGCAGTCGGTTCGGGCGGCATCAACGGGCTGGGCTTCGCGCAGGGAAAGCAGAAGATGTTCTTTCTGCCATTCGCCCATTCAGATTTTATCTTTGCGGTCATCGGCGAAGAACTCGGATTGATAGGCGCGCTCGTGGTGGTGCTGGTGTTCGGCCTTTTTCTGTGGCGCGGAGTGCGTGCCTCTCTGCTCGCGCCGGACAGGTTCGGAATGCTGTTAGGGCTGGGCATCGTCTCTGCGATTGTCGTGCAGGCTCTTTTTAATATGAGCGTGGTGCTGTCGCTCGTGCCGACCAAAGGGATTCCTCTGCCGTTCATCTCGTATGGCGGCTCAAGC
>CAXTPS010000022.1:0-84231 GCA_964246305.1 uncultured Pyrinomonadaceae bacterium
GGCTTACTATATCTACTACGGTCTCTTTGGATCGGAGATGTGTCTAAGATTAATCTACGGGGCCGACCGGGTCTTAATCGAACCAACGTGGAATTGAAACTGGTTCTGATTTATAGTGTCGCTGAGGGCGTTAACTTGTCTTAATCGAACCAACGTGGAATTGAAACATTGTTCTCATCAAAGATAAATAGTCCCCACCGCGCGTCTTAATCGAACCAACGTGGAATTGAAACTAAAATCACGCAATGAGGTGAGGTGTAAGTGATATTCGTCTTAATCGAACCAACGTGGAATTGAAACACCCCTTAGAGCAGACTGTCAGACGAATAGCGGCGGTCTTAATCGAACCAACGTGGAATTGAAACGCCAACGGCAGGCATTCTCTCTAAACTTTCATCGCGTGTCTTAATCGAACCAACGTGGAATTGAAACTCGGGTATGCGATGTCAGTGCTTTGCTGATCTGCGATGTCGTACCCACGCTCTGGCCTACTGATTGCTTTTAGCAGGGCGGGCTTTTCCATTGCGGGACTTGCTCTTTAAATGGCCTGAAGGCTCAAGCGCCTTTGATGCCATACGGATGGAAGCACAGAGAGTTTGGCATGGCACGAAGCTATGAAGTGGGGCTACTTCATAGTGAAAAGGGTGAGTTCTCTGTGCTTCCAAGCATCTATTATAACCGCGAGCGGCTTCAGTCTTGATTTGAGTCTTATTTGGATGACGGGCTTGCCAGCAATGCTTTCAGCGGGAAATATGGGTAGCAGGAAAGCTAATTTAAATTCACTTTACAAAACTTAACAATTCCCTCCCCTTTACCACATCAAATCTTAACATTCGTAAGTTAGAATCGAATCTCATAATGGATTGTAAACGGTGAATTGTCAGCAGCAACTAATGAGTTCAAATATTCAGCATTGACCACTCACTATTCCCCCAAACAAATCGTTGCGATGATGAGCAAATTCATATTCAACAGCGGTGTGCTTCAACGCAAACGGTTGTTTATTTTCTTATCTATATTGGTCTTGAGCATCCTTGTGCCCCAACGCTCGTATGCGCACCAGCAACCTACCACCATCGTATTGCTGGATGTGAGTCCGGATAAGGTCACGATGGAGCTACAAGTGCCGCTCAGCGAATTGGAATTGGCATTCGGTCACGATGTGACCAAAGACACTGACACGCTGGTTGAAAGATTAAGACCGCAACTGGAAGATTACCTGATTGCCCACATTCATCCTATGTCCTCAAAAGACCAGCCATGGTCAGTAGGGGTTGCGGATATGAAAGTGGAGAAGGCTGTGCAAACACAGAGCGGCCCTTATCAGGAGATTACGATTCATCTCGTGCTGACACCGCCTGCGGGTGTCAGCACGAGAAAGTTCTTGCTGAATTACGATGTCATCATGCATCAGGTGGTTTCGCACAAGGCTTTAGTTTCTATCCGAAATGATTGGGAGTCGGGCAAGACCGGCGAGCAAACTGTCGAGGTGGGTTTAATAAAAGTTGATACGGCGACGACGCTGATCTATCCACTGGAAATAAATTTGGAGAGAGGTAGTTGGTGGAGCGGATTTAAAAGCATGGTGGGCTTGGGCATGCAACATATTAAAGAAGGAACAGACCACTTACTGTTTCTTCTGGCGCTGTTATTGCCCGCTACGTTATTGGTCAATGGCAAGCAATGGGGAGGTTTTGGCGGAACTAAATATAGCATCGCACGGCTACTTAAAATTGTGACGGCCTTTACCATCGGGCATTCCATCACTTTGCTGGTAGGCGCATTGGGTTGGTTACGTTTGCCCGCGCAGCCTGTCGAAGTATTGATAGCTGTTTCCATTTTAATCTCCGCCATACATGCCGTCCGTCCCATCTTTCCGGGAAAAGAGATGTATGTAGCCGCCGGATTCGGTCTGGTTCACGGGTTGGCTTTTGCTACGGTACTGGCCGGGCTAAATCTGGGCGCAGGCCCGATGGCATTGAGTATTTTGGGCTTCAATATCGGCATTGAACTGATGCAGCTTTTTGTGATTGCCATCACAGTCCCGTGGCTCATTTTGCTGAGCCTGACGCCATCTTATAAATGGGTAAGAATCATAGGCGCGGTGTCGGCAGCCATCGCAGCCATCGCATGGATCGGAGAGCGTATTTCCGGCAAGCCGAATGCGGTGGGCGGCTTCGTACAAAACATTTCTCAATATGCCCATCTGGGAATTTTGCTGCTGGCGCTTATTGCGCTGTTGACCTTTGGTTTGCAGTACAACAAGAAATATTCCATCAATGCACAACAATAAAGAAGGGGAGACATGAAAGACAATTACACGCCAAGCCAATCGGGCACGAAACGAACAATGGCTTCGCGATTATTCAGTGAGAAAACTTTGCTCATCTTTTTCGCAGGTCTATCTCTGGCCTTCGCGCTTTTTTACACGTTTGCTCACAATACCTCTCATGCAATGTCAACCAACGACACGGTTGCAACGCGAGTGTCACCTCAGGAAGAACCTGTTGCGACAAACAGCTCATCGGCCACCCCCGAAGCTACTTCTACGGTTTCCAATGTGGTTACAAAAGCGCTGGCTTTTAAAGCTCTCCTGACTACTACGCAACAAGCTACGCTGGAGCACACCTATACTTCTGCGCTTGCACGTAAATGGTCTAACCTGCCTTGCGGCTCAGGCTGTCGTAACGGCATCCAGTTTAGCGCCTTAACTGCTACGCAATTAACTGCCGCTCTGGCAGTAATACAGGCGGCGGCTGGAACGACGGCGAACGAAGGTTACGACGAGTTCAATCAGATAAGGGCAGCCGATGGTTATCTGAATGCGAACGGTGGCGGCGGCAACTATGGAAGCGGAATATATTTCATTGCCTTTTTGAACACGCCGAGTACGACCGGCGCGTGGATGCTGCAATACGGCGGACATCACTATGCTGCCAATATTGCATATAACGGCGGGCACGTCGTCGGCGCAACTCCGCTGTTTTACGGGGTCGAGCCAACGTCCTTCACGATTAGTGGGACGACTTACACGCCGCTCGCGCAGGAACACGATGCAATGGCAAATATGCTGGCGTCTTTAACGGCGGCGCAGCTTACGACCGCAAAGCTTTCAACAACATTCAGCGATGTAACGATGTCTCCGGGCGAAACCAACGGCGGCAACGGCACGTTTCCCGCTGTCAAAGTCGGAATAGCGGTCAGCACATTAACAAACGCACAAAAACTATTAGTGCTTGAAGCGATAAAACCTTGGGTGAGGGATATGGATGATACGGTGGCAGCCAATTTGCTCGCCATTTATCAAAGCGAATTGAATAATACTTACATCGCTTATACCGGCAACGGTACATCCGGCAGTCCAAGCTCATTTCTAAATGCCAATACCAATTACGCACGCATTGACGGAACCAGCGTGTGGATAGAGTTCATCTGCCAGAATGGTGTGGTGTTTCCCGCACAAATTCATTATCACAGCGTATGGAGGGATCATACGCGTGACTATGGCGCGGATTTATCTCTGACTACGCCTCTCGATACCACCACGTCGAAAACTCTGTTTGATTTCGACGGCGACAGTAAAGCAGACGTATCCGTGTTTCGCCCGTCCACGGGAACTTGGTACTTGCAGCAATCCACGGCGGGCTTCACCGGCGTTGCTTTTGGTATCTCCACGGACACGATAGTTCCTGCCGATTATGACGGCGACGGCAAGACAGATGTCGCGGTGTTCAGAAACGGCACGTGGTATCTGCAAAGATCGACGGCAGGGTTCACGGGTATAGCATTCGGCGCGGCAGACGACATTCCAGTTCCCGCCGACTATGATGGCGACGGCAAAGCGGATGTCGCAGTTTTTCGTCCGTCGAGCGGCACCTGGTACATTCAACAAAGTACGGCGGGCTTTACCGGCATTCAATTCGGTGTGACGGGCGACAAGCCTGTAGCGGCGGATTATGACGGCGACGGCAAAGCCGATGTCGCGGTCTTTCGTTCGGGAACGTGGTACATCCAACGCTCGACTGCCGGATTCACCGGATTTTCGTTCGGCTTGAGTTCGGACACGGTCGTTCCGGCAGACTATGACGGTGACGGAAAAGCCGATGCCGCCGTGTTCCGTTCGGGGACTTGGTATCTGCAAGAATCAACAGCAGGCTTTACCAGCATTACCTTTGGTCTCGGAACGGATATTCCGGTGGCGGCGGACTACGACGGCGACGGCAAAGCCGATGTGGCAGTATTCCGTTCAGGAACATGGTATGTGCAACAATCAACAGCAGGCTTTACCAGCGTGGCATTCGGCGCGTCAACCGACACACCCGTGCCGAGCGCATTTGTCCGGTAAGATAATAAGGATAGAGAACAGCTCACTTCACCCGCAGAGACGCAGAGATGGCGCAGAGCAAACGCAGAGCAGATAGCTTCAAGCCTCTGCGTATGCTCTGCGACTCCTCTGCGCCTCTGCGGTGAGTTTCTGTTTGCCACATGCTCATTTGAAAGCTGTTCTAGAGAGCATGCCTTTTACCATTATTGACCTGTCTCACTCTAACGAACAATCTATCGCGGCGTTCTTCAGTTGCCGTCTCCAATCATCACAAAGCCTGCCCAGTAGAAAGGATGTGAGTATCTCTCACTGCGCAGAAGCGAGAGGGAAGCCTGTCGCAACGCTTCGGCTTTTATCTCCGGCTTGAATTTGCTGCCGGAAGCGGGACGCACCGGAGCGGATGGCAGGTGGCTATAAAAGCTCAGCATCAACTCTGTCGTGCTGGCAGATTCGACCTTCCATTGACTCGCAACGGTCGTCGGACTTCCCGCCACAAAGAGCGCCCATGAGAGGCCGATCATTCCTTCGCCCTGACCGATACGCCCGCGCGCCGTCTCGCATGCCGACAGCACGATCATGTCTGTGCGCAGATCAAGCTCCATCAACTCCCATGCTTCCAGCAGTCCATCTTCTCTGAGCGGAGCCTTCGCGGCGTTCACGGCTTTGACATTTTGATTGCCGCCTGTGCGATTTGCGCTGCCGTTGAGCAGCACGTAAGAGTAGAGCGGGCTGCGGTCATCAATGACTCCGTGCGTCGCCAGATGAAGGATGCGGAAATCTCCTGCTTCTCGTTTGAGATTTTCTTCGCTCGCTTCAACGCCTGTGTAGACGCGGCTGCGGCGAGAGCCATAGAGGGCTGCGAGCGAGCGCACCTGACGCTCTGCTTCCGGCAGGGCGGAGGGAGTGTTGCTTATCGTCGTCGCCGGTCGCGCGCCTGTATCGAGAGCGACGCGCGCAGCATCCGGCGACGGATTGCCGAAGGCCAGTAAAGTCGTCGTGTCGTTGCTGTTATTTCTGCGCATGACGCCTCTCCTCCTGCGCTCCATCTCAACCAGCACGCTGAAGGACGGAGCGTAAGAGAGCGCGTGCAGCTCGACGACATATTCGTTCCGCGCAGTTTGCAAAGCCTGAAAGGGTAGCTCCCACAACGCGCCGTCCGGAACGATGATGAGCCGCGCGCGGTCTTGCAGTTGCGCCGCAGCGGGCGCGAGCAGCAGTTGATAAAGTCTCTTCGACTCCGCGCCGAAGAGAATGTCGCGCACGGCTAACTGCTGGCGAAAATCGGCGACGCGTTTGGTCAGCTCAGAGCGCGCAATGTTGATGGTGTAAACCCGCAGGTCAAGCGGTGAATTATTTTGTGACGGCGCAGCAGGAGGGAAAGCAGCAGAGCGCATAGAGCTTCCGTCAATTTTGCCGGACGGCTGGCTCACCCCCTTCGCCTTCGTGATGACGAACAGCAGCGTGCGGTCTTCTGCGACGACGAACTCGACGAGCGCGGTATTCGTGTCCGGCACGAGCGTGCCTAATTCATCAAGGGTCGCCGGGCGAGCTTCGCCGCGCTGCACGGCCAGTTCAGGATGCGCGACGTAAAGGTTGGACTGAAAAGCCTCGTAATCGAGCCGCGCTTTCTGCTGTCGCGCGCGTAATTCGTCAAGGCGTAAGCTGTCAGGCTTTTCGCGCTCACGTTCATGCGTCACCTGCTCATTAAGCACGGTCAGCTCGCTGCTCAATTCCCGTTCGCGCTCGCGCTCCTGCAAAGTCAAAGCCTTGTTGATCTCGACGCGGCCACCGCGCAGCACGTCAAGCAGCACACGCGCCTTAGCCCTTTCAGCATAGTTGAGCGCCTCGTCGTCCTTCCCCTCGCCGGAAAGCATCTCGACCATTGATTGATAAGAGGTCAGCTTATTCTGAAAAAAGTTTTGCCTGTTTGATTCGCCGCCGGTGACATAAGTACGCAGGGATTCGATAGCGGCGATGGCGGCGATGAAAGCCTTGCGCGCTTCGGCAGTTTGTCCCATCGCGCGGTAGGCTTGCCCGCGCGAGGTGTGCGCACGCCAGACCGATTCAGGCAAGCCCGATTGCTCCGCGAGGTTTACAGCGCGTGTGGCAAATTCGAGAGCCTGCGTATATTTACCCTGCGCCAGATAAAGCCTGGCAAAGCTATTGAGCGTTTCGACCAAGTCCAATTTGAATCCGAGCGTTTCGCTTAGCTCAAGGCTCTGTCGCAATGAGCTTTCAGCGCGCGTATAATCCTTCAACTCTATTTGCACATCACCGATCAGATTGAGACTCGCCGCCACGTTAGCCTTCGCCATCGTCTCCTGAAGTGTCATACTTTTTTGCAGATATTGAAGAGCCTGCTGATACTCGCCCTGTAGCAGATAACTGCTCCCGATGGTGCTGAGCGACATGGACATGCCGTTTTTATCTCCGGCTGATTCGCGCAGTTTCAAGCTTCGCTGAAAGTAATCACGCGCCAATGCATAGTCGCCCTGCGCCAGATAGACTCTTCCGATAACGCTCAGCAAGTCGCTGGAATTCCCGCCTCCGCTCAGCTCTCCGGCGATCTTCAACCCTCTGTGATAGGCTTCGAGCGCGGCGCGATAATTGCCGCGCATGCGATAGGCGTTGCCCAGATGATTCAACGACACGGCGGCGCGCAGCTTATCGCCAACTTCTTCGGCCAGCTTAAGACTTCTCTGCGCGCTCTCGACCGCCAGCTCATAATCGGTGCGGATGTAGTAGACGTGGCTCAGATTGCCGAGCGTGAGTGACAGTCCCGTCTTGTCTCCGATGGCTTCACGCAGCTTAATGCTCCGCTGATATTCTTCCATCGCTAAATTCAAATCGCCCATCATTCCATGATTGAGTCCCAAAGCATTGAGGGACTGCGCCATCCCGTTTTGATCTCCAAGCCGCTCGAAGATGAGATACGCCTTTTGAGAAAAAGCGAGCGAGACCGCGTAGTTATCCAGCGCGTTATAGACTCTTCCGATATTGAGCAGAGCGTGCCCGACTCCCGTTTCGTCGCCGATGCTCTCCGCGACAAGCTGCGCGACTATGTAAGCCTGAAGCGACGCCTCATAATCATTTTGCTGGCGCAGCTCATCGCCGCGAGCGATGAGCGCTTTTCGTAGCTCGACTGTCAACGCCTCCCTGCGAGCATCAATCACGGCCTTTCGCTCTGCGTCAGTTTCGGCGTGCGCCAACGCCGCCAGTAAATTTTCGACGGCGGCTTGCTCTCCGACGTTTGAAGCGGACGGCGGAGTCGTTGGCGTCGTTGTCGCTTGCGGTTGTTGCGCGAGAGCAACGCAGGACATGAATAAAGATGAAATGACGGCAGATAATATCACGCAGGGTTTGGCGCAGAGCATCGAGGAACCTCCCTTTTGACTTGCTTCGGATTGTAGTGTTTGGGCGAAGCGTTAGCAATAGAGGGTAGTGGGACATTTTGAAAATCTGAGATATCTCAATCATCAGAAAAGAAGCTCGCGCAAAGGCGATGGTGGCGCAAAGGGGTTAAGCGATTCCTTATCTTTGCTGCTTTCTTTGCGTCTTTGCGCCTTTGCGGGAAATCGCCTTTTTCTTCTCCTCATTTGAAATTGAACCACTACCTATATCCGGTCTCGAAAACGTTACATCCTGCTGGCCGTGGAAAGCTCTTCCCGCTTTAAGAATTTTTTTTGCGAGGCGACGGTAATATAAATGCTCCGCCTGACTCTTCCTGTCTGTGCCAGACGTAAATATCACTTGCATGGAAAGGTAAATTGAGCATGAATCACTCATCGAAATTATCCGGCCTGCTCGCGCTCGCGTTGCTGGTCTTCGTCGCCCTCGCGTGCAGCAGTTCCGAAGGCTCAAGCGGCACGTCCAACAGCAACGATTCTTCCAAGCCTTCTGTCGGCAGCTCAACGGAATTCAAGATTGATGTCGCGGAGATGCGAAAAGACGATGGCAACGGCGAGCCGTCGAGCGAGGCTTCCAACGACTTCACGCAGGCGGAGAAAAAGATTCACGCCTATATCAACTGGGACAACCCGAAGGCCGGGGTCAAGCTTAAATTCGTTTACACAGCCGTTGACGCGGGCGGCGCGAAAAACGTGGCGCTCAAGGAAATCACCATGACTACTGAAAACGAATTACAGAACGAAGCGCGCGGCACTTTGAAGCCAACCAAGCCACTGCCGAAGGGTAGTTACAAGGTTGATATTTATGTCAACGACAAGCTCGAACGCACCCTGACGTTCCGTATCGTATGAATGAAAGGCCGATCATCATGAAAGACATGCTGGAAAACACATTGCGTCTTTTTCTCCTGCTCCTCTTGATTATCGGGGCTGCTTTCATTAACTCCGCCATCGCGGAAAGCGATCACGCAGGGCAGCAAGAGTCCATATCATCTCATCCGGCAACTCTCGCGTTAAGGACGAATCATGAATAATTATCGAGACGTTATCAACGGCACGCTCGATGCCGAATCGAGCGGTTATCAAGCGAGCGGCTGGGCATGGATCGTGCTCGGCCTGATCGTAGAGGGCGCGCTGTTCGTCTGGTTCAAGCGGGATTTATTTGAACGCTCGCAGTACGGCTCATTCATTTTTCTGAGCGCGCTCTGCGCGTGGTGGCCGATTCTCGGCGGCTTGATTTATCTACGGCGCGCGAGACGCGCGAGCCATTCGCACAGCACGCTGCGACGCGCTCTGACGACCGAGCCGCAACTCTTGAAGACGCTCAAAGGCGGCTTGTACACACCGCCCATCAAACACATCATAGACTTGATGCATCATGTGGTTGTGAATATTGGTAAAAATGATTATCAGCCCGTTGAGATTGATCCGTGTGATCCGGATGCGTGTATTTATCTGACATTAGCCGACGGTAAACGGCATCGCTTATCCGCTTTTAAGGATAGCCGGGAAATTATCGCAGCCATACAGCAGCACGCCCCGCACATACAAGTCTTAAACGCTGCCGTTGCGAACGCCGGAGCGATTCCCGAAGCAGGTTGGAAGTTTAAAACGCGAATTGTCTTCATCATGTTCGGCGGGTCGCTGGTTTTCATCTGCGCAATCGTGGTCTTCGCCCAGTTTATGAATGCGCGCACGCGCTCGGAATTTGCGCGCAGCGGATTAAGAGCGACCGCCGTTGTTTCCGACTTAAGGAGCTTTCGGGATAACGAGCAGGACAAGTCGAGCCGGATTCATTACATCGTGCAAGCGAAGTTTACAACCCGCGAGGGAAAATCAGTTAATTGGAAGACTACAGATTTAGTGGAAAAGTCTGACTACGAAAAGCTCAAGGCAGGCGATTCCGTAGAGGTCTATTACCTGCCGCGACCGCCCTACGAGTTCGCACTCGTCGAATCAGCCGAGCGACACCGCAACGATTCGCTCAATCCCATTTTCGTCTTCATAGGATTGTTGGGATTTACGTTGCTGCTCATCGGCATCGTGATGAGCTGGCAGAGAAAACGTCTCTTAACGAGCATGCCCGTCATGCAACCCTTGAGTTAATCTTTTTCCCTTCGCTTTATTTTTGAAACGCGCTGGTAATAAGCCAGCTCCTCACGTCTCTATATCACCGGGCATCGTCAAAATTAAATAAATTTCTCAAGGAGCACAAAATGAAATTACACAGATTGAACATCGCCATACTCGGCCTGCTGATTATCGCCTTTTACGCGACGCCTCCGGCGCACGCGCAGTTCGGCGATCTGATTAAGAAAGGCAAAGAGAAAATAAAACAGACGACGAATAGCAACATCGAAACAACCGGCAACGAATCAAACGCCTCTCAGCCAGCCGCACAAGGCAGAAATACGAATGGCAATGATGAACGGTCAGCGAAAGTGTCTGAACCGACGGCTCCGGCGAATGACCCTCCCGGCCCGGCGGACGGCACCAGCGACGGAGTGCGTAACGGCAACTCGCGCGTCGTCAACGGCTACGAAGTGCCGACGAATCCGAATCGCATAGTCTTTTCCAAGTCGCCGATTTCGGCTGCGAGCAACGCGGCGAGGCAGACCACCTTGCGCCGCTTCACGGCGGGCGAACCCATCTATGCCATCGCCAACATGAACGCGCAGCTCGACCCGACCAGCTCATGGTCTGTGTCGTTGTTCGTCAATGACAAGCAGATGGTGGGGGAATACCTGGACGAGCGGAGTCGTGGCAACGCCGCAGACAGTGTGGTGCCAATCGAGATTGCTCCAGCCACTCCTGCCGAGACGAAGAATGCTTTTATCAGCTATCTCATGGTCACGGCCTTAAACAGTTTGCCGCCGGGACTGCACAAGGTCTGGCTCATCGTCGGCGTGCCGAAAAGCGCCATCGAGCAGCCGAATTCCGCCGAAGGAATCTTTTATCTGGACACGCGCAAGGGCAGCTACGCGACGCAGCTCGCCGCGCTCAAACGCGCCGCCGCGCCTGAGGTAGAACGCCGCAGGGGAGCTGAAGAGTCCGCCGCGCGCGAAGCACAGGCCAACAGTAATCGTCCCGCTTCGTCAAACAATTCCGATTCATCAAACAACTCCGATTCATCCGTGCAGCAACCCGGCATGCCGCCTCCGGGCTTTGACCCGAACGTCAGAATCAAAAACGGCTGTAGCGAACAGCGCACAATCTATCTGGAGAACGGCAGCAGCCCCATCTTGGGCGCCAATTCCGAAACTCACATGCGCCTCAAGCCCGGCACCAGGATTTATCTGGTAGACGAGCAGGGCGGCAAAACCGAAATCTACACGGTCGGCAGCCGCGAAGATCAGGACGTGACGATTTGTGGATAACACTCACGCCCTCTCTTTGACTCGTCATTCTGGAATCGATAATTCCGTTTCATCAACTATCAAATTGAAAGGACACATCATGAAATCACACAAAACGGCTTTCATTCACGCACTCGCTTTCGCAGCCCTCTTGCTTCTCGCCTCAGCCTCGACCGCCAGCGCGCAGTTCGGCGACATGGTTAATCGCGCCAAAGGCAAAACTAAAGAGGCGCAGCCCAAGACAGAGACCAAGGCAGAGCCAAAGACACAGCCTGCGCCCGCAGCTCAAGCCAAGAATGGCAACAAAGCTGAGGGCAACGCAGCGGAGAGCGGCAACACTGCCAAGGCTGCGAGCGGCGACGAGACGGAGAAGAATAGAGAGAACGCAACGCGTCTGGCGCAGGCTCCCGGAATGCCGAAGGCTGCGAACACGGACGCCGCGCTCAACAAGCTCTTACTGCAATCGGCAGACGATCACCGCCTGATTCCGCGCCGCGTCGTCATCACGGACAAGGATTGGATTATCGTGGACGACCCGCGCGGCGGAAAGACCAGACGCATCTTCGCCGTCATCGCGCGCACGAAGGACGACGGCAGCGGCAACTGCGCGAAACAGATGGTACAGTTCGATTCCGATTGGAGACCTGACAAGAACGCATGGGGCACGCCCTACGTGCAGAACATAGGCGAGCTCGTGCCCATCTCTTGCAATGCCATCGGCAAATAGATACTCTCTGAATCTAATCGCACAAAATGAGGATGAGATCATTGAATAACAAGTTAATCGTCATCGCTGCGCTCATAATTTTCGGCGGCCTCTACGTCTCCGTTCCGGCGCAAACGGGAAAGCATCCGCGGCACGGACGCTTGCAGAATGGATTGCTGGCGGAGATGCGCGAGGCTGTGACGCTCATCGAAGCGCAGCCGGACGCGAAAGCCAAACGCTCGAACGTCGCGCGCAACCGGACGCGAAGTTATACAGCCTTTACGCTCGAAGTCCCGATTAACGGCGATGCGAATAATACGCGCGAAGTCATCTTTATCGAAGACAGGCGGCAGGAGAAAATCTACGAAGTGCGTGGTTTTGATTTTCCGCGTCCCTTCACCGATTTGGCTTGGAGCGATAAAGATACGCTCGTCTTCGATCAATGGACGCAGCCGAATTACGCTGTGCATTACGCGCTCAACGTCCGGCAAAAAAAGCTCGTCGCCGCCGCGCCTTTCCGCGAGGGCGGGTCAGAGCGATAACCGCATTTTAAGCAACCCAACTTTTAGGAGAGAGCAATCATGTTGCGTGCGTCGTTAAAAAATTCGGCCTGTCGCGTTTTTTTATGCGCGTTGATTTTGTCCGCGTCCGCTTCTGTAGCCTTAGCCTGCGAGCCGTGTCTGGCGGAGAAATCGTTAAAGCTTGAGCAGTCAATCGCGCAGGCCGACTTGATCGTCGTCGGTTATCGCCATCAGGCGCAGCCGCCACAGGACAACGACGCGACGCCGCAGCAAACGAAGGTTCAGGTCATGCGCGTCCTGCGCGGCAGCGTCAAAGATAATCAGATCATGGTTCGCAGCTACAGCGGGATGTGCCCTTACGGCGTGGTGCTGCCGGACGATAAACCTTACGTGCTGATCCTGCGCGCGAGCGGCGACGGCGCGACGTACAGCGCGGTTGACAGGTGCAGCGTCAAAGCCCTGAGCGTTGCCGCAGACGCCGACCAGACCGTGACGCTTGATGAATTCGAGACGAAGACCGTGCCGCTCGATAAGTTCACGCATGACTACATCACGCCGACCGCATACCGGCCAGTTATACAGTTTTTGCAGTACCTGAAAAACAGCGGAGAGCATGACGGCGACTCCGGCTTCGATCAGACTCTCGGCGGGAACTGGAAAGCGGAAGAGTTGCTCTCCTTCGTCTCGCGCAATGGCGTCACGCTGTATGACATCAACGATAAACGCACGCGGCGTTTGACGCGCATGCAATTACAACGCGCCCTGTCGCAAAGAGGCAATAAGACTTTCACCAGCTTCGTGCATTTGGGATACATCTACGCGCAGCCTTACCCGCAGTATTCAACCCTGATGTATGAGCCGCGCAAAAATAGCGTCGTCGTCAACGTGGCAAGCTGGTATCGCCTCACCTTCATACGCGAAGACGGCACGCTCAAATTAAACAGGCTCGAATATTTAATGATGGAAGGCGAGTGAGTTTCCTGAAGAAGTTTATTGCGCGGAAGTCCGACGGGTAGGTCTAACGCTCGAATCTAACCCGCCCCACGCATGAAGCCTTCAACATTACGGGATAATTCAATAATGAAAGGAATGCTATCGCGGGGCCGGGTTGAATGAGTTATTAGGTGGCGGCGCTTGGCTTCACATGACCTTTCCTGAAGGCACTCCCATGCACCATCACCAACACAACTCCTGCTGCATACACGAATAAGCTTGATTGGAATTCGCCATGCAGGCCATGAAACGCTATGGCAAAAATAAAGATGACTAGCAAGACTGCTGCGCCTACTCTCAAGGTCGCTGGCAGGAGAAATAATAAAGCCGCGATCACCTCTGCCCCTGCGAAACAAGCGAGAGCCAGATTTACATGCGGCACACCACCCGCACGAATCGCGTGCAACACGGTGATGAGGCTTTGCACCATTACGACAGCGCCGAGAGTCAGGTGAAAGCCGATGAACGAACGGCGAAGCAAGTGATGGTTCATGAGTGGCAATTCCTTTCTAATATGTGAGTAGCACGGAAAAGCTGAACATTACAAAGAACAGGTGATTATAGCATCGCAGTAAGGCGCGCCAATCCTATGTTTAAAGATTAGCCAACCAGCCACCTCACGCCCGAATTAGCTACCACCGCAGCCTTTGACTAGATTTCTGTTGCGCTTAAGCTTGAAGACACTGTGCAATTTCCCGCCAACATAAAATTCAAGTTGCCCTGGACCACGAACTCGCTCACCTTCAGCCGTAATTATTCTATCTCTGGAGACCCTGCGATTAAGATAATCAGCTACCTGGCGCAGCCGGCCTCGAATCAAATGACGGGAGCTTTCCCCGCTACCAAGACGAGCAATGATAATGATTGTTTGATCTTTGCCCGCTTCATCGGCGGCAATAGCAATGAGATCAAGCCGCGTCATTATCCCCTCACAATCAACGCCGGTAAGACCATCGGGTTCACCATAGATTTGAGGATTCCGAGTGGTCTGGGCATGTGTAGCTAGTACGAATGCACTAATAAGAAGAAGGATGTAAGCAGCTTTAGTCTTCAGATGCCACAACATAAAACTTTTCTCAGATAACCAAAAGAAAGCGATCTAACGCTCGAATTAACCGGGCGCGGGCGAATAGCACACAAGATTATGGAACAATTCAACGATGAAAGAAATGCTATCCCGCGCTCCGGTTGAATGAGTTGTTAGATGCGGCGTTAATAGTGGTAGCGCGCCTGAAGAAAATCAATTCTTTCTGCGCTCACAAGATATACAATACGGTGTTCTTGGGTTAAGCGGCGCGACCATGTGCCTGCCAGCAAATATTTAAGCGGTTCTGGTTTACCTATCCCAACAAAAGGGTCATGCATCACCGCCTCAATCAAATCGAAAGCTCTGAGCGCAACTTTTCGGTCTGTTTCTATCCAATATCGTAAATCTTCAATGAACTCTGGATGAAACGCAGCTACACGCTCTTTTTTCTTTTGGGATTGGTCTTTACTCTTTTTTGCCAAGGCCAAACTCCTTACGCAAAGATTCAACGGTCTTTGGTTTTGGCCTATTAGATTTAGCTCGATTCAGAGCAGTCAGGAGACGTTCCACATTCTTTGGAGACCTGAGCAGATGCGCCGTTTCCATTAAGCTTGACAATTCTTCCGCAGAAACTAGCGCAACGTCGTGAGAGCCACGCCGGTTGATGATAACAATTTCCTGATTTTTCGCCACCTCATCACAAAGTTTAGCTAAATTGGCTCGCGCACTTGTGTACGTTGTTTGGATAGGCATCAATGTTCCCCTTCAACTCATGTACAGCCATACTGTACATGAGCGATCTAATTCAGTCAAGATTAGAAAGAGGAAAGCATCTAACGCTTATTAGACCGCACGTTGCAGTACTCGACATTTAGAGCAGTATGCAAAACAGAATAGGGTAGGCTGATAATAGCCTGCCGCTCGCGCGCGCCAGACGGAAGGTTGTCAGCCTACCGGACATCTAAACGAAATCCGCTCTAGGGCGACTGCGGTCCAACTATCCTGAGAGAGATAAATTGCCGTAAGGAGCGGTCTGACCAATGATGCTACTCATCCATCCCGAATAAAAATGCTTCCGACATTGAGATGTAAGCGTCGCTTGATTTATGCTGCGCCGATTTGGCGTAGGCGTTCGACGACCTGATTGATGAGCCAGTTGGGGGTGGAGGCTCCGGCGGTGACGCCGACGCGTTTGAGGCCGGCGAGGTCTGCGGGATTGATCTCGGCTGCGGTTTCTATCAGATAGCTTCGCTCGCATTGCTCTTTGCAGACGGCGAGGAGCTTGACGCTGTTCGAGGAGTGGCGTCCGCCGATGATGTAGAAGGCTTCGACCTCTCCGGCGAGGGCGCGTGCTGCGTCCTGACGGTCGCGCGTGGCGGAGCAGATGGTGTTGACGATCTGCGGCTCGGCGTCCGCTTTCAGGCGCACGGCTTCGGCTGCGTCGAGAAAGGTTTGCAGTTTGAGTGTGGTCTGTGAGACGACGAGCGGTTCGTGCAGGTTTGGAAGCTTTTCGACTTCGCTCGCGTCGCGGACAACATACGTGTTCTCTGGCGCATAGCCGACGACGCCGATCATCTCAGGGTGATCCGGATTGCCGACGAGGACAATATCGCGTCCCTGCGCCGCGGCGCGCTCGGCAAGTTTTTGCACTTTGGTGACGAAGGGACAGGTCGCATCAACCACTTTGGCGGCGCGCGATTCGAGGTCGCGTTGCACCTGCGGCGTGACGCCGTGAGCGCGTATCACTGCCGTCACGCCTGCTCCGGCTTCCGCCGGCGTGTCAATGGTTTGCACGCCCTGCTCTGCGAGACGCTGCATCTCCTGCGAGTTATGAATCAGCGGGCCAAGCGAGCGCACCACGCCGCCCGACGCAACCGCCTCTTCGACCATCTCGACGGCGCGCTCGACGCCGAAACAGAACCCGAACTCTTCAGCTAATAAGACTTCCATCAAACGTCTCTCTCTTCAAATAAGAATCAGCGGGCAAATGAAATCTCAAAAGCGCGTTCCCACTTTTGCCTTTTACTTTTTTACTTTTACCTTCAAATCAAATGCCGCTTCCGACATCCTCGCTCGCACGCGTGCCGCGCCGCCACTCTTCGCGCAAGCGGTCGCCGCCCGCCACACGCGCGTCAATCCACTTGATCTCTTTCTCAAGCAGCCAGCGCACGCCGCCCAGAAAATTCTTTTTCAACTCGCCAAGCTCGTGCGCCACATCTCGCGGCAGCACTGCGTATGAAGCATCGCCCAAATATCGCAACACCTCGCACACCGGATTGCCAGTGCAATAAGAAGCGTCTTTCGTCTCATTCGTTTCTTGCATAATTCCTAAAACCTCCGCGACATTTATTCTAACATAAGGAAGAAAAGTTAGCAGTTGGCAGTTGGCAGTGAGGAATAGTTGGCAGTCAGCAGTTGGCAGTTAAGACAAGTTGAATTGCTTTGCTGCCAACTGCTAACTAATTTTCTATCTTACGGGTTCGCGCAGGATTGCTGAGGCTGCGGTGGCGGCTGTGCGTGCGGCGGCGGGTTGAGCTTTATGGAGGCTGGCGATTTGCATGAGCGATTCGCCGGTGCGCGAGAGCATGCGAAACAGATCGCCCTCTTCGGCGCGCGTCTCTTTGACCAGCTCGTCCCACTCCATGCCGCCAGCCCAGTGCGCGGCGGTCGCAGCCGCGGAGAAGTTCATCTCAGGCGCAGGCTCCAAGCCCTGCTTCCATTCTTCGGTCGCCACTGTGTAAGCAACTTCCTCAAACTCTCCGAGCTTGCTGACGAGCGCGTCATCCATCTCAAGCTCGCCGAAATCGCGCTCCGCATCAGCCGCGAGCGCGGCCATCAGTCCAGCCGCGCTAGGCGCGTCCAGCGCAGCGAAGAGTCCCTGCCTCAATCCCTCTCCGACCAGCAGCGGACGATCCACATGCAAGTCCGCCAGCCATCGCCCGCGCTCCGTGACGCGCTCGGCCTCCATATCTAAATAACCGAAAGAGGCGAGGACGCGTGCGCGACGCTCGAACGGCTGCCAGATTTCCGCACGCAGAGTTTCGATGCGCAGCTCTGCACGCTCGACCGCCTCCGCGTCTTCGATGACAGACCACAGGGCTTCGGCGCAGGCAGACCTCTCGTCTTCGCTCAAATGTTGGGGCGCGAGTTCTTCTATCATGTCGTTGATGAGGTTGACCGCTTCGTCTTCATGCTCGCGCGCCTCGCGCAATTTCGGTTCGGGCAGAAGCTCGTCTTTGCCCGCTCGCACGGTGGCGAAAGCGGCTTCGAGCGCATCGTCGCGCAAAGGATAAATTCCCGAAAAAACTTTGCCGACGCGGTCGAGAGCAAAGCTCGCGCTGCGTCCGTCTTCACGCAGGCCGATGACGCCGTCGGCGCGTCTTCTGGTGACCAGCACGAGACGTTTTCCAGCCCGCCCCACGCCAACGATGCGACCGGGCGTGACCACTTCGTCGAGCCAACCCATGATGACTTCAAAGCGCGTCTGCGGCAGCTTCTCTAAGAGTCGCGCTCGCGCGCTCGCCAGACGCTCAAGCCCGCGCGCGACCGTTGAAGGAAGATTGCATCCGACCCTGTCCAGCTTTTCGCGTATACGCCGCTCGCCCTCTTCACGCTCGCGTTCGGAGCGCGCCACGCGCCGCGCAGTCTCCCGGTATGCGAAACTTTTTTCCGCAATCTCGCGCACGTGCGCGAAGCTCTCGTATGCGTCGAGCAGGTTGAGCAGCGTCGAGTAGGTCGCGCGAAACTGGCTCTGTAAAGCATCGGGCTGCGCTTCCAATAGATGCGCGATGCGTTCGGGGTCTTGATGCAGGCCGGGCGCGACGACTACGAAGCCGACGCGGTCGCGCCCGCGCCTTCCGCCGCGCCCGGTCATCTGCTGCAACTCGGAAGCGGTGAGAGCGCGCCAGCCGCCCTGCGTCCGCGCATCCACGTGTGTGATGACGACTGTGCGCGCCGGAAAATCCACTCCCGCCGCGACGGTCGCGGTCGCAAAGATGGCGTCGAGCAAGCCCGCCTGCATCAATCTCTCGATGACGAGTTTCCAGGCCGGAATGTGTCCCGCGTGATGCGACGCGACGCCGCCTTTGATGATCGTGTTCCAGTGGCGATGCCCTTGCACCTCCGCGTGCTCCGCCGCGAACTCACGCAGGATAGCGCGCCTCTCATCCCTGCGCCGCGTGTCGCGCTCGTCACGTCTGGACATCGCGGCCTCCGCCGCCGCTTCATCGCAACGCCTGCGCGTCGGAAGAAAGATGATCGCCGGAAGCAGGTTGTAAGACTGAATCGCCGCGAGCAGTTGCGCGGGCGGCATCTCAGGCATCTTGAGCTTCAAGGCATTACTCCGTAAAGAATTTCCCGCAAAGGCGCAAAGGCGCAAAGGGAAGACGCGAAGAAGAATCGGAGCATGACAGACAAGCTTTCTTGATTGCTTCTCCTTCGCACCTTCTTTGCGCCTTTGCGCCTTTGCGCGAACCTTCTGTTTTTCACCTGTAGCCTCCTCTTCTCCCTCTCCAAGAAGTGCGCGGCTGTCGCTCCTGTCGTCTTTCGCTCAAACGTTCTATGTCGGGATGCAGATTTCCGGCTTCGTCAAGGAGCGGCGCGAGCTGTCCGTCAGGGTAGAGGAACGCGGCGCGCAGTGGGACGGGACGCGCGCCGGGACGCTGGACGACGCCGCAACGCACGCCGCGCACCTCCTGCATCCACGCCGCAAACTCCTGCGCGTTGCCGATAGTCGCGGACAGGAGCAGCAGTCGCACGCGCGGCGGCGAGAGAATGATGGCCTCTTCCCAGACATGCCCGCGCTCTTCGTCCGCGAGGTAATGCGCCTCGTCGAGCACGATCAGATCGGCGCGCAGTTCGCCGCCGCCCCTCAAAGCGTCAAAGAGCTGATTCCGGTAAATCTCCGTCGTCCCGACGATCAGAGGTGCATCCGTATTCTCTTTCCTGTCGCCGGTCAGGATGCCGACGCTCGCGGCTCCGAACTCTTCCGCGAACTCCTGATATTTAGAGTTGGTCAGAGCCTTGAGCGGGCTGGTGTACCACGCTCTGCGTCCGGCTTCGAGCAGGCGTCGAATCTCTTCGCGCGCGATCCAGGTCTTGCCGCTCCCGGTAGGAGCCGTGACGAGCACGTCTTCGTATTCGAGCGCGGCCAGAGCTTCGAGCTGGAACGCGTCCGGCTCGAAAGGAGCGGGAGCCGGAGTGCCGATGCCTTCGAGCAGCTTGCGCAGAGCGCGCTGTCCCGTTCTTCCTTCAGCCGTGCGAAGAGGCTCGTTAACGTGCGCAGGAGGGCGCGACGGCTCGACCGTTTTCGGCTTGCCGCCTTTGGCTGTGTGCTGTTTGTCTTCAGACCTCTGCCCTTTATCGCGCCTCTTGCGACGGCCTATCTTTTCTCGTGAACGTGGCATGCAAGCATTCTAGCAAAAAGCAAGGCGGAAGGATGAAGGCGGAAGGATGAAAGGCAGGCTCTTCAAACTTGAGCGGTTCAGCTTTATTTGAACCGTTCATCTTTGAGAGCCACACTTTCATCCTTCATCCCTCCGCCTTCATCCTTGCTTTTCCGCTTTCATCCTTTATACTTATCTCGCAACGCGGGGCGCGTTTCCTGCGTCTAAGATTGGAGCCAAAGGGCGGTTATTTCGGGACTTTAGAGCAATGATGGAAATGCCTGAGCTGTTCGAGAAATTTGAGGTTGATCGAGAAGCCCGCTGGCCGATGATGTTGCGGCTGGCTGGCGGCTCAATCGTGCTGCACGCGATTATGCTGGCGGTCGCTTTTTATGTGCCTGCCGTGCGTAATGCGTTGAATCTGGCTTCGACCTTTTCCGATTCGAGAACGGTGGATAAGGATTATAAGAAGACCAGTATCGAAGACCGCGCGCAGATTCTCAACCTGCCGAAATTTCAGTATCCCGAAGGCTATTTTCAACCGGTGAGCGCCACGCTCATACCAGACCCGCTCGCGCCGCAGATTATCGCACAGGCTCCGCCCGTAGTGATGACGCCGCCCGTGATGACGCCTAAAATGCCGAGAGTCAGGACGCCCCGTCCCTCCGGCATTCCGGGTATTCCGGGTAGTGTCGCGCCTTCGCCCAACCCGTCTCCGGCGGCAGTTGACCCGAAAGACCCTGCGCAACTGGCTGCCGCGAACAAGGATAAAACACCCGAGCAGCTTGAGGCCGAGATGAACAAGGTCGCGTCTGACAATAAAATTGCGCGGCCTGACGAAAACGAGATTAACACCCGTCCGCTCAAAGATTTTCTGGCGAACACTAACGCTTTGAGGACGAGCGGCAAGCTTGATCTGAACAAGACCGTAGAGGTCGTGATCAGTGCCAAGCTTGATGCGGATGGTCATCTGGTCGATCCACAGGTTGAACGAAAGTCAGGCGATGAAGTGATGATCGAGGTCGCCAAGGATATGGTCGCCAAGCTCAATGACAGCAACGCGCTCCTGTTTCTCAAGAAGTTTAACCAGACAGGATTGAGCGGCAAACAGGTGCGCTTCACGATCAAGCTTGACCAGAGCGATGTCGTCGCCAAGGTGGAATCGGAAGTCGAGTCGGCGCAGCGCGCACAGGAAATAGCGAGCGGATTTAATGCCCTGCTGGTTCTCGGAAAGATGAACAAAGAGGGAAAAGACGAAGCCGAAATTTATAAGAACACAAAGGTCACTTCCAACGGTAATCAGATCATCGTCAACTTCACGATGCCGCGACAGGTCGCAGGCGAAATGGTCAGAAAGCAACTGCCTCCTGCAACCTGATCGCGTCTGATTGCGTAAAGACATCGGGAATTAAGTTTTGCAAACTACACGGATTCACAACGTATCGCTTTTCGTCACAGTGCTCTCGGCCTGTCTCCTGGCCGTCGGCACACCTGCGCAGATTTATGCGCAGCCTACTCAGTCCGTCGAACTTTTTTCCGCTACCACCGAGAGCAAAGAGGACGTTAACGGAACTCAGTCTAAGACAAAGCGGTTACTGTATCCGAGCGTTCTGGTTCGACCGGCCAGAGCTTTTATGGTTGACCGCAATCCGTGCGAGCAAGGCTTTCCTGAAAACACAAAATCTCTAGCCGGAAATAACAGCATTCTTCTCGTCACACGCCTGCCACGCGCCGCCTTAAACAACTAGCCCTGCGGAGTCGCCTTCAAAGCAAACAGTGCGTTGCACAGAAGTTTCCACACGCACAGCTTCAAAATCAGCACTGGCTTGCCTTAGGCTTTCACGCTCCATTACAATCGCACGTTTGGCGCAGAAGTGCGTCTGCATACGTTTTTGACCGTGCGCTCCGGCGCGTTCCAGATAGGAAAAGATTATGGGCGTAGATAAATTTTTGACCAAAGTTTTCGGTAGCAGCAACCAACGCTACCTCAAGAGCATTCAACCGATCATCGCTCGCATCAACGAGCTTGAGCCGTCCGTCAAAAATCTCTCGGACGATGAGCTGAGAGCGCGCACAGTCGCGTTCAAAGAGAGAGTGGCGCGAGCCGTAGAGAATGCGCGCGACCCCGAAGACCTCAAGCGGCGTGAGCGCGTCGCGCTCGACGAGTTGCTGCCCGAAGCATTCGCCACCGTGCGCGAAGCCTCAATGCGCTCGACCGGCATGCGCCACTTCGACGTGCAGATGATCGGCGGACTCGTCCTCCACGAAGGCAAGATCGCGGAGATGCGTACCGGCGAGGGCAAAACGCTCGTCGCCACGCTTCCGGCTTATCTCAACGCTTTGACCGGACGCGGCGGCGTGCATGTCATCACCGTCAACGATTATCTGGCCTCGCGCGATGCCGAGTGGATGGGGCAGATACATCGCTTCTTGGGGCTTGAAGTCGGTTGCATACAGAACGACATGGACGACTTCGAGCGTCAGACGGCGTATGCCGCAGACATCACCTACGGCACGAACAACGAGTTCGGCTTCGATTACCTGCGCGACAACATGAAGTTCGACCTTGCGACCTGCGTTCAGCGCGGCCACTACTTCGCCATCGTTGACGAGGTGGACTCGATCCTGATTGACGAAGCACGAACGCCGCTCATCATCTCCGGCGCGTCAGATGAAGCGACCGACAAGTATTACAAGGCCGACGCCATCATCCCGCAGCTCAAAAAAGGGAATAAGGATGAAGAGACCGGAAAGACTTCGGGCGATTATCTGGTTGACGAAAAGCAGCACACGGCTGTTCTGACGGAAGAGGGCGTGGACAAAGCCGAACGTCTCCTGGGCGTCGGCAATCTTTACGATCCGTCGAACATGGAGATGCTGCACTGCGTCGAACAGGCGATGAAGGCGCACACGCTTTACAAGCTCGACCATCAATACGTCGTGCAGGACGGCGAGGTCATCATCGTTGACGACTTCACCGGACGCCTGATGAAGGGGCGACGCTGGTCTGACGGGTTGCATCAGGCGGTCGAAGCCAAAGAGGGCGTCAAGATCGAAAAAGAGAATCAAACTTTAGCGACCATCACGCTGCAAAATTATTTTCGTCTCTACGAAAAGCTTTCGGGCATGACGGGTACTGCGGAAACTGAAGCGGGCGAGTTTCACGCGACATACAAGCTCGATGTCGTTGTCATCCCGACCAACATGGACATGATTCGCAAGGATCATTCGGATGTCATCTATCGCACGCTGCCCGAAAAGTGGGACGCGGTGGTCGAAGAGATCAAGGAGTGTTTCGAGAAGGGACAGCCCGCGCTGGTCGGCACGGTCTCGGTCGAAAACTCCGAGCTGATCGCGCGCCGCCTCGTCAAAGAGGGCGTCCCGCATAACGTCCTCAACGCGAAGTATCACGAGCGCGAGGCGGAGATCATCGCTCAAGCAGGGCGCAAGGGCGCAGTCACCATCGCCACCAACATGGCCGGGCGCGGCACGGACATACTCCTCGGCGGCAACCCCGAGTTTATGGCGCGCGAGTTCTTAAAGCGCGACGAGGTTGACCCGGACGAGGCCACGGATGAGCAGTGGGAAGCAGCCGTCGCAGAGGCCAAGCGCATCGTCGAAGCGGAGCATAAGGAAGTGGTTGGACTCGGTGGCCTCTACATCATCGGCACCGAGCGTCACGAGTCGCGCCGCATTGATAACCAGCTACGCGGTCGCGCAGGCCGTCAGGGCGACCCCGGCGCGTCTCGCTTTTTCCTCTCGCTCGAAGACGACCTGATGCGTATCTTCGCCGGCGACAAGGTGCGCGCGTTGATGGAGCGGCTGGGGATGGAGAAGGGCGTCGCCATCGAATCCAAGATGGTTTCCAAACGTATCGAAGGCGCGCAGAAATCGGTCGAAGGCCGCAACTTTGAATCGCGCAAACACCTGCTTGAGTACGACGACGTGATGAACAAGCAGCGCGAGACCATCTACAGCCTGCGCCGCCAGTTGATGGAGCAGCCTGACCAACGCGAGTTCCTCGTCGGCGAGACGGGCGTCGCGCGCGACCTGATGGGGGATCTGACGAAGCAGTACATCAACCCCGACGCTTCGCCGGACGATTGGGATGTCGAGAACTACACGATTCAGCTCAAGTCCACTTACGACTTCGACCCCATCACTGAAGGGATGGATTTCGAGCGCGCGACTTCGCAGGAAATAGAAGCCGCGATCTGGGAGAAGCTGAAAGCCAAGTATGAAGAGAAAGAGACGGCGGTCGGCCCCGAGGCGATGCGAACTTACGAGCGCATCATCATGCTCAACATCATTGACGCGCAGTGGAAAGACCACCTGCTCTCGATTGACCATTTGAAGCAGGGCATCGGCCTCGTCGGCTACGGGCAGAAAGACCCGCTCGTCGAATATAAGAAGCAGTCTTTCGATCTCTTTCAGGAGATGCTCGACCGCATCGACACGACGACGATTCGCTCGCTCTTTAACCTGCAAATCGTCACCGAGCAGCCGCCCGAAGTCTTGCAGCAAAGGCGACCGCTTCGTCGTCCTTCGCAATTGCAGTTCACGGGGCCGAATCAGGGAGCAGCCGCCGCCGGTGAAGAGGCCGGAAGGGTCAAGACCATCACGCGCGACCAGCCCAAAGTCGGGCGCAACGAGCTGTGCCCATGCGGCTCAGGCAAGAAGTTCAAGAAATGCTGCGGCGCAGGAGTGTGACCGCGACCGCTCTGTTAGGAGAAAGATATGCTTAGCCCTCGCCACTTACTCGCGGTGACATTCACCGTCGCCCTCTCTCTCTGTTCCCCTACGCTGTACGGCTCGCCCGCCACATCAGAGCGCGCGAGCCGACAGGCGGTTCAGCAGTCAGTCCAGCCGCTTGACGAAGAGCGCGAGCAGACCATCAAGCTTTATCAAACGGGCGACGCAGCCGGAGCTGTTAAGAGGCTTCAAGCCTTCGTTAAGAGAGAGAAGAACGACATACGCGCGTGGCATTATCTGGGGCTTGCGCTCGCCTCGCAGGGCAATCCCAAAGATGCGCGCAAGGCGCATGAGAAGGCTGCACGGCTCGCCGATAAATTGATTACAGATAAGCTGGAAGGAATGGATGCGCTCAAAGAGATTTACGGGCGCATAAGTCCCTTCAAGGCTCAGCTCATCGAAGCGGCTGACAGCGCAGATAAATATGTCGAGCTAAGCGAGAATCCTTCCAAGTCGAAAGTCTCGGAGTGGCGCACGCGCGCCGACTTCCTGCGCGACTTTGCAGAGCTGACCGATGAGCTGAAAGATGCAAATGTGTTTAGCCCGAACGATGTCACAACCAAAGCGCGTATTCTTTCCAAACCGAGTCCCGAATACACGGAAGCAGCGCGGCAGAATCAGGTCACCGGAACGGTTATGCTGGTTATGATATTTTCCGCGGACGGCAAAATCAGAGGCTTGATTCCGATTGCGCGTCTGCCTTACGGCCTGACGGAATCGGCGATGAAAGCCGCGCGCAACATAAAGTTTTCTCCGGCCATCAAAAACGGCAAACCCGTCTCGCAATTCATCAGGGTCGAATACAATTTCAATATCTATTAGCTATGGGTAAACTACGCTGCACAGCATTGCTCTCAATCGTCCAGATGCTCTGCATCACATTTATCGCGTGCTCTCTATGCTCTACAGCCCGCGCGCAGCAGACGCCTGCCGCTTCTCCTGCCGGTGACCGCGAGCGCGGCCAGAAGCTTTATGAAGAGGGCGATGCGAAGGGCGCTGTGAAAGCTTTGCGCGAGGCCGTCAAGCAAAATAAGGATGATGCGGACGCCTGGTATTATCTGGGTCTTGCGCTGAGTCTCGAAACGAAGTTCAAGGATGCGCTAGAGGCATTTGAGAAAGCGGTCATGCTGCGCCCTGATTTTGCGTTGGCACGCGCCGCATACGCCAATGCGCTGATGCTCGAAAACAGGTGGCCCGAAGCAGAGGTCGAGGCCGAGCGCACTTTAAGGCTTGATGCGCGGAATGCCGAGGCGCATTACATCATGGGCGAAGCGCGTTACAACCAGCTCAAGTTTCGGAGCGCGTTTGGAGAAGCCGATGCAGCCTTGAAGAGCAAACCCGATTTCGCGCTTGCGCTGCTCTTGAAGTCCAATTCTTTGAGCTTACTCATCACCGATGAATTTCCTTCAGCGACGAAAGAGCAGCTCGACCAGCTCATCAACATAAGCAAAGAGACCGTCGCAGAGATAGAGAATTTTCTCAAGCGAAACCCGAAACATGCAAAAGCCGAAGTCTTGAGCCGCTATCTGATAATTCTGCGTCCATACGCTGCCGGCAACTTTGAAGATTTTGTTTACAAGCCGAACGCAGTCATAACCAAAGCGCGTATCTTGTCCAAACCTTCTCCGCCGAGCAGTGGCATCTACGGGGTCGTGACATTGCAGGCGGTATTTCGCGCGAACGGAGAGGTGAGCAACATCATAGTTGTTTCCACGTCCGACGATAGATTGACCAAATCATGTATCGAGGCCGCGCGCAAGATTAAATTCATTCCGGCCATGAAAGACGGTCACGCCGTTTCGCAATATATTAGAATCGAATATAACTTTATCTGAGCTGGCAATCTGAGCTGGCAAGGGGCAGTTCATCAGGGCAGCTCGTCTTCACAATATTTGTAGCCGTTCTTTCGTCGTCAGAGTTAAATCGTTTAATGAGCGCAGGTGTCACATCCACAAATCCTTTAGTGCAGGCCATCGTCGCGGGCACTGCTCCGCAGGCTGCGCGGATGGCTGCCGCGCGTGGCCTGTTGCCGCTCGCGCAGGCAGACCTTTTGGAAGCTCTGGTCGCTTTGCGCTCAAGCGGTGAGGCCGGGTTGGTTGAGGCGGCTGAGGCGACGCTCGATTCGCAGGAAGCGGAATCACTGCTGGCCGTGGCGAAGGATGTAGAGACCGCGCCGTCCGTGCTTGGCTATCTGGCCGCGCGCGGCGGTTTGGAGCGCGAGATTCACGAAGCCGTCACGCTCAACAAAAGCACCCCGGATGAAGCGGTCGCGCTGCTTGCCTCCATTACCCCGGACGGCGCGCTGCTCGAACTGATTACGGTCAACCAGCAGCGTCTGATTCGCGCCCCTTCGATCATCGAAGCCGTCATCAATAACCCCGCGCGCACGCCCGAAGCCGAGCGCAGAGCGCGCGAAACGAAGCGCGAGTTTTTCGAGAAGGAACGCGGCGCGCAACAGATCGCGGAAGAGCTGCGTGCGCAGGGACGCGCCGCCGCCGCCGAATTTATAGAGAGCGCGGAATCGCTCGGAGCGGCTGACGGCATCACGCTCGAAGACGCGTGGCTCATCGCGCAGCACATCGAAGTCTCGGACGTGGACATAGACGATTCGTGGCTGATGCTCGAACGGATGGAGGAGCTTTTCGACGAGAGCTACGAGCAGCGAGTCGCCAATGTCGAGCGCATCATCGGCGAGGCGAGCCGCGAGGGCGATGTTTCGCCGGAACGCATCTCGCTGATTCGCCGCATCATCATGATGTCCGTCAAAGATCGCATCAAGCTGGCGATGAAAGGCGACCGTGAGGCGCGCGGCATCCTCATCCGCGATTCAAACAAGATCGTCTCGACGGGCGTCATACACAACCCACGCCTCACCGATCACGAGGTCGAAAACATCTCCGCGATGCGCACAGTCTCGGATGAAGTCCTGCGCCTCATCTCCCTGAACCGGGCGTGGGCGCGCTCCTATTCCATCATCCACAATCTCGCGCGCAATCCGCGCACGCCGATTCCGGCATCCATGTCCATCCTGCCGCGCATACGCACCAAAGACCTACAACACCTCTCGCAGAGCCGTAACGTCTCGGAAGCGGTGCGCCGTCAGGCCTATCGCCTGGTACAGACGCGCTCAGGGCATTGAAGAATAATGATTTGAGATTTCAAATGTGAGATTTGAGATTACGGATGGATGAGAAGCATTTTAATGAAAAGCGACTTGATGAAAAGCGTTCTGTCTTCAATCCGCAATCCGCAATCTCATTATCGCTTCGTGCTTTTTACTCATCACCTGTCACTTGTCACTGCTCTTAAAATATCTCGGAGCTTTTTCGCAGGACAGACCACGCGACATCTGTCAGCGTGTGGCTCGCCGCGCCCCACCACAGACCGGCGAAGACAGCCCACGCAGCATGCTTGCCGACCGTCTGTGCGATGCCCGTTTCAATCGCCTGCCACGCGCTGACTATCTCTGTCGCAGACGGAGGCGCGCCGCTCACCACCAACGCGCGCAGGTAGACCGCCGCCGCCGTGACGAGCGCGATGACCAGCGCAAAGTAGATGACGCGAATCAACGTGCCGAAGATGATGCCGTGCGACCATCTTGAGCGATGGCGAAAGAGCATTCGATACGGCAGCCACAAAAAACGAAAGACGCCCCAGCGCGTGTACTGCCGCGATTGAATATCCAGATCAGGCCCGAACATCAAACCGCCGAACAGCATCGCGCACGTCACAATCGTCGCCAGCCCGATGCTCCCCGACACAGCCCACGCCGCCGCAAACGTCGGCACGCCGAGCATGAAAGTAATCGTATCGTGCGTCTTTCCAGAAGGCATCGCGTGATTCTTCTCTATTACTGTTCTGAGCTGCGAATGCTCGCCTCGCTCTCCACTTTCCGAAGAGCGTAGTACTGATGAGATGCGACAATATCATATTTTAGATTGCGGAATGCGGATTGCTGATTGCGGATTTAAGAATGAGCGGATAACGTCTTTGCTTTTCAAGCCGCTATCCGAACTCCACAATTGGCTAGAGGGAGGTGTATCGTCCGGCAAGATTTGCCACAGCGGTTGTTAACTCGGCTGGCTCGACCGGCTTCGGAATGTGCAGCTGATAGCCCGCCGAAAACGCTCGTCTCCCGTCTTCGACTCCGGCGTAGGCCGTTAACGCCGCAGCCGGAATTCTGCCGCCACAGTCTGCCGGAAGCTCGCGTACTTTGCTGATCAGATCATGTCCGTCCATCTCAGGCATTCCGATGTCCGAGACCAGCACGTCGAATCGCCCGCGCTCCATTTCTGACAACGCTTCGCTGGCTGACCCGACACAGACCACTTTCGCGCCGCCCCCGGTCAACACCACCGTGACAAGCTCGCGCGCGTCCGGTTCATCATCAACGACGAGCACCCGTAGATCATTAAGCGATGGCTGCCGGTCGGCCAGCGCGCGGCTCTCGATCATGAGGGGCGTCAGCTCTGCTTCACCGAGTTCGTGGTGTACGCTCATCAGCGGAAGTCTGACCTTGAACGTTGTGCCCTCTCCTGCGCCCGGACTTTGAGCCGTCACCGTCCCGCCGTGCAGCTCAACCAACTGGCGCACGATGGAGAGGCCGAGTCCAAGCCCGCCATGTCTGCGTGTGCTAGACGAGTCGGACTGGCGAAAGCGTTCGAAGATGTGTGGCAGAAGTTCCGGGACGATGCCCTGCCCCGTGTCGCTGACGGTAAACTCGATGTTGGATTCGATGCGCTCCAGCCGCACCTCGACGCGCCCGCCTGCGGGTGTGAACTTGATCGCGTTGGTTAATAGATTCCAGATAACTTGTTGGAGCCGGTCCGGGTCGCCCATCACCTGAAATGCGGATTGCGGATTGCGGATTTCGGAGTCACCGGCACGTTTGATTTTGTCCGCCGGTCGCAGGCCGGAGGATGAGTCTGCCCCCTCTTCTATCCGCACTCCGAAATCCGAAATCCGCAATTGAATTTTTCTGGCATCTGCCGCCGGGCGCACGCCGTCAACGACTGTCTCGATTATCTGCGCGAGTTCGACCGGGCGCACATCGAGGCGTAGCTTGCCCGTGATGATGCGCGAGATGTCTAGCAGATCGTCAATGAGCCGTCTTTGCGAGCGGGCGTTACGGACGATGATCTCAAGCGCGCGGTCTGACCCTACGTCGTCGAGATGACCGTCTTTGAGCATCTGCGACCAGCCGAGAATCGAGGTCAGAGGAGTACGCAATTCATGTGACAGGATGGCGAGGAACTCATCTTTGATGCCGTTAGTTGCATCAGCCTCCGCGCGCGCCGCCTGCTCTCTCTCCAATGCGCTCTCCAACAGAAGCCTGTGTGCTACCTCCGCTCGTTTGTGTTCAGTGATGTCGCGGATGTTACATTGAATAACCTGATAGCCGTCTTCTTCATAGACGTTGCTGACAAACTCTACCTCCCGACGCTCCCCGCAACTTGATTGCAGCGGTAAGTCTTCATAGCGAAGATAGCCCGTCGCCTGCAATTCTCGAATCGCGTTCTGGCTCGCCTCCTTATCACTGAAGAGACCGATTTCCCACAGCTCCTTGCCCAGAAATTCTGCGCGTGAGTAGCCCAAAAGCTCCATCATAAATGGATTCACGTCGGTAATTTTCAGAGTGGCGGCATTGAGAATAAGGATCCCGTCCCGCGCGGCCTCGAAGAGCCGACGGTAACGGATTTCCGAACTCCTCAGCCCTTCCTGCGTCGGCTGGGAATCGGTCATGTTGTCGGCCTCATCCGGCAGAGCAGCGCGCAACCGATCATCAATTGGAGTAACAGGCTTTGTAGGTTGCATGAGGAATTCCTCGCATTTAATCAAGTCATCAAAGACGACAAACGGCACGAGAGGAAAGCGATTGGCTCTAATCAATTGTCGCTGGCTGAGTCTTTAACGAAAGCCGAATTCATTCGACTGAGAATTAAACTCTCTTTGTGTAACACAGGCGAGGCGAGGCCGTCTGTGCGTTAGCACACATATTCGTGGAAGGAAGGAAACGATGAGAGAAAGCTCTCTCATCCGAGCAAACGGGCATACTCGTTTTTGACCACCCCGTAGCACTCGCAAACGGTCGCTTCCAAACCGCTCCGGTCAAGAATCATGATGCGACCTCGCACGTAAGAGATCAGTCCGTTTTCCTGCAAGCGTTGCGCGGCGACGGTGACGCCTTCTCTGCGTACGCCCAGCATGTTGGCGATGAGTCCCTGTGTCATCACCAGCTCATCCGTGTTCAAGCGGTCGCGGCTCAGCAAGAGCCAGCGGCAGAGCTGCTGCTCGACCGTGTGCAGGCGATTACAGACGGCTGTCTGTGACATCTGCGTCATCAACGCCTGTGTGTACTTGAGCAACAGGCGTTGAAACGTGCCGCCCCGCGCGAACTCATCCTGAAGCACATTCGTCTTCATCCTGCGAGCAGCTCCCGCGCTCTGCACGACGGCGCGATTTGGCGCAGTATTGCCACCCATAAAGAGGGCGACGCCGACAAGTCCTTCGTTACCCGCCACGCCCATTTCGGCTGACGAGCCGTTCTCCATCGTGTAGAGCAGAGAGATGATGGCGGTGGTCGGAAAATAGATGTAGTTCTGTTGCCCGCCGGATTCGTAGATGACCTCGCCGAGCTTAAGGTTAAGGTGCTCTAAGTGAGGCAACAGCCGCTCATACTCTTCTCGTGGAAGCATGGCGAGAATTCGGTTCTCTATCGGCTCAAGCAATGTTTGGGACATGAGTGTGGCCCCCCCTTTGTAAAATACATGTCCGGGATTATACATCCTATATGTGCGTTAGCGCACAGACAAATGCTCTTAACTGAGAATATCTTGCCTGTATTGGTAAGTCTCTTTACGCCTTGGGCGGGTGTAAAGGGAGAATCGCACAAGGGGTGATAAAACCGCTGGACTTGGGAAAGTTCGGCGGTTTTACATTTCTGCAAGACGCGCGGCTTACCCTGCAATCGTCTTCACTATAGCCTTTAGCCTATATGTGTGTTAGCACACTGACAGATAAGAGCAGATAGGGTATACTTGTTGCACCTGTTCTTTTAGAATTCATCTCTCGACATCAGGACTTGACTAAGAAACGTCTCCTTGTGCCGTCTGCTGGTTTCACCACGGACTACAGTGAAAAAGGAGTGTACCTGATGCACAACAACTCTCGACCGCCGCCAATCCAGAATCAACTTCTCGCAGCCCTGCCATCCAAAGAGTACAAGCGGCTGTTTCCAGATCTGGAACCCGTGCTTCTGCCATTCATGGATGTTCTCTATGAGGCCGGAGAGCCGCTCACGCACGTCTACTTTCCCAACGACGGACTCATCTCGCTCCTTGTCGTGATGAAAGATAAGACGCCCAGAGAAATAGGCATCATCGGTCACGAAGGGATGTTCGGCGGCGCTGTGGCGTTGGGGATGAATACGATGCCGAACCGCGCTCTCGTACAGATGCCGGGCAGCGCGATGCGTCTGAAGGCCGGCGCGCTCAGAGACGAACTCAAGCGCGGCGGCGCGCTACAGAACTTGCTGCAACGCTACAGCCACGCGCTCTTTGCTCAAGTCTCTCAATCGGCGGCCTGTGTCAGCACGCACGCGGTGGATAAACGCCTCTCGCGCTGGCTCGTGATGACGCATGACCATGCGCCGCTGGATGAGTTTGAGATGAAACACGAGTTCATGGCGATGATGCTCGGCGTGACCCGTTCCGTGGTGACGAGGGCTGCCGGGCATCTCCAAAACAAAAAGATGATCCGCTATACACGTGGGAAAGTGACTATCCTTGACCGGCGCAGGCTGGAGGCGACTGCCTGTGAGTGCTATGCGGTAGTGAAGAAAGAGTATGAGCGTAGCGCGCACGCCTCTTAGCCAAATGAGTGTAAAGACGATGAACAGGGAAGAAGCATTAAACACCGCGCGTCGGCTCGTACAGCAGGCCGTGGACGTTGCCAACCGCGCTGGCATAGACGCGTCAGACGTGGTCGCGCCGCATTGTGCCGAAGCCGCCGCAACCGAAGATAACGGCGACGGTTCGGGGAATCGAATATGGTGCGGCGTGCCGGTCATCATTGATAACGACACAGAGGGGCTGTTCGAGATGTCCGAACCGGATGATGACCGCGAGCAGAAACCCGCTTTTCTTGTGACTCAATCGACAGCGGATTTGGTGCGGCAGGATTTCGAGAGGTACAAGCCTTCACTTGAGCGCATGGCGAAAGATTGGCAGGAAGATAAGAACCGCTTTTTGTTTGAGAAGAAAAGCGATGAGGACTAAGGCCGTGATTCAGCTTATTCGGGTCTGTTATATGAAGGAGAAATTATGAGTGAGGACGTAGAGCCTGTGACAGTCAAGTCAACCCCTGTAATGCAACGCTTCATAATCTATGCTAGCGTACTGCTCATAGCTTTCCTGCTCGGCTTCGTTCCGATGTGGCTCAAGGCGCGGACGGCTACCGGTAATCTTGCAGAGGCGGAGCGACAATTAACGCTTGTCAGGACGCAGGGTAATCTCGCCTCCGCGATAATTGACGCACGGCGCGGCGAGTATGAGCCAGCCCGCCAGTCTGCCAGCCAGTTCTTCACCTCCGCACGCGCAGAAATTGATAAAGCGGATGCTTCGGTCTTTACACAGACTCAAAGAGTTAGCATGCAGCCGTTGTTGGCAGGGCGCGATGAGCTTATCACCTTGCTTGCCCGTAGCGATCCTGCGTCCGCAGACCGGCTATCCGATTTGTATGTGGCATATCGCAAGGTCATGGGCGGCTGACGCGGCTCATATAACAGACAAGGGAGAAGATTATGAAAACGACAGTTGGTTTGTGGATAGATCATAGAAAGGCTGTGATCGTGTTTGTCGGGGGCGCAGAGGAAGAGATTAAGTTGATTAGCTCTAAAGAGGAAAATCATCACGGACATTCCGGTGCGTCAAAGCCAGCGGATGATATACGGCAGCGAGAGTTGACCGGACATCTCAACAGTTACTATGAAGAGGTGATTTCGTGCATACGTGATACAGAATCTATTCTGATATTCGGTCCCGGCGAAGCAAAGGGCGAGCTAAAAAAACGTCTGGAGAAAGAGAATCTAGGCGAACGCGTTGTGGGTGTCGAACCAGCCGACAAGATGACCGACCCGCAGGTTGCGGCGCAAGTTCGAGAGCATTTTCTTAACCGGAAAGCGACAACGAGTTCGAGCTAATCACGGCTGCGAGCCGCCTGCTCTCGATAAAGCTGATGGAGCATTACTATGAGCAAACACCTGCGGGATTTTGCGAAGAAGCGATTTAAGAGCGGCCTTGATGCCCTGCCTGAAAGTGAGCATCGGGTCGTTCTGCATTTCAGTGATCGCCTGCACATCAGCCACGATACCTATCTGGAGTTTGAGCAGAAGCTGACCTTCGGACAACGGCTCGCGGATAAGGTCGCGGCTTTCGGAGGCTCGCGCGAGCGGCGATGTTCCAGTCTCTGCCGATTATGACGGCGATGGCAGAACGGATGTCGCAGTATTCCGCGCCGGTCAATAGTACATGCCGGGAAGCACGCAAGGATTTACATCCATGCGGTTCGGTCCGGCGAGTGATGTCCCGATTCCATCCGTCTACGTGCCGTAGCAGATGGAATCGTGGCTCTGAGGTAGCTAAATCGAGTTCGACGTAAGAGGCCACAGGCTTCTAAGGATATTAGGCTGAGCCGCCGCCCGCATCCTTAACTTTAGACGAGAAAGCAGGCAGTACGCCTTTCTCCGCCGTCTCGCGGAGCTTACGCGCAACCACGTCGAGAGCGAAGCCTGCTGCGAAGCCGGTGACGATGGCAAACGGTATCAAGCGGAGATAGTGTTTTGCCTGAACATCATCGCCAATAGCGACGAGTTGAGTGATGATGTAGATCAGCATCGTGATGCCGCCGCCCACAAGTCCCATCGCGGCGTTGGTGATGACGGGCGGCAACTCTTTTTGAGGCTGCGCCGATTGGTCCTGGCCTATTCCGAGGGCGCTAAATGCCACTTGGATAGTTGAGCCGGAGACTCCGGCTGCGAGGGGCGACGCGATAAGGAAAATTACCAGCCAGATAACGGGGATGTTGGGTCTCCCGAGTGCAATGACCCACAGGGCTAACGCCAGTATAAGAAAAATTGCCGAGATGACGGCGTAATGTGTCGCTGCCTTTCTGTTAGCACGCTCGGCGCGCTGGAGGTCTTCCATCCTCTTCTCGAAATCCGCCCGTAGCTCCTTCGCCTGACGCTCAAGCTCTTGGTTGAATTGAGTCTCCCTCTGCGCAAGTTGTTCACGCAGGGATTCCTCTGTGCGCGCCGCCTGATCTTTCTTCTCTTTTTCCTCCTGTGTGAGTTGCTCAAGCTGCCTCACCAAAATTTCCACGTACTTTTTAGCCAACTCCGGCCTCCATTGGTCTGCCATGAGATAGACCTCTTCCGCCGTCAGAAGCTTTTGCTGCACGGGCAGAAGCTCCCAAATCTTCCCGGCGTAGCCGCCGAAAGAGGCGATTGTGACTATCGGTTTGCAGGATCCCATGGCAACGACCCCTGCGATCATGGACGACGGGCCGCCGCCCAGCATGAGCAGTCCGTCAACCTCACGCAGTGAGCGATAGAACGAGACCTCCCACTCAGGATTATTATCCGGCTTGAACCTGAACATTCCCTTTTTGTCCACGTCGCCGAGGAATGAAGGCTGATCATATTTTACGGAGTAGTGAACTTGAATGCAGCCCTCTTCCGGCTTCGCGTTCTTAACCTCGACGTAGCCACTCACCACGTCCACCTCCAGCAGGTACGGATAGCTCGCGTAGACCACGATGTGACATCCCTGCCTCGCAAGCTCCCGACCTAGTTCTATTCCAGCCTCTTTAGCAAGCCCGACGTTTTTCAGCGACAGTTCATCAACACGCTTCGGGTCGTAGCTACCGACAATAGCAATTAGAGGAGCGGTCATGGTTGTACCTCAAGGTGAAGTGTGATCAGGTAACGCTTGGCTGTCTTAAGGACGAACGGTTTAGCATGGATGAAAATCGCTTACCGTGATTGGTCGGGCGCTAAACGCCTTTACCCGGCGTGAGCGATAGAGTGTTTGGCCGTGGCGAGCATGTCCCTTTAAACTGACAGCCTAACAGACTTTCGCAAGATAAATGTAGAGGCAGGAGGTTGTCAATCTCCTCGGCCTCTCGGAGTGAGTCAATGTGAGGAGGAGAGGCTCGTGAATGTTATCTGCGTCTTGAGGGCTGAGCATTGATTTTTATTTTTCACCGGGTTATCGCGTAAGAGTAGCAATCTCTCGGCTCATGGCTGAGGTTGGGATGAATCGTGCGGCGGCGCAGCAAGCCTTCGCGTCGCATGCCCGCTTTTTCGAGCACGCGTGCGGACGCCGCGTTATCAGCGTCGCACAATGCCCAGACGCGATAGATGGATTCCTGCCGCAAAGCCCATTCGACCACCGTTGACAACGCTTCGCTCATCAGACCCATGCCCCAATGCTCGCGCGCGAGGACGTAACCCACGTCGGCTCTGAAATCGTCAAGGCGTATCTCGATCATGCCGACGAGCGCGCCGGTCTCTTTGAGCGTGATGACATACGGGAAACGCTCAACGCCTTCCCACTCCGCGATAAAGCCTGCGAGGATGCGCCGCGTCTCTTCTATGTTTTTGTGCGGACTCCAGATCATATAGCGCGTGACTTCCGCGTCCTGCGCGTATGAGCTGAAGATAGCTTCGGCATCCGCCGGAACGGGAAGCCTGAGCACGAGCCTTTGAGTTTCGATTCTTTCCGGTGGCTTCATATTTTCATCTGAGGCTTAAAGCGCAAAGGTTGAGTTATCCCGACACTCACAATTTATAGCACGCTTCTGTTGAAAGTCATGCAAAGCAGGCTCGATTCGTGTTTGCCCGTTGTGTCTGCGGAGCATTACACTACGGAGCTTGAGATTGAGGCGAGATGAGTAAACACGGAAAAGTCCAGACTGCGCTTGAGTATGCTGCGGCGCGCACGTTGCTGGCGGGACTCGGCTTGATGCCGCGTTCTGCGGCGGTCGCTATGGGGCGCGGTTTGGGGCGTATCGCTTACGCGTTCGGCGGAAGGCTGAGGCGCGCCGGGACGCGCAATCTTGAGATGGCTTTTCCACAGATGAACGAAGCGGAGCGCGAGCGCACACTGCGCGCCTGCTTTGCCAGTCTCGGAAGATTGCTCGGCGAGTTCAGCCACTTCGAGCGCGCGACGCCCGAAAGCTTCTCCGAAATCGTCGAGTGCGAAGGCTTGCAGCATCTCGAAGCGGCGGAGGCGCGCGGTCGCGGGACGATTCTTTTCACGGGTCATCTGGGCGCGTGGGAGTTGACGAGTCTCGCTCTCTCCGCCTTCGGGCATCGCGTGGATTTTCTGGCGCGGCGGATAGACAATCCGCTGATCGAAGAGCTGGTTGAAAGGACACGCACGCGCTTTGGCAATCGCTCGATAGACAAGCGTGCAGCCGCGCGCCCGATGCTCCGCACGCTCGGCGCGGGCGGCACGCTCGGCATTCTCGTAGACCTCAACACGCAGCCGCACGAGGGCGTCTTCGTGGATTTCTTCGGCATCCCCGCCTCGACCACTTCGAGCCTCGCCACGCTCGCGCTGAGAACGGACGCGACAGTGCTTCCCATCTTCGCGCCGTGGGATGAAGAGCGGAGACGATTCATGCTGCGTATCGAGCCGCCCGTCTCAATCACGCCGTCCGACGACGCGGAAGAGGACGTGCGCGCCCTCACCGCGCGAATCACCGAAGTGATTGAAAAGTACGTCAGGCTCTACCCTGAACAATGGCTCTGGATACACAAGCGTTGGAACACGCGCCCGGCAGGCGAAGCAGACCTCTACGCGAGCCGCACACAGGAAGCTCAAGGCAGATTCAAACAGGGATGGACAGGATAGGCAGGATAAGAATTTGAGATAGCAAATTTGAGATTTGAGAGGGCAGATTTGAGATTTGAGATTTTCACTCTCAATTCTCAAAATTTTCACTCTTAAATCTTAAATCTCAAAAGCTTCATTCTTAAATCTCAAAAGCTTCATTCTTAAATCTCAAGTCTCAAATTTTCACTATCAAAATTTCCCTCTCAAATCTCAAATCTTTAATCTGCTATCTCAAATCTCAAATCTGCCATCTTCTATCCTGTTCAGCCTGTTCATCCCTGTTTGAATTTACCTTGAGTTGCCACACTTTCTTGTCATCTTCTTTACACTCCAAAGACTCCCTGCAAGTAGGCTAAGCTCGAAACCCCTGTAAGCTATCTTTTAAAGACTTCTGCTTTGAAGCTCGCGCGCGGTCTGTTTCTATGTGCCAGTGCGCTTAACACAAGGAGGATTATGGAAAGCAGGGCCAGGATTTTGGGGCACGGCATGCATCCGATACTGATTACGTTTCCGCTCGGATTGCTGGCGACGGCGGTTATCTTCGATGCGGTCTATTTAATCCGGGGCAACCCGACGATGGCTGTGGTCGCTTACTGGATGATCGCGGCGGGGCTGGTCGGCGGGGTTGTAGCCGCGTTGCCGGGCTGGATTGACTGGTTTGAGATTCCGCAGGGGACGCGCGCCAAATCGGTCGGCTTGGTGCATGGACTCGGCAATATGCTTGTGCTGCTCCTGTTCGCCGCGAGCTGGTACATGCGGCGCGATGCTCCGGAGAGGCCGGAACTCTTCGAGCACCTCCTGTCGTTTGCGGGAGCAGGATTGTCCATGCTGACGGGCTGGCTGGGCGGCGAGTTGGTCGAGCGGCTCGGCATGAGCGTACACAATGGCGCGCATCTGGATGCGCCGAATTCGCTTTCGGGCAGACCGGCGAGCGACAAGGCTTCCGAAACAAGCAGTGCTTAGAAAAAGGAGATGAAGAAGGATGAATATACAACTCAAGAAACTCAATGAACAGGTGATTGTCATCACGGGCGCGTCGAGCGGCATCGGCCTGGTGACGGCGCGCATGGCCGCGCAGAGAGGCGCGCGTCTCGTGCTGGCGGCACGTAATGAAGAGGCTTTGCGCCAGCTCGTCGAAGAGATTAAAGAGGCGGGCGGCGAAGCGACTTTTGTGGACGCGGACGTGTCGCAGGAAGATGAGGTCGAGCACATCGCGGCGGCAGCGATTGAGCGTTTCGGCGGTTTCGATACGTGGGTCAATAACGCGGGCGTCTCGATTTACGGGCGCGTGCTGGATGTTTCGATGGACGATCACCGTCAGCTTTTTGAGACGAATTACTGGGGCCTGGTGCATGGCTCGCGCGTCGCCGCAGAGCATTTGAAACAGCATGGCGGCGCGCTCATCAACATCGGCAGCGTGCTCTCAGACCGCGCGATTCCGTTGCAGGGAACTTACTGCGCTTCAAAGCACGCGGTCAAAGGCTACACGGACGCGCTCCGTATGGAACTCGAAGAAGAGGGCGCGCCCGTCTCCGTCACGCTCATCAAGCCGAGCGCGATTGACACGCCGTATCGTGAGCACGCGAAAAATTATCTGCCCGTCGAGCCGCAGAATCCGCCGCCCGTCTACGCACCGGAGACGGTCGCCGAAGCCATCCTGCACTGCGCCGAGCATCCGGAAAGAGATGTTTACGTCGGCGGCGGAGGCAAAGCTCTTTCATCTATGGGAGAACACGCGCCGCGCCTGACCGACAGGATGATGGAGAAGACCATGTTCGACCTGCAACAGTCGGACAAGCCCGCGGCTGCTTCCAGAAGAGAGGGACTGTATTATCCTTCCGGCGACCTCGAAGAGCGCGGCGGCTACGACGGACACGTCGCCGAAAGCAGTCTCTACACGAAAGCCACGCTGCATCCGATCATCACCGGCGCGCTCCTCTTCGGCTCCGGCCTCGCCCTCGCCGCACTGCTGCGCGGCAACGGCCACAGAAATTAAGCGTTATCATTTCTTCTTTGCGCCTTTGCGCCTTTGCGTGAGATATTTCCCGCAAAGGCGCAAAGACGCGAAAGGAAGAGGAGACGAAATTTCTGTGCGCTTGAATCCTGACAACAAACATCTGATTGCGGCTCTCCGAAAATCTTTCAGCGATCTATATCTCCCGCTTGAGCTGAGCATACGTTCTGTCTGGCGCGGCGCGTCGCCTCCGCCCGAAGCGCGTATGGTGTTTGACAATCAACTCGTCGCCATCGCCAAGCGTTTCGTAGATGTGAGGCAGTGTTCGATTGAAGAGAAGCAAAGTTACTTTGAGGCCATCTGCCGCTGGTTCGACCTCAAGCATGAAGAGCATGCTTTCCCGCTTTCGTCGCAGCAGTCTTTCGACCCGCGCATACAGCAAAGACTGGATAGCGCGCCTGTCATCCTTTCTTATCTCGAAGAATACGACCGCCGCTTCGGCTTCAATTACGCAGACCGCGCGCGGCACGCGCTCTTCGAGTTTGCCAACCTCGTCATCAAATCCGACGGCACAGTGACGAAGGCCGAAGCCGCCGCGCTCCTCAAGTTCAAACAGACGCTCTACCCGCATGGCACTGAAGCGGCGGACATAGCAGAGGCTTTGAAAAATTCCGAGACCGAAGCGCGTGATGAAAAAGAGCAGGCTCAAACAGCGCAGGCTGAAAGTGATGCTGCCGCGATTGAAGACGAGCCTGCGCGCCCGCTCGAAGAGTTGTTGAAGGAGCTGGACGCGCTCGTCGGGCTTGAGAGAGTGAAGGCGGACGTGCGGCAGCTAGTCAATTTTCTCAAGGTGCAGCGGATGCGCGAAGAGCAGGGGATGTCGCCGCTGCCTGTCTCGCGGCATCTGGTCTTTTACGGAAATCCGGGGACGGGCAAGACAACCATCGCGCGCCTGCTCGCGCAGGTCTACCGCTCGCTCAAGATTCTGAGTCGCGGGCATCTGGTCGAGACTGATCGCGCGGGGTTGATCGCTGGCTTTGTCGGACAGACCGCCTTGAAAGTGAAAGAGGTAGTTACCAACGCGCTCGGCGGCGTGCTCTTTATAGACGAAGCATACGCGCTCAACCCTGAGGGACGCGGGAGTGATTTCGGGCAGGAGGCGGTCGAAACCCTGCTCAAGCTGATGGAAGACCACAGGCACGAGCTGATCGTCATCGTCGCCGGATACACAGAGAAGATGGATGACTTTATCGCTTCCAATCCGGGCTTGCGCTCGCGCTTCAACAAGTTCTTTCACTTCGAGGATTACAAACCCGAACAGCTTGTCGAAATATTCAAAGGCTTTGCCGCGAAAGCCGCTTTCAAGCTGACGCACGGCGCGGAAGAGAAGCTATTGGCGATATTCCAACTGCTCACACTCGCGCGCGACGAATCGTTCGGCAACGCACGCACCGCGCGCAACCTCTTCGAGATGACCATCAGCAAACAGGCCAACCGCATCGTCACCCTGCCAAACGTCACGCAGGAAATCCTCTCCACGGTTGAAGACGCGGATATTCCGACAGAAGAAGATTTAAGCTCAAGCGGCATACGCGTTACTTAAAGGCAAAAATAAAGTTTCAAAAGATGAGATTCCATCGCCGCCCTGCGCTCTTTGTCCCAACCGAGAGCCATCATAAAAGCCAAATCTCTCGCGCCCAGATCAAGATGCCAGAGGCTCCAATCGAAAATGCGGACTCGCTCGCGTCCGGCGTCTCGCGGGTATAGAAAATTCCAGCAATGAGCGTCGCCATGGATGAGCGTCAGCCCTCTCGCATCGGTCAAATGTTTCCACGGCAGATACGACGACGCGAGCAGGCTCTCATAAATCCCCCGCTGCCCGGCGGAAAGTTTGTCGCCCATGAAATCAAGAAACCTGACGACGCTTTTTTCCACCCCGTGTACAAAATCCTGTAGCTCCGGTTCACTCAAAAGCTGTCCGACATCCATTCCGAGCCGTGGATGCTCGAACCAGCTCGCATGCAACGATGCGAGACAGTCCACGGCTAATTCGCAATCCTCTTTTGAGGGAAGCTGAGGCACATCGGTTTGAAAGTGTGTGTCAGATAGATCGTCCAGCAGCAAGTGCATGCCGCCCGACTCTTCGGAATATGCCGCGTCGTAGCAGCGTATAAAATGTGCGTCGGGCATCAGAGCCTGAATGGTGTGATAAAACTCGACCTCTTTTCGATTGATTTCAGAGCCAAGCTCCGGCGGCAAGTCAGGTCTGGAAGTTTTCAGGAATATTTTCAACGGCGCAAAGGCTGCGGTGGCGTCATCCGAGTAACTGATTTCAAGCCGGAATACAATCGAGAGCAGGAAGGTTTTAGCTAAAATGTTTTTAATGCCTGTGACTTGGCCCTGCGGCAGAAAACCGTTTTCACGAAGCACGCCTGTCAACCATTCAGGCGTCACTTCTTCGATGTCGCTTATCACGTCGCGCATTTTTGCAACTCCGCTTTATGGCTTGATGGCCCGCGTGTTGAGATAGACGGGCAGATATTTATTCAGCGTCGTCGCTTCGTCATTCCAGTAATTCTCAAAGAAGCCCGCCAGCAGAAATCCCGCTTCGAGCTGTCCGCCAATCTGGTCATCAAGCGTGTGCCCGAACTCAAGCGTCTCTTCCTTCACGCGCTTCTGAATCAGAGCCTGCCTCTCATCTTCGCTGATGCTCGTCACGTCGGAGTACGGAAGCCTGTGCCTGAGTTTGATGATGCCCTGCCCGTCAAGCTCTTTGTCCACGACGTAGAAGATCGGATTGAAAAAGCCCGCGAGCAATGCTCCGCCACGTCGCAGGACTCTGAACGCCTCGCGCCAGACAGGCCGCACGTCCGACGCGAAGCAGTTTGAGCAGGGATGGAAAATCAAGTCGAAGGATTCGTCCGCGAATCTCGAAAGGTCTGCCATATCGCCCTTTTCAAGCCGCATCGAAAGCGATTCTCTTTCGGCTACCAGCCTGTCTTTGGAGAGCTGTTCGGCGGAATTGTCGAGCACGGTGACATTCGCGCCAGCCGCCGCGAGGATAGGAGCCTGCTGTCCTCCGCTCGATGCCAGAGCGAGAATGTCGAGTCCCTTCAGCGCTGGAAACCATTCCACAGGAACACGCTTGCCGACCGTCAGCCCGACGCTCCACACGCCCTCGCGCGCCGCCGCGATAACCTCCGCGCTGACGGGAATGCTCCACGGCCCGCCCGCCGCCGACTCCTTATCCCATGCCTCGCTGTTGTGTTTTAAAATATCCATTTTGATTCCAAGCAAAGCTTTAAGAGTGCGTTGCGTCTTTGCGTCACCACCGCCTTTGCGTGAAACTCTTTCTCACGCAAAGGCGCAAAGGCGCAAAGAAAACAAGATCATTTTTGGCTCGTGGGATAGTTGATGCGACGCAGGAGTTCTGAAAAGCGCGTGTCTGCGCGTAAGGCGTCGAGCTGCGGGTCAACGCCGAGCCACATGAGGCGCGCGTCACGTATCTCACATGCGCGTTCGAGCTGTTGGAACGCACGCTCTTTATCATTCAGATTGCAGTACACCATCGCCAGCAAGTAGGGCGACACGTAACGCACAGCCGACATCTCCTGAATCTCTTCGAGCAACGCGCGCGCGCGCTCCACCTCTCCGGCAGCCGCGTGAGCCGACGCGAGCCAGACCAGCGTGTAAGGACTTCTGCCGAGCAGCGCGACGGCACGCTCCCCTGCTTCGACGGCTTCCTGATATGCTCCCGTCTGCCAGAGCACGAGACACAGAATGATATATCCTAATCCGTATTGCGGCTCGTTCGAGACGAGCTTGCGGGTCGAGGCGATTGATTCTTCGTAACGCCGCGAGTAATAGTAAGTCCAGTTCAGTGTGTGGTGCAGGATAGGCGTCAAAGGGTCTATCTCAATCGCGCGCCGAACCTCCGCCAGTGCTTCGTCGAAACGTCCGAGCACTCCTAAGTAATAGCAGTACCACGAATGCCCCATCGCGTAGTTCGGATTCAGCTCGACCGCGCGCTTGAGATAACGCCCGGCCATCTGCCAGTCGAAATCATGCAGCATCGTCGCAATGCCGAGCGCGGAATAGCCTTCGGCCAGCTCGTCATCGAGCGCGACGGCTTTGAGCGCGGCCTCTTTGGCCGAAGCTGAAGTCTCAGAGAAGGGCAGCACCGCGTAAACGCCGAGGAACGTGTAGTAATCCGCGATGCCCGTGTAAGCGAGTGCGTAGTCGGGCGCGTGCGCGACCGCGCGCGTGTAACAGAGCAGAGCTTTGGCGAATCCTTCGACGGTAAAAGTGTTCCAGTAATAACGCCCGCGCAGGTAAGCTTCAAAAGCTTCCGGGTTATCCGTCCCGCGCTTTTTGAGCTGAAGGCGTTCTTCCGAGGTCAACTGCGAAATCAACGCTTCCGCCACGTGTTCCGAAATCGCGTCTTCGAGACTCAGCACATCCGTGAAGCTCTCGTCGAACTGGTGCGCCCAGACGCTCGCGCCGCGCCGCACGTCGAGCAGTTGGAGCGAGATTCGTATGCGCTCTTCTGCCTGCTTGATGCGACCGTCGAGTATGAAATTGACGTTCAGCTCGCGTCCGGCGTTGATGGTGTGCGCGCCTTCGCCGCCATAACGCAGGATCGCGCTCGTCGGTCTGACGCTCAGGCTGCGAACATTGCTGAGGCGCGTAATCAATGCGTCCGCGAGTCCGATGCCCAAATATCTCTCGTCCGTGTTTCCGCCCGTCGCGATGTTAATGAGCTTGAACGGCAGAACGGCGATTGACTTCTCAACGCTGAGCTTCTCTTCCGCTTTCGCAGGAAACAGGCGCGCGGCTGCCGGATTCCTGGTTCGCCTGATAAACTCGCTGAAGCGCGGCTCTGCGCGCAAAGCGTCGAACTGAGGCTCAACGATGATCCATGTGACCCATGTCTCGTTGATGTTCAGAGCTTCTTCAAGATAATCCAACGCCCGTTTATGTTCGCCCAGATGACAGTAAATCATCGCCAGAAAGTATGGCGAGACGTAGCGCGTGGCGGACATCACGCGTAGCCGTTCGATGACTTCGCGGGCCTCTTCAACTCTGCCTGCCGCGGCGTAAGCTCCGCCGAGACACGATAAGTACAGAACAGTCTCGCCCCCGAACTCGTTAGCTTTCAACGCCTGCGTGACCGCTTCCTCGAACCTCCCTGTGGCGATCAAAGCCCAACTGTACGTGAGCCGCCCCCATGCAAAGCGCGGCTCGGATAAGATGAGCTTTCGATGAACGGCAACCGCTTCGTCAAAGCGGCGTGAGTGATAGTGACACCACGCGAGCGACTGCTGGACAACAGGAGTCACCGGGTCTAGTTCGAGTGCGTGTGTGATTTCAGCCAGAGCTTCATCAAAGCGCGCTTCCTGCAAGAGGAGAAAGCTGTGCCAGTTGTGCGCGGTAACGCTGTTCGGATTGAGCTTGATGGCGCGCTTGTAATGCTCCTCTGCTGCCTCCCAGTTGAGTTCGTGCGAGACGAGCGCGAAGGCGAGCGCGGCGTGCGCCTCGGCCAGAGTCTCGTCAAGCTCGACTGCCTTCTGCGCCGCCTGCTTTGCCGCCAGAGAGCTTTCGGCGAACGGCATGATGCAGTAGATGCCGAGAAAAATGTAGTAGTCCGCGATGCCCGCGTAGGCCAGCGCGTAATTCGGGTCAAGCTCAATGGCGCGTTGATAACCCTCAATCGCTTTGGCGAAGCCCTCTTCGGACAGGCTGTGCCAGTGGTAACGCGCGCGTAGATATGTTTCGAGAGCCTGCGGATCATCCGTCCCGCGCTTGGCGAGACGCTGCTGTTCCTCGCCCGTCAGTTGCGGAATCAGCACACCGGCAATCTTAGCGGATAAAATATCTTCAAGCTGAAGCACGTCCGTAAACTTTTCGTCGAAGCGTTCAGACCAACGCGTCGCGCCGTCGCCCGCGCTGAAAAGCTGTGCCGAGACGCGCAGCGTTGCGCCCACGCGCCGTATGTTCCCGTCAACGATATATTCAACGTCGAGTTCGCTCCCCGCGCGAAGCGGGTCTCCCGTTTCGGCATACTGCATGACGCTGCTGGTCGGGCGGACGATAAAGCGGCGCACGTTGCTGAGGCGCGTAATCAGCGCGTCCGCGAGGCCGATGCCCAGATATTCGTCGCCCGTGTCACTGGATGTTTTCGCCCCGAGCATTTTAAACGGCATGACGGCGATGGATATTTCGGTCGGCTGCGTGTGCGGCTTTTGCGCGGCGTGTGCGAGTTGCGCCGAAGACGGAACATAGACCGGCGCGTTGACCGGGCGGCCTTCAAGATAGCGCGTGACATCTTCGCGCAGAGCCGCAGCCGATTGATAACGCTGTGCCGGGTCTTTGCTGAGAGCCTTGAGAGTAATGTTATCGAGGTTTCCCTCCAATTCGCGGCGGAGGTTATCGGGCGTCTCGCTACGCATCTCGCAGAGGTGGCCGATGGTCATCGCTTCCTGATCCACGTGTGAGACGGGCAGCAGGCTCTCCGGGCGATTGACCGCGACGCTCGGCAGTTCCGGTTCTTCTTCACAGATGACGCGTGCCATCTCATGGAGCATGCGATTGCGAAAGCGGTACGGGCGATGTCCCGTCAACAGCTCGTAGAGCAGCACGCCGAGGCTGTAAAGGTCGCTCAGAAAAGTTACCGTCAAGCCCTGCACCTGTTCGGGGCTGGCGTATTCGACCGTCATCAGGCGCACGGCGGTCGCGGTCTGCGGCGCGGTGTCCGAGACCAGCTCCGGGTTGAGGAGCTTGGCGATGCCGAAGTCGAACAGCTTCGGCGTTCCGCTTGTGTTGACCAGAATGTTTGAAGGCTTGATGTCGCGGTGTATGACCTGATTGCGGTGTGCGTACTCGACCGCTTCGCAGACCTGACAGAAGAGGCGCAGCCGCTCGCGCAGCTTGAGCCGCCGCGCGTCGCAGTAATGATAGAGCGGCTGGCCTTCGATGTGCTCCATCACGAAGTAGGGCCGCCCGTCTTCGGTCGCACCGCCGTCGAGCAGGCGCGCGATGTTCGGGTGATCCAGATTGGCGAGTATCTGCCGCTCGTGACGGAAGCGGCGCAGGATAAAATCCGTGTCCATCCCGCGCTTGACGACCTTGATGGCGACCCGTTTTTGAAAAGCATTGTCCGCCCGTGTGGCGAGATAGACCGCGCCCATTCCGCCGCGCCCGATCTCGCGCTCGATGGCGTAAGCTCCCACGCGCGAGCCTAGCATCGGATCGCCCGCGTCTTTAATCAGAGACGCGAGAGCCTGCGCGCCGCTCTGTTCATAGAGCGGGTCGTCTATGAAATCTCCGGCGGCCTCGTACTGCGTGAGCAGCGTCTCGACCTCGTGCTGCAAATCCGCATCACCCGTGCAGGCGCTCGTAATGAAATGCTCGCGCTCGCCCGGCGCGAGGTCGAGCGCGGTCTGGAAAATCTCTTCGATGTGCTGCCAGCGTTCAGGAGTCATAAGAAAAGTAATAAGTGATGGGTGATAGGTGATAAGAAAGAGGCTCTTAGTTTTTATCTCATCACCTATCACCCATCACCTTTCACTGCTTTCGCATCTGCCCGTAGAGCCAGGCCTTTGCCATGCGCCAGTGGCGTTTGATGGTGATGGGCGTGACGCCCAGGACCTCCGCCGTCTCTTCGACGGTGAGGCCGCCGAAATATCTGAGTTCGACAATGCGGCTCTTCTGCCCGTCAACGGCGGCCAGCTCCTGGAGCGCGTCGTCGAGCATGAGCAGTTCCGCGCTGCGCTCGACCGCTTTGTCTATGTTCTCGTCGAGCGAGAGCTTCTGAAAATCGTGCCCGCGCTTTTCCGCGTTATGCTGGCGCGCGTGGTCTACCAGAATGCGGCGCATCATCTGCGCGGCGACGCCGAAGAATTGCGCGCGGTTCTGCCAGTTGACCTGAGTTTGATCAACGAGGCGCATGTAAGCTTCGTGTACGAGCGCGGTCGGTTGCAGCGTGTGGCCGGGCCGCTCGCGCCTGAGATAGCTCGCCGCCAGCCGTCGCAATTCGTCATAGACGACAGGCAACAATTCTTCCAACACGGCGCGGTCGCCGCCGGTCAACTGAATCAAAAGCTGTGTGACGCTGTCCTGCCCTAACTCGTTCACGCGCGGAGTTCCAATGCTTCAGGATGGGAAGTTCAAATCTGATTATAAACAATTGTCCGCGCCCGAACAATTTTCCCTGCAAAGCGGTAGTGGGAGAGTTTGAAAATCTGAGATATCTCAATCATCGGAAAAGAATCTCGCGCAAAGGCGCAAAGGTGTTGAGTAATACTTTATCTTTGCTGCTTTCTTTGCGCCTTTGCGCGAACCTGTTTTTTCTTCGCTATGTCTGAAACTGACCCATTACCTGCAAAGCCTGATACCTTTTGGCGTCTCATTTCGCGTTACCTTGATGAGAGCAGATGTTCTCATACTAACGACTTTATCCAGAAGAGAGGAAATCATGAGCACACAAAATAATTCCGCCGCAGTAGGAGCAGCCACCGCCGTAGACACTTTCAACGCAGCCACCGCGCAGCAATTGCCGCCCGAAGCCGTCTTGATGCAGTTGACCGGCGGAGCTTTTATCTCGCAGGCCATCTCGGTCGCAGCCAAGCTCGGCCTCGCAGACCTTCTGGCCGCGAAGCCGAAGCAGGTCTCCGAGTTGGCCGCAGAGACGAAGATGCACGAGCGTTCGCTCTATCGCCTGTTACGTTGCCTGTCGAGCGTCGGCGTGTTCAACGAAACAGAGCCGAACGTCTTTGCGCTGACGCCGCTGGCAGAGCCGCTCCGCGCTGATGCGCCGAACTCCATGCGCGACATAATTATTTTTATGGGCGAGCCGTGGCACTGGCGCGTGTACGGCGAGATGCTTTACAGCGTCGAGACGGGCAAGCCAGCGTGGGGCCGCGTTCACGGCGCGGAGGTCTTCGAGTACTTCGAGCAGAACCCGGAAGAGGCAGAGACTTTCAACCGCGCGATGACCAATCTTTCACTGATGGCGATTCCGGCCATCACAGAAGCTTATGACTTCGCAGGCATCAACACGCTCGCGGATATCGCCGGCGGCCACGGCCGCCTGCTCGCGGGAATTTTGAAAGCGAACACGCAGTTGAAAGGGCTTCTCTTTGATATGCCATCTGTGATTGACGGCGCGACGGCTTTGCTTGAAAAAGAGGGCGTCGCAGAGCGCGTCGAACTGGCGCGCGGCAGCTTCTTTGAATCAGTCCCCGCGGGCGCAGACGCTTACATGATGAAGCACATCATCCATGATTGGGATGACGAGCGCAGCCTACAGATTCTGAAAAACATTCATCGCGCGATTCCCGCTCACGGAAAAGTCTTGCTTGTCGAGATGGTCATCGCGCACGGCAACGAGCCGCACTTCGGCAAGATTCAGGACATGGAGATGCTCGTCTCCCCCGGCGGCATCGAGCGCACGGAAAGCCAGTACCGCGAACTCTTACAGCAGGCCGGATTCAAACTCACGCGCATCATCCAGACCCGCTCGCCCCTCAGCATCATCGAGGCCGTCAAGGTCTAGCAAGTAAGTAACAATCTCTGCGCCAACCGGGAGGCGCAGAGCCTGCGCGAAGAGGGGCGGCGCAGCGCAAGCACGGAGAAGCGACGGGGTGAAGCTTCTCTGTGCTTTTCTCTTGGCGAGCTTTCCTTGCTAAGAGTATGTAAAGATGTTGGCTTCCTTAACGGTTAAATTCAGAAGTAGTAACTGCGGTAAATCCCATCTCTATAGCAATGTCTGATATTTGTGTCATTCGTTTGTTTGATAGCTTCTTCCGCGCTGAGAAATAAACAGCAGTGTTAGACACGTTAGGCGCGTATTCAGTAATTTTTTCAATTTCACGCGCTACTTTTTTAGCAAACTCAAACAATTCCTCGGTATCACCGCCTTTCAGACTTACCCGGTAACTGGGTGAATATGGCTCCTCCTGTGGCACATACCCTCTCCTTTCAACTCTAATGTTGCTCAAAGCATTTTCAATCGCATCCAATCGCTCAAGCAGATACTTTTCCGTATCGCCCTTAACCACCTCGCGCATGATGCGAGCCTGCGCCACTCTGTAAAGCGGATTGTCCGGCTCGTCCTCTTCCATCGCAACTCTAACCGTTTCTTCCAAACGCGGTTTAAGCTCGCGCACGCCTTCCATGTCGTTGATATAGAAGATCGTTCGTTCGTCAGAAATGTCGAAAGGCAAGTTAGTGCCTTGCTCTGCTATCGTGACTATGGGAAGACGCACCGCATGTCTGGCTGCTAACTCGTACATGACATTCGGATTCAATCCGGTAAGATTTGCCACCACAAGACTATCATAAAGCAGGTGTTCGATAACCTGTTTGGTGATAGAGCCGGGCGCAGCTATCTCATGCGCGACGAACACCTCGAAACCGAGTTCAGCCAGCGTGGGACGAATGACTGTGTTGATAAGACCGTCTGTGGCGCGTCTGATTTGAGATTCATTGGAGCCTATCGGCGTGACGACGAAACACTTTTTCTTATCTGTAGAAGCATGGCTGTCTGAAGAGGCTTCATCTACTTTGCCGGACTTGTCGTTATTCGTGCGCACTTATTATTCCTGTTGAGCTGCTAAGATTAAGCCGTGCCGTTACGTCCTTCAATATATCTCTCGACAGTGTCGGCTAACTTATCAACGCGCGTCGTCAGCTGGTCAACGCGTCCTGTTAGAGAAGTAAGAGCTTCTTCCGTGCGCTTCTGCGCCTGCGCTAGAGAGGCGAGGGCTTCTTCCGTGCGAATCTGCGCGTCCGTTAGAGCAGCCACTTTCACTTCAAGCTCAGCTTGGCCCGCTCCTAGCGTGTTAATCCAATCCATCTGAGTATCCATGCGCTCGCTTGCGCTCACAGTTAACTCCGTGAGCATCCTGAAGTGTTTATCCATATCTCCGGAGCGCGCGTCCGCTTTAGCCGCTAAGTCGGACAAGGTAGCAACCGCGTTCTCAAGCTTCAACAATCTCTCTTCTGTGGTCATTGCTTTGTATCCTCTCGGAAGTGATTATAACTTAATCGGAAATGGTGGAAGATTTATTTTGGAAAGGGAAGGCGCGTGTAAAGCTTATCATCAGTTAGATGAGATGGATGAGATGAGTCCGAAGACGGTAGTGGGTCAGTTTCAAATGAAGAGAAGAAAAAGAGAGTTTCCCGCAAAGACGCAAAGGGGTTGAGAGATTCCTCATCTTTGCTACTCTCTTCGCGCCTTTGCGCGAGATTCTTTTCCGATGATTAAGAGACATCAGATTCCAAACTGAACCACTACCCCGAAGACTAATTCCTAATACATAATCATACTCGAATCACGTCGAAAGTTTTCCACACTGTGGAAAACTTTTCCACAGCCAGACGAGCGGCAAACGCTTTCATCTTAGAGGGTCTTGACACGGTTTTGTGTGCGTGTATAATCCGCATCCCTGTTACGCATCTCGCGGGATCGTAACCGGCGAGGGGAGAGGCGAGCGGTGCGGTGACGCGCCGTTTGAGAGCAGCAGCAGGCGGATTGACGCGGTTGCTATTAACGCCCCACGCCGAAGCCGAAAGGCTTGCAAAGGGAGGGTTGAAAAAACTTTCCCGAGCGCCCGGATAAAAACGGGTCGCGCTTCGTGGACCTGATCAGCCAACGGAGTAGCACAGTCGTTCAACGCAAGTTGAACCTCGTTGCCGGCGTCGTAACCGGCGGTGGAGGAAAAAGCCACCACAACAAAAACCAAGAGGCGCGTGCTTCACGAGAGCACAAACGTTTTATGAAAATAGATCGGCGCTGACCGGAGCCTGAGCCGACCGCCGGCACATGCTTCGGGATACAAACAAACGGCGATTGCGCGCGTGTACATGCAGCACTTGCCGGTTCCCCTGAATCGCCTGACGGTGGCTCAGTCGGAATTAAAGGGGATGCGCTGCTCTCACTAGCTGGGAGTCAGCGCATTCTCTTTTTTTAAAGACTCAAGACAGTTTCCCGCAAAGGCGCAAAGATGCAAAGCAGGCAAAGTTTAAGAAGCATGCTATCTCTTTGCCTTCTTCCTTTGCGTCTTTGCGGGAAACTATTTTTAAGAACCTAATCGGATTATCTCATCCCGCAGCCTTCGATGTTTTTGAAGCAATCGCAAATATCTTGACTCTCCCGCCCCTGCTTTCGCACGCGCGAGACGCACGACAGCTTGCTTCTCATCCACCGTCCACCGCGAAAGATTCGGAATGAGCGAGAGCGAGAGCGCGAGATTTTCAAACGCGCGCCTCTCATCTTTCTTCCATCCAATCATGCTCGCGCCGAGCGCACGTGCCACTTCGTCAACCGAATCGCGCCGCATCCTCAACGCATCGCCGTCAAACTTTTCCGCCAGCCGCGCGGCCACCGCCAGCCCCAGCGTGCGTATCTGGAAATCGTCCCACGCGTGCCCGTCCACAGGCTTCAATTCAAACAGCATGTGGCCTTCCGCCATCCGCCGCAGGGTTTTAGCGGGCGTGCGATAGTTTGAGCGCGCGGCAATCATTCTCTCTTCTGCCAGCACGAGCTTTAACACGGGCGCACGCACGGGGCGAAAACCCAGCTTGCGATAGAACCAGAACGCGCCGGACTCTATCCCCTCTTCGTTCTCGAATCCGATTTGATACGGATCAACCGAGAAGGCCGTGACTCCCAAGAGCTGCTTGAACAGCCGCAGGACGCGCGCGTAGAGCCACGCCGATTCGCCTTCGCGGAAGGTGTAATAAATATTGAAGCCGACCTCCATGCGCTCGAACAACGAGAGACCTTCGACGTAGCCGATGGGCACTCCGTTCTTAAACATGAAGGCGGAAGTGTAAGCCCTGAGCGGCAGGCGATGCGCGGCTCCAACGCCGTTCACGTAAAGCTGCACGCCGCGCCCTGCGTCGGCGCGAACCATGTGCGAGGCGTCGCCGTAGGTAAAGCCGTGCAGCTCTCTATAGCGAATCGCAGATGTCGCGCGAATCATGTCGAGCAGGTCTTCACCTTCGCGACGCGAAAGTCTCTCGACCTTCAGCGGCGACGAGTTCAACTCGTTGGCGAGCGAGACCTCGCTGCGCTTGATGAGCGGCGCGTCCTGATAAAAAATCTCGCGCACGCGAAGCTTCATGCCCGTGCGCGTCAGAGCAGCCTTGCGCGGTTGCCAGTGCAGATAAAGCTTGAGCGAATCGTAAAGCTCCGCTTTCTCCTGCTCCGAAAGCGCCAGGCTTTCAAAGCGACGGATGAGCCATGAAAGCTCTCGCCCTTTTCGGCCACGCGCGGCGCGCAGCCACTCCGTGTAAGGTATGTTGGCTTCGACCAGAGACTCTTCTTCGAGCAGCGGAATGAATCGCGGCAGCGTCTCGCCGAGCCGCGCGCCGTCCTCGTAATCCTCCCAATCAATCGTGACCCCGGATGCGTGCCGCGTGGCGAGCCAGCGCGCTATCGCGTAGCTGAAGATAGCGGTCAGTGAAGTCCCCGCGATGCCAGAGACTTCAGGGTTTGAGAAAGCGTCCGTGTCTTCGTCCGCGCCGGGCAGATTTTCCACGCGCTCTGAAAATGAGCGGAGCAGAGCCTCGACTTCGCGTAGCATGCGCGGACTCTGCGGGTACGCGCGCAGGAAAAGCAGCACTTCGTGAAAGCGTATCAGCGCGCCCGCATCCCTGAACCGTCGCTTGCCTAGCTCGCGCAGGATTCTGATGACGCGCGCGGGATTGTGCGCGCCCGTGGGTCGCTTTAACTCTTCGAGGCGTTCGAGCAGGCGGGGGATTGTTTCGGAGGGCACAGTTTTTTCGTCATGCGGCAAGTTGATCGAGCGTCTTAGCTTCTATGATAACCGAGGGCAGAAGTCAAACATGTTCCCGCTATTTCAAAACAAAAAAGAGGACTGAAGCCCGGCTGTGAAACCGAACCTCAGTCCTCTTTGCGTTTGCAACGCTCCTTAACTTGAAATCAATTAAGGAATGTAAGCTCCGGGAACTGACATGTCGCCGCTTTGACCGAAGTTGCGAAGATCGAGCGAGCCGTTCGAGCTGCGCTGAATCGTCCAGCTTCCGTCACTGTCGCGGAACGTTGCCACGTCAGACTTGCCGTCGCCGTCATAATCTCCGGGCGATGCCTTGTCTGTCGGGAGTCCCCATGTGGTCGTCGTATAGCCAGCGGTGCTGCGCTGTATGTACCATTGCAGGAAGCCACCGTTGTTACGCGCCGTCGCGATATCGGTCTTGCCATCGCCGTCGTAATCCGAGGGGACAAGCACGTCTCCGGCGAGGCCGAACGATACTCCTGTCGGTCCCGCGGTCGAACGCAGCAAGTACCACGAGCCGCTGCGGAAGACTGCGAAGTCAGTCTTGCCATCGCCGTCATAGTCTCCCTGAACTGGCGTGTCGCCATTGGTTCCCCAGCTTTGAGCCGTGACCGCTGAATCAGAGCTTCTGAGGACATACCATGCGCCGCTTGATGGACGGAAGACAGCGTAGTCGGTCTTAGCGTCTCCGTCGTAATCGCCGGGAACAGGAATGTCGCCCGCCGTGCCCCATGCCACTCCTATGAAGCCAGCCGTGCTGCGCTGGACGTACCATGAGCCGTTGCGATAGACGGCGTAATCGGTCTTGCTGTCGCCGTCATAATCTCCGGGCACGATGCGGTCTGTCGAGAGACCGAACGGGAACGAAGTGGTTCCGCCGGTGCTCCGGCTGACTAACCAAGTGCCGCCGCGATAGACAGAGAGGTCTGTCTTGCCGTCGCCGTCAAAGTCCGCAATCTTCGCGAGCACTGCGCCGGTGATCGTGAAGTTCGTATCCGACATGTCGAAGAAGATGTTGCCAATCGCTTCGACCTTGATGCGAGCATTGGTGGTGTTCGGGACGGCGGGAATCGCAACCGTCTCGGAGCCGTCATTCGCGGTCGAGGCCGCAAGGACGTTCGGGAACGTGACGCCGTTATCGGTAGAAAGTGAAATCTTGACGTTCGCCACGCTGACCGGCGCGCCGGTTGTGCCTGCAACGTCCCATGTCACATTGAAAGTACCGCCGCCAAGGACACTCACATTCGTATTAGGCGATGTAACCTTGAATGGGCCGGAGGTATTGGTCACCGTAACGGCCACATCCGTAAACTGAGTTTGACCGATTTTTGAACCCGCCACGTAAGGATTATTATCCCTGACCGTTAACCTGAAGTTTAGCGTTCTTGAAACTGAGCTTAACGCTTCGATGTTTGCGCCGGCATCACCGCCCGGTAACGGAGGAGTTACAAATAAACCGGACTGAATCGTTGACAATCTCGGGAAAGTTCTGGTCGGAGAGGTCGTCGGATTAAATGACAACCAATTCGGACCGGTCGCTTTAGTAGGAGATGCAACACTGTTTGCTCCTGACGTAGTCGAATTGTCGTTCTGCTCCCACTGGTAAGTCAGCAGATCATTCTCAGGATCAGTCGCCGAGCCGGTGAGCGCAAACGGAGTGCTGATGGGAATCGTATAATTGCTAACCGGCGCCACAACGGGGGGATGGTTAGCTGTCATGTTTGTGGTTACCGGGCAGGTTTTATTTGCCAGATTCGCCTGAATCTGGGCGATTGAAGTTTCATGGAACGTATCAATCGAGTGGGGCGCTACGTCCTGGGCTGTGATGCCCGCATAGCCCATGATGGTGATGCCGGAGCCTATTTCTTTATTTTGTCCGGTGCCTTCGAGTTGAAATGAAAAAGTGTGATTAGCGCCCATTTGATGACCCATCTCATGGACTACGTAATCAATGTCGAAGTTATCGCCCATCGGTATTCCATCGGCAGGCGAGGTGATTCCGCTTCCTTTTTGTCCGTCTACGCAGACACAACCGATACAACCGGCGTTTCCGCCGCCGCCCGAAGCTCCGAACATGTGGCCGATGTCATAATTGGCCTCTCCGATATTCGCAGTTAACGTTGCCTGCAATTGTGCATTCCAAGCACTCAAGGTTGTGTAAGGATCGGTCGCCGGGTCGTAGTAGATAACGGCTGTTGTATTTGCGATAAGGTTGAGATGCACTGCCAGGTCTTTTTCATAAACTCCATTAGAGCGGGTCAGCGTCGCGTTGAAAGCCGCTAAAACCAAATTTACCTGCGCCGCGCTGGTCGCTCCGAAGAAGTTCGAATACTCACCGTTGCAGGACTGCGCCAGGCGCATGGTCTTGATCTGTCCGGCATTGCTTTCGGGCGCGGCTGTAGCAGGAATTTGTGACTTTATGTCAGTAACCGCATTCCTGTCTTCGGTCGAGCATTCCCACGGCAATAACCCTTTTTCTCTGTGCGTGCTGTATACGGCGTAAATAGTATGGTCTTGAGAATAGGGTTCAATGAACTCATTGTCCTTCTCAGTTCTGAAAACCATGGTTTGAATGCCCTGCGGAGAAATACTCAACTTTAAAGTCGCATATTTATCCGTCACGCCCTTACCGGAATAAGCCCTGATCTCGGGGAACCGGGCCTGTAAATCCGGTTCAAAATTAGAATCTTCAGAAACCTCGAACTGTTCGATGTTGCCAGCCGCAGTGGGCAAGGAGATCAGCGTCGAAGACTGACGGGCATTGCTGCCTACGATAGAAAATAATTGTTGCCTTAAAGGTTCAATATCCAAGTTAAATAATTTGAACTCTTTGGGAAACGATTGTCTTGTAACAGCTTTGTCTTTAGTAATATCAGCACGGGCTTCGTTATTTACAGACCAACCGTCCTGTTGGGCGCCCGCGTGTGTTGAGACTGCGATAACTGCGAGTGTTGAGACTGCGATAATCGCGAGAAGAAACAAACCTTTTCGGGGGGTCCACGTCCTAAACATAAACAATCTCCTTCTAATTATGCGTTATTGACCGTAGCTGAAATGAGCAATTGAAGGGGGAATCAACACTTCTCAGCATATGTTGGGCGTTTTGTTAAAGGGACAACTCAGATGTGGAAAGCCGGATGGCACCACCACTCAAGCACAGCAAGAGAACAAGTCTCAAAATGCACAGGGGAATGTACTATTGATGATGAGAACTGTCAAGGAAGCAGGGCGCTCTAAGCCTGCAAAATTCGCTTGAGCGTCGAGAGCACTCCCAGATGATAAGCGTTGTGATCTGCTATCAGTAGGGCTTCGCGCAGGATGGTCTGGCCGTCGCCGTGCGAAATCGGGGCGTAGAGATCGGTCGCAGAATCTTCAACCAGCTTCTGCATCGCCGTCAGGTCGGCGCGAAAGGCCGCAATGCTCTCGTTCCATCTTGCGGCATCTGCTTCCGCTTCTTCACGCGGCCAGTAACCATCAGGCCACGTGGGAGAAACGTGCGCGGGGTTGCGGCTGAATTCGAGTATGTCACGTTGCGCGAGACGCATGTGCTCAAGGACTCGCCATGCGGTGTAGGGAATGCCCTCGACCTTTCGGTTGATGTGCTCGACGGGAAAATCCCTGATGACCATCTCGAAGTCTATGTGCGCTCCGCCGCCGCCGAGCAGGTAAAGGAGATGCTCGCGCAATTTCTGATCGTCACTCATGGCCGCCGCCTTTCAATTCCTGGAAACGCTTCTGCGTCTCAAATTTTCTATTCGCCCGCCATCGCCCGTATCCGGTCGGACTCAAAGATGTTCACGCCAGATGGTTGCTCCTTCGCTACAGAGACCATCGCTGCCGCAACCGTTCGCGCGTGTACGGGATGATATTTTTTTAACGCGCCAATAAATAGAAAAGAGAAGAGACGCGAAAACTTTTCCGCGACCTGTTCGCCGAATCTGAACTCCGCGCGCTCGCCCAATAGAAGCGAGGGACGGAAAATCTGCACGCCTGCAAAAGAGAGTTGACTGACGGCCTGTTCGACTTCGCCCTTGACTCGATTATAAAAGACGCGCGACCCGGCATTCGCTCCGAGCGCGGAGACGAGCAGGAACTGAGCCGCCCCGTTCTCCTTTGCGAGCCTCACGGCTTCATGCGTGTATTTGAAGTCAACTTTATAAAAAGCCTCCTGCGAGCCAGCACGCTTGATCGTCGTGCCGAGACAACAAAAGACATCATGCGCTCCGATTAAACCGGCGTAGTCGGGCAGGCGTTCAAAGTCAACTATATGTTGCACGAGCTTCGTGTGCTCATGCGTGAGTTTTCTTCTTCCGAGCGTGACCACGCTCTCGTAAGCTTCGTCCTGCAACAAAAGTTCCAGGCAATGCCCGCCGACCAGCCCGGTCGCTCCAATCAACAGAGCTGTGCGTGAGTTATTCATTTATTCAAAGACTGGTCTTTGTGCTTTGGTCTTTGTACTTTGCCCGTGGCGTTCAGGCTTGAGTTAACATTTCTACTTCAAAGGAGGCGCAAATCTCAAATCTCTGCCCTGAAATCTCAAATCTCAAATCTCAAAGACCATTGATTGCTTTTCACTTCTTTCACTTTGCATTCCTTTGCGAAGGCTTCCCGATGTGTATGTGCGGGCCTGTGGCGGAGCCGGGGACGGCTTTGCGGAAAGCCATGAAAGGGATGCCCTGACTGCTCAGGTAATTCATCAGAGCCAAGCCTTCCGCGCTGTCCGGATGGAGGCCGACATCAACCGCGTTGCGATGATCGTAACCCCAGCGCGTGTGGAGGTCTGACTGGCCCAGAGCAGCAACCGGAAGCGGGCGTTTGAATTTTGTTTGAAAAAACTTTTCGATCTTGCCGACATCCGACACAGACCACTCCGCATAACCTTTGTAACGTATGTACGCCACCTTTTTGAGCGTCCTACCGGATTGCGCGGGCGCGTCGAAATCCGCCACCGCGCCCGCATCTGTTTCGGCCAGAGACTCTACGACCAGAGAGTCCGTCGCGGATAACTGCGCGCGGGTCTCTTCCGCCCTGTGCTGAACCTCTACGAGCTTTTGTTCCGCTTCCTCAAGCTGCCGCTTTGAGACAAGGCCGTCGCTGTAAAGCTCTTTCAGCTTCTGAAGCTGCTCGCTCGTCTGCGTCGCTTCCGTCTCGCGCGCCGCGAGAAGCTGTTTCAAGCTCGTCTTATAAACTTCAGCGGCTCTGACGATCTCGACTCTCTTTTGCGGAGCTTCAGAAGCATCCGCCTCGCTGACCACAACCGGCGCGCTTTCGGTAGCGCGAGCCTTCTTTTTTTTGACTTGCGCCTGCGCGGCGGCTGCCGACGAGAGGAGCGCGAGCGCGATAAACAGATTGATCGTAATTCTCTTCATACCGGTATGCCGTGAACTAATTACTTCTGGGCTTTTATTTAGATGCCATTTGCGGCAGCCGAAGTGCTTACGCTCGCAACATATTTTATGTTCCCGCGGCCTTTCGCTCTATCAATTCGATCTCTTTCTGGATGAAATAATGCAGTCCTTCCAATTCGACGCCATCCTGCTTTAAGCGATAGAGGACGGATGCGCTCTCGCTGTCCAGAAAGTTGAGGTCGGCGAGGTCTATCGAGAGACCGTTGGCGGACTGCTCGCGCAGGTCGCGGCAGATTCTCTCAAGCAGCTCTGCGTCCTCCAAAGTCAGCGAGCCTTCGACCCGTAAGATAGTTCGCAGACCATCTTCGCTCTCAAGCTGTGTGATGCGCGTCGGCATTCTTCATCTCCTCATTTCCAGAATTCTTAATCAAAGATACGTTGATGAGGAGCAAATTGTTACCGGCGATTGTAGGAGATGAACTATTAAAGCATTCCTTTCATGCAAAGAGAAGCTCCCCGCGCAGGACTGTCACAGCCTGACCGCCGAGCAGCACACGCCCGCCCGCGACCGCGACCCGCACCTCGCCCCCGCGCGCGGATGCCTGATAAGCCAGCATCTCATATTGTCCCAAGCGCTCAGCCCAGTAAGGGCCGAGGCAGCAATGCGCGGAGCCTGTCACGGGGTCTTCGTCAACACCCGCGCCGGGCGCGAAGAAGCGCGAGACGAAATCATACTTTGCATCATCCGAACGGCTCGTCACGATCACGCCGCGAACCGGCAACCCGCGCAGCAGTTTCATATTCGGCTCAATCGAGCGCAAGACCTGTTCGTTCTCGACTTCGACTAGGAAGTCCAGGCGATTGCGGCGCACGCGGTCAAGCTCCACGCCGAGCGCGTCTCTCAATTCGACGGGAGTCGGAATCTCCTGTTCGGCAGGCTCAGCCGGAAAGTCCCACTGTATCCACTTTATTATAAAGAAGGGCAGCCGCACAAAAGTAGCGCGGCTGCCCGAAACAGATTCCGGTGAATGGTCTGGGAACTAAACTATAGAAACCTTCCAGTCACCGTCTTCTTTGACCAGTTCGTTCTCAGACCATTTACCCTCATTGTCCTTGATCTCGACGGTGGCTTTGTCGCCGGTGATTTTTTCGTTACGCACTTCGATCTCGCCCGCGCCCTTGAACAAATCCTGCGCCAGCATTTTCGTGATCATCTCATCCGGGGACATGCTGGCTTCCTTGGCGTCTTTCTCGATTGATTCAAGCGACTTTTTCGAGAGCAACGCCTTAAAAGATTTTGTATCTTTGGCTCGCGCCGCTTCGATAAAACGCTTTGAGACGCCGGACGGCGAGCTGGCGCTGGAACCCGCCGCCCCGCAAGCGGCGACGAAGGCGATGAGTGCAAACGTTAAGGTGGTGACGGCGGTTCTTTTGATATTCATTTTGTTTCTCCTTCTAATCCTCGGGTTGAATCCTTTAAGTTTAGCGTTGATGGATGGCGTCCCGCGTGCATATCAGGTCGCGCGAAAAATTTTCTGAGCGCATGAGATGATGAGTCTTTGAGCTATCCAGATCTTCCTCATCTCGCTTCAACTGTATGGAGGGCGAGAGGAAAGCTTTATTACTGCGCCGCAAAATATTTTTTTCGTAGCTCATGAATCATTTCTTGAGCCTGATGATTAGGCTTGCAGCATGGGAATTAAAGCGGGTAGCATCAGCCAGCAATAGTCAGCAGTTACGATGAGGGCTAAATGTCCAATCCGGCGGTTACGAGTACAGAGCAAGTGGATTCGCTGTTATTGCCTTTCGTGCAGGCTACAGATAACGCCGAACAGGAGCGTCTGCTCTCGCAACTAATCACGGAACACGCCGACCCCGTCATCACGAAGATCGTCAATTACAAGATATATAGCGGACGGCACAGCGACGCGCTGAGCGATGCCGAAGACATTCGCAGCGAAGTGTTGTTGCAGCTCTTACAGCGTTTGCAAACCTTCCGCGCGGATTATGCGGTGCGGCCAATCGGCAACTTTAACTCTTACGTCGCGGTCACGACTTATAACGCCTGCGACCGCTACGTCAGTCGCAAGTACCCGCAACGTCGTCGCCTGAAAAATGGTTTGCGTTATCTGCTCACGCATCGAGAAGGCTTTGCGCTCTGGCAGGATGAGCGTCAGACATGGCTCGGCGGATTGAGCAGTTGGCAGATGGCAGAGAGCGCGGGCGAAACGTACGAGAGCAGCGATATCACTGCCCACGGCTCCGGCGCGCATCGTATCCAGCTCATGCGCGACGACCCGCAGGCTCTGGCGGACGATGGCGCAGCGCAAGCCGCCTGGAGCGACCGGAAACGTCCCTATGAATTATTGAGTGCGATCTTCAACTGGACTGGCGCGCCCGTCGAGCTTGATCTCTTAACGAGCGTTTGCGCAGAGTGGTGGGACGTGACGGACAAAGCCGTCGAGATTGATGCGGGCGGGAGCGTTGAAGAAGGCAGGGAGACTGCGGGCATGCAGATAGCCGACGCTCGACCGGCGGTTTCGGTCGAAACGGAGCGGCGCATTTATCTTGAGCGTCTCTGGAACGAAATCAGAGAACTCCCGGCACGCCAACGCTCGGCGCTGCTCCTGAATCTTCGAGACGAGGGCGGGCGCGGCATCGTTGATCTCTGGATCATCGTCGGCATCGTCACGCCCGAAGCCATCGCCGAAGCCTTGAGCTTGACGCTGGAAGCGTTCGCAGAACTGTGGGCGGAATTGCCGCTTGACGACAATCGTATCGCCGCGCTGCTGGGAATCACGCGCCAGCAGGTTATCAACCTGAGAAAATCCGCGCGCGAGCGATTGGCAAGGCGTGTGAGAGATTTTTGAGCCTCAAGTCTGTAGCCGATTTAGTAGTAGGCCAGTTTCAAACGAGGAGGAAAAAAAGAGATGTTCGCGCAAAGGCGCAAAGGAAGCACGCTAAAGTGTTGAATGCCGCTTATTCTTGGCCTGTTTTGCTTTGCGCCTTTGCGCGAGATTCTTTCTTAATTGATATTCACCAGAATCTCAGACTGAACTACTACCCAAAATTATATTAGACAGATGGTAATATCGTTTGCAAAACGGCTTCTCATAAAACCAGGGGAGAAGTGTCAGAGGCCGCAGACGGTCAAAAACCGATGAGAAACCCGGAACATCTGACGACAGAAGCGATCAATCGTTTTCGTGAGCGCAAGTCAAAGGCGGCGGAACTGCTCGCCGTGCAGGCGCACGTACACGCTTGCACCGCCTGCCGCGCTCAGCTTGAGCAGGCGATTGATGCTGATGCAGCTTTTCTGAGTCTGCGACGACAGATGACGGGCGGCGATTTCAACCTCAATGAAGAGCCGCTTCACCTGCCTTACGAGCAGTTCGCGCTCTACGTTGACAACAAGCTGGCTGAGGTTGAACGCGAGATAGCGGATAGCCATCTTGCGATTTGTGAAGCATGCGCGGGAGATTTAGCAGACCTGCGCCGCTATCAAGCCATCGCTGCCGCAGAAACAAGTTTGCCGTTGACGCACTTATCAAGCGTAGCAGAAGCGAGCGAAACAGCATCCACGCCAAGCGCACTGACTGAACGAAGAACGCCTGCTGAAAAAACCGTTACGTCATGGCGGCAATGGTGGCGTGGGCTTTTGGCTTTCGAATTCTTCCCGTCGGGAAGAGCTTTTGCGCCTGCCGGAATCGCAGCCGTCATCATCGCCGTTCTGATACTCGGCATCTGGTTAGCCACGCGAACAGGGAAGAAAGATGAAGTGGCGAAGGTTCAACCCGTTAATCAAAACATCACGACACCTTCGCCGGTGGCAGCCACGCCTTCACCTTCTATCCAAAATTCAACGAACAATAATGCGGCTCCGACGCCGAACCAAAATTCACCGGGCGAGCGGAAACCTTCGACGCCGGTTTTTGAATCCACGCCCCGCACGCCACGCAGGCAGGACGGCTCGCAAAACTCTTCCGCCGGTGACGGGGAGACGCTGGCGTTGAACGATGGCGGCGAGCGCGTGACGGTTGACTCCGAAGGAAATTTCGCGGGGCTGGAATCACAGCCCTCTTCGGTCAGAGACGCTGTGCGGCGCAGCATCCGTTCGCAACGCGCGCAAACTCCGCGCTCCCTCGATACCATCGCGGAAGGAAGCACGGGCGTGCTGATGAGCGGCTCCGCCGGTGCGACTAATAACGGCGTCCCTTTCGCCCTCAACTCGCCCGTCGCTAAAGCCACACGCGAGAGCCGTCCGACCTTGAGCTGGCAGCCGCTTGCCGGAGCCAAAAGTTACACGGTCGCTATTGTGGACGCGAGATTCCGCGTCGTCGCGCAAAGCCCGGCGCTCACCGAAACCCGGTGGACTCCGGAGCACGCGCTGCCGCGCGGTGCAAACTATTCGTGGCAGGTGACTGCGCTTCAAGCGGACGGCGTGAAAGTCATCTCGCCCGTCTCACCCGCGCCGCAGGCAAGGTTTCGCGTGATCGAGCAAAGCGCCTTTGATGAAGTGACGCGCATGGAAAGCAATGGCGTGCGCTCGCACTTAGCGCGCGGCGTGGTCTATGCCGAAGCCGGATTGCTCGACGAAGCCCGCGCGGAGTTTACAGCGTTGGTCAGAGACAACCCGCGCTCACAGCTTGCGCGCAGGCTGCTCGATAGCGTCAAAAAATAGGCTGATAAATTTCGACACACGCTCCCGCCAAAAAAAATCAGGCCGGTAATATCTGCGTCTTTTACGCTTCGATCCGGTTGAGAACGAAAAGGCCGCCCACCGCAAAAACGTCAAAGAGCGGGCCGGCGCTTTTCCATATGAGAAAATGGGGAGCCGACATGATGAAGCAGCTTGCTGGAACATATCTTTGCGCAACCTTCAGCCGACGGTTTTTGTTGTCGCTGTTTGTCCTCTTCGCAACTGCCGCGTATTCTCAGGCACAAAGCGAGATTCGGACGCCGTACACGGGCAGGCTCGCCTGTCAACAAATGCTACGCCTGAAGGAGGATGAGGTCGTCAAGCTCTATCAACAGCATTTCAAGGCGGAGGCGAAATGGGCGCTGGCAGATTACAGTCGCTGTCACTATAACGCTGGTTTCGCAGCGGCAAAGAAATTACCGGTTGCCGCGCAAGTTACCATCAAGCAGCTGCGCGAGATTGTCGAGGCTTATTTCAATTCGATTTATACGATGCGTACCAACGAGGTCGGAGGCGGCGAACCGTTCGAGCTGGAAGAGATTTCCGCTCAAATCGAGGTAGAAGAATTGATTGGCAAAGCCATCAAGATTTATTCCAAACCTAAAGCCGCGCGCACGAACCTGCGTGCTCGCGCCGCAGCGCATCTCGCCAGAGTCGAACGCCGCCTGCCCGCTATGACCGCGCCACTCATGGAGAGCGACCTTCAGTGGCTCGACCTGAAGACCGAAGATGGCCGCGAAGCAGCGCAACGTCTGCTACAAGACCACGCAGAAGCGGCCAATGGTTTGCGCGAGAGCGTCAAAAAGATGCGCTCGCTCATCAATACCTTGCCGGACGCACTGGCTCTGCTCGCCGCCGAATTGATTGATAGAGATAAATAATGAGGATGGGAAATTATGTTTAGAAGACCCTCTTTTACTCGCCGTGCAAGATGTTTGTGGGCCATCCTCTGTGTGGCAACAATCTTCTTTCAGAGCTTTGCACAAACCGGTGTGAAGACCAAGCCGGTCACAGACGCGGCGGGCAAGTCCTCGATAAAAGCGCAGGTAATGGTGCTCGCCACCTATCATTTCACGGCCAAAAATGATGTTTACAATGCTGATGTGGATAACATGCTGTCGCAAAAGCGGCAGGCGGAACTCGTTGATCTGATCGCACACCTGCGAGAGTTCAAGCCGACCAAAATCATCATCGAAGCTCCCTACGGGGACGTGTTGCAGAACGAGCGTTACGCGCAGTATCTGGCGGGCAGGCTGGAGTTGACGGCGAATGAGGTTGACCAGATTGCCTTTCGGCTGGCGAAAGAGTTAAGGCACAAACAGCTCTATCCGGTTGATCGAAAAACAGAATTCGATTTAGACCCCGTCAAAAAATTTGCGGAGCAGAACGGGCAGAGCGAAACTCTCAAGCGAGCGTTTGCCGGGGCGGAAACATTGTCACGCGAGATCACCGTGCGGCAACGCCGCTCCACCGTCCGCGAGATGTTGGCTTACATGAATTCCAGAGAAGCCATTCAACTAAACCACAGCATCTATCTGCTCACCAACAAGATCGGCAAAGACGACAGCTATCCCGGCGTCGAACTGGTCTCCGAATGGTACAAGCGAAACCTGCTCATCTTCTCGAACATCCAACGCCTCGTCGAATCACCGCAAGACAGGCTGCTCATCATCTACGGACAGGGGCACGCACACCTGCTCCGCCAGTTCATACAGGACTCGCCCGATATGGAGCTGGTCGAGGCCAACAAGTTTCTCTAAAGTCTAAAAGTCCGGCTCTACCTTTCAGCCAGGAGCTTTGCTCAGGTACGATAGCTCAGAATAACAATTCCGCGAATGCACATTTGTGGACGTGCACAATACTTCAAACTGAGGATTAAGCTACGATAGAGGCGGCGGCAAAAGTCGCTTGTAGGAATGATTAGACCGCTGCTAGTAGTCTAATAGTATTTAGGTTTGCTGTTGAATGCTGTGGCTCAAAATATTGAATCAGCCACCTTGAGCTTTAATGCAACAGATTTCTTGAAGGCTGATGTTGCTTGAAGCCTGTGAGCCTCGCGCAGCCATCGAAAGTTAGTTCTTTGGTCAAATGAATCGCCGGACGGCGGTGGGAACGCTGAATGATAGAATCACAGTTGAGAGGTCAGAAGCGGCAGAATGGTTCAGGCGCACGAAACCTAACAACTCATTGAACGCGAGCGGAGATAGCGCGGCTTTCATCCGACAACTTGTATGCTTGGTTAGATGCTTCCCGCCGCGTTAATTCGGGCGTTCGGCGGCTACTCATTCTCCGGCAAAGAGGAAACTATGTTATGCGAGTCGCAGCAATCTATGACATTCACGGAAATCTTCCCGCGCTGGAGGCTGTTCTGCAAGAAGTTCGACGAGCCGACGTTGAATTGATCGTAGTCGGCGGCGATGTCGTTCCGGGTCCGATGCCGCGCGAAACGCTGGCGTGTTTGCTAGACCTTGATATTCCGGTTCAGTTTATCCAGGGCAATTGCGAGATTGACGCGCTGGCAGAGATGACAGGCGCGGGCGCAGCCAGATGTCCGGAACAGTTTCGAGAGATTGTGCGCTGGTCGGCACAGCAGCTTTTTCCCGAATACGAACAGTTAGTAGCGGGTTGGGCTAAAACGCTCCGCATTGAAATTGGCGGTTTAGGCGCGGTGCTGTTTTGCCACGCTACGCCGCGAGACGACAACGAGATTTTTACCCGCCTGACGCCGGAAGAACGCCTCTTACCAATCTTTGAAGGACTCGACGCGAGCGTGGTCGTCTGCGGCCATACTCATATGCAGTTTGACCGAATAGTTGGAGGCATCCGAATTGTAAATGCAGGCAGCGTGGGAATGCCGTTTGGAGAACCGGGCGCGGATTGGCTGTTACTTGAACCCGACGTTCAACTTCAGCATACTCCCTACGATTTCACAAAAGCCGCCGAACGCATTCGGAATACGGGTTATCCACAAGCGCAGGATTTTGCAGCGAATCATGTCCTGCAACCTGCATCGGAGGAAAAGATGCTTGAAGTATTTACCCGCGCTGAATTGAGGTAAGTATAAAGATGAAATGGTTGGGCAAATTGAATACAACTATCTTGATTGGACTAATCGAAAGACGGAAATCGGTTTTTGGCTGGGGGAATCTTTTCAAGGCAAAGGATTGGTTACAAAATCCTGTCGAGCGCTAATAGATTATGCGTTCAATGAGCTAAAGTTGAATCGTGTCGAAATGCGCTGCGGTATTGAAAATACAAAGAGTTGCAAAATTCCTGAGAAGCTCGGCTTCAGAAAGGAAGGGGTTGTCCGTCAAGCGGGATGGCTTCATGACCATTTTGTTGACTTTGTAATTTATGGAATGTTGGCGTGTGAATGGCAGGATAAAAACAGATCGTAAATGTGGCGCGTCTCCCCTAACGCTGCTGTCGAACAATTCAATATACGTGAAGCAAAAACAGCGACCTTCTTAAAACGGTTCTTCTTATATCTTAGCTTGCGTGTTGCCGGTTTTTGCCCACGTCATCTCAGCCGTTAGATGGCTCGCTGTACTGAAGCGTTATCAAGTAAGCTCTCACTTTGTAGGCTAACGCTTTCCACGCATCAATGACCGCAGGATTATTCTCTGGAACGATTGCGTCGAATCTTTTCTTCCGTCTCCTGTCTGCTAACCTGTTTTACCCCGCTCCAAAAACCTGTGTGGAGAGAAAGCCCCACAGAATAATTGCGAAGCCGCCGATCTCGCCGGCGATGAGCGCGTACATGTACCACGTCGTCGTGAAGTTGCGCTCGCTGAAGATATTGTCCGTGTCGTCTTTGAGTGCATGCGCGATGTAACCGGCGATGGTAATGGCAAAGAAGGCGAGCGGCGTCGCTGCCGCACACACCTGCACAGTCGTGCTGTAGGGGCTGTATTCGAGTAGCTTGGCGATGACGAGCGCGGCAAAGCTGTAGAGCAGGGAGGCGCGATGCGCTATGTCAACGTAGACGGGCGCGCGATGCTCCGGGCTGTCCATGATGCGCCTGTACTTGAGTATGCCTGACAGCAGTCCCGTCATTAAAAAGATGCCGGAGGCGGCAAGACTCAGTTTGATAGCAGGATTCATAAGACCTCAATGAAAGTGGAAAACAATTTCCGACCGTTGATTGTCAGCCTGCAATTTATAATGAAAGCGAAAGGGCGGCAATGTTTTCCTTTGCGCTTTTGCGGGAAACTATTTCTCACGCAAAGACGCAAAGGCGCAAAGAAGAGGTTGAGTTTTGAGATTAGTTCTTGAGCAGATGAAAAAAACTGGCTGTGAAATAAATCCCGGATAACTCTTGCGAGCGTTCCGGGATTTATTTCGCAGCCGTCTCTTGTCGGGTGAGATTAATTTTCCGCTTCGAGGCGGTTAATCCCTTCCGCCTTTGTCCTTTTTAGGCGGCGCATCAGGTGATTTCGCGGGGGGCGGCGATGGGCGCGTCTCCTGCTTGGGCTGAGGCGGTTCAGACCTCTGCGGCGGCTCAGACCTTTGGGGCGGAGCCGAGTCACGTTCACGAGGCGGCGCGGAGCGAACAGGCTCAGACTGCTGCTGTTCCTGTCTTTTCTCAGGTCTGCGCGGTCGCGGCTCCTCCGACGGCGTCGGCTCGGAGACCTGTGGACGCTCAGGCTTGCGAACAGGTCTCACGGGCTGGCTGTTCGTGTCCGAAGTGTTGCCGTCATCCTGCTTGACGGGACCGCTCGGACGCGTCGGTCGAACCGGCATCGAGTTTACATCACCGCCGCTGTCAACGCTCGCGGGCTTGTTGTATATGCGCGTCGGGCGCGTGACTGCTCCGGTGCTTTCCGACTTGCCGTTGCCACGCTCAACGCCTTCCGCCCTGACCGGCTCGCGCCCATTATAGAGACGCGTCTTGCGCAACTCTTCATCGAGCGCAACTCCGGGCTTGCGTGTCGCCGCGCCCGTCGGACGCGTCGCTACAGGCATGCCTGCGACGCCATTACGCGGACGAACGGTCGCGCTATCGCTGTTTACACCGAAGCCGGATTTATCCGTCACGGTTCTCGGAGTCCTGACGGGCAGGTCGTTGATTGCTACCGGGTCGCTCTTGATGACTGTCTGCGCCAGCGTAGCCGGAGCGGGTTTGACATTCTGTCGCGGCGTGCCGAAATCCTGCGCCGACACAGAGGTCACTGCGCCCAGATACACCGCGTCAGCCCGCGTGGGCTTGACGGGTGGTTGTACATCTATCCTCACAGGCACTGTGGGATCCGCATTCGGAGTCTTGACCGGCGCCTGAGCCGTATTCCCTGCGGGGAAAGGATTCTTGATCGGCCCGGTCGAAGCCCGCGTGCCTTTTATGTAAACAGGGTCGAGCTGGTGATGCGGCACTGGATACCAGCAGACCTGTTGATTGACCGTGACGAAGACGACGAGCGCAGGATGCCACCAGTTATCATGCCTGCGGTAATAGCTGTGCGGCGACCAGCACCAGGAGTTGTTGTAGTAAACCCAGCGGCCATAGTGATACGGCGCCCAGCCCCACGGCTCGGCTCCCACCCACGTCCATCCGTACGGGGCGCACCAACGCCAGTAGCCGTAACGATACGGCGCCCAGTTGTAGTAGTTATTGATGACGGTCACACGCGGACGCCAGACTTGGCCGTAAGCTCCCGCATCAACCCAGTCGCCGTAAGAGTCAAGCTCCTCTGCTCCCCACAGACTGCTGTCGTAGTAACGCTCGCGCCCTTCATAACGCAGCCGTTGAGCCAGATTGTATTCGCGCTGGTCAACCCACTCGTCCCAGTTATCAGATTGCTGAGCGGAAGACAAATCCCAATCGCCGCCCTCGTCTGCGCCCTCAAAGGAGAGCCGCGCCGTGCGTCCTTCGCGCAGTGTGAAGCCGGAAGTGTCCGAGTAGATGCGCGCGCGCCCGCCGTCGCGGACAGTGATGCGAACATCGCTTCGAGAATTTTTATCGCGCCCGGCATCCAGACGATAAAGGCCGCGAGCCTCCGCCGCCATCGTCGTCTTCGGAATATCAACTTCAAAATATTCCCTCTCACGATCAAAGCGCGCGAGGCGCAACGTCGCTGTGCCTTCGGCAAGGCTTAGCGCGACGCCTTCATCACGCAGCGTGACGATTGAGAGCGACGAGTCTTCATCAACGCGCACGAAGTTGTACGCATCAATCTGAATCTCAAGACGCGAATCCCTGCCGGTCGCGAGTTGATCCCCCTCGACCAGCGGCAGGTTGACGGCAGCGCTCTCCCATTCGCTGCTTCCGGCGCGGCGCACTTGAACATCACCGCTCAAAAGACTGATGCGCGCGACGCGAGCCTGCACGCGATAATCGCTGCCGTCGTCATCCACATCTGCTCTGGCAGTCGAGACGGCGAAGAGCGAGACCAGCAACGCGAGGGCAAAAAGAGACAGGTGTCTGGTATAACGCATGATGCGTAAGCTCCTTTTTCTATCGAATCAAACGGGCAAGTATTACGCTCGACGCATGTGCGCCTGACTGTTACAAGGGGCGAGCGGGGCGCGTGCGAATTTCAAAAGCACTTTGCGTAGGGCGTTGCTTTAATAGGCGCGAGAGCAAAGCGCGTGCCTGCCTTGCGGATTGATTGCACATTTACTCTTCCCTTCTTATTTAGCATTGAAATTATCACATTCACCTCAACCATCCTATGCCAGATGGTGCGCCTTAAACACTATATCGTGCAGCTTTCATCTCGTTGACAATTTCCTGGCCGTCAATTAACTTTTCATTCATCGTCGTGCCTCAAAAGAAAAACGTTTAAGTTTTTGTTCTTTGTTCTTTGTGCTTTGTTCTTTGATGTCTGACTCACGTTGAGTTTTATCATTCAAGGTTGAGTCGCGTGCAAAGAACAAAGCACAAAGCACATCTTTAATAAGGAGAATTCATGAATCAAAAATTCAATCCCGTCATTTTGTTTCTCGCGCTGCTTTTGATGTGGACTTCCGCCGTCGCGCAGAAAAGCAAAGAGGCCGCGCCGCGTGAGGTCAGGCAGTACACGATAGAACAGTTTATGGACACGACCAAAATTCAGGGCAGCTCTTTCTCGCCCGACGAGAAGGCAATACTTTTCTCAAGCAATAAGAGCGGCATCTTTAATGTCTATGCAGTGCCGGTCAAGGGCGGCGAGGCGCGACAGTTGACCAACTCGGCGAAGGAGAGCACCTACGCCATCTCGTACTTTCCGAACGACGCGCGCTTTATCTATACATACGATCAGGGCGGCAACGAGAATAGCCACCTCTACATGATGGGGACTGACGGCAAAGAGACAGACCTCACGCCCGGCGAGAAGACCAAAGCAAATTTTCTCGGATGGAGCCACGACAAAAAATCTTTCTTCGTTTCGACCAACGAGCGCGACCCGCGCTTCTTCGACATCTACGAGATGAGCACGGCGGATTTCAAGCGCACGCTGCTTTATCAGGACAACGCGGGTTATCAGGTCGGCGCAATCTCTAACGACAAAAAGTACATCGCCTTTGCCAAGCCGAATACGACGATTGATGCGGACATCTATCTTTACAACGTGGCGACGAAAGAGCTGAAGAACATCACGCAGCATCAGGGCGATGTCAATCAAAGCCCGCAGGTCTTTGACGTAAACTCTCGCTATCTCTATTACCTGACGGATGAGGGCAGCGAGTACCAGTACGTCTCGCGCTACGATCTCTCAAGCGGGAAAAAAGAGTTGGTTGAGAAAGCTCCGTGGGACATCCAGTACACCTACTTTTCCGAGAACGGAAAGTACCGCGTCGTCGGCGTCAACGAAGACGCGCGGACGAAGATCAAGATTTACGATAACCGGACGGGCAAGCCAATCTCTCTGCCGCAGCTTCCTTCTGGCGACATCACGGCCATCAACATTTCCGACAGCGAGAAGCTGATGACCTTTTACTTCAACGGCTCGCGCTCGCCGAACGATCTTTACGTTTACGATTTTGCTACCGGAAAAGCTGTGAAGCTGACCAACAGTTTGAATCCTGAAATCAATCAGGCCGATCTGGTTGAATCGGAAGTGATTCGCTACAAATCTTTCGACGGCATGGAGATTCCTTCGATTCTCTACAAGCCGCAGGGGGCGAGCGCGCAATCCAAGGCTCCCGCGCTCGTGTTGGTACATGGCGGGCCGGGCGGGCAGACGCGCACGAGCTACAGCGCGCTCACGCAATTTCTGGTCAATCATGGTTACGTGGTTTTGGGCGTCAACAATCGCGGCAGCTCAGGCTACGGCAAGACCTTCTTCGCGGCTGACGATTTGAAGCACGGGCGCGAGCCGCTGTGGGACTGCGTCGAAGCGAAAAAATATCTCGCCTCGCTCGGCTATGTGGATGAGAAGAAGATAGGCATCATGGGCGGGTCGTATGGCGGCTACATGGTGCTCGCTGCGCTGGCTTTCAAGCCCGAAGAGTTTGCCGTCGGCGTTGACCTCTTCGGCGTCTCGAACTGGCTGCGGACGCTTCAATCAATTCCGCCCTACTGGGAATCAATCCGCAAAGGTCTCTATAAAGAGATGGGCGATCCGGCGACCGACGCAGAGAACCTGCGCGCCATCTCGCCACTCTTTCACACAGACAAAATCCGCAAGCCGCTCATCGTCCTGCAAGGCAAGAACGACCCGCGTGTCATCAAACCCGAATCCGACGAGATAGTCGAAGCCGTCAAAAAGAATAACGGCATCGTCGAATACGTCGTCTTCGACAACGAAGGACATGGATTTACCAAGAAGGCGAACGAGATTCGCGGCTACAAAGCCGTGCTCGATTTCCTCGATAAGTATTTGAAAGGAAGCGGAAGCTAAAGCCCTCGACATAAATCAGGTTTGTCATAAAACGAAAAGGCCATCGGTCACAAACCCGATGGCCTTTTTTTGAGAAAATTTCAAGCGCGTCTTTGATGTTTATATTCTCTCAAACACTTATTGCACCATGTTTGTAATCCATTCCAGCGCGACCTGTTGCGGCTGAATTCAACAGTAAGCCGGAATTCCTTGCATCTTCGACACCAAGTAGTTCCTTCCGGCCCGACCTTGCGCTTGGTTATGCCATTTCCCCTGTAGTTGTGGGGGATGTTGCAGCGTCTGTGTGAGAAGGCGATATTATCAAGCGACCAGAAAAGCTCCACGCTGATACCTTCCCAAGGTTGCTTATGTTCAACGGTTAGTTCATCTGCTACCTCAATCTTTTGGTGGCAGCTAAAACAGAAATTCTCGCCGTGCTTTTCGAGGAGATGAAACATAATCATCTTACGCAGACGACTAGCCGCCGTCCCATGTGGCATACCTAAAAAGGCAGCTTTACGAGAACTGCTATCTCGCTTCATGTTTAAGCTTCTTTCATCTTAGGGCGAGGGTGGCGAAGGGAAATTTAGCGCTAGCGGGGCTCGAACCCGCGATCTCTGCCTTGAGAGGGCAGCGTGTTAACCAACTACACCATAGCGCCTTAAACCAAGGTACAGGATTATAAAAGCAGCCCTCTGTGATTGGCAAGCGCAGGAGTATTTCGAGAGCGCGTGAAGCTCGACGACTCATCTCAACTTGGACTTCTTTTGAGGCTGAGATGCGGCAAGTGTTATACTTTGCGCGTCTCGCGCGCTTGTTTGATGCCACATCCATCGGCCTCTGCTCTCGCAAGTTCGCGCGAAGGCGACAGTGCTCCCCGCTTACTTTTTAAGAACGGAAGAACTGCCGGAAAATATGTCAGAACTCATCACCGACCGCCGCCGGAACGAACCCGAATCAATCAACACGAATATCAAGCTGGGCATTGACGGATTCAGCTATGCAGACCTCTACGATGCGGAGCGTCTGAGAGAGCTGGCGGAAGTTTTTTACGCTGAGCTTGAGGCCGCAGACGCCGAATCGCATGCGGCTCTAAGCGGATACATCGCGGCGCGCGGCGCAGGGTACGAGCAGAAACGCGAGTCGGAAATCCTGATTGGAGCCGCGCCGCATCTCTCAAGCTTTGTCGCACGCCTATTTGAGGTTGAACCCGAACGCGCGAGGCAGATTGAAAGCGTCAAAGAGCAAGACCCCATCTGGACTTTCAAATTCTTCATCGCACGCCGCGCGCTCAAAAAATACACAGCCGAAGAGGCCGCCGCGCTCGATGCTGAAAAGCTTGGTGCGCAGCTACAGGAGTTGCGCCGCACATCTTTCACTGACACGCTTGCGGATGACGACGAGCTTGGCATCGCGCGTCTGACGGCGCGGCTGCTTGAGCTTGAGAAGCAGCTTGAGAAGAAAGACGACGCGGATGAGCCGACGACTGTAAATCTAAAATTGGTCGAGGCGTGGGCGGCGGCTCATGCGACGCAAGCCGTGGCGCGAGAGCGTGTGCGCGGGTGGGCGAGTTTTCATTTTCCGCATCAACTCGATTATCAGAATCTGGTTCAAATCGAACGCCCGCGCGCGGACGTGCCGGAGATGATACGCGGTCTCGATAAAAACTTGCGGCGGCGCGACGGCTTCGGCTTGACCGACCCGCGTGCGACGAAGCGCGAAGTCCTTGACGAAGTTGATTACTGTCTCTATTGCCACGAGCGCAACAAGGATTCCTGCTCGAAGGGATTGCATGAGCGCGACGGCTCTGTGAAACGCAACCCGCTCGGCATCAAGCTAGAAGGCTGCCCGCTCGACGAGAAGATTTCAGAGATGCACGTCCTCAAGAAGCAGGGCGATTCGATTGCCGCGCTCGCGCTCGTGATGATTGACAACCCGATGTGTCCGGGCACTGGGCATCGCATCTGCAACGACTGTATGAAGTCATGCATTTTTCAGAAGCAAGACCCGGTCAATATTCCGCAGGCCGAGACGGGCATTCTGACGGACGTGCTGGAGCTGCCCTACGGCTTTGAAATCTACTCGCTCCTCACGCGCTGGAACCCGCTCAACGCGAAGCGGCCTTACGCGCTCCCCTATAACGGCAAGAATGTGCTGGTCGTCGGCTTAGGCCCTGCGGGTTACACGCTGGCGCATTATCTTTTGAACGAAGGCTTCGGCATCGTCGGGATTGACGGCTTGAAGATAGAGCCTTTGACGCAGATGCTCGCGGGCGATGGCGGAAAAGGTGAAGGGCACGTGCCCGTTCCCGTGCGTGATGTGCGCGAGATCGAGACTAAACTTGACGAGCGCGTGCTGGCTGGATTCGGCGGCGTCTCCGAGTACGGCATCACTGTGCGCTGGGATAAAAATTTTCTGACGCTCATCCATCTGACGCTGGCGAGGCGCGACCGTTTTCGCTTTTACGGCGGCATACGCTTCGGCGGGACGCTGACGATTGAGGACGCATGGGAGCTTGGCTTTCATCACATAGCGATTGCGACGGGCGCGGGCAAGCCGACCATCGTTTCGATGAAGAACAACCTGATTCGCGGCATCCGCAAGGCTTCGGATTTTTTGATGGCGCTGCAACTCACAGGAGCCTTCAAGCGTGACGCGCTCGCCAACTTGCAGGTGCGCCTGCCCGCCATAGTCATCGGCGGCGGCCTGACCGCGATTGATACCGCGACGGAGTTGTTTGCTTACTACCCCGTGCAGGTCGAGAAGATGCTGACGCGGCATGAACAGATCGTCGCGGAGTTTGGCGTTGAGGAAATCTGGAAAAGATTTGACGCGGAAGAGCGCGCCGCTTATGAAGAATTTCTCGCGCACGGCGAGAGCGTAAGGCGAGAGCGTGTGCGCGCGAGTGAGGCGGGCGAGCCTCCGAACTTTATTCCGATGGTGCGCGGGTGGGGCGGCGTCTCAATCGTCTATCGCAAACGATTGCAGGACTCGCCCGCGTATCGCCTGAACCATGAAGAGGTCGTCAAATCGCTCGAAGAGGGCATCGGCTATATCGAGAACATGAGTCCGCACGAAGCCGTCGCGGACGAACACGGCGCGGTCAAAGAGTTGATCTTCGAGCGCATGAGTCTCGATGCGTTGACGGGCAAGTGGAGTGAGACGGCGCAGCTCGTGACGTTGCCCGCCCGCACTGTCTGCGTCGCTGCCGGAACCAGTCCGAATATTATTTATGAGAAGGAACGTGCCGGGACGTTCGCGCTCGATGAGTGGAATCAGTTTTTCGCGCCGCACAAAATCGAGAGCGATGCGGACGGACACGCGCACGTTGTTCCGGCTCAGAAGGGCGAGCGGGCGTTCTTCACTTCTTACGAAAACGATGGACGCTTTATCTCTTATTACGGCGACAATCATCCGGTTTACGCGGGCAATGTCGTCAAGGCGATGGCTTCCGCCAAAGACGGTTACGAGCATGTCTGCGCGCTCTTCGCGGAGGAGCTTTCAAAGCTTGACTCTCAAGCACAGGCGAAGCGCGATGGCGAGTTCGCGCGTCTGATTGCATATCTTGACGAGCAGCTCGTCGCGCGCGTCGTGCGTGTTGACCGCCTGACGGAAACCATCGTGGATGTCATCGTGCGTGCGCCGATGCAGGCGCGCAAATTTCATCCGGGACAGTTTTATCGTCTGCAAAATTATGAGACGGATGCAACGCACGTGCATGACACGAAGCTGATGATGGAAGGCATTGCGTTGACGGGCGCGTGGGTTGATGTCGAGCAGGGATTATTGAGCTTGATAGTTCTTGAGATGGGCGTCTCTTCGCGTTTGTGCGCGACCCTGAAGCCGGGACAAGCGGTCGTCGTGATGGGGCCGACGGGCACGCCGACTGAGATTCCTGAAAATGAGACGGTGCTGCTCGCGGGCGGCGGACTCGGCAACGCCGTGCTCTTCTCAATCGCCAGAGCCTTGCGCGAAAAGCGTAACCGCGTTGTCTATTTCGCCGGATACAAAAAGGGCGAAGACCTCTTCAAGCGCGAAGAGATTGAGGCAGCGACCGATCAAATCATCTGGACGACGGACACCGGCGTCGAGATCGAGCCGCGCCGCACGCAGGACACGCACTTTCGCGGCAACATAGTGCAGGCGATGGTCGCTTATGCCGAAGGCAAACTCGGCACGCCGCTCTTTCGTCTCAACGACGTGGATCGCATCATCGCCATCGGCTCAGACCGCATGATGAGCGCGGTCAAGGACGCGCGGCACAGTGTGCTGGCTCCACATCTGAAAGCACAGCACATAGGCATCGGCTCAATCAATAGTCCGATGCAGTGCATGATGAAAGAGGTCTGCGCCCAGTGCCTGCAAAGACACGTAGACCCCGTGACGGGCGCGGAGTCTTTCGTCTTCTCCTGCTTCAATCAGGATCAGATGCTCGACGAAGTAGACTTTCGCAATCTCAACTCGCGCCTGCGCGCCAACACCGTGCAGGAGAAGATGGCGAACCTGTGGCTGGATAAATTGTTTAAGGAAGTTGCACACATGTCATAAGATGGACTTAGGACTTTGGGCTTTGGACTTTGCACGCGACTCAAACTTGAGTGGAATACTTCAAGTTGAGTAAGACATCGAAGACCTAAGACCAAAGCACTAAGACCTATTCAATAACTTTTCTCAACCGTCCTTCGTATTATCTCCTCCAAGCTCAATCACATTAGGCAAACTTCAAACACACGTGTCATCATCTGAATCTCCTTTTCTTGAACGAAATTTGTCATCACAACTACTTGGAGGGGAAATGCGAAGATTCTTCGTTGTCTTTGTTTTAATAACTACGCTGGTCGCGCCGATTCCGGCGAGCCTTGCGCAGCGTAAGAGCGGTAAAGCGGCAGCATCATCTTCTGCGGCGGTCGCTGCCTCTCCGTCGCGCAGCACTGCCGAGGGAATCACTGCGGCGCAGCTCAGGGACTATCTATACTTCGTCGCGTCTGACGAGATGGAGGGGCGAGACACGCCGTCGCGCGGCTTGAATACGGTCGCCAAGTTCATCGCTACTTTGCTTTCGCGCTGGGGCGTCAAACCGGGTGGCGATGACGGCACCTATTTTCAGAAGATCGCATTGCATCGCGCACGGATCGAAGCCGCTAACACGCGCGTCGAGATTAACGGGCAGAGCTATGTTTACGGCGACGACTTTCTGGCTATTCCGCAGTCGGGCACGGTCGAGCCGACGCCGCTCGTCTTCGTCGGCCACGGCTGGCTCGTCAAGAAGAAGAACATAGACGCCTATCAGGGCATTGATGTGAAGAATAAGATCGTCGTCGTCGCGGGCGGTTTGCCGAAGGGCGTGACGCCGAATGCGGCGGAGATAGGCGAGCGCGGCGTAGATTGGATGGAGCCGGAAGTTTACGCGCAGAAGATGGGCGCGCTGGGGATGATCGAGCTGCCGGACTTTCAGACGCTCGCCAACTGGAATCGCTTTCGCCGTAATCAGGAGGCGGGCGGAGTGGTCACGGTGACAAAACTTCAGGAGCGCGCGCGAGCGCAGATTCCGGATATCACGCTCTCGCCACGCATGGCTAACGCGCTTTTTCAGGGCGAGAAACATAGCGCGTCGGAAATCTTTCAGAACATGAACGGCAGCGAAGCGGTCACGGCTTTCGATCTCAATGCAGCCAAGAAGTTGAGCGTCACCGTTTCGGGTCAGGACGAAGCGCTCTCGACGCAGAACGTCATCGGCATCATCGAAGGCTCAGACCCCGTCTTGAAGAACGAGTACGTCGCCGTCGGCGCGCATTACGACCACGTAGGGACCGGGCCTGCCGGAAGCAACAGCAGATTTCCGTCGCGTGACGGCAGTAAGACGGACATTATCTACAACGGCGCGGACGACGACGGCTCCGGCACTGTCTCTGTGCTTTCGATGGCCGAAGCTCTCTCGCATGCTGCGCGGCGACCGAAACGTTCCGTGATTTTTATCTGGCACTGCGGCGAAGAAAAAGATTTGTGGGGTTCGGACTATTTCACCAGGTATCCGACCGTTCCGATTCAGAGCATCACCGCGCAGTTCAATATAGACATGATCGGGCGTGGCAAAAAAGGGGGGGACACGAATCCCGCGAACCGCTCGCTCTCAGGGATGAACGAGATTTACGTCATCGGCTCTAAGATGATGAGCACGGAGCTGGGCGAGATTAGCGAGGGGGTCAATCAATCCTATCTTAAGCTGAGCTTCAATTATATCTACGACGACCCGAAGGATACGAACCGCTTTTTCTTCCGCTCGGATCATTTCAACTACGCGCAGAAGGGCATCCCGATCATCTTTTACTTCGACGGCGTGCATGAAGACTATCATCGCCCCGGCGACGAACCGCAGAAGATTGATTACGACAAGATGCAAAAGGTCGCGCGCACGATCTTCGTCACGATGTGGGAAACGGCAGACCTCAAGACACGCCCCGTGGTGGACAAGAAGCTGCCGTCGGAGTTGACCAATCAGTAAAGCAGATTCAAACAGGGATGGACAGGATAGACAGGATAAGAATTTGAGATGACAGATTTGAAATTTGAGATTTGAAATCTGCTATCTGAAATCTGTTATCTTATATCCTGTCCATCCCTGTAAATTATTTTGGCTGCGTACGTGCGCGTGCGGCTGTGAGGCGGCGATAAGCCTCTGCGCGCGTGAGGCTCATCTCACGCGCGATCTTCTTGAGAGCCGCGCGAGAATCAAGCCCTTCGCTTTCGAGCGCGGCGACGCGGGCCGCGATGTCTACCGTTGAAGCCTGTTCTGTCGCATCAACGATAATCGTTCGATCAATGACGAGGACAAACTCGCCGCGCGCGTTCGTCTCTGTGGAATCGAATTTTTCTATCAGCTCGCTCAAACGCCCGCGCACGATCTCTTCGTGCAGCTTGGTCAACTCTCTGGCGACCGCCGCTTCTCTTTCGCCCAACACCTCGCGCGCATCTACGAGCGCAAACGCGATGCGGTGCGGAGCTTCGTAGAACACGAGCGTCGCGGGAATCCCCCGCACATCCTCAAGCCGTGCTCGACGCTGTGCCGAACGCGCTGGCAGAAAGCCGCCGAAGAAGAATTGATCGGTCGGTAAGCCGGATGCGATCAAGGCCGCGACGAAAGCGGTCGCGCCGGGCACGGGCACGACTCGCGCTCCACGCTCACGCGCCGCGTTGACCAGACGGAATCCGGGATCGCTGATGCCGGGAGTGCCCGCGTCGGAGACGAGCGCGATGCTCGCTCCTGTTTCGAGCAGGCGTGCGAGTTCGTCCGCGCGCTCACGCTCGTTATGCTCGTGATAACTGATGAGCTTCGGCTTGATGTTGTAATGATTGAGCAGCGCGCCCGTGTGGCGCGTGTCTTCACAGGCCACAAGCTGAACCTCCGCGAGCACACGCAGAGCGCGCTCCGTGATGTCCAACAGATTGCCGATGGGCGTCGCCACCAGATAAAGCGTGCCTGACATGAGATTTATTGTAAGCGATAAAAGTCGAGAAGCTAAACTTTGCCTTTCCTTTACGTCTTTGCGCCTTTGCGTGAGATTGATTTTCTCGCAAAGGCGCAAAGACGCAAAGAAAGCAAAGAGCCTTGCTCATTATCTTATGAGCAAGGCTCTTGGTTTACGAAGCCCGAACCGATAGCGCTTCGTCCCTTAAGAAATTACCACGGGTAGTTGTTGCGACGATTATTGCTTCTGCGGCGAGAGTCGTCGTCATCGCGGCGGCGGTTATCATTCTGATAATAACGGTCGTCGAAGTCAGACCAGTTGAAGCCGTAGGCGTTCGCTATCAGGCGTAGCTCCTGATGTATGCGAGACCAATCGGACTCGACCCGACCATCAAGCTGGTTGCGTTCCATGAAGCTGTTGAGACGCGAGCCGAGCTGCAATACAGTGCGCGCTTCGCCTGAGCTGCGATTGAGATTGCGTCCGTCGTCTGCGCGGTCTTTCAATCTACGTGCTGCGTTACGAAACTCTTTGGCTACGTCGTTGATGCGGTCTTCGCGGCGGCTTGAATCATAACGGCTGTGGTCGAGCGCGCTGTCCAAGTGCCGCTCGAAATCTCCGCTCAGGTCTTGGAGCCGCTTGACGCTGTCGCGCAGGCGTCGCTGGTCGTAACGGTCGTTATCGCGCCTGTCGTCACGACTATTGTTTCTGTTGTCGCGCCCGTAACCGCCGTATGGATCATAACTGCCCTGCGCCGCTGCGAGCGCGGGCAGGCACAGAGCTATCATGGCGATTGCGAAAATCGCAGGGATAAGTGTGCGTCGTTTAATCATCGAATTTCCTCTCCTCGAAAGATTTTGCAGATGAAGGCGAACGCGTGCTTGAGCTGACAGGGAAAGTTGTCGGTCATCCGGTCTGCCTTTGTTTACTTTACCGCCACCACCCGGGGACGACGCTGGATGCGGCGTTAAGTTGAAAAGCAGCGACGGCAAGCCCTATGCCGCACGCCGCCAAGAGGACACGAGAAGCTGGCGACAGAGCGGCGTAAGTTCTTGAGAGAAAAAGGTTCTTTAAATATTATCCCGTTGATGTCGAAGAGAGCAGGAACACTTTCAAGAGTGCTATCCATCCTCTCCCAAAACGTGCAGGCCGTATCGCATATGGGGAAAACAGTTGGCAGTTAGCAGTTGGCAGAAACCGCGTATCTCAACAGAGCTTCTGCTTTTGTCTTAACTGCCAACTTCTCTTTATTCACTGATGCATGCCAGGAGGTGTTGGCGCAGGCGAGCTTCGAGCAGGGGGATGCGTGTGCCGCTTCTTTCTAGGATGTGCCAGACGGGCGCGCCGCTGCTGGAGCGAACGAGCAGGAGTTCTTCATCAGCCGTGCGTTTGCCGAAGTGTACTATGCGACCGCAGGCGAGGCCGCCGCCGCGCACGAATCCGTCACGCGGCGCACGCGGCCAACCGGCTTCGATGGTCAGAGCGCGCACGCCCGCGCGAAAAGTCGCACGCGTCCCGACCATCGTCGCGCTGCCCACGCTGAAACGATGCCCCTCCGTTTTCTCTATGCGTATGCTCGCCCCGACGCGATTGGCCTCGCCCGCCAACACGGTCAGCGTCGAGAGCAGCCACTCAATACCCGTCGCGCGCATCAGGTCATTGGAAGCACGCAAGGCTATGTACTCGGCTATGTCGCCGCGCCCCTGCGCACGCGCACGCCGCTCCGCCTCAGCCAACGCCAACGCCCATGCTTCGTCGAGTTCGCTCACGAGTTAAGAATAAAGGGGAAGAGGAGAAAAGGGAAAGGACGAGTCAAAAGAACTGATGAGAAGTTGTTTATCGTAGCTTTTCCTTTTGGCTTTCCGTTGGTGTTATGATGCCGCTCGATTGCTCCCTGTAAAATCTGTCGGTCAGAGGCGAGTTATGAAATCTATTGGGAAGAGTAGAGGTCTGAGAGGCGCTGGCTTTGTGCTGGCGTTGCTGTTGTCGGCTTATGCGGGCGCGGCGTTCTTCGGGCATTCGTGGGCGCAGGAGACGGCTCCCGCGCCGGACAATGAGTATCTGGTCGGCTCGACCTTATGGGTGCAGACGGCGGGCGAGTATCGCGCGCTCGCTTACCAGTCTTACGCGCTGGCGAAGATGCGTTTCGATCTCGACTTGAGGACGATGAAGAAGAACAAGATGAAGCGCGCGGTGATCGTGGATGTGGACGAGACGGTGATGGACAACAGCCCTTATGAAGCCTCGCTCGTGCTCAAACACAGAAATCACAGCGGGCCGATTTTCACGGACTGGTGCATGAGCGAGACGGCAGGGGCTGTGCCGGGCGCGGTCGAGTTTCTCAAGTATGCTAATGCAAAAGGCGCGCGGATTTTTTATGTCACGGGGCGCAGTCAGGGTGAGAAAGTATGCACGTCGGAGAACTTGAAAAAGCTCGGCTTCCCGGACGTGACGGACGAGACCGTGCTGGTCAGGGAAGACACTTCGAGCAAGGAGCCGCGCCGCCAGCGTATCGCGTCGAAGCACAGAATCGTGCTCCTCATCGGCGACAACCTGAACGACCTGACGAATGTCTTTGAGAAGAAGTCCGTCGCGGAGCGCAACGCTCTCGTTGACGGGATGAAAGACCAGTTCGGCACGCGCTTTATCATGATTCCGAATCCGATGTATGGAGATTGGGAGGGCGCGGTCTACGATTACAATTACGGTGTCCCGGATAAAGAGAAGGCTGACAAAAGAAGGAACGCTCTGAAGGGTTTCTGATTATCAAGTCAAATTCAAACAGGGATGGACAGGATGGGCAGGATAAGAATTTCAGATAAGCAGATTTGAGATTTCAAATCTGCAATCTCAAATTCTTTAATCCGAAATCAGCTATTTTATATCCTGTGCATCCTGTCCATCCCTGTTAATTCCTTATATGAGAAAACTAAACGCACGACGATCAGTCCTGCTCGCGTTATCGCTGTTCGTCGTGTGTGTATTGTCGGCTGGAGTTTTCTTCCAATCATCCAACGCGCAGAAGTCGCGCCGCGCAGAAGTCGCTGCCAAGCCGCGTACACAGTCACCGCACACGCGGCTCGTGTTGCTCATCGTCGTAGACCAGTTTCGTTACGACTATCTAGAACGCTTCGGCGACCTCTTCGCCGCGAACGGCATCAGGCGTTTGCTGCGCGACGGCGCGTCGTGGAGCGAGGCGAATTACGACCACGCGCCGACGTACACTGCGCCCGGACACGCGACGCTGATGACCGGCACGTGGCCGAGCGAAAACGGCATCGTCGCCAACAACTGGTTCGAGCGCGAGACGGGCAAAAGAGTTTCGAGCGTGACGGATGACGAGACTTTGTTGCTCGGAGGCAAAGAGGGCGAGAAAGGCTCAAGCCCGCGTCGCCTGCTGGCTTCGACCTTGGGCGACGAGCTGCGACTGGCGACCAATGACCGCTCGAAGGTCATCGGTATCTCCGTCAAAAATCGTTCCGCCATCCTGCCCGCCGGACGCCGCGCCAACGCTGCCTACTGGTTCAGCCTCAACACCGGCAACATGGTCTCAAGCACTTATTACTTCAATCGCCTGCCCGACTGGGTCGAGCGTTTCAACGCGACGCGCATGGTCGACAAGTTTTACGGCGCGCGTTGGGATCGCTTGCTTCCCGAAGGCGAGTATCTGAAACGCGCAGGCGCGGACGCTCCCGCTTGGGAAGACATAGACACAGCGAAAGACACAAACACTTTCCCGCACATCGTGACGGGCGGAGCCAAAGCTCCCGGCAAAGATTTCTATAAGGCTCTGGATTACACTCCGTTCTCGAATGACCTGCTCGTCAGTTTTGCAAAGCAGGCTCTTGAGCATGAAAGCCTCGGCGCGGATGACGACACGGACTTTCTCTCGGTCAGCTTTTCCGGCAACGACTACGTCGGGCATCGCTTCGGGCCTTACAGTCAGGAAGTGATGGACGTGACGCTTCGCGTTGACCGGCAGATAGCGGAACTGCTCGACGAGGTTGAGAAGCGCGTCGGCTTGCAGAACACTCTGGTCGTCTTCACAGCGGATCACGGCGTCGCGCCGATACCCGAACACGCCGCCGCTATCAATCTTCCGGGCAGGCGTCTCAAGAAGGAGGCTGTGCTCAATGCCATCACAGCGGCCATCAAAGAGCGTTACGGGCGCACGCATGAGACTGACGACTACATCCAAAAGTTCAAATACAATAATACTGAACTCGAAGGCTTCATCAACGGTAACATCTATTTCAATATAGCTGCCCTCAAGCGCGACGGAATTGATGTAGCGGAATTTTCGCGCGTCGTCGGAGAGGCGGCTTTGAGCGTGCCGGGCGCTGCCAGATATTTTACGCGGGCGCAGTTGGAAGCGGGCGCGATTCCGCCGATGGATGCGTTCGCGCGTCGTATGCTGCACGGCTTTTATCCGCAGCGAAGCGGCGATGTAGTGATTCTCTATCAGCCTTACAGCATTCTTTTCAGCGACCCTGACGACCCGGCAGACCCGCGTGATGCAGCGACGCACGGCTCGCCTTACTCTTACGACACGCACGTGCCGCTGATTATCGCAGGCAACACTTTGGAGCATGGACGCTACATAGAATCAGCGACGCCCGCCGACATCGCGCCGACGCTCGCCAACATTCTCGGCATACAGGCTCCGAGCAGCGCGACCGGGCGCGTGCTCGTCGAGGCAGTCAAGAGGTAAAATTCTTTCCCTGAAATCCTTTGGCATAGAGTTCTCTTGAATTCAACTTGTAAGTGCAACTTTTGAACTTGGGCAGTGAAAGGCAAGCTG
>CAXTPS010000023.1:0-7820 GCA_964246305.1 uncultured Pyrinomonadaceae bacterium
TTTTCTATTATGGTAACTTTGTAATTGGGCGGTCTGTAGTCTGTAGTCTGGTGTCTGGAGTCTGTGTTTTTAGTCTTAGCTTTTGACTCCATACTCCAGACTCCAGACTCCAGACTTGAAGGCTCGTGCAGTGCGCCGAACGGAATGTATTGCAGCGCGCCGTCCGCGACCACGACCAGACGCTTGTTGCGAAGCTGCGTGGCGACGGGGGCGAGCAGCAAACGGCTCAACCCTGTCAGATCATCCTGCGCAGATGTCGCACGCTTTTCTTCCTCCATAGTCAATATTCTTTGCCCGTCATCACCGCGCGTCCTCCATCTTTTGACATCTGTCAGGAGAGCGTAAACAGAACGCGACAGCGTTTCTATCGCATCGCGTCCGGGCAGCTCGTAGCTCCTGATAGAGTCTGTCGTGACAGCCCACAGGTAACTGCGCTCTGCGCCGAGCGTGTATTCGAGCAGCATCGTGTCTTTATCCAGAACCTGCGCGCGAATCTCTTCGAGCGAGAGCGGAACGGGCTGAGTCAGTGCGGCGTAACGAGGGCTGGTCTGCCTGATTTTTGTTTCAACTTCCTGAAACTCTGCCGTCAACGCTTCGACCTCTACGGCGGCTACGCGCGCCTGTTCTTCCGTGTGCCTGCCGCCGAGCAGGCTCATCTGCTCCTGAGCTTTGGCGTTGAGTCGCGCTTGAAGTGCGCGCTCACGCTCAAGCAGTTTAGGGTCAACGCCCTGACGTATGTCCGCCTTCGCTTCGTTCAGAGTTTCGAGCAGCGCGCGTGCGCGTGCCTGCTCGCTAACCTGAAGCGCGATGCCATCGTATCCTTTGTTCGGCTGCTGTTTGTGCAGGCGCATTAAAAGGTCTATGTGCAAAAAATAATAGTTCTGCACGCTGGCGAAATATGAAGAACGTAACTGTTGATTGGTAATGTTAGTACGCAGGGATTCGATGATGTGAATCGCGGCTTTGACATGATCGAGAGCTTTGAGTAGTTCCTGTCGCTGGCTTTCGAGGTGCGCGATTTGATAGAGCGATTCGGCCTCGCCGCTGCGATAACTTATTTGCCGTGTCAGCGTCAACGCCTGATTATAAAAGTCGAGCGCCTTCGTCTGGTCATGCAGTAAGCCAGAGACTTCGCCAAGATTGCCGAGCGTGTCGCTTTCGCCGAGACGGTCGCCGACGGCGCGCCGCAGCAGCAACGCTTGATTGAGCAGTCCGAGCGCACGTTGCTGCTCGCCCTCTTTGCTCGACAGCGACCCGAGGTTATTAAGCGCGGAGGCTTCGCCGTACCGGTCGCCGATCTCGTGAAAAAGTTTTTGTGCCTGCGTATAAAAATCGAGAGCCTTCTTCCGCTCGCCCAGTGAATCATAGGCCGAGCCGATGTTGCTCAGGGTCGCAGCCTCGCCGGAACGGTCGCCCGTCGCGCGCCTCAATGGCAAAGCCTGCTGGTAAAACTCTATGGCCTTCCGCTTCTCACCGAGTGCGCTGTAGGTGATTCCGATGCTGTTGAGGGTTTCGCCTTCGCCGAGACTGTCACCGACCTCATGGCGCAAAATCAAGGCGCGTTCATATAACTCCAGAGCCTTTTGTCTCTCGCCGAGAATGTCATAAATATTGCCGATGTTATGCAGCGTCACGCCTTCGCCCTTGCGGTCGCCTATCGCCCGTCGCAGAGCCAGAGTCTTTTCATAGTAGTCGAGAGCCAACGGCATCTGATTGAGGTAGTAATACATCACGCCGATGTAGTTAAGCGTCCGGGCTTCGCTCTGCCTGTCTCCGAGAGCTTGGTAGATAGGCAATGCTTTCTCGAAATATCCCAGAGCCTTCTGCATCTCGCTGAGCTGCTGATAGACAAAGCCCATGTAGTTGAGCGTTTCCGCCTCTTTGGCTTTGTTCCCAACCTCGCGCCAGAGCGTGAGCGATTCATCATATTTGGCGAGCGACCCTCGCAAGGTCTCAGCCGTTCCCTGCTCGCGCAACTGCTCCGCCTCGGCCAGCGTTTTCTCTGCGACGAGTTGCTTCCTGTCTTTTAACGTCGCCGCGCGCAGCTCCGATATTTCAACGCGATACCTGCCCGCCTGCGCTCCCTGCTCAAGCGAGCGCACTTCAAATCTGTATGTCCCCGCCGCATCTGTAATCCATGTCAGAGGCTCAGGCCCGTCGGTTCCGTTCGGGCTATCAACCTCAGCCAGCTTTTTACCGTCGGGCGCAAAGAGCGTCACCACGACATCAATCCCGCGCTGGTCTGCAACCGCGTAGAGAAACTGTCCCGCATCAAGAGTGATGCGATAAGAGTGCGCCTGCCCGCCACTCAAGTCGCGCTCGACCGGCGCGCCACGCTCAAGCACACGCATCTCTCCCTCAACCTGCGCGCAGAGCGTCCACGCCGCCAGCGTCAGGATGAGCGACGGCAAGAGGCCGCGATAAAAGACAAGACACAGAGTATTGAGCGAGCGTGCGCGGAAGCGGAATCTTGAGAGCATGACGTTTCCCCCGGTCGGATGATTGCAGGTCAGAGCTTTGTTAGCAGCATTATAGATGAAAAAGGATATGCGATGAAGATTCTTAAACCGCCCTCTCGAATCATTCATCAAGAATTACCGAAAGCCTGCTGCAACTCTCTGTATCACTATGACGTACAGCTTGCTATCCGCCGGTACGTTTGAATCCCGGCAAATCCCTTTCCTGTGAGGTGTGGATGAGAGATGTAAAGAGTGTCGGTCGAATTATAGGCGTGCTGTTGTTTGTACAGTTAGCGGGACTCATTGTGCCCTTCGTGCTGCTGTTACCGCTAACAAAGGGCGCGCGTGATTACGTTGCAAATGCGGCGGGGTTCTCGTTACAGATCAAGGTGGCTGTGTTTCTCCTGTTCGCGAATTGCGCGCTGACGATTGGCATCTCCATTGCGGGATGGCACGTCTTCCGCCGGTATAGCGAGAGGATGGCAATCTTGCTCGTGGCCTTGAGCGGCATCATGTTTTCGCTGCAAGCCGTCGACAATGCACACATCATGTCCATGGTTTCTTTAAGCCAGCAGTACGCCAAAGCAGGCGGTGCGGATGAGCTTTTCCAGACGCTTGCGGTCGTGGTCGGCTCGACAAGGAGGTGGGCGCATTACTCGGAGCTGCTTGTCATTGGCGCATGGTTCTTCGTGCTCTACAGCTTGCTGTATCGCTTCGCCCTGATGCCGCGCGCACTGTCTGTATTTGCATTGATAACGGTCATGCTTCACTTCACAGGAATCACCTTACCGTTGCTCCTGGGTTATAGCAGCGTGACGCTGATGGGCGTGCCAATGGCTCTGAGCCACATAGCTCTGGCGTTGTGGATGATGGTCAAGGGTTTCGACGAACGCCCTCGCCCACTTCGCGCCGATGCGGATGGCGTCGAACCCGCCGGGGCGTAGACCTCGACGCGAAGGCAGGTGTATTACAACGTCAGTCGCTTTTCGTTGTGGGTTTCTTTGAACTGCTTACCACTCGACCGGATTTGATAAACTTCTGCCGCTCTTGAAGTTTAAAAACCATCTCTATCTTTTCCTCAAAATGGCAGCGCAGCCAATAAGCGTCCGTGCTTCTCTTTCCTGTTAATGATCTCGCTAATGTCCGGGTATTTTTTCATGGCTTCTCTCATAGGCGGCTAGTTGATACTTTATCTTATTCTTGAAAGCCGTGCTAACAAATCGTTCAACCCGACTGCTCATTCGTGAAACATAAATAGTCACCAAACGTAAACAGGAACATTATGAAACGAATCTCGATATTATCGCTGGCGATCAGCTTTTTATTCCTCTCAAATATAATCAATCCAAAATACATTTTCGCGCAGAAGCCGTTATCCGCTCCGGTTGACCTTGAGATTCCGATGGCTCCGACTCCCGTCAAGGCCGACGGTAAAATGCATCTGTTTTATGAATTGCACATTACCAATTTCCGCCCTAAAAATCTTGAGCTAACGCGCGTTGAGGTTCTTAAAGACGAGACGAACGCCGCGCCTCTGGCAAGTTATAAAGATACGGAGCTTGTCAATCGGCTCGGGCGGCCCGGCGCGCCGCCCGAATTAAGCGATACGCGGATTATCGGCGGCGGAATGCGTGCGATTGTGTTTCTCCAAATCACAGTCAACACGGAAGCAGAGATACCACGCTCTTTACATCATCGTCTTTTCTTTAAGCCTGACGACATTAATACAAACGGTGAGGAGAGAATTGTTGACGGCGCGCCCGTGGTAATTCGTCGCGGCCCGCGGCTGGTGATTGCTCCGCCGTTACGCGGCGACAGATGGCTGGCGGCCAACGGCATATCGAATAAGTCCGAGCATCGCCGCGCTATAGTTACGGTCAACGGCAAAGCGCGAATCGCGCAACGCTTCGCCACTGATTGGATTAAACTCGGTGCAGACGGACAGGCATTTCACGGCAATCCTGCGAACAACACGAACTGGTATGCTTACGGAACGGAAGTGCTCGCCGTTGCGAATGCCACAGTCGTAGATGTCAAAGACGGCATCCCGGAGAATGACCCGACTTCTGACAAGAAAGCTGTTCCTATCACACTGGAAACAGTCGGTGGCAATTACATCATTCTCGATCTGGGCAACGGTTATTTTGCTTTTTACGCACACCTGCAACCCAAAAGCCTGCGCGTCAAGATCGGCGACAAAGTAACCCGTGGTCAAGCTCTCGCGTTGCTCGACAACTCGGGTAATTCCGACGCGCCGCATCTGCATTTCCATGTCTCCGAAGCAAATTCGCCGCTCGGCGCAGAAGGCGTGCCGTCCGTCTTTGAATCGTTCGAGGTGCAGGGCGCGGTCACATCACTCGAAGTGCTTGAGAGCGGCGCAGGTTGGAAACCGCAGCCGAATGCCACACCTGACAAACGTCAACTGGAAACGCCTATCGAGAATGCGATAGTCCGTTTTCCATAAACGCGCAACCCGGCAATCATTCGAGCCGACCGCCAGCGCGCCTCTTATCAATCAAATTATAGCTGGCTGCAAATGAGCATAGCCGCAGGCGGTTCTGACTTGACGCCGGTTAATTCGCGCATTACGCCGCTAATTGTTCCGTGGCTCTTTGACATCCGGGCTGTGAGGCGATAAGTTCTCTCTCATCCCCACATATTTTAATTTTGAAGAAAAGAGCTTTAAGAATTTATGTCGAAGAGTGGTCATAAGGGCATCAGCCGGATTGATTGCCCGCAAAGAAAAACCGTTGGCTGGTACGTTCGTGTCAGATTAAGCAAGGTCACGAAGTCGAAGTTCATCAGCGATAGCACGCATGGCGGAAAAGAAGCAGCTCTGGAGAAGGCCATCGAGTGCCGCAACCAACTGGAGCAGGAGCTTGGAAAACCGAGAACGGATTGGGTGGTGGTCGGTGAAAATCCGCGAAACAAAAGCGGCGTGATAGGCGTGCGGCGCGCTGTGAAAAAATACAAAGGGAAAGACGGCACGATCTATCTCAACGAAGTCTATCAAGTGTCATGGCACGCCGGAAGAGAGAAGAAGGGGCAGACCTGCGTCTCCATCAAAAAATATGGCGAGATGGGAGCATTTCGCAGAGCCTGTGCGATTCGCCGTCAGAAAGAGGAAGAGATGTACGGAGAGGTGGTCGTGAGCAAGTGGGCTGAGACCTTAGGCAAGGTGTGCGCGGTATAACGGCTCGCGAGATAGCTTCTTATAAATGATGAAACCTGTGAAGAAGGTGGAACGAATCTTTTGGGTATTAGCGTCCCTGACTTTATGTGCTTGCACAGTTACGGCTCAAAGCAATCCTGTATCAAGCAACACTGGCAAAGGGCAACTTAAAAACCGGCAAGTTAAGTTCACCAGTTACAATCTGGGGAATGGATTGCAAGTCTTGCTCGCGCCTGATGAAAGCGAATCAGGCGTTGCCGTCAACATCTCTTTTAATGCTGGAACAGGAAAAGAAAAAACCGAACAATCCGGCTTAGCCGATCTGATTCAAAATTTCGTATTGCAAAATTTGCGTCAGGCTCCGGGAACCGAACGCAAATCATTTGAAGGCGTTGTTAATCAAGAACGTGCCAGTTACTTTTCCGAGTTCACCAGCGGTCAGTTGGACTCCGCGTTGTCAGCCTTCGCACGCCAGATGCACCCACCTGATATTAGTCAAGCGTTTATAGATGAGCAACGAGTCGCCGTCCAAAATCAATGCGGGCAGTTGGATGAAAGACGTTTCGGCAGAGTGCAGGAAACGTTGCTTGAGTTAATCTATAACGACTCTGCTTTCAAATATGGCGCAATTTGTTCGCTGCCTGGTCTAAATCAATTGTCGCCCGAAAGAGCAAAGTCGTTCTTCAAATCTTACTATGTTCCGAACAATGCCGTACTGGTGATTGTAGGAAACTTTAAGCCGGACGAGGCGAAGAAAATAGTTGCCAGGCATTTCGGCATCATGTCCCGTCAAGCTGTCCCTTCTGATACCACTTTTGACCATCGGCAGTTTTCTCTTGAGAGACGTAAAATTCTTACTAATTCAAGAGCCAATGCCGCAACTTATATGGCGGCGTATTTAACTGTTCCGAGCAATCATCCCGATTGGTATGCGCTGAATATACTTGCAGATATTATCGGACAGGGCGATACATCGCGTTTGTATACTGCTCTGGTTGCTAAAAATCTCGCCGCAAGCGTTCCCGAAGGAGTTTACGAATCGCGCGGGCAAAGTCTTTTTCGCATCGGAGCAGCATTGTTGCCGGATGTGAGCGTTAAAGCGGTTGAAGAAATTATTGATGCGGAAATTGCGCGGATTCAGAACGACGGAGTAACGCAAGCGGAGTTGGACAAAGCAAGGTTGCAGGAACGCCAATATTCTGTTGAACAGCTTGGCACCGCGCTTGGCAAGGCAAGCTTTCTCACTCGCTCTACTCTTTATTACAACGACCCGCGTCGCATCAATACGGAACTTAGTCGCATCATAGCGATGACAGCAAAAGACGTGCAACGTGTCGCCCGAAAGTATCTTGCGAAAACGAATCGCGCTGTCGTCATCGCACAGCCCGCATCTTCAACATAGCTTCATATCGCGGAAGGAGTAAGGATAGATGTCGTCGTGGTCGGGCTACTTCGCGGAGAAACATCTTCAGCTTGCTGAGCGTTATCAAGGCGACTGTCTGGCGGTTGCGCGAGAGCTTGCACGGCTCTTGCTTGACGAAGGGAAAGAGCCTTTCATCGGACTTCTGGTGATGAGGGAACTGCGCGGCGACCACAAATTTTATCATCCCCTGCTTCCACAGAAATATCTGGGACGGATTACATGGAACAAGCACTATGTCTGTTGCTGCGACGGGAAGGTCTACGACCCTATGTTTGAGAAGCCGCTGGACATCGTGAGCTACAGCCAGCGAGCTTTTGGCAAAGATATTTCGATACAGACATTCATCCCCACAGAAATAATAAAAAGGTATGTCAATCAGCCTTCAGAATCGAAGCCTTCGGCGGCATCCAACAACTCATCGAACCGGACGCTTCGATAGCATGCCCTTCATCTGTCCTTAGATTTATCGTTCAAGCCGTCGCGTCTTTTGTTCAATCACATCATAAAGCCTAAGTTAGATGTTGGGAAATTGTTGATGTTCGGAAAGACGAGCGGAATATCTGACTCTGCGAGGCCGTACCAGCGCGCGAGTGTCGCTGCGTATTGTTCTACAGAAACAGAAGGAATAAAGCGTCCGCGCGTGTCCACATCATCCCCCGCGCCGTTGACGAGCGTCGGGACGAATGTGCCGTTCGAGGTCGGCCTGCCGTAGAAATTGCCGCCGAGCACTGCATCACCGATCACGAAATATGGGCCGCCCCAGCCG
>CAXTPS010000023.1:7920-79894 GCA_964246305.1 uncultured Pyrinomonadaceae bacterium
GAAATTGCCGCCGAGCACTGCATCACCGATCACGAAATATGGGCCGCCCCAGCCGGTCGTTGATTTGTAGCTGGAAATCCCCGTGCGGAATTGCTCTGCCTGATCCGGATGAGAGAAAAGCTGATAAGGTCGCGGCGCGCCTGCTTGATAAGTCGCACGCGTCAGTGGCTGCACCAAGCATCCGACGTTGCACACGACTGCCATCTTGCCTTGCGTCCAAAGCGTTTGCAGCCCCGACAATGCCGGATGAAGGCCGTAGACCTGACCGCCCATACTCGGCGGCGTAATGGGAAGCAGGCTGGCGCGCGAGATGGCTAAGCCCTGCGGCGCGCGAGCCGCAGCGTATTGATTATAGCCTGCGTCGTAGTTAGGAATGACAGAGTTGTTGCCGTCGTTGCCGCCGTCCAGATAAACGCAGACAAGGGCTTTGTAGCCCGCTCCATCCACACCGCCGGACGCATCGGACGCATCCATCTTTTCCTGCGCCAGCACGCTCATCAATCCGAAATGGCGCAGTTGCGTGGCGATGGCCGCCATGCTCATAGCGCGGCAAGACTTTTTCAAAAACTCTCTTCTGTTATCACTCATGTTTCTTACCTTTGCACTTGATACTGCGACGAAGTGGCAACTAAATAAAGGGCGGTTCGCGCACGCTTCAAAGTATTCGCCACGGCGACGGCTTGAATGGCCGTCAAAAATGCGTTACGCACCGGCGCGCTCATCGTGCCGTGCATCATTTCCCGGTTGAGCGTGTCCAGCAAGCTTGCTCCCGTAGCGTCCGCAGCCGCGAGCGCCTGTAGCCTGCTTAAATCTATACGAGTCCCGCAGGGAATGTTCGTCGGGACACTGGGGGTTGTGGGGGCAGCTAAAATTCCTGATGTTCCGACTACATTAGGCGGAGCCATTTGATTGACAAAGTTCGGACGCTTCAACGCAGTGCCCGTCGAGAAAATTCCGAACTCAGGCCCCGATAAAGGCGTGTTCGGAATAATGTATTGCATAGAGTAATAGTTGAAGACGTTCGGCGGATTGAAAACGTCCTGATCGAGCGGCTGTGTGATCGGGTTGATGACGCCGTCGCTCAGTCCGTTGCAGCTCGCAGGGACGCTGATATTGTTGTTCGCCGTCGGGTTGAACTGGCGCAAGACATTCGTGACGAACAGCACAGGCTCGCGCAGCTTGCCGTAATCCGGGTCTGTCTTGTTGTTGCCGCGCGCTTCCGGGTCGAGCAGGATGGCGCGGATGACTGCTTTCAAATCACCGCGTATGCCGCGTCCGTTGTCCGTGAAAACAGCTGCCACGCGACCGACATAAGCCGGAGTCGGATTGCTGGTCACGAGTTGCTGTATGAGTGATTTGCTGATGAACGGCGGGACGTTCGGATGATAGAAGATGTTGTCTAAGGCTGAGTCCAAATCCTGTTCGGGAGTTTGTCCGGCGGGAATTATCGGAGTCGCGCCCGGATAATTGAGCAGAGTTTTGGAGGTTGCGTCGTGATTCGCAGGATTGGCTATCATGTCGTCGCGGTAATTAACCAGACCGATTTGAGAATTCGCGCAGGTCTGATTGCAGAACGTCCAGCCCGTAAAGATTTTTGTAAAGTTACCGATGGTCGCCTGATTGTAGCTCGGAATATGATTGCCCATCCCGTCAAGCATCGGCGTGCCGTCCTGATTCAGTAGATCAAGTCCGATTGAGAAAAGCTGTAGAATCTCGCGCGCATAATTCTCGTTCGGATTCTGCTGTGTGCTGATAGCCATATCCAGATAGTTGCCCATCGCCGGAGTGAGCGTCATATCTTTGAGCAGCCTGCGGAAATTTCCGAACGCATTACGGTCGAGCGTCTGAACATACGGCATCATGCGGCTCGGCTGTGTGGTAGTGCGCCCGGAGACGACTAAAATCTGGCTCAAAGCCCACGACACTCGACGCCGTAGCTGCTGATTCTCATTGTAGAGAGCCTCTTTGTAAAACCAGTTCTGGAGCGGATACATAGTGTAGTTGTCGCGGAAGCAGGACGCGGGAACGTCCGCCGGCATCGCATCACCGTCACAGGTCTGCGAGGGAGTTGTCGCTTGCAGCGGGAAGTCAGGGTAAGTGAAGTTGGCGAAGCTCGCCTCGTCCATCTGCTCTTCAAGCCATGTGCTGTAACCGATGCGCCGTAATTGTTGTTCGAGAGCTGCGTTGACGCCGAAGGTCGCCTGCTCCATAAAGCGCACGCGGTCGCCCGTCCACGGCAGCCCGACAAGTTCCGCAGCAGGGGTTCGGATAATCGTCCCTCTGACCGGCATCGGCGTCGGGACTGCGCCCGCATCGTCTTCGATTTTTCCGCCTCCGTGTCCGATTGAAAGGCGCACGCGATTGCTCGACATACCGCGCCATGTGACGCGCAGCAGCACGTCGCCGACATTGCCGATTTCCGTGCCGAGGCGAACGCTCAAGGCGTAAACCGATTTATGCTGGGCCATCGGCTCGAACCGGACGACTTGCAGCGGATAGCGAAAACGCTGCGAGTCTTCTAACTCGGCTCGAAAGGCATTCGCGCCTTCGCCCGCGAGCAAATTCAGATTGGTGATAAAGAATGTGACAATATTATTTCTGCCGGGCTGTATAACTACGGCTGACGAATCCGCAGTGCTTACGCCTTTGGAGTAACCGACCAAGGCTCTGGTCGAGTTCGCTTCACTGATCAGCACGGGCGCGTCTTCGGGCATCGTACTTGCCCTGAGAACGGTCGCGCCGCCGGAGACTAAAAGACAGCTAAGAACGGCGCAGAGCGTCGAAAGCCGCGACCTGCGGCGAGTGCCAGATACTATCAACATCGAATTTTTTCTCCAGAGCTTTCTATCAGAGATGAATCATCCAATCCGGTTTGGCAGGACATCACACAGCGACAAAAACAGACCTGATTTATAGCTCTTTTATGAAGAAAAGGCAAAAAATTTTATAGCTGTTCCGTTTGGACTTTATGAGCTGAGTCGTCATTCGTGACTTGTGTTAGGAAGAGAGAAATAGTTCCCGCAAAGGCGCAAAGGCGTAAGGAAGAAGACGTAAAGTTTAAGAGGCATGCTATCTCTTTGCGTTTTCTTTGCGCCTTTGCGCCTTTGCGGGAGATGTCTTATGGCCTATGAGTTTGTCATCTGAAATTGAATCACAACCAAAATTCCCTTGCCAATTTCCACAAAAAATTTGATAATTCGTCGCCCGCACTTTGAATCTTTTCGTCCCTTTGTGTTACGCAACTTAATTTCATATACCTTTGAATTCACGCCTTATCGAGTGGGAAAATCTTCATGAATAAAAAACAGCGCGTCCCGTATTATTCTTATCCGAGATTATTAGTCATAATTTTTATCGGGTTGTTTGCGTTCGGTTCTTCCGTCATCTGGCTTCGCTCTGCGCCGGTCAAAGCGCAGGCAGAGAATGAGTTCAGCCCCTCGATAGTCGTCTTCAGCGAAAGCTTTGACTCTGTCACCGCGCCCGCGCTTCCGGCAGGCTGGACAAGCTCCGCCACTGGACAGATCATACCGTTCGTCACCGACCCTGCATTTCCCGATTCCGCTCCCAATGCGGTTTTCGTACCCGATCCGAATACGCAGGGCACGTCCGAACTCGTCTCGCCGTCTATAGCTCTCGGCAACATTCAACATAAACTGAGCTTCCGCCATTTTTATCAAACTGACTTTGAGTTCGACGGCTGCGTGCTTGAACTCAGCATCAACGGCGGCGCGTTTCAAGATATCATCTCGGCTGGCGGAACATTCCTGACGGGCGGTTATAACGCGCAACTCGTGAGCGGAACGCTCAGCAGCAGACAGTCCTGGACGGGACAACAGGCGGGTTATATCACAACGGAAGTAAATCTTCCGGCGAGCACTCTCAATCAAAGCGTCAGATTTCGCTGGCGGTTGGGGACAGATGATATGGAACCCGGAACCGGTTGGCGAATAGATAATGTGCAGGTGACGAATGCTATCTCCGGCGCTAACCTGAACGCGATCTCGATTCCGGGCAGCGGCACGGCATCGCCTTACCCTTCGCAAATAGATGTCTCAAACTTAGATGGATTGGTGACAGGCGTTCAAGTTAGCCTGACTAACTTTAGCCATAATTCGCCGGACGATGTTGACCTGATGCTCGTCGCTCCGAACGGAAGCAAAGTAGTTTTAATGTCGGATGTAGGCGGCAGCAACCCGGTCACTAATCTGAGCCTGTTCTTCAGCGATGCAGCGACCGCTTCGCTTCCGGACAACTCGCCTATCGCCAGCGGCAATTACAAGCCAACGGACTTTGAGCCGAATGATACGTTCCCTGCTCCCGCGCCGGGCGGCGCACCGACAGGAGCGCGTCTTTCAGCTCTCAACGGTTCGATAGCCAACGGCACGTGGCAACTGTTTTTAGTTGACGACAGCGGCAATAATGCCGGAAGCATCAACGGCGGTTGGACTCTTTACGTGCAAAACTCGCCCGACGCGATTGCTATTCCTGACGTGGGCGCGGCGCAGCCGTATGCTTCGCAAAAAACTGTCACAGGCATTCAGGGCACGATCACGAAGGCAACCCTCACGCTCACGAATTTCAGCCACACTTCGCCAGACGATGTTGATGTAATGCTCGTCGCGCCAAATGGACGACGCGTGGTTGTGATGTCGGACGCGGGCGGCAACACAGAAGTCGGCGGGGTTAATTTAACGTTTGATGACGACGCCGCTGCAAATCTACCGGACAGCGCGCCGCTCACCTCCGGGACATACAAACCGACCGACTTTGAGCCGGGAGATATTTTCCCTGCGCCCGCGCCGCAGGGCGCAACCACCGGCACGACGCTCAATGCTTTTTACGGCAGCGCGCCGACCGGCGTCTGGAAGTTATTCGTAGTTGATGACAACGGCGGAAATACCGGCAGCATCGCGGGCAGTTGGAGTCTTAATCTACAAACTTCGACGACGGCCTGCGCTTTCTCGCTCTCTCCCTCCGTGCAAACTTTTCCGATTACCGGCGGCAGCGATAGTTTCGCCATCAATATGCCGTCAACATGTGCGTGGACGGCTTCGACAACCTCCACTTTTATCACTATCAATTCAAGCGCGAGCGGCAACGGCAACGCGACTGTCAGTTTTTCTGTCGCTCCGAATATGAGCGGCGCACGCTCTGGTACGATTGATATTTCAAACGGAGTCTTAACACGAACTTTTCAGATTCAGCAACCGTCCGGCTGCCCGTTTGCGGTTAATCAAACCGCGCTCAACTTCGGTTCGGCTGGCGGTAGCGGAAACGTGGGCGTCACGGCGGGAAGCGTCTGCACATGGCAGGCAAGCAGCGTCGCTAATTGGATACAAATGGTTACCACCCCGCAAAGTGGAAACGGCACAGTTGCCTTCACGGTTCTGCCAAATTCCGCCCCGACATCCAGAACCGCGACCGTTACCGTTGGCGCGCGTTCATTCTCTGTTACACAGGCGGGCGTGACCGGCAAGAAATTTGATTTTGACGGCGACGGCAAAGCTGACGTATCTGTGTTTCGACCTTCGACGGGATACTGGTACGCCTCGCAATCCACGGCAGGCTTTCGCGCCACACCGTTCGGGACAAACGGAGATCTGATAGCTCCCGGTGATTATGACGGCGACACCAAGACTGATGTGGCAGTCTTTCGTCCCTCGACCGGCAACTGGTATATCCTCAATAGCTCCGACAACTCTGTGCGATCTCAGCCGCACGGACAAGCCGGAGATATGCCAGCCACCGGAGACTATGATGGAGACGGCAAGGCGGACATCTCTGTCTATCGCCCGTCGAACAATACTTTCTATCTTCTGTACAGCTCGGACAATTCATTCCACTTCCAGCAATGGGGAACAAATGGAGACGTGCCGCTGATGGGAGATTACGATGCGGACGGCAAGACGGACTTCGCCATCTTCCGTCCCGCGACCAGCGCATTTTATCTGCTCAGAAGCTCGAACGGCACAGTCGTCGGTCAACAGTTCGGAACGAATGGAGACAAACCCCTCGCCGCAGACTTCGACGGAGACGGAAAGACAGATATCGCGGTCTACAGACCGGCGACGGGCGAATGGTACTACCTGCAAAGCACGGACAATGCATTTAGAGGGCTGACGTGGGGAACGAATGGAGATGTACCCGTGGCGGCGGATTATGACGGAGACGGCAAGTCTGACGTGGCTGTCTTCCGGCCTTCGAGCGGCGTCTTCTACATCTTACAAAGCACGACGAATGCGTTGAGGGCTGAGCAGTTCGGGATAAGCAGTGACGTGCCCGTTCCATCCGCCTTTGTTCCGTAGGTTAAGTGAGCAAAGAAAGTTTCCCGCAAAGGCGCAAAGAAAGCGATTGAATCTTTTCTTTGCGCCTTTGCGGGAAACGCAATCCCTCGTCTCGTTAATAGTCGCGTTAAATTAGAAACTTCAACAAGGCTCTCAATCTTCCGCCAGCACGATAATTTTGTCCTCATTGTCGAATGTTACCATTTCAGATTTCGGCGGATTGGTACGCACGCCGTAAGCGCGGCTGGCATCGTTGGCATGGCGTGCGAGGCGGTAGCCGATGGCAATCTCGCTTCGCATACGTGCGGATTCGGCGACGGTGTAAAAATTGACTTCCCTTCCCGGCGTGATGTAATTCTTCGCGGGCTTGAGATAAATCTCGGAGCCTTCCGAATCGAACAGGTCATCGAAGACTGCGAGCAGCTCTGAGTTTTCCGACACCTGCGTTAAGAGCAGCCCGGTCAGTTTGTCGCTGACGATGAAATCGTCCGCTTTGGCGACTTCTGCGAGCGCGCGATTGCGAACATCAATCATCTCGCTGACGATACTGAAGGCCTCGCCCTGTTTCTGTTCGATGTCGCGCAGGTGCAGGAGAGTTATCATCGTTTTAGCATCGGCGGCCTGCGCTTCGAGGTGTTCCTCATAACAGAGAATGATGATGTGCTCAAACGAAGTCAGCTCAAGCGCGTCGAGCAGTTTGCGGTCGGTCGTATCGCCCGTTTCAAGCTCAACTGCGAGGTGCTGTAAGTTTTCCGCAACCCCTTGCAGATGTGCTTCAACTTCCGGCACGTCGGCTACGATTTTGAGAAACGAACCGGCGGCGACGTAATTCTCCAGCTCGCGGACAATCGTTCTGCCGCGCTTGTTCCAGCCCAGAATCAGAATGCGTTCCGGTTGCGCCACCTCCTCGACCTTCTGACAGATCGCGCCCGCATCAACTGCGGTTTGTGGGAAGCCCTTGAAAATAACTTTGTCGTCGTCTTCCGCGATGACTATGATTTTGTCGCCTGCTCGAATCACTGTCTCCATCGGCGGATTGACTTTGACGCCGCCCGCCGCCTGACGCAAGCCCATGACGGAACAGGATTCATAAGCAAACAACGCTTCGCCAAAAGTTTTGCCGACGAGCTGCGGCTCTTCCTGAAAATAAATCTCGTCGCCGTCGAAATCCAGCAGCTCCGTATAAACTACGCTGAGGCCGACTTGCCGACAGGTCTGCACGGTGATGCGCGCGGTCACGTCGCTCGACAGAATAAGTTTCACTTCATCCTTGCCGACTATGCGTGCGACCTCCATATTCTTCTCGTCGCGTAGCTCGGCGACGATCTGGTAAGGCTCTGCGCGGCGGTTCGGGTTGTTGGTAATCGCCAGAATCATCTTGATGACCTGCGCGTCTGCATCAAAAGAATCGTCGGGCGAAAGAATGATGATTGATTTGGCTGCGTGCGGGTTGACTATCTCAAGGTCAACCAGATCAATCGGGCTGCCTGAGCGACAGACGACACGCGTATTTTTCGTGTCACCAGCCTGCGCGCGAATCTCGTCCTCCATCTCCACTTTATCTTTGTCGGCCAGAATCACGACGCGCGGTTTTTTCTGATTCTCGTTAGCGATAACCAGCTCGGAAATAATCAGAAAAATTCGCGGCGACCAGCCGAGAATCAGCGTGTGATTCTCTTCGACGACAAACGAGCGGCCTTTGCGCAACTCTTCAAGCTTGCTTTGCAGGCCGTTCGACAACACGCTGATTAGTAAGCTCACGATGAAGATGCCGCCGACCGTGATAATCAGCATCAAAATCCTGAAGCTCCAGCCCGTGTCGCCCGCGAGCGTGCCGGGGTCGAGCGAACGCATCAAGCTTTGCCAGAACGCTTCGACAAAACTTAACGTCTGCGCGTCTTGACCTTCGGCGGCGGCTGGCGCGATACCCGTCAAAATCAGAATCGCGGTCGCTACCAGAACGATGATCAGGGAGACCAGAGCGAGCCATCCGATTAGCGAAATCGTGCCGCCGGACAAACTTTTATCAAAGGCGTATCGCAGCCGTTCTCCGAAAGTGGCTTTTCTCATTTATGTAATATTCGATTCTTTTCTTCCAGACTTGAGCGATTGAAGCTGTTGCGCTCCTACAATCCCTCCACCAAAAACGTGATGGAAGATTTGAGAAGGCGTGAGCGATAGATGCGTTGCGTCGCTTTTTGAAAATCCGACGCGGTGGCCTTCGGGATGTCCATAAACTTCTGCGGATTGCGATCCACGAGCGGAAACCAAGAACTCTGCACCTGCACCATTATCCTGTGGCCTCTGCGGAAAGCGTGATAGACATCCGGTATCTCGTAATTTATCGCCGCCGGTTGATTGGAGACGAAAGGCTCCGGTTTCTCAAAGCTGTTGCGAAACTTACCGCGAAAAGGCTCGCCGCGTATGAGCTGCTGATAGCCGCCCATCTTCACAGCGTTCTGCGGCACGGGTTGATTCTCCGGCGGCTTCGGCGTGGGATAGTTGCCGGGATACACATCAATCAGCTTGACGACAAAGTCCGAGTCGGTTCCCGTGGTTGAAACAGTCAGGTTGATTTTAAGCGGCCCCGCAACTATCAGGTCATTCTCCAGCGGCTCGGTTTCATAAACAAGCACGTCAGGCCGCTGTGCCGCGAATCGCTGATCCTCTGTCGTATAGTCCGAGGTCATCTCGTCTACGGTATAACCGACAAAAGGAACCGGACGATTCGGGTCGCTGACATAAGAGTCGAACGCGCCCTGCGCGCCATCCGAAGGGGCTTCCCGGCTCAAACGATTGTTTGAGCTGAGATAAAACGTTAAGGGCTTTGCATCCTTCGGAGGCCACTCTTCATGGCGACGCCACTCATTGATTCCGGTCAGGAACATATAAGCTTCGGGCAGGTCGGCGGGCATGTCTTTCAGATAGCGCATGAAGAACGGGAACTGTATGCGGTCGCGGAAAAACTCCGCCGTCTTGACGCTGAAGCTGACATTTCCGAGCTTGTCTCCGTCGCTACGCGCCCAGCCGCCGTGCGACCACGGCCCCATCACCAGTTGGTTGACAGTGCCGGGATTCTTCTGCTCGACTGAGCGGTAAATGCGTAGCGGCCCCAAGGGGTCTTCAGCGTCGTACCAGCCGCCCACGTTGAGCACCGCGCAATGCACGTTGTTCATGTACTTTGCGAGCGAACGCCGCTGCCAGAACTCATCGTAATTCGGATGGTCTACGATCTCCTGAAAGTACCCGGCCTCGCCGCCGAAGAGTTTACGGTTTACGTCCGCGAGCGGCCCGACGTTAAGCAGAAAGTCGTATGCGTCGGGCGTGCCCATATCAAAAAAGATTTGCGGCTTCGGCGGCGTGGGGCCGTCTTTGCGCGGAATAAAAAAGGAGTAGAAGCCGAAGTTTGCCGCCAGCATAAACGCGCCGTTGTGATAAACGTCGTCGCCCAGATAGTAATCGGCGGTCGGAGCTTGCGGCGAGGCGGCCTTCAAGGCCGGATGCGAATCAATGATGCTTTCGGCGACGTGAAAGCCCGGTTGCGAGATACCGATCATGCCGACTCTGCCGTTGTTATTCGGGATGTTCTTGAGCAGCCATTCGATTGTGTCGTATGTATCGGTGCTCTCATCAATATCTTTCGGGCTGCGCTTATCCGGCACAAATGGTCGCACCTGCTGAAACTCGCCTTCGGACATATAACGCCCGCGCGCGTCCTGATAGACGAAGATGAATCCTTCTCGCTCGAACTGCTCGGACGGCCCCAGCACGGGGCGATAATTGTCAACTCCGTAAGGAGCGACGCTGTACGGCGTGCGCGTGAGGAGGAACGGATATCTCTGCGAAGTGTCCTTCGGAACGTACACGGCTGTGAAGAGCTTGATGCCGTCGCGCATCTGAATCTGGTACTCATATTTTGTATAGCGTGCTTTGACCTGCTCGCCGCCCTGCGCCCGCGTTCGTGACGGAGCAATCAACAAGATTGTCAGCAGAACCGCGAGTGTGCAGAAAAGCCTGCCGTGAAAAGTGTTTGACAAATCTCGCTCCTCTCATACGTGCCGGAATGGTCTCAGCGTACATCGCCGGGCATGAGATTTACAAATTAAGAAGAGAGAAATAGTTTCGCGCGAAGGCGCAAAGACGCAAAGCAAAGCTCGCAAGCATTAAGCGGCATTCAATCCCCTTGCGTGCTTCCGTTGCGCCTTTGCGCGAAACTTTCTTTTTCTTCGCTATGTTTGGAACTGACTCTCTACAAATCGTTCCACTTTCGGCAACGCCTTGCACCGCCGGAAGATTTGAGGCTTAATTGAGCCATTCACATGTAGCCCCACGGTTTTATAATTCTTTCCGAAATGATCTGAACATAGAGGAGCTGCTCAATGACGGATTCAACAGTTGTGTACACGGACTTGTCCGACAGTAAAGAGGCAGGCGATTTTCTCGGCGCGAAAATTAGAGAGGATTTCGAGGGACGCTCGCCTGACGCGCTCATCGTTTTCGCTTCCTCGAAACATGATTACTCGCAATTACTACTGGCTATCAAAGCTGCGTGCAACCCTAAAGCCGCGCATGATCGTACACGACTCCGGCATGCTCAAGAAAGATACCTCGCGCCGCCATCCGACCGCACCGCAGCAGGCAGTTCCCTTTGAATGTCCGCGCGAACTCGCGGGACTGCATGTGCTGGTGGTAGACGATGAGGAGGACGCGCGGGACTTGCTCGCCACAGTGCTCAGGTCTTGCGGCTCCGAAGTGACTACGGCGTCGAGCGCGGTTGAAGCCATCGCCGTCGTGAAGACGCTGAAGCCTGAGCTTCTGGTCAGTGATATTGAGATGCCGGTTGAGGACGGCTATTCACTGATTACCGAGATACGCGCATTGAAACCGAGGACGGCGGACAGACACCGGCCAACGCACTCACCGCACATGAGCGCGTGGAAGACCGCATGCGTGCGCTCTCCGCCGGTTATCAAATGCATGTGGCAAAGCCGGTCGAGCCTGCCGAACTCGTCGTCGTGATTGCGAGCCTCGCCGGACGCAACAGGAAGAATCCTGTTAATAAGAACGAAAGTTGATTATGCATCTACTGACCTCTTGCAAAAGCGGACGTGTCGCGGCTGTGCCGCCAGATGTGCGGCGAGGCTGTGCCTCACCGTTGAAGCTTTCCTTTCTTTCGCGGCTATGCCGCACTCAGGGGCGCAGCCCCTTGATAGATGAGAGAGATGCTATCGGAAGGTCTCAGACCTTCCGCACATCTGGCGGCAGAGCCGCAACTACTCGCTGTCTTTTGTTTGTGGCCTACTAAAACGGATAACAAGATGCCACAATTAACACAAGCGGAAATCAGAATCAACGCGGTCGCTTTCGTACACGAATGGAAGGACGAAACACGCGAGCGGGCTGAGGCGCAAACTTTCTGGAATGAGTTTCTGGAAATCTTCGGCGTGAAGCGGCGTAAGGTGGCGGTGTTTGAAAAAGCCGTCAGGAAGACGGGCGGCAATTATGGCGCGATTGATCTTTTCTGGCGCAGCGTATTGCTTGCCGAGCACAAGTCGCGCGGGCAGAACTTAGACAAAGCTGCCTCGCAGGCTTTTGAATATCTGCAAAACTTGCCTGACAACGAATTGCCGCAGTTCGTCATCCTTTCGGACTTTGGCAACTTCCGTCTGTTCGACCTTGAGGCAAACGAGGAGCACGATTTCGAGCTTGAAGAACTGCCGGACAAGATACATCTCTTCGGCTTCATCTCCGGTTACACCAAACGCACATACAAAGATCAAGACCCTGTAAACATAGCCGTCGCTGAAAAGATGGGCGAGCTTCACGACGCGCTTCTGGCGAGCGGTTATGCAGGGCACAAGCTAGAGGTCTTTCTTGTGCGTCTGGTCTATTGCCTGTTTGCGGATGATACGGGAATTTTTCCGAAAGACCACTTCAGTTTTTTTCTTGAAGAGAAAACGGACGAATCGGGCGCGAATCTTGGCGCGATGTTGAGCTTGTTGTTTCAACTGCTCGACACGCCTTTTGCCGAAAGGCAAAAGAACCTTGACGAGGATTTACAGCAATTCCCACACGTCAACGGCTCGCTTTTCGAGCAACGGATTGACCTGCCTTTTTTCAGTCGAAAGATGCGGCAAACCTTGCGTGAAGCCTGCGCTTTCGATTGGAGCAAAGTTTCGCCCGCAATTTTCGGCTCACTGTTTCAGTCAGTGATGGATGATGTAAAGCGGCGCAATCTGGGAGCGCATTACACCAGCGAACAAAATATCCTGAAGGTCGTGCGCGGGCTTTTCCTTGACGAGCTTTATATTGAATTTGAATCAATCAAACACAACGCCGCGCGGCTCAGGCAATTTCACGACAAGCTTGCGCGATTGAAGTTTTTCGATCCGGCATGCGGTTGCGGAAATTTTCTGGTCATCACTTACCGCGAGGTTCGTCTTTTAGAGATTGAGATTCTGAAACAGTTGCGCGAGCTTTCCCGCAAAGACCAGCTCGTGTTGGATGTCACACAGCTTTCCAGAATTGATGTTGATTCATTTTACGGGATTGAGGTCGAAGATTTTCCGGCGCAGATTGCGACCGTCGCTTTGTGGCTGACAGACCATCAGGCGAACATGAGATTGTCTGCGGAATTTGGCCTCAGCTATGCGCGTTTGCCGCTCAGGAAAACGGCGCACATCTTACACGCCAACGCTCTGCGGCTTGATTGGAGCGAGCTTGTCAGCACAGAAGGCAACGAGACAGAGACGACGCTTTACATTCTCGGTAATCCGCCTTTCGTCGGGAAAGATAAACGAAGTCCCGAACAGACAGCAGATATGGCATCCTCTTGCAGCGATGTAAATAATTACGCTTCGCTTGACTATGTATGCTCATGGTATATCAAGGCTGCAAAGTTTATTCAAAGCACGCGCATTAAGACGGCCTTTGTTTCGACAAATTCAATTACACAAGGCGAACAAGTCAGCATCTTGTGGAATTACTTGCTTGATAAAGGCATCAAGCTGCACTTCGCACATCGCACATTTAGATGGAACAACGAAGCGCGCGGGCGGGCGGCGGTGCATTGCGTGATTGTTGGCTTTGGTGCGTTCGACATTTCGAGCAAGCATCTTTTCGATTATCAAACTCCCGTTTCCGAACCTCACGAAATAGAGGCTCGAAACATAAACCCTTATTTGATTGATTATCAGGATTTAGTAATCCCCAGCAGACGAGCGCCGCTTTGTGATGTGCCGGAAATGATTTACGGTAACAAGCCTGTTGACAATGGCAATCTCTTTCTTAACGGTGAAAAAGAACGGGCTGATTTTTTGACCAAAGAGCCAAAGGCAGAAAAGTTTATCCGAAGAATTTTAGGCTCTGAGGAGTTTATCAACGGTATTGACCGTTGGTGTTTGTGGCTGAAAGATGCGTTGCCGACTGAATGGCGCGGACTGCCCGAAGTGATGAAAAGAGTGCAGGCCGTCCGCGAGTTTCGTTCTAAAAGTAAAAAGCCTGCAACCGTTCGACTTGCCGAAATTCCTTACTTGTTTGCGGAGATTCGACAACCTGAAAGCGACTTCTTGCTTGTGCCGCGTGTTTCATCTGAGAGTCGCCGTTATGTGCCAATAGGTTTTTTGTCGAAAGTGGTTGTTGTCAACGATCTTGTCTCAATCGTGCCGAACGCAACGCTTTATCACTTCGGCGTTTTGACTTCACAAATGCACATGGCTTGGATGCGTCAAATTTGTGGAAGGCTCAAAAGCGATTACCGTTACTCAAACAATCTCGTTTATAACAACTTTCCTTTTCCCTCCGAGCCAAACGCAAAGCAGAGAGAAAGAGTTGTGCGAGCGGCACAAGCTATTTTAGATGCGCGTGCGAGATTTCCAGACGCGACGCTGGCAGACCTCTATGACCCGAACACGATGCCGAAAGAGCTATTAGACGCGCATCGCGCCAACAATGAAGCCGTTGATGCCTGCTACGGCTCGCGCCGCTTTAAATCAGATCTCGAACGGCTCGGATTTCTCTTCGACCTCTACCGTCAATACACAGACCCGCTCACACAGCTTTCCGAAAAAGAAGAACGTAAAGCCAAACGCCAACGCCCGCGTATGTGAATCAGATAAGGTAACGGGAGTTTCTACTCGGCTCATCACCCGGCGATAAACCGCCGGGCTATTCTCATCAAGTCCCTTGTGGGACTTTTAAAACAGCTTCTCAATTTATCCCGCGCGGCTTCCGTTCGGCATCTCTCTTTCAGGCACAGCCAGCGCGGGCAGCAGGTTATCGCTATAGCCGATGTCGAAGAGCATGCCTTCCGAGACTTCGCCCATCATCTTCTTCGGCGCGAGATTGACGACGAATAATGCCTGCCTGCCCTTTATCTCTTTCGGATTCTCGCGTTCCTGTTTTATCCCGGCAAGAATCGTTCGCTTGAAGTTGCCGAAGTCAACCGTCAGCCTGACAAGCTTATCCGAGCCGCGCACGTCTTCGACCGACTCGATTGTGCCGACGCGGACATCTATCTGCTCCAAGACATCCAGCCCGATAGCAGCTTTAACCGGCACAGGCTTTAGCTGTTCCATCACAATCACTATCCTTCCGGGTAAAAGAGAAAAAGCGTGCAGCCCGTCCGCGACTGCGGGACATGCGAAGAGCCTGCCGGATTGTGTATGAACGTCCCGGCAGGATAATCACGCACGCCGTCATTGAACACACCCGACACGACATATACCTCTTCCGCGCCCGGCTCGTGTACATCCAGGCCTTCCCAGCTAGAGCCTGCCTCGATTTCAACGACCTGCGCCTTTTTTCCGTCCACGCCCTTCCACAAATCGAAAACCCTGATACCCTTAAAGAGCTTCCTCACCTGCGCGTCGTTTATCTCAGCCCAAACTACTTCGGACATAACTTTCTCCTAATTTTTTTAAGTTCCATCAGTGAATCAGTTTCAAACGAAGAAAAGACAGCTTCCCGCAAAGGCGCAAAGGCGCAAAGAAAAGCACGCAAAGGTTAAGAAGCATTCGATCCTTTGCGTGCTTCCTTCGCGGCTTTGCGCCTTTGCGGGAAATTCTTTCCTGCTGATGATTATTCATCGGGATTTCAAATTAACCCGGTAATTACTTTTTGAGTCGGCCATTCGCTCGACAGCATTCCATAAACGAGATGGTCATCGAAATGATCCAGACGCCAACGCACCTGCCGCACGATGCCCTCTTTGACGAAGCCCAATCTTTCAGGGATGCGGCTACTCTTCACGTTCTCGCTCATGCAGCGAATCTCGACGCGATGCAGCCCAAGCTCTGCGAAGGCGTAGTCAATCAACGCCCTACATGCTTTGGTGATAAGCCCGTGGCCTTGAAACGTTGCTCCGAGCCAGTAGCCAAGCTCTGTATTTTTGTGCGTCCAATCAATATAGTTGTAGCGAATCGAACCCGCCAGCTTGCCCCTGAACCAGACGCCGACCTCAAACCCGTTATTCTTTGCAAACTTTTCAAGCGCGAGTTTAATGTGCGCTTCAGCATCGGCCAGCGAATAATCATCACCGATCCAGAACATCCACTCACGGATATGTTTTCGATTGCCGTAAGCCAATGCGAAAAACTCTTCCGCGTGATGAAGCTCAAGCAGGCGAAGCTCTACGTCTGCATCAATCTTATAATTGAACATAAAACTTATAACTAAAACCGTGTCAAAGCTGTTGAGTTAAAGAGCGCGCGATTCATACTTCGACATGCCTGATACTATGTTCTTCAAAGCTCAGATGTTTCGGCTGGTGCCAGTTTTGAACCCAGACGGTTTTGATGTTGACGAACTCACGCAGCCCGTGCGCGCCGAGTTCGCGCCCGTAGCCGGAATGCTTCACGCCGCCGAACGGCAGACGCGTGTCTGAAGAGACCATCCCGTTGATAAAGACCGAACCCGCTTCTAACTCTTCTACAAAACGAGCGCACTCCGCTTCGTCATTCGTCCACGCGCTCGCGCCGAGGCCGAAGCTCGTATCGTTGGCGAGCCGGATGGCTTCCTCTATGTCGCGCACGCGGAACAGCAGCGCGACCGGCCCGAACACTTCCTCGCGGTAAGCCGGAGAGTTTTTAGGAATCTCCGTCAAAACGCTCGGCGGATAGTAGAAGCCGGGACGCGCCGGACGCTCGCCGCCTGAGACTAGCCGCGCGCCCGCCGCGACAGAAGCCTGTACCTGCGCTTCCAAATCTTTCAGCGCCTGCTCTGTCGCCAGCGGCCCGATTTCCGTCGCTTCATCAAACGGATCGCCGACGCGCAACGCTTCCATCCCGGCGACGAGGCGTCGTTCAAACTCTTCGTAAATCTCTCCGGCAATGATCAAACGTTTAGCGGAGATGCACGACTGGCCGCTATTGCGCGTGCGCGAGATAATCGCCGTCTTCACAGCCTCTTCCAAGTCCGCGCCCGGCATCACGATGAACGGGTCTGAGCCTCCGAGTTCGAGCACGGATTTTTTGATGTGCCTGCCCGCTTCTGCCGCGACGAGGCTTCCGGCCTGCTCGCTGCCCGTCAGCGTGACAGCGGCGATGCGCCTGTCTGCAATCACGCTCGAAACCTGTTCGGAGTTGATGAGCAGAGTCTGAAACGCGCCATCTGGAAATCCGGCGCAGCGAAAAAGTTTTTCGAGCGCGAGGGCGCACTGCGGGACGTTTGAAGCGTGCTTGAGCAGGACTACGTTTCCGGCCATGAGCGCGGGCGCGGCCACGCGTATGACCTGCCAGAAAGGAAAGTTCCACGGCATCACCGCAAGCACCGCGCCGAGCGGCTCGTAACGTATGAAGCTCGCGTGCGCGCCCGTCTGCACGAACTCGTCCGCGAGAAACGCCGCAGCCTCCGATGCGTAGTAGCGACAAACACGCGCGCTCTTTTCAATCTCCTTCGCGGCTGCCACAACCGGCCTGCCCATCTCCGTCGTAATGAGGCGACTGTATCTCTCCTTCTCCGCTTCGAGCAGCGCGCCGACACGAAGCAGCATTCTCGCGCGTGCCACGAATGATGTGCGGCGGTAAACGCGAAAAGTCTCGGACGCACTCCTCAGCTTTGCATCTATCTCGACAGGCGAGAACGGCTCGAAGCTCTTCAGCAGTTCGCCCGTCGCAGGATTGATCGTCGCTATCGCCATTTTCTTATGCCGCCATTTTTCTTACGTAGCCATTGCCCTTTAACTTTCAGCAACCGGTGTTCAAGCAGTCGCCTGCGTCGAGTTGGCAGAACTCGCGCTTGCGTGCGTGCGCTCCTTCAGAAATTCCGCGAACCTCTCAAGGCCGCGCGCGAACTCTTCTTCTTCCGTGGCTCCGAATCCCAGCCTGAAATGTTCAGGCATCTCGAAGCAGTCGCCCGGCACGAGCAGCACGCCGCGCGACGCCAGCGAGCGGCAGAACCCGCGCGCATCCTTTGCATCCTTGAGCCACGGAAAAGCGGTCGTCCCTCCGCGCGGGCGTACCCAGCCGAGCGCATCCTCGTGCTCCGCGAAGAATTTATCCAGCAGCTTCAGATTGGCGTCAGTGATTTTGCGCGTGCGCGCGAATATCGTTTCGCGGTGTTCGAGCGCGATCAAGGCCAACTCTTCGCCGAGCACAGTGTTTGAAATCGTGAAGTAACCTCTGGCGTCCGTGTATTGACGCACGCGCGCCGGGTCACGCTCCACAATCCAACCGACGCGCAGGCCGCTCAAAGAGAGCGACTTGGAAAAGCTGCCGAGCACGGTCGCGTGCGGCAGCGTTGCGGTAGAGCCTGTTTCGCGCCCGTGATAAATCGGGTGATAAACTTCGTCCGAAACAAATTGTATCCCGCGCTCGATGGCGAAGTCGTGAAGCTCGCGCAGCTCTTCGTCACTCAGAGTCGCGCCCGTCGGATTGTGCGGCGTGTTCACCAGCAGCAGCTTCGTCCTGTCATCCGCCAGTTTTTTGATTTCGTCAACATCAACCCTAAAATCATTCTCACGCCTCAAGCGATAGAACCGCGTCTCAAGGCCGAGCATTTTTGCGACGATGGCCGTCGGCGGAAACAGCGGAGATGGTAAGATGACATTCGCGCCGGGTTGAGCGGCGAGAAAGAAAAGAATCAAGAGAGCTTCTGACGCGCCCGTGATGACCTGCACCTGTTCACTGCTGACGCCCTGCATCAAGCCGATTGCGCGTCGCAGCTTTTCGCCGCCGGACGCATTCGAGTAAACGAGTTTCGCTTCAAGGAGTCGCTGCTGTTCGTCTGCGCTGATTAATCCTAATATCTCCCCGGCACTCCAGCGCGGCCCGGTGCTTGAAGCGAAGCCGAATTCGGGCGGCGCACCGTTGAAGTGATATTCGTTGAGCCATTGGTCAAGCAGGAAAGGCGGTATCTGCATTTTTCATGCTCCTTTCGGAATCAGACGCGGCAGTTAAAGTCAGAGCACACGTTTCGCACGCTGGAGTTGATTTATCGTCTCGAATATAAAATAACCGGCGATTGTATGCATACAATTTGACATGTATCAGTAATTGTCGCTAATATATCGGGCGACAATCCAAGTGTCAATAAAAATCTTCTTATGACAAAATGGATTCCAGATTTGAGCCGGTATGACGGGCCGCGCTACCTTGCGATTGTGAAGGCTCTGGCGGAAGAGATCGAGCGCGGGACACTCAAGCCGGGCGCACAGATGCCTACGCATCGTGAGCTGGCGAACAAAATCAATGTCACCATCGGCACAGTGACGCGCGCGTATGCGGAAGCGGCGCGGCGCGGCCTGCTCGTCGGCGAGACGGGGCGCGGGACTTTCGTACAGGAGAATGTTTTCGATGAAGATTTTCTCGCCGTCTCTTCAACCGAAGACGAGGCGCTGATTGATTTGAGTCTGAATATTCCGCCGCTCCCGTTAGGCGACCCGCTCGGTCAGGCTCTGTCGAAAACGCTCAAAGGTCTTTCGACGCGGCATGGCCTCTCTGCCCTGATGGGCTATCAACCTGCGGCGGGCGCGGAGAGGCATCGCGCAGCCGGGGCGGCATGGATAACTCGCTCAGGACTCGAAGCGAGCGCAGAGCAGGTCATCGTGTGCAGCGGCGCGCTTCATGCGATGACAGTCGTTTTCTCCACGCTGACCAAACCGGGAGACACTATCTTCACGGAGAGCCTGACCTATCCGGGCATGAAGAACCTCGCGCATCTTTTGAACCTGCGGCTGCAAGGCTTGCCTGTGGACGGGGATGGACTCGTGCCGGATGCTTTCGATAAAGCATGCAGGAGCGGGGCGGCCAAAATTCTTTACACGATACCGACCATTCAAAATCCTCTGGGGACTGTGATGCCCGAAGCGCGGCGACGCGAGATCGCTGCCATCGCGTCCGCGCACGACGTGGCAATCGTCGAAGACGACGTGCACAGCTTTATGCTGCCGGGTCCGCCGCCGCCGCTCTCAAAGTTTGCGCCGGAGCAGAGCTATTACATCTTGAGCACGTCGAAGAGCATCGCTGGAGGAATGCGCGTCGGCTACTTATGCGCCCCGGAACGTATGATAGAGCCGATGGTGACGACCGTGCGCGCGACCGTTTGGATGGCCGCGCCTCTGATGGCGGAGATAGCCGCCGAGTGGATTAAGGATGGCACGGCTGCGCGTTTGATAGAGCAGAAGAGGATGGAGGCGACTGCGCGTCAGTTGATCGCCAGCCGCGTGCTCGAAGAGTTCGAGCTGGAAGCGCACCCGCTCAGCTTTCATCTCTGGCTACACCTGCCTGCCCCCTGGCGCACCAACGAATTCACGGCGCAGCTCAAACGGCGAGGCGTCGCCGTCACACCGTCCGAAGCTTTCGTCCCCGGACGCGAAGAAACGCCTCACGCCGTGCGCGTCTGTCTCGGCGCGCCGCGCAGCCGCGCGCAGCTTGAAAGAGGTCTCACAATCATCAGAGAGGTTTTACAGGACACACCCGACCCATGCCTTTCGATCTTGTGACACCAAGATGCAAAACAAAATAAGTAAGAGCGGGGGCAAGCCCGCCTTCCTAACCCCGGGGACATTCATGCTTGAGAGCTTATCTCTCAAGATAGAATGTCTCACAGGTCAGGAAGGCGGGCATGCCTCCGCTCTTCGTGACTTTTTCTAATTTCCTTTCTTTGCGCTCAAAGAAGAAACATCCAACACATAGGCCGTCTGGTCTGCGGTGAGGACGAACAGGCGTTTGCCGTCGTCGCTGAAGCGGGCGAATGGAACCGGACTCGAAAAGTTGAATTGATCGAGTTTCTGCATCGTCGCCGGGGAGTAAATCGACAGCTCCCCGCCCTCATTCGTGATGTATAAGAGGTCTGCGTTTTTTGAGATGACTGCTTTACTGCCCGCGAGCTGTCCCGTCAGCTCGCCGCTCGCCAGCGAGTAAATTCGTATGAGCTTGCTTGTATCGGAAACAACCACGCGGTCGCCAGCCGCCATGACATGCGTGATAAAAACAGAGTCGCTCTCGGTTCCGACGAGTAGATTGCCGCGCGTGCGCCCGGTGCTCAGGTCGAGAATCTCCAACAGGTGGCTGTGTTCCTTATCCTTCATCGAGGCGAGGCGTTTGGTCAAAGCATCGTCGCTTTTAATCAACGCCTTCGCGGCCTCACTCGTGACGGGCGACTGTAGGATCAACGCATCGTTGAGCATGTCATAACCGGCCAGTGGCATGCCCTTCGGGAACTCTCGACTCCAGAGCGTCGTCATTGTGCGCACATCTTTGACCGCCAACGTCTCGCTTCTGGTCGGAATTCCGTCTTTCAGGACCCTGCGGATTGTGACGAGGAACTGGTCAAATTGATCCGATGAGATTCCGCGCCCGGTCTCAATCTGGCGACCGGGCAGGACTTGACGCTGCTGAGTTTGGAGGACGCCGGTCATGCGCGCAGTAGCGCCCTTTTCGGGAAAGTCCACATAAAAGGCTCCGTCTTCGGCGTAATATGCGCCGTCAAAGTTGCGCAGGAGGAAAAGTCGCTCGCCCTTGTCCACATTCCAGACCGCGCCGCGCGTCCCGCCTGAGACGGCCAGCCACTTGAAATCGGGCGACAGGGCTACTGCGTACAATTCGCTCAGAGGGCTGCGCGGAAGCTGCGCCTTGGCGCGCAAATCTTTCTTATCCACGCCGTACAATCCCAGCTCGCCGCTCGATTGCTCGGCCACGAAGAGATCATCATAAAGGTCTAACGCGGGCTGCTTGCTGGCAAACAGGAGAGAGCCGTCATTGAGACTCAGGACGCCGACGGCGTTTTGCCCGAGCGGGCGCACCATGAAATAGTCGCCGTGTCCGGGCGCATCCAGCTTGCCATGATCATGCGGCATTTGCTTGAGGGTCTCGCCGGTCGGGAACTTGACCAGAGCCGTGCGATAGTCCTCCCCCGGATTGGCTCCAAGGAGGCGATCCGGGGCGATAAAAATGAAGCCGCCGACCAGCAAACTCTTGAGCGCGCCGCCGAGCGAAACCTGCTTGCGCGAAGTCAGATCGAAGGCAAACGATTTAGCAGCCTCCCTGTAGCGGTCAAATCGAATGCCGGGATAGCCGCTTCCGTTCTCGGTTATATTCTCTGGAAGCGTGAGGTAACCGTTTTGAAATCCGTTCTGCCCTGCACTGCTGACGCTAGGGGAGGTTTCGAGAAAGTCTTGCCGTTGCGCGCTATTCGCGCCTGCTGCAAAATAGCGGCCATCCGGCGAGAACTTCATGTTGATGACTTTGTTCCTGATCGAGTTGAAGTTCTGTTCGTAAGTCCCGCCCGCACCAAACACAAAGTCGCCAAGCTTGTAGACCGGGGTGAAGAAAGATTCTTTCCGCAGCACAGATGTGTTCGTCGTGACATCGTAGAGAGCCAGAGCATTGTCCGTATCAAGACAGGCGAACGTCTTGCCGTCCGGCGACAGCTCTGTCTGCCGGCAAAACTTGCCGACGACGATCTTATGCTCGGCCTTCGATTTTCTTTCGGCCACGCTCCACGATTGCACACGCAAATCGTAGTCATAGAAAATGATGCTCTGCGAATCGGGCGTGAACTGCGCCTGAGATACTTTGAGTGCGTTGATCTGAAAGAGAAACGTGAACGGCTCGCGCGAAAGAACATTGATGCTCGCCTCGTCCTGCGCCAGCACGTACTTTCCATCCGGGCTAAAGCGTATGTGCATGACCTCGCTGCGCAAAGGCTCGTCAAGCTGTTTCTTCGACAACACGCCATGCAAAGATTCTTCTCGCATCGACTTCGCATCGTTAGAGACGGCGGGCTGCTGTGCGTTCGGCGTCAAGCTAAATAAGCTGTAAACGATCAGATATAGGGAGACTGTTAAATATCGCTTTTTCATATTGTGATACCTTGAAGTGGAGTCAGCGGCTCAGGGGACACATTGACAGAAATGTAAGATTAAATCTCTCGCTGATTAGTTGTAAAGCCGACGCATCTATTTTACGAAATGACAACGCGTGAGAAAGAAACTATATTTTATCTTTCCTGTTTGAGATGTATTTAAATAAGAGCTACGGAGGGATTATCAAAGATGAGCGATCAGGAGACTGAACAAAAGATTTGCGTGCATGGAGTCTGCAACTGCCCCGCGACGGAAGGCAGCGACTTTTGCAGTTCTTATTGCGAAGGCGTCGGTCGGACGACCAACGTCACGGTTGACGAGTCACAAAAAATCGTCTGCGATTGCGGCCATCCGACCTGCGTCGGCTAACTGCATGGCCTGTGGTGAAACGCTCCTGAAGATATTATCTGAAACGCATCGAAGGATCACCGAAGAAGACCGAGAGCCTGCGAATGTCTGGATCGGCTGTCTGTAATTTCGCGGCTTTGGCGGCGTCGCCGAGGCGCGCGGCCTGTCCTGTAAAGAGCAGCTCGTAAAATTTTGAGCTGATGGCGACCTGCCCGTATGGAATCGTCAGGCCGGATGAAGCCCAGACGGCGACGCCTCCGCCGTTAGGAGCTTTGATGATTGCTTCGGCGAGACTGTCCGTGCCGACCTCTACGAACGACCCGTTGAGGCACGTCATCATCACAAAGATCGAGAGACCCGGACTATTCGTAAAGTTCGCCGCGTCCTCGATACTCAAGAGCGGCGCTCCGCTCCACACGCCGACCGAGCCGTGCCCCAGATAATTGACCACGCCCTTCCCTTGATTGATCGCCGCCATAATCTGAGCGCGAACAGATGGCGTGTCGCCGTCCACGCGATTAATAAACTGCACGGCCATATCGTTTGGCAGGCTGGCTCGCACCTGATTGGTGAAGGCCACGAAATCGTAACTGTCGGGCTGGTCGCTGACCATCAGTGCGCCGCGCGCCTTTGTATCACCCGCAGCAGCCTGCTCATACGTGAAAATCTTGTTGACGATCAATGTAGCTTGCTGCGCGGTCGTGACGGGGAGACGACCGACGGCCATTTCCGCCAGCCCGTCATTGTCAAAGTCCGCCAGTGCATCGTCGCTCGCGGCCTCCGTATAGGTCGCGTCCACCATCATCGTCGGAACCAGATCGAGCGAGTTCTGTCCGAGATAGTTGCGCGGGTCTGAGGTTCCGTCACCGACGAGAAGCAGGTAGTCCGGCGCGGTCTGCCATTGATTGTACGCGAGTTGCAGAAAATCTTTGAGCGCCTGCGGCGAGTGCGTGCCAAAGCTGAACTCGTCGAACACGTCTTCCACATCGGCCACAGAAACTTGAAGCCCCTGACTCTGGCGAAGCAGGCGGAGAGGCTCAAGACTCTGACGAAAATCCGCGTGCGTAATCATCAGCAGGTCTGCGGCATTGGTCGCCAGATGCAGGCTCGAAGGCTCGTTGTGCAAGACCTGATGCGGATGCTCGAAGCCGCCCGTGCCGCCGAGAGCGAGCAAAGTGCGCGCTCCTGCTGCGGCGGGCAAAGTGAAGGCAAAGCCGCTCGCGTCCGCCTGCGGGCTGACCGTCAACTCTTTGATATTCGCTGTGTCCGTGATGTCCAGCACGCGTATATTTGAAGTAGCAAAGCTGTCAGCTTTAACCGCCTGCCCTCCCGGAACGCTGAACAGCAGGCGATTGCTCGCGGCCTGATACTTTCGTGGATAAGTCAAACGCACAAAGTCCACCAGCGAGACATCGGAACCCGCTGCCACGCCGTTCAAGATGATGGCATTCTTGTTTTCATGCAGCAGCGCGGTGGGGACTGAGAAATGCCCGGTTCCGTTATCGCGCCCGTCAAAGCTGACGAAGCCGACTTCCGTTCCATTGACCTGTACTCTGACCTGATGCGGCTGCAAGGTTAAGCCCTGAATGCCGACATCCAACTGCGACTGCGCTCCATTCGGATCAAGCGACGTGACCTGTAAGGTCTGTCGCATCTGCGCGGAATTGACGACGGGGCCGAAAAAGTTTTCGCCCGCTCCGTTCAAGAGCGCGGCAAAACGAATCGTTCTATCCTTGCGCTCAATCGTCGTAGCGAAGCTGCTCGATTGCACGTTCGGGTCGAACGTCCCGCCTGAAGAAACTACGACGCGCTTGCCAGCGGTCGCGCCCGCGACGAGCCAGTAGACGCGCGTGTCCGTCGAAACAGTGTCGAGCGATTGCCCGTAAAATTCAATCGAGCCGTCCGCGTTGACGACCATCGCCTGCTCGACTCCGTTCAGATAGAGTTGAAGGTTCGCGAGGCTCGCTCCCGGAGCCAAACCTGCGGCAAGCAGTTCCGCACGGCTTACTTTTTGCCAGCCGTCGCGGTTGACCATCAGCTTGACTGCCACCTGCGCGGCGATCTCCCACTGCTTATCGAGTTCGGGCGTGAATTGTGCGCGCGATGCGAGCTGCGGCTTATTGTATGAGCGTTGGGCGGCAGGCGCGGCTGCATTTGAAATTGTCGCGGGATACTCGCGCTGCTGTGCATTCGCAGGCTCGACGGAATAATCCGTCAGGAGCTTTGACGAAGCAGGCCGCGCCGCAGTCTCGTCGCCGGTCTGCGCGTAGATGGGGCCGTAAAGCTTGCCACGCCCGTTGAGGTCTATGCCTTCGAGATAATAACGCGCGTCCGTCGCCTGTCTGCCAGCGAACTTGCCGCGCCACGCGTATGTGTTTCCGGCTCGCAGCACGACACTCTGCCCGACCTGTAAAGCGGAGCCTGCGATCAGAGACGGGTTGAGCCTCACGCGCACGCCGTTCTGCTCGCGGTAAATATTGTAGCCGAGATTATCAACCTCGTATCCGCTCTGCCAGACGAACATCGCTTCGTCTCTGAAGTTGTAGAGGTCGAAACGGCTCAGCGTCACAGCGGTCGGCGCAAACGACCTGCTGCCTTTGTCGGCGCGGTCAACTCCGCGCGGCACAGCGACGGCGAGCAGGCTGTAAGCCATGATGAAGACAAAGCTATAGAGAGCGGCTTTGCTCAATCTCTTTCTTCTTGCTCCGCGAATGAATGGCATCTGTCTTGTCCTTATTCCGGCTTCGGGCGTGTTGGAATGATGGTTTCTGTTTCGACTGCGGTTAACGGTTGAACTTTACAGGATAATTGCTCTGATGCGAGTGTCGCTTGCTCTGACGAAGCCCGCCGCTTGAAGGCGCACGCATTGTACCATCACTTGAGTTAATTTCAAGCTGTTGAAAGGCTTTTGGCGATGGTTCAATCATTCGTGTATACTATCGCGCGTCCCCATTCAATCCGAAAATTCTAAAAGTTTCAGGGAGTGCTTGAGCATGAAAAACTTGATTGTAGTTTTACTGCTGCTCTCTTTGCCGTGCGTTCTCTTCGCGCAAAGCAAACAGCCGCGCAAAGTCTTTCCTTATGCCTATACGATTGACGATTTGCCCAATGGCCTGCGTCTCGTCACTATTCCGACGGATTATCCGAACCTCGTCGCGCTGTACGTCGTCGTGCAGGCAGGCTCGCGCAATGAGGTCGAGCCGGGCAAGAGCGGTTACGCGCACTTTTTCGAGCACCTGATGTTTCGCGGGAGCGAGCATTACACAGCCGAACAGCGCGACGCCATCCTCAAGCGCGCAGGGGCCGATGCCAACGCCTACACGACCGACGACCGCACGGTCTATCACGAAGTCTTCTCTAAAGAAGATTTGCCGCAGGTCATGGAGCTTGAAGCGGATCGCTTCAAGGGTCTCAAGTACGAGCCTAATCCTTTTAAGACGGAAGCTCTGGCGGTGCTCGGCGAATACAACAAGAACAGCGCGAGTCCGACCTCCAAGCTCTTCGAAGTGCTGCGCGAAACGGCCTACAGAACGCACACCTACGCGCACACGACGATGGGCTACATCAAAGACATAGAAGATTTTCCGAACCAGTACGATTACAGCCTGCAATTCTTCCAACGCTTTTACCGCCCGGAGTATGCGACCATCATCATCGTCGGCGATGTCACGCGCGAACAGGCTCTCGCGTTGACGAAAAAGAATTTCGCAGACTGGAAGCGCGGCAACTACACGGCGCAGATTCCGAAAGAGCCTGAGCAGACGGAGGCGCGCACGGCGCACGTTGACTGGCCTTCGCCGACGCTGCCGTGGGTCGTCGTCGGATTTCGCGGCCCGGCCTATTCGGATACCAACAAGGACAAGCCCGCGCTAGACCTGCTGGCCTCCATCGCCTTCGGCGAAAACTCGGAGCTTTACCAGCGTCTCGTTATCAAGGAACAGAAGGTGACGGCTGGCTTTGGGCCTTCCTTCGAAGACAGAATTGATCCCGAAATATTCAGTGTCTGGGCGTCGGTCAAGAAGCCGGAGGGGATGGATTCCGTCCCGCCAGCGGATATGGATTACGTGCGTGATCAGATTCTGGCGACCTACAAACGCTACACGACAGAGTTGGTGCCGCAGGCCAAACTCACCGCTGCCAGAGAGCGCATGCGTTACAGCTTCGCGCTCAGCATGAACAGCTCCGAGGCGATTGCAGATTCGCTCGCGCCCTACATCTCCCTGCGCCGCACGCCTGAGACGATAGACAAACTCTACGCGCTTTATGAGAGCGTCACGCCGGAGGACGTGCGCGCCGCAGCCGCGCGTTACTTTGTTGAAAAGAATCGCACCATCGTCACCCTGGCGACGAAGATGGATGAAAAAGGAGGGACCAAGTAATGGCGACTCGCAATATATTCTCTATGGGACACAAAAAATGGCTGCGCGGAATGCGCGCTTCGATGGCCGCGTTTTTTGCGTTGATGATGACGACTATGATGATAAATCCTCTATTCGGCCAGTCCGCGCCGCCGCCGGAGAAAGGCATCAAGCCTCCGACCGCGAGCAATAAACCGGCTGGAAAAGCAAGGCTCTCCGCTAATGTTGGAAGCAAACCAGCGGCAATCGCCAGTCTGCTTCAACCCAACCGCTCGCCGCTCATCTCTTTCCGCATCCTCTTCAACACGGGCGCGGCCTCCGACCCTGCGGGCAAAGAGGGCATCGCGGCTCTGACCGCGTCGATGATTGCCGGAGGCGGCACGCGCAACATGACTTACGATCAGATCGTCGAAGCGATGTATCCGATGGCGACAGACTTCGGCAGTCAGGTTGATAAAGAGATGACAGTCTTCACGGGCACGACGCACGTGGACAATCTGGACAAGTACTATGCTCTCATCAGCCAGATGCTCCTCGACCCCGGCTTCCGCGAAGAAGACTTCTCGCGTCTCAAGACGGATACGATGAACTATCTCAAAGTCTCCCTGCGCGGCAATAATGATGAGGAGCTTGGCAAAGAAGCTCTCTACAATATGATCTACGAAGGGATGCCGTATGGTCACAACAATCGCGGGACGATCAGCTCGCTGGAAAAGATGACGCTCGACGACGTGCGCGATTTTTATCAGAAGCACTATACGCAGGCGAACCTCGTGCTCGGCATGGCCGGCGGTTATCCGAGCAATTTCGCCAAAAAGGTCGAAGCGGATTTCGCTAAACTTCCGGCGGGAGTATCCGACCGGCAAAAGTACGCCGCACCGAAATTGGAAGCGGGCATGAAGGTTCAGATCATCCAGCGACCGACGCGTTCGACCGCTATCTCGCTGGGCTTTCCGATTGGCATCACGCGCGCGGACAAAGATTTTCCCGCGCTCGCCGTCGTCGCTTCCTACTTCGGACAGCATCGCTCGTCGAACAGCTATCTCTATCACCGCTTGAGGGAAATGCGCGGCCTCAATTACGGCGACTATGCTTACATAGAATATTTTCCGCGCGGGATGTATCAGTTCCAGCCTGATCCGAATCTGGGGCGACAGATGCAGATTTTCCAGATTTGGATTCGCCCTGTCCCGCCCGAGCAGGGACTCTTCGCGCTGCGCGCCGCGCTGTTTGAATATGACAGGCTGGTGCGTGAGGGGATGTCGAAAGAAACGTTCGAGGCGACGCGCGAGTTCTTGATCAAGTACAACAACATCCTGACCTCGACGCAGGGCGCGCGACTCGGCTACGCGCTCGACAGCCGCTATTACGGTATCCCGGACTTTAACGCATACATGCGCGACCAGCTCTCAAAGCTCACGCTCGAAGATGTCAATCGCGCCATCCAGACTTATCTCAAGTCAGACCGGATGCGCGTCGTGCTGGTGACCAAAGATGCGGACGCCTTGCGCGACGCCATCACCGGCAACAAGCCTTCGCACATCGAATACAATTCACCGAAGCCGCAGGAGATTCTCGATGAAGACAAGACTATCGAGACCTACAAGATCAACGTGCAGGCCGATGACGTGATGGTCGTGCCGGTGGATAAAGTTTTCCAATAAGGCAAAAGGTAAAAGCAAAAGTGAGGCGGAAGCCACTTATTTAAAAGTGGCTTCCGCCTTCTTTTTACCTTTTTACTTTTGCCCTTTACCTTTTGGCTTTACCTTCTTCAGAAGCTCTTGCGGAACAGGTACGACATCTTGATGAAGAACTCACGCCGGTTGCGCGCGAGTCCCGGCTCGAAGAAGCGATTGTCGAAGATGAGCGTGTTCTCGTTCAGAGCATTAAAACCGTTGTAGTTGAAGTCGTCGTTGTAACCGATGTAGAACGCCGTTCCCGGATTCGGCGTCCAACCCAGTATGAGCTGGCCGCGCACATTCGACGCCAGCGAATCGTAATCAACGCGCGCGCGCGCAAACGTGAAGCGCGTGAACTGGTACGTCCCGCGCAAGACCCAGATGTTATCGTCAAAGGCGACGCGCTTCGTATCGTTGCGCACCAGACGGCTCTTGGTATATCCGAGAAACACGTTCAGCGGATTCGTCGGCTTGTAGGTCACACCCGTGTCAACATCCCAAAGATTGCCCGGTCGCGGATCGAGCGGCGGCGGGTCCGGGAAACTGGGGTCTAAGAAAGGATCGGCCAGATAGTTCTGAAAGACCTGACTGACGCGCGGGAATCTCGGCCCCGCGCCGAAGTCAAAGTCGGTCGCGCCCCAAGTGTAGCCGAGAAACATATAACCATAGAACTTCTTATTGAAGTTGCGCTCGGTGTACATCCAGAGTTGCTTGTGATAGTCCGAACGCTCTGGGTCTGTACCCGTGAAAGCGCCGCCCACGCCCGAATTGAGCGTCCGGTTGAAGCCGAACTCTTCTTCAAAGACACGCTCGTAGCCGTAGTTGAGGCCGGTTTGAAAGAAGGTCGAATGCTGTAGATTGAGACTGAATACCGCCTCGCTGAAGTAGTTCTGCAAGCGTCCACGGTTATCATAGTTGATGCTGCTGTAAGAGTTGAGCTGTTTCTTGATGATGTACTTGGCCTTCGGGTTCGGCTCCGTGCCCCATCTGAAACCCAGCTCGTTGGCGTTCGTGTTCGTGCGCCGCGTGAAGCCGACGTTGGCGCGGTAATCCTGTGTGCGCCCGACGCCATCGACGAACCAGCCGAAGTTTCTTCCGGTGTAATCAAAGAGCCAGTAATAACCGAGGCCGTTGCCGATGCGATCAAGCACCGGACTGGTCTGGCTGCGTGTTAATCCTGCTTCGCGCTGGCGAAGATAATCAGGATTGAAGAAGGGCTGGTGCGAAGTCGTCCCCAGCACCTGAAACTGAAAAATGGTTCTCGGATTCAGTTTGAAGCGACCGTCAAAGCCAAGCACGTGATTGTAATTGTCCGGAAAGTTGTAAGTCGTGGCGATCATGCCGATGTTCGACTCGCGACCGATGTCGTGCTTCAAACGCATCACGCCGACCAGAGAATTTTTGTCGAAGTATTTTCCGCTATTGTCGCGAACGGTCGGGTCAATGCGATCCTGTTCGGGGAAACGGATCCGTCCCCCCGGGAAATTATCCGAAGCCACCAGCAGGGCGAAGGTGTTGCGTCCCTGCTTGCCTGTAAGTTTGACCGCGAAATCCGGGTCGGCGATGGTGCGCGTATGCACCACGTTCATCGGCGTTTGAAAGTAATCAATGCCTTCGAGAAAGAACGGTCGCTTTTCCGGAAAGAAGATCGGGAACCGCTGATTCGCCTGAATCACAGTCGAGTCGGCCTCGACCTGCGCGAAGTCCGGATTGACAGCCACGTCGAGCGTGATGGTCGGAGTGATGCCGAGCTTGACCGTCACGCTCGGATCAACCCCGACGGGCTGGTTAGCGAAGTGGCCGGGATCGAGCAGCGCGGCGTTGTTCTGTAGCGACCCCACCGAAAAGGTTCTCAGCCGCTCGCCCTTTTCCGAGACGGTGAGGCTCGGAATAACTTCGAGCTGTCGCTGCGTCTGGATGCCTTCGAGTCCCGTGATGTGTCCGGCCTGACTGAGCAGGCTCGCGATGTTGCGGTCGTTCGGCATCCACGAATCAATCTCGTCGTTGAAGCGATCAATGTTGCGCCAGACCTGTATGCCCCACAGCGCGTCTTTGCCAGCCTTGTAGCGCAGTGATTTGAAAGGTATGGCGACCTCCACAGTCCAGCCGTCCGAAGTCATCACGCCCTTCGATTCCATCACGATGTCGAAGTTATAATCTTCACCCTGTCCCACTGTGTAAATCGCGTCCTGCTGGATACCATACGGGTTGAAGCCGAGCACGTATGCGCGGCGCTGGTCGTTAAAGGTATCTATATACATGCGAACATTGTCTTCGCCGAAGACATTGTCGCGTTTGGCGACCGAGGCGCGCACCTTGTCCGGCTCGTCGTAACAGTGGAAAGCGACATAGAGAAATTTTGGGTCGTAGGCGAACATCACTTCCGTCTTTCTGGACGGCTCGATGTTATCGCCCGGGTTGGTCTGGTAAAAATCTTTGAGTAGGATGGCCTGCTTCCACACTTCATCGTCGAGCTTGCCGTCAATGACCGGAGGCTTCTCTATTTTGGGAATGCGAACAGGGTTCGCTTTTTCCGGCGGCAGGCTGATCGCCGGATGCGCCGGAGCAGGCGTCGCCGGATCGTCTTTTTTGAGATCCGCCGCCTTCTTATCCGCCGCCGCCTTTTTGGTGTCTGCCTTTTTAGTATCCGTAGAGTCTGTCAGGGCGGACGGCGCAGGCGCGGTTTGAGTCGCAACGGTTTGTTGCCCGTGCACTGCGACGACTCCGGCCAGTAGCAGGACAAACGTTAAGAAATATTTTTTCATCGAGGAGTGCTCCTAAAATTAAGCCTTGCGAAAAGTAAGAACCGCGCGAGTTGTTTGTATGAGCCGGGAATTAAGCCTGCGAGCGTTCGGGTCGCTGCCACTTTAACGCGAGTATAGACTCGCCGGTTTCAAATGGTTGTAAAATGATTTTTACAACCATGCGATAGAAAGCCGGACGAGCAGCGATTACTGCTCGCCCGCGTTTCTGAGAATGATTTTTCCGTCGCCAGTATGAAGGCTCAAGACCGCGCCGCCCTGCCCGACTTTCCAGCGATGCACGCGCTTTGTCGAAGTCTCTTCCGTCACGGTCAAATTACTTTCGTTGACAAACTTCTCTGCATCGGCCTCTATGATGGCGTTGAAGTTTGCGGGCACCGCCAGTGTGATCGAGCCGTCTCCGGTGCGCGCCGTCAGTTGCGCGAAGCGGCCTTCGAGGGTAATGCGGCCATCGTCTGTGATGGCTTCCGCCGCACCGTCAAAATGGGCGATGCGTATACGTCCGTCATCCGTTTTCGCCGTCAAGCGGCCATGCCCGTCTACCACGTCAATCGAGCCGTCTTCGGTTATCAAATCAACTTCGCCGGTCACGCCGTCGAGGGCCAGATGTCCGTCGCCGGAGGCGGCGCGAAGGGCTACATTGCGCGGCACATAGATTTCGAGATTCGCGCTGGCATTAGTCGAGGTGACGCCGGGCGCAAGACGCTGGGCAAAGTTATTATCGAAGCCCGCGTTAATCTCTATCTGGTTGCCGTTCTTCTTCGCGTTGAACTGAATGCCGCGCAAGCCCTGCTCGCTGCTCGCACGCTTGATGAGCGTGACGGACACTTCCGCTTTATCCCACCCGTGAATCGAGATCGAGCCGTCGAAAGTCTTAACGTTGAGGCGCGGCGTGCCGCTCACATCAAAATGTGCTTCGCTGCGCTCAACCAGACGATAGCCGCCGTTGTCGTAAATACGCACAGACGTTTGCGCGTCCACACGAGCCGCACGCTCTGCCTCGCGCGCGGCCTGCGCCACTTCACGCTGAGCCTCACGCGCGGCCTGCGCGACTTCAGCCTGTGTAGCGCGCACAGCCTGCGCTGCATCCACTTGCGCCTCACGTGCGGCTTGAGCGGCTTCGCGTTGTGCTTCGACCTGCGCGCGAGCCGCTTCTCTCTGGGCGGCAGCGGTTGCGCGTTCGGCTTCGGCGACTGCGCGCTGAGCGTCGCGTTGTGCGCGTTGCGCCACAAGCTGCGCGCGTGCGGCCTCACGGCTCGCCTCACGCGCGGCTCGTCGCGCATTCTGCTGCGAATCGTCTTCGTCATTATCCGGGTCGGAATCCGAATCGGAGTCGGAGTCGGTATCGCCGCTGCCCTGACCCTTACCGTTGCCAGTTCCTTTGGTGACGCTGACGACATTTATCAGCGAAGTGACGGGGCTGAGCGTGCGACCGTCCGAAGCGCGCCGAATATTGACGCCGCCATTAACATTGCCGAGCTTGATACGCGCGCCGCCGCGTCCGATCTGCCCGTAAAGCTCGCGTCCAACGTAATCGCCGCGACGCACAGGCAGGCCAAAATCATTTGTGATCGGGCCGCTGACCGTACCGGCTTTGATAATGACGTTCGAGTCCGAAGGGATGATGAGAACTATGCTGCCGTTGACGGAGCCGAGCGAGACGGGCTTCGATTCGTCGAGCCGCTCAAAAGTTGCGTCGAGCTTGCCGTTGACGGTCGCCAGCTTTGCTTCACCCTTGAGATTGTGCGCGGTCACGTGTCCGTTGACGGACGAAGCATTTATCTCGCCCGCTGCGCCTTCAATATCCAGATCGCCGTTGACCAGCTCGATTGAGTTGAGCCGCGCGTTACGCGGAACCGTGAGCGTGTATTCGACCGTCGCCGGGTTCTGATAGCGGCGATAGCCTTCGCTGTTAAAAGTAAGATTGCCGGACGGGTATTGCGTGTGAATTCTGAGACTGTCCGCGCTCGAATCTATCTCTATCTCCGCGTCGTTTAAAAGGTCGCGCGTGTATGCAGACTTGACTGCATCAACTTTAACTTCGTCCCGATCCCAAACCTGTATCTTGACGTTTCCCTGTATATTTTCAAGAGCGACGCGTCCGCTCGCAGAGAGCGGATAGGTCTTGTGAAACTCCTCGCGCAACTGCTCCGGCGCGCTCTGTGCGGGAGCGGGCGGCGGCATGATGAGCAGCACGCCCAGAGAGACGATTGCCAGTAATATCAATTTCTTCGTCATCTTCATTTTCTCTTTTGACACGTTAACTTTCATTTAGATTTCCGGGATTACGAGACGAAAAAAAGCTTGCTTTTCAGGAAGCGCGGCGCAAGCGTATGCTGCCGTTGATAGTCTTCAACTCGATAGAGCGACCGCCGCTTCCGATAGTTCCGTTAAGGCGACGCCGACTGATGCGGCCTTGCACGGTCATCGGAAAATCCGTCGAGATGTCGCCGTTCAAGGTCTCCGCGTGTACATCCGTGCTGGTGTCGGGCGGCAGTTCCAGCACGATCTCGCCGTTGATCGTTTTGAACTCAAGCTCTCCGCTCCAATTCGCGCTGCCGAGGGTAGCATTGATCGAGCCGTTGACGGTGTTGGCTTCGACATAGCCGGTCGCGGCGACGCGTATGCTGCCGTTGACGGTGTAGGCTTCGACATCGCTTCCGATCAATCCTGTTTCGACTCCGCCGTTGATCGTCTTCGCGCTCAGGCGCACGCCCTGCGGCACGCGCACTATAAAGTCTACTTCCACGTCATTGTTACTGGTATGCGAACTCCAATCTTTGCCGGGGCGACAATCATTCGGCCTGCTCTTATCGGAGCTTGGGTACACGGCGCAGATGGTGATGCCGCCTTCATGCTCTATGACCTTGATCTGGACTTCATCGGGATTGCTGCGACGCCCCTGCTTGTTCGCCATGACCTCGACCTCGTTGTTACTCGAAGGCTCCGCATGGATGTTGCCGTTGATGTTTTTGATCTCGATTGTGCGACCGGAGGCGATGCGCCCGTTCCAGCGAAACTCTTTATCTTGAGCAGCGACAGGCGAGTTTCGCGCCATCGTAGTATTGAGCGAGAAACGTTCGATAGCGACCGCACTCGTCGCCAAGACGATAAGCATCACCAATAACTTTATTTTCATAACTCTTTCCTTTCGCCGCACGGCGCGTCTATAAGAAGAACTGCTATAAATTTTGAACGGGAGAGCGACCGGGAATTTATTCTGGAATTATTGATCGAACCGGGCCTTTAACCGCACTCTTTTTGTCGCTCTAAATGGAAAACACCACTACCGGATATTCTGTGGCAAGTTTTTTCGCGTGAAGTTCAGAAAGTTATGATGGATAAGAACGGTCTTTGGTCTTTGATTGTCTGGGTCGTCTTGAATTTCGGCATTCAAGCTTGAGCCGTGTGCAAAGACCAAAGCACAAAGACCAAAGTCCAAAGTCGGATTACATTTTGCGAAGACGCAAAGTGCCGCTGAAGGAGACGAGGTTGATGGTCGAAGTGGTCGCGCCGGTGCCGTAAGTCCCTGTGATCTTGCCCGCAGCGATAGCGGCGGTGGAGGGGCCTCCGGTGTACTTCAGAGGAAAATCAGTAACGATTTCCCCGCCCTGAGAGACCTTCGCGGTCAGTTGAAACGTGACCGTGTCGGGCAGGTTGAGCGTGATGTCGCCGTTGATGGTCTTGAAGTCGTAAAAGCCTCCGCGCGCCAGCGGCCCGGTCAGCGAGATTTCGGCTGAGATAGCAGTCACTTCGATATGCGGCTGCTCGATCTGTTCGAGCCGCACATCTCCGCTCGTCGTTTGTGCGTAAAGGAAATCGTTCGGCTCGACCATCTTCGCCTTAACAACCTCGATGCCGCCGCTAAAGGAGTGCAGGCGCATGCGCCCGCTCGATTCTTCCACAGAGATGTCGCCGTCGATGCTCGACGCTTCGACCTCTCTCGTGACGTGCTGCACTGTGACGCCGCCGCCCGAAGTGTCTGCGCGTACCTCTGTGACATCCGAAACATCTATATCGCCGTCGCGCGTCTTGACGTAAACAGTCGCGCCGCGCGGCACTTCCAACTCAAGATCGCTCGACCCGCGACACTCGCCGAATGAGGCGGGCGTCTCTTCTTCCGAATCAGAAACAATCACCTCTAAACGGGTCGCGGGAGTCTGGACTTTGGCATTATCCGCGCGGCGCAGAATAACTTTCCCGTCATGTGCAGTTGCGCGCACTTCGCGCCGGTCGCCGCCCGTGACGGTGATGTTGCCGGACTCAAGACACATCGTGATGACGACCGCAGGGTCTGCGGCGACAGAGCTTTGCTGCCGCGCTTCCTGCTCCTCCTGCTTCTCTTTCTCTTCCTGCTCTTTCTCTTTCTCCTTCTGCGCCATCACGACGGGCAGGCACAGCAGCAGAGCCGAGAGAGCGATGATGATTTTGAATAGCTGCGATTTCATATACGATTAAAAATAGTTTTCCGGCTGCTTAACGATGAGCGACGAACGGCTGCGACTGCTCCGCGACCGAGCTGAGCAGTTCGAGCTTGCTCTGATAGGCTGCGTATAACATCTCCGCCGCGTCCGCGCTTTTCGGATTTGTGCGGGCGGTGCGTTGCGTGGCCGTGATCGCGTTATCAACGACCGCCAGATTCTGTTTGTAATCAGCCAGCAGCGTCGGCCTCAAAGAAGTTTCGCCGTTGGCTTCGATAGCATCCGTCAACAAGGCTATGGCCTGCAAGTAATTCTTCTCGCCGGGCAAAACTTTCGGCGGCGCGGTGTCGGCAACAGTGTTCGAGTCAGGAGCATGGACATTCGGTTGACTTACTTTCACTGCTGCTCTTCGGACAACCACAGGCCTTTTTCCGACGGAAGCTTGCGGGCTAACGTCAACATCCGGATCGTCGGTGGTGCTGAAGGTAAAAGTTTCAGCATCGGACAAATCTTTCTGACTCATATTCACCGCGACGAAATTTGTTTGAGCATTACGCTGCCGCATGACTATGCCGCCGACGACCGCAGCCAGAACGAAAAAGATTGCGAGGCTTGCGAAGCCAATGGCGCGTTGCGGCGCGAGACTGAAGACAGAGGCGAGCGACGAGAACCATGCGCGCACGCGAGATGCCGCGCCATCTGGAATGAGCGCGGGCGGCGCATTCATTCCGGCGATGGCCTCATCGAGCTGCGAGCGAAGCCGCTCAGTCGGGACTGACAAAGACATCTCGGCTGCAAAGGCCGTGACCACCAGCTCTATCTCGCTCAAGACCTGGCGCGCCAACTCTGAACAGTTTGCGCACGAAGACAGATGAGAGGCAACGTATTCAAGCCTCTCCGGCGCAAGCTCGCCATCGTAATAGCTCTGTAGAATCCCTTCATCCAGACAAGGATTTTTCATTGCTTCCCTCCAATTTTTCCGTAAAACCTGACAAACTCTTTTCGACCACGTGCGATCAGGCTGCCGACATTATTTTCGTTAAGCTGAAGCGTCGTCGCGATCTCTCTGTAAGACAACCCCTGCTGTTTGAGTAAGAGGCAACTTCGCATCGGCTCTTTAATCTTATCGAGCGCACGCCGCGCTTCTTCAATCTCGACGCGCCGCTCATACTCTTCTTCAGGCGCGACGGCGAACCAGTCGGACTTTGCCGTCTCCTGCTTCGCGTACTCGTCTTCGCGCGCGGTCGAGCGATTCTGCCCGCGCAAGGTATTGCGCGCGACGTTGATCGTGACTCTCAAGAGCCATGCTCGCAAAAGCTCTTCGCCGGGCGTCGAATCCAGATGCGTGTACAACCTGAGAAAGACCTCCTGCGTCACGTCTTCGGCAAGGCCGTTATCGCGCACCATGGCGCGGGCAGTGCGAAAGACGGCGCGATGATGCAGTGTGAATGCTTCATCGAAGCCGAGCGGCGTCGCTACTGTCTCAACCGAATTGGGCATCGAGTCCGTCAAGGCTCTCGCTCGTCCGCTCATAACACCTGCTCTCGTAATGTAAACCCCACGCGTCCCGAATTTGTGACAGAATAATACATCTTTTCCTTAGTTTCGGTCAGCAATTTGGCGCAGGTGAGACGAAAGCTAGATGGATGAGCCGATAGGCGAGACTGAACCAGCATGAAGTTCCAACATTAACCCTTCAGGTTTAAATTCGATCTTAAAACTCAAGCGTCCCAGTGATTCAACCCTTTGCGTCTTATGATTTGTCTTTGCGCCTTTGCGTGAAAGATTTATGTTTCTGGCAAAGGCGCAAAGTTAAGCCTCAAGGCGCAAAGAGTGACTTTGGATTTTGAAGTTGAACTCTCACTACAAACTAAAACACTCACCCGACAGGTACGCGGTCAGACGGGCGAGTGTTTCGTAAAGTACGAGCTATTTGACCTCAACATCAATATCGGTCTCGGCTCTGGCCTCAGCCGAGCCTTTCAATCTCAACAGCCTGAGCGCCCACGCAGCCTGCTTGCGCACTTCCTCATCCGTGTCTTTGAGCGCGACTGTGAGAGGTTGTATAGCGCGCTTGTCGCCCTTCAAGCCCAAGGCCCAAGCCGCCTGCTTGCGTATTTCCGCATCTGTATCCTTCAAAGCATTAGCGAGCGGCAGAACGGCTCGCTCGTCGCCTTTCAAGCCCAAAGCCCACGCGGCTTGCCCGCGCACATGCGGGTGGCTATCGCTCAGGGCGACGACCAGAGGCTCGACCGCGCGAGTATCGCCGTTGAGTCCCAAAGCCCAAGCCGCCTGTCCGCGCACGTCCGCGTCCGTATCCTTCAAAGCATTGATGAGAGCTTCGACGGCCTGCCCGCGTCCCTGCAAGCCGAGCGCCCACGCGGCCTGACGGCGCACGTGTACATCGTTATCCGACAAAGCGGTGATGAGCGGCTCAACGACTCGCGTGTCTTTCTTCAAACCGAGTCCCCACGCAGCCTGCTCGCGCACCTGCCACGCCTGATCGTTGACCATACCGAGCACTGCATCCAGCGTGCGCTCGTCTTTAATCACGCCGAGAGCGAATGTAGCGTTCGTGCGGACTCGCCAATCGCTTGACTTCAAGACCGCGATCAAAGGCTCGACCGACTCTCGACCGATGCGTGCCAGCGCGTGCGCGGCCTGTTCGCCCGGCGAAGTCTTATCGTTGAGGCCCTCGATCTTTTCGTGTCGCCAGCCCTTGTGCCAGCAAGCATCACTGTCAACCTTCGTATCATCGCCGAGCAGGTTGATGAGCGCGGGGATGGCAGCCGTCGCGCGCTCTTCCATCTCTGCCAGAGCACAGGCGGCGGCAACGCGTTCACTGGGATTCGCTGAAGCGAGAGCTTTTATCTTCTCCTGCACATCCGCCGGAGTTTGCCCCGCATCCTGCTCCTGCACAGGCGCGCCCGCGCGTGAGTTTGGCGAAAATCTCTTGTCCTCTATCCCGTAAATTCCCATCAAAGAACCGCACAGTATCGCCACTCCGGCTCCGATTGCGAGAATGTTCATGGCCTTCCGTTGCTCCTTCCAGATTGTCCTGAAAAATTATTGTTTGTAGAGATGGCGTAAACGCTTAAAGAGAATTTCGCAGACTTGCACGCGCATCTCACACTCTCCAACCCCCTGTCAGATGGCGCGTACAAGCCTGCTTTTCACCCTCTCCTTTAACCAGACACCGCCATCATATGTTTTGTGGCAAAAACTTTCCCGCCCAATCTATTCATCAGTCGAGCTGCGTAGAGGTCATGCACGCTAACGCTCAAGCTGTTCTCTGTTGTAGTCTGAGGGATGGGAATTTGCTAACGTGAGAGTCAAACGGCTCTCGCTTTCTTTGCGCCTTTGCGCCTTTGCGGGAAACTATTTCTCACGCAAAGGCGCAAAGAAGAAACGCGCTAAAATTAAAATCAAAGTGACAGGGTAAAAAGAAGTGCCGCAGGATAAAGAAAACCTAAGTACCAGCATGCTTGATAGCGCTCCTTTCATGCGCGCCTGCCGCCGCGAGCCTGTGCCGTACACGCCCATCTGGCTGATGCGTCAGGCCGGAAGATACATGCCCGAATACAGAGAGGTGCGCGCACGCACTGGATTTCTGGAGATGTGCAAGACGCCTGAGCTGGCGACCGAAGTCACAGTCACGGCTGCCGAGCGGCTCGGCGTGGACGCGGCTATAATCTTCGCGGACATCCTGCTCATACTCGAACCGATGGGCATTGACCTTGAGTTCGCCAAAGGCGAAGGCCCGGTCATACACAATCCTGTACGCGCCGCTTCAGATGTCGAACGCCTGCGCGAAGTCGAAGATGTAGAAGCTTTAAATTACGTCTTTGAAGCCATACGTCTGACGCGCCGCGCGCTCAAGCCCGACTTGCCGCTGATAGGTTTTTCCGGCGCGCCCTTCACACTCGCCTCGTACATGATCGAAGGCGGCGGGTCGAAGAATTACGTACACGCCAAGCGGTTAATGTATGAAGACAGCGGCGCGTGGCACGCGATGATGGAGCTGATTTCCCGCGCCCTCTCGAAATATCTCAACGCGCAGATTGAAGCGGGCGCGCAGGCCGTACAGCTTTTCGATTCATGGGTCGGCTGTCTCAGTCCAGACGATTACCGCGAATACGTACTGCCGCACACGCGCGCCGTCATCAACAACGTCAAGCGCGGCACGCCCGTCATACATTTCGGCACAGGCACAGCCGCGCTGCTCGAACTGTTGAAAGAGGCCGGAGGCGATGTCATCGGCTTCGATTGGCGCGTTGACCTCCGCGAAGCATGGCAACGCGTCGGAGATGTCGCCGTGATGGGCAACCTGGACCCCGTGCAGCTTTTTACCAATCCCGATTTCATACGCGCGCAGACAAAGAGAATCCTTGAAAGAGCGAACGGCAGAAACGGACATATCTTTAACTTAGGTCACGGCATTCTTCCCGAAACTCCGGTTGATAATGTCATCGCTCTCATAGAATCAGTTCACGAATTAAGCAGTAGATAATTTTCTTTATGACTCAACCTTATGATGCTCTCTTGCTAGTCTCTTTCGGCGGGCCGGAAGGGATGGATGATGTGATGCCGTTCCTTGAGAATGTCCTGCGCGGGAGGAACGTGCCGCCTGAGAGAATGCGCGCCGTCGCGCATCATTACGAATTGTTCGGCGGCGTCAGCCCGATTAACGGGCAGAACCGAAATCTTATCGCGGCTTTGCAGGAAGAGCTGGAAGCGAAAGGCCCGCGCCTGCCGATTTACTGGGGCAATCGCAACTGGCATCCGATGCTCGCGGACACTTTAAAGCAGATGCGAGACGACGGCGTGCGGCGCGCTCTGGCTTTCTTCACTTCGGCTTACAGCTCTTATTCCGGTTGCAGGCAGTATCGTGAAAACATAGAGCAGGCGCGCGAGGCTATTGGAGCAAACGCGCCGCAGGTCGAGAAGCTGCGCGCTTACTATAATCATCCGGGCTTTATCGAGCCGAATGTGGAAAATCTTTGCGCCGCTCTCAATCATATTCCGGCAGAGCGGCGCGCGGACGCGCGTATTGCATTCACGGCGCACAGTATTCCGATGGCGATGGCCGCGAGCTGCGAGTATGAAGCGCAACTTACAGAGACCTGTCGGCTGGTAGCAGAAGGCGCGGGACACGATAAATGGCGGCTTGTTTTTCAGAGCCGCAGCGGCCCTCCGGCGCAGCCATGGCTTGAGCCGGACATTTGCGATTACCTGATTCAGCTCAAAGAGTCCGGCGCGACGGATGTAGTCATCGCTCCTGTCGGCTTTGTCTCAGACCATATGGAAGTGCTCTATGACTTGGACACAGAGGCGAGACAGCTCGCGGACAAAATCGGTCTCAACATGATTCGCGCCGCGACCGTCGGAACGCATCCGGGATTCATCAGTATGATCCGCGAGCTGATGCTTGAGCGAATAGACACCGAAACCGTTCGTCGCTTTCTAGGCACGCGCGGCGCGAGCCATGATGTGTGCAGAACCGATTGCTGCTCATATATGAAAAGGTGAAAGTAAAAAGGTGAAAGGTAAAAGTCAGGACATAAGCTGTTTTAATAAATTTGGTTTCCGCCTTCTTTTTGCCTTTTACTTTTTTACTTTTACCTTCTAAAGATCATTGCGTTTGATCTCATCTTCAAGTAGAGGATTATGAAACTTTTAATTATCGGCGGAACGGTTTTTCTGGGGAAGCATCTGATCGAGGCTGCTCTGGCGCGCGGACATGAGGTGGCGATGTTCAATCGCGGGACGCATGACGACGGCATGTTCCCTGAAGTCGAAAGGCTGCGCGGCGACCGCAGAGAAGATTTGAGCGCGTTACGCGGTCGCCGGTTCGATGCAGTGATTGATACCTGCGGCTACGTGCCCGTCACGGTTCGCGCGTCTGCGCGGCTGCTCTCTGAAAGCGCGGCGCATTACACTTTCATCTCAAGCCAATCCGTGTATGCGAGCTACGATGTGCCGGGCATGGATGAGATGCATACTGTGCAGAAGCTGTCGGACGAACAGGTGCGCGAGGCCGAAGCGATTAAGCCGGAAGGCAATATCATCGCCGTCAATTACGGCGAGATGTACGGCGGCTTGAAGGCTCTCTGCGAACGCGTGGTCGAGGAAGAGATGCCCGGTCGCGCGCTCAGCATACGCGCAGGGCTTATCGTCGGGCCGGGTGATTACACAGACCGCTTCACCTATTGGGTGCGGCGCGTGGCGGCGGGCGGCGAAGTGCTTGCGCCCGGCGATGCTGACCGCCCCGTGCAGCTTGTGGATGTGCGAGACCTCGCTGAATGGCTCGTGCGCATGGCGGAAAATCGCACGGCGGGAATTTACAATGCGACCGGCCCCGCTCGCAAATTAAGCATGCAGGAGTTGCTTGAAGCTTGCAGGAGCGCGTCCGGCAGCGATGCTAGTTTCACGTGGGTGAGCGACGATTTTCTCAAAGAGGCGGAGGTCGCGGGCTGGTCTGAGATGCCGCTCTGGTTGCCAGCCGAAGATAACGTCGTCAACTTCTTCTCAGTTGATTGCGGCAAAGCCATCAACGCCGGACTTACTTTTCGACCTCCTGTAGAAACTGCGCGTGCAATCCTTGAATGGGACAGGACGCGAGACGGTGAACTGCGAGCGGGTTTGAAGCTAGAGCGTGAGATGGAATTACTTCGAGCATGGCATCAGAAACAATGACAAGAGTTTCGCGCAAAGGCGCAAATGAAGAACGCAAAGCCTTGATTGATGGGTGCTCTTTGCTTGCTTTCCTTTGCGCCTTTGCGCCTTTGCGCGAGATGTTTTTTTAATCTTGAATAAAGAAACAAAAAAGCGCGTAGTGATCATCGGCGGCGGCATCAGCGGCCTCGCGGCAGCGCATCTTCTCGTCGAGCGCAGCACGCAAGAGAATCGTCAGCTCGAAATTCTTCTGCTTGAAGCGAGCGCGCACGCGGGCGGCGTGATACGCACGCACAGGCGAGATGGTTTTCTGTTGGAAGGCGGCCCCGACGCTTTTATTTCCGAGAAGCCGGAGGCACTCGCGCTCGTTCGCCGGATAGGGCTTGAGAAACATCTGATTGAAACCAACGACGCGCATCGCCGCAGTTTTATTGCGCGCGGCGGAAAGCTTTTGCCTGTGCCGGAAGGATTTCAACTGCTCGCGCCGTCGCGCTTCATGCCTTTTATCACTTCAGGGATATTCAGTTGGACTGGCAAGGCGCGTATGGCTCTCGACCTCATCCTGCCGCGCCGCGCCCAGACGAATGGCAACATGTCGGATGAAAGCCTCGCGGAATTTGTGCGTAGGCGTCTGGGGCGTGAAGCTCTTGAGCGCATGGCGCAGCCGATGGTCGGAGGCATTTACACTGCCGACCCTGAACGACTTTCCTTACGGGCGACGATGCCGCGCTTTCTTGAGATGGAGCGCGAGCATCGCAGCCTGCTCCGCGCGATGTGGCACGCGCGGCGCAAGCAATCCAAAGCCGAAGCGAGCGGGACGAGCGGCGCGCGTTACAGTCTCTTTCTCTCATTCGACGGCGGCATGCAGATGTTGACGGAAGAGCTTGTAACGCGACTGCCGGAAGGCGCAGTTCATTTGAAGACGAAAGTCGAAGCCCTCGCATTTGATGAAGCATCACAGCAGTGGAAGCTGCGGACTGATGCGGATGAGATGATTGAAGCGGAGGCCGTCTGTCTCGCGCTTCCTGCGTATGCTGCGGCGAGTTTGTTGCGCGGGCTGGACGCGCAGCTTGCGGATGAGCTTGATGCGATTCCCTATGCTTCGACTGCGACCGTCAATCTGGCTTATCGCCGCGCAGACATCACGCATCCGCTCGACGGCTTCGGCTTCGTAGCGCCCTTCGTGGAAAAACGCTCGACGCTCGCCTGCTCTTTCAGCAGCATCAAGTTCGCAGGGCGTGCGCCCGATGGTCACGTGCTCCTGCGCGCCTTCGTCGGCGGAGCCTTGCAGCCTGAGATGTTCCAACTCGATGAAGCAGCGATGGTCGCAGCCGTCCGCAAAGACCTCTCACAACTGCTCGGCGTCAAAGCTGAACCGCTCTTTACCGTCGTAGAAAAATGGCCGCGCTCGATGGCTCAATATCACCTCGGACATTTAGAGCGGGTCGAAAGAATCCGCTCGCGCCTCAAAGCATTTCGGACCCTGCATCTCGCGGGCAACGCTTACGGCGGCGCGGGGATTCCCGACTGCATTCGCAGCGGTGAGGCTGCCGCAGATGAGATTAGCAAAGAAATTCTCCCGCAAAGGCGCAAAGGCGCGAAGGAAGAACGCAAAGGAGTCAGATGATGATTGAGCTTTGCGCTTTTCTTTGCGCCTTTGCGCCTTTGCGGGAAACTTCTTTCTCGTCTCTCTGACAGTCGCTTTAAATTGAACGCTGCTATTTTTTGTCTTTAGCTTCCTGTGCACGTGTGGCGAGCGATTCAATCCATTCTGCATTCGCAGACATCAACGGCAGGAAGGCTTCACGCGGCGCGCGATTTTCGACGTGCATGTTGTCGTCGGTGTTGATGACGGCTCCGGCGACCGCAGGTGCAAGCTCTGTTTCGTCGCAGACATACCACGACATGATGTCTTCCGCTCCGTTGATGTTGATGCGCGCCAGCTCTTTCTTGACACGCTCGTCATTCAGACGCTCGCTCATGCGCGCGAAGCTCAGAGGCGTGCGGCTGCCGACGAGGATTAAATCTTTTCCGCGCGCCGCGCCGCCGACGCGAAAGATCATGACGTGCGGAAAAACGCTTCTGTATGTCGCCAGCACCGTTCGCAAATTCTCTGTCGAGAGCTGGTAAATCTGCACCCACTGCACAAAGACGCCGTCGTCATTCAAACGATTTCCCGCCAGCTCGAAAAATTCTTTCGTGAAAAGATTGGCGACGCCCGGAACCCACGGATGAGACGGCTCGCTGACGATGATGTCATATCGAGCGCGCGTGACGTGCAGGTACGTCCGCGCATCGTCAACAATCAGGCGCAGCCGCGCGTCTTCCAGCGGATGATTGTTGACGTGATTAAAAAATTGCGAAGCGTCGCGCGTGGCAGGCTCAAGCTCTACGCACTCAAGATTTTTGATCGGAGTCTGGAGTATCGAACCCGTGCTGATGCCTGAAGCGAAGCCGACCATCAGGCCGTTTTCGATGCGCGGCGCGATCAGCGTCGGAAGCACGCCGACCATCACCTGCGTCGGCATATCGTCTCTGTCGGAGGCGTTCGTCCGCCCGTTAATCGCCAGCGAGCGTATGCCCCAATCTTCACGCACGGAGACGGTCGCCGTCGGCCCCTCTTTGTAAAAGAGCAGGCGATTCGTCTCAGGGCTGTACTTTCTGTCTTCGCTTTCCGTGACGCTCCCCTGCGACTTGGCGAGCACCCGCACCAGCCCGTCATACGCGCCGATAGAGAGCGCGCCCAAGTTCAAAGACGGCGCGATAAAAAAGAGGCCAAGCAGCAGCGCGACGGTCGCGCCCGCTTTGAGGCTCCTGTAAAGATCACGATCCGCGTTCTCGCGCACAGGCTCGTAGGCTGCACCGGCTACGACGACGCAAAGCGCGGCGGCGACGAGAATCGTCAGGCGCGTGCTGCCTTTCGGGATCAGCAAGAAGCCCGCGCTGAACGCGCCCGCAATCGCGCCGAGCGTGTTCACAGCATAGCTTCTGCCGACGAGCCGCACCGAAGACTCGCGCCGCGCGCCCGTCGCCCACACCAGCACGAGCGGCATCACCGCTCCCATCAAGAGAGCCGGAACGAGCAACAACACAGCCGCCGCCAACGCTTGCAGTGCCAGCAAGCCGAGCCACGAATTGATCTTGAGGTTGATGCCCAGATTGATTAAGAGCGTCGGCGTTTGATTCGCAACCCAGAGACTCAGCAGCAGGCTCGCGGCTATCAATAGCTCGACCGTCAAAATCACATGGCGCAGGTTGCCGTAACTTTTCTTTCGTCCGACCGCATATGCGCCGCCCGATAAGCCCATGAGGAAAAGCGCGACGACGATGCTAAAAGCATAAGTGCTTGAGCCGATGACCATCGTCAGCACGCGCGTCCACGCAACCTGCGTCCCGATGGTCACAAAGCCCGAAACGAAAGCGCACCACAACCAGAACTTTCTACCACGCGAAACATTCAAACCAACATCAGAGATAGCATGCTCTTCATCCTCTGAAAGAGGATGAAGCGTCGCCGCTCCCTCTCTCAAATCTTCTTCAGCCTCGTTCGCATCAAGTGAATTTTTTACGCCCCTACGATCAACAACGAAGGCCGCGAGGCCGATGAAGATATTGACGACCGCCGCTGTCCAGATAGTCACGCGCACGCCGTAAGTCGGCAGCAACATAAAGCCCGCCGCCAGCGTTCCCAAAATCGCTCCGACGAGATTGCATGTATAAAGACGCGCGATTGAAGTCGAAGCATGCATGCGCGTGCGCAGGATGGCAGCCGAGAGCACCGGCAGCGTCGCTCCCATCAAAGTCGTCGGCACGAGCAGGACTGCACACGAGAGCACGAAACGCCACACGTTGAAAGCATAGAAGCCCGGATGAAATTGATTCCAGATGAGAACGTAAAGGCCGTCAACGAGGCGAAACAGGAGCGGCACTGCGAGCGCGTAAAGAGCTATGCCGATTTCCATCAAGCCGTATACGCGAAGCGGCCTCGCGATTCTCGCTGCAAAGCGTCCTGCCGTCGCGCTGCCAAGCGCGAGGCCGCCCATAAAAGCCGCCAGCACCGCGCTCACGGCAAAGGTCGTCGCGCCGAAGACGAGTCCCAGCATGCGCGCCCACAGGATTTCATAAATCAATCCGGTCGCGCCCGACAACACAAAACAGATGCCGATCAGCCACAGGCTCGCACGCGTATAAGTGTAGAGGCGAGCACGCGCGCCCGCCTCAGCGTAAGAAGTTGACATGATAATGGACTTTGGTCTTTGGTCTTTGATGTTTTACTCAGCTTGAATCTTGCAACTCAAGATTGAGTCGCGTGCAAAGACCCAAGACTAAAGCGCAAAGACCATCGCTTTCATAAATATATCACGTGGCTTGCGCGCCAGACGTGCGCGGGGATTGAGCCGGGCGCGGCGGTCGTCAGGATAATCGCATAATTTCCATCCGCTGTGAGATGTATGTCCATCTCTTCCCACGTGAAGGTATCACGCCGCTCGTCGCCGCTTATCTTCTGCTCGCGCGGCGTAATCAGCGCGAGACGGCGCAGGCAGTCATAGAGATGCTCCTGCCCTGCTCCGTAACGGCCCCCCTCTTCGCCGAGCACTAAGCGAATCTCTGCGCGTTCTTCTATGAAGTGTGCTGCGAGCGAGGCGGCGAGCGTCACGCCGCGCTCGAATCGCGCGTTGAAATCTTTCTCGCTCGCGCCGTCATCTTCCCCAAGTTCGTCTGCGACGCGCGTGTCGAAAGCGATGGTCACGCGGCGCTCGTCTTCCGCCGTGAACTCGCGCACGATCAGACGCTGGCCGCGCGCACTCGCTTTCCAATCAATGTGGCGCAGGTCGTCCTGCGGTTGATAGTCGCGCAAAGTCAGCAAGTCGTGCCCCGCGCCGCGCCGCATCGAAGCATGGCGTCCCGCGTTCATCGGCAACAGGTGAAGCTCGTCTCCGATTGGCTCCGGCTTCGGGAAGACGATGATGTCAACATCTCTCGCGCGCAGGCGGCGGCGGCGGCGAAAGAAGCCAAAGGGAAAGCGAGTCGAAAGCTCGAAGCCTGTGATCAGAACGTGGCCGCGCTTTTCAAATAACTGCTCGACGCGCTGTTCGGCTGCGGCCCGGTGCGGCACATACATAAAATAGGCGAGCGCGCGTTTAGCGAAACGCGAACGCATGACACGCTCTCGCTTCTTTTTGGACTTTCGTTTTTTTTCCGAACGGCCCACAGGGCCGCGCGCTTCGACCAGCACGGAGAACGACGGCAGAAGGCGTCGCGCGTTACGCAGCAACACAATCACAGGCGCAGGCTCGCCCGCAAAGATATGGTCCGGAAAGCGCGCCGAGACGATCAGGTCGCGCAGGTTAGCGCGTGCCGCGACCAGTGCGACGAAGAACGTCGAGGTCAAAATCGAGAAGACCAGGAACAACAGGTTGTTGCTCGTGTTCCATGCCGCGAATGCGACGATGCCTAGAATGCCTAGAAAGATGAGGCCGCCCGATGTGACCTGTACGGGAGAGTCGAACTGTTTGACCTCCGCTCCGGCAGAGCGCGCCAGAGGCGGGATGACGAGCACCAGAATCAGCCCGACAATGACGAGTGAAGCGATGGCGGCGGCGGTCGCCAGTTGCTGCTCGTCCGCGCGATGAGCCAGCACAGTGACAGCCGTCGTCCCCAGTCCCGTCAAGACCAGCAATGTCCCTAAGATTGCATTACGCCACTTACGCATAAATCAGAATTCAGGAGCCAGAATAAAAACAGGAATCAGGAATCAGGATTGGGAATGAAAAGCTGAGCTCGCTTTTCTTCTGGCTTCTGACTCCTGACTCCTGAATTCTGTGTTTAGATAGGCACGCTCACCGTCTTCATAATCTCGCGCAGGACGGCTTCGGCCTCTTCGCTGCGACGCAGGGAGGAAGAGAAGCGCGAGCTGACGACGACGCGATGAGCGCAGACCGGAATCACGAGCCGCTTGACATCGTCAGGGACGCAGTAGTCGCGGTCTTCCGTCAGAGCCAGAGCCTGCGCGGCGCGAAACAGCGAGAGCGAGCCGCGCGGGCTGACGCCGAGGTCTAGCATCTCTGTCTCGCGCGTGGCAGCCACGATTCGCATCAGGTAATCAACCAGCGCGTCATCAACCGAAACTTGAGCGACGGTGCGTTGCAGGTCGGCTATGTCCTCGCCCGACATCACGGGACGCAATGCATCGAGCGGCTCTGCGCGCTCGCGGTCACGCAGAATTTTCTTCTCGTCTTCGCTGTCCGGGTAGCCTATCCGCAGCCGCAACATAAAGCGGTCAAGCTGTGATTCGGGAAGCGGGTATGTGCCGTGATGCTCAATCGGATTCTGCGTGGCGATGACGATGAAGGGTTCGGGCAAAGGATGCGTGATGCCTTCGACCGTGACGTGGCTTTCGGCCATTGCTTCTAAAAGCGCGGATTGAGTCTTGGGAGTCGTGCGATTTATCTCGTCCGCCAGCACGACGTTGGCGAAGATCGGGCCGGGCTTCCACTCGAAGACGCCCTTGTGCTGGTTGTAGACCGAAAGACCTATCACATCCGAGGGCAGCAGGTCTGAGGTGAACTGTATACGATGGAACGTGCAGTCGAGCGCGCGGGCCAGTGCGTGCGCAAGCGTCGTCTTGCCGATGCCCGGCACGTCTTCGACCAGCAAGTGTCCGCCCGCGATCAGCGTCACAATCGCCAGACGAACCGCTTCCGGCTTGCCTTTGATGACCGTCTCGACAGCCGCTTGCAGGTCATCTATCCGTGCGACCGCCTCAGCCGTCGCGCGCCCCGCTTCCCTGTCCGCCGTCTGCAATCGTCTCATCAATTAGATTCTCTCTCTGCTTCCCTTGAAAGATTGGAGCCACATTCTACATGTTTGGCGATGGCAAAGCATCTCCAAAATGGCTCATGCTGCGGCTACGCGTTCATCGCCGGATGACGCACGGCGCGTTCGTGTAGTAGAATTCAGATGCTACACAGAGGCAAGATGCTGGCTCAGGTTTTATGCGATAACAGAGAATTTTGGAACCCGCCGCTGATTGGCTCGTGTACACAATTTTGAGGAGCAATTATATGATTAGACTTCACCAGAGCATGAACAGAATCAAGCAGCGGCGCAGGGGCGAGGGCGGCTTTTCGCTGATCGAGTTGATGATCGTGATCGCTATCATCGGTATCCTGATCGGCGTCGGCGTCCCGGCATGGAGGATTATTATCCGTCGCGGCAACGAGACCTCGGCCATCCAGACCCTTGAGACGATTCGCAAGGTGCAGGCCGATTTCATGATGGGACATCGCGGCGAATATGGCTCGTTCGAACAGTTGATTAAAGACGGCTCGCTCGACGAGCGATTCACGGGCGACAAACCCGTCGTCAACGGTTACACCTTCACTGTCAAAATAACTCCGAAGTCTTCAAATCAACCGGCAGCCTACGCGATCAATGCAGACCCGCAGGTCTCCGAAGGCATCTCCGCGACGGGCAAACGCCACTTCTATGTAGACCCGAACGTCAGCACGATTCGAGAGAATGCGGAGCAACCGGCATCCGCCACTGACCCGCCGATTCAATAAATCACCGGACTTCGCTGTTAAAGCTTATCTTTTAAGAAACAAAGGCGCGCGCTGCTTGACCCTCAACGCGCGCCTTTGTTAGCATCTCGCGTCTTCAAAAACTTTTGAAGCGCCCGCTTAGCTCAGTTGGTAGAGCGCACCGTTCACACCGGTGAGGTCAGAAGTTCGAGTCTTCTAGCGGGCACCAAATTTCTCTCAATCCTAAAAAGGCAGCCACTTTGACGGATGCCTTTTTGTTTAATTCGAAAATCCAGCTATTGCAGAATCGGATGACCGCCGCCCTTGCTGTGGTCTTTCGTTTTCTCGTAAAGCGCGCGGTCGTTGTAATAGAGAATGAGGTGCTCGCCTTCGTAACGCACGATGTCCGAGACGCGCTGAGTATTGCTGTCATGCTCAGCGATGATGAAGGACGAGGGGTTGAAGGCCAGCACTTTTCCGGCGGCATAGATGAAGCCGCCCTGATCGTAATCGCTCCCGGCATACTGCCCCGCAGGAACGGCTATGTCCGGCGAGTATCCGCCCTGCGAATCTTTCATACGGTCAGGCCGCGCGATAAAGACTGTGTAAGAGGAATAGTCCAGACGCGCGCGATAGCCGTGCTTACGTGCGACGGCGAAGAGAGTCGTGAATCCGTCGTCAATCGCGCGCAACATCTCTGCGCGGGGACGCGTGACGGCGAAGACGCGGACGCCGCGCGGCGTGTTCGCTTGAACTATGAAACGGTCGCCGGACTCTTTCTCGGCCTGTGCCGTCAACTGGCGGTCGAGACGACTCTGCGCGCTGACCGGCTGAGCCGAGCCGCACATCAACAGCACGCCGGCGAAAAACGCCGCAATCGCAAAGAGCCTGCCGGATTTCCATTTGAGTTCCGTCATCTTTCAAACTTCCTCCGTGTAAAAAGATGAAACCCTCGCTCTGGCCGCTTACGGCGCATGACGCGGGGGTTTCATCAGGTGCAGCCGGATTCCCTTAAACCCGGCTATTGTTCTTTTTAGTAACCGCCCTAAGGCTTTCCCTTTTTGTCGTCTCCCTTTTTTTGATCACCCTGATTGCTATTGCCGCCCTGCGGCTTGTCTTTGGGCTGATTAACGACTTTGGTGACAACCTCTTTCGGCGGTGGCTTCTCGCCCTTCTTCTGGTCTTGCGCGAGCGCACCGAAAGAGACGATGAACATCATCGCCGCCGCCGGTAAAACTCGCTTCAAGTATTTCATAATTACGTGTGGCCTCCTCATGTCTCAATCTCACATGAGCGCGCATGGGAGGGAGAGAAGAGACGCGCCGCTCCCGTTACGAGCAAGATAGGTGCCACAAGCTCCACTCTCATCCCGGTTCAGCTTTTCTATCAATATTTTACCAGCAAACCGCCGTCAATAGCACGCTTTCCGGCAGGCACATACGATATAAGGTAAAGGCTGGGTTTGGGCTTTGGTCTTTATGCTTTGGTCTTTGCACACGACTCAACCTTGTGCTTTAGCACTCAAGCCAAGTCAGACAAACAAAGACCAAAGCACAAAGACCAAAGCCCCAAGCTGATTACTTTCTGACGACAATCCGTATGCTCCCGATATTGCCGTTACTGTCAAAAGCGCGAAGCGAGATCGTGTGCTCGCCCGCGCCTTCGATGGGCAGGTCGAGTGTGAATCTTTCGCGCGGGCTGTCCGCAATCCCGTCGTCGGGAAAAATTGAGCGCCATTCTCCTCCGTCCACGCTGAAGTCCGCGTGCTTGACCATCCCGGTCGAGTCTGTGACCTCAAGCGCAACGCGTGCGCGATCACCCGTGACTTTAGCTTCGCCTTCGGAGCGAACGACCGGCGGAGTGTTGTCTATATCAACAGGCTCGCTGACACGCTCGCCCGTCAGAGCCTGACCGACGGCGTTGTCCGGCACATCCGTTGCCACGACTTTGAAAACGTACTTGCCATCCGCCAACGCTGCTCCATCCACCGTATAAAAATTTTCACTCAGCTTGTCTTTCAACAAGCGGTACGCGCTCTCATTGAGCGAGCGATAATAGACAGCGTATTCCAGAGTATCGTTGTTGCGATCCTCAGCCTGCCATTGCAAGGAACGCGCGCCGCGCTGGTAAATTCTGCGCGCCGTCACAGCGGCCACCGGCCCGAACAACGCCGGGTCAAGCCCGGAAGATTCGACGTTCGGGTCGGATTGTACCTGCGCGAGCGGCTGTAAGCCGATGCCCGTCGGCAGCGTAGTTATCGAGAGCACTTCGGGCGCGACGTTACGCGGCAGATAAGCGATGCTCACATCCTCCATCTGCGTCTGAACGCCGCCTGCTCCGGCTTGTGTTGCGTGCAGGACAGCGCGCCACTGTATGAAGCGTGCGCGAGGGCTGGTGATTTGCCCGCCGTTCGGATCGCGGTATGGCGCGCTCCATTCGCTCCAGGTCTGATCGGGGCGTTCGCTGTTGCCGGAGCGCGTTTGAAGCTCGACCGCTCCGCGACCGCGCCACCAGATACGTCCCCATGAAGCCAGCAGCTTGGCATCACGCACTGGCGATTCGTACTGGCCTTCGCTGTTCGGCTCGGAGCCGAAGCGAAAGAGCTTGCCCTGATTGCTCGAAGCTGCATAGACCTCGCGCCCGCGCACCGCGAACGAAGAGATTTGTCCCTCATCGGATTGCAGCAACAGCGTGTCGCGCCCGTCATCAGTGATGGAATAGATGCGTCCCTTATCGGCAGTCCCGATCAGCACGCCTCCGCCCTCCGGCGCGGGCGCGATTGAAAATGCAGTGATCGTAGCCGAACTCCACACGACATCAGAGCCTCCGTCAGGCAGCAGGCGAAAGACTGCGCTACGCGCGCTCGACAAGTCGCTGCGGCTGCGCGCTCCGGCCTGCGATGACTGAAGCGGATTTCCCGATTCGTCAACCGCAGTAATCGTCACGGTCGTGCCGCCCTGCCCGCTTGAATCCGACGAAGACGCCGCGCCTCCTGAAGTGCCGCGCGCAGTCGAAGCTGCATCGCTCAAAGCCAGCGCGTAGATCGAGCCGTCCGTTGCCGTCGCCAGCGCATGAATCTCACGCAGAGGCGCATCAAAGAGTGCGAACACTTTGCCGTCCGGCGCGACTCGCAAGATAAGGCCGCCGGGGTCTGTGCCCGCAATCAGATTGCCCTGCGCGTCAACCGCCAGCGAGATAACATGCGTCTCGTTCGTATCAACGAGCAAGGAGTCTTCTGCTTTCGCTCCCGCCGCACGCACGCGATACAGCTTGCCGTTATCTCCAGTCCCGACCGCGAGCTGCCCGTCCGACATCAACGCGAGCGACCAGATATATTTGTCCGGCGGATCGAAGAACACAGCCGCCTGTCCATCCGCGCCGATGCGATAGACTTTGCCGTCCGGCGACGTTCCGGCATAGAGCGCGCCGTCGCGCCCGACCGCCAGCGCGGTCACATCCAGCTCCGCCGCATCATAAAAGAGCGAGCCGCGACCATCCGGCGAGACGCGATAGATACGCCCGTCATGCCCCGTGCCCAGATAGACATTGCCCGCGCCGTCCGCCGCGCTCGACCAGATGTAAGCCTGATCCGTATTAAAGACCTGCGTCATACGCGGCCCGAGCATGAACGCGCCCGTCTCACTAATCGAGACGCCGCGCGCTTCACCCTTCAGGATTTCAGACCTCGAACTCGTCTCCCAGATGACAGGCTCTCCGGCATATGCGAAAGGAACGATGGCGAGAAAAGTTAAAAGCAGCGACAGCAACGATACCGTGCATTTCAAGTTTTTTTGTGTACTCATGTTTTCAAGAATATAAAGCCAGCTTCCAAGTTGCTCTATCTTCCAATCCAAAATCTAAAATCTTCTATGTGCCCACGTACTTCGCATAGAGCGAGCGCGCCGTCGTCACATCATCCGTCCCGCGAACTATCGAGCGCGCATCCTGAAACACAGTCAGCTCGTAATCTCCGGCGCGAAATCTGAGTAGATACTCGTTAGCTTTGACTTCGCCGAGCGCACGCAACTTTTGCGAGAGCGCGTCAAGATTTAGCCGCGTCGGTTTTTGCGGAGACACCTGCACGGCATTGCGTCCGCACAGCACTGCCGCGAAATCCCCTGCCTCAGCTTCGAGTGTTTCATATCTTCCGAGCGCGCATGTCGTACATTCCGGCGACGGCTCTTTGAGTGCGATTCGACGCCACTCGTTGCTCCACACATCGAACTGCATGAGCGAGCGATGCAGCTTCTCATCCTGCCCCGTCAGCAGTTTCAGAGCCTCGGACACCTGCACGGCTGCGACGATACTGATGATAGGCATGATGACTCCGGCGGTGTCACAAGTCTCCGCGCTCCCCGCGGGCGGAGCTTCCTCGAACACACATCGCAGGCACGGCGTCGCGTGCGGTCGCACGGTCATCGTCACGCCGTATGAGCCGACCGCCGCTCCATAAATCCAGTTCACGCGATGCTTCACGCACACATCGTTGATGAGATAACGCGTCGCAAAGTTATCCGTCCCGTCAATCACCACATCACAATCTTTGATAAGCCGCTCGACGTTCGCGTGATTGACATCCGCGACTTCGGCCTCAGCCGCAATCTCCGAATTGATTTGAGCGATGCGACGGACGCACGCCACGGCCTTCGGCAGACGCTCTCTCGCGTCAGCTTCCGTGAACATCGTCTGCCGTTGCAGGTTAGAAGCCTCTACAAAATCCCTGTCAACAATTCTCAAGCGACCAATACCCGCACGCGCCAGAGCCTCCGCCTGCGAAGAACCCAGCGCGCCGCACCCGATTATCACCACGCGCGCCAAGCCCAGTCGCCGATGCCCCTCCGCGCCGATTCCCGCAAATAAAATCTGCCTGCTATAACGTTCGTCCATCCTTTTAAGTGATAGGTGATAAGAAAGACAGGAGACAGGAATTAGAATACAGGAGACAGAATAAAGAAGAAGTTTAGATCAAAGCGGGTTTTCGCCGCTTCTTCTGACTCCTGACTTCTGTCTCCTGTATTCCCTTCTTCTCTTATCACCTATCACCGCTTTTTCTCCTGCTTCGCGCATTGCTGCAAGCGGCGCGTCCGTCTGAGTCCATAGCTCGAACTGTGCGGCGGCCTGTGCGATGAGCATGTCGAGGCCGCTTAGAGTTTCGCAGCCTGCTTCATGCGCTTCGCGCATGAAGCGCGTCTCGCGCGGATTGTAAACCAGATCATAAGCTATCCGCGCTCCGCGAAGCTGGCTCGCGAGAGCCGGAGTCTCATGCTCCCACAGCCCGCGCGTGCCGAGCGGAGTCGCATTGACGACAATCTCAAAATCACCAAAGCGCGCGTCATCGAGTCTCGCAACGCTTGCTCCGAATTGCCGCGCCGTCTCCTCTGCGCGCTGAACGTCGCGTGCGAACAGGGTAACACGCGCGCACGCTTCGCGCAGACTCCACAGGAGCGAGCGCGCCGCGCCGCCTGCGCCGATGACAGCCACGCGTGCGTTGCTCAAATCAATCAGCTCAAGCAAAGGCGCGAGCGCGGCCTTCGCATCGGTGTTATAACCGAGCATCTTCAAGCCTTCGATGACGATTGTGTTGACCGCGCCGATCTCCTGCGCGGATGGCTCAATCCAATCCAGATGCCGCATGACCGCACGCTTGTGCGGAGCGGTAACACTCAGGCCGAGCAAATTTAAATCAATCTCTCGCGTGCGCGGGTTCGCCATGCGATGCATGAAATCATCAAGCGCATACACCTCGAACGGAATGTAGACCGCGTTCATGTTTGAAGCGGCGAACGCAGTGTTATGCATCTGCGGCGAGAAGGAGTGTGAGACCGGCTGCCCGACTAATCCCATGATTTCGGTTTGACCGTCTATCCGGTGAATCCTGTACAGGTCGCGCAGTTCCCTCGCGTTGAGCTGACCGGGCGCAGTCGCCTGCGACGCATCCAGCGAGCCGTAGGTGAGGAATGCTCCGCGCGACGTGCCGAGAATGCGCGTTAAGACACCGGCTTCGCCCATCGCGATTGCAATCATTTCGCGCCCCTCGCGCCGCGCACGTTCGAGCAGGCGCAAGACGGGCAGGCAATCCGTCGCGTCACTCGCTTGAAAGGCAAGCTTTAGGACGTGCGCGGAAGTATCGGACATGCGCTCGTAGATTTTTTCAGGATCGACAGGCGCGCCGTTGAAATCATGTTGAGAGCAGATGATGCGATTGTGCGCGTGAGTTGAAATCAAATTTTCACGATATTCGGATTCCAATAGATCAAGCTCTATATCCGCATAGTCAAAGAAGCTCCATTGCGTTTTATCTTGGAATTGATTTGAGAGCCAGAACGATGCGCGTTCGGATAAACTCATCCCGCGCCGTCCTCCCTGTTCGGATGCACGAAAGGTCAGTATCAGCGGCTTCGTGCGTTTGAGCGCGCGGAGTTCGTCGAATGCAGCATCAAGCGCGGACTCTTGTAGACAATCCAATCTCAGCTCGACCACATCCGCGACCGATTCAGCGCGTGCGATGGCGTGCGCAATCTCTCGCGCGTGTCCGACGCAAACGGGGACGCAGATTCGCGCTAAGCTCTGCTCTTTCATCAAAGACGCCGCGAGGCGATGCTTGCTTCCGAGTCAACGCATCGCCTCTGTCTGAATTTGAAATCAAATCTAAATATCACTGTGCGGCGAACAGCTCATGCGAGAGATAACGCTCACCGAAGTCGCAGATGATCGAGACGACGCGCTTGCCCGCTCCAAGCTCTTTCGCCACCTCACGCGCTGCCCATGTGATCGCGCCCGAAGAGATGCCGCAGAAGATTCCCTCTTCACGTCCGAGACGACGCGCCATCTCGATAGCGTCGCCGTAATCAACCGTCATCACCTGATCCACGACCGACGGGTCGTAGTTGCGCGGCACAAAGCCCGCGCCGATGCCCTGAATCTTGTTCGGCCCCGGCGCGCCGCCTGAGAGTACAGGCGACGACAGAGGCTCGACCGCTATGACGCGCACGTGCTGTCCGATTCTCTCTTTCAAGACTTGGCCGACGCCCGCAATCGTGCCGCCCGTCCCGACGCCCGCGACGAATGCGTCGAGCTTGCCGTCCGTGTCCTCCATGATCTCTTCGGCGGTCGTGCGGCGATGAACTTCCGGGTTCGCGGGATTGTCAAACTGTCCGGGCGTCCAACTGTGTTCTGTCTCTTCGGACAAATCCGCGGCCTTCTTGATAGAGCCTTTCATCCCTTCCGCGCCGGGCGTCAGGACGACCTCCGCGCCGAGCGCGGTCAGCACGCGCCGTCTCTCTTCGGTCACGGTGTCGGGCATCGTGACGATCAGTTTGTAACCCTTGACGGTCGCGGCGAAAGCCAGAGCGATGCCTGTGTTACCCGAAGTCGGCTCGATGATGACGGTCTCGCCGGGTCGTATCTTGCCATCGCGCTCGGCGGCCTCGATCATCGCGGAGCCGATACGGTCTTTAACCGAGTCCATCGGATTCTGCGATTCGAGCTTGGCGACCATCTCGGCGGAGCCTTCAAACGGGATACGATTGAGACGCACGAGAGGTGTATAGCCGATAAGCTCAAGCATGTTGTCGGCAATTTTTGGACGTTGCGGCATGATAGATTCCTTCCAAAATCTAAAGATGAAAATCGAGCAGTTAAGTTTCTACGGCTGAACTATACAGCGCAGAAAATTGACGTGCAAGCAGTGTTCTGTCCGGCTTCAGCTCTCCTGTTTCGGATGCTCTGCGGGCGTGAAAACTTTGGTCGGGCCTTCCGCGCCGAGATGCCGTGTCGTGCCTTCGACGACGCTCGGAGGCGGCGCCATAATTTCTGAAGTATTGCGCGGCGGAAGCTCGTTCATGTAAGTCGAGCGCGGTGCGGCGACCTGCGCGGTCGTGGGCTGATACGTGATGGCCTTTTGTGCATTCTTCGCGCGCAGATATTCCGCCACGCCTCCGCCGAGCATAGAGAAGGATGGAATCAGCATCCAGTACCACCAGCCACGACCGTCATGTGCAAAAGCAAGAATGATAGCGACAAGTAAGAAACCGAACCCCATGAAGAGACTCTTAATGCCCTTCTCCATGCTCGGACGCCCGTGCCGCCGCCTGCGGCCATAATCCGATTCCACTTCTTCATTCACTTGAGCAGCAGTCTGTAAGTGTCCCGTCATGGCTTGCGGGATGAGGCTGATGTCCGCGCCGCACGAGCGGCAGAACTTTGCTCCGTCAACATTCTGCGTGGCGCACTTGGGGCAAAACATTTTGCTTCTCCTTTATAAAGATGTGCTTTGTACTTTGGTCTTTGATCTTTGTGCGCGACCCAACCCTGCATTCTAAAACTCAAGCTGAGTAAAACATCAAAGACCAAAGCACAAAGCACAAAGTCCACCTTCCTCATCTCTGTGGCTAAGTTTTAAGAGAACGTTGTCGCACAACTTCATAGAGCACAACGCCTGCCGCGACGCTGACATTGAGCGATGTGATTCGACCGCGCACAGGTATACGCACCAGCGCGTCACAACGTTCACGCACCAGACGATGCAGACCCGCGCCCTCGCCGCCGAGAAAGACCGCGCACGCTCCAGTCCAATCCCACTCTGTGTAATCCATCGCCGCGTCCGCGCTCGTGCCCACAGTCCAGATGTTTAGCTCTTTCAACTCTTCTATCAAGCGAGCGAGATTCGTTGCACGCGCGACCGACACATGCTCCAAAGCTCCGGCTGCGGCTTTCGCTACCGTCTCGGTCAACCCGGCGGCGCGGCGTTCAGGAATAAAAACTCCATGCCCGCCCGCGCATTCCACTGTGCGCAGAATCGCTCCCAGATTGCGCGGGTCTTCGACGCCGTCAAGCACGACTGCCAGCGGCGGCTCGTTCGTACCGACGCGCGACGCGAGCGCGTCCAGCAGTTCGTGCGTATCCGTATAACGCGCGGCGGAGATGCTGGCAATCACGCCCTGATGATTCGCGTTCATCCCCGCCAGACGCGAGAGCGTGTGACGCGGAGCATGGCGCACGGGCACGTTCGCAGTGTTGGCTAATTCGAGCAGCTCGCGCAGGCGATGATGTTGTGCGCCCTCTGCAATCGTGATGTGTTCGATTGGCCGCGCGCCCGCGCGCAAGGCTTCAAGCACGGGCGAGACTCCATATAGCTGCACGCTCGATGAAGCATCCGCTGCACGAACAACAGAAGGGCTGTTGAGACCTTTACGCTCAGGCACGCTCTGTTCATGCTGCGATGTGCGCGACGCGCGGAATCGCTTGCGTTCTTCGTTACGGCTCATGCTTTCGACTCAGATTGTCGCATTCTTAGATGATGCAGCAGCTTTGAGTAGCGCGTGAACTGCATCTCGTTATCGCTCTTCGTGACGGCTTCAGTGTTGACGCGGCTGCCCATCCCCTGCTTGCGCAGGCCGAGCGATTCCGTGTGCTGTTCGAGCGGCCACACCAGTGTCAGCAAAGGACGCGCACGCAGATAAGAGTCGTCGTATACGGCATTCAACGCGCGCTCGCGCAGCACATTCGTCAGCGTCTGAAAATTCTGCGCGGCCACCAGAGACTTCAGCTCACGCAAACGGGAGAAATCGAAATTGTCCGCCGCCACGCGCCATGCGCCCGCACCGCGCCCCGCATAGAGGTCGAGCCGGGCTTCGTCCGCGCTCAATTCGCGCGACTCCACTATGTCCTTCTCTTTTTTCCGGCTCAAACGTTCCGCGACCTCTAGCCTGCGCTGGATTCTGCGCCCCGCGACCATCAGAGTTATCTCCGCCCATGACACGCTTTGCTCGCTCCGGCCTCCGGTCAAATGAACTATCAGCGCGTCGTCCGTCAACTCCATCGCGCGCAGGCGTTGCGGCGTGTGCGTCTCAAGCTCTGTGTCAGGGACGATTAAAACATCAAAGCCAAGAGCCTCAAGCCGCTTCTCAATCAACACGGCTTCCGCCTGTGTCGTTGCGCGTGCGAGCGGCAAAGGCAGGCCGCCGTTTAAGATTAGCTCCAAATCCTCCGCTTCGAGTTTCAAGAGGTCTGAGAGTTCCGTCAAGGAGTCGCTTGAAATTCGCTGCTCGCCCGGCAGCAGAACGGCGTTGAAGCCCTGCTCCCATGTTTCCAATGGGCGCAGTATCGGCCTGAGCAGCGACGCGGAAACTTCCGAGGTCGGCAGAGCCTCGCCGCAGTAGAGACAACTGGCGCGCGTCGGCGGATTGGCTCTGAGGCAAGTCTCGCACGTTATCATCTGCTCGTGCGAGAACCCGTGCAGACTAGAGCGCAACGGCTCGTCTTCGTTCCAGATTGGCGATGATTCCTCTTCGTCCTGCAAAACGCATTTCCTCCGGTTGGCGAATTATACGCTCTAAAGAATGCAAAATGAAAAATGTAAAATGCAAAACTAATAAGCTGGAGGGGTTTTGCATTTTACATTTCTAATTTCGCATTCTTTACGCTATCTTTGTTTCGGAAACTTTTTTGTCGAATAGGCAAGATTCAAAGTTGAGAGTTACGGCTTGAGCCGTGAGGCTTTAAGGCTCGCGCCTCAAGGCGCAACTCTGAACGCACACCAACTTATATTGATGAAAGCATCGCTCTACATCCTGCTCGCATTATGCATCTCTTCGTGTGCGGCGAATCCATCTCCAGACCCGGCGGGGCCGCGCGCAACAGATGCGCCCTACCCGATTCTGCTGGTGGATAACAACGGCGACAGGCATACGAACGCGCTCGCGGCGTGGGCGAATCTGACGCACAGTATGGGCATCACAAATGCTCCCGCGCCGCAGCTCCAACCCGTCACAGCAACCGTGCTCAGTCTTCCCGCGCTGGATCAGACTCCTCTCTATCTGCCGAAGGTCGGCGAAAGCTTGCCGATGAACGAAGAAGAGACGCGCGAATCTTTGCGCCGCTTCATAGTCGAGACCGGGCCGCTGCTCTGCGGCGGCGACCTGCAACAGCTCTCACTCATTCAACGCGTTGATGGAGCGAACGGCGTCAAGGAAGCACGCTATCAACAGCGGCCTTTTCGTTATGGCTTGCGCAATGGTTACGGCGAGGTGCGCGTCAGCTTCACGCCCGACCGGCGCATAGTTCAGATGAGCAGCTCCTGCATCCCTGACATCGAGCGACTGAGGCGCGCCTTTATCGCGCTCGCGCCGCAACGCCTGTCATCGGACAAAGCCATCGAGAGCATCGCCGGACTCGCAGTCATCTACGCGGACGAGAACAGCAACCAGCAAACCCTGATGATTCCTGAGAAGGATAAGATAAATGTCCGCGAGCTTGTCATCTATCCGATTGCCCGCGCGGGCGAGCCGGGCGTGCTCGAATTTCACGTCGCGTGGGAGCTTTTCATTGACACCGCACAGGGTCTCACTATCTACCTCGATTCCGTCACGGGCGATGTTATCGGCACAGAGCGTAAACAGCCCGCTTGAAGCGACTACTCTTTTTTACTTGACCTGAGCGACCGGCGGCGGCATTCTAATGCCTAGATATTTTAAAATTTAATGGAGTAACTTATCGCATGAATTTTGATCCGACGAATAATATTTCATGGCAGTTCGGACATCGCGGCAGAGTGGCAGTATTTATTGACGGCAATAACCTTTTTCATGCAGCGCGTTTTCACAACATAGACATTGATTACAATAAGCTGCTGCGTGTGCTGCTCGGCGATGGCCGCCTGTTGAGAGCCTTTTTTTACACGGGCGTGGATGTCGGCGCAGAGCGTCAGCAGGGCTTTCTGCTCTGGATGCGTCGCAACGGTTTCCGCGTCATACAGAAAGAGCTGAAGACTTTTTACGACGGCACGCGCAAGGCCAATCTCGACGTGGAGATTGCCGTTGACATGTTGAGCCTTGCCGGACGCTACGACACAGCCGTGCTGGTTTCCGGTGACGAAGATTTTGTCTACGCCGTCAACGCCGTCGCCTACAAAGGCTGCCGCGTCGAGATAGCGGGCTTTCGTTCCAACACCGCGCCGAAGCTGATAGATGTCGCGGACTATTTTATAGACCTCGGCGAGATAGCTGACAAAGTGCGCAAGGAGCTGCCGCACGGCGCGCGTTACGACGAAACAGGCCAGCCAGCCTTTCTCAATAACGGCGCGGACATGCACAGCAACGATCATCCTGCGGATGATGGACACGACAACGGCTTCGGCCACATGCCCCCGCCCGTCGTCATCGAACCCGATCTGGACGAAGAAGCAGACCAGTTCGACCCGGCCTCCGATTTAATCCGCGTCACAGACGAACACTAAAAAGAGGAGAAGACAGGAGACAGAAGACAGGAGACAGAAGAAAAGCGTTTGCCGTGTCTTCCTTCTGTCTTCTGTATTCTGTATTCTCGTTTTATGAAACTTTTCAGTCTCGAAGAAGCCAATGCCTTGCTGCCGATGGTGCGGCGCTTGCTGATCTCGATTCGTCGCGCACATCGGCGGCTGGTGGCTTTTCAAGAGGCTGCGAAGCATGCTGCCGAAGGAGCGGAGCAGGGCGGCGGAGGGATGCCGGATGGAGCGCGGTATATCACTGTGCTCATGGAACTCGCCTCGCGGACTTCGGAGCTTGACGCTCTGGGCGTGCAGCTCAAAGATTACGAGCGCGGCCTGATAGACTTTCCTTCCCTCAGAGACGGGCGCGTCGTACTCCTCTGCTGGTATCTGGGCGAGGGCGACCAGATCGAATGGTGGCATGACATAGAGACCGGTTTTGCCGGAAGACAACCGATCTAAAAAAGGTTCCGGGCTCCAAGTTCCGAGTTCCGAGTTCCAAGTCAAAGAAAATTTCTTAAACTTGGAATCTGGAACTTGGAACTCGGAGCTTTCTTTTTGCCTTTATCTTGTGGCTCCCGGTCGGACAAATACAGTGTCTTGTGCATTTTCTGATTGACGAGTTAAAGTAACTTCTGATAGTATCCGCCGCGACTCCGTAATGGGCTTGGGTTTATCGGCTCTGCGTCCCCGGCCCGAACGCACTCTTTTCAGCTTGGATTTTTTCTATTTTGCCTTTCAGTGGAGGCTTTTGTTTTATGCAGTGTTCCGCGTGCCGCGCAGTCTACGCCAGTGGGTTGGAGATTTGCCCACGATGCCAGACGCCTGCTCCCAAAACCTCTGCGCAACCCGAAGCCAGTGCAGTTGTATCGTCGCCGGAAGAATCTGCCCCGCCCATCAATGAAGAATCCGCTAGACAGCCCGCGAAGGCCAAAGCCTCTGCGACCGGCTCGACTCTGATAGAGTTTCCGGGCGCACACGCTCGACCGCAATGGCGCAAGGACTTGAGCGAGCGCGTGCGTGAGATTCAGGAGCGACGGGCGCGCGAGTCTACGCGTGAAGGACAAGACCAGCTCAAACATCGCGCCGAGCCGCACGCGAAAGAGACGACCGCGCAGCCGCTCGGACTCGTGCCGCAACCCGACCCGCCGCAGATGAACCCGATTGTTGTCGCCGCGCTCAAACGTATCGAGCGTGCGCAACAGCCTCAGCCGCGCACGCGTCAGGTGATGGGCGGAGCCGCAGTCGCCGTCGCGCGCGTCGCGGAAGAGCAGTACGACATGGAGAGTCAGGTCGAAGAGCGGCTCGCCCTCGCGCCACTTCCCGAAGCCATCACAGAGCAGTTGCCTGCTGACAGGCCGGTTGAAGCCCCGCGCGAGCACACGCTGACAGTCGTTCAGACGAAGACAGTTGAAAAAGCTGCTGCCGTTACGGTCGAGATGCTTGAGGAGCATGCTACAGTCGAGCCGCTTGCGGCTGTGCAGATGCTTGAGACGCAGGACGCGGACGCTTTCGCCTTTGAAGAATTTTATGATGACCGCGCGCCTGTCTTCTCAAGAATCGCGGCTGGCCTGATAGACCTGCTCGTCGTAGCTTTCGCCTCGTCTCCGTTCGCCGCGATTATCGAGTTGACGAATGGCAACTGGACGGACGAGCGCGTGATTGCTTCGATGGGCGGCATTCTCTTAATCATCATGTTCCTGTACCTGACAACCTCGACCGCGCTGGCCGGGCGCACTTGGGGCATGTCGCTCGTCTCACTGCGCGCGGTTGATGTGGACACGGGGCTGCCGCCGACGACGAAACAATCAGTGGCGCGCGCCGTCGCTTATATGATCTCGCTCGTGACAGTTGGCTTTGGCATTCTCTACGCGCTCTTCGATGCAGAGGGACGCACGGCGCACGACCATCTTTCGGGTACCGCAGTTGTGCGCGAATAAATAAAAAGGTAAAAGTAAAAAGGTAAAAGGCAAAAGTAAGGATGGATTTTATATCCTTTGCTTTTGCCTTTTACCTTTTGCGTTTTTACTTTCGTTGTGAACGATCAAACCATCAAAGCTATCGTCGAGGAGCTTGCGCCCGCGCTTGTCGGTCGCAGCATGGGCAAAGTTTTCCAGCTCTCGCGCCTCACGCTCGCGATAGACTTTCGCACGGGCGACGGACGCTATTTGCTCTTGAGCGTAGAGACGCAGCCCGCGCCGCGCCTCTACATGATTGAGCGACGCATGCGCGAGTTGGAGAAGCAGTCGCTGCCTCCAGCCTCATTTATCATGACGCTTTTCAAGCGGCTGGCGGGCGCGCGGCTCGTCGCGCTGACGAAGGATGAGAGTGATCGTATCGTTCGTTTCTCTTTCGCGGCGCAGGATGCTATCGGGCAGGACAGGAAATACACTCTGGTCGCGCAACTGACGGGACGCGCCGCCAATCTGCTGCTGCTCGACGAGAATGAACATGTGATTGATACCTTGCGCCCGCCGCGCGGCGAAGGGCAGGAGGTCGCGGATACATATCAGCCGCCTCCCGCGCAGGCAGTGAAGGTGCAGGCGGGCGCGACGCTTGAGCAAGAGCCGTTCGCTTCGCTTTCAGAAGCGGCTGACGAATTTTACCGTGGTCAGGAAGCGGAGCGCGCTTTCAACTCTCGCGTCGCGGCTGCGCGTGCGCGCCTGAAGAAAGAGATGGCGCAACGCAACCAGCTGCGCCGCCATCTTGAGAACGATTTGAAAGAGCACGGCGATGCGTTGGCGCACAAGCGCGTCGGAGATTTGCTGCTCGCCAACATCGCTACAGCCGAGAGGCGCGGCAACGTCGTCATCGTCACGGATTATTACGCGGCGGACGCGCCGAGCATAGAGCTGGAGCTTGACGAAAATTCTACCTTGCAGGAAGAGGCCGTGCGCCGCTTTAAGCGTTACACGAAAGCGCGCCGCGCCGCAGAGGAGATAGCGCGCAGGCTTTCCGAGTTGGAAAAAGAGCTGGAGAGTTTGCAGGCGCAGCAAGCGAATCTCGAAAGCGTCGTCGCGGTGCATGACGAGGCAGAGCTTGAGGGATTTTTCAGCAAAGATAAGAAGAGAGAGCCGCAGGCAGAGGGCAAAAGAAAGACTCCTGAGAGTGTGCCGGGCACGCGGCGGTATCTCTCTTCGGACGGCTACGAGATTTTGGTCGGGCGCGCGGCGCGTGACAACGACCACCTGACCTTTCGCGTCGCGCGCCCGTATGACCTCTGGCTGCACGCGGCAGACTATCCCGGCTCGCACGTAGTCGTCCTCAACCCGACTCGCAAAGAGATTCCGCATCGCACCGTCATCGAAGCGGCGCAGCTTGCAGCAGCCTTCAGCCAGGCTCGGCGCGACTCAAAAGTTGACGTGCATTACACACAGCGCAAATTCCTCTCAAAACCCAAAGGAGCCGCGCCCGGCCTCGTTCGCATGTCCAGCTTTCGCTCCATCACGGTCGAGCCGCAGGAGAAGTTAGAACGCCTTTGAAGATAGTTGGCGGTTAGCAGTCGGCAGTAAAGGCAAGTTAGCAGTTGCCAGAAAAGCTGGAACTGCTAACAGCATTTAATCTTTGCTTTTAACCGCCAACTGCTTTTTACTGTCAACTTTTCTTCTTGAAAGCCGCACACTTTCGCCAACTCCTTTATGTACTCTTCATCTGAAATTTGAATAAAGGTTATTCGTTAAAATTTATGAGCACAAATCTGGTTGAGCCTTTGGGAAATATCGCGGCGACGGTGTTGGATCGTCTGGCGGATGTGATGGTCGGGGAAGCTTCGAGCTTGCGCGACGGGACTGAGCACGCGGGAGTCGAATTGCCGCGCGATCTCTACGCGCACAAGAACGCGCAGACGGAGTGGTGGTACTACACGGGGCACATGCAAACCGTTTCGGGTCGCCGCTTCGGTTTTGAATTGGTCTTCTTTAAGCGGCGCACAGACCTTGATCGCTTCGGCGTCGTGCCTTTGAGGTTGATAGCCAACCCGCTCTATCTGGCTCACTTTGCCATCACGGATGAATCGCGCTCGCGCTTTCGTTATGAGCACAGAAAGAGTAGCGGCGGCGTGTTTGATCTTCCGGCGGCGGCGAGTGAAGATAAATTTTATTTGCGGCTCGGCAACTGGACTGTGCGCGAAGTGAATGGAGCGCATGTCCTGCGCGCGACGATGGGCGATGATCTGATTTTTGAAGTCGCTCTGAAAAACTCCAAGCCCGCGGCTTTGAACGGGCATGAAGGAGTGGGCGTGAGCTTTAAGGATGCGGGCGAAGCTTCGCGCTACTTCTCTTTCACGCGGATGCGGGCCGAAGGACAGATCACATGGAACGGAGAGACAGAGCGGTTCACGGGCGACGCGTGGATGGACAGAGAGTTCGGCACCTGGCGCACGACCGAAAATCAGAAGGGATGGGACTGGTTCAGCATACAGCTCTCGACGGGCGCGGAAGTGATGGTCTATCACCTGCGCAACAGCCGTGGCGAGCCGTCGCCCTTTTCGAGCGGGACTTATGTTGATGCTGCGGATCGGCAGACGCATCTCACAAATAAAGATTTTATGCTCGAAGCGACCGGAGAGTGGCAGAGTCCGCACACGCAGGCCGCGTATCCGAGCGGCTGGCGGCTGCGCGTACCGCGCTTTGAGATTGATGTCGCCGTGACGCCGGTGATGAAAGATCAGGAGCTTGACACGCGCGGGACGACGATGATCGTCTACTGGGAGGGCGTCTGCACGGTCGCGGGTCGTCACGCCGCACAGCAGACGGACGGACGCGCATACGTGGAGCTTGTCGGATACGACCGCTCGCATGAGCAGCCGAGTCTCAGTGCGTTTCTCTTTGGTAACTCATTCGTGCGCGGCTGGCGCAGTATCTTCGGTTGATAGGTCTTTGGACTCAGGTCTTTGCACGCGGCTCAACCTTGAAGGATGAAACTCAAGCTATATGAGACATCAAAGACCCAAGACCCAAGTCCAAAGACTTGAGGAGCTAAATGATACGCGCTTGAAAGAGTTGTTTGTTTGATTACCGGACGGGCTTTCGGCTTATATGCTTGCTAACTGTTACAACAAGGGTTGGTATGTCGCTTGCAATGAGATTCGCTCAAAACAATATGGCATGATGCGTCTGTAAATAGCCGGGCGCGATAATTCATTCACGAGTGAGGAGAGACAAAACGATGGGAATTTTTGACAAGATGTTTGGAAAAGGCGCAGCGGAAGCGCAGCAGCAACCGAACGTGGATCAACGCTTCAACGAGTTGAAGGGCAAATATCAATCCGTGCTCAACATATCCGATCAAGAACAGATACGTTTTCAGAACCTGCACGTGCAGGACAACAAGCTGTTCATACGCGGCGTCGCGCCGTCGGATGAGGCCAAGAACAAGTTCTGGGATCAGATCAAACTGGTCAACCCGAACGCAGACGACATCACCGCCGACATCAGCGTTGATTCGAGTCTGGCACAGGGCGCGGCTGCCGGCGGAGGCGAGGGACAGGGCGGCGAGACGTATGAAGTCAAATCCGGCGACACGCTCTCGAAAATCAGCAAACATTTTTATGGAGATAGCAACGAGTATATGCGTATCTTCTATGCTAATCGAGACAAGCTCAACGACCCGGACAAGATTCAGGTCGGTCAGCAGCTCAGCATCCCCAAGGATAACGGCTGATAGCAAAGCGGCTCTATAGGTCGGCGCGCGCACACAGGCAAGTGCGCGCCGACTCTTTGCTCTTCCTTAATTTCAGGCAAGCGATCATAAATATTGAAGAAAACGTCAAGACGGACATGGCCCTCAGAAATTATCGTTATCGACACGGGCGGCAGAAGTTACTGGCTCAAGCATTGCTTAACTCTGTGATGGGCTAATCAAGAGCATGAATTTCATACAAGCGGCATTGTTTTTTTGAGATGTAAGAATAGAATTTGAAACGTCACTGTCGACAACACACAATGGAGGAAGATAGACATGTTTGCAATTCTTGGATGGATAATATTTGGATTGATCGCAGGCGTGATAGCCAAAGCGATTATGCCCGGTAGAGACCCGGGCGGCGTAATCGTCACGATGTTAATCGGCATCGCCGGAGCCGTCATCGGAGGCTTCATAGGCCGCGCGCTCTTAGGCTACGGGAAGGTCGCGGATACCGCCGGAGATATCAGCAAGCCGGGATTCCTGATGAGCCTTGTCTTATCTGTGATTGGCGCAATCATCTTGCTCGCTATCTACAGATTGATTAAGGGCAGAAGCATGCGCGTCTGACCTAACAGGACTTATTGCAAGCAGGGCTGTCAGAGTGATGACTCCTTAAGTGATGAGAGCTGCCTTTGAGTTCTTGCCCGACAGGAAGCCTTTCTATGTCTCGAAGCGGTTGCCGTATTCAAACACGGCAGCCGCTTCTTGCTTTCCGGCATACACACAATGGAAAATGGCTTTATGAGTTCAACCAAAACAGACGAACAATCTTTTAAGTCCGAAGAGCTTTTCGCGCGAGCGATTGAGCTGATGCCCGGCGGAGTCAATTCGCCAGTCCGCGCTTTTCGAGGCGTCGGAGGCACGCCGCGTTTTATCAAGAGCGCGCGCGGCGCTTTGATGACGGATGCAGACGGGCGCGAGCTGATTGATTACGTAGGCTCTTGGGGGCCTATGATTTTGGGTCATGCGGACGAAGAGGTCATCGCCGCGCTCGGTGACGCATTGACGCGCGGGACGAGCTACGGCGCGCCGACCGAATTGGAAGTCCTGATGGCGGAAGAGATTGTCGCAGCCGTTCCTTCAATCGAGATGGTGCGGATGGTCAACAGCGGGACGGAAGCGACTATGTCCGCGATACGTCTCGCGCGCGGCGTGACCGGACGCGACAAGCTGGTCAAGTTCGAGGGCTGCTATCACGGACACGGCGACAGCCTGCTCGTCAAGGCTGGCTCAGGCGTCGCCACGCTCGGCTTGCCGGACAGCCCCGGCGTCCCCGCATCGCTCGCACAAAACACGCTCACAGTTCCTTTCAACGACGCCGAAGCTCTGCAACGCATCTTTGAGCAACACGAAGATATTGCGGCGGTAATTATAGAACCGGTCGTGGGCAATATGGGCTGCGTGCCTCCACACGAAAATTATCTGCGAGAGGTGCGCGAGATAACTAAGCGAGCGGGCGCGCTGCTCATCTTCGATGAAGTGATGACGGGCTTTCGCCTCGCGCGCGGCGGAGCGCAGGAGCTTTACGGCGTGATGCCGGACATCACTACGCTCGGCAAGATTATCGGCGGCGGCCTCCCCGTCGGAGCTTACGGCGCGAGCCGCGACCACATGCGCCATATCGCGCCCGCCGGAAACATCTATCAGGCGGGCACGCTCTCTGGCAACCCGCTCGCAATGACCGCCGGTCTCGTCACACTCAAACGACTGCGCGACCGTTTCGTTTATGAAAGCCTCGAACGCGCAACCGCACGCCTTTGCGAAGGCATGGCACAGGCTGCACAAGCAGCAGGCATCGCGACACGCACCAATCGCGTCGGCTCAATGTTCACGATGTTCTTTACAAACGAAGCAGTGAAGGATTGGACGACTGCCTCGCAGAGCGACCGTGCGCTCTACGGCAAATTCTTTCACGCCATGCTTAACGAAGGCGTCTATCTCGCGCCGTCACAATTCGAGGCCGGATTCATCAGCATCGCACATACGGATGAACTGCTGGACAAAACCATTGAAGCGGCGCGCAGTGCGTTTGCAAAAATCAATGGCTGAACTATAAGTCTTCGCGTCATCCATCTTACTATCCGAACAGGGCCGCAGCACGCCTTTGCACTTCATCCGGCGATACATCTTCCTTGTGCGTCGCTATAAACCAAACGTGTCCGAAGGGGTCTTCTAATCTGCCGGCTCTGTCGCCGTAGAATTGATCCTCGACAGGCTTGAGCACCTTGGCTCCGGCAGCAATCGCCAGATCGGCAGTGGCGTCAACATTCTCAACATACAGATGGAGTGTGACGGGCGAGCCGCCGAGCGATTGCGGGCTGAGGAAACCCATCTCCGGAAACTCATCCGCGATCATAATCGGCGCTTCACCGATCTTAATCTCCGCGTGAGCTATCTTCCCGCCCGGTTCTCCCATACGCATGATCTCCGTTGCGCCGAAGGCTGTCTTGTAAAACTCTATCGCACCAGCGGCATCCTTCGCACACAGGTATGGCGTCACGCTGTGGTTGGCATCCGGAATAGCTTTCACTTTGTCTGTCATGATTATTTTCCTCTCCATCAGAAATTTGCCTGCCCCTTATATCACGACATAGTTGCAAAGGCAAGATTTTATTTCACACATGAAACAGAGGAACAAGAACTATTTTAGATGGTGATTCAGACTTAAGAAATCTTCATAGAGCTTTATGCGGATTAGCCTGTTTCTGTCTCGCGGGATTTGAGCGGGAGGTCAACGACGAAGCGAGCGGGGCTTTTGAAAGAATCAGGTAAAGAGATTTACTTAGCGGTGTCGAAGCGACTTTCGACTCAAACAGCGAATTGTGTCAGGAGTAGCTCAACTTCTTTCGAGAATGAAATGGGAAGGAAGAAGTCTGCGGGATAGACTGCTGTTTCGCCCGCTTCATCAGTAATGCGAACAAAGCCGGACTGTGAAAAAGTGGCAGCGTAAATCTTGAGCGGAATTAAAAGGCTCGGGTCGTCGGTTTGGAGGCAAATCACGAAGCCCGTCTGAGAGGTTGAAGGAGGCGCGGAAACATCGACCGTGAAGGTACGCGCCGCATTCGTTTCGCCGTGAAGAATTTGCTTGGCCTCGCGAACAGCTCCAAGCAAGCCTTGAAAATCTTTCTCTTTCATCTTCGGTCAAAACCTTTCGCTTCAAGACGCAAGCGGTTCGTCTGGTCATCAGTCAGATCGGCTTGCTCGTTCTTGGCATAAATATCCAGCAGCAGAATTAATTCTCGCCGCACCGACCAGTAATAGATTACCCTGATGCCGCCGCTTTTGCCACGTCCCGGTAAAGCGAAGCGGATTTTACGAATCCCCCCGCCGCCTTCAATCACCGCCCCCGCGTCCGGATTTTCCACCAAGTAGCGTTGCAGCCTCGCGTAATCCTCATCCGCAAGACGCTTGGCGACACGATTCGAGAATCTTGTCGTTTCGCAAAAAGTTAGAAGTTTCGCCATGAAGTCACGCCCTGCCAGTTTTTGTCTTTCACTCATCTCTCTTACCCTTAAAAGTTAATATTCGTAACCGGCTGCATTCCTGCATTACGACCATTAAACTTCCATTTGACTGTATGGAGGCGTGAAAAACTTTAAGTACCTTATGTCACGGCTCTGCTATTACAACAAGTTGGTCTAAGTACAGGACAAAAGGTGACAAAGTCTAATGAACTCAAAGCGTTTAGTCAG
>CAXTPS010000024.1:0-76319 GCA_964246305.1 uncultured Pyrinomonadaceae bacterium
GTTGGGGGCAGGGGGCTTGCTCGGCGCGGGTGGTTTTTCCAAGACCTTAGTGGCCTTTCTTATCGCTTCGCTTGCGACGCGTGTGATGCTTGACAACCCGCTGGTGCGGATTCCCGTCTTAGCTGGCGCGGCTTTGTTGGATGCGACCGTGTACGTGCTGCTTCATCGCATGCTCGGCCAACCGCCGCTCGCGCCGTTCGTCGAGGTCACGGCCTTCAAGCTCATCGGGACGACCATCATCGGCACCGTCCTCCTGTTCCTGCTTGAGCGTATGTTCAGCGACCGTGCGCGCCAGCGTCGCCACTTCGCCTTCCGCCGGCGAGTAGCGAAACGCAGCGCCTTCAGGCTCGGCAGAAGAAGGGGCTAGAGTTTTAAGTTTTCAGAGCTTGAAAACTGGCGAGCAATAAAGCGTGGTTTATTGGTATTATTGCCCCGGCCCGGCTGCGGATTGGCTATCGCCCCAGTTTTATCAAAAACTGAAAACCAAAAAACCGGGAACTGGAAACTGAAAACTGAAGACGAAACTAAAAACTGAAAACTAAAAACTGCTTTTATGAAATTCGAAGACGACTCACAAAACCTGCGTGCGCGGCTGCGTGTGATTCAGATTCTGATTGTCCTGATGCTGGCGGTGCTGGGCGTCAGGCTCTACATGTTGCAGATCGTCAGGGGCAGCTACTACGCCGAGCGCGCGGAGAACCAGCGCATACGCATGCTGCCGATTCCGGCGCGACGCGGGGCTATCTTCGACCGCACCGGAAAGAAGATGCTGGTTGACTCGCTCCCGATTTACAACGTCATCATCTCGCGTGAAGACATCAAGGGCAACTTCAACTCGCTGATCGAACCGCTCGCCGCCGGACTGAACGTAGACCCGGAATACCTGCGCGAGCGTTTCAGGGAGATAGCGTCTCAGCCAGCCTTCGAGTCCATCCGCGTTAAAGAGAATGCTACCTCGCCTGATATCTCATGGGTCGAAGCGCATACGCTGGAGTTCCCGGAATTACGCGTCGAGGAGCAGCCGCAACGCCGCTATAAATTTAACGAGTCACTCGCGCACGTGCTCGGCTACGTCGGCGAGATCAGCCCCGAACAGCTAGAGCAGCCGAAGTTCAAAGAGAAGGGTTACAAACCCGGCGACATCATCGGCATCGAGGGCATCGAAGCCGTCTATGACGACGCACTGCGCGGGCGCGACGGTTATCGCAAGGTCGTCGTGGACAGTCGAGGCCACATACAGGAAGAGATCGAAAGGGTCGAGCCGCAGGCCGGTCAAGACCTCGTCACGACCATTGACATGGACTTGCAGGCGACAGCCGAAGAACAGCTTCGCAACTCGCCGTCGAAGCGCGGCGTCATCATCGCGCTGAATCCGAACAACGGTGAAATCCTCGCGCTCGCGTCGGCCCCGACCTTTGACCCGAACCTTTTCTCGCAACGCATCTCATCTAAAGAAGGCCGTGCAGAGTACGCCGCATTGCTCAAAGACCCGCGCACGCCGCTCTATAATCGAGCGATACAGGGACGCTATCCGCCCGGCTCGACTTGGAAGATTCCGATGGCCGTCGCGGGACTTCAGCAGGGCGTGATCTCGCTCCAAAACTCGAATCTGGTCTGCGGCGGCGGCATCACCATCGGCAACAAGTTCACGCGCTGTATGGGCAATCACGGGACGCCTGAGCTGCGTTATGCGATTACCAAATCATGCGACGGCTACTTTTACCGTCTCGGCCTCAAGATGAAGCTCGACGGCATCATGCAGATGGTTGACGAGTTCGACCTTAACAAGCGGACGGGCGTTGACCTGCCGCACGAGCTTATCAGTTGGACTCCGTCGCCCGAATTCAAAGCGCGCTTTAACCCGCGCGACCCGGACTGGCGAGACATAGATACGGTCTATGCTTCGTTCGGTCAGGTCTATGATTTTGTGACGCCGCTGGCGTTGATTCGAACCATCGCGGGCATCGGCGTCGGCGGCAAGCTTTACGTGCCGCACCTGATGAAAGAGGTGCGAGAGATCGCGGCGGTCGGCGACCCGGATAAGCCTGACTATCGCGAGGCGAGAAAGGCGCACGGCTTTGACCGTCCACAGCCGAAGGTGATTCCGATACCGGAAGACCAGCATCACTTCGTCATCGAAGGCATGTGGGGTGTCGTCAACAACGGCGGCACGGCTGCGCGGATTAAGATGGCTGGCTTTGACATCGCGGGCAAGACCGGCACGGCGCAGGTCGTCGGCCTCGGCAAAGACACGGGCGAGAACAAAGATCACGCGTGGTTCGTCTCGTTTGCCCCGGCCTACAAGCCCGAAATATCTGTGCTCGCGCTGATTGAAAACGTCGGCTTCGGCGGCACATACGCAGCCCCTGCCGCACGCGCCATGTACGATACCTATTATCGCAACACGCGCCACGAAGACCCGCCCGGAGCTTTGGTAGCTAAGAAATAGTGATAGGTGATGAGTGATAAGAGGGAATACAGGAGACAGGAGTCAGGAGACAGAAGAAGGGGCGGAAATACGCTGTTAATCTTCTTCTTTATTCTGTCTCCTGTATTCTGACTCCTGTCTCCTGTTTTTTCCTATCACCCATTACCGATCACCGCCTTTTATAGTAACGATGTTAGAAAAACGCGGCATACGTGATTTCGATTGGCTGCTGGCTCTGCTGGCGATAGCGATTGTGTGTTTCGGGACGTGGCAGATACACAACGCGCAGCCAACCGAAGCCTACTGGCAGAAGCAGTTGATCGGACTCGGCATCGCCTTGGTGGCGATGCTCACGATTGCTTTCACAGACTATCGCAAGCTGGTTCACTTCGCGCCCGCATTTTATATTTTCGGCCTCATGCTGCTCGCAATCGTGCTCGTGCCGGGCATCGGCATGAAGATTAACGGGCAGCGCGCGTGGATTAAGATGCCCCTCGTCGGACAGTTTCAACCGTCCGAGTTCGTCAAGATTCCGACCGTGCTGATGCTGGCACGCTACTTCGGCAGGCCGCGCGTTACGTCTCTCAAGATAAAGGAAATCTTGATGGGCTTCGGAATACTCGCGCTGCCCGTCGGCCTCATCATGCTTGAGCCTGATGCGGGACAGGCGATAACCTATTTCCCGCTCCTCGCCGTCGCGCTCTTTCTGTCCGCCATCAAGATGCGGTTCGTCCTTGCAGCAATCATCCTGAGCGTCCTTCTCGTCCCCGCCGCGTATATCGTCGGCGTCAAGACGGGCAAGATCAAGAGCTATCAGCAGGAGCGCATCAACGTTATCCTCGACCCGGAGAACGCAGACCCGCGCCGTTACGGTTATCACACCTTGCAGTCCATCGTGACGGTTGGCAAAGGCGGCTTGACAGGCTCGCACGCGCCACGCGAATTTTCGCAGAGCAGTCTCAAATTCCTGCCTGAGCCGCACACGGATTTTATCTTCGCAGTGACGGCTGAGAACACAGGCTTCTTCGGCTGCGTGCTGCTCTTAATAGCTTACGCGCTGCTGCTCTCAAGATTGATTACCGGGGCGCGACGCGCGCCCGACCGCACAGGCATGCTCGTCATCATGGCGATAGTCGGCGGCTTCGCTTTCCAACTCTTCATCAATGTCGGGATGGCTCTGGGGATGCTGCCGGTCATCGGCGTGCCGCTGCCGCTGATGAGCGCGGGACTCTCATCCGTCCTCGCCACCTTCATCGCCATCGGCTTCGCCATCAGCGTCCAGCTGCGCCGCTTCGTCAACTGACGTGCGCGAGCGGTTTTAGCCCATGGATAATCTTTCTCTTACGACCTCGAAGTTATAGGTCTCATCTTGCCTGAGATACTTCACACGCTCAACAAGCCTGCTTCTCATAAATCTCTCTTTTGATGTATCCTGAATCGACTTCAAGGAGCTTCATTGAAAGAGAGACCGGTGAACATCAAATCAAACATGCTTCGTCGAATCAGTGTTCTGCTGGCGACACTTTTTATGTCGGCCAGCCTCTTGCTCTTCATGCCCGCCCGGACACCTGCACAGCGCAGAGCTTCATCCAGAACGACGCGCGTCAAGTTCATGCCCGGCGCAATCAGCGCACAGGTGCGCGGGCAACTCGTAAAGAACGCGGAAACTTTTTTTGTGGTCAAGGCTCAGGCAGGGCAGCACATGTTAGTCAACATCATTCCGCTCACACGCGGGTTGATGACGGGCGGCATAGTCTTCTCGCCTTCCGGCCAGGAGGACGGTCAGCACGGAGGGCTTATTTTCGATGACGACCTGACGGAGACGGGCGATTACAAGATTCGTGTAGACCCCAATCTGATGGGATCAGAGCGTCTGGACGGCGCATTTATGCTGGAAGTCGTAATCACACAGGCTTCCACGAAGAATTGAAGAGCAAGGGAAACTTATGGCGACACCTGAAACGGAAGCTCCCGAAGTCATAGCCACCGAAGAGATTTATCACGGGCGCGTCTTTGACATCTCGGTCTCGACGATTCGAGAGGGCGGCGAGACATACAAGCGCGAGATAGTGCATCATCCGGGCAGCGCGGTCATCATCCCCGTCTTTGACGACGGCACGGTCGCGCTCGTACGCCAGTACAGGCATCCGGCTGTGCGTTATCTCCTGGAAGCTCCTGCCGGAACACTCTCGTCCCCTGAGCGGCCTGAAGACGGCGCGGCGCGCGAGCTTGAAGAAGAGATAGGCGTTCGCGCAGGCCGCATCGAAAAGCTGACGGAGTTTTTCGTCTCGCCCGGTTTTCTGGAAGAGAAGATGTGGGTCTATCTGGCTACGGAACTGGTCGAGACAAAACAGAATCTTGACGACGACGAATACCTGAAGATAGTTCGCCTGCCTCTCACGCGCGCGATGGAGATGATCTCGGACGGCGAGATCGAAGACGCCAAAACCATCATCGGCCTCTGGCTCACCGCACAGCGTTTGGGCGTGAGAACACTCGACGGCGAATATCCGGCGGCTTGAATTAAGGCGTAAGGAAAATCATGACAGAGACAGAAGAGACGTGCGAACATCTCAAACAGATACGCGAAGTGAAGCCGGGCGCGAAGGGCTGCGAGGACTGCCTGCGCATCGGTGACGAATGGATGCACCTGCGGCTCTGCGAAACCTGCGGGCACGTGGGCTGCTGCGACTCTTCAAAGAACAAGCACGCCACCAAACATTTTCACGCGACCGGCCACCCGATTATAAAATCCTTCGAGCCGGGCGAAGATTGGGGCTGGTGCTATGTGGACGAGATTTTCTTCGAGACGCTTTAGAGTCTGAATTGAACAGCTTGCAAAGCACAGTTAAGCCGCAAGGTGTAAAGAATATTCCTGAGAGCGAAGCTATCAAAGATGCTCCGCGCACGCCGCCGCCTACGCGCCCGACCGTTCTCAATTATCTTCACTCAACCATTGCCATCCCGCTCATCTACCTCTACACGATCATCATGGGAAGCCTCTCGCTGACGCTCTCGCTGCATGATGCTGCGGGGAGAAAGCAGCACTGGTGCGCGAGCGTCTGGTGCAAGATGATTGCGCGAACAGCGGGAGCGCGTGTGCGTATTCACGGCGCGGAGCACGTCCAGCCGGGCGCGTCCTACGTCTTTCTCTCGTCGCATCAGAGCTACATGGATATTCCGGCGATGCTCGGCTACCTGCCCGCGCAGCTTCGCATCGCGGCGAAAAAATCGCTCTTCCGTATTCCCTTTATGGGCTGGCATCTGACGCGCGCAGGCCACATTCCGATTGACCGCAGCTCGACGGAAAACGCCGTCGCCACGCTTCAGAAATCCGCGAGCTATCTTCACGACGGCATCTGCGTCTTCATCTTCCCCGAAGGCACACGCTCGCGCGACGGCGCGCTGCACAGATTCAAGAAGGGCGGCTTCAAGCTCGCGATTCAGGCGCGCGTCCCGATCATTCCCGTGACTATCCTCGGCACACGCCAGATACTCCCGCCCGACTCGATTATCTTTCGCCCCGGCACTGTAGACATGTACATCGACGCCCCCGTCCCAACTGATGAACTAACAGAAGCAGACCTCGAACCCCTGATGCAAACAGTCTGGGATTTGATGGCGAAACATTTCAGCGAGATTGATTCATTTACTCATTGATTCATTTGCTCATTATATTAAATGAATCAATGAGTAAATGAATCAATCCATTTGACCCTCTCGTGGTTGTCTCATACACTTCGATTGTGAGCTTACCGAATGAAGAGTTGACGGGCGCGGCGGGGCAGGGGCAGGATTATCCTTTGAGCTTTGCGGATGAGGCGGGGGCTTCGTCTGTTGATCTCGAAGCAGAGTTTAATAATCCGCCGTGGGACGTGCTGGCTGCGCTCGGCCTGTGGCTGGTGAGTATCCTGCTGGTGTTCATCGTGCCGACACTGCTGGCGCTGCCGTATATCGTGTATCGCTATGCGGGAACAGAGAAGGCGGCGCAAGTTTTGGTCACAGACCCGACGGTGTTGCTCCTCTCTGTTCTCGGAGTCATTCCCGCGCACATCCTGACTTTCGGAGCGGCGTGGGCTATCGTCACAAACTACGGGAAGCGTCCGTTTTGGCGCGCTCTCGGATGGAGCTTTAGCCCCAAGTTCGGTTTCGTGTTTAGCGCAGGGTTAGCCATCGGGCTTTACATCGTCGGCAGTATCCTGGCAAAGCTCATCGGCGGCGATGCGACCGACATAGACATCTTAGCCAACAGCTCGCTCGCAGTTCGTCTCTTGCTGGCCGTGCTGGCGACGACCAGCGGGCCGCTCGTCGAAGAGATAGTTTATCGCGGCGTCCTCTATCCCTCACTGCAAAAAAGAATCGGCATGATCTGGGCGGTCGTGTTGGTCTCTTTTCTCTTTGTGCTCGTGCATGTCTATCAATACAGAAACAGCCTCGGCGCGATTGCGGTCATCGCTCTGCTCAGCGTTTCGCTGACGCTGGTGCGTGCGCGCACGGGAAGGCTGCTGCCCTGCTTTATCATGCACATGTTCTTCAACGGAGTGGTTTCGTTAATCATCATCTTTTATCCTTACATCGAACAATTTCAGAAAGGCGCGGAGCAGAAGCCGCAAGCGGGCATGATGCTCTGGCGCATACTCTGTAGCTTCCCCTGAAAGCATGGCGCATGAGGTAGTCGTTGTCGGCGGTGGATTCGGCGGGTTGACTGCGGCTGCGCTGCTGGCCTCGCGCGGCATGGATGTCTGCCTGCTTGAGAAGGAGTCCGGCGCGGGCGGGTGCGCAACGAGTTTTGAAAAGCTCGGATATACGTTCGAGCCGGGAGCGTCGCTTTACGCCGGATGGGGAGCGGGCGAGATTCACGAGCGCGTCTTCGCAGAGCTTCCGGTCGAGCCTCCCGAAACTTATACAATCACTCCTGCCTACGTCGTCCGCCTGCCTGACAGGACCGACATCGCGGTCACGCAAGACACGGAAAGTTTTGAAGAGAGCTTGCGCCACAGCTTTCCAGAATGCGCGGAGATGGCTGTCAACTTTTTCCGCGAGCTTGCGCCCATCGGTGAAGCTTTGCTACGCGTCGCAGCACGCGTGCCCGATCTCTTGACCGCTTCAAAACTGCGCCGGATGCGCGCCATCGCTTGGGAAGCGCGTGTGGCTCCGCGCGTGCTGGCGGCGATGAATCAGACGGCTGCCCAGCATCTCGAAAATAGTTCCGCGCGATTTCGCCGCTTCATAGACGCACAGCTCCAAATCTTCGGGCAGCGAGACAGCGAGACGTGCGCCTATCTTTACGCGGCGGTCGCGCTGACGATTCCGCGTCGCGGGATGTGCGGCATACGCGGCGGCGCGACGGCTCTGGCGCAAAAGCTCGTCGAGTCAATCAAGCGCAGCGGAGGCACTGTGCGATTCGACACGACTGCGCTGCGCCTCTCTTATGATTCGAGCGGGCACGCGCGCGGCGTTGACCTGTTGAGCGGCGAATGTGTCGAAGCGACGCGCGCCATCGTCAGCAATCTGACCGTGTGGGACACTTACGGAAAACTCGTCGGCCTCAATCGCACGCCGGATGCGATACGCGCGCGTCTCAAAACTCTTCAAGGGTGGGGCGCGTACCTGCTCTATCTGGGCATGGATGAAGAGACCGCGCAGCAAAAACTTTCAGCACAAAACATTCTCGCGCTGACCGACTGGCAGGAGGGGCAAGCTTATGATGCGGAAAGCGCGCAGTTCATGTTTTCAGCCGCGCCCGCGCATGAGCGTCGCGCTCCCGAAGGCAAACGCGCCGTCACCGTCTCGACCTTCTCAGAAGCCTCACAGTGGTTCGCATTTCATGTTGACGAGGCAGAGCATGAGGCTCAGGATCAAGGAACGCTGGAGAGATGGTGGGAGCGTTTGCACGCCGCAATGCCCGAACTCGCGGACGGCATAGAGGTCATAGAGACTGCGACGCCCCGCACCTTTTATGAAAACACGCGCCGCAAGCTTGGCATGGTCGGCGGCGTCGGGCAATCGCCAGACATCTTCGGCCCCAACTCCCTCTCGCATCGCACCGCTCTCTCTAATCTTTACATCGTCGGCGACACGACCTTCCCCGGTCATGGCGTCGCCGCCGTCACACAATCCGGCCTCATCGTAGCTAACGAACTCACGGGAAATAAACAGGGATAGACAGGATGAATAGGATAAGAATTTGAGATAAGCAAATTTGAGATTTCAAATCCTTAAACCTTATTTGAGATTTCAAATCTTCAATCTGAAATCCGCTGTCTTATATCCTGTTCATCCTATCTATCCCTGTTTGAATATTTTTCTTGACGCAAACAATTGTATAGTGTATAGGAACACTATACAATTGTTTGCGGACAGGAAGAGGCCGGATGTTTATTGTCGTTGATGAGAATGATCGTCGCCCGATCTACCAGCAGGTGGTGGACGAGATCAAGTCTCTGATTGCGCGCGGTGAGTTGCGCGAGGGCGCGGCCTTGCCTCCTGTGAGGCAGGTGGCGGCGGATTTGGGCGTCAATCTCAACACGATTGCGACCGCTTATAGAGAGTTGCAGGGCGAGGGCTTGATCGTCATTCGTCACGGAGCAGGAGCGGTTGTCTCGTCCCGCACTTCGAGTGAGAAGACGGATGAAGAGCTGCGAAAGCCTTTGCGCTCGGCCTTGACGCAGATGGCTCTGGCGGGACTCGCGCGAGCTGAGATTATGAGCATCGTGTCGGAAGAGGTGCGCGCTTTGTTGAAAGGAGCGAAATGAAGAACGGAATGCTTTCAGTCCTGATTCCGCTGCTGGTCGGAAACATTTTTGTGCTCGGGGTGATGCTGTGGATGCCCGTGGTACGCGGCGAGAAAGCTTTTTTCGGCGTCCGTGTGAGCCGCGAGGTTTACACGGGGGAAGGCCGTAGCATCCTGCGCCGTTACTGGCTCTGCATGCTGGCGGCGTTCATCGCGTTCGAAGCCGTCGGCTTTCTGACGGCTTACTATCGCGGGAACTTTTCTTACGCGCTCGTCACGCATTTTGCCTCTTTGCTGGCAGCCTTCGCGCTCTACACCAGATTCGCGCGCGAAGTACGCCCCTTTCGGCTGGCGAGCGAGGCGAAGAAGTTTGCCACTCCGCTGCAAACGCGCAGGCTAGCGGATTACACACACATGATGCTCGAAGCCTTGATCGGCTTGCTGGTCATCGCGCCGACCGTCGCGCTTATCTATTACTATCCTGCTTTGCCTGAGCGAGTGCCTGTGCATTGGGGACTCAACGGCCAGCCGGATGGCTGGGCGCGCAAGACCTTTTCGACAGTCTTCTTTCTGCCAATCCTTGCGACATACCTGCAAGGCTGGTTTCTGTTGCTCAAATACGATCTCGTCCACGCGAAGATGACGCTGCCCGCCGAGCAGGCCGACATTTATTTGAAGCACAAGGAGCAGTTGATCGTCGCCACCATGCGTATGATGGATTGGGTGCGCGGGCTGGTAGCGTTCCTGCTCGGCCTCGTCTCCGTCTTCATCCTGCTGACGACCGTCGAGGCTCTGCGCCGTTGGATGCCGCTCGCCAATCTACTTATCTGGCCTTGCGTCGGGCTGCTGCTGATCATCTGTTTTTATTATGTCTATCGCTTCATGGCGATTAACAACGGATTGGAAGAAGCGACGGGCAACTCGAATGTCGAGCGCGAGTCCGAGGCTGAAAAGTGGTCGAGCGGCGGACTGTTCTATTACAACCCTGACGACCCCGCGCTCATCGTCGAGAAGCGGGACGGACTCGGCTATACATACAACTTCGCGGGCGAGGGCATACGCCTGCGTATAGCCTTTCTAGCCTTCGTGCCTCTGCTCGTCTTATGGGCTTTGATAGATTTATAAGCGAGACTGCACTACTCTTCTTCGCGCCTTTGCGCCTTTGCGAGAGAATAAAAGTTCACGCAAAGGCGCAAAGACGCAAAGGGAAAATAGCTTATCTCTCATCCAACACTTTCAATTCTAATCACGGAGAATCAGATGCGAACAGCTCTTCTTTCACTCTTCCTTACGCTCTCGATGCCGAACTTTTTATACGCGCAGCAGACTAAGCAGATGCCTGCTCCGGCTCCTCTGCTCTCTCCGAACCTGTGCGGCAAAGGCGTTTTTCTCATTAGTCTTTCGGGCACATCAGTCGGGCGCGAGACGTTTGACGTGAAGTGTGTGAAGGACGCCGGCTACGCGGCGCACGCGCAGACAAACATCAAGCTGCCCGGCGCGTTGATTGATGTGGAGACAGCGATTGAATTGGACAAAGCCGCGACGCCTACGAAATTTACCTCGAAAGGAACGATGCTCGGCAGTCCCGTTGACCAGACGATTATTTTTAATGAGGGCAAGGCGAGCATCACTACAAAAGAGGGCGCGCAGGAGATGCTCTACGAAAAGGGAGCCTCCTTTATCATGTCGAACGTATCGTATCTTTTCACCTTCATCGCGGCACGCTACGACACCGCGCGCGGCGGAGAGCAGAGCATCACGATCTTCCCAACTCTATCTGCGAAGATGGAGCGCACGGCGCGTGATGAAGTGCAGCCGGCGGGCGTGGTTGCCGCTCCGAAGCCGACCGCGTTTGATCGCTACACGCTGCAACTCGGACAGGCGACGCTGATCCTCTGGGCTGATATGCAGGGACGCATCGCGGTCATCTCACTGCCCGAGCAGAAATACATTTCCGTGCGTGAAGAGTATGCGAGTTTCGCTGAGCCGCTGCGCGCCGCGCTCGCCTCCATGATGAAGAATTTGAAGCCCGATTATAGCGCGCCGCCCGACGCGCCGTTCACGGCTGAAGAGGTGAAGATCAAAGTCAAAGATTACCAGCTCGCCGGAACATTGCTGCTGCCGAAATCGGGCGTGCGCCCGTTCCCGGTCGTCGTCACCAGCACAGGCTCCGGGCAGGAGACGCGCGATGAGCCTTTGCCTTCTTATCCGAATCTCAAAGACTACAAACCGTTTCGCCAGATAGCAGAGCACCTTGCCTCGCGCGGCATAGCAGTCCTGCGCGTTGATGATCGCGGCGTGGGCGATTCGACGGGGCTTGAGACGCTCGACAAAGCGACCACTTTCGACTTCGCGGACGACGTGCGCGCACAGGTCGCATACCTGCGCACGCGCCGCGAGCTTGATCCCACACGCATCGCCATCATCGGCCACAGCGAAGGCGGCGACATCGCTCCCTTGGTCGCCGCCAGCGACCCGCAGATAGCTGCTATCGTCCTGCTTGCGGGCACTGGAAAACGCGGGGACGCGGTTCTGCTTTACCAGATGAATCGTCCGGTCGAGTTGAATCAGGCGATGACGGAAGAAGAGAAAGCCAAAGCGCGTGCGGAGAATGAGAGAATACTGCGAACGGTCATAGAGGGCAGCGATGTTTCAAAACTGCCCGCGATATTTCATTTCGCATGGACTAAAGCTTTTCTGACCTACGATCCGATTCCGACTATACGCAAAGTGCGCCAGCCGATATTTATCGTGCAGGGCGCGCTCGACCGGCAGGTCACGGCAGATCAGGCTGAGCTGCTGGCAAAGGCCGCGCGCGATGCAGGCAACCAAGATGTAATGGTGCGCGTCTTTCCGACTCTCAATCATCTTTTCCTCCCAGCCGTAACGGGAGACGAGAGCGAATATAATTCTCTTGCGACGAGCCGCATCGGTGATGATGTCATCAAAGCCATCGGCGATTGGCTACAATTCAAACTGCAAAAAAGCGAGCCTGCAAAGCGACGGTAAGAAGTGGGTAAAAGGGGAAGAGGGACAAAAGGGAAAAAGAGAAAGCTAAGGAGAAAGCTCAAGCCGTTATCGCGGCTCTGCCGCCTGATGTGCGGAAGGTCTCTGACCTTCCGTTAGCATCACTCTCATCTATTAGAGCAGTTTTCAGTTGAAGGTAAGGAGAAGATTATTTAACCACCGCAGGACACAGAGTCGCACAAAGGAATTTCAGACTCATACTCTCAAATATGAAATCTCAAATCTCAAATCATTTAAACCTCTGTGATAATTATTTTATTGGCGCGCAATTTCCAGCGCGGAATTAATCTCGGCCTCCGCGCCGCGTATCACGATCACCGTGTCGCCCGCTAGAGACACGAGCGTTGACTGCCCGCCTTCGCGCCACGTCTTCTGCGACTCATTGCTGCTCGCGGATTCGCCTGTGAGCTGCGCGCCCCTGCGGTGCTGCTGTGCTGCATTGTAAGCCTTGAAAAATTCTTCCGCGTCCGTGCGTTTGTCCCACGCGGATTTCCAGACGAAGAGCGGCATGCCTCCGTCACGTTCAAAGAGGTAAGCGCGGTCGCCGCCCCATCCGGCAGCCGCGCGTGAAGCGTCCGGCTCAGACACGCCCGCCATCAGCAGACCGCGCACGCCAATCTCGCCCAGCGCGGTTGAAGTCACGACGCGCCAGTTGTGTTGTGCAAAGGCCGCTTCATTCAACTGCACATCTCGCGGAGCTTCGCTTTGAAAATATTTTTCGGGATGCAGAACCTGCTCGCTTGAGGCTGGAGGATGGCGAAACAATTCGTCCACGCCGCGCTCGCCCTGTTTGCGACGGATGGTTTCGACAAAGCGCGCGCCGTCACGATAACGGAAGATAAAAGTCTCCGTCAGGAGCGGCGGAAAGAGCGCGCCGAAGTCGCTGCGATAATCACGAAAGCGGTCGTTCTCCTGCCGCGAAATATCTTCGAGCGTGCGGCGCGCGTAAGCGTCGCCCTCTTCCGCGCGCCTCTGAACGTTCATCGCGTCGCCTTCGATCAGCGCAAAGACTGCTTCCGTCCTGTCATAATTGTAAGGCCGCACGACGAGGAGCTTCAGCAGGTCGAAGTGCTGATCTTGTAGCGCGTGTACGAACTCATGCGTCAACAGCGAGCTTCCGCTGTGCTTGTCTACCAGCAAAATCTGTTTGTCGAGCGGCGAATAGGCCGCGCCCGCAGAGACAGCCGTGAAGCTCGCAGCGAGCGACAGCAAATCGGTTCCTTCCGGCAACACTCCGCCCGCAATCGCCAGACGGCTCAGGCCGCGCAACTCTTCGCCGCCAAGCGACTGCGCCATCTCGCTCGTGCGCGAGCCGTACTCCCAGCCCGACAGCTCCGCCATGCCGACCTCGCTCTGCCATGACAGCTCGCGCAGCTCGGACGCCTGCCGCATGGCTCCGGCGCGCAAGGCTTTCAATTTTTCGGAAAGCGGGCGAGCCGGAAGCGGCGGCAGTGTGCGTGCGATTGGCTGCTCGGCGGGCGCGCCGGCGTTCGTGCGCGCCGTGCGCTTTTCCCCGCATGATGTTGCCAGAATAGAGCTAATGACGATGACGACAATCGCGCTAAAAATAATAAAACCCTTGCTCTTAAAACGCATAACGAACAGTTAGACGCAGGAAGCGCTGTTTGCGATGCCGGAATAAAAGTTCCGAGTTCAATGCTCCAAGTTCCAGGTCAAAGACAAGCTCTTAACTTGGAACTTGGAACTTGGAACTCGGAACTCCTGACTTGATTCTTTGAATCAGCCATTCACATGAGAGCAGGAGCGGAATGATGAGGGCGAGAGGCCACCATGTGCGTGTATCCAGAGTGCGGCGCACGGACTGTCTGTTCTGCGGCAGAGCGGCGAGCTTATTGGCGAGCGAATTTAAATCGGAAGTGGCGAACAATTCTCCTCCTGTCTCGCGCGCTGTGCGACGTAGCGTGTCGCCGCTTGCTCCCGCTTCGATTGATGCGGGCGCGACCGTTGCGAAATATTTTTCCGCTGTGCCGCTCTTGCCGCCCGCGAGATATTTTATTTGAAGATTAAAACGCGCGGACTGCGGCGCGATGAAGCGAGCGCGCCAGATGCTCTGATCATTCGGGTCGGGCGCGAAAACCATCTCTACTGATGGTGTGCTGCCCGTCGAAGCCTCAACGGAATTTGATACGATCTCCCCGGAATTTTCCTGTAGCTGCTGCAAGCTCGCGCTCAGCCTTTCTATTTTCAATCGTGCGTAATTTTCATCGAGCACGCGTATCTCTGCGGTCGCTTCTCTTCCGGCTGCGGGCGAGACTTCGCTCAACACTATTTCGACGGGCGCGTGCGCGCCGGACGCAGCCCACAGCGCGAGTCCCTGCCAGAGCGCAGCGAAGGGGCCGCCCTTCTCAGACTCTTCGCCGCTCGCGCTCGTGCGTATGCGCCAAGAATCCGCCGGAGCGAAAACGATTACGCGCCCGGCTCCATCACGCGTCGCGGCGATGAGATGCGCGCCCGCTTCGCTCGTGCCGTCAACGCCGGCCTGACCCGTGACGGCCAGCGCGGTTGCGCCCGCGCGCAAGACTCCGAGCCGCAAGCCCTCTCCAGTCAGCGCGATTGCCCTAGCCTTTCCGTCGCCCGCGTTGATGTAGCCGCGCAGAGCCGCGCTCGCTCCGACTGTGGTCGGAGTCAGTGGCGTGCCGCCGCGCGACTTCTCCGCCTCGACCGGCTGATTGCGCGCGAGCGTTTCAGACTGAGAGCGAAAGCTGCTCGAATCAATTTCTGCGGGCAGAAGCTGTGCGAGCTTTCCTCTCGGCGCGATGATTGAACCGGCAAAACTGTTGCCGCCCAGAATTATCAGCCCGCCCCCGCGCCTCTCGACCCACTCGCGCACGCGCGACGCTTCCGAACCCGAAAGCATCGCGTCTGGCGTCGCTCCGACGATGATGCAGTCGTAAGCATTGAGCCGCGTCGCGCTCGACAAAGCCGCACGCAGTTTCGCATCGGGGCTGCCCGCTCCCGCATCCTCTTTCTTCGCGCCCCCGTCAACAGTTTGCTCGTCCGCTCCCGAATCCTGTTTCGCGGACTGCTGCTCTTTCGCTCCGACCATCGCGGCGCGGCTCACCTGCGCGAAGTAGTCAACGTCAAACAACTCCGACTCTTCGAGCGCGCGGCGTATGAATTTGGCCTCCCACGTCGGCTCGCCTTCAAAGAAGAGCACGCGCTGCCGACGCTCCAACGCGTAGACTGTGAACGAGCTTGAGAGCGTCGCAGCGTCTTCGCCACCCGATGCTTCGACATGCGCCGTGTAATTTATCCAGCCCGCGCTCTTCGGCACGACTTCGAGCGTCAAAGCCTGTCTCTCATCATCGCTCGTCCAGCGCGCCTCGGACGATGCGCGAACCTGTGCGTCATCGGCGACGGTGACCAGACTCGTGCGCCCGCGCATGCCGCGCGCATGAACTACGCATTGCACGCTGAACGGCACGCCGCGCGCGGTTCGATTCATAACAGCGATGCTTTCAAGAGCCACGCGCGGAGCATCATTCGCATCAAGCTCAGTGACCACATAAACCTTTGAGCCGCCCGCCGCCGCGCTCGCGCGCTCGACTTCATGCCGCGCATCCGACGCACGCATCGCCCCGCCCGTCAAAAATATCGAAGCCAGATAAGAGGCATGCTGTTCGGAATTTGCCGAGATGCTCGCATCACTGACATTCGCATCTCTTTGCTCAACGGCCTCAATGTTTTTGTCTTTCAAGGCCGCGCTCACTCGCTTGCTCACTTCATCTAAGACACGTTCGCTCGCATCAGTTCGCGCACGCTTTCGATAAATAAGGACGCGCGCGGGCATCTGCGCGTCGTACTCGACCCGCACGCCCGCGAGCGCGCAGGCGAGAAGTAACAGCGAGACTCCGCGCAAAGCCACGAGCAGCAAGCGCGTGTTTCGCGTGTGCCTCGAAAGGCTCTGCCAGTAGCGCGCGAGCGCGAACGCGATCAAAGCCAGCGACGCGACAAGCAACGCGCGCCAGACTGCTCCGTCCGTGTTGAGGCTGACGATGTGTGCAAATAAAAGAGTCATTTATTAAGACGTTGAAAATATTCTGCGGCGCGCGAGTCGTCCGCCGGGAGCAGCGTGTTCGCGTCGCCGCCCGAAGCAGATGTGCTCGCCTCCGCGATGGCGAAGAGATTGCCCGCGGCCTGCGTCAACAGCGCGAGCGATTTGCTGACGCGCGCAGCGTACTCGTCCGACGCGCCTCCAATCTCCAGATTCGATAATTCCGTTTCGACGATTCTGAGCTGTCCCGTCGCCAACGCAATCGTCGCAGCGTGATCGCCGCCCGCTGCCGCGAGTTTGTCCGCCGCCTGCCGCGATTTTTCGAGCGCACGCGCAACCGCGCTCGCACGCGCAGTCACGGGCACGTCGAGCGTCGCCTGCAAATCACCCAGCGCGGCGTAAGCGTCTGCAAGCGCGCCTCTCAGCGATGCGCTCTCTTTCGATGCGGCGCGGCGCGCGAGTTTTTCGAGGCGCGTTTTAATCTCGTTAAGCTCGCCCGCGTAGCGACGCTTGAGGTCAATCGGCTTCGAGCGCGCGAAGACCGGCGGCACATAGCGCACAGCCAGTTGCGCTCGCTTCAAACGCGTTAAGGCTTCGCGCTCGGATACTAAAGCTTTCGCCGTGTCTGACAGAGAGAGCGCGTCCTCCGCGTCCCACATCGCGCGAATCGCGTAGATCATATCGCGCACATTATCGGGCGTGCCCTGCGGCGGCTCCGGGATGCCGTGCATGTGTACGTCCGTGCGTTCGTCTGCGGCCTCGCGCGCCTGCTCTTCGACACTCTCCGGCGCGACGCTGTTGGCTTCGCCTTTATCTTCGCCCGCGCCTTCGAGCCGTATGAAATCGTTAAATGAATTTTTGAACTCGCGCTGCTCCGAGGCTATGTCCTGCGCGCGACGGTTAAGCTCTTCGCGCGTGAGGCGTGCGCGTTCGTTATGAAGCTTTTCGGTGTGAATAATTATCATTCGCTGGCTCAGCAGAAAACGCCCGATCTCGTTCGGCCCCAAGTCGCCGAGGTTCAGCTTGACAGGCTCAGGCGCGATGATGGCGATGGCGAGCGTCGCAGAGCGTCCGAGGTTGTTCGCGTTCGGATTGCGGTCGCGCGCTTCGAGCCAGTAGACGAGCGTATCGCCCGGCTGCATCCCTAGCCGCACGAGGTCGAGCGAGGCCGCGCCGCGCCATTCGCGCACGCTCCCGCGCTCGACGCTGCCGGGCGCGACGACGCCGTTCGTGAATTGTGCCGCGTCGCCTTCGCCGCGACTCTTGATATATTTGAGCGTGACATCGGCCAGCCCCAAATCATCACGCGCAGTCCAACGCACGGGCACGGGACTCTGCGGCACGCCGCGCAGGAGTTGATCGCTCGCGGGTTCCGTGAGGTGCGCCTCCGGCGGCGCATCCGCGTAAACTTCGACTGCGCGCACGACGGGCGCGGGCGTCTGCGCGTTGTCCGCGATGAGCCGAGCCTCAAACGCGCCGCTCGCCTGCGCGATGAAAGAGCCGCTGTAACGGCCTTCGCCGAGCGCACGCATCTGCGTCGCCGTGCCGCCGAAGCTGAGCGCGGCGCGCTCAAACCTGCCGCTCGCCGTCAACTCGACTTCGACCTGCGAGCCTGCCAGAGCGCGCACGGGCGCATCTCCCACAGCCTCTTCAACGCTCAAGCCCGAATAAGCTGGCGGCACGACGCGCACGCGAAAACCCTCAATCGAGATAGCACTGCTTTCAAGTTCCGCATCCGCCTCGCTGCCCGCCTGTCGCGTCGAAATCACATCAGCCTCAAGCCGTATGAGACGACGCGCCTCCCGCGCAAACGCCGTCGGCGCAACGACGAGCAAAACGAGCATGAGAAGCAAGATAAAGCACAATACACCTGCGGCGCGCACTGCATCGCGGCGAGGCATCATCGCCCGCTCGTCAAGGCGCTCCAAAATCCTGCGAGCCTGCCCCTCAATCCGCGCCAGCATGTACGGCTTCACCTCCGGCGCACGCTCAGTATTTTCCGCAAACGTCACCAACGCATTCTCTCTCAGCTTCGCAGCACGCTCGACTTCGCGCGCCATGGAGCTAAGCCTGCGCCGCTCCGCCAACGACCGCGCGGCATAAGCTAAAATAGCGATTACTCCAAACACTAACGGCGCGACGAGCCAGATGCGTAAACCTCTCGACAGAGGCCGCGCATAATCCACAATGCCCACGAGACACATCAGTATCAGCACACACGCCACGCCCCAAGACACATACGCGACGACGCGCCACACACGCCTGCGAAAAGAGAGACGCCTGATCGCCGCGCGCACATCTTCCCGCGCGCCCGTCTTACGCGTCTCAAAATGTATGGCTGGTGATGTCGCGCTCATAAAAATTTAAACAGAATGCACAGGTTGGACAGGATAGAATCTCAGATAGCAAATTTGAGATTTCAGATTATTCTGGAATTTCAAAATTTCGAGTTGATTGAAATTTTCAAACCTTCGATCTCACTTGAGATTTCAAATCTTTGATCTCATTTAAGATTTCAAATCCTCTATCTCTTTTGAGATTTCAAATCTGCTATTTTCAAATCTTTTTCCCTGCCTCATCGCAACGAACAACTCGACGAGGAGCAGCAGGAAAGCTGCGAAGAGAAAGTAACGCCATGCGTTGCTGCGCAGCTTATCCGGTTCGCGTGCTGCGTTCGGGCGCGTCTCATTCGCGTCGCGATGTTGCGGCTTGAACAGCTGCTCGATCTCGCCCGCACTGGCCTGAGCTGTCTCGGACTCGGCCTCCGGCTCATTGAAGGCCAGATAGCTTGTGAAATCATCGGACTCAACGCGATAGATTCCGGGCCTCGCGAAATAAGCGGCGGGACGCATGCTCAAATCACGCGCGCGCGCCGTCTCTGTTTTCCCTTCCGCGTCAGTTATTTTGACAAACGCTTCGGGCGCAAGCCTCAACTCGACCGGCTCGCCTATCTCGCGTGCGAGCGGTTCGCGCGGCGTGATGCTCGAACGCGCGACGGATGACGCGAGCGAGGGGAATGCGGCGGAGATTCCCAGTTCTCCCGCCGCGCGTGCGGGCGAAACTCCGAAGAGCAATATGCTTCCACCGCCGATTTCCTTCGAGACGCAAACGGGCGTGCCGTCACTCCAACGCATAATCGTCGCCGCATCTTGACGCGGCGTGACGACATAGCCCTCATGCATGCGGACTGTACGCAATGCCGTCAAGACCTGTTCGCCCGCGAAGCTCAAAGCGGGAGCATCTGCGTCTGTTGCGCCAAAGCTCAAAGCCTGCTGCTCATCATTCTTTCGCGTGAAATTCGTGAACGGATACGCGCGTCCCGCTTCACCGCTCGCAAACTCGTTCCATGCCGCTGTATCCACATCACGCCCCGTACACAACCAGACCGTCCCGCCCGCCCGCGCGTAGTCTGCCAGCACGCGCAACTCTTCCGCGCTGGGCTTTGCGTGCAACGTGAGCGCGATGAGCGAATATGAGTTAAGCTCGGTAGCTGTGACCGGCAGCAACGCTTTACGTTCGATGGCGAAATGCTTCTCGCCCATATCGCTCGCGGCAGTTTCAAGCGCAGCCCGCAGATAAGCAACAGCAGCATCCCCATCACGCTCGATTAAAAGTGCGCGCCCCTTTCGCGGCGCAGTAAAACTCAGGAACCGTTCGTCATCAAAATCAAAATCATCCGGCGCAAGCGTCCTCAGACGCGCAGTTATCTGGCCGTTCGACTGCGTGCGCCAGTCAATGTCCGCACGCGCGCCGTCGCTCGAATCCAGCGCAAAGCTCTTGCGCGCTCCGCTTCGCTCGCTCGCCGCGACGATAATTTCGGAGGCGGAAATTTCATCAGCCGTTTCCAAGGAAGCTATCACCTCGTCGCTCAGAAACGCATTGCGCTCAAGCTGCTCGCCGACCGGATGCGCGATGATTTGAGAGAAAGAGTTAATCGCATTTTTATCCGGCTGAGGAAGTTTCTCGCCGCTCAGACCGCTCTCTTGAAAGTCCGAGACGAGGTCTATCAAAGCCTCTCCGTGTGGCTCGTTCTGTAATAAAGCTTGCGCCGAGGCAAAGGCCGACGCGTAATCAGCCGCCCCGCTTGACGGTTGATAGCGGTCTATCGCTGCGTTCAGCAGGCGTTTGTCCGAGGTCGCAGCGGACAAAAGCTGCGTGTCGTTTGAGAAGGCGATGACCGCCGCCCGCTCGCCTGCCGCGAGACTGTTCACGATGCCGCGCGCCTGTTCTTTGCACGCTTCCGCGCGTCCACGCGACTGCATGCTCAGCGACGTGTCGAGCAGTATAAAGTGTGTGCGCGCGGCACGCGGGTTTAATGAGATGAGCGGGCGCGCGAAGCCAATGACGAGTAATGCTACGGCTGCGACGCGCAAGGCGAGCAGGAGCGGTTGCTGTATGCGGCGCGGGCGCAGGCGAAAGCTAGGCGTCTCGCGCAGGAATCTGAGCGACGGGAAATCCAGTTTCGCCGCGTGCCGCCGCACCAGCAAGTGAATCGCAACGGGTAGCGCGATCAAAGCCAGTCCAAAGAGTGCGAGCGGAGACAGAAAACGCATAAGACTTTTTTAAATGCAAAGGGGAAGAAGGTAAGAGGGTAAAAGGGTAAAAGGAAAGTTAAAACGAGTTGCGCTTTGAATTAAACGAGCAAGTGAAGGGGCGATTCACGAAAGCACACGAAACATCACAAATCAGAGAGCCTGATAACCCGCGTCGCTTCGTGTCACTTCGCGGCTCGTTTCTTTATCGCCCTCTTCCCCTTTTACCCTCTTCCCCTTTTCTCTTCGTTAACCCTTCCCCCTCTTCCCTTTTCTCTTTCTCAAATAAATTGCGAGAGCCTTGTCCAATGGCTCTGCGGTATCAAGCTCGACGTATTCCGCGCCGGTGCGCTCGAACTCGCGCGCGAAATATGTGCGCTGCTCGGTGATACGCTTGAGGTAATCTTTGCGTATGCGCTCGGTGTCTGCAATCAGAGTCTCGCCCGTTTCGAGATCGTGAAACTCGAACGTCCCGCGTTGCTCAAAAAGCTTTTCCGCGCGGTCTAACAGATGAAACACGATGACATCATGCCCGACGCGGCGCACGCGCGCGACGGCGTCCGTAATCTCTGCCGCCTCGTCATAAAGATCGGAGACGAGAATCATCAAGCCGCGCCGCTTCCACTGCGAAGCCTCGCGCAAGAGCGTCTGGCCGACCCTCGTGCGCCCGCCCGCCTGAACTCTTTCGAGCGCAGCCAGGATAGCATGCAGGTGACGCTGGCTGCCGCGCGTGGCAAGGCGCTCTCTGATTTCTTCGTCAAAGCAAACCAGCCCGACGCGGTCGTTCTGCCTGATGGAGAGATAAGCGAGCGAGGCCAGCAGATAACGCGCGTACTCAAGCTTCGTCACGTCACGCGGCGCGAAGCCGAGCGACCCGCTCACGTCCAGCAACAAACGCACGGCAACGTTCGTCTCTTCCTCAAACTCTTTGACATACAGCCTGTCCGTGCGCCCGTAGATGCGCCAGTCAACGCGCCGCATCTCGTCGCCCGCGATGTACGGGCGATGCTCCGCAAACTCCTGCGACAGGCCGTGATACGGGCTGCGATGGAGGCCGATCAGAAAGCCCTCGACCACCGTCCGCGCGATCAGGTCGAGCCGCCCGATGGAAGCCAAGACGGAAGGATTTAATAGGCGGTCGCTCATAAAAAGCAGGAGTCAGAAGTCAGGACTCAGGAGCCAGAATGAAAAGGCTGAAACCGCTTTTATTCTGACTTCTGAATCCTGAGTCCTGAGTTCTATTTCGCGCAGTATCCCCGCCGTGTTCGTGCGGCGAGATCCGGGCGGCGCGCGAGCTGGACTTTGACTGTGCGCCATGTGCCGTCGCGCGCGGTGTTGACGGGACGATAGCCGATGCTGTAGACGGTGCTCAAATCGCGTATCACCTGCTGGTACACGTTCTTCAAATCCTCCACCTTGCGCGCGTAATAATAGTTGCTGCCACTTTCGGTCGCCAGAAGCAGAAGCTGTTGCCTCGCCGTCTGGTATGCGCTGGCGAAATAGGCGAGCCGCCGGTCTCGCATCATCTCGCGCTCTGTGTCCAGATAAATCGGAATCACGATAGAGTCTGAGCGGCTGACGCTCGCAAGCAATTCTTCAAAGCTCGTGCGCGAGCCTTCGCCCGGCACGTCCGGCAGCGCGTTATCCACTCCATCCGTCATCACGACGACCGCGCTCCGCCGCGAAGTGTGCGACGGGTTGAGCATGGTTTCCAGCACGTAGCGCAAAGAGTCCCAGAAGTTCGTGCCGCCCAGCGGATTATCTATCTTCTTGATACGCGCCCTTAAATCATCACGATCAAGTGTGAGCGGCGCGACGAAGTTCAACCTGTCCGTGAAGGTCACGATGGCTATTCGATCCGCAGGGCGCGCGGCATCCACGAAGTTCGTCGCGGTCTTGCGTATCAGTTTCAGCTTGTCTTTCGTCGAGCCGGAAAGGTCTATCAGCAGCACCAGATCGAAAGGGGTTTCGGCGGAAGCGAAAAACGAAATTTCCTGCGGGACGCCGTCTTCAAAGACGCTGAAATCCTTCTGCTCAAGCTGTCCGACCAAACTCTTCGGGTCGCGGCTGATGAGCGTCACGTTCAGGTCAACCAGATCGGTCTCGACGCGTATGGTTTCATCCGTCCCGGCGGGCTGCGCGGTGGGCGACGGAGACGCGAGGGGTTGCGGCACGGCCTCTTCCTGTGAGTACGCGTGTGTCGTTAAGAGGAGCAGGCTGCAAATGACCGAACCGAGCAGACGATAAACCGTGCGCATGCTTTGACCCCTGACTGCCGAGTTTTTATTTCCCGCTTCTCACTTCGCATAATAGCCGCTCTTGCCGCGCGCGACAGCGTTGGGGCGCGTGACCTTGACGCGAATCGCGCGCCACTTGCCGTCGCGCACGTCGTTCGACGGACGGTATGAGAGGCTGTAAACAGTGCCGATGTCCGCGACGACGCGTTCGTATGCGCCAGCCAGATCTTCCAGCTTATCAACTTCATAAAAAAGCCCGCCGCCCGCGTCGGCCAGCCCACTCATGCGGTCATGTCCCGCGTCAAAGTCTTCCGGCTGCGTGTCCTTCTCGCTCAGCGACTCGTATTCCGTGTCCACCCAGAGCGCATACAGCACGCCGTCGAACTCGCGCACCTGACTCAGAGCTTCATTGTAGCTCATGGCGGAGCCGTCGCCCTTAACGCTCGGCAGCGAGCCGTCGAGGCCGTCGCTCATCACGACGATTGCCGTGCGGCGCGAGGTTCCTGCGTCCTTCAAAGCTTCGGTCATGGCGAAGCCCAGCGAGTCGTAAAGTTTCGTATCGCCCTGCGCTGTCTCAATCGAACTGATGCGCTGGCGCAACGCTGCGCGGTCGTTGGTCAGGCGCGAGACGAGCACCGGAGCCGCTGCAAAAGTGATGACAGCAATGCTATCTTCGGGTCTGGCCGCTTCGACAAATCTTTCGGCGGCGGCGCGAATCAGTTTGAGCTTGTCTTTCGTCGAGCCTGAGAGGTCAATCAGGAGCACCAGATTGAAAGGCGCGCTCGAAGATTCAAAGTGGCCTATCTGCTGCTCCGTCCCGTCTTCATAAATCTTGAAATCGTTCTGCGTCAGTCCGACCAGCCCGCGACTCGTCGCGCGGTCAACGACCGAGACGTTGAGCGTGACCAGCTCGCTATCAACCCGCACCACATCGCCGTCGTCAATCTCCTGCGGCTCGGTCGAAGGCGCAGCGGGCGTGCCGACGCCCGGCTTCTCTTCAACTTTGCCGGTGAGCACGGGCGGCTTAGGACGTGTGTCCTGAATGATAGGAGCTTGGCTGGCAGACTTGTTCGACTCATCAGTTGCAATCTCGTTCGACTCATTCAAAAGGTTGAGCGCGATCTGCCCGTTCTGCGAACGCAAGCGAACAGGCGAGCCTCCTGTTCCGAGCCGCGAGCTGAATATCTTTCCTTTCGGCGTAGCCGGGGTTGATTGCTTGAAGTCCGAAACGATTTTACCGTTGACGGTCTCTGCCGTAATGTCTGCGCTGCTCTGAGCCGGCAAAGCCGCGCGTATGTCGCCGGAAAAAGTTTGCGCCGTGAGCGACGCAGGAAGCCCGCGTATTTCGACCGCGCCGCTGTTGGTAATAATCTCCGCACGCGTGCGCGCGGGAATGCGTAAAGCAAGATTGACGCGGATGGATGAAGCAGACGAGGTCGCGCCGCTGGCGACGAGAACATTTAAGAGCTGCTCTGTGCGACGAATGATGACGGGCGAGCTTTTCGGCGTTTCGCCTTCAAAGGTAACGACGACGGAAACGTGCTGCTCGTCCCACACTTCGACGTTAACAGAGCCGCGACGGTTCTCAATTCTCAACGAGCCGTTGGCGGGAAGGTCTGCGCGAATGTCTTGTGCAAGGCAAAAGGAAAAAGGTAAAAGGCAAAAAGTTAATAACAGAAAACAGGAAGGCCGCAGACGTCGGCGCGGCAGATGTCGAACAGCTTGCCTCTCATCCAAAGCTGTTGCCTGATACTTCATGACTTTTGCCTTCCTACTTTTACCTTTTGCCTTCTTCAGCAGTCGCTTTGAGCAGTTCCGCGATGATCGTTTCGGAGGAGATGCCTTCGGCCTCTGCGCGAAAGTTGGGGAGCAGACGGTGACGCAGGACAGGGTACGCCATTGCGCGCACATCATCAAATCCGACGGCGAAGCGTCCATCCAACAAAGCACGCGCCTTCGCGCCCAGGATCAAAGACTGACCCGCGCGGGGACCCGCGCCCCAACGCACGTTCTCATTCACAAACGGAATCGCCTCGTCACGACCGGGGCGCGTCGAGCGCACGAGCCGAGCCGCGTAGTCTATGATGTTTGAAGCGGCTGGAACGTCGCGCACTATCTCCTGTATACGCAACAGAGCCTCGCCGTCGAGCACCGTGCGTACCTCGGCAGAGCGATTGGCGGTCGTCTCGGAGATGATGCGCCGCTCGTCCGACGCGTCCGGGTAATCCATCACTATCTCGAACAGGAAACGGTCAAGCTGCGCTTCGGGCAGGTGATAAGTCCCCTCCTGCTCAATCGGATTTTCGGTCGCCAGCACGAAGAAAGGAGCTTCGAGCGTGTAACGCACGCCGCCGACGGTGACTTGCCGTTCCTGCATCGCTTCCAGAAGCGCGGCCTGCGTCTTCGGCGGAGCGCGGTTGATCTCGTCCGCGAGCACTATGTTGGCAAAGACCGGGCCGGGAATAAAACGTGACTCGCGGTGTCCGGTCGTGCGGTCTTCTTCGATGATGTCCGTGCCCGTGATGTCCGAAGGCATCAGGTCAGGCGTGAACTGTACGCGATTGAAGCGAAGATGTAATGCTTGGGCTAGAGTTTTGACGAGCAGTGTTTTGGCTAAGCCGGGCACGCCGCGCAGGATGCAGTGGCCGCCACAGGCGACCGCGATCATGCTCTGGCGCACAACCTCGCGCTGGCCGATGATGACTTTGGCAATCTCCGTCTCAAGCTGCGCAATCGAGTCCGGCAATGAGTCCAGAGCCGCAGCCTTTTTGTTTTCATCCATTAACTGCATGAAATTAATCGCGCTTCAAAAATCCATTTAATCGGAAATTATTCGACGCCTTTGCGCCTTTGCGCCTTTGCGGGAAATTATACTCCCGCAAAGGCGCAAAGGCGCAAAGACGCAAAGACCAGCCAGTTAGCTTTAAATCAAGAACCTAAAATCGCCTCTTATCTCTCAATCATGTCGAGTATCGAATCGCCGTCGCTTTTAGCAGGTAACGGCTCTTGTGCGCGCGGCGCGCCCCCCCCGCCGAAGTCCGCGAGGCGCAGCAACAGGTTATTCTGATTCGAGGCGTAAGGCATCGCATCCTCCTGCGTCACGACTCCCGTGCGAATCAGGTTTTCGATCACGCCGTCAAACGTCTGCATGCCTTCAAGCTCGCCCTGCTCCATCGCGTCGAGCAAAGACTTGCCGTCAGACTCTCCCCTTTCGATATACTCTTTGGTGCGAGAGGTTGACTTGAGAATCTCAATCGCGGCGACTCGTCCCTGCCTGTCGGCGCGCGGAATCAGACGCTGCGACACGATGTAGCGGAAAGACTGTGCGACGCGCGTGCGTATGACGTGCTCCTCGTTTTTCGGGAAGACGCCGATGATGCGGTCAACCGTTTTGGAGGCGTCAATCGTGTGCAGCGTCGAAAGCACCAGATGCCCCGTCTCCGCAGCCTCCATCGCGACCTCTATCGTCTCGCGGTCTCGCATCTCGCCGACGAGAATCACCTTCGGAGCCTGTCTCAGCGCGGCGCGCAGCGCGAGCGCGAAATCCGGCGTATCCGAATGTAGCTCGCGCTGGTGAATCGTAGAATTTTTATGCTGATGAAGAAACTCTATCGGGTCTTCGATGGTCACGATGTGGTAATACTTCGTGTCGTTGATGAGGTCTATGACGGCTGCCAGCGTCGTTGACTTGCCGGAGCCGGTCGGCCCCGTCACGAGCACGATGCCGTTCTTGATTTCCGCGACCTTCTTTAACTCGTCCGGCAGATCGTAATCAGTCCAGTTCGGCGGGCGCGAAGGGATGACGCGCATCACTATGGCGTGCGTGCCGCGCTGCATGAAGATGTTGACGCGAAAGCGCGCCAGTCCCGGCGCGCTGAACGAAAGGTCTGCCGAGCCGTTTTTCTCAAGCGAGGCGGCGGACTGGTGGTGACTGCCGATAATCAGCTTGGCGATGCCAGCCGTGTGCGCGGGCGTCAGCTTTTCGAGTCCCGGCACGGGCACGCCCTGCAATTTGCCTATGAGTTCTATCTGCGGCGGTCTGCCGGGCGAAAAAAGCAGGTCGCTGACCTTGCCCGAAACTGCGAGCATCCGCTGCAACACGTTCATGAAATTCGGAGGAGACGCGCTTGAGGTCGGCGCATCCGTCATCGGATTAAGAGGTGTGCTCATAAGATAAGTGATAGGTGATAGGTGATAAGTGATAAGAAAGACATGAGTCAGAAGACAGAATACAGGAGACAGAATAAAGAGGAAGATTTAAAACGGGACTCCGCCTCTTCTTCTGACTCCTGACTCCTGACTTCTGTATTCCCCTCTTTTCTTATCACCCATCACTGCCTTAGTGTGTTAATGCGTAGACGATGATGTTGACGCCGAAGCGTGTGTTGTCTTTGGCGGCGAAGCGTTTGTTCGTCCAGTCGTAGTTCCACTCGCAGCCGTAATCTTTGTTTGAATAGAGGACGGCGAGGCGTCCGTCAATCTCTATCGCCTGCAAATAATCATGCACGATGTCATCGCCCCAGCCGTTCAACTCGTGCGAGGTGGCGGGCGGGCCGTCCTTGAACTCGAAGAAGGAGCGATAGATGGCGTGATCTTTCGCGAGCTTATGCAAGGCTTCCGACGGGCGGTCGAGAATCATCTTAATCTCGCCCTCGAAAGTCCTGGCGAACGTGCCGTCTATGTCGTGGTTGCAGTCGTCCACGAACATAAAGCCGCCGTTTCGCAGGTAGCGGCGCAGGTTCTGACGCTCAGATTCCGTGAAGCGCAGCATTTTGTTGCCGGTCAGGTAAACGAACGGGTAGTTCGAGAGCGTGTTTGAGCCTGCGTCTATGACGCGCTCGTTCGGATCGACGCGAATCGAAGTGTATTCGACCAGCGAATTCAGGATGTTCGAGGGCATGCGCGGGTCTGCGTCCCAGTTGCCCGAAGCGTATCTGAGCCGCGCGAAGGTAAATCCGACGCCCGCGCTCAAGGCCGGGCTGGCTCCCGTTGCGGCTAAAACATTAAGGGTTTTGGCCTGTCCCGCCAGTGCGGCGGCGGCTGTGGCGGCGATGGCCGAGTGTCGTATGAATTTTCTGCGATCCATTTGGTTGACCTCTAACGTAATTATTCGTAGCCGGTGGCTGTAAAGTTTCAGAATTGCTTCGTGACCGAAAATAAACGCATAACGCGAACAACTGCGATACAATGGGCGTACATCCAAATGGATGTAGAGACAGGAGATGCAAAAAAGCATCTCGCTAGTTAAAACGAAAGAGAGGCGCTCTAAAAATCATGGCAACTTACAGAGACCCTGTGCGATGCTTCGCAACGATAGAAGTTATCGAGCGCCTGCTGGAAATTCGCGCTGAAGCAGGCTATGCGGAAGCAGTATTCCTTCTAACACCCAACGATATGGTTTCCTACATGGACGCCTACGGGTTCGATGTTTACGCTTTCTCCGCCACAGAGAGCGAGTTTCACTTCGGAGATTATCGCGCACCGCTCGCGCCGGGCGGAGACCACGCGCATTGCTCATTAACGGCACACTGAATCAAGGCAAAAGTAAAAAGGTAAAAGGCAAAAGTGAGGAAAGCATTCAGCTCCTCTTCACTTTTGCTTTTTACTTTTACCTGTTAACTTCATTCGTCGTCACTTTATTTTCAATCGACCTGATGACGAAAAACGTGATGTCGTCGTTCGCCCCGCGCCCGTCTGTAAAGTCCTGCACGTCCTGAAAAATAAACTCGATCAGCTCACGCGCGCCGAGATGTAAACCCTCGCGCACACGCCTCTCAAGTCGCTCGCGCCCGTACTCTTCATCGTTTCTGTTCGCAGCCTCCGTCACACCGTCCGTGTAGAGCACCAGGATTTGTCCCGGCTCTAACGACAGATAATACTCATAGTAGCGCGTATCGCGAAACATCCCAAGCGGCAGGCCCCCGCGCTTTATGAAATGCGCGCTCCCGTCCCGGTTTATCAGAAGCGGCGGATTGTGCCCCGCGTTGGAATAGGCGAGCGTGCGATTCGTCGCATCGAGCACCGCGTAAAAGGCCGTCACGAATTGATTGCGCTCAATGGATTCCCACAGGAGGTAGTTCACCTTCGCCATCGAGATGTGCGGCGCATAGCCTATGTGAATCGCGGCGCGCAAAGAGGCGCGCAGGAAAGCCATCAGGAGAGCCGCCGGAACGCCCTTGCCGGAGACATCCGCGACGACCAGCCCGATCTGGTCATCATAGATACGCACCCAATCGTAATAATCGCCCGACACCTCTTCGGTCGAGAAATTATACGCGCTGATGTCAAAGCCTTCGAGTTGCGGGTCTGAAGCCGGAAGCAGCTCCAACTGCACCTGTCGCGCGACTTCGAGCTGGCCTTCAATCCTCTTCTTCTCGATAAGCTGCTCGTGCAGCATCACCTTCTCGATAATGATGGCGACCTGTGAAGCCAGGAGCAGAAGCACTTGCATGTCGTCATGCGTGTAAGCGTTCAGCTCGTCGCTCTCAAGATCGAAGACGCCGATGACTTCATCATTAGCGATGATCGGCGCGACCATCTCCGATTGTGTCTCAGGCCGCGCGTTGACGTAGCGCGAGTCACGCTTCACGTCCGGCGAGATGACAGGCTCGGCGGCCTGCGCCACGTAGCCGATAATTCCCTCGCCCATCTTCAGGCGCAGGTCGAGCAAATCTTCAACGTCATAACCGCGCACGATCTCCGTGCGAAATTCGCTCGCCTCCGTCTCCGAGTCGTCCTTCGCAGGCTTGATGATGTAGATACCCGCCGCGTCGTATGGAATCAAAGAGTCGAGCGTGTCCATCACCAATCGCAGGACTTCTTCTAGGTCGAGCGAGCGACTGATCTTCTTCGTAATATCAAGCAGCAGGCGCAGCTTGTCCGTCACGGTCAACCCCACTCTCGGCGCAACTCCTACTTTTATCTGCTCGCTCATAATCGAAAGAGAGTATACAGGAGACAGGAGACAGAAGTCAGGAGACGGAAGGAAGAATACAGGAGACAGAAGTCTGGACTCTGGAGTCAGAATTCGGACTTCGCTTTCCTTTGCGTCTTTGCGTGAGCCATATTTTCTCGCAAAGGCGCAAAGACGCAAAGAAATCAAAAGATGCGTGAGAGCGTCGAGGCTTCTTCTTCTGTCTCCTGACTTCTGACTTCTGTCTCCTGCTCTTCCAATGCCGCCTCTGTGAGCAGCGTGAATTCGAGCGGCGCGCCCGGATGATGACGGAAGAAATCGTTGACATCCGTCGAGAGCCTGACCTGCGCCAGATGCATCCTGCGCGCGGCAAACAACTCCTGATAACGCGCCGTCGCACGCTCTCCCGCGCTGTCCGGGTCGAGCGCGGCCACGACGCGAAAACGCGCCAGCGGCGCGAGCCATTCTTCCTTGAATCCGCCAGCGCCGACCAACCCCACAGCGGCAAAGCCATGCGTCAGGAGCGTCAGCGTATCCGTAAAACCTTCGACCAGATAAACCGTCTCTCCGCTCAAAAGATTAGAAAGCGCGTCGGCGTTGTAGAGCGACGGCACTGCGCCGCGCATGTTATGCCAGCGCGGCTCAACGCCCGAAGCCGTCGTGCGCGCTTGCAGGTAAACCGCGCGGCCTTCCGCATAAAAAGGAAAGAGCAGGCGATGCTTGTAGAAAGTCAGGTGCGCCTGCGCGTTGAAGAGGCCGCTTCTTTGCAGCTCATCTAACCTGAAGAGATCGAGCATACGCCGCATCACGCGCCTGTAGGCTCTGCGCGGAAAGTAAACCACTCCGGCACGCTTCAACACCTTCGCGCTGATGCCGCGCCGCGACAGATAGTTGACGCCTTCGAGCTGTTCCTCACGGCGGCAGGCTTTTAAAAAGCTCTCGCACACGTCGGACAGACGCGCCTGCGAAAGAGGCTCTTCAGCCTGCTCTTCAAACACCTCTTTATCGGGCGCGGCACGGGAGGAGAGCGCAGCCTGCGCGTGTCCATCAGCGGCAAGGCCAAGCTCGCGCGCCATCTCGCGCACTGCGCGCGGAAAAGCTACGTCATGCATCAACTCGTAAAACCGTATCGCGTCGCCGCCCTCTTCGCGCGAGAAGCAATGAAAGAGACCACGGCGCAAGTCTATCGAGAGACTGTTGCTTCCCTGCCCGCTGTGCCTGTGCGAAGGAATCGGGCAGAGCGCGTGAAGCCTGTCGCCCGTGGCGCGGGCATCCGCGCGGCAGTAGCGCATGAAGAAAGTGCGATAATCTATGCGACGCTTGACCTCTTCGCACAACTCGCGCAGGCTTCCTTTGTCTTGGCCGCGTCGCTCCATAAGGTAAAGGTAAAAAGGTAAAAGGCAAAAGTAAAGAACGAATCTTCACTTTTGCCCTTTTGCTTCTCTCAAAACCTTGAAGCATTCATGCGGTATCGTCTTTCTATCTCATCGGGATGCCGCGCTTTGTATTCAGCCCAGAGGCGCGAGACTTTCATTCGATATTCGACGAGCAGGCGGCTGACGTTGAAGTGCTGCGCGATCTCTTTTGACGTTTTGTTCTGGCGCACGAAACGGCGGAGCGCGGCGTAGGGCAGGAGCGCGGCTGCGCCGACCGCGTAAGCGGCCTCCTCGTCAGCTTCGTTGTAATCGCGCGCGGCGGTCTTGCCCTGACTGTTCTCCGCCACGATAGCCAGTCGGTTCGCCCTGTGGCCGAGGAAGACGTGACAGACCTCTTCCATCAAGGTCGCGTTGTTGCGCTGCGCTCCGTGTTTGGGATTCAAGATGACCAGCCTCCAACCGTTCGGCAGCGGGCGCGAACATGTCCCGCCCGACCAGGCATCTGTGCCCAGTCCCAGCAGGTGCTCGCGCGTCTCCTGCGATAAGCCCTGAATCTTCTCGAAGTCTATGACCATCAGCCGCGCGAAATCCGCGAGCGAGAAAGGATCGAGCGGCTCGTCGTCACGGCGCAGTCCGGCGAAGTCTCTGAGGCCCATCGCGCGCAACTCATATTGTCTGCCCTTGTACGAAGGCGGCAATTCGGTTTCGTCCACGCCCTGATTATAACCCGCCGCGTCTGTTGTTACACTTTTCTTCTGAATCAACATCGCCTTACTCAAACAAAATGGCCGCGCTGCACGATGACAACGCGGCCACTTTCAAGACCGTTCACACTTTTTTATTTCTCGCGACTGCCCGAAATTTTAGCGGCGGCGTTTGCGAGTCTCTTCGCCCGGATGGCTGAACTGCTGGTAGGCGACGCGGAACATCTCCGACAGTGCCTTGGCTGTTTCGGGCGTCAGGTTGCGGTCGGCTCTGAGGTGCGCTTCGATGATCTCCGGCATTGATTCATGCGGGTAGAAAACGACCGGCTGCACGTCTTCGCCGTCATGCTGGCGGTTGCCGCCCATGATGCGCTCCATCGGAACGTCGAGCCACGTCGTCAGACGCGCGATGTTGTCCGCGTCCGGCTTGCCCGTGCCGTTCTCGATACGCGACAGCGTGGACGCAGAAACATTCGTCTGATCCGCCACGTCGCGCAGGCTCAAGCCCTGCTCCTCGCGCTTGCGGCGAATCGCTCGCCCAAGCTCAATTGTATTGACTAAGTTCTTTTCTGCCATAATTTACGGCCTCCTTTTGAGAGCCGCGCGGGACGCTCCTGTGCCCCCGCGCAGCCTCTACGCTGCCCAGAACATAGCACAAGAAAATTTTAGATGCAACACTTTGTTTTATGCTTGCAACAAACCAGAAGCCGTGGTACACTGTTTCACAGATGAAACAGGCTGCCTCGGCGGCTATGGCAACAAGCAAGGATAAAGCGACGTGAATCAAGATTATATCTGGGAAACATTCGACAGCTTATTCAAAACGGTGGGCCGTCAAGGCCGCCGCGTCGAAGAGCTTGAAGCGCGTATCGCGGATTTGGAGCGACGCCTCGGCGACGTGGCGAACATCAACGAGCGACCACAAACGAAACAGCAGCCTTTGGGCGCAGGCGTTGAGATGCCCGCAGAGCGTGCGGCCTAAAAGATTTTTTTTGGAGGACAGAGCAATGTCAAACGTAGCAGCAGCGACGACGACCGACAGGAAAGCGAACTTGCGCGACAAGCGTGCGCAGGGCATCGCGGCGATGGGCTTGGTGACGCGCGAGGGCGACCGCTTTCGTGTGGCGACTCCGACCTTGCGTGGGCGCAAGGCGAGCTATGAGGTCTGGCGCGATGACGCAGGCCGCGTGCGCTGCTCCTGTCTGGAATTTGAAGAGCAGGCATCCGAGGACGCCTCTTTTCGCTGCGAGCATATCCTCGCGGTCAAGCATTCGCTTCTGGCTAAAAATACGGAAGCGGTGACCAAGCAACAAACGCAACCAACAGCAATCGAGCAGCCCGCCGCAGTGGCGGAAGCTGCCGATGCCACGCCCAACACAAACACACACGCATCCGAGGAGCGCGAGACGCAAGAGGCTGCAAAGCCTGTCAGCGAGTTCGCACACTCCGAACGGGAGCAGGACGAGGCGGAAGAGACGAATAGCCCTGAGAGCAAACCCGTCTCAAAGTTTCGTTCGCTCGCGCCACATACAAATAACGAGGAGCAAGAGATGAATAAGAAACAGAACGCAACAGCTTATGCGCCGGAAACGGAATTCGATTCCGACGCTAATGAAGCAACAGATTTGAGCGCGCCGGTCGTGCCGCTCGCTTTCACGAACACGCTTCGCACTCTGAAACAGCACGTTGACCCGAACCTCGTCAAAACGCGCGAGGGCTGGCGTGATCGTCAGGGCAACACGCACATGGTCGAGTACATAGAGTGGCACACGGTCGCTGACATCTTAGACCGCGTGACGCCGACCTGGTCGCACGCCGTCCGCGACATCACGCAGATTGGTGACATGGTGGCAGTGACCTGCGCGATCACGATTGACGGAGTGACGCGCGAAGGCGTCGGCACCGGAACCGCCGACAGCGAGATGGGAATCAAGAAGGCGGAGCACGATGCTCTGAAGCGCGCGGCTGTCAAGTTCGGCATCGCACGCGAGCTTTACCAGCGCGAATCCGACGTGATTGAGAAGGAAGGCGCGGCCACCCCCGCGCAGTTTCCGCGCGACCCGCTCGCCAAGTCAATGGCAGACCTCGTGACGCCGAAACAGCTCGGCATGATTCGCGCATTGGCGCGCGAGGCCGGAGTTGATGTCGAAGAGGAGTGCCAGAACGTCTTGCGCTGCAAGACCGAAGAGCTGTCGAAGCGCGCCGCTTCGAGCTTCATAGACCACCTCAAAGGTTCCGGTCAGGAAGCAGCCACGGGCACCATGCGCCGCGCAAGCTAAAAGAACAGTTGGCAGTAGGCAGTTAGCAGTTAAGACAGCAGGAGTTGCTTTTTACTGCAAACCGCCAACTGCCAACTGTTTTTCCGGGAGGTAAAAACAGAATGACTACGGAAGAGTTAATCAGAGAGCAGAGCGAGCCGCTGACTTTGGAGCTGGATTATGCTGATGAGACGCAGATGAGCCTCGTCGGGCAGGAAGAGATTCACACCTCCGAGAGCGAAGCGCGCTCGAAGAAGGATCAGATCGTCGCGCTCTATGAGAGCGGCACGACGGACATCGCGCAGATCGTGCGACGGGTCGCCGCGCGTCCCTCTTATGTCGCGCAAGTCTTGCAGAGAGAAGGCTTGATCTCAGGCTACTTCGATCTCTACACCACGACGGCGCGCGAGCAGAACGTCTACTCCCGCTTTTTTCGAAACGTGCTGGCCTTCAAAACGGTCGAGGCCGCACGCGAGAGCGTCAAAAAGATTGACCGTCTGTTCAACTATTTCGAGCGACTCGGCGACCGCGCGGGGCAGCATCAGGCGATGGTACTCGCTTTGACCGGAAAGAACCGCGCACGTTGGAGCGGCAAACAAGAAGAGTCGGAAGTTTTCAGTGAATGGCTCGCAGCGCATTAAGAGCCAAGCAAGTATCAGAACGAGCAAGGGGATGGTTTGACAAGGTGAGTTTTCATCGGTTGATGAAACTCACCTTTTCTTTTCATCAGGTCAGGCATTATCCGAAATAGAAAGCGAAGCAGTCTTAAACAACAACACCCTCGCTAAACCATTTGAAGGAGAACACCATGTCAGAACAAACCGCCACCGCAACCGAACCGGCCAAACAGCACGAAGCTTTTCCGCACGGCAAAATCTGCTGGACTGAACTTGCCAGTCAGGACATTGAGACGGCCAAAAAGTTTTACAGAGAGCTTCTCGGCTGGGCTTTGGCTGAAAGCAAAGCGGCGGGCATGAACTACACGGAGATCGTCGCGGGCGATGAGCACATCGGCGGCATGTATCAGATAACAGAAGAGTGCGGCGGCGGCGACGCTCCCTCACACTGGATGTCTTACGTCGCGGTTGACGATGTGGACGAATCGGCACGGCGCGTCGGGGAACTCGGCGGCAAGGTCACAGTCCCGCCGATGGATATTCCAAACGTCGGACGCTTCTGCGTCATCAACGACCCGACGGGCGCGACCATCTCGCTCATCACTCTGCGGCGCGGCGAAGAAACAACCTGCGCCTAAAAAGACGGACTCCCTCGCGCAAAGTTTTTCAAACACCACGGTGCGGCCCGACGCACCGCTTCGAAGAAAGAGGAACCAAAGTGAAAAAACAGAAGCTCTTTGTGGTTATTCTTATCGTCGCGGCTGCAACCATCGGCCTCTACATCTTGGCTACGCGAAATGCGTCAGCCGAAGCATCCACACAATCCACCGCCAATCAGATCATCGCTCTCGAAAAGTCTTCCGTTGATGCATGGAAGCGCAAGGACAAAGCATTCTTCGCGGAGCTTTTCGCAGACGATGCGACCTACTTCGGGCCGGACAATCCATATCTCGAAACCGACCCGAAAGTTAATTTCCTGCCAAAATTCGAGCAGATGGCCGAGATGGTCAAGTTCACTGATGTCCAGATGTACAACCCGCGCGTGCAGGTCTACGGGGACGCAGCGATTCTCACTTATAACAGCAACGTGATGGCGACGTTCGCGGGACAGCCCATGAATTACACGGCCAGGATGACGAGCGTCTACGTCAAGCAGGGCGGCTCGTGGCGACTCGTTCACGGACATGAATCAATGAACCCGTCGTCCAAGTGAGCGCGGGATGATTTGATGAGCCACAGGTGAAGGCAGGTGAACGCGGAGCGGAAAAGCAGAAACTATCGCTCCGCGTTCATCTGCTTTAGCTCTTCTGCTCGACGATTTTCGTAGAGACGACCAGCCATTTGTCACCCTGCTTGTGATACGTATCTGTGAACTGAAAACTCTTCGGAGCCTGCTTCGTTTGTTCCATAGAGTTGAGCGAGAAGGTGCCGAAGACAGTCGCCGTGTCGCCTTTGACCTCAGGCTTGTTCGCGTTGAGCGTGAACATTTGCTGAGACTCTTTGAGCGAAGCCAGAAGCTGCTGCTTGTTGACGACCGAGCCGTCGGCCTGCGTTCCTTTGAAATTGTCTGCCAGCATCGGCTCCAACTGCGCCTTGCGGCCTTGCAGCAACGCGGCATGAAAATCCGAAGCCAGCATCTCCAAACTCATGTCAGACATATTGGCCGGGGCTACCCCTAATGTGGGATTCGTCTGGTTCGTCTGCGCGGATGTCGCGGGCGGAATCCCGCTCGGTTGTGTTGCGCTCCCGGGCGCGGGAGCGATATTGGCCTGTGCATTGGAATTGGCGTTGGCCGGCGCGTTGGCATTCGATTGATTGCCCTTGCTACAGCCGATTTGCGCAGCCAGCATTGCCGCGCCTACAAAAAACAGAACTCTTTTCATGATTCACACCTCGAAAAAGATATAAGCACACTAATGAGATATATAAGAGGAGATAAAGCGTTCTGATAGTAATAATGTAATTTGAAGCATCGGTCAAACGGTCTTCGCCACGGGAAGGCGACATGTGAGTTATAGTTCTGTTTCTAAAACTCAGATGTAAAGAAGAGTTACGCTGCTCGCCCATGCCAACACATTCGGGAGAAAAGAAAGTCTATGCGACGCATACTTCGTGACAACGGTCTTTCCATCGCGCTGTTCAGCATGTTCTTCCTGACCTTTCTGGTCGGCCAGAGCTGGACTGGCTATCGTGAAAATAATAATGACCAGCGAGCGCACGGGCAGCCTGCTATCAGTTATACGGAATATCTACACTCGGATCACTTTCTGGAAGCCACCGCGGAGAATTGGGAATCCGAATTTCTACAAATGTTTATCTTCGTCGTGTTAACGGCCTTTCTCTATCAGAAAGGTTCTGCGGAATCTAAAGACCCGGATGAAGAGGAAGCCGTTGACCGTGACCCGGCGCAATCGCGGCGCACAAAGGATGTTCCGTGGCCTGTGCGCAAAGGCGGTTTGATTCTAAAAATTTATGAGAACTCACTGTCGCTGGCATTGTTGCTGATGTTCCTGCTCTCTTTTACCCTGCACGCCATCGGCGGCAGAGGCGAGTACAATCAAGACCAACTGTTGCATGGCGGGCAACAGGTTTCGACTCTCGGCTACATGTGTACTTCGCGCTTCTGGTTCGAGTCGCTGCAAAACTGGCAGAGCGAATTTCTCGCCATTGGCTCGATGGTCGTGCTGACCATCTGGCTCAGGCAAAAAGGCTCGCCCGAATCCAAGCCGGTTGACAGTCCTCACCGCCAGACCGGAGGCGAGTAAAGAAAGGTAAAAGGCAAAAGTAGAGGCGGAAACCAGCTTTAATAAATTTGGTTTCCGCCTGAACTTTTGCCTTTTACCTTTTTACTTTTATTTATCTTTCCGCATGGCAGAGAGTGCTAGCTGGCGTGCGCGTGGGAGCGCGTCGAGGGCTTTGGCTATCTGCGGGTCGTCCTCTATCAGCACCTGATCGGCTGTCACGCGGCCATACGCGGCGGTGATGATATTGTATCTGAGTTGAAGCTCGATGAAGGCGCGGTTACGTTCAAGCTGCGCCGCAGTGGTCTTCCATGAATCATCTTTCACGGCGAAACTCTTGAAGGCTTGATAGAGCGCGTCCGTCATCGGAAAGTCCGTCGTCAGAAGCTTGTGGTTGAAATCAATCGCGCGCTGGACTTTGTAAGCGTCAAAGCCCGTGATGCGTCCGTTGACCAGCTCGCGCGTGAAGAAGAAGAGCGGACTCAGGAGCCGCAGCTGCGACGGAGTGATGGTGCGAGGCTTGACTGCTTCATCGGGCGCGATGCCCGCGCCGCCGTAAACCGGGCGACCCAAATCCGTGCGGCTCTCAGTCCCCGTCTGCTTCTGCTTCTCGCCCGCGCCGCGTATGTAATCGTAGATGCTCCCGTTCGAGTAATCGCGCTGAATCAGGCGACCCGACGGCGTCAGGTACTTGGCGGTCGTCAGCGTCAGTCCCGTGCCGTACTCAAGATTGTTGATGCTCTGCACCAACCCCTTGCCGAAACTGTTTTCTCCAACCAGCAGCGCGCGGTCGTGATCCTGCATCGCGCCCGCGACGATCTCTGAGGCAGACGCGCTGCCGCCGTTGATGAGCAGGACAATCGGAACCTGCTCGGGCGTGCTGTTGTCTGCGCGATAGACTCTGTCGCCGAGACCGTTGCGGCCACGCTGCGTCAGAATCACCTGCCCTGTCGGCAGGAATTTTTCCGCCACGCGAACCGCCTGATCCAGCAGGCCGCCCGGATTGTTTCGTATATCGAGCACCAGCGAGGTCATCCCACGGTCGTGCAGATATTCGAGCGCGTATTCTAGCTCGTCTGCCGTCGTGTAGTTGAAGCCGCGCGTCATGTCTATATAACCGACGCCGTTTTTGAGCATGTACGCGTCCGGAACCGAAGGCTGCGGCACAGAGTCGCGCGTAATCTCCACGACTTCGACTTTTCCGGTCGCTACCTTCTCGACCGTCAGCCTGACGGTTGAGCCGCGCGGCCCGCGTATCTTGTCTCGCACTTCGAGCGATGACTTTTCAGTGACCTCCGCTCCGTCCACCTTCAGAATGCGGTCGCCGAAGCGCAATCCTGCTCGTGAGGCTGGCGAATTCTCAAAGGTCGCGAGGATGAATGTATCCGTCCGCTCTTTGATACGCTGATTACCGATGGATGCGCCGATGCCGTAGTATTCCGAACGCTGCTCGGTCTTGAATTCGTCATACTCTTCGCGGTCGTAATAGTTCGAGTGCGGGTCGAGCGTGCGCAGCATGCCGATGATCGAAGACTTGAAGACGGAGTTGTAATCGAGCTTCTTGCCGTCAACATAATTGTCCTGAATGACAGCTAAAGCTTCCGCGAAATCCTGTTCGATGCCAGCCGCCGCCTCGCTCAAGCCTCGACCGCGCAGCGCAGTCGTTCTGCGCCCGGACGAAGTGCCCGTCGAAGGGCGCGCAGGAGGCGCAGACGGACTCGCGCCGCTGCGTCCCTGTGACGGAGACTGCGCGAAAACAAAAGATGGAATTGAAAGGGAGACTAAGAGTAGCGCAACCAGCGCGAGAGAAAATCTGTTCTTCACTGAATCAAGCCTCTTGGAAAAAAGTTTTGTTAAGAGATTTCAGGCGCGCCCGTCTTTCGCGGGCGCAGGCCACAGGCACGGCACGCGAGACCGGTCGCCGTCAGGTTTTATAGTACACGGAGAAAGGCGAAAGTAAAAAGGTAAAAGGCAAAGGTAGGGCGACGGAGTAGCGATATAACATTAGCCCGCAGCGCAAGCTGTGGGAATAGATGAGAGGCAACGTATTAAAGCCTTCTTCAGAGGGCGGCATAAATTCGAGCCGCTTTATCAAACATGAAAGCTTACGTCGCTATCTGCGATAGCTCACAACACGTTGCTCTTCATCAACGCGTAGCTCATGCGGAATCTCAAATCTCAAATCTCAAATTTCATATCTCAAATCATTTAAGCCTCTGCGGTGAATATTTCCTTCGTTCATTTGAAATGCTCTCTGAATTCATAAAAAATTCACACATCCTTACTTTTTCCTTTTACCTTTTTCCTTTTGCCCGTACAATTCGGCGCGGTGTATTGACGGGCACAGGTATGATGCTCGAAGTTCTTGTTTCTCCTTAAAACATAACACTGGATGGCTTATGGCTAAAAAATCGGGGAAGCAGCCGGCTCTGACCGGCTCGAAAAAGAAGCAGCAGAAAAGGGGAGCGGGCGATAACGCGCTCGCGGCTCAACTGCAAGCAGCCGTGGGTGCGGTTGATGTGGCGGATGCTTTGACTGCGCCGCTCAAACGCTCGATTGAAAATCTGTTGACGCTCGCGGCGGCCAGCGTCGGCTCGGACGAAGCCTCTGTCCTCGTGCGAGACGGCAACAAGGGCGGCCTGAGGTTTCTCGTCGCCATCGGACAGGTTGCTGACAAGATCATGAAGGTGCGTATCCCGCCGGGCAAAGGCATCGCGGGTTTCGTCTTCTCTTCCGGCCAGCCGATGGCCGTGACCGATGTCGCGCAGGAAGAGACCTTTTATGCAGAGGTGGATCGCAAGACCGGCTATTCGACGCAGACGATTCTGGCGACCCCCTTGCGCGCCGCCGGAGAGATAGTCGGCGTGCTCGAATTCGTCAACCGTCTGGGCGAACCGCCCTATGAGCCTTTCTCGCCCGACGAGATGGATCAGGCCGCGCATTACGCAGACGCCATCGCCACACTGGTTGATGCTTATGAGGCTGCGGGGCTGGTCGAGATTCTGTTCGAGCGCATGGTCGGTTCGGGCAGTGGCGCAAAGAAGGAGCACGCGGCGGGCGGCGCGGAGCTGCGTAAGTGGCTCAAGCAAGTGCGCTCTGCTCCAGAGCACAGGGATATGCTTTTGATGGCCGTCTCTTTGCGCGACATCTCGGCGCGCGGCGATGCTGAACGCGAACTATGCCGCAATGTGCTGGACGCTCTGGCTCGATTCACCGAGAAGAGTTCTTCATCCGGCTTGAGCTATCTCGGCTTCTAATCGTCAAGCAAGTCATCAGGAGATTTTCAATATGGCGCAGGCGCGCAAAAAGTCTGCCGTGAGCAAGCCCCCTGATTTGTGGGGCGGGATTTCGCCAGACACCACATGGCAGGGACGAACCGGGCGCGGCGTGCGAGTCGCAGTCGTCGATAGCGGTATAGACGACAAGCATCCCTCGCTCGCGGGCAAGGTCAAAGAATCGGTCGAGGCCGTGGTCGAAGGCGGGCGCGTCTCTTTTCAAGCCTCGACTTCGGGCGACGCGGCGGGACACGGCACGGCCTGCGCGGGCATCATCACGACCGTCGCGCCGGAAGTCGATCTCTACAGCGTCAAGGTCTTGGGCGCGAACGCTTCAGGCTCAGGCGACATGTTTCTGGCGGGTCTCGATTGGGCTATCAAGAACAAGATGCAGGTCATCAATCTCTCTCTGGGGACGACCAAGCCGCAATACTTCGGCCCGCTTCACGACCTCTTAGACCGCGCCTATCACACCGGCTGCATCGTCGTCGCCGCAGCCAACAACCTGCCGCAGCCGAGCTATCCTTCGATCTTCTCATCATCGCTCGTCTCGGTCATCAAACGCGAAGGCGGCGATCCCTTCAACTTCGGCTATCGCTACGGCGAAGTGATAGAGCTGATCGCGCCGGGCGTCAACGTCCGCACGACATGGCCCGGCGGCGGCTATCGCCAACTGACCGGCAACAGCTTCGCCTGCCCGCACGTCGCAGGCGTCATCGCGCTCCTCATGGAAGCCTACCCGACGCTCACGCCCTTTCAGGTCAAAGCTATTCTTTATGCGATTGCGATGCGCAATCAGGACGCGCAGCAGTCAGCCGAAGTACAAAAGTGAGCGAAGGTGTTAGGATCGCTTAAAGTGAACTTTAAGAATTATGTCCACGCTGCCCAAGACAAAATACACGCCCGAAGAATATTTAGAGCTTGAACGCGCCGCTGAATACAAGAGCGAGTATTTCAATGGCGAGATTTTTGCGATGTCCGGCGCAAGCAGGCGTCATGTTCTCATTGTAACTAATCTTGTGCGTGAGTTTAGCCTGCAACTAAAGAAGCGAGATTGCGAAGTCTATGCGGCGGACATGTGCGTGAGGGTCAGCCCGGCGGGGCTTTACACTTATCCCGATGTCATCGTCGTGTGCGGCGAGGCGAAGTTTAGTGATGAGCAGAAAGACACTTTGACAAATCCGAACGTGCTCGTCGAAGTGCTTTCGGAATTTACGAAAGATTATGATCGGGGCGGGGAGTTCGAGCAGTATCGCACGCTCGAATCCTTCAAGGAGTACGTGCTGGTCGCGCAGGACAAGCCGCACGTAGAGCATTTCATGCGGCAACCTGATAATCGCTGGTTACTCACGGAAACAAACAAGCTGGAAGACAGTATCGAGCTATCATCCATCGGCTGTACCCTCGCCCTCACAGAAATTTACGACAAAGTTCATCTACCGACGGCATAATAAATTGGCAGCTTCCCTTTTCCCCTTTTCCCTCTTCCCCTCTTCACTCTTATCTAGGCATCGCCATGCCCGGCGGAGGCATGCCGCGCATCTTCGCTCCCGGCGGCGGGCCGCCCTGTGTGCCGCCGCCGTTGCCGCCGCGTGTGCGAAGGAGCGCGGGGTCTACGTTCTTCAAATCATAAAGCGTCTTGTAAAGCCCTTCCTTCTTGACCAGCTCGTCGTGTGTGCCTTCGTCCGCGACGCGGCCTTGATTGAGGACGATGATGCGGTCTGAGACTGCGGCGACGAAGTTGAGGTCGTGACTGATGACGATGCACGTGCGTCGGTTGGAGCCTTGCGCGTACTCGCGTATCACTCGAATCAGGCGATTGCGCTGATCCGCGTCGAGGTTTTCCGTCGGCTCGTCGAGCAGCAAAACTTCCGGCTTGCGTAGGAGGCAGCGCGCAAGCGCGATGAGCCGCTTCTGCCCGCCCGATGGGACTTGCACATCAACCACAGTGTCGTAACCTTTCGGCATCCGGTCTGGGTCAACGATGACATCATGTATGTGCGCGAGCGTGCAGGCTTCTTCAATCTCGGCATCGGTCGCGCCCTCTTTGCCGAGCCGCACGTTCTCTCGAATCGTGTCTTTGAGGAAGAACGGAAACTGCGAGAGCTTTGAGACCTGTTCGCGCAGAGAGCTGAGCGTGACATCCGAAATATCTTTTCCTTCAAGCTTAATCACGCCGGCTTCCGGGTCAAGGAAACGTAAGATCAGATTCATGATCGTGGACTTGCCGCAACCTATCGGGCCGACGAACGAGATCGTCTCGCCTTCTTTAATCTGAAACGTGATGCCGTTCAAGACTTTCTGCGTCGGCGAATAGCCGAAGACGACTTCATTGAAATCTATGTCGCCGTGAACCTCGCCCAAATCCTTCGCGTCCGGCTTCTCTTTGACAGAAGGCTTCGTGTCGAGCAGTTCATACGTCGCCACCACGTTCGGGACTTGTGACTGATACTGCGTGTAGGTGGCAATCAGTCTTTGCACGACGCCGAACATCTGCGGCGTCATCTGCACGAACGCGATGACGGCTGCCAGCGTCAGGCCGAACTGAGGATGATAGATAATGCCGACGACGAGGACGAGCGCGGTGCTGAGGGCGATGAAGATTTGCGCGCCGCTGTTGCTAAAGCCCATCCACGCCTGCATCCCTGCGGAATTTTTCGCGGCGACTTTGGCCGCTTCTCTGAAACGGCTGCTGCGTCTCCCTTGCGCGTTGAAAGTTTGAATATCGGAGATGCCGCTAATCGTTTCTTCGAGTTCCGCGCCAAGCTCGCGCCCGCTCATCGCCATCCCGCGCGCGGCCTGCTGCATCTTGTTGCTCGTGTAACGGAACATCAGCAGCACGAGCGGCGAGAGCAGAAACGAGATGAGCGTCATCTGCCAGCTCAAGGCGAGCAGGTAGCCCAGGACGATGAGCAGCACGAGCACGTCAACTAATGGAGACAGCAAGACCTGCGTCAAGAGCCTTTGCACGCCCGCCGCTTCCGACAGCACGCGCTGCATCAAGGCTCCGGTCTGCCCGCCCGTGAAAAAATCGAGCGAGAGCGATTGCAGGTGATCGTAAACATTCTGCTGCACGCTTCTGAGCAGTCTCGCCTCCAAGTGCGCGACCACCCACGCGCGCAGGAACGAGAGCAGTTGCGAGAGAAGCAGCGCGCTCGCCCAGACGATGAGCACGGTCTTGAGCGTGAGGGGCGTGGCAACCCAGCCCAGATGATAATCGCTGAGCCAGCTCGTATCAGTCCTGCCAAACAGCGGCGCGGCCAAATCCCAGATACTTCCGCCCGTGCCCGGCGCGCTCGTTCCGGCCATGCCCGGAGGCTTCGGCCCGGCCTGCGGCCCTAAGATTTGAAAGATGCCTGAGAAGGCGACGCTGACTATGAAAGGCATCAGCGTGACCAGCAGCGAGAGGGACATCACCACCCCTGTGAGCAGTTTATGCTCGCCGAGTAATTTCAGGGCGCGACCGAGATAAGGGCGTGCGCTCAGTTTTTTATTCGACATGCCGGGTCTGCGCATCTGCATTCCCGGTGGCGGCATTCCCATCGGCGGCTGGCCCTGAGCCAGAGGCGGGCCGGGAGGCATCCCGGCAGTCATACCCGGAGGCGGCGTCGGAGGACGAGACATGATTTGTGTCCTTTGGAAAAGGCGGGAGCTAAAAAAGAGATGTCAGATGTCGGATGTCAGATGTTAGTTTTTAACTGACATCCAGCATCTAGCATCTGACATCTGCTCTCGTAAAAGCGAAAGGTGGGAAAGAAGCCTTTGGCCGCTCTCCCACCTTCGAGGTTGCGCGTGATTAGCAGTACCACCACACGTACACGCAGTTTCCGTAGCCATCGCATTCCCAGGCGTAACAAATGTCCTGGTTGCTGTAGGCCTGCACGTCGCCGCCCGTCGAACCGGCCTTCGCCACAGCGGTCGCGTCGTCCTTGGTTCTGTCCTCTTTCTTCGGGAACATCGAGCCGGCTTTCTCCGGTGAAAGCTTATACTGCTCAAGTTGATCGTCTGGAATATCGTACAGGGTTACATTTTGTCCATCGGGTTTGCTAACAATAGCCATGGCTTTTTCTTTCTCCTTCTAAGGGATTAAAGAGGACTTCAAATTCCTCTTGTGTTAAGTTTTGCCGGGCTGATCCGGTTACAAGAAGCTCGCATCCGAATCGCCTTGATCAAATTCTGCTGTGTCAATAAAGCTTACCAGCAGCCTTGTTGAACGAAGAGTTTGGAAGTAACTCATTCTGCTCTTCAGATGTTCTTGCTCTTCTATCCAACATACAAACGCTTGACGGGCGCCTCAAAAGTTTTTGCGCGCGTCAGGCGAAGCGTTTTTCAAAGAAGCACGGCATCCTCTCACGCAAACGTTAATAAAACGTTTCACGGTTAAAAAAACTTCGAGCGCACGCTTTGCCTTCAAGAGATGCAAAGTCGCGCCTCCCTTCGAGGACGCATCCATTCACGAGCGGTAACGCTTTTAACGTGACTTAAAAGATTGCCGGAAGAATCCCTGAAGTAACGTTGAACCGGCGAGATAGCTGCGCTGTGTAATTCCCTGGCGACGAGATGCCGGAAGAAGGAGCACTGAAAATGCGACCGTTTCCCGGCTCAAAGCGGGTCTGGGGTCATCCGCGCCGCTGGTATATGATGAAACAGCCAGTTCTTGAAGTTAAAGCGGGCGTCATCCTAACAGCGTTCCGACAAACGCGCAAGATTTTTTCTAGCGCGTACGCCGACAGCATGCTGCCTGCCACGCTCCGGCTCCGCGCTTTTACACTCAAACTTCTTCATCCAGACACGCGACCAGCAAGGCATCGAATTTAGGGTCATGGCCTCCGCCGAAGTGCGCGTAACGCACGATGCCCGCGCGGTCAATCAAAGCGAGCGTCGGCATGCCCGTCGCTCCGTAAAGCTCTTGTGCGCGCTCGTCCACTGCCACGCCGACGCGGAACGCAAGCTCGTGTTTTTGAATAATACTGCACATCAAATCGAGTTCTTCAGCCTCGGACGAGGCCGTGTCGCGGCGCGCGAAGTAATGGCGCGTCAGGGCTATCACTTCCAGCCCACGCGAGCGATGCTCTTCGTCAAGTTCTTTGAGCTTCGGGAACATCTCCTGACAGGGCTTGCACCAGGTCGCCCAGAATTCGAGCAGCACGACGCGCCCGCGCAAGTCTGAGAGCGTCGCCGGATCGCCGTTAATCCAATCTTTGATCTCGATTTCCGGCGCGGGCGCGCCGACGAGCGAGACTTGCCGCGCGCGGTCACGCACCTGAACGCGTCCACCGGCTGCCGCGCGCTTCTGCTCGGGCGTTCCGGTCGCCTGCATGATCTGAAAAATCTTTTCGGTGAACGCGGCTTCTTCATCGAGCAGGAGGCGCGCTTTTTCCATCTCGTCCGTCTGGACGTAGAGCGCGCCGAGAGCCAGAGCCAGCTCGATGCGCGTCTGAAACTCTATCTCGTAAGGAGTCGCACGCGCAGCTTTCATCGCCTCTTCCAGTTCCAAGAGGGCTGCGCGAATGTCGCCAGTTCCTCCGCGCTGCAACTCGCGCGAGCGCGCCAGATACGCAGCCACACGCGATTGCGGCGAAGCGTCCGCTAAATCATCCGCCGCATCAGATGAAGCTCCCGCTGATTCCATTGTTCACGAAACTCCTTCTATAAAATTTTCATTCTGACGAAAGACGAAAGCGCGCGGGAGCTACGCTTTTACACAGCGTTGCGGGTCAAGCTTATTCTGCTTTGTGGTTCATGGAGTTCCCGGCGCAGGCTTGGCAGCCTCTTCGTCCGTCTCAAAAACCTCGAAGGCTTTGAGGACGTTGGTCAATTTCATGACGCCGCGAATGTGTTGCGGGACTGTGGTCAGGCGCAAAGCCGCGTCGTGTCGCGTGGCCGTGACCAGACAGGTCACAAGCTCGCCCAGACCGCTGCTATCTACGCGCCTGCACTGGCTCAGGTTGACGAGAAGCATGGTGCGGCCTGTTGTGATCAAGCGGCGCACGACCTCAAGCAGACGCTCCGAGCCGCTTCCGACCGTCAACTCGCCGACCACGTCAATGACTGTCGCTCCCGGCATCTCGCGCTCGACGAGTTCAAGTTTGCTGGTAGACATAAATGTGCTCCCGTGTAATTTGAAACGCGAATGTTAGTGTACGCTCTGCGAGGCCGGAAGTTTCCGAAAAACCTGCCCGCCGAAATTTCTCGCTGGCCTTGAAACTTGCGCGCCAATATACAGCAAATGGCCGAAGAACAGGAGGAGCGGGGGCAAGCCGCCCTTCCCGACCTGCGAGATTAGTCTATTGATAGCTACACTCTCAAGCAGGAATGTCCCAAAGGTTAGGAAGGGTGGCTTACCCCCGCCCGTGAGCTTTCTTCTAAACTAATGACGCCTGCTTGCTTGACGACTCTTTCAGCGCGTCCGTAGAATGCTCGGCAGTTCCCCAAGTTCAAAAGCATTCGGCGCAGGCGGCCTGCCGGAAAGCGGCTCCGGCCTGATAACATTCGCTCTTATTTGAGAACCCGGCGCGCGTTTGCAAACCGAAGACCGGGGCAAAGGAGTTCAAAGTAATGAGCAATCCATACGATAATCCCCAGCGCGAAACGGAACAGTCCGATGTGATTGACGATCTGATGATACGCGAAGGCGACGAGCATGAAGAAGAGAAGACTCGCGTTTCGTCTTCCGTGCGCGAAATGGCTTCGCGCATCCCTGAATCTTTGAGCGCCATCGGTCGTGACATCAGCCGCACAATCGAACGCGCCATCTCTGCAAAGGATGATTACGTGGTCGCAGTAAAAGTTTCGCACGAGGCGCAGGACAAACTCGAACAACTGGTTCAAGCCGGAGTCTTTCGCAGCCGCGCCGAAGCCGCAGCCTTCCTGATTGACGAAGGCATCAAAACGCAATCCGCGCTCTTTGACCGTGTGCAGCAGAAGCTTTCCGAGATCGAGCGACTGCGCGCAGAGCTTCGCGGAATGATTAATTCGGACAAACCTCAAGTCTAGAGTCTGGAGTCAAAGGTATTTCAGACTTCAGGTTTTGCTCCAGACTCCAGACTCCAGACTTTTTATCGAGGGAAAAATTCTTAAATGAGAGTTTCATCACGCCAAGCGGCTGCCATCGCCGCACTGCTCATCGCCGCGCTCTCTTTCAATGCGCTGGCGCAAGGCGGGCGCAAAGCTGCGCCGCGACAGAACGACGCCGCCAAAAATCCAGCGAGGTCAAAAGTGTCAGACACATTTCAACTTCCGCCAGTGCCTATCGAACAGTTCAAGCTCGATAACGGCCTGCGCGTCATCCTGAGCCGCGACACAGCCGTGCCGGTCGTCTCCGTCGCCGTTTATTACAACGTCGGCTCGCGCAACGAACGCAAAGGCCGCACGGGCTTTGCTCATCTCTTCGAGCACATGATGTATCAGGGTTCGGAGAACGTTCCCAAGGGCGATTACATGAAGGCCGTGCAGAACGCGGGAGGTACTTTGAACGGCAACACGACGACGGAGCGCACGGCGTATTTCGCGACGGTGCCCGCGAATCAATTGCCGCTCGCGCTGTGGCTCGAAAGCGACCGGATGCGCTCTTTGAAAGTCACGCAGGAGAATCTGGACAACCAGCGCGAAGTCGTCAAAGAAGAGAAACGCTTTCGCGTTGACAACCAGCCTTATCAGCCGGCGTTCCTGCATTTTCCCGAAATGGTTTATCAGAACTTCTCGAACGCGCATTCGGCCATCGGCTCGATGGAAGACCTCGACGCCGCAAACCTTCAGGACGTGCAGGAATTTTTCCGCATCAACTATGCTCCGAACAACGCAGTGCTCGCCATCGCCGGAGATTTCGACCCGAAGGAAGCGCGCACGCTCGTCGAGAAATATTTTAAAACGATTCCGAGCCAGCCTGCACCGCCTCCGGCTGATGTCGCGGAGCCGACCGAAGTCGCCATCCGCTCCGAGGTTGTTGAAGACAAGTTCGCGCGCCTTCCGGCCTTCCTGCTGGCGTGGAAAATTCCCGCGCGGCGCACGCCCGATTATTACGCGCTCTCGCTCGCAGGCTCGCTCCTCTATGACGGCGACAGCTCAAGGCTCTATCAAAAGCTCTTGAAGGGCGAAGAGTCCGTCCTGAGCATACAGGGCGGCATAGACGAGCGGCGCGGGCCGTCCACTCTTTTCATTCTCGCGATTCCGAAGCCGGGGCAGGACAAAGCGATTCGCGAGACTGTGATGAGCGAGATCAAGCGGATGGCGACCGACGGGCCGACCGCTGAAGAGATGGAGAAGCTGCACAACAGCATTCGTAACGACGCCGTGCGCAGCCGTCAATCTTCGCTCGGACGCGCGCAGAGCATCGCGGAGTTCGCGCTCTTTGACGGCGACCCGAATCTTTTCAACACGGAGCTTGACCGCTACATGAAGGTCACGCCCGCCGAGATCAAGGATGCCGTCTCGCGTCTTTTGGTGACGGAAAATCGCGTGCTGCTCGAAGTTATTCCGGCGACACAAAAGGCTCCGCAGGCTAAACCCGCATCTTCCGGCGAGCAGAAGCAGCCCTCCGCTCCGCCGCCGCAGGTCGAGCCGAAGCCCGCGACGCAGCCGACGGATGCGCCGAAAAAACCGTAGCGGCAGACCTTGAATCAACATCCGTAAGGTAGAATACAGGAGAAAGATACGCGACATGTCTTCCACATCCAGAGTACTCTTATTGAGCGCCGCACTCGTCCTGAGCGGCACATGGACAAATCAGTTGTTCGCTCAAAACCCAAAAGCGAAACAGATGACGACATCACAAACAGAAGATTTCCGCAAACAAGCGCCCGCGCCGCTCGCTGCGAAGCCGCTCAATATTCCGAAGCCTTTTGAGACGGTGCTGCCCAACGGCCTGCGCGTCGTCATCCTCGAAGAGCAGCGGCTGCCGCTCGTCAGCTATCGGCTGGCGTTTCGCACCGGAAGTGCGAACAATCCGCCGGACATGCCCGGACTGATGAACATCATGTCCGGCCTCTTGAACGAAGGCACTGAGACGCGTAGCAGTAAAGAGATCGCAGACGAGATAGCGCGTATGGGCGCAACTCTCGGCGCGGGATCGAACTCGGATTACACGACCGTCGCGGCCTCCGCGCTCGCCATTTATCAGGAACAGATGTTAGGGATGCTGGCGGACATCGCGCTGCATCCGTCATTCCCGCAGAACGAGATTGATATCACCAAGCAGAACACCAAGCAGGGCTTGGTACAGCAGCGTGCGCAGTCCACATTTCTGGCGGGTGAGAGACTCGCGCGCGTGCTCTTCGGCTCACATCCGTATTCGGTCGTCAGTTCGACGCCGGAATCAATTGACGCGATCACGCGCGAAAAGCTCCAGAGCTTTCACCGTCAAATGTTTATTCCGAATAACGCCGTGCTGTTCATCGTCGGTGATGTTGAGCGCGAGGCGGTGCTCAAGCGTGTCAACGAGCTGTTTGGAAAGTGGGAGCGCGGACAGCCCGTGGCGTCAAACTTCCCGGCTCCGCCCACGCGCACAGAGCGCGCCATCTATCTCGTAGACCGCCCCGGCTCCGCGCAATCAACCATCACGATTGCGAACATTGCAATCAGCCGTTCGAGCGCGGACTACTTCCCGATGCTGCTTTTGAACACGATGCTCGGCGGAAGTTTCAGCACGCGCCTCGACCAGAACCTGCGCGAAAACAAGGGTTACACTTACGGCGCGTCTTCTACCCTCGACACGCGACGCGCGGGCGGCTCGTTTCGCGCAGGGGCTGAAGTTCGCACGCCCGTGACGGGCGCGTCCCTGAAGGAATTCTTTTATGAGCTTGATCGCATTCGCACCGAGCCGGTTCCCGAACTGGAGCTACAAAACAGCAAGGCTTTTCTGACCGGACTCCTGCCGATTCGGATTGAGACGCAGGAAGGACTCACAGACCAGCTCGTGCAGCTTAAGATGTTCGACCTGCCGGACAACTATCTACAGACCTATCGAGACCGCGTCAACGCAGTGACCTCGGCGGACGTGCAGCGCGTCGCGCAGAAATATCTGATGACCGACAGGGACGCTATCGTCATCGTCGGTGACGCAGCCGCCATCATGGATCAGATCAAGCCTTACGCGCAGACCATAGAAATTTACGACGCGATGGGCAAGCGCAAAGAGTTGACGCCTCAGACTAATAACAATAACAACAATGGAGAGACGATGGATGTCGCGGGCACATGGGAGCTTGTCATCACGGGGCCTTCGGGCAACACACTCCCCGCGACGCTCAACATCAAACAGGAAGGCAACAAGATCAGCGGCACTGTCGAATCCCAACTTGGGATGTCAGAGCTAAAGCCGACGACCCTCAACGGCGACAACTTTGACGCCACGCTCGTATTGAATATGAGCGGGCAGACAGTTGAGGCGCAGGTCTCAGGCACGGTTCAAGGCGACACAATGAAGGGAACAATCACCCTGCCCCAGATTCCTGTGCTTCCCTTCACCGGCACGAGGAAAAAATAGAGGTAAAAATTTAAGGTAAAAGTAAAAGGTAAAAGTTAGGAAGGCATTTTAGCCCTCTTCACTTTTGCCTTTTATCTTTTAACGTGAGTTCGATATAAGAGAGGGCTGCACATCGTTAGCCCCGGAGAGGCGGCATCTCCTTATACCGCACTCACATTTTTTACCTTTTTACCTTAAAAAAAATCCGCCCGTCATGTCCCCACATGACGGGCGGTTACAGGAGGAATCGAATGCTTGTGAACCGCGTTCCCTGTCGCGGCTCTCAGAAGGAGAATAACCCTAGTCTCAATGGCTCAGATGTCTTGCTCCAAGTCCAAGTTGCCTGCACATAAAACTCGATTCCTGCGAGCGATGCCTCGACCCCTGACAGCTACCGCTCATACTTCAACACCATGCCGTCGCCGCCCACTGCCCAGCCGCTCTTGTTCTCGATAAAGAGCGCGTAGAGATTCTGCTTGACCTTGCTCTCCTGCTGTAACCACGTCTCGCCGCCGTCGTCCGAGCGCAGGATGACGCCGCCGCGCCCGACTATCCAGCCGCGCTCGTCGTCAACGAACTGCACGCTCAAGAGAGTATTACGAACGGGCACGTTGACCTTCTTCCATACCGAGCCGCCATCCGTCGTGCGCAGGACTGTGCCGCGCTCTCCGACCGCCCAGCCCACGCGGCTGTTCCGAAAATCTATGTGATAAAGAGTCGCGCTCGTGCCCGCGCGCTGCGCTGTCCACGTCTCTCCGGCGTCCTCCGTGTAAAGAATCGTGCCGGAGGCTCCGACAATCCAGCCGCGCTCGTCGTTCGTGAAGTCCAGATGTATCAGCTCTTCGCGCGTCGGCACGGTCTTGCGCTGCCACGAAGCCCCGGCGTCATCCGTGTAAATCAAGAGACTATCCACCACTTGATCCCGTCGGCTGACGGAGCCGATGATCCAGCCCTTTTTCTTGCTTGAGAAGCGCACGCTGTAAAGCTCCGGCATCGCACCGTCGAAATCTTTCGAGAGAAAACGGCGCGCCTCGCGCCATGTGCGCCCGCTGTCTTCGGTCTTGAAGATGCGACTGCCCGCGAGCAGGTAGCCGTTCTCTTTGTTGCGGAAATAGATGTCGTTGACGCCGTCCTGCGTGTCCAGCGTTTGCTGCGACCACGTTCGCCCGCCGTCCGACGTGTAGCTCACGAACCCGTCATCGCCAGCGATCCAGCCGCGCTTCGAGTCCGCAAAGTAGACCGTGTTCAAATCTTTCCCAGCCACGCCGCGCCGCGCCGCAACCCAGCCCTCCTGCGCCGGAGCCACGCTCGCCATCGCTCCGATTAAGAGCACAATGCCTGCCCACCTGTAACGATTCATGTCTGCTGTTCTCTTCATTTTTAAGCTTTGAGACTGAAACCGTTGTACACGAACTCAGATTAGGTTGCAAAACTAAATGTGGATAAAGCGAACCAAAGCGACGGGGGCAAGCCCCTCTTCCCAACCTTTGAGACAATGTTATTTGAGCTATTCAAATCAAGCCGTCTCATAGGTCAGGAAGGGTGGCTTGCCCCCGCTCTGTTAAGGCCAAATATGTTTTTAACTTCAGCCATTCGATTACGGAATGCGGATTTTGGATTGCGGAATGAAAGACAGATTGTCTCTTAAATCCGCAATCCGAAATCCGCATCCCGCTATTCTTTAGCTAAGGCGCGGCGTTGACGCGATAGACGCGGCCATCGAGGACGACTACGACGCGTTCGCCGAGCGCGAAGTATTGCGACAGTCGCGGCTCTCGCTTGAGCAGTGCGAAATATTCGTCGCTGCCGAAGGTTAAAGCCGTTTCGGGCATCCGCGTATCAGCCTTGAAATCTGCATCCGTCCAGACGCCTTCACGCAGGTAGAACGTCTTGCTTGCTACCTTACGCACCCCCGCAGAAATCTCGGCCTCTTGATTCGAGACGGTGGTGCTTTCCTGCTGCGCGCGATCACGCTTGCTCTGCTGCACAGCCAGAGCGCCGGTCTTAGCTTTCATCGCCTCCTTTGGCGGAGCACTGGCCGCAGGCCGCCCTGCGCCGAACTGCGCGCTGCTATCTTTGTTGTCCTGCCCGTCAACCTGCATGTTGTTGCTTCTGCCTCTATCACCGCCGGTGACGGGCTGAGCGGACATACCCGGCTCGACCGCCAGATACGAGGTGTAAGGCGTGACGATGCCGTATCGCGTGCCGAGGTCAATTATCTCGTCGCGCAGCTCTTGCTGCTCGCCGTTGGTGCGAATCTGCTCCATCAGCCAGCCGACGCGTCGCGTCGCCCACAGGCGCGGCAGAAAATCGTTGACGTTATCTCGCAGTGGGAACTGAAGCTGTTCGTAAGAGAAGTTGCGCGTCTCGCGTCCGGTCTTGCCTGTCAGGCGCAGGCGTACGTTATCAAGATCGCGCTCATTGCTGTAGCGACCGATCAGAGTCATCTGTGTTCCTTTGAAAAGGTCTGGCATGTTGCGCGGGTAGATCAGGTCTGTCTCGACGCCGCCCATGTCAAGCTTGAGGTCTGTCAGGACCGGATAATTTACCTTCGTGAAAAAGTTCGAGACTTTGACTTCCAAATCTTCTTTCGGCTCGACGTAATCCGCCGTTCCGTTGTTCTCAGCCGCGAGCTTATCCAGCAGAGACGTGTTGACATCATAGCCGACGCCGAAGGTGAAGAGACGCACGTTATTTGCCCTGCGATCTTTACGCACGTTCTCAATGATGCGCTCGACGTTTGTCTCGCCGACGGTCGGCAGACCGTCCGTCATAAAGACGATCATCTGTGGCCGGTCGCTTCTCTCGAATTGATTGAGAGCCGCGTGCAAAGAATCGTTGATGTTCGTCCCGCCCGTCGCACGTAAAGATTTAGCGAACTTTTCGCCGCGCGCCAGCCCGCTCGCATCGGCATTGATGAGACCGCTCTCCATCAAATGCTCTTCGCCCGCGAACGAGATAACATTAAAGCGATCATCCGGCCTCAAACTCTTGATGCCGAAGAGGAGAGCCGAGCGCGCCTTCTCCATCTTGCCCGCCTCGGCCATCGAACCCGAAGTGTCGAGCACGAATACAATCTCTTTGGCTGCATATTCCTGCTCCGTCAATTCATCCTTCGGCGAGAGCATCAAGAGGAAATAGCCGTCCTTGCCCGGCTCTCTGTAGGTCAAAAGCGAGAGTCCGAAATCATCGCGCGAGAGCGCATAGAAAAGCTGAAAGTCCTGCGGCTCACGCCCGCCTTTGACTTCAAAAGAGACGCGCGCGTTGCGCGAGCCGTGATGCGCGAGCGCGATGTCGTGGCTCGGCGAATAGACGTTACGAATCGGGTCTTTGCTGTCTATCTCGACATTGCCCGAAACGTTTCCGATTGAGACAAGCTGGCGGCCTGTGCCGAGCGGGTAACGATACGAGACCGTGCCCGATTCAGCTTTGAGCACCTGCGTGTACGTCAACTCAAGTTTTTTGTCCGAATGCGGAGGGATGGGAAAGATGCTGGCTTGAAATAAATCTTTTCCGGCGTACTCAAGCAGCCCCGGGTCGCGCTGCCGCCTGACTATCTCATCATAAATCTGGCGTGCCTCTTCGCGCGAGCGAACTTCGCCGACCAGACGATTGTTGCCGTCCCAGATAGCGAACTCGACTATCGAAGCGGCTTCGGGAATCGGGAACAGGTACGTGCCTTCGAGCGTTCCGTTCGTATCGTTGCGAAAGATTTGCTCAAGGTGTGTCGTCGCTATCTGACCGCTGATTTTGGTCTGGATGTTAATTGATTTGATGGGCAGCGCGCGAGGCAGCGTGATAGGTTGCGGGCAGCGTTCACAGCGTCCCGGCACGATCACGCCCTGCGCCTGCGCCGAAAGGCTCGCGCCCGCAAGCAAAAACAGGAACGAAACCAACAATAAAGCAGATTTTTTCAAACGCATGTCTCTCTCCTCCAAAGGCTTTGACCGCATATCAGATGCACGCGGGTTCGCCAGTTAGAACGCTACTGCTTTTGATTCTTGCGCAATACGTAAGAAATTCAAACAGGGATGGACAGGATGAACAGGATATAAGCCAGCAGATTTCAGATGACAAATCTCAAATCTCAAATCTGCCATCTCAAATTCTTATTCTGTCTATCCCGTCCATCCCTGTTTGAATCTTCCTGTTAATGCAATTCACGTAGACGCTTATTACGAATCGTCACGGCGATGATGAACAGCGCGATGATGATGCCGCCGGTGGCGAGCGTGTGCGGCGCGCCGAAGCGAGCCGAAGAGGCTCCGGCGATGAGATTGCCGATGGGCATCGCGCCGATAAAAGAGAGTATGAACATGCTCATCACGCGCCCGCGCATCTCGTTCGTGACGAGCTGTTGGAGCAGAGTGTTTGTGACGGCGATGGCGAACACGATTGCGAAGCCCATGCCGAAAATAAAACAGAGCGAGACCCGCACGCTGTCCGAGAGTGCGAATCCGATCAGGCAGATCGAAAAGACGAAACTGCCGCAGAGCACAGACCAGCCTTTGCGCTGAAAGTTCCCGAGGTAAGCCAGCACTATCGCGCCGCAGAAAGCTCCGCCGCCGGACATGCCCATCATCAAGGCCAAACCCTTCTCGCCCATGTGCAGAATGTCGCGCGCAAAGTACGGCATCAGCGAAAGGTACGGCGCGCCGAAAAGATTTGACACGAAACAGATGAGCAGCAGAATCGAGACGCGCGGACGCTTGAGCACGTAGCGGAAGCCATCAACCAGATCGAGCCACAGAGCGCGCCTGTCTGTCACCGCATGCGTTGCCGCGTGCGTCGTGGCGGGCACACGCACGATTAGAAGCGCGGCGATGACCGCGAAGTACGACGCGCCGTTGAGAAAGAAGCAGCCCGCGATTCCGAACGCGCTCAAAGCCAGCCCCGCGCTGACCGGGCCGATGAGGCGTGAAAGCTGAAACTGCGCGGAGTTGAGCGAGATAGCATTCGCCAAATCTTCGCGCCCGACGAGGTCAATCGTGATCGCCTGATAAGAAGGCCCAGCCATCGCAAAGCAACAACCAGTCCCAAACGAAATCAACAGAATCATCCACACATGCACGACATCCAGCACGATTAGCGTCGCCAGCGAGAAGGCGCACGCCATCGCGCCGATTTGTGTGAAAAGCAGCAAGCGCCGCCTGTCAACGAGGTCTGCGAAGACGCCGCCCGCCAGCGTCAGGAGCAACCCCGGCGCAGTCGCCATGAACCCGTCCACACCGAGCCAGAACGGAGAGTTCGTCAATTTCAGCACGAGCCAGCCCTGCGCCACTGCCTGCATCCACGTGCCGACGTTCGAGAGAAAAGCTCCCGCCCAGAACACGCGAAAGTTGCGATGCGACAGCGCGCGAAACATCCCGCTGCTCTCAAGCGACGAGGGCTGTGCGTGAAACGACGCGGATGAAGACGAACGTGTTTCAGCCTGCTCTTCATCAAGCTCCGGCATTTCCACCGGCAGCATTTCAACTGCTTCGGCTTGAGCTTTTACTTCATCTCTCATCCTTCATCCTTCATCCTTGCTTTTCGCGTCTCCATGCCGAAAGCGCACTGCCCGTGCCGCCGCGTCTCTCCGCGACTATCTCCGCGAGAATGGCGAGCGCGACCTCTTCGGGCGAGACCGCGCCGATGTCCAGCCCGATAGGCGCTCTGACCTGTTTCAATAAATTTTCATCCGCGCCCGTTTCGCGCAGGCGTTCGAGCACGATGTTCGTACGCCTGCGGCTGCCGATGAGTCCGATGTAATCGGGACGCGTGGCGACGGCGGCGCGCATGCATTTTTCATCCTCATTGTGCCCGCGCGTCACGACCGCGACCGCGACATTGCGCCCAAGGCCGACCGTCTTCCTCACTGCATCTGTCCAACTTTCAGCCGCGATCAATTCGATTTCCTCATCAGAGAAACGTTCACGCGTGACGAAATCCGCGCGGTCATCTATCAGCGTCACGCGATAGCCCGTCAAGCGTGCGAGCCGCGCGAGCGACGCTCCGACGTGTCCCGCGCCGCAGATAACAAGGTGCGGCTCAGGCTCTACGCGCTCGAACAAAACGCGCGTGCCGCGCCAGTTTTCAAGCTCCGGCGCGAACTCTTCGACGAGATGTGTTACGGCTTCGACTCTTGATGCAAGGAAAGCTGTGGCATGTCGCGCGACTGCTGTATCAAGCGCGGCATCGCCGAGAGTGCATGTGTGCGCGCCTTGCTCTTCGACGAACAGTTTCGCGCCGACGCCCTGCGGCGTTTCGACGAGCGTTGCCAGAGCTGCGAGTGAGCCTTCTCTGAGGGCACGATTGATTGCTTCTGTGAGAGCGACGGCTGGTGATGGCTCGCTGGCTTCAGGCATTTCGAGAGCAGCTTAACGATTGACGCTCGGCTGCTTTGGCGCGTGCGGCTTGCCCAGTCCGACAATGCGGCCTACGCGCTTCAAGAACCACAACGGGCCGACCAGCAGATAGAGCGGGTTCTGAAAGAAGGCTGGCTGATTACCTTCGAAGGCATGCCCTACGAACTGCAAAATCCAGCCGACGATAAAGAGCGCGAGCGCCCAACGCCAGCTCAAGAAAAAGAGCGGCAGCGAGATGAGAATCATCGGAATGCCGATTGAATGCGTCAGACGATTCATCGGATGCCTGTGCTTCGCCTTGTAATTTTCTAAGAAAGATTCTGACATGATCCACCTCCAAAAGAAGTGACAGGTGACGAGTGACAAGTGACAAGCAAGAACAGGTTTTTATCTTGTCACCTGTCACTTCTCACTCGTCACTGCTTTACGCCCCACACGTCTATAAAAATCTCCATCGTACCGCCGCAGACCATGCCCTCTTCGCTGGCTTCGTCGGCGGTGAGCTTGAAGTGATGGAGCGCAGTTGCGCCGCTGCGTAAAGCCTCTCGCGCTTCAGCCCAGACTTCGGCTTCGATACAACCGCCGCCGACCGTGCCCGCGACCGCGCCGCTCTCAAAAAAGAGCATCTTCGCGCCGCGCCGCTGCGGAGTCGAGCCGCGCGTGTGCGCGACCGTGGCGACCACCACGCGCTCGCCGCGCAGGCTGGCTTCGTTGATTAAGCGATAGAGCTTGTCCTGCGCAATCGTGCTCATAAGTTTGAAAGACGCGCTATCGCTGAGGCTCGCCGTTGCCGGTATCGTTTGAACGCGTGGTGCTGTCGGGTTGCGCTCCGACATCTGTGCCGGTCGGTTGTTCGGTCTGTTCGGGTACGCTCGCGGCATCCACACGCGCGCGTATGCGGTCTGCTTCGGCGTCCGCATTGGCGATGGCTGTTTCAAGTCGCGCACGACTCGTCGCCAGCAGGTTAAGCTGCGACTGCACACGGGTTTTTTCAGCCTCAAGCTGGCGACGCCGCGTCTCGCGCAACTCCTCCGGGCGCGTGGAGCCTGAGACGGACAGCGTGCGCTCTATGACCTCGGGTTTGGACTCGTAATCAAGCTGTTCGGAGCGTGACTGCAAGTCGCCCTCTTTTTCCTGCACGTCGCGAAGTTGCACACGCAAGCCTTCGGCGCGCGTCTCTGCGCGCGAGAGCCGTTCGAGATCGACCAGCGTGCGCTGTTGCTGCTCCATCTGGCTCAGCTTGTCATTGAGTGCGTTGACCTGCGCCGAGAGCCTTTCCATCTTTTGCCGCGAATCCTCTTCCGCTTGCGGCGCGATGTTGCGGCGCATGCTCGAACGCCTTCCGCTCGCGGTCGTGCCCGTCTCGGATGCGCTCTCTTCGGCGGTGCTGATAATACTCGGGTCTGCGGTTGACGCGCCCGGCGTCGGCGCGGGCGTCACAATCGCCGTCCTCGTTACGGGATTAGTCACGCGTCGCGACCTCTTCGTGCGCCGCTTTTGCGCGCTCGCGTCTGTGACGCAGAACACCAACAGCAATAAGACCGCGAGAGCAAACGTCGTTTGACGACCCGACTGAAAACGCATGATGAAACCTCCAATTTCCGTGTGCTTAAACTTTATCACGAGAGAGCCGTGCGCGCACGCCGCCGAAGGCGGTCTCTCTTTCACGTAAAAATCGGTCGTAAGTTCCATGCAATCACGATATAAACATTGGTCTTTGTGCTTTGGTCTTTGGTCTTTGCATGTCTGCCTCAGCTTGAATCATTTCACTCAGGGTTAAGCCGCGTGCCAAGACCAAAGCACAAAGACCTAAGAACTTTTTTATCCGGCTTGAATCTTAAAACTAATATCCATCGCCCGCGCGGAATGCGTCAGCGCGCCGATGCTGATGAGATCAACGCCCGCTTCTGCAAAGGCGCGCACGTTTGTGAGCGTGATGCCGCCCGATGATTCGAGCGTCACCTGCGGCGCAAGCTCACGCGCTACTTCTACTATCCGCACGGTCTCTTCCGGCGTCAGGTTGTCGAGCAATACTATGTCGGCCCCGCGCTTGATTGCTTCAAGCAGGTCTGGCTCGTTTGAGACTTCGACCTCGATTTTGTGCAGGTGCCCGACCTGAGCGCGCGCTGCCTCGACCGCCGCGCCGACGCCGCCCGCGAGCGCGATGTGATTATCTTTAATCAACACGCCGTCATCCAGACCGAAGCGATGATTGCGCGCCCCTCCCGCCAGCACTGCATACTTCTCAAGCATCCTCAGTCCCGGCGTAGTCTTGCGCGTGTCAACTATCTGCGCGCTCGTACCTTCGATGGCGCGCACGTACTTGCGCGTCTCGGTCGCAATCCCTGAAAGGCGTTGCAGCAGGTTGAGGGCGACGCGCTCGCCCGCCAGCAGCACGTCGGCAAAGCCGCTCGTGCGCGCGATGATTTTCCCCTCTTCGACCTCGTCGCCGTCCGAGACGAAAGCTTCTATCTGTTGCTGCGTATCCAGGGTGGAAAAGACAGCTTCCGCCGCTTCGAGTCCCGCGACGACCATCGCCTCTTTGGCGATGAAGCGTCCACGCGCGTGTGCGTTGCGTGCGACGGTCGCCTGCGTCGTGATGTCGCCGCGTCCCAAATCTTCACTGAGGAATGCGCCGATCTGAGAAAAGAGCGCGCTCTCGTCAAGCCAGTTCATTTAAGCAAAAGCCTCCAGATTCTGTTCCAGCGCAGTCATACGTTGATTGATGTCCGCGACACGCTGCCGCAGGTCTTCAACCTTTTCGGCGGGCGCGCGTTCGACAAACTGCGGATTGCCGAGCTGCTTCTCAAGCCTCTCCGCTTCAACTTTCAACTTCGCCTGCTCTTTCGTCAGCCGCTCGCGCTCCTGTGCGAAGTCAATCAAGCCTTCGAGCGGCAACGCGACCTCCGCACCTCCGCCGAGCACGGCACGCGCGGAAGCTCTTGGCGCATCAAGCTTCTCTCCGATGCTGATGTCCGAGGCGCGAGCGATGCGCGCTATCTGATCCGTGCTCGCCGCAAACACCGCGCGCAATTTCTCATCAGCCGCGCTGATGAGCAGCGGCACGCGCTCGCTCTGCTTGATGTTCATCTCGGAGCGTATGTTGCGCACGCGCGAGATTAAATCAATCACGGCCTGCATCTCCGCTTCAACTTCTTCATCAATCAGAGCGGCATCGCCCTGCGGATAACTCGCCAGCATGATGGTTGCGTCCGCGCCCCTGTAAGCCGGGTGCAGTAGCTCTTCGTCCACGCCCGGCAGACTCAGCCACAGTTCTTCTGTGATGTAAGGCATGAACGGGTGGAGCAAACGCAGAGCCTGTTCAAGCACTGTCAGGATGCGACTCCGCGCGGCATCGCGTTCGGGCGAAGCCTCTTCAGCAGTTATCTCAGCCTTCGTCAATTCGATGTACCAGTCGCAGAAATCATCCCAGAAAAAATGATAGAGCGTCTGCACTGCTTCATGAAAGGCGTACTTTTCCAGATACGTGTGAACGTCTCTCGCCGTCCGGTTGAGCCGCGAGAGAATCCAGCGATCATGAAGAGCAAGCTTTCCATGCTCTTCCTGAAACGCATCGCTCTTGACGAGCGCGCCTTCCGAGTTCATCAGACAGAAGCGCGTCGCGTTCCAGATTTTGTTCGCAAAGTTGCGATAGGATTCGACCTGCGTGTCGTTCCAGCGCGTGTCGGTCGTGCCGATTGACGCGAGCACGAGGCGCGTCGCGTCCACGCCGTATTTGTCGAACACGTCGAGCGGGTCAACTCCGTTGCCCTTCGTCTTCGACATACGCTGACCGTGCTTGTCAAAAATCGTGCCTGTGATGTACACGTCATCAAAAGCCTTCTGGCCTGTAAATTTCAAGCCCGTTATCATCATCCGCGAGACCCACAAAAAAATTATGTCGCGCCCCGTGACGAGCAGCGAGGTCGGATAAAAAGTCTTGAGGTCAGGCGCGTCTTCATCAGGCCATCCGAGAGTCGAGATAGGCCAGAGCGCGGACGAGAACCATGTGTCGAGCACATCCGGATCTTGCTCCAGCTTATCCGTTCCGGCTTTCTCTCTCGCCTCTTCCACACTGCGCGCGACGTACACCATGCCCGCTTCGTCGTACCAAGCGGGGATACGATGCCCCCACCAGAGTTGGCGTGAGAGCGTCCAGTCGTGCAGATTTTCGAGCCAGTCCGTGTAGACTTTTTCGTAAGGCACGCGCGGCACAAAGCGCGGCTCGTGCTGTTCACGAACAACTTCAAGCGGCGCGCGTCCCATCTCCGCCTGCTTCAAAAACCATTGCGTCGAAATCAGAGGCTCGATCACAGTACGGCAACGCCCGCATTTCGTAATCGAGAACTCGTAATCCGAAACCTTCCCAAGCAGGCCGAGTTCTTCAAACTTTTGCAAGACTTTCTCGCGCGCTTCGTAACGGTCTAAGCCCTCGAACTCTGCGCCCGCCTCCGCGGTCATGCGCGCGTGCTGGTCTATCACGCGCACTTGCGGGAGATTGTGACGCAAACCCATCGCATAATCGTTCGGGTCGTGCGCGGGCGTAATCTTGACTGCGCCCGTGCCGAACTCCGGATCAACGAACTCGTCCGCGATGACTGGAATCTCGCGCGACGCGAGCGGCAACAGCAAGGGTGCGCCGAGCAAGTCGCTGTAACGCTCGTCAGACGGATTAACAGCCACAGCGGTATCGCCGAGCATCGTTTCGGGGCGCGTGGTCGCAACAGTCACGCGCCGCTCGCTGCCCTTCACGGGATATTGCAGGTAGTAAAGCTTTCCGTCCTTCTGCTCTTCCTTTTCGACTTCGAGGTCGGAGAGAGCGGTCTGGTCTTTCGGGCACCAGCTAATCATCCCCTCGCCGTGATAGATAAGCCCCTCTTCATAACAACGCACGAAGAACTCGCGCACGGCGCGCGTCAGTCGCTCGTCCATCGTAAAGCGTTCGCGCGACCAATCAACCGACGCTCCCTCGCGCCGCATCTGTTTTAAAATCTGCCCGCCGTACTGCTCTTTCCATTGCCAGACGCGCTCTGTGAACTTCTCGCGCCCCAGATCGTGCCGCGACAAGCCATCTTTCCTGAGCTGCCGCTCGACCATAATCTGCGTCGAGATTCCGGCGTGATCCATGCCCGGCAGCCACAGCGTGCGATAGCCGCTCATGCGTTTATATCGCGTCAACAAATCCATGATCGTGTGCTGTAAGGCGTGACCCATGTGCAGCGAGCCGGTCACGTTCGGCGGCGGGATAACGATTGAATAGACCGGAGCCTTCGGGTCACGATTTATCTCAGGAGCGAAAAAGCCGGCCTCTTCCCAGCGCGCGTAATGTTTGGCCTCAGCCTGTTTCGGGTCGTATGTTTTCGGAATGTCCATTATTAACTCAGAATACAGAAGTCAGGAGTCAGAATTCAGAAGGCATTGTAAAGCAATCGGTGATTGGTTTCACCTCGCCAATGTGTTTCACAAAAAAAGAAGCCAGAAGTTAGAAATCAGTTTGGGGCATAGCCTTCTTCTGACTTCTGACTTCTGACTTCTGTATTCCGTTGTTGAATGTTACTGCTTCTTCTCTTCTTCCAGCCGACGCTTGATGAGTCGTTCGGCCAGATCGGGGACGACTTCCCATGCGATCTGTTCGATGACCTTTTCGGAAAGCATCTCGACGGCGCGGCGGGCGATTGCGTCAATCACTTCGGGCGATAACTGATCCAGAGTAATCTGGCCTGTGTGCGGCGTCGGTGTGCCGCCGGTTTCTATGACTGGCTCTGCGATGGCGTGTGCGGTTTCAGGTTCGACCGGTACGGAAGCGTCATCGCTCGCGAGGGCTTCCACTACGGACTGCGCCTCGACGAGCGGCTCTGCTTCGACGACTTCGGCTTCGACGAAATCTCCGGTTGATGCGGCTTCGCTGACTTCGCCGTCATATTCGACGGATGGAGTTTCAGAGATATCGTCAGCGGGCGTGGAAGCTTCCGCGTGCGGCGTTGCGGCTTCAGCCGTTTCAGCCATGAGAGCGTGCGTCGAAACCTGAGCGGGAGCGTCGTCCCAGATGTCTAACACGAAATCACCTGCTTCTGCGGCGGCAGAAGATTTAGGCTCCATCTCGCCCAGATCAAGCAACCCGTCATCCGCTGTGTGAACATTGCCGAACCGCTCGGCAGAAGTCGGAGCAGATGCCTCGGAAGATGTCTCGGTAAAAGTCTCTTGAGTTTCAGGCTCAGATTGAGCGACGCTTTCGTTCTCGGCTTCGAGCACGGGCAAACGCAGAGTGTCTTGCATACTAATGGATGATGACTGGTTGAGATTGATACCCGCTTCTTCAAGATCGGCTGAGCTGAGCGGGGCGGTCGCGCGCTGTGCGCTGTTGATAGTGCGGTTGAGATTGAAATCGCTTGCGGGCGTGGCCTCTATCATCGCATCGTCAAGCGTCGGGTCTGCGAAGTCTTCGCGGCGCGCGTCGCCGGTCTCTTCACTGAACAGCTCTTCAGAGGGCTGTGCGGTCGGAGCCGTGGGCGGCGAATCCTCACGCACATCGCCCTCGGCCTGCGAAGCCTGCGCGGGCGGCTCAAGGTCTCTGGTCGTAGAGTCGTCCTCTTCGGGAGCGGAAGATTTTCCGCTCAAGAGCGAGCCGACCTTGCTTACCAGTTGTCGTATGGATTGGAAAGGCTTGGTCAAGTGGTCATCCGCGCCAACTCTGCGCGCCTCCGCTTCGTTAAATGGCTCGAACGAGCCGACGAGAAGCATTACCGGGATGTGGCGGAAACGCTCGCTCCGCTTCACGAACTCGCACACCTCGTAGCCGTTGAGTCCCGGCATGTGTATGTCCGCGAGGATTATGTCAGGGAGAATCTCTTCGATCTTTTCGACGGCCAGATCGCCATTGCCGACGGACGTGACCTCCAGACCCTCGTCGGCGAAGGTGAGATTCACAACCTTCTGGATGGTAATGGAATCATCCGCAAGCAGCAGTTTGCGTCCCATTCCCTAAACTGACTCCTTTGATGTCTCTTAAAGAGGTGAGCGCCACCAGCAGGACTGCCAAAGCGCGTGTAAACACGGCGGCGCGGGGCATTAGCGATTCACTTGCAGCTCATTCAGCCGCAAGCAGTTCACCTTTGGAAACCTAACACCCGATTGAGCGGCGCGTCAAGAAGATTTTGGACTTGAGATTTTGGATTTTGGATTGAAGATAAACGAGAAAGCCAATTGGGTATTTCGACTTCAAAATTGATAGACGAAATTAAAGCTGAGAAGCTTTTTTAATCCAGTTACCTTTAAGATTTTGTTTCGAGATTATCAAGCCGACTCTCGATGTGAGTCTGATCTGCGCGGAGGTGAATCATATCGTTACCGAGCACGCTCATCTTTCTCGAAATATCATGCAAGGCGTCGTTTACTTCGCCGCGAAAATCACTCAGCCCCTGCCGCATTTCCAAAATTTCAGCTAATGCACGTTCCCAAATCGGCTTGGTTTCAAGCGCTCTGCGGTCTGCTTCACTCTCAAGCTTTTGCAGGCGTGCATCAAGCGAATCAAAGCGCGCGAATACTCGTTCCTCAAAGGAACGCCCATCATGCACGTCTTGGGTCTGCTCTTCACTCATAAGTTTTTGTTCCCATGAGATTATGTGACTTAACGAAGTTTCAGACAAGCATAAAATCATGTTTGGACTTCACGTAGTGTATGGCTAATTTTTGCTGCTGATGACGACATCATCCGTCGTGTTCTCTTTGCCGTCCACTCCGGACGAGCGCAGGGTGAAGCGGTCGTGTGTGCCTTCGTAGAGGTAGGGCTTGTGCCACGGGTCAACGCGAATCACGCGTGAGAGATAACGCGGGTTGAGCTGGTCTACGAGGACTGCTTCCGTATCGGCGACGACGTAAAAGCCGCGCTCGCGGCGGAACGATTCGAGCGCGGTCGCCATCGTCTCAAGCTCTGCGCGGGCGCGCTCGGCCTTCTCGGAATTGACGGCGCGGGTGATCATGTCTAGGTCCTCCCATTTATTGTCGCCGGTTCTAATCTCCGCGACGCGCCATTTGTCATCGTCGCCCTTGACGAGGCGAAACGCTGTCTCGACCTGCGCGACCACGACCGCTGACGAGCCGAGCGACGACACCTCTTTGATGCGCACGGCGTCCGAGGGCAGCTCGATTCCGGCCACGCGTGCGATCAGCTTGCGCGCCTCCTTCGCGCTTAAATCTCCCGCCGCACGTGCGACGAAGGCCGCGCACAAAATAAAAATGATGAAGATCAGGCTCAGGCGTATGAGATGTTTCATGTCTTTCGCGCTCTTTCTGGTTTGGCTTTGAACTTATTCGACTGCGAGTCAATCCGGCTTTGAAGCTACTTGATCTGAAAAAATTTTGAAACGGCTTTGCCGTCAATCCATGCGCGGAGGCGTATGACTTCGGGCTTCATCGTCGAGACATCGAAATGGTTGCCGTTATCGTCAACGAACGAATCGAAGGGAATCCGCACGGTCTGACCCACGGCGATGTCTCCGGCTTCCGATGAATAAAATCCTTTGACGAAGACGGTCGCGCGCGGATAGGTGAAATCATCGCGGTTCGTGATTTCCACGCCCGCGCGAGGGCTTGCCTTAATCTCAGGGTGAAGCTCCACCTCACGCGGCGCAGTGCAGCCGGACGCAAAAGTGATGAGCAGCAACAGAATTTGAAGCGGGATGCGCGGTCTGGTGAAACTAAAGCAACTCATCGCAAACTTGTACGGCGCGGCTATAGTTTTATGAAGAAGCAGCTTTGGCAATCAGCATACGCAACATGATTTGGAGCTGCGCGGTCGTGAACGGCTTCGGCAGAAAGACGACGGCTCCGGCTGCGAAACTATCGGACGAAAGCTTGGGATTCTGCTCTGCGGTCATCATCATCACGGGGATTCTCATCAGACGCTTCTCAGTCCGCATGTAGCGAACAAGCTCCGGCCCCTGTATGTGCGGCATCACGACATCGAAGATGCCCGCGATGAAGCCCGCATCCGCCTGCAGGATTTTGTATGCCTCGCGCCCGTCACGCGCAGGGACGACCATGTAGCCCTCTTTTTCGACGATGGCTGTGACGAGGCGCAGGATCGCCGGGTCATCATCGGCGACGATAATTCTCTGTGAGGTCTGAGGATTTTGCGTGGACACTTTCTACTTCCCCCTACAACTAAACTTCGACGGCTCTGCCCGATTCATCGGCGCGGGTGGAGAGTTCCGCCGCCAGCAGGATCGCAGCCACCATGCTTGAATGTTCCGCCAGTCCCTTGCCCGCAATATCAAAAGCCGTCCCGTGATCTACCGAAGTGCGTATGAACGGCAATCCGAGCGTGACGTTGACGGCCTCGCCAAATGACAGGCACTTGACCGGAATCATCGCCTGGTCATGGTAACACGAAACCACCGCATCGAACTCGCCGCGAGAGGCGCGCAGGAAAATCGTGTCGGCGGAAAACGGCCCCTCAACGTTCATGTCATCACGCCCGCGACAGTCTTCGACGGCGGGCATGATCTCCGAAGCCTCTTCGACTCCGAACAGTCCGCCCTCGCCGCCGTGCGGGTTGAGCGCGGCCACAGCGAGACGCGGCCTCTCAATGCCCCATCGCTTCAATTCCCTGTGCGTGAGATTGATGACGCGCACGAGGCTTTCGCGCCTGACGAGGCGAATGGCTTCTGAGAGCGGCACGTGCGTGGACAAAAGCACGATCCGCAGGTTGGCCGCGACGAAAGCCATCGCATACTCTTCCGTGCTCGTTAAGTGTGCTAAGAATTCCGTATGCCCGGGAAAGCTGTAGCCGCCCAAAAAGAGTGCGCGCTTATTGATCGGCGCGGTCGCTATCGCATCCACATCGCCGCTCGCGCACAATTCGACGGCGGCTTCGATGTAGCCGGCGGCAGCTTTGCCAGCCGCGCCGGATTCGATGCCCGGCTCGATGTGCCCGGAGACGTTATCCAGATGATAGATAATCGGATCGGCGAAAGCGTCCGGCAGCCGCTCGTCCCTGCGCACGATGTCGTAGCCGCATTGCAGGTCGAGCGTGCGAGCCGTGTGTGCCAGCAGTTGCGCGTCGCCGATGATGACGGGCGCGCAAACCCTTCGGATTTCTTCCTCGGCGACTGCTTTGAGGACGACCTCCGGGCCGATGCCTGCCGGATCGCCCATCGTGATGGCGATGCGCGGCAAGCGTCCCCTGTGTCTGGAAGAGGCAGCTTTTGAGTTGTGCGGCAACTCTGTCATGGTTTCAAAGCGACGCGGAGAGATGCGGCGGCGGACTCAGCCCGTCTTCGAGTTTGAAGCGATAAAGTAAACGACAGGGCCAGCGACAAGAGCGCAAGCTCTAATCGCCTTCGCGCTCGTCGGCCTTGTACATGTACTTGATATTATGCTTGAGCAGAAGAAGATTAGGAGCCGATTTGCGATTGACCTTGAGCGCGGTGCGGTCATACCACTCGATAGTCCCTTCTATCTCTTCACCATCCTGCAAGAGGATGATCATCAACGTGTGCGCGTCAATCTGCTTTTTGTAATAAAAGATTTCCGCGCTCGTTTCGGTCGGAGGGGGAGTGCGCTTGCGCACCTGCACGCTTGATGCAGACGATTGCGAGCTGCGGTCTCGATCACGATGCGACGAAGACTCTGATCTGTCTCTGTCTCCGCCGCCGCTGCTCGAACGCGACGGGCTACCGTTGACGCGCTCTTTTGGCTGGGGGTTCTCGCGTCCCTTATTTTTGACTTCGGCTAAAGTTGTTCTGATTAATTTACGATTCACTGTGACCTTTTACCTCCACTTTGTAGAAGCGGGGAATGACGCGCGACAGGCGCGCTCGCGCTCTTAACAAATGCGGGCGCGCATGACGCGGCAATTGTTTACCACTCTCGCAGGCTGCGGCCTATTCAAAGGAGAGAAGTTGTGTTTACCCGATTTGGGAAATCCTATTAAGGAATGCGCGTCATGCTACACGAAAGAGTCCCAAGTCTCAAGTCCCAAGTCCCAGGCTGATGACAAACTTGGGACTTGGGACTTGAGATTTGGGACTTGAGACTTAGGACTTAATGGTCAGTCCGCTTTCTTGCGTATGAACGTCGGGACATCCAGATCGTCCGGGCGCGCGGGGTTGCTGACGTTGGGGCGCGTCAGGTCATCGCCGGGTCGCTGCGTATAGCGCGCGGGAGTCGGCGGCAGCGCGGCGTTCGAGTGGTTCGCGCCCGCATCCGCAGACTCTTTGTCAAAGCCTGTGGCGATGACAGTAATCTTCATCTCATCGCGCATCGTTTCGTCAATCACCGCACCGAAAATTATGTTCGCGTCTTCGTCCGCCGCCTCGCGTATGATCGAAGAGGCTTCGTTGACTTCATAGAGCGTGAGGTCTGCGCCGCCTGTGATGTTGATAAGCACGCCCTTCGCGCCTTCAATCGTCGCCTCTTCAAGGAGCGGCGAAGAGATGGCCTGCTGCGTCGCCTCGACCGCGCGGTTCTCGCCGCTCGCGCGACCCGCCCCCATCAAGGCCAAGCCCATGCCCGCCATGATGGCCTTCACATCTGCGAAATCCAGATTGATGAGTCCCGGCACGGTGATCAAATCCGAGATGCCCTGCACGGCCTGCCTCAGCACGTCGTCCGCGACCTTGAACGAGTCCGCCAGCGAGACGCCGCGCTCAACCGTGTGTAGCAAACGCTCGTTAGGAATCGTAATCACTGTGTCAACGCACTCGCGCAGCTCTCTCAAGCCCTGCTCGGCCTGCGACATGCGGCGTTTGCCCTCAAAGTGGAAAGGTTTGGTCACGACCGCGACCGTCAAAGCGTTCAGCTCAGTCGCGAGGCTCGCGATAATCGGAGCCGCGCCCGTTCCAGTGCCGCCGCCCAAGCCCGTCGTGACGAAAATCATATCCGCGCCTTCAAGCACTTCTATAATCTTCTCCGTATCTTCAAGCGCGGCATCGCGCCCGATGACTGGATTCGCTCCCGCGCCGAGACCTTTGGTCAGCCTGCCGCCGAGTTGAATCTTGATCGGCGCGCGTGAGCGTTTTAGAGCCTGCAAGTCTGTATTGGCGACGACGAATTCGATGCCCTCTATGCCGGCCTCGATCATGCGATTGACGGCGTTGCCGCCGCCGCCACCGATGCCTATGACTTTAATGCGCGCTCCGGTGATGGGCGGCTCATCGTCAATAAAAATATTGATGCCGTTGCCCGGTTGACGACCATCCGGTGTCATAATGTCTGTCCTCTCTCTCATGCTTACGGAACTCCGAAGCACTATGTGCGGTTATATTGGGCTGTGCGCGCCTATGGCACCTATATCTTGCGGACTACATCTTGTGCCGGCTGGCGCGGCAGCATACAACAACTTGTCAAAAAATACCACTAAAACGATGGCGAAATTTTGAAACGAAGTGCGTCAGGCGGCCTGCGCCCCCTTTTTTTCCTCCGAGAGAGCGCATTTCCGCGCTCTGCGTGCGCTGTGCGACCAGCGAAAGCCCTGCGGCGGCAGCCCACGCGGGACTTTGTATATCTTCAATCAGACCGCCGAAACGATCTCTTTCGGGGTATCCGAGGCGCACCGGAGCATCGAAAACCTGCTCGGCTATCTCCGCCATCCCGTCAAGCAGCGCGCCGCCGCCCGTCAATACGACGCCGCTCGAAAGCTGTCGCTCCCATCCGGAATCTTTGATCTCGTCCGCGACGTGCATCAAAACCTCTTCGGCGCGCGGTTGCAGTATGTCGCACAAAATCTGTCGTGAGAGCTGTCGCGGGGCGCGGCCTCCGACCGAAGGGACTTCGATCAGCTCGCCGCGCTGCATCTCATTAAGGCTCGTGCTCGAAGCGCAGCCGACCGTGCGCTTGATCTTCTCTGCTTCCGGAATCGGCGTGCGCAGGCCGAACGCGATGTCGTTCGTAAAGTGCGAGCCGCCGAGCGCGAACACGGCTGTGTGCTGCACCGCCCCGCGCTGGAAGATAACGAGGCCGGTCGTCTCCGCTCCGATGTCTACGAGAGCCGAGCCGAACTCTTTATCGTCGTCGGTCAGAGTAGCTTCGGCAGCGGCAAGCTGTTCGAGCACCATGTCCGCGACAATCAAGCCAGAGCGATTGACCGCGTTAATGGCGTTCTGCCGCGCAGTGACGGGGCTGGTCACGATGTGGACTTTGACTGCGAGCCGCGCGCCGATCATCCCGACCGGGTCGTTGATGCCGTCCTGATCGTCCACGATAAATTCCTGCGGCAGGCGGTCAACGATCTCGCGTCCGGCGGGAAGCTGAATCGCGCAGGCGGAATCAATCGCGCGGCGCACGTCGTCGGGCGTTATCTCGCGGTCGCGGCCAGAGACTGCGACAATCGCCTGACCGTTAAATCCCATGATGTGCGAGCCTGCAAGGTTGATCGTCACCTCTTCTGCTTCGAGTCCGCTCATGCGCTCCGCATCTTCGACGGCGCGCTTGATGGCTTCGACGGCGGCGTCCGGGTTGACGACGACGCCTTTGCGCAAGCCGCGTGCGTCAGCCTCGCCGATGCCGACGACCTCAAGCAGACCCGTATCGCCCGGCTCGCAGACGATACACGTCACCTTGCTGGTTCCAATGTCGAGGCCGACCGTATGCGTCGCACGCTTAGCCATTCACATCTTGCTCCTTGAAAAAGAGAACAGATAAAAACCGCTCTATCCGACACGGCGTGGCCGCGTCTCCTTCTTCGTTTCGCCGGAAGATTTCTCTTTCTGCCTAGTCTCCTTCTTTTTCCGTGTTTCGCTCTGCGCCTTCGCGCTCGCCCTCTCAGGCGCATTTTTACTGCGACTCGCGGGCGTCGGCGTCGCACGCTCATTCGCTTTGACGAGATTGCTGTCGCTCGAATTTTCGCCGCCGTTATCTTCTTTAATAGTCGGAGCAGCCGCGCTGTGACCGACCGTGACGCCCTTTTCATCCTGATTGGCGACGAGATATGTGATGAACGGGGCGAGCGTGGACGAGCGTTGCTCCTCCAAAACTTTCAGTGCTTTTTGCAGGCGACGCCCGAAGTTTTTTTCGCCAAGCCGGACTTCGATCTGCGCGTCATCGCCCGCGAGCAGCACGCGCACGTCGTGCGTGTCGCCGAGATCAACTTCGCTCACGCGCTCGCTCAGTCCGAGCGCGCCCCACTCGCGCGACATCTCAAGATATTTTTCCACGCGCTCGCGATTCCCTGCGCGAGCTTCACTCGTCAAGGCTTCGTCCCAGCCGCGTATGAAGAACGGCGGCATCTGGTCTGTCGGCAACATCTGACCGAGAGACATCGCGTCCTCGTCAACCCACATAAACTTTCCGGCGTTCGTGCGTACAACCGCTCGCTGCACGCGCTCTGTGACGCGCACGCGCAGGCCGTCGGGCAAGACGCGCGAGACGACCGCCTTGCGTACCCACGCCAATTTTTCAAGCTCCGCGCTGATAGCCATCAGGTCTGCGCGCCACACGCCCGTGCCCGCAGTAGCGCGGCGCACGACCGCTTTAATCTCGTCGGCAGAGACGCGCGACGTTCCGCTGATCTCAATCGAGCGCGCTTCAAAGAAGGAGGCGGAAGCCGCCGCGCGGTAGCCCGCGAAGAGCAGCACGCCCGCGACTATCGCCAGCAGAACTTTCCCTGCCAGCGGCGCATACACGAGAGCCGCGCGCAATGCGCTGTCACCCGCACGCGAACTCGCGCCGCGACGCGCAGGCTTCTGTACATTGCCACCCGAACGTCCGCGCCCGCCCGTGACCACGCCGCGCCCGTTAGCTCTGGGTGTAATAACCTGCTCTCTCAATTTTCCTCCTTAAGAAAGTTTGGAGAGTTTAGAGAGTTTGGAGAGTTCAAAACTCTCTTGACTCTCAGAACTCTATGAACTCTCTTGACTCTCTGAACTCTCCGAACTTTCCGCTAGCGGCTTAGCACTCCACAGCTCGACTTCGTATTCCAGCTCGATGCCATGTTCTCTGCGCACGCGCTCTCGTATCTCTTCCGCGAGCGCGAGTGCGTCTTCGGCGCGCGCGTTCTCGCCCTCCGTGACGATGAAGTTGGCGTGGATGGGCGAGACGAGCGCGCCGCCGCGACGCGTGCCCTTCATGCCCATCTCGTCAATCATCTTGCCCGTGCCGACTGCACTGCCCGGCGGATTCTTGAAGAAGCAACCCGCGCTGCGCGAGCCGTGCGGCTGCGTCGCCATGCGGCGGGACTTGGCTTCATCCATGCGGCCTTTAATCTTCGCCGGGTCATCCGCACTCAGGCGCAGGGTCGCGCCGAGCAGAAGTTCTCCTTCACGAAAAGAGGTGTGGCGATAGTTCCACTGGACTTCACTGCCGGGAACTTCTGCGACGCGTCCTTCGCGCGCGACGCGCACGGTCTCAGTGACGGTTCCGATCTCATGCTCGTAAGCTCCGGCGTTCATCCACAACGCGCCGCCGACCGTGCCGGGAATTCCGCCGAGTCCCTCGATTCCGCTCAGAGCCTGTCGCCATGCGTCTATGCACAGGCGCGGCAGCGAATAACCCGCGCTGACGCTGACGCGCTCGCCGTCGAAACGCGCTTCGCTTTTTAATTCTTTCGTGCTTACCACCACGTAATGATGCTCCGCGTCATCCGCCAGCACGTTGCTGCCTGAGCCGAGAGCGCGCCAAGCGATAGCGGCCTTCTCAAACTCATATATGACAGCTGCGGCCTGCCCTTCCGTCACCGGCTGAATCACCCAATCAATCGCTCCGCCCACACGCAGGCTCGTCAGCTCGGCAAAACGCTTGCCCCTCTCCGCGCGCACTCCGAGCCGCGCCGCAATCTCTTCGATCAAGGCGTCACGCTTCGCGTAATCAGGTTTTCTTTCGACTTCGTTCATTCTCTTTTTTGTACTTAGTGCTTTGGCCTTAGGTCTTTGCACGCGACTCAACCTTGAGTAATGAAATTCAAGGTGAGTAAGACAAGCAAAGACCAAAGCACAAAGGCCAAAGACCTATTTCTTCAGCAAATTCAACAACTGCTCGCCTGCTTTAAAGACAGGCCCCGCGCCGAGCGTAATCACAAGGTCGCCCTCGCTGACGTGTTCGCGCAAGACTTCCGCCGCCCCGTCGAGCGAGCCGATGTAGTGCGCGTTCTTGTGGCCGTAACGCTTAATGGCTTCGGTCAAAGCTTCCGATGTCACGCCGTCAATCGGGTCTTCGCTCGCGGCATAAATATCTGTGACGAAGAGCGCGTCCGCGTTATTGAATGACTGCGCGAAGCCTTCCATCTGATCCTTCGTGCGCGAGTAGCGATGCGGCTGAAAGAGCACGACCATGCGGCGACCCGCCGAGCCGATTTTGGCCGCGGCGAGCGTCGCTTTAATCTCAGTCGGATGATGCCCGTAATCATCCACAACAAGCACGCCCGCCTCTTCTCCCTTAAATTGAAACCGGCGGTCGGCGTTCGCAAACAGGCTCAGAGCCTCCGCTATCAGCTCGAACGACACATCCAGCTCAAAGCCGACCGCGATGGCTGCGAGCGCGTTGTAAACATTGTGTAGCCCCGGCACGTGCATAGTGACTTCGCCCACAGATTCGCTGCCCTGCCACACAGTAAAGCTTGAGCCGAAGACCTCGTCGAAGCGTATCCCGTGCGCCGAGATGTCCGCCTGCGCGCTGAGGCCGTAAGTGACTCGCCTGCGCTTGACGTGCGGAATCACGGCCTGCACCTGCGGATCATCCAGACACAGGATCGCCGCGCCGTAGAACGGAACTTTATTGACAAAGCTTGTGAAGCACTCGCGCACGTCGTCCATGTCCCTGTAGTAATCCATGTGCTCGCGGTCGATATTTGTGACGACCGCAATCGTCGGCGTCAGCATCAGAAACGAGCGGTCGCTTTCATCCGCTTCGGCAACCATCAAGTCGCTCTTGCCGAGTCGCGCATTCGAGCCGAAAACTCCGACCACGCCTCCGACCACCACGGTCGGATCGAGCTTGGCGTGTCCAAGAATAGTTGCGACCATAGAGGTCGTCGTCGTTTTGCCGTGCGAACCGGCCACAGCGACCGTGTGCGGCTTGAGCCGCATCAACTCCGCCAGCATCTCTGCGCGCGGAATCACCGGAATCGAACGCTGCCTCGCTTCAACAATCTCAGGATTATCGTCACGCACAGCGGTCGAGCGAACCACCACATGCGCGTCTCCGACATTTTCGGCACGATGCCCTTCATCAACTTCAACTCCAAGCTTTTCAAGACGCTCCGTGACGCTCGACTTTTTCATGTCGGAACCCGAAACGCGAAAGCCCAGATTGCACAGGACTTCCGCGATGCCGGACATGCCGATGCCGCCGATGCCGACGAAGTGTATGTGCTGGATACTACGAAACATTTTGCTCTAAAATTTCAAATCCAAAATCTCAAATCTCAGATTTTGCCAGACTCTCAATCAAATCCACGGTCGCCGCCGCCGCGTCGCGGCGTGCGAGTTTGCGGCTGGCCTCTTCCATGTGCGTGACGCGCTGAGGCTCTTTGAGGAACGCCGCGATTTCGTTTGCCAGCGTTTCTCCGGTCAAATCCTTCTGCAAGATCATGCGCGCCGCGCCAGCCGATTGCAGGGCTTCCGCATTCTTGCGTTGATGATCGTCTGCGGCTGTCGGCAGCGGAATCATGATTGCGGCTTTGCCCGCCGCGGAAAGCTCCGCGCAGGTAGTCGCCCCCGCGCGGCTGATGATTAAATCCGCTCGCGCAAACTCGCTCATCATGTCGTCTATGTAGCGGCGCACGTCCGCGTCCTTCCATCCGGCCTGCTCGTATCCCGCGCGCACAGTCTCGTAATCGTGCTCGCCCGTCTGGTGCGTAATCTCAAGCGCGCCGTGATGCGTTTCAAGCTGCTTGAGCGCGGCGACCATCGCCGTGTTGATTCCACGCGCGCCCTGCGAGCCGCCGAAGATGAGCAAAGAAAAACGCGTAGCATCGCGCGGCTTTGCCGGAATCTCAAAGAACTCGCGGCGCACCGGGTTCCCTGTCACCACTCCCTTGCCGCGAAAATACGGGAGGGCTTCTTCAAACGTCACCGCCGCCCTGTCAACGAAACGCGAGAGCGAGCGATTGGTAAATCCCGGCAGCGCGTTTGAATCCATCACGAGCGTCGGCGTCTTCATAAATGCCGCCATCAAAAGCACTGCTCCCGTCACATAACCGCCCGCGCCGACGACCACGTCAGGGCGAAACTCTTTTATCAAACGTCTCGCGGCCAGAAAGCTCTTCGGCAGCAGCCACAGGCCGCGCAACTTTCCAGCCAGCCCCACGTTCTTGAGTCCCGCGCTTTCAATCAGCGAAAGCTCAAAGCCCGCGTCCGGCACCAATTTTTTTTCCAAGCCGCGCGCCGTCCCGACAAATCTCACTTCAGAATCAGCATGGCGGCGCATGATCTCTTTCGCTACCGCAATGCCCGGATAAATGTGCCCGCCCGTTCCTCCGGCGGCAATCAACACGCGCATCATAAAAAGGTAAAAGTAAAAAGGTTAAAGGTAAAAGTCAGGACAAAAGCATTTAATAAAAAGTTGGTCGCAGCCTTCCTTTTGCCTTTTACCTTTTTACTTTTGCCTTTCTCACTGTGGCTCTGCGGTTTCATTGAATGCTCCTTTCGCCCGCGTGCTGCGAGATGTTCAGCAGAATGCCGACTGACAACAACGTCGGCACAAGGCTTGAGCCGCCATACG
>CAXTPS010000025.1:0-61664 GCA_964246305.1 uncultured Pyrinomonadaceae bacterium
CTTTCTCTATGACTATAATCGTTCACTGGCTCTCTCTTTAGATTGAGCCACTACCCGATTTTTTAAATCCGAGTTCACGCGTTCATGCACGCGCTCGCGAGTTACCGTGGCGGCTGCTGTTGTGGCTGTGAGGCAGGCTTGTCTTTATCTTCGGGCGCGGAGAGCTTGTAGTCGTTAACGTCGCCTTTGAAACGCTGGTAGTTGCTGAACTCCTCCATGACGTTGAGGTTGATGCCTTTGAACAAAAGTATTTTGGCGGAGATATTGGCCTGCGTGTAGACGGGCAGCCAGACGCCGTCATCCATGCGTTTCTGCTCGAAGACGAAGGCCGTGCCGGGACGCACGGATGCGAGCAGGCCGCCGCCCATCTTGTAACTTTCTATCAGGCGCGCTTCAAGCCGCATCACCTGCTTGTCCACAGGATCAATCCACACGACGCCCGTCAGCTTGCTGACGATGGATTCGATGTCGCCTTTCGGCTTGTACCCGACGCGCGGGCGAAAGTCGAAAACGATTGTGTCGCGGTCGCGCAGCCGTTCGCGGCGCGGCGAGACAAGCTCAGCCGAGCGCAGGAAATCTCCGATGCCGGGATCATCATCCGTGGGCTTCTCCTTTTTACCTTTGGCGCGGTCGCGCTCACGCTTTTCCGCAGCCTTCGTGCGCTCGCGCTCGACCTTTTCCATCTCCTCCATGACGCGCTTATCTTCCTTCGCGGCCTTGTCTGCGGAGAGCGCGACGCCGTTCTCGCTAATCAGCTTGCGCACGTCCTCACGCCCCGGCACCGGATAAACTTCAAAGACTTTGACGGTCTCCTCCGTCACTTCGCCCTTGTCGTTTATCTTGTGCTCGGTCAATTTCTCTGTGTAGGTATAATCACTGACGCGCTCGTCAACCTGCTCCTGATTGCGATCAACTTCGCGAAGCAGCGCGCCGATGTCTATCGTCTCGCCGCCCGGCGGATCAAAGAGAGAATCTGCGAGACCCGCATTGTAGCTGACGCTTTGCAGCCGCAGGATGAGAGGGCTGGCAGAATGTCCCGACGTGCGCTCGACCTGATGCGGCTCAAGCAGGCCGCGCTCCGGCTTATACTCCTGAAAGCGAGTTGTCATTTGACGCACTTCGTCCGTGCTTTTTAAGAGCAGTTTGCTTGTCGTGCCGAACCAGTAACGCAGACGCGCTCCATTGCGCAATGAGAATTCAACGATATAGGCCGACTCATCTCCCGATTCATCGAGAGCGACTGTCCGTGCCAGCACATTCTGTTTTTTGTAATCAATAAAATGGCTGGCCTCCAACATGGCTTGCAGCTTGGCGACGTTCGCTTCAGCATCAGTTAAGGTACGTAAGCCATTGCCGGTAACATGCATCCCGGACGCTTTGCTGATCCATGCCGAACGGGCTGTAGCCGCTTCGCTGGTCTGCGGGTCATCCTGCAACTCGACATCCATGGGGGTTGTTTGCTCGCTCTGCTGCGTCGTCTGTTTAAGCTCGGCTCCAGAGCCGCCCGCAGACATCAACTTGTTGGAAGAGATATCTGTGCGAATGGCAGATGGCGCTTTGAGATATGATTTAGCCCGTCTCACTTGAAGCGATTGACCGTAATCATTTCCCTTCTCCATCAAGCCCCATTCATACGTCGCATCCTTAATCCCTACCACAAGCTTTTTTCCGCCGATGGCTTTCAGATAGTCGTTGACAATCTTCTCCGGCGACGGCAGCTTCTGCCGCTTCGCCGTCTGCCCCGGCGCGTGCGTGCAAGTGAGCGCGAGCAACACAGCGCACAACTGAACCGCGATGAGCCAGCGAGCGCGCAGGAGTTTGCTGATGAGAAAAACTTTTCTGCGCTTGACGGGGGGATTTGTGTTCATGATATTTCTTCAGAGATGAAAGAGCAGATGTCAGAGGTTAGATGTCAGAGGTTAGCAACCGCTTTTACTAGCATCTGACATCTGCTCTTTCTTCTAAGACGGTTGACCTTCTGTGGTTTTATCCGCGCCGGGTGGTTGCGGCACGTCCGCGTCCATCGCTGCGGCGGATTCCTGCTCGGCCTCAAGCTCGTCCTGCTGCTCGTTGTCGTCAGGCTTCTTGCCGGACACACCTTCCTTACGCGGCACATCATCACTGCTTCCTGTTGGCTGACTCATAATCTTTCCCTCCCCTTTACGATAATCAACGTTTCTTAGACGCGACGCGCCCGGCACTCTTCGATGTTTTGCGTGCAGAGCCTTTCTTTGCCGGGCCGGTCTTGCGGCTCGCGCCCGTTTTGGCCGCACCCTTCTTCGCGGAACCCTTCTTTGCGCCGCCCGTAGTACGCTTCACGGCAGCAGATGGTTTCTTCCCGGAGGGCTTCTTCGCAGCCTTTTTCCCGGCAACAGCTTTCTTTGTAGCCTTCTTCACGGCCTTCTTTCCGGCTCCCTTTTTCGCACCGCCAGCGCCCTTTTTAGCCGCGCCTTTCTTCGCGCCGCCCAGTTTGCCTGCACCTGATTTACCTGCACCCGCCCTGGCCGCCTCTTTTTCTTTCTTGCGCTGGACTTTCTCTCTCACATCTTCCATCAACTGCGCGATACGCTCGGCTTCTGTCTGCGGCGCGGGCGCGGCCTCGCCTTCGCGCTCAGACTGCTGCCGCTCGAAACGCTCGCGCTCTTCCTGCGCCATCTCGGCCTGATGCTGATGAAACTCAAACTCGTTGATATGACCGCCGCGGATTTTGTATCGATCAATATTTTCCGTCTTGTCCTTCGGCATCTCGCTTGTTCCTCCCAGTAAATGGCGCGCTCGCTTGACAGTCCGAGCAGCGCATCCGTATATTCTCAACTTCACCAGAGAGCAGCCACCTTAGCTCAGTTGGTAGAGCACCTGATTCGTAATTAGGGGGTCTGGAGTTCGAGTCTCCAAGGTGGCTCCAGAAATTCAAATTGCCGTATAACTGGTTTTCAGTTATACGGTAATTTAATTTGAGCTTCAATCTTCCGACAGGTTATTTCTGCTTACGCGCTCACGCCCGTGCCTGTGGTTGGCGTGGCGGCTTTGACTTTATCCTTCGTCGCGCGCGCTTGGTACAGGTCTGCGACGCGCTGCTCCTGCTCTGCGAGCGTGACCTCCATCTCGTCAAAGATGGAGACGGTCACGGGGTCTGTTAGAGAGTTGCGAAGATTGTATGTGTCAACCACCCCGGTTTGCAGGTCGCCGAGAGCGCGGCGCAGCACGCTCACGTCATCCGACGATTGCAGCCAGCTCTTGAGCGTCGCCAATGCGCCGCTGCCTTCGGACTGCAAAGTCTTCTCTCCGCCGAGCGCGGCGAGACGCGATTCGAGACGGCTGATGTGCCGCTCTTTGGTCGCGCGTATGTCATTAAAGGCCGTTCGCAACTCTTCGTCGGTCGCTTTCTCCGCGTAATGCTCAAAAGCCGTGAGCGCGTACTGCTCGCCGCGAATCGCTGTGTTGAGGCCGTCAACTATTTCTGCTTTGCCCGATCCGCCCCACTGCTCTCCAAGCTTCCACCAATCCGCTTCCAGATTATTTTCATCCGGCAGCACAGTATCTTTGATTGACAGGCTGAGCCGCTTCAAGATAGCCGTCGTGAAAATCGGCAGGTCTCCGGGACGGCGCGAAGTTAGCAGGTTGCCGTCAACGACGAGCGGCGCGTCTTCAAAGTTCGCGCCCGCGTTCTGCATGTCTTTGCGAATCGCGCGAAAGCCGGTCGCGCGTTTGCCCTTCAAGAGATCACCCTCGATGAGCAACTGCGGGCCGTGACAAACGGCTGCGACGAGTTTGCCCTGCTGCATCGCGTCGGAGACAAAACGCACTGTCTTCATGTTGGTGCGCATGGTGTCCGGAGCCATGCCGCCGGGAATGACCACGGCATCAAAATCCGCCGCACGCATCTCCGTCGTCGTCGCGTCCGCCTTGATCGAGACCTTGCCCTGCTTGCCCGCGTAAGTCTCGTTGACGCGCGAGCCGAGCACTGTCACTTCCGCTCCGGCCTCCTGCAAAGCCGTGTACGGAATCTGAAATTCCGAGTCTTCAAAGTTTTTCTCGACGAGAATAGCTACCTTCGCCTTCTCTATTTTTGCAGTCATCACAAAATCTCCTTCGTCTCTCATCAACTTGAAAGATGAGAGACATGCTATTGAAAATTTCTTCGTGGCGTTAAAGTTTTATCGTGATTATTTTGGCAACCCGCGTGCCAGCGCGGGAGATGAGTTTCTGTGAAGAAAAGCGGAATGACCTGTTAAATCGCGGATACAAAGCCGTACAGCGATGGCTCGGAATGTCCGTTTATGCTACTTGGAACAAGGCAAGCAAGATATAAAAATAGAGGAGCAATACTAGGCTGGTGTATCCGGCAGCAATGCATACTGAAAACGCATCAGGACTGATCGTTGCGCTTGTCATCAATAAAGTTAATCAAAGCGTCTAACCGCTGGTCTGTATGGGACTGAGATTCAGCCAAACGCTGGTGTGCTTCAGCAAGTCTGCCAAGAGCATCTTCAGTGCGGATTTGAGCATCAGTTAAAGCCTCCATCTTAACCGTTAGATTATTCAGCCCGGCATCGAAGGAGTCCATTCGCTCATCGCCTCGCAAGATTAATTGAGTTAATAAATTGATCGCCTCTTCGACATTCTTAACGCGAGCCTCAACTCTATTAATTCTTTGTTCTTCACTCATTTTTCCACATCCATGTCTTCAGGCCGCCGTCGGGCGAAGGAGTCCGCGAAAGATGCCCTGGACGGAGACTTGCGAGGCCGGGAGACGTATCGGCGCGAGTTGCGAGTTGGCGGGGCGCAGCTCGACCGTTGAGCCGAAGCGGTAAAGGCGTTTGAGGGTGGCGCGCGTGCCGTCTACGAGGGCGACGACGATCTCACCGTCGCGCGCCTCGGTGCGGTTTTCTATGAGCGCGATGTCGCCGTCGCAGATGTGCTCGTCAATCATCGAATCGCCCTCGACGCGCAGGGCGTAGACTCTCTCAGGCCGGACGCGTCCGAGCAGGAAACGCGGGACGCAGATCGGCTCTGAATCTTCGACCGCCTCAATTGGCGCGCCAGCCGCGATGCTTCCGAGCAGACGCACTTCGCAGATAGCATCGGACGGAACTTCTTCGACTTTGACATCGAGGCCGAACGCGCCGTCCGCGTGATGGCGCGAGAGCAGGCCGCGTTTTTCCAGCGCACCGATGTGTTTGGCGATGGTCGCTTTCGATTTGACGTTGAAGTGGCGCGCGATCTGCGCGTAAGAAGGCTCGTAGCCGTGCCGCTCTATGAAGTCTGTAATGTATTCCAGAATCTCTTTCTGGCGTTGCGTGCGTGGCAGCATGAGACTATTTCTCCAATCCTTCGGACGAACACGCGTCGCAGGCGAGACGGCACGTTCAAAAAAGCATTTGTCGGATGCGTTCAAGATTCTAAAGGCGCGCGAGGAGAAGCGTCAAGGTTAATAATTAAAAATGCAAAATGTAAAATGCAAAATGAAGAGGGCATTCAAGCCTTCTTCAATCTTGCATTTTACATTTTTAATTTTGCATTCCTAAGCTTATTTACCGCGACGTGGAGAATAGGCTGCCAGCCTCTGCGGAAAGATGCGAACGGCGGCGGGCATGTCCTTGAGCTTCATGCCGCTGCCTGTGGAGAGAATGTCGCTCGCCTTCTTGCCGTTATAGATAGCCTCGTTCAGATCGTTGTCGGGAGTGATGGCCGCGCCGTTCAGAGACGCGCCGATGAATGCTCCCTTGCTGCGCGCATATGTCAGGATGCCCGCGTCGAGCGTCGCATTGGTCGAAGCGGCGGCGGTGCGTCCGACCGGCCCTGCGGCGATGCTCGCTTCGCCGCCCATCTCGAACTTGTCTTGCAGCAATCCGTTCAAGCCCTCGTCATTCATAATCAGCAGCACGTAGTCCGTCTTCTGCGCTCCGATCTGTGCGCCGAAGCTTCCGCCGCTGATGTTAAAGAACGCGGGAGCATCCCAGCCGTTCGGCGTGCGACGGCTGATGACTCCCTGACCGCCACGACCGCCGACGATGAACGCGGCTTTGACGACGCCGGGAAAGACCGCGATGGCTTCGGCTTTGTCGAGCAACTCTCTGGGAATCGCTTTATCTCGCACGCCCATGATCTCAGCGAACACTCTGGCAGCGTCCTGCGAGTGCCGCTGGGCATCAGCCATCCTCTTATTAACCTTCTGCGCCGAGGCGACCGCAGCCGTCAGGCACAGCATAACAAACAGACCGAGCGCGCATCGCGCGCCTCTTTGCAACAACCGGTTCATGCTTCTCCTCCTCCTGATGTAACTTGTCTTGAGATGCAATTCTGTGTCAACGAACAATCAGCACGAGGGGAACGTTCGTTCGTTTAATCTTGCACGGGGGTTTTCACTTACGCTCGGGGGATTGTAGCACGGGTTTGCGAGCAGACCACACATCCGCCGGTCAAAGATGAGCGAAAATGTTAAGCGCACGCGTTAAGATAAAATGAGATCAAACAGAAAGAGCGGGGGCAGAGCCAGCCTTCCAGACCTGTGAGACATTCATGCTTGAAAGCTTGTCTCTCAAGCATGAATGTCTCAAGGGTTGGGAAGGGCGGCTTGCCCCCGCTCCTTATTTTGTTGTGCAACTCGGTATGGGTATGCAAGCCGCTGCGCCGATTTTTACACGGCCACTTCTTCGGCTTTGGCCGATTCCAGATAGGCTTCGATTGTGCGGTACATCTCTTCGTCTATGAAGCCGTTGATCCGGCGATAGGCTTGCATGAGTGGTTCTGCTTTTTTGTTTTGCAGCGCGCCGCGATAATTTTCGATGAACTCAAGCAGCGTCGTGCGCAGGAGCATCAATTCCCTGACCACCTCTTTCAGCTCGTAGCCCTGCTTCCATCTGAGGCGGCCATGTCTTTCGCCTTCTCTGATGGTCTGACCGGCCTCCGGGCCACGCACCATTGCGCTCCTGATCTCTTCCAGCATCTGCGGCACGTGATCAACTAGCTGCACGTATGTCAGTTGAGCATCCGAATTTACGCGCCTGTCTGTTGCCACCTTGTGCGTCCACTCGCGCACGATGATGTCCGCACCGTTTTGCAATAAACGACTGATTTCTTCAGGCATTGGGGGAATCCTTTTTAACGAAAATTCTTTCGGGGGTTTCAGCCAGCCGGGAGAGTTGACGGCTGAAGAACGATTTCGCTTTACGCTTTCAAGTATTGCATAAAGCGTGCGCGACGGGCAACAATTTGACTGCTCCGCGCGCCATGTGCGACCATCAGGCACTCTAAAAACAGGCACAGATGACGGGGAGGCAAAGGGATTAATGGACACCAAAGAAGAGAAGATCGTGACACAGGAAGAGACCGGCGAGGTCGCGCCGATAGATCAGGTCGAGTCTCGCGTCGAGGCCGAGATGAAACGCATCGAAGGCCGCGCCAAAGAGCGCGTCGCTCAGGGCTTGCAGGACGAAGAGCTTGAGCGCGAGGGACGCGAATTGAAAGAAGAGGGCAAGCGGGAAATGGAGCAGCAGAAGGATTAAGATAAGGCAAAAGGTAAAAGGCAAAAGGAAGGCGGAAACCATTTTAATAAAAGTTGGTTTCCGCCTTCCTTTTGCCTTTTACCTTTTTATTTTTGCTTTACTTCTAACTTTTGGCATTGATAGCCTGCTCGACGGCGGCGCGAAGTTTGGCCGGAGTGTTGTCCGGGTCGAAGCCCTCGAAGTGAGTCAGGATATGACCGTCACGCGAGACGACGAAACTTTGCGGGATGACGCTTCTGGCGCGCGTGAGCTGCGTCAGCGAGCTGGCTAAAGTTCCATCGTCGTAAATGGTTCTGTAGCCGACCTTATTCGCGGCCAGGAAATCTTTGATCTTGTCTATGCTCGGATCATTCTGCTGCGTCGTCAGTCCGACCAATTCGACACCACGCTCCTTATACTCTTTGCTCAGGGCGACCAGCTCGGGCGTTTCAATCCGGCACGGGCCGCACCACGTCGCCCACATATTAATCACCAAAACCTTGCCGGTATAATCCGAGAGCTTGAGCGGCGCGCCGTTGATGTCTTTGAATTCCGAGTTGAGCACGCTGGCGGGCAAGAGCGCAGGCGCGGCATTGCCGGGAGCGGGCGCGCTCCTGCTGACGGGCGCGTTCGGTTTCGGCGCATTGCTGTTGCCGCTCGTAGCCACTTCGTTCGTCGAGTTACAGCTTGAGAGGCCGAAGGCGGCGAAGAGGCAGAAGACCGCGAAGGTAAAGATGATGCGCGTGGGCGTCCAGAATTTTCGCTCCGCGCGTGGTTGCTTGGGTGAACTCATGATCCTGATGATTCCTCTAATTCTTAATGCTCAACGGACGGGCGCAGATGCCACGCGAAAGGTGGCAATGCGCTGAAGGTCTGTGCCGATAATCGCATATTCGCCGGGCAGAAGCGACTCGCGCGGGCTGATTTCCATGTAGATCATTCCGCCTTCACGCGAGAGCACGCGGTAAAGCGGCTTGACGATCTCTGCGGAGTCTATGGCGAAACCCTTCAAGCCTTTCTGCGCCATCGCCGTCACGCGCCGCGCATTGCGTTTTGGCGTGAGCAGCACGAGAAAAGGCGGATGCGCGTTGGCTTCATCCGGCACGAAAAGATAAAAGCGCGGCGACGTGTTGCCGGTAACTTTTGCCGCCTGCGCGCCCTTGAGTTCGACGTAGCTACGCTTATCGCTTCCGGCAGGCGCATCCGCCTTGAGCGGCGTCGCACCCGCTTCAAACGGCAGAGCTTCGAGCGCGCCTCCTTCGCTCGCCATGTAAATCAGAGAGCGGTCTGCGGGCGGCGCGGGAAAAGACTGCTGCGCGTAAACGATAGCATGACTCGCAAGCAGAAGAGCAAGGATGAAGGATGAAGGCGAAAAAGCAAGGCGGAAGGCGGAAGGCGGAAGGATGAAAGGCATGCTATTCAACTTTGAGTTATTCATCTTGAGTTGAACTGTTCGTGGCTCGTCTTTATTTGAAATCCTCATCTTTAAGAGCCACGCTTTCATCCTTCATCCTTCCGCCTTGCTCTTCCGCCTTGCTCTATCCTATGTCTTGCGCGCGGAGCGCGATGATCGTGAAGATGATTAGTCCGAAGAACATAATCAGCAACACGAGCGGGTTGATAATGACATTGCCCAGCGGGTGTAGAAAGTCCACATAGCTGCTCAGATCAGGCGGGACTTTCTGCGCTGCTCCAATCGCCGGAGGTGTGCCAAGCTCGGGCGCGGTTGGCTTATCGGAAGCGATGCCTTTCTGCAAGTTCTCCTGATAGGTCGTCATCTTCGCCTGATAGTCCTTCGACTCGCTGTCGGCATCCTCTCGATACTTGTCTATATCTTTCTTGGCTTTGGCGATAATCTCCTCGTTCACCAGCTCGATCTGCTTACGAAGTCCGTTACCCTTGTTCGGGCCGTCCGGGTCTGAGCCTTCCTTGCTCAAGGTGTCGAGGCCGGAGAGCCGTTTCATCTCGTCGAAAGCCCACGTGGCGGGCATGAACGCGCCGATGGCGTTGACCGAAAAACCCTTCGGGACTCCGACCAGTCCTGAAAAGAGAATCTGCGGAATCAGAATCAGCGGCACGAGGCTCGTCGCCATCTCGGACGTTTTGACCACCGCCGAGACGAAGAGTCCGAGCGCGATACCGACCATCCCGGTCATAATCATGACGATTAGTTGCGGAATGCCGAGCACGTAACCCGGCAGGCTCATCAGCCCGGCAATATCAAAAAGCTTGAGCGTGCCGAAGAGGAGGATGCACTGAAAGCCTACGATCAGCGACAGCACCAGAAGTTTCGAGCCGATGTAAGGCAGGATGCCCAGATTGACCATCCGCTCGCGGTTGTAGACGGCGCGTTCGCGTATCACCTCGCGCGCGGCGACGGAGGTGCCGAACCAGACTGAGACGAGCGCGAGCACGAAGAACGGAAAGTCTCGCGGCTGGTCTGCGCCGACGACGAGATACGTCATGATGGCGACAATCGGAGCCTGCGCCAGCAGGATGAAGAGATTGAACTTGTCGCGTCCCAGCACCTCCATGTAACGGCGCGCGAGCGTCGCCCACTGGCGCAGCGCGTCGGTCACGGTCGCGCGTCTGCGCGCGGGAGCCGCGCCCTGATGGTCGCGCTTGAGGCCGCTCAAGGGCTGCACGACATTGCTCTGGTACTGCGGCGTCTGCTGAAAACGCCTCTTCCATTCCTCAGCCACATCTTCGGAAATCTGTTCCTTGCTTCGCTTGAAATCGGATTTCTGTTTCGGGTTGGCAGCAGGCGGAAGCGGCGGCAGCTTTGCTACGCGCTCGTCAATCGGAGCTTCGAGCTTATCGTAAAGGTCTTTGAAGCTGTCGGCCTTGATGTGCGCGAGGGCTTCCTGCGGCGCGCCGTAAAAGACGAGCTTGCCGCGCATCATCACGACGATCTTGTCAAAGAGCCGCACGTTCTCCATCGCGTGCGTCGTCAAAATCACAGTGCGCCCGCTCTCCGCTATCTGCCGGAAGAGACGCATGATCTTCTCTTCGGTCGCGGGGTCGAGGCCGGAAGTCGGCTCGTCGAGAAAGATGACGGAAGGCTTGGTAATCAGCTCGACCGCGATTGAGACGCGCTTTCTCTGTCCTCCCGAAAGCTGGCCGACCGGCACGTCGCGTCTTTCCGCAAGCCCCGTCACGTCCATCACTTCGCTGACGATCTGGTCTATCTCAGCCGTCGAAACGTCGCGCGAGAGGCGCAGGCGCGCCACGTAATAGAGCGTGCGATAGACCGTCAGCTCGCGGTGTATGATGTCGTCCTGCGGCACGTAGCCGATGGATTGCTTGAGTGAATCGAGATGCTGGTAGAGGTCTAAATTGTTAATCAGCACGTGGCCGCTCGAAGCCGGGCGCATGCCGTTCATGGAATCCATCAGCGTTGATTTGCCCGCGCCCGACGGCCCCAGGAGTCCGACGAACTCGTTGGGCTGAATCGTCAAATCAACATCGTCCAGAAGCTTTATCATCCCGCCGCCCGAACGGTTCTTGACCTCCTTGGTGATGTCTATCACATCAATGCGCGTCTTCGAGCGCGTGTCGAAGATAGCGACGCCGCGTTGCGGGTCGGCCTGCAAGACGAAGGGGCCGATCTGTACTACGTCCTGATTCTGTATCGGGCGGCGGCCAGTGATGCGCGTGCCGTTGATGTAGACGCCGTTGGTCGAGCCTGCGTCTTCGATTGAGACGCTGCCGCCGTCGTGCCTGACGCGCGCGTGATGATTCGAGATTTGCAGGCCGTCGAGGCGTATGTCGTTGTCGGGCGCGCGACCGATGGAGAGCTGCTGGCGACCGTTAAAGGCGAGCTGCATCAGAAGCTGCGGCTGCTGTCCGCCTTCCATCGGGCGCGGCATCTGCTGGTTGAGCGAGCCCGAACCCGGCCTGACGACCATCGTGTGCATGCCGATGTTTTCGCCTGCTGGCGCGCGCGCGGTTGAAACTACGGGCACGGCTCCGCCGACGGCGCGTTGCGCGGCTGGCATCTGTCCGGCTGCGGGCGCGGGATGAGCCGGATCGCTGAAGCGCAGGATGGGGCCGCCCATGCCGAGCTGTATACGGTCGTTATCGTAGAGCGGCGTCGGCTGTGTGATGCGTTGCTCGTTAATCAGCGTGCCGTTGAAACTGCCCAAATCGTAAAGCACGCATTGACCGTCGCGTCTTCTAATCTCCGCATGACGCCGCGAGACGACAGCCGAATCCGCATCAATCACGACATCAACCGAAGGGTCGCGCCCTAAGAGCACGATCTCCTTATCGCTGATGGTGACGCGCTCCATCCTGCCCGTGGCCGAGCGCATCAATTCGATGGTCGGCTGGGCTGACGGCGTGGAAGATTTCTTCGCCGCAGGCGGAGCTGGCGGCTTGGGCGGAGTCGGCGGCGGCGCGGCAGCTTTTGGAGGCGCGGGCGGCGGCTGTGGCGGCGGCGCGGCTTGCTTCGGAGGCGCAGGCGGCGGAGCAGCCGGGATAGATATATGCTTCATTTGCGACGCGGCGGGAGGAAGGTCCCGGTGCGTTTCCAACTCGGCGAGATTGTCCTGCGCCTGTGGCGCGGACGCTTCTATGCGCGCGACGCGTATGACCGGGCCGCCCGCTCCGAACTGCATGCTCCCTCCGGCCTTGACCTCGACCGGCTCTGTGACGCGCTGGCCGTTCAGAAAAGTGCCGAAGCTTGAGTTGGTATCAACCAGCAGATAGCGTTCGTCCTTAAAACGAATCTCGGCGTGCTTGCGCGAGACCATCGGCCACTCTGTCTGATCGAACACGACCAGACACTCTGCCGGGTCGCGCCCGACCTTGATGGTCTGCTGTTCGAATGCTCGCTCCGGCTTGGCTTGGCCGTTATGCTCTTCGACTAAAACGATTTTCATAATAGTTTGCGCGCTTTCTAAAAGCAGAATACAGGAGACAGGAGTCAGGAGTCAGAAGAGAAACGGTTTCAGCCTTTCACTTCTGTCTTCCAGTATTCTGTCTTCTGTCTTCCGTGTTGTGTGCTAGCTCTTCCCCAGTGTGAATGAATTGAGAATGACGGGCAGTTCACCCTTGATGCCTACGTCGTTCACGCTTTGCAGTTCGGGCGCGAGCGAGGTGGTGAACATGTAGAGCGTGACGCCCTTCTTGCTGTCCTCATCTCCGGGCGGGAGATAGACCACGCGCCCCCAGATGTTGATGTCGCCTTTATCTGTAGCTCTCGACACAGCCTTAAAGCGAAATTCGTAGCCGTCAATCCCGTTGATGATGGTCTTGCCTTCGGATACTTTCTGATACTCGGGCAGGCTCTTAGCCAGACTCGCATCGCGCTCTTTAATCAAAGCGGGAAGCTTGCCTGCCAGATCAGCTTCGACCGTGCCCTTGCTGTCGTACCAACTGACGGCCAGATTTTCCTGCGTGTAATCGGGCGGCAGCTTGCGCTCGACCTCTACGAAATTGGCCGAGCCGGACACTCCGGCCTTCGCGCTCTTCTGCCAGCCCTGCGGAAAATAAAAATAGAAGTCCACGTAATGCTCTGCCAGCTTGCCGTCCAGATTCGACTGCGCATTTTCAAACTTGACTGAATTAGGCGGAGCTTCCACCTTCGGCTTGGCATTCAAGGTCGGGACGTTGTTCGTATTACTGTTACTGTTCGTATTGCTATTGTCGTTGCTGTTAAGGGTCGGGTTGACCGCGACGCTGCCATTGTTACTGTTGTTCTGCTCGACCGCCTTGTTGCGTTTTGAATAGAGGTAACCCCCGACGACGCCCGCCCCGATGAGGAGCAACAAGATGATTCCGGTGACCGCGAGCATCAAGCCGAGTTTCGATTTCTGTTTCGCTGCGGGCAAAGGCGCGCTCGCCGCTTGCGAAGGCAGCGGCGCGGATTGACCCGGAAGCTGCGCAGAGCCTGACGGCAGAGACGCCGATGAGCCGGGCAGCGGCGCAGATGCTGGCGGCAAGCCTGCCGACGGCTGCGGCGGCTGTCCCAACATCGTCGGAAATTGCTCCGATCTGTTAGACGGCGGTTGATGCGGCGGCGGCATCGGCTGTGGCGGCGGCGCGGGCGGCGCAGGCGATTGTGCGGGAGGCGGGTAATTCTGCTGCTGCGGTGGCGGCTGCGTCAATTTAGTGGTCTGCGGGAAATTGGTCGGCCCGGTTTCCGGCGCACGAATGTTCGAGGTCGAAGGCGGCGGCGCGGGCTGCGGCTGCGTGGCCTGCGGCGGCGCGCCTATAATCGTCGCGCTTAAATCAGACGCAGGCGGAGTCGCCGGCATATCCAAATCCGACAAGTTTGCATGCACCGTCGCGTTCGGATCGTAAGGCCTGGCCTGCTCAAGGTCGGGCACCAGCCTTCCGCCATCGTGCGTGCAGAACTTCTGCATGTCATCCTGATAAGTACGATTACATTTCGGGCAACGAAGCATAGATGTCCTCAATCAAGTTGGCAGTTGGCAGTTAACAGTTGGCAGTAAAAGCAAACAGCCAAAAAGATTCGGCTTCAAGTCTTTACTGCCAACTGCTAACGGCCAACTGCTTTTTCAATTTCCCCGCGCGCGCGCGATCTTGCTCGGCAGTTCGGCGTTGGTCGAGTCCCACTCGAGGGCGCGTTGATAGACGCGCAGGGCGTCGCCGGAGCGGGCGGCTTTCATGTAGCCGTCGCCGACGCCGGTCAGTCCGAAAGAGCCTGCCAGATTCTTGCGCTCTCCGGCGGAAGCGAATTCTCCGGCGCGCGTGTACATCTTCTCCGAGTCTTCGTAACGCTCCATCCGCAAGTAGGCAGAGCCGAGCAGGGAGTAGGGCGCAACGGATCGTGGGCTAATCTCTATCACGCTCTTCAAGACAGGCTCGGCCTCATCATATCGCCTGAGCGCGATCATCAGCTTGCCCAGAAAGTAGAGCGCGCTGACATTCTTCGCATCCAGTTGAATCGCGCGTCGAAGCAGCGGCTCGGCCTCGCTGTAACGCTGTTCGGAATCCAGAGCTTCGGCCACAAAGACGAGCGTCGGAGCGTCGTTCGCCAGCTCAATCGCGCGACGATAAAAAGGCTCGGCCTCACTCGCGCGTCCCATCTTTCTCAAGAGCCGCCCGAGATGTACATGAGCGACCGCGAACTGCGAATCGGTTTCGACCGCCTTGCGATAAGCCTGTTCGGTTTCGTTGTTGATGAGTCCGCGTCCTTCGAGCGCGACGCCCAGACGGTCATAAGCGATGGCGTTGTTTGGCTGCAACTGTATCGCGCGGCGCGCGGCCATCTCCGCATCCACCAGACGCTTGGCGAGGCTGCCGCCGGTTCTGGGCTGAACCAGCACATAGCTTAAAGCGACCTGCGCGTCCGCGCTCAACTGGTTATACTGCACGGCCTGACGATAAGCCTTCTCGGCCTCTTCCCAACGCTGCTGGTCTGTGTAGATATTGCCGAGACCGTAGTAGGCGCGGTGGTCTTTTGCCTTGAGCTGGCTGGCTGCGCGGTAAGCCTTTTCGGCTTCGGGATAATTGCGCGCATCACGCGCCTCGTTGCCCTCGTCCAGCTTATCCTCGACCATCTCTTCAAGCTCTGCTGGCGACGGGCCGGAGGGCTTATTAACTTTTGGCTTGCGAACCGGGGCCGGAATCGGCTTGACGCCGGTAGCCCGCCGCTTGCTCTTGGTCTCAGGATTCTTCGGCCTGAAGATGCCCGCGCCTCCGCCCATCTCGCCGCCTGCTTCCTGCGCCAGCACGGTCTGCGCCAGCCCCGCGCACAAGACCAACGCGACAATCGAGCAGGCGATGCGTATACGGCTATAGGACTTCATGTTTCTCCTCAATAAAAAATCTATCCATTTATTCCTTTATTCCTTTATTCATTTCCCCGATGAGTCAATGAGCAAATGAGTAAATGAATAAGTGAGTAAATCTATACAGCTCTTCATTGCTTAGGTCGAAGATTCATCTTGATAGTCACGATCTTTGTGGCGGCCACGAACACGCGCGTTTCTAATGTCTCGTAGCCGTCAAGCGCGGCCACCACGCGATACTCGCCCGGCTTGAGCTTATTGAAAGCCACTATTGTCAGTGAGGCCGGCACGATGCTGATTAACGCTTCGCCGCCCCCGACGGGTTCGATAAGCACGGAAGCATTAGCGACGGAGCTGACTGAAATTACTCCCGTGGCGGGCGTCGGCACGGTGCTATTGGTCGCTTTGAGATTGCGCACGCTCGAAGCGTAACGCGGGCTAGGCCCTTTCGACGGCTCGACGGATTGAGCCGTACTTGCGGCGGGCTGCTTTGCGCCTGCGACATTGCCGGAGTTCTTCCCGGCGGGTTTCGTTTCGACTGGCGGGATGACTTTGGCGACGACCGGCGCGGGAATCGTCGGGCGACCGTGCTGCGCATATTCAGGCGTAAGCTGAGTCGCACGCGCATAGGCCGTGCGTGCGCCTGCGTCATCACCCTGCATCCGATGCACATCGCCAAGCAGCAGCCATCCTTCTTCATCAGCAGCATTCGCCAGCGTGTACTTCTCAAGCTCCGCCCGGGCTTCTGTGAATTTACGATCGAGAACCAAGAGTCCGGCGCGATCCAGCGCGTAAGGAGAGTTCAAACGAATGGCCGTCTCCCACTCTTCGCGCGCCTTCGCAAAATCTCCGAGCGTGTATTTGATCAGCGCGAGATTGGAATGCGGCGCGGAGAGCTTCGGATCGAGCGCACTGACCTGCGCGTAAGTCTGCGCCGCCGGATCGAGCAGTCCGAGCTTGTGCTGCACGACGCCGTAATCGGAGAGCGTCGCGGAGTCAGCCGGATCGAGCGCGACGGCCTGACGAAGCACAGGCTCTGTGTCGCGCCAGCGTCCCTGCTCCATCAAGACCAGGCTCAGTTCGCTGTACAGGTCTGGCGACTTTGGCGAGAGAGCGATGGCGCGGCGATACGCGGCTTCCGCCTCCTGATAATTCTTGCGGCGATAATTGCTCCAACCAATCGCGGCATGCGCGGCGGAATTGTTACGGTCGAGCACGAGCGCACGTTGCGCGGACTTTTCAGCATCAGCGTAACGCTCCTGCGCGTTGTTGGTATAGGCGAGCGCGATGAGGGACTCCGCGTCTTCCGGGTCAAGCTCCGTGGCGCGGCGAAAAGCCGTCTCCGCATCGCCGTAACGCTTCTGGTCGAAGTATGTATTGCCGAGGCCGACATAGGCACGCGCGTCCTGTGGGTCAAGCTGCGTCGCGAGCTGGTAGGCGCGCTCCGCATCTTCGTAACGCGGAGGATTACTGTCGCGCGCTGTGTTGCCAAGCTCCAGCGCGGCATCCACCTGCTTGCTGAGATCGACTTTCGGTTGGGATGAAGTATTAGCGGTTCGCGTGCCGCGCTTGGCAGGCTTGGTGGTAGTGGTCGAGCGCGTGCGACGACGCGGCGTACTCTCCGCCGGACGCTTGATGCCCTCGCCTCCGCCGCCTGAGATGTCCTGCGCCGGCGCGCCTGCCGAGAGATAACCGGACACGAGCAGACACGAGGTCGCCGCACTCACGCGCAACAGACGTTTGAAGCTTCCGGTCATCCTCATGCTAACTTCTTCCTTCTGATTCCTCATGAACTTAAGAACGAAGCTTTAAGGGCCTTCGCGCACCAGCCGAAAGCCGAGCAGATCATTCTTCGTCGCCGGATTAATCCAATCGCGAAAAGCAGCCGTGATGGGCTTATCACTACTCTGCGGGTCGCTCGCCAGTGAGCCGCCGCGAATAACCTCCCAGTTCTTTTGCACTGGAATGACCGTCAGGTCATTGCCCGGGTAATACGAGGGCTTGGACGAAGTCCACTCCCAGACATTGCCGATCATGTCGAGCTGTCCCCAGCGGGCTTTTCCGTCCGGGTACGATCCGACCGGCTTGAGCGTCGCAAGTCCCGCGTCTTTGGTCGCAGCCCTGCCGCTTATCCAATCCTTGCCCCACGGGTAAAGATTTCCCGCATCGCCGCCGCGCGCGGCATACTCCCATTCCTCTTCGGTCGGCAGGCGATACTTCTTGCCGTCGCGCTTTGAACGCCAATCGGCAAAAGCTTTCGCGTCATCGAGCGAGACATTTGTGACAGGCCATTGCTCCTGGCCTGAGATAGGTTTGTTGCCGCCCCAGTGGCTCGGCGCGGTGCGATTGGTCGCGACGACGAACTCCGCGTATTCCGCGTTGGTCACTTCGGTCTTATCCATCGCAAACGCAGGGACGTTGACTGTATGCGGCGGGCCTTCCTGCACGGGGCCGCCCGCGCGTCCCATCTGAAATGTTCCGCCGGGAACGTTCAACAACTCCGGTTTGGGCTTCGCGTCTGCGGGCGTGTCCCCGACCGGATTCGTGCCGTTACCGTTACTGGCAATCGGGGGCTTCGCAGGCTCAGGCGTCGATCTGGTCATGAAGTAAATGCCCGTGCCGCCTCCGACTAAGACGACAAAGCCGATGACGGCGGCGGCGATGATGAGCGGGAACGAAGACTTTTTCTTCTCCTCTGCTCCGAGAAATCCCGGCGGGGAACTCGTGTGCAGTCCCGGCTGACTCTGCTGCTGCCACGCGGGTTGCGAGGAGTGCCCGACTCCCGGCAGGCTGTTGGCGCCAATCGCCTGCGTGGTCAGGCTGGGACGCTGCCCCTGCGTCGCTTCAAAATCGACTTCCGGTTGAGAGGCTTCGTAATTCTGCACGGACGTAGCAGCCAGTTGCCGCTCAGCACGCTCGCGCTCGGCATGCTCACGTTCAACACGCTCACGCTCGGCACGCTCGCGTTCCAAGCGCTGACTTTCCGCACGCTCGCGCTCCTCACGTTCTTTGCGTTGCCGCTCAGCTTCTACGCGTTCCGCTTCTTGCTGCGCTCGCAGGCGCGCTTCGGCTTCGGCGCGCTGTCTGGCCGCTTCATCCGCGCGTTGCTTCGCTTCGGCTTCGGCACGCAGGCGCGCATCTTCCTCCGCACGCTGGCGCGCGGCCTCTTCTTCAGCTTTGCGCTCTGCCTCTGCCTCCGCGCGCAGGCGCAGGACTTCAGCTTCAGCCTTCTTTCTGGCCTCCGCTTCGGCACGCAGCCGCGCGGTCTCCTCTTCTGCCTTACGCCGCGCCTCGGTCTCTGCGCGAAGTTGCTCCTCATGTTCAGCGCGCCGGCGCGCTTCCTCTTCGGCGCGCAGCCTGGCCTCGTTCGCCTCCTGCTCGGCTTTGAGCCGTGCGGCTTCAGCGGCGCGCTCGCGTGCTTCCTCTTCGGCGCGTTGCTTCGCTTCCTGCTCGGCGCGCTGCCGCGCCTCTTCTTCCGCACGCTTGCTCGCGGCCTCTTCTTCTGCCTTTCTCCGGGCGGCTGCCTGCGCTTCGAGACGCGCGGACTCTTCACGCTCCAACTCTTCACGCGCGATACGATCACGGTCTTCCTGCTCGCGCCGCTCCTGTTCACGGCGGCGCGTCTCAGCCGCCAGACGTGCGCGCTCTTCGATGACAGCCGCCTGCTCGCGAAGGCGTTGCGCCTCTATCGAAGCGGAACTCTGTTGATGCTCGTAATCGTCATCGAGCGAGCCGGAGCTGATCGTGCCCGCGAGGTTGCTATTCGTTTCAGGATGCTGTGGAGGCGTGGTGTGTGTGGCCGGAGGCGAGATGATGGTCGCCGAATCTATGCTGATGTGGCCGACCTGTGTGCTATTGAGAGAGAGAGACGCGCTCGCCACAGCGTCGCGCAGCTCGTTGACGAAAGCCTCGACCGACGCCGGACGATTAAGGGCCTCCTTCTCAAGCGCGTGGCGCACGACGGCTTCGATCTCATAAGGCACCTGCACGCCCATCTCCGCGAAGGTGGGAGGAGCCGAGGTCAGATGCTTCTTCATAATCGAAGGAATCGAAGTCCCTTTGAAAGGCACGTCGCCGCCGAGCATCTGGAACATGATGACGCCGAGGCTGTAAATGTCCGCACGCGCGTCAGGCTCTTCATCCGACCACTGTTCGGGAGCCATATAAAACGGCGACCCCATCAGCCCGCTCGTCTTCGCCTGCACGAAAGAACCCAGCAGCTCGCCGGACTTGATCTTCGCTAAGCCGAAATCCAAAATCTTCAAGCCCTCTGCGACGGGCATGCCGTCCTGCATCATGATGTTCAGCGGCTTGAGGTCACGATGCACTATGTTCTGGCGATGAGCCGCGCCGACGCCCGCGCCGATGGCGGACATCAATTCGAGCGCGCGTGCGGGCGGCAGAGATTTTTCCGCGACCAGCACATCATGCAGAGACTTACCCTGTACGAACTCCATCACAAGGAAAGGCATCGTGCCGCGCGCGACGCCGAAGTCCGTCACGGCGATGATGTTCTGGTGGCGGGTGGCGGCGGCGGCGAGAGCCTCCTGACGAAAGCGCGTGACCAGCATCGGGTCGTTGCCGACGAGGTCTGGCAGGATGACTTTAATGGCGTGCGCGGTCTTGAGAAAAATATGGCGGGCTTTGAAGACCACGCCCATCCCGCCGTGGCCGAGCCGCTTCTCCAATTGATAGCGACCGTCAAGCATCGGCTCGCCCGCAATCGAATGCGTCGTCGCGTCACCGTCATGCGGGCAGTGGTTGACGTGATCCGGGAAACAACGTTTACAAGCTGGACATTCTTTCATTGGTCGGCTCGATCCAGAGGCGGCCCGCCCATCCTCTTTTGCATAGGCGGCTCGAATGAGATCGGGGGGCAGCCTGAGTTTTTGGAGGCGGGCATGCACCGTCAAAATATTATGCCCGCATGAAATTTCAGAGCGCAGCCGCCAAGGCGCTGGCCGCTGAAGCTAGCGACGGCTGCCACGCGACCGAGAAGGAGTTGGCTTTAGTCCGCGCGAAAATGATTTTAACGGCTCTCCGCCTGTCAAGCAAGTATTCTCTTTGGTCTTTGGTCTTTGGACTTGGGTCTTTGGCCTTTGGTCTTTGTGCTTTGGACTTTGTGCTCTGTGCTTTGCATGTCCTTCAACACAGAGTTTGTGACTCAAACATGTGCGTCACAATCAAAGACCAACGACCCAAGTCCAAAGACCAAAAACGAAGTGCGAAGAACAAAATACAAAGCACGAAGATAATTGACAACAGGTATTGTAAAAACTATATTCCTCGCATGAGGTCCCTCGAAAGCCATCGCGGGAAGGATTTTATCGGCGTCGAAGAGCTGGCGGGCGTGGCCGCCGCGCTCGTCGAGCGTTACGGACGCGAGCCTGAGCGCGGCAACGTGCGCCTGACGATCACGCCGCGCATCGTGCGCCATTATCTGAGCGAAAATCTGCTTGGCGACCCGTCCGGGCAGGCAGGCACTTCGACCGTCTTCAACTACGGAAACCTGCTGCGCCTCCTGGCCGTCAAAAAACTACTGGCGGATAACTGGTCTGTCGTCAAGATCAGGGAGTTCATGTCTGCGCTGGACATCACCGCGCTCGAACAGCTCGTCAACAGCGCGCTCCTGCCGTCATCCGCTCGCAATCAACAGAAGAGGCCGGACGCTGCACAGGCTCGCGCACGCGCGCAGAACTTAAGAACGGCACAGCGTCGCTCGCCGGAACCTGCGCCGGCCAGAGCGCCACTCTTCGCGGCTCCTCCGGCGATGCCCGCGCAGCCTCCGCCGCTCGCCTCGCTCGTCATCGAATCGGCGCGCAGAGCGGAGCGCACCGCAGCCGAATGGGTCGAGATTGCGACCGGCTTGGAGATAAAAGTCCGCCGCAGCTTTCGCACGCCGCGCACGGAAGAGGAGCGCGAGCGACTCGCCGCACGCTTCTGGGCCGTAGTCGGCAAGAAGGATGAAGGCGCAAGGCGTAAGGATGAAGAAAGGCAGACGAATGAAGGATAGCGTATAGATTGTCTCTCATCCTTTCACCAAATCTTCAAGGCTTTGCCTTCGGCATCACGCAGTGAGAGATTCAGCAGGCGCGCGATGGTCGGCGCGATGTCAATCATCCGCACATCTCCGAGACTGCCGCGCCGCTTGATGCCCGCGCCGTATGCGATGAGCGAGGCTTTGTAATCGGGACGCGTCGGAAGATAGCCATGCTGTCCGAGCCTCTCGCTCGCGGTGATGAAGTCTCCGGTGAGGTTCCTGCCGAACGTGTAGCCCTCTTCTGCATCGAGCATCAGGGCCGCACGCGGGTTCGCGCCGAGCCGACGCACTTCATCAGCTTCAATCACGCGAAAGATGCCGCTTCCCTTTTTTCCGGCGAGAGGCTTAAAGATGGCGCGCACTTTTCTGAGAGCTTCTGCGTCCTTCGGGTCGCGCAAGATTATCGAGCATGAACCGCTCGTCACGTAAGGCACGGCGCGCCAGTCCGTGATAACGGCGCGCGATTTCCCCTGTGCGTCCTTCTCCTCTTTTAATTTGATGAGTCCGGCCTGCGCCAACAAGACGGACGGATGCGCCTGCTTACTGATGTGCATAAAGCCGTGATCGCTGACGATAAAGACTGCTGTCTCGTCCATCGTTCCGGCGCGCTGGGCGGCGGCGAGAATGCGCGCGACGTAACCGTCCATCTTCTCAAGCATCGCAAACGATTCGGGCGTGAACGGGCCGTAGAGATGCTCGAAGTGATCCAGGTCGAAGAGATGAATCAGGATTAAGTCCGGCTTTTTTTCCGCAATAATATATTCGGCAAAGCGCGTCCGCAGGTCGTCCGTCTCGTCCGCGCTCGCCTTGCTGTAAAGCTGCGGGTCGCGCCGCTCTAACTCTTCGACCAGACCGCCCGGGCGATCATTCGCTTTGATGCGTTGGAGCGTGTCTGCCAGCGTGCCGTTAAGACTCAGGATTTCGGGAAAGCTATAATCGCCCGCGCCCACAGAGACAGGCCACGATACCATCGCTGTCCTTAACTTTTGTCGCGCCGCCGCATCCCACAAAGTATCTACCTTGATGTCGCGCGCGAACCATTGGAGTTCGCCCGTCTGCGGAACTTCCGGCGGCTCGAAACTCTCGTTGCCTAAGATTCCATGCTTCGCCGGGAGCGCGCCCGTGACAAGCGTCGTGTGCGCGGGATACGTGACCGAAGGATAAACGGAAGTCACGCCGCGCGCCGTTGCGCCTCCGGCCATCAGCCGCCTGAGCGTCGGAAGACGCAAGCCATATTCATCACGCCGGTTCAGGTATCGCGCATCAAGCCCATCGAGCGAGATGATTATCACGCGCTTTGCACGCTGTTGACCCTGAGCCGACTGCGCACGCACGTTCTGTACGACAACGCATGATGCGATGAGCAGCAAGCAGAGCGCACAACGCAAGCGAGATTTCAGATGAGATATTTTCGATGGCATTTTTGAGGATGAATTTAACTTAAAGTGGCTGAGAATGGAACAGGAAGTTTCCCGCAAAGGCGCAGAGAAGAAAGGGTGAAGGGTATAGGGTGTAGGAAAGCAATTCTGTTTTAACTACACCCTATCCCCTTCACCCTCGCTTTCTTCTTTGCGCCTTTGCGCCTTTGCGCAAACCAATCGTTTCTTAATCCGCAATCCGCATTCCGCGATGCTATTTGACTACGATGTTGACGAGGCGTTGCGGGACGACGACTACTTTGACGACCTCGCGTCCTTCAATCCACACGAGCACTTTTTCATCCGCGAGAGCCGCCGCGCGCAACTCTTCTTCGGATGTTTCGGGCGTCGCGCTGATGCGTCCGCGCAAGCGTCCGTTAACCTGCACGGGAATCTCCAACGCCTCTTTGCGCGCGAGTCCGGCGTTCGCCACAGGCCATTGCCGCGCGCCTTCATGCAAGAGGCCGCCCGCATGACTCAAGCCTTCCCACATCTCTTGGGCAGCATGCGGCGCGAACGGCGCGAGCATGATGACGAGCGATTCCAGAGCTTCGCGCACTGCGAAAACATCGGACGCGGAAGCATCCGTTGGCTTCACATCGAAATCGCCGAGCGCGTTCGACAGCTCCATCAAGGCCGCGACGCTGGTGTTGAAATGCAACTGCTCAAAGTCGTCAGTGATGCGCGCAATCGTCTGATGTGTCTTGCGTCTCAAAGCACGCGCTCCGGTTGTGAACTCACCGACGCTCTGCTCTTCCTGTCTCTGCGTTGAATCGGACAAACGCTCATGCCAACGCCAGACCATCTTATAAACGCGTTGCAGAAATCTGACCGCGCCCTCGATGCCTGTCTCGTGCCAGCGCAGCTCGTTTTCGGGCGGCGCGGCGAAGAGGACGAAGAGGCGCGCGGCATCCGCGCCGTAAGCCTCTATCATCTCGTCCGGGTCAACTCCGTTGCCGAGGCTCTTCGACATAGCCTTCCATTCGTCCGTGCCTTCGACGAGATTCGTGACCATGCCCTGCGTCAGCAAACGCTTGACCGGCTCGTTGAATTTCACGAGGCCCAGATCGCGCATCATCTTGCTCCAGAAACGCGTGTAGATTAAGTGCATCACGGCGTGCGAGTCGCCGCCGATGTACTGATCGACAGGCGTCCAGTGCGCGACGATGTCAGGGTCAAACGGCGCGTCCGTATTTTTTGGGTCGCAGTAGCGAAAGAAGTACCACGAAGAATCTACGAACGTATCCATCGTGTCCGTCTCGCGCCGCGCCGCGCCGCCGCACTTCGGACAGGTCGTGTTGACGAACTCCGCGACGCCCGCGAGCGGCGATTCGCCGGTTCCAGTGAACTCCGCGTGCTCTGGCAACGTGACGGGCAAATCTTTTTCGGGCACGGGCACGGTCCCGCAGCTCTCGCAATAAATAATCGGAACCGGCGCGCCCCAGAATCTTTGGCGCGAGATTCCCCAATCGCGTATGCGATAAGTGACCGCGCCTTCACCGAAACCTTTCGCTGCGGCGTAGTCCGTCATCTCTTTGATAGCGTCTTCAGACAGCTTTCCGCTCCACTCGCCGCTATTGACGAGCACGCCGTAAATGGTCGTTGCTTCCGTCATCTCTGTTGACTGGTCTGCGCCGAGTTGCGGCTCAAAGCCTCCCGGCTCTTCCGCGTGCGTGATGGGAGCGACGACCTGCTTAATCGGCAAAGTATATTTTTGCGCGAACTCATAATCGCGCTCGTCGTGCGCGGGCACAGACATCACCGCGCCCGTGCCGTATTCCATCAGCACATAGTTTGCGACCCACACGGGCACGCGCTCGCCGCTGAACGGATTGACGGCGATGAGGCCGGTGTTGAGACCCTCCTTCTCTTCCTCCGCGCCCGGCTCGGTCGCGCGGTTACGCTCAACGCGCACGCGGTCGACGAACTGCTCCACGTCCGTCTTCAAAGCAGAGTCATGCATCAACAACGCGAGCAGAGGATGCTCCGCCGCCAGCACGACCGCGTTCGCGCCGTAGATAGTGTCTATGCGTGTGGTAAAGATGCGCGCCTTTTGGTCCGTGCCTTCGATTGAGAAATCAACGTATGCGCCGATGCTTCTGCCGATCCAATCGCGCTGACGCTTCAAGACTTTCTCAGGCCAGCCCGCTTCGATCTCCTTCATGTCATCGAGCAACGCCGGGGCGTAATCCGTGACGCGCAGGAACCACTGATCCAACTCTTTCTTGATGACGGGCGTGCCGCAACGCCAGCACACGCCGCCCGACGATTGCTCGTTCGAGAGCACGGTCTGTTCCTTCGGACACCAGTTGACGGGCGAGGTGCGTTTGTAAGCCACGCCGCGCTCGTACATTTTGAGAAAGAACCACTGATCCCATCTGTAATAATCCGGACGATGCGCGGCAAACTCCCTGCGCCAGTCATAGCTCAAGCCCAGACGTTTCAACTGCCCTCGCATGTGCTTGATGTTCTCTTCCGTCCACTCGCGCGGCATGACTCCGCGCTTGATGGCGGCCTGTTCGGCTGGCTGCCCGAAACTGTCCCAGCCAATCGGGTGCAGCACGTTGTAGCCCTGTAAGCGTTTGTACCACGCGAGCGCGTCGCCGATGGAATAGTTGCGCACGTGACCCATGTGCAAAAAGCCTGACGGGTACGGCAGCATCTCAAGGCAATAAAATTTCTCGCGCGGGTCGTCAGCTTCGGCCTCGAATGCGCCGGATGCAGCCCAATGCTCCTGCCACTTCTCTTCTATCTTTGCGGGGTAATATTTTTCGTCCATTGTTTGTTCGCCTCTACGATTATCCTGACACTTAATCACGAAACAGCCAAACGCACAAAGCCCGCGAGAGAGCCGTTCGCGTTCTGCTGTTTATTAATTTTCTATTGAGTGATGCGGGAACGCCGCTTCAACCCCACGCACGAGTCATGCGCGGTTGCCGAGCGGCGACGTAAGGTAGAGGGTAGAAGGTTTGTGGAAACATCTCATGATAAATTTTTCGCTCTAATATCTCAAAGTCGCCGCCCATTTTAGCCTAGACCGCGGAGCTTGTCGAACGATAGGCTCACATCAAATCGCTCTTTCATATCTGTCTCAAAAGTCGGAGCGTGAGAAGTACAGGACTTAACAAAGTTAGATACTTTTGGAACATACAACCGGCCATTAAAATCTATTGCAATAACTCTTGCTAGGCATTACTCTGTGTCCCGTGAGAGTCCCCTTAGCCGAACTACCCGGCGTCCCGACTCTCTCACGATAAGCACACTAAGACTAAGCCGCCCGTGAGGATTCACGGCAGCGAGGCAGGATTTGAAGTTGAGACGTGCCTGTTAGAACAGAGGCAGCGCGCTTTGCAGGAGTTGCAAGGCCATCTCTGTTATCGTTTCGCTCGCTTTATCGCAGGGCATATCTCCGGCTTTGTCGGCGGGTATGTTTCCGGTTTTACCGCAAGGCATATCTCCGGCATAAACAGAGACGGATATTGCCAGCACAATCATTAACGCTCTCAAAACTTTCATCGCTTTTTCCTTTGCTATTGGTAGGATTTGAAACACTCCACCGCCGTATCTTACAGAGGTGCGGCGGTTTAGGTATCTTTGCCGGAATCCGGCTAACATACAGAAAGGCTTACCTCACATGAATTTAACAGATAATCGCCTGCAAGAACTAGAGAACTCTTCCTTAACTCACAATGAGCGTATTTTGCTGCGCTGCCGTCTCACTTCTGAGTTCATCCACATCGGGCAATATGAGGCCGCACGCGAGGCGTTAGGAGAACTTTGGCAGGGAGTCGGAAAGCGGCCTGATGTAGAGAGGCTAAAGCCTTTGACTGCTGCCGAAGTGCTGATGCAATGTGGTGTGCTTTCGGGCTGGCTCGGTAGCGCGCAACATATAGCAGGCGCACAGGAAAAGGCGAAGGATTTACTCTTTGAAGCCCTTCGCATGTTTAAGTCTCAAGTACAACATGTAAAGGCATTAGAGGCGGAGTATGAGCTTAGCTGGTGTTACTTCCTGCTCGGAGCTTACGATAATGCGTGCGTATTCTTAGACAAAGCTCTCAATGGCCTTGGCATAGAAGACATTGACCTCAAAGCTAAAATCCTGAATCGCCGCACCGTTATTGAGATATGGACAGGCCGTTATCACGACGCATGGAACGTGCTGGAAAAAGCCGGAGAGTTCTTTGAGGCGAGTGGAGATGCTTTAAAAGGTAAGTGGCATAGTCAAAGAGGGTTAGTGCTGCGAAGGCTTGCCACCGCCGAACATCGGCCAGACTACGCGGATAGAGCGATCATAGAATTTACAGCCGCCATCTACCATTTTGAGCAAGCCGGACACGAAAGGTATTGCGGCAACAACTTAAACAACCTTGCCATGCTCTTATATCAGCTAGGGCGGTACTCCGACGCGCACGAACGCTTAGACCGCGCGCAAGAAATTTTTGAGCGACTTGCGGACATCGGCAGCCTCGCGCAAGTCAACGAAACCAGAGCGCGTGTCTTTGTCGCGGAGCATCATTACAAAGAAGCCAACCGCATTATCTCCGGCGTCGTTCAAACGTTCGAGAAGGGCAGCGAGTACGGCAGATTGACAGACGCCTTGACGATTCAAGGCGTCGTCTGGGCGAAGCTCAGCTTGCATGAAAGCTCTATGCACATTCTCCGTCATGCGATCAGCGTGGCGCAGGATTCCGGCGCATACTCTAATGCCGGGCGGGCGGCTTTAACGCTCATCGAAGAACACGGCAAGGAACGGCTCTCCGACATGGAGCTATATGAGGTATATCATTGCGCCGATGTCTGCCTGAAAGCCACAGAAGATGCCGAAGAGATAGCGAGACTGAGAGCGTGTGCGCGCATCCTGTCACGGCGCATCATTGGCGTCCAGGTATCGGAGAAAGGGTTCGTGTTGCCGGACGTGATACATGACTACGAAGCAAAGTTCATCCGCGAAGCGTTGGAGGCCGCGCACGGGATTGTGACACGTGCAGCAAAGAGATTAGGCGTCAGCCATCAAGTGCTCATCCGTGCGCTTGAGACGCGCCACCAAGAATTGCTCAGTTTGAGAACGCCCGCACGGATACGACGCAAGAGCATTATTCGCAAAGTGAGATGAGAAGAATCCGTTTATACAGGCGAGACGTTTCAAGTCAGAACCGCCCGCTACCGCGGGCGGTTCTGACATATCCTAAATGAATCTTGTCCGGACGTTTACCAAATCTGGCAGCGATCTTTTTCCTCACGCACCATCGCGTCCCCGGCTTTGCACTGGAAAGCCTGCGCGAAGGCGGGCATGTTCGAGACCGGCCCGTTGACTCTGAACTTGGGCAGCGGGTGCGGGTTGGTCTGCACCATCAGGCGCGCGTATTCGGGGCGCACGTTCGTCGCCCATGAGTACGCGTAGCCGATGAAGAAACGCTGCTCCGCCGTTAAGCCGTCAATCGGAGCGGGGTGCGGCTTGCCTTCCATTGATTTCTGAAAGGCTGCGTAGGCGATGACGAGGCCGCCGAGGTCTGCTATGGATTCGCCGACGACCAGCTTGCCGTTTTGAAACAAGCCCTTCTCGACCTCGAACGCGTCAAACTGTTTGATAACGCATTCGGCGCGCTCGTTAAACTTTTTCAAGTCCTCGTCCGTCCACCAGTTCTTGAGATTGCCCGACGCGTCATACTGTCTTCCCTCATCGTCAAAGCCGTGCGTCATCTCGTGGCCGATGACCGAACCCATCGCGCCGTAGTTGATCGCGTCATCGTAGCTGGCGGAGAAGAAGGGCGGCTGCATGATTCCCGCCGGAAAGACTATCTCGTTAATCGCCGGGTTGTAGTAGGCGTTAACGGTCGGAGGCGTCATGCCCCACTCGGTCTTGTCAACGGGCTGGCCGACCTTTCTGAGGTCGCGCCGCACCTCGAACATGTTCGCGTGCTGCACGTTTTTGAGATACGAGCCGCGACTGATTTCCATCGCGGAATAGTCGCGCCACTTGTCCGGGTAGCCAATCTTTCTGATAAAAGTTTCGAGTTTGGCGACGGCCTGCTGGCGCGTGGCCTGACTCATCCAACTGAGCGTGCCGATGTCGCTTTTGAGTGCGGCGATAAGATTCTGAACCATCTCCAACGCGCGCTTTTTCGCTTCGGGCGGAAAAGCTTTTTTGACATAGACCTCGCCGAGAGCTTCGCCCATCGCGTTATCGGTTGCGGACACGCAGCGTTTCCAGCGCGGCAGAAGCTCCGTCGTGCCCGTCAGCACGCGCCCCTTGAAATTGAAATCCTCCTCGACGAATTTTTTCGAGAGACTACGCGCCGCGCTGTCTATCAGACGCCAGCGCAGGTAGGTCTTCCAATCCGCGAGCGGCGCGGCCTTGAGCTGCTGATTGACCCGCTCGAAATATTTGGGCTGGCCTACGTTGAGGTCTGTCGCCTGTGTGAGTCCGACGCCGCGCAGGTAATCGTTCCAATCGAAATTCGGCGTGAACGATTTCATCTGCGCGAGAGTCCTGCGGTTGTAAACCTTCTGCGGGTCTCTGCGCTCGACGCTCGGCATCCATGCTTCGGCCAGCTTGCTCTCGAAGCCCATCACCGTCTGCGCTTCGCTCGCAGATTTGGCCGCGTCGTCGCCCATCAGCTCGAACATGCGCGCGACGTGCTTCACGTATTCATCGCGTATCTGTTTGGACTTCTCGTCATCCTTAAAATAATACTCGCCTTCGGGCAAGCCGAGGCCGCCCTGCCAGATTAGCAGTATGACTTCCGCGCTATTCTTCGCGTCCTGTTCGGAGCCGATCTGGAAGAGCGCGTTGACGCCCGACGAGTGCAGGCTCTCAATCTCGTCTTGCAGGCCGCGCAGGTTTTTGATCTTTTCGATGCTGGACATTTCCGACGCGAGAGAACTCGTGCCCTCCGCTTCGATCTTGTCTTCGGCCATGCAGCTCGTGTAAAAATCGCCAACCTTCTGCTCGCTGCTCCCCTTAGGAGCCTGTGCGTTCTGCGCGGCGGCTTCCAGAATCTGGCGCAGGCTTTCTCGATTCTGATCCTCAAGAACGCTGTCCACGCCCCATGTCGGAAAGGCCGCAGGAATCGGATTTCTGGCGAGCCAACCGCCGTTGGCGTACTGGTAAAAATCCGTGCACGGATTGGCGTTGCGATCCAGATTCGAGAGATCAATCCCGCCGCTCCCGACCTGACCGAAAATCATCGTCGCGCCCAGCAGGAGCGCGCACACAGTAGCAAACACTGAATTAGCAGGTTGGCGCATACAGACACTTCCTTTGCTTTTAAGATTCCTCTCAGAAGAAGAGGCCGACAATACTCGTCTGATACGCGCAAGTGCGCGCAAAGGTTATCCGATATTTCGGAAAAGCCTTTCAAAGATTTCCAAACTTCACTGGCCCGATTTTTACCTGCTCACTTCATCTCTTTGATTTTCTCTAGCAGTTCTTCGGCGAGCGGCGATTTCAATTGCACAAGCTGCTGATATTGTTCAAGCGCGGCTTTCTTGTTTTTGCCGGCTATATATGTCAGTCCTATATCGTATTGTGTCTGGCCGAGCGGGCCTTCCGAAGGGGGTTGCGGTAGCTTTTGAAAGTAGCTGATAGCCTCAGCGTAGTGGCCTCGCAAACGCTCTATTCGACCGAGGTAGAGATTTTTAGTCCACAAGAAATTTTTAGTCTGTGCGTTAGCATCGAGGAGTTTGATTGCTTCCTCATAATAGTGGATTGCATCCTCGTTCTTTTGCTGTTCCTCGTAAATTTTTGCCAGCTCTTTATATGGATAGAAGTCCGTCGGCATGATCCCAATCGCACTTTGCAGATGCTGGATGGCTTCGGAATAATTCTTCCGGGTTTTATAAATTTCGGCCAGATCAAGATGGGCTTGCAGATACTTCGGATCAATCTCGATTGCTTTTAACTCCTGTTTGATAGCCTCAGTATCGTCGTTCTTGTGATGATACGCTGCGCCCAAACACTGATAGGCTCTGGCAGAGTCAGGTTTGAGCGCAATGACCTGCTTGATGCGTTCAATAGCTGCGTCATAGTTGTGCTTCAGGTCAGAGTAGACATCGGCCATATTAAAGTAGTTGTCTGGATTGTTCGGATCATACTCGATGGCTTTCGTATAATTTGCTATCGCTTCGTCGGCATTGGAATGGATTAGATAAATGCTCCCCATCGCCCGGTAAAAAATAGAATTCTTAGGTCGAATCTCAATGGCTTTCTTGACCCACCTGACTGCCTCATTGAAATCCTCCTCATCTCTCTTCTGTAAGAATCTGAGGCCATAGGTGGCTCCCAGATAGAAATACGGGCCTGAATCAGCCGCAGATTCCAGTTTAAGTTCCGTCCTAAGCTCAGTTGCCTTCTTTAGTAACTTAAAGGTTTCTTCGGTGTTGCCTTGCGCTACATATATACTTGCGAGCGATTCGTAAAACGAAGGATTATTCGATTCGAGCCTGATCGCTTCCTGCACATTACTTATTGCTTCGTCGTAGCGCTTCAGCATGTTATATGCTTCTCCGACGCCCTCATATGCTTGTGCCTTGCCGGACTTCTCCGTCCCGAAACGAATTGCGTTTTGATATTGACGGATAGCTTCTTCATAATTTTTCTGTTTCTCATAAATACTTCCCAGCATTAAATAGGCTGTGTCGAAGTCTTGTCTTAGCGTAACGGCTTGCTTAAATTGGTCAGCGGCTTTATTAAAAAGCTCGGTTTTCTTTTGCTCGTCGGCTTCAAATTGGCCTTCGAGATAGTAGAAATCACCCAGCCACCAATGTCCATCCGCGTTGAGGAGATTGAGACCAAAGTTGCATTTTTTAGCCAATGGAGACAACGAGCTTTCAAGTTCCTTAACCTTTTCAAAGTAAATGCTGATCTTGTGTATTGCTTCTTGATAGTTGGATTGAAACGCCAAGGCCCTCCCCTGCGCGATATAGAAATAGGGATTATTATAACCGTGCTCTTTGGCTCTGTCTAAGTTGTCACTCGCCTGCTTTATAGATGTGCGGAATACCTCTAGTTCCTTCGTGCCGAGTTGACTTATATCCCCAAACGCTGGCTGCTTATGAAAGGCGTAAGTCAATTGCGCACTCCCTAAGCTAAGATAAGTCGGAGCGAGAGCATGTTTAAGGCTCATCACCTTTTCGTGTTGCGCGATTTTATCGGGTTCTATAGCTGTAAGCACTTGGCGCAGCAGGCTTATGGCCTTCTCGTATTGCGCGATTGCGTCTTGCCACTTATTTTGCTGTTCGTAAATCGCCCCCAACACAAAATAAGCCGTCGCTCGGTCTTTGTCCTCGACGGATTTATCGTTGATGATGTTATTGATTCGATCAATCGCTTCCTGATATTTGCCCTTCTTCGCATAAACGTATCCCAGCCCCAAATTAGCATCAACTGGCTTAAATTTCAGCGCTGCCTGAAACTGTTCTTCCGCCTCGTCATAACGCTCTTTGCCAACATAAGCGTAACCCAGACTAATACGCGCTTCTGGATAGTCTTGCTTGAGTTCGAGAGCCTTGCCGTATGCTTCTATTGCTGAATCACTACAATACAAGTCGGAGTACAAATTCCCCATCCCGTAGAAGGCGCGCGCCTCTTTCGGATTGAGTTCATTGGCTACCTTTTGATAGTGCGCTAGAGCTTGCTCGTAATCATTCTTATCGCGTGCCCGGTTGCCTTCTTCGATAGCCTGCTCGACAGCTTGCTGCTTCTCGTCCGGTCGATTCTCAGGGCGTTTGCCTGCAAAGCGGCGCGCATTGGTTTTAGGGTTAGAGGCGTGATAGGAGTTGGAGATGCCGCAATTTGGCTCACCGGGCAGACACTGACCGAAGGCCGAATGCCAACCGCTGCATAAAAGTGAGGCAGAAGCTATAACGAACAGTTGCCACACGGAAAGAGGATGAGCTTGGCGAGACATGAGGCGACGTTTCCTTTCTTGTCAGATGAGAGGTTGAAATACAGATTTGCTCACCTCATCTCTTTGATCTTCGTTAACAGCTCTTCTGCCAGCGGAGATTTCAACTGCACGAGTTGTTGGTATTGCTCAAGCGCAGCTTTCTTGTTTTTGCTGGCAACATAGACTACTCCAACCTCGTAGTATGTCTGGTCGGGGTCGAACGGGGAACTCAGCTTTTGAAAGTAGCCGATAGCCTCGACGTAGTGGCCGCGCAAACGCTCTATCCGACCAAGGTAGAGATTTTTAGTTGTTACATCGTCCGCGCTGAGGCGGCTGAGTGCTGCCTCATAATAGTGAATCGCGTCCTCGTTTTTCCCCTGAGCTTCGTAAATCTTTGCTAGCTCTTTATACGGCTGGAAGTCAGTTGGCGCGATCTCGGTGGCTGTTGTTAGAAGCTTAATGGCTTCAAGATAATTCTTCTGGGCTTTATAAATCGCAGTCAAGTCATAATATGCATCCAGATACTTCGGATCAACTTCGATTGCCTTGAGCAACTGTTTGATGGCTTCAGCGATGTTATTCTTGTGCTGGTACACCAGCCCCAATTCCCAATATGCCAGAGGATAGTCAGGCTTGAGCTCGATTGCCTTTCTGATATATCCGACGGCCGCCTCATCGTTGTGTTTCACTGCAAAGTAAAGGTCGGCCATATGTAAATAGATGGCTGGATTCTTCGGCTCATATTCGGCAGCTTTATTATAGTTTGCGAGGGCTTCGTCTGCCATAGCCCCATCCTTATAGAATTTATAAATCTGCCCCAACAGAAAATAAGCAGATGAGAAAGAGCTATTGATTTCAATAGACTTCTTTGACAAGCTGATGGCCTCTGCATAATCTTCCTGAGCGCCAGTCTTGCGCGCCCTCCTAAAGTACTCCGATGCCAGAAAATAATATGTGTGGGCAGTAGCTTCCGGCTCATGTGCCATCGAGTTCTTTTGCTGGACAATGGCTTCGTCTAAATTGCCTTGCGCTTCATATACGGATGAGAGTATTGCATAAGTGGTGGGTTCATTCGGGTCAAGCGCTATTGATTTTTTCAAATGGTCAATAGCTTCATTATAGCGACCCAGCTTAAAATCCGTGATTCCGACGCCGGAATATAGATTGGCTTTGCTGGATTCCAACGTCTCATAAAGAAGCGCCTTCTGATAATACCCGGCAGCTTCTTCGTATTTCTCCTGCTGGAAATAGATGGTTGCCAGCGTGTTGTAGGCGCGAGCGTAGTCCTGTTTCAGTTTAATTGCTTGATTTAGTTGCTTGACGGCTTCATCAAGCAGCTCGGTCTTTCGCTGGTTATCGGTTTCATACATGCTTTCGCGAAGGAAGGTGAAGCCCAAAGCCCAATATCCGTCTGCGTAGAGGCGATTGAATCCGTAGTCGCATTTCGTCGCTATAGAAGATAATTGTTTTTCAAGTTCCTTAACTTCAGCCAAGTAAGACTTGAACTCGCTCACCGCGCCTTGATAGTTAGATTGATACAATAAGGCATCACCTAGAAACCAGTGGGCATTGGGATGTTTGTAATGGTGTTCGTTGATGGCCGTATGCATATTGTCGCCCGCTTGCCTCGCAGAAGCAGATAACCTTTCCATGTCTTGCGTTCTAACTTCCTGTAGCGTGGAGGAACCAAATTTAGAAATGACAGACATTAATTGTGCCATTCCTAACTTAAGATATGCTTCCGCAAGATCGGGGTTAAGAATTGCGGCTTTCTCATAGGGCGCAATGGCGTCTTGCCACTTATTTTGTACCTGATAAATATCCCCTAACGTGAGTTGCGCCGCCGCGCGGTCTTTGTCTTCGATGGATTTATCGTTGATGACGAGGTTGACTTGCGCAATCGCCTCCTGATATTTGCCTTTCTTCGCATAAACAAGTCCCAGCCCAAGCTTAGCCGCAACATTATTAGACTTCAGATTTCGAGCTGCCTGAAACTGTTTCTCCGCGTCGTCGTAACGCTCTTTGTTAATGTAGACGTAACCCAATCCGATGTATGCGTCGAGATAGTCTTTCTTGAGTTCAAGAGCATGGCGATAAGCTTCTATCGCAGAATCATTGCAGGACAGATCTGAATACAAGTTGCCCATCCCGTAAAAGGCGCGGGACTCTTTTGGGTTCAGCTCCGTGGTCACCTTCTGGTAATAAGCCAGAGCCTGCTCGTAATCATTTTTATCGCGCGCCTGATTACCTTCTTCGATAGTCTGCTCGATGTCCTGCTGGTTGTCGTCCGGGGGTGCGCCGGGCGACTGCGGCAAGGGGCTTGAAGGCAGCTTGGCGCGGGCATCCGTGCGTTTGCTCGCAACAGGACGGCGAACCTTGGTTTTAGGGTTAGGAGAGGAATAGGAATTGGCGATGCTGCATTGTTCACCGGGGAGACACTGACCGAAAGCTAAGTAGCCAGAGCCGCTGCATAAGATCAAGGCAGAAGCTAAGACCAATAGCTGCCATGCGGAAGATGTGCGATGCCTGTTGGACATGGGGTTTCTACGCTCCCTTTACCTGTTGGCTGAGATGTGAAGTTATCGCGGGCTTGCCGCTTGTTGCCAAACCCTGACCTTTTTATCATTGCCCCCGGTTATCAACGTCTGTCCGTCGGGTGAAAAGGCTACAGACCTTTGAGATGTTGGAATCTCGACCGAGTTTATCAGGAGCTTAGAGGTTCCAGTCAAGATGTTCCATAACCTTATCGTATTATCCAAGCTCACGCTAACCAGAGTTTTATTATCGGGTGAAAAGCAGATTGAGGTTATAAAATGCTTGTGCTCTTGTTTAAGTGGCTTCTGTGCTTCTTCCCACTTCCGTTCTTGCGGTTGATATAACCACAGCTTGATTGTTTTGTCACTACCGCCACAGGCCAGATACTTGCCATCCGGGGAGAAAGCAAGCGTAGTAATATATGCTTCAGGCGATTGAGCTATCTTGATGTCTTCACTCTGCCCTTCGCTGTTTAGATTCCACAGGTGCAGCGACTCACCATAGCCCGCGCCTGCTAAGGTGCTGCTGTCCGGTGAGAACGCGATGGCAAAAATCTTGTTCCCCTGTCCTTCCAGAGGCGACGATTGAAAGTCGGCACGCGCATACCAGAGCCTGATCTCTTCACCGCCCCTTACCGGCTCACCGCTGCTGCTCGCAAGGTATTTGCCATCGGGTGAGAAGGCTAAACGGAGCACAGGCTTGGTGTGTTCTTGCAGCAAGGGTGCTATCGATTCGCCGGTCTGCGCGTTCCACAGCCTGATAGTCTTGTCGGCGCTGCCACTGGCTAAAATCTTTCCGTCAGGCGAAAACGCGACCGAGTAGACTGCTCCCGTATGTCCTCTCAGCAATTTACCGTTCCATGTCTTGGTATCCCACAAAATAATGTTTTTGTCTTCGCTGGCGCTCGCCGCGTGACTGCCGTCGGGCGAGAAGGCGACAGACCACACGACCCCTGCATGTCCGTCCAGTGTTCGTTGGAGCGTCAAATTTGCGGGCGTGGCAACTTGAGGCGGCTTGAGCTTTTCCGGCTCCTGCGGCGTTTGAGCGACTGGCTTTGTCGCTACTGCCGGAGCGAACCAACGCGGGAAAGCTAAACGCGCAGCGATGGTCAGCCCCATGAGTAAAACCAGCGCGAGTCCTGCGATGAGCCATGCGCGCCGGAAGAGGTGCGGGCGCGTGGGCGTTTGAGCGGGCGATGCCGGTTTGATATTTTCCGGTGCAGTTGTTTTGTGCAGGCCGAGCGGCGGCAGTGTCGAAAGCTCGTCTTGAGCATCGGGCGGCGTTGAGTGTAAAGCGGATTGTTTAGTCGCGCCGGGTCTCATGGCTTCCGTTTCGCTGCATGCGCGATTCAACGCGGCGCGCATCTCTTTGGCGGAGTCAATGCGATCCCACCAGTACACTGCCAATGCCTGTATGATGACCTGAGAAACGGCAAGCGGAATGGCCGAATGCGCCTCATGTGGCGCTCGCAGCGGGTCGTCGTGTCCTCTCTGTAGAGCCTCGCCCCTTTGCGCAGCCGAAACCGGCAGGTGTCCAGTGAGCAGGTGATAGAGCGTCGCGCCAAGCGCGTATATGTCGCTCTGCGGCTCGACCGCCGTGTCCTGCAATTGCTCCAGCGGCGCGAACTCGCGCGTGAAGCCGGGCACGCTGGAACTCGGCTGCCCTTCGATGATCGTTGACATCTGCCCGGTCGAGCCTTTAGCTAAACCGAAATCCAACAGATAAATCTCTCCGTCATCAGCTAATTTGATGTTGGCGGGTTTTATGTCGCGGTGAATGATCGGCTCTGGTCGGCTGTGCAGGTATTCGAGCGCGGCGAGAATTTTGTCAGCCCATGGCATCAGTTCCCGACAGGTGAACGGGCCTTGATGTTTTTGCAGGCGTTTCCTGAGGAGGGCGGCGAGGTCTTCTCCCTCGACGAAGTCCATGACGAGAAACTGTGCTTGGTCTTGAAAGAAATAATCAGTCACACGTGGGAGAGAATCGTGCTTCAAGTTATGCAGCAGCCTTGCTTCTCGCTCAAAAGCCTTACGCAGCTTGGACTGCCCTGCGACCTCTTCTCTGGTCTCTTTGATTGCGACGCTACAGCCGAACACTTCATCCACGGCCTTGTACACGTAGCCGAAGCCGCCGCCTCCAATTTTATGGAGAATGCGGTAACGGTCTTTAAGCCGCGCATCGGAAGCTAACATAGCCTGATGAGGGATGCTGAGCACATCCAGCTCTATTTGGGATTCCAGCAAATCTCAATTTAAAGCGACGGTCAGCGAATGAAGTTGCCTATAGCTACTGGGACTTGAGAGAGCTGACCACAATCCTAAAGATTTTCAATCTTCACCGGCTCGACTTCATCAGCCAGCTCGAAGTTGAAGACTTTTGAATAAAAGTAAAGCTCCGCGTCGAGCGTGCGCTTGATGTTTTCGGAGCGACGAAAGCCGTGCTGCTCGCCTTCGAAGGCGACGTAGGCGACGGGCAAGCCTTTGGCTTCGACAGCCTCGAACATACGCTCGGCCTGATCGGGCGGCACGACCTTGTCTTCGAGTCCCTGAAAGAGAATCATCGGGCACGACAATTTTTCCGTGAAGTGAATCGGCGAGCGTTCGAGATAAAGATCGCGCCGCTCAGGATACGGGCCGATGAGGCCGTCCAGATAGCGCGACTCAAACTTGTGCGTGTCCTTGGCGAGAGCCTCCGCGTCGCTGACTCCGAAGTGGCTCGCGCCCGCGCTGAAGACATCGCGGAAAGTGAGCGCAGCCAAAGTCGTGTAGCCGCCCGCGCTGCCGCCGCGAATGGAAAGACGCTTGCTGTCTGCGCGTCCCTGTTCGGACAGATAGAGTGCGCCGCCCGCGCAATCGTCTACATCGACGATGCCCCAGTTATCCCTCAGACGCTCTCTGTAAGCGCGGCCATAGCCTGTACTCCCGCCGTAATTCATATCGAGCACGGCGATGCCGCGACTCGTCCAGTATTGAATCGAGAGACGCAGCACAGTCGTCGTCGCGGCGGTCGGCCCGCCATGGCTGATGACAAGGAGCGGCGGACGCTCATCCACGGGCGCGTCGTAATCCTGATTCCGAGGCGCGTAGAAAAACCCGTGCGCCGTCGCTCCGTCCTGAGCCGGAAATTCTATCGCTTCGGGGACGGACAAATATCCCTTCTCGACTGCGACGCTGCTCGAACGGCGCAGCGTTTCAAACTCCAGCGTCTTCAAGTCGAGGCGCACGACCGCATTCGGCTCGGTCGGCGAGCCTGCGCAGAAGATAACCTGCCCGGAACTTGCGCGCAGGTATTCGATGTCAGTGTAAGGACACGCAATCTCTTCAAACTTTTTAGTCTGCGTGTCGAGCGTGGCGAGACTCCAATTTCCATTCTCGTTATACGCACAGATGATTCGCCCGTCGGATTCGATCTCATAGCTCGACATGCGAAAGACCCACTGCGGCCAGCCGAACTCGGCTGACATCTCGTGCATGGCTTCCGCCTCGCCCGCATCATTGAGGCGATACAGGTTCCACCAGCCCGTCCGTTCAGAGACAAAATAGAGCGTGCCGTCCGGCGACCATTCCGGCTGAAAGATTGATTCCCGATGCCCGCCCGCCACGCGCTTTATCTCTCCCGGCTTCCCTGCTTCGTCGAGTTCGCAGACACACAATTCGCATCCATCCCACGGCATGTTCGGATGATTCCATTGAAGCCACGCGAGACGCTTCCCGTCATGGCTCAAACGCGGCGAAGAGTAAAAGTCGCTGCCTGAGACGATGACCTGCGCCTCACCGCTTTCGAGATCAACCGTGGCGATGGTGTTGACGGCCTCGCGCTCGCTCTGTGTGTGGTCTTCGCGCACGCAGATTAAGCGATTGCGTTTGCGGTCAACGGCTGCGTCCGCATAACGCAGCGACGCTTCCGCTGTGAGCGGTCGTGGCGCTTCATTCCGTGTTTGACGATAGAGACGCTGATCATCGTAGTTTGAAAAGTATGCCGTGCCGTCCGCGACGACGTATGAGCCGCCGCCGTACTCATGCACGCGCGTCCGCACGTTAAACGGGGGCGGCGTCATATCCGCTATCTTCCCGTCAGGCGTCCGCCGCATGATGACATACCGCCCTCCCTCCGACGGGCGGCCTTCGAGCCAGTAAATATCCTCGCCGTCAAAAGCCGTCTCGCTCAAGCCAATCGTGCCTGAAACGATCAGGTCCGAAGTTATCGGAGATTTCCAAGAGCCATACGGCTTCACCTGTTTGTCTGTCATGCGTGTGTCCTTTTGGAGATAAAATGCGAACGCTGTACATCTGACATCATGCATCGGGCAGGTATGAAATTTATGTTTACGCGGCCTCTACATAATTCACACGGCTCGTCGGCTCTGGAATCGGTAAGCCGTCTTCGCGCATCCCGCGCAGATGTAAATCAACAGCTTCGCGGATTTGCTGCTCCGTCTCTTCCATTGTTTCTCCGGTCGCCACACAGCCCGGCAAGTCAGGAACATAAGCAGCATAATTGTTCTCAGCTTTTTCGATCACGATAGCGTAACGCATCTCAGTTTCTCCTTAATTCTTCAAACCGGCTTGGCGTAAGACACTGTTCAAAGTGCCGACGGGTAAGTCATCATTGGGCTTTCCGGGTACGGTGACGCGCCCCGTTTTCGTCGAATGCTTGAATTGACGATGACTTCCCTCTGTTACAACCAGATACCAGCCATCATCCCTCAATAATCTGAGCACATCGCGCACTTTCATGATGAAGATACATCACAAGTTTGTTTTCGATAAGGCCGAAGATAATCAATTATGAGCCACGGGTTTCTTTATGCTCCGCAGCCGCAGCCCAGCACGTCAACGGCCTTATTGCCCTTGATACTGTAGACGGTTTTCCAGTCGCCCTCGTAATAAGCTCCGGCGACGACGACTTCCATCACGCCGTCGCCATTTAAATCGAGCACGGCTACCAGATTGTATTCATCCGGCGCAGTGAAGGTCTCAGACTTAATATGATACTCCTCATCGAGCATGATGGTTTGCACTTTGCCGTTTATCACTTTGCGAAGCATGACGAGCGAGTAATCGCCCGCGCTCGGATTGGGCGTGATGCCGCCCTGCCCCCAGCGATTGACGCGCGTCGCGTTGATCAGAACCTCTTCCGTCCCGTCGCCTTCGAGGTCAACGCGCACGACCTTCGTGATGTTGACCTGCGGACGGCGAATCCTTTTGCTCTTGAGCAGGGAGGCGACGAGGTTTATATACATCGGAATATTGTTGCTCTCGATTTTCGGCGTGCGCGGCAGAGGATTCCAGTTGCCCGCGACGCCGATGTAATGAGAGTTTTCGGCGACTGAGTCCAGAAAATCTTTCGGCAGCCCGACGTACAAAGTGTCTTCGCACGGCGCGCCCTGCGATGCGGCCTTGCCGCCCGTCACGCTCTTCCACAAACCATTCAAATCATAAATGCGATACTTGTCGCCGCCGCTCATACGCGGCCCCATCTCTTCCGGCTTAATCCAACTGCCGCCGCTTGAGCCGCCCAGCAGACACCCGCCGTCCATATCCACGACCGGCACAGCCTCATTCTTCACCTGCGCGTTTGAGTAAAGCGGGAAAAGCAAAGATGTCATCAAGACGAGTACGATGACTTTAAAGCTTGGGTTTTCCTTTGCGCCTTTGCGCCTTCGCGTGAAATTTACGTCTCCCGCAAAGGCGCAAAGGCGCAAAGAAGAGGGGCGGAGTTGAGTTAGCATGTAATCGCTCCTTTGAAATTGAATCATCTGTTCCTGAACACGTAATAAACTACTCCCGCGTTATCGTCCGTAAAGAGAAAAGCGTCCGCGCCAAACTTCATCACATCACACGGCCTGCCGTAAACTTTTCCGTCCTGCGAAAATCCGTTGATGAAATCCACCGGCAGCCCACGGTCACGCACGCGCATGATACGGTATCCGCGCTTCAATTTGAGATTGGATGGGCCGTGAAGGGCGACCAGAAAACTGTTCTTAAGAATGGCGTCCGCGCTCGACCCATCAAAGTATTCAAAGCCGAGCGGCGAGCTATGCGCGCTGAATGCAGTGTAAGCGAGCGGCACCGCCGGGCATCTTTTCGCGCCCGCCGCAAACTTGCTGTCAGAATAGACGCGCCTATGGTATTCGTAACAATAAGGCCAGCCGTAATCCGTATCTCCGCGCACAGCATACATCGTATCGTCAGGCTTGTTATCGCCAAGATGATCCGCGCCCATGTCGGTCGCGTACAACTGCCCGTTGATCAGCTTTAAGCCGACAGCGTTGCGCAGGCCGCGCGCGTAGATGCGGCGATTCCTGCCGTCCGCATCCATCTCTAAAATAGAAGCGCGCACGTCCTCTTTTTCGACACAGGCGTTGCAACTGCTGCCGACCGCGACATACAGCTTGCCGTTCGAGCCGAAAGCAATCGTGCGCGTCAGATGCCACCCGCCGTACTTGTAGCTCAAGCCGTAATCGGGAAACGTCGCCAAGGTCTCAGGCGCGGCATCATAAGCATTCACTCCGGCGCGGTATTTATAGCGCAACAGCCTGTCTGTCAACGCCAGATAAAACCAGCTCTGACCTCTCTCGTCCGTGTGAAAGGCGATGCTGTTCGGATTGTGCAGGCCGGTCATGTAAGGCGTGACTCTACCGAAACGTCCTGTCTCCGAATCGAACTTTTCCAAAATGTAGACCGCGCCACGCTTGTTGTCAGCGAGGCTGTACATGTCCGTCACGAAAATTCTGTTGTCGGGACTCACCGCCATGAATCGCACGCGCTTCAAGCCTTCCGCTGCGACGCGTATCTCGTAACCCTCCGGCAGGTTGAGCGAGAAAGCCTTTCCGTTTTTGAGCTGGATGCGATGCGGCGTGAGCTTTATCGCTTGAGCCAAAACAGATGAGGCAGAGATAAAGAGAAGGCCACAGAGAAATACTGTTCTTTTCATGAATATGATTCTCATTGAAATTTCTCGCAAAGGCGCAAAGAACGAGGGTCTAGGACATAGGGTGTAGGGTGTAGTGAAAGACAACTTGCTTTCCTACACCCTTCTCCCTATACCCTTTCCTCTTCGCGCCTTTGCGCCTTTGCGCGAACCGTTCGTTCCGTTTACAAAAGCGCGCAGCTCATCCAGATTTCGCACATCATCCCCGACCTCATCCTGCGGCGTTTCGAGCAGAAAGGCCGCGTGCCTGAGCTTCGGATGTTGCGCGACACGGCGCAGAGCATCGCGTCCGATGTGTCCAAGGCCGATGTGCCAGTGGCGATCCACACGCGAATTGTACACGGCCTTTGAATCGTTGAAATGGACTGCGCGCACGCTCTCTGTCCAGACGTTTCTTTCCAATGATTCCATCATTGCCGTCAGACCATCTTCGTCACGTAGGTCGTAACCGGCTGTGAAAGCATGCGCCGTATCAAAGCAGACGCCTAAATTCAGCTCGGGGCACGCTTCGATAATTTCCTTCAAATGTTCAAAGCGATGGCCGATGCACGCGCCCTGCCCCGCTGTGTTCTCAAGCAGGATGCGAAACGCGCCGAAATCAATTCCCACGCATGCCTGTTTCAAACTCTCCGCGCAGGTTCGTATCCCGTCCGCCTCGCACGCGCCCTTCGCACTACCCGGATGCACGACCAGATAATCCGCGCCCAACGTGATGCCGCGCTCGACCTCTTCACGAAAGGAAGCGATGGATTTTTCACGTATCACTTCGTCAGCCGCCGCGAGATTGATCAGATAGTTCGCATGAATCACGACCGGAGAGATGTTAAGCTCTTCGCGCACGTCGCGGAACTTTTGCACCTCATCATCACCGAGCGGCTTTGCCATCCACCCGCGCGGGTTACGCGAAAAAAGCTGCACAGTATTACAACCGCGCTCACTCGCTTTGAGAAGCGCGTTATGTAAGCCGCCCGCCACCGGAGCGTGAAAACCTATCAACGGCACGTTGCCCTTCATACGCTTATCACTCATCACTTTTGCTCGACCGCTTCCATCACGCGCAGGATATTGCCGCCCAAAATTTTGTCTATCTGCTCTTCTGTATAACCGCGCTTCAATAACTCTCCGGTCAGGTTCGGCAGGTCTGCGACGCTTGAGAGGTCTGCGGGGACGGCCTGTATGCCGTCGAAGTCCGAGCCGACGCCGACGTGGTCTATGCCTACGAGTTTGACTATGTGATCTATGTGGTCAACGAGGCGCGCGACTGTGACGGGCGGAAGTCGCTTTGCGTACTCGACTGTGCGCACGCGGTCGCGCGCCAGCTTCTTGAGAGCGATGCTTCCCTGTTCCGCATCCGAAGCCTGTTTGACGAGCGTTGCGATTTCCGCATCAACCTGTTTCTTCTTCTCGTCCCAGCCGGGTTCGAGAAAGGCCGGATAAAAAAGCACGCACACGACGCCGCCCTTTGCCGCGAGAGCGCGAATCATCTCGTCGTCGAGGTTGCGCGGGACGTTGGCGATGGCTCTCGCGTTCGAGTGCGTGGCGATGACGGGCTTCGTCGAAGTGTTGACGATGTCCCGGAAGGCTTTGTCCGAAAGATGCGAGACATCAATCATCATCCCGACGCGATTCATCTCGCGTATCACCTGTTTGCCGAACTCCGTGAGGCCACGCGTTCGTCCAGCTTCGTCACCGGACGAGCCAGCCCAACTCGTGCTCACAGTCCACGCGCCTGACATGTAGCGCACGCCCATTTTGTAATAGCGCTCGACGTTCTCAAGCTTCTCATCAATCGCGTAACCGCCTTCGAGTCCCATCAGCGCGGCGAGCTTTCCTTCAGCAGCGATGCGTCGCACGTCCGCCGCGCTCAATGCCACCTCCCACGTCTCCGGATGCTTTTCCGCGAGAGAGCGGACGGCGGCTATCTGCACATCCGCTCTTTTCATAGCGCTCTCGCCACCCGTGCCGTAAAGCTGCGGCTCGACCCAGATCGAGAAGAACTGCGCGTCGAGTCCGCCCTCTTTCATCCGCACCGCGTCGAGATGGCCGTCAGAGAGCCTCCGGCTCAAATCTATATTTTCATCCACGAGGCGTTGCGTCGTGTCGGCGTGCATGTCTATCGCGATGGCGCGGCGATGAATCGAGAGCGCGTCGCTCTCTTTATTTGAAGACGAAGATGTTTGAGCGGGCATATTTTTTTGTTCGGAAGTTTGCGGCATACGGCAACCGGACACTAAAAGACAGAGCGAGAAGAGCGCAGCCGGAATAATATTTTCGAGAAGTTCGGCGCGCTGCTTCATCTAAAAGATTGAAACCAAAGTAGTAGCAATTTTCTCAGGCTGTGCGAGCTGCGCCTGATGTTACGCGAGGGGCGCGGGCGGAATCAAGCGCGCCTTGCCAAGCCGCCCGAATTTAGGTATTGTGCGGTCTTAAACACAGGCTGCGTGCAGACGAATCGAGCGGGCGTCTTCATCACATCGCATCTGCGATTTTGAATTACGGCAGAATTGTTGTCGCCGCGCCTTTCATACGTTCAAGAGTCCCCCCAGAAGGAGCATCAACATGTTCTCAAAAGACGGCAAATCAAAAGACGTGAAAACTCCTCGCATAGCCGGCGATGTCTGGCGTAACGGCGAGTTCATCAAGTGGGACGACGCGCGCGTGCATGTCATGTCTCACGTCCTGCACTACGGCTCAAGCGTCTTTGAAGGCATACGCTGTTACGAGACGAAGCGCGGGCCTGCCGTCTTTCGCCTGCAAGAGCACATGCAGCGTCTCTTAAACTCCGCCAAGATTTATCGTATGGATACGGATTGGACGCGCGACGTTTTGTCAGACGCGGCGGTCGAGCTTGTGCGCCGTAGCGGGATGGAGCAATGCTACATCCGCCCGATTATTTTCCGCAGCCTAGACGAAGCGCATCCGGCGTTCGGCGTCAACCCGTTTCCGAATCCGCTCGACTGTTATATCGGCGCGTGGGACTGGGGCAAATACCTCGGCGACGAAGCGATTGAGCAGGGCGTGGACGTGCAGGTCTCGACGTGGAATCGCCTGACGCCGAACTCGATGCCCGCGATGGCGAAGTCCGGCGCGAACTACATGAACTCGCAGCTCATCAAGATGGAAGCCCTGCTCAACGGCTTTGCCGAAGGCATCGCGCTCGATGATCGCGGCTACGTCTCGGAAGGCTCAGGCGAGAACATCTTTTTAGTGCATGACGGTAAAGTCATCACACCGCCACTCTCATCTTCCATCCTGCCGGGCATCACGCGCGACTGCGTGATACAGCTTTCCCGCGAGCTTGGCATTCCGGTCATCGAGGGCGGCGTGCAACGCGGCGCGCTCTACATCGCGGACGAAGTTTTCTTCACGGGCACGGCGGCAGAGATTACTCCGATTCGCTCGGTTGACCGTATCACCATCGGCGACGGAAAACGCGGACAGATTACCGCCAAGCTTCAAGAACTCTTTTTCCAGATAACTTCGGGCGAGCGCGAAGCTCCCGGCCCGTGGCTCACCTACGTCAACAAGAGCGCGCCAGCCCCTATCGAGAGTAACGGCCACAGCAAAGCGCACGTCAAAGAGGCCACGGCGGCTGCCGCAACGCAGAGCGAAGAAGTTAATAATTTTCAGGCCGTGATGACCGAGTAAAGATTTACAGTCGAGACAAAAAGTTTAAGGGCAGAGAGAATTTCTCTCTGCCCTTAATTTTTCCTGCGACTGTTAAGTCAATCCTGTGCGAGCTTTAGATTACTGCGGCGGCAGATAGGCCACTTGAACCGGGTTGTCGCCATTGGCTCCAAAATGCTGCGCCCGGACCGTATTCGTGCCGCTTTCCAGAATGTACCAATCGCCGGACGACGGACGATAGACTGCCAGATCGGCTTTGTGGTCTCCGTCATAATCGGCTGGAACCGGAGTGTCCGTGCCGAGGCCGAACAGCGCGCTGCCGTATGTGAACTGCCCGAAGCCGCGAAATGTTGTATACCACCAGGCGCCGTCTCGATAAATGGCGATGTCCTCCCAACCGTCGCCGTTATAATCCGCCGGGACGAGACGGTCTGTGCTCAAGCCAAACGTCACCTCCCGCACTAATAACGACCCGACAATCCAGTGCCGAGTGGTCGGATTGAAGACGCCGTCCCGAACAGCATCATGGTCATAATCCATCCGTACCGGAATCTGGTAGTGGGGTAATAGTGTGTTGCTGAAATAAAGAAGCGGCGAGCCGTTTGCTGACTCGCCGCTTGTTAAGCAATGGCTACTTACCACTGCGGATTTTCTTTTTAAGCTCCAAAGCGATGTTTAAGCTTAATAACACCATGTCTACAATAAGTAGGCTGAACTTTAGAGTTTCAAGTTTCATGGACTTCCTTTCTATTGAAAGTCGTCCTTTAAGGAGAACAAAACACAAGAAGCATTATACTTCTTCTAATAACTGTTTCAACTCCCAAACATTCTTTGTAATGCCCGCCTCCATCGCTTGCCAGAATTATTCTCTTGTGAGCAACACACTATTACCCCACTACCCGCCCGTGAAGTTCATGGCAGTTTGTGAGTTTTCAGATTAGGCTATCTACTTACGCCAGCGACAACAGGCTTTGAATAACGAAGAATGCAACATCACAAAGGCCATAGTCTATTTCGCCACTTTTCGTTGTCGCTGAATCTGGCGGCGGCGAGGCAATGCCGGGGCAGGATATTTCACCCGCATGTGCTGAGAGCGCAAGGACACAAGTCAGCACAACAGCTGCGAAAAATTCTCTCAGGTTTTTCATCAATCTCTCCTTTGGGTCTAATAGAAGCAGGTATTAGAGTTAAGCACATATGAAAATTTATTTTCATGCGCCCGCAAACTAGACCAGCTTTGCTAAATTCCTGCAAGTCTTGAGGTGGGTGAATAAGATGGCAGCGTTTTGCAACGTATCTTGCGATTGAACGGAAAGGCAAATCTCCCATGACCTTACGCGCCTCACACTTGCGCCAACTGGAAAACCCGGAACTTAACCGCAATAGCCGTGCTTTGCTTCGTTGCAAATTAGCGCGAGAACTAGAAGATAAAGGCAACTATGAAGAGGCGCGCGAGGTGATAGGCGAACTGTGGCTGCATGTTGGCGAGCGACCTAATGTTGAGAAGCTAGAGCCAGCGACAGCCGCCGAAGTGCTCTTGCGTGCAGGAGTGTTGACCGGACACCTTGCAGATCGCTATCAGTTAGAGAATGCTCAAGAGAAGGCGAAGAATCTCATTAGTGAAGCAAGCGGCATCTTTCAATCACTCGGTAACGAGAAGAAAGTTTTAGAGGCGCAAACGGAAATCTCCGCCTGCTACTGGCGAGAAGGCTCTTATGATGAAGCGCGAATCATCCTCAAAGAAGTAATCGCTCGGCTCAAGGCAGATGGCGAGTTAAAAGCAAAGGCCGCCCTCCGCGTTGCGATTGTCGAACGCGCCGATGCTCAATATCAAGAGGCTCTCCGCGTTCTGACACAAGCCGCTCCTGTGTTCAATAGAATCAGCAATCAAACTCTCAAAGGCTGCTATCACAATGAACTGGCAATTGTGCTCCGAAATCTGGGCACTAGCGAGCAGCGAGCAGATTATATTGACCGCGCTTTTGTGGAATACACGGCGGCGGGCTATTACTTTGAAGAAGCCCATCACAAGAGTTACGGGGCGAACGGGAAAACAATCTCGGCTATCTTCACTTCAAAGCCGGAAGATACGAAGAGGCGCACAGGCATTTAGACCGCGCGGGCGTCTGTTATTCGCCCTCAAAGACAAAGGCACGGCGGCACAAGTTGATGAAACTCGCGCCAGCGTTTTTTTGGCACAGGGAAATTATAAAGAAGCTGAAAGGGTGGCGAGGAAAGCCGTCTCTGCTCTGGAAACAGGCGGCAGGCAATCAATACTTGCAGAAGCCTTGACCACGCATGGCATGGCATTAGTGCGTCCTTGGGTATGACGAGCAAGCACGGCGCGATTTTCAACGCGCCATCGAACTGGCGCAGCTAATGGGTGTGCCCTCTGAAAAGGCAGAGGCCGAGCTAAAGAAGAGAGACGAGATGCATGCACAGGAGCAGGAGCAAGTTTCCAGTAGCGGACTCTACGAAGAGATGCACCGTCACGAAGCCAAGTTAATCAGACAAGCTCTCATCAAGGCACAAGGACGGATCACCCAAGCGGCTCGACTGCTCGACATCTCATATCAAACTTTAGGCAATATCCTGAAAACCCGGCATAGAGACTTGCGCTCGCTCAGGACTCCCGTTAAGCGACGACGCAAGAGCTATCTCAAAAAGTAGCCAGCAACACACTATTACCCCGCCACCCTACCCACCCGAAGGTAGTGGGTCAGTTTCACAATGAGGAGAAGAAACAGACTGTTTCCCGCAAAGGCGCAAAGAAAGCAGCAAAGCTAAAGTATTGCTCAAACACCTTTGCGCCTCTGCGACTTTGCGGGAAATTCTTTTCCGATGATGGAGATACATCAGATTTCAAACTGTCCCACTACCCACCAGAACTAAGTATTGACGCGAGTGAGCGCGGCAGCTTATTATGTTTACGGTGTCTCCGGGCCTTTAACTTCTTCCGGCGACGCTTCCCTTGCCCGCAGAGAAAGAGACACAAACAAGAGCAGCGTTTCCAGCCCTGAAACGCTTCGTACTTCCCCAATCCAAAACAAAGAGCGTCGCCCTCACCTGTTGTTCACCTGATTCCGTGCGGAAAGGTAAACGGTTCTAACCCACATGGCAGTAAAAATTGACGACCTCCTGCGCGTCGCCTGTAGCTTCGGCGCGTCCGACCTCCACATCAAGGTCGGCTCTTTCCCCTTTATGCGTATCGGCGGCGAGCTGCGCCCGGTCGTGGACTCCGTGCGGCTGACGCCGGAAGACACGCTCGACATGGCTTTCTCGATGATGTCGAACCGCCAGAAGCAGCGATTCAAAGAGGTCTGCGAAGTTGACATCGGTTACGGCGTCGCTGGCCTCGGACGCTTTCGCGCCAACATCTTTCAGCAGCGCGGCACGGTCGGCATAGTGATGCGCGTCATCCCCGACCAGATGCGCGGGATGAGCGAGCTAGGACTGCCCTCCATCATCGAAAAAATATCGGACGAGCAGCGCGGGTTGATTCTCGTGACGGGCACGACCGGCTCCGGCAAGTCAACGACCTTAGCCGCGATAATTGACCGCATCAACTCGAACCGCAGCGGCCACATCGTGACCATCGAAGACCCTATAGAATTCCTGCACCGCGACAAACGCTCTTTCGTCACGCAACGAGAGGTTGACGTTGACACGCGCTCCTTCGCGGAAGCCCTGCGCGGCGCGCTTCGTCAAGACCCGGACATCATTCTCGTCGGCGAGATGAGAGACCTCGAAACCATCTCGACCGCGATGACCGCAGCCGAGACCGGACATCTGGTGCTTTCAACTTTGCACACGCTCGACGCGACGGAGACCATCACGCGCATCGTCTCCTCCTTTCCGCCGCATCATCAAAAGTCCATTCGTATACAGCTCGCGGGCATTATCAAAGCGGTCATCTCACAGCGGCTCGTGCGCGCGGCCAAAGGCGGCGGGCGCGTGCCCGCGGTCGAAGTGATGGTCTCGACCGGCCTCATACGCGATTGCATCATCAACGAAGAGAAGACGGCGCAGATACGCGACGCCATCGCCGCCGGAACTTCGCAGTACGGCATGCAGACCTTCGATCAATCGCTGTTTCATCTCTATCAATCCGGTCGCATCACGCTCGAAGAAGCTCTGCGCGGCGCGAGCAACCCGGACGAGTTCCGCCTGCGCATCGAAGGCATCCGCTCGACCTCAGATCAAGCCAAAGAAGAGATGGAGCGCATCGGCAACGTCAGCAGTCCTGACCCGCGCAGACAGAATGCCAAGTATTCATCGGGGCGCGGGCAGACCGGAGAGCTGAGAGCATAGCGCGACTTTAACAGTGCGAAGAGGATAGAGAGGATGAGCGCAAAACCTTTGGATACGTGGCGCGTCGAGACGCCGGAAGGATTGTTCGAGACAGACCTCGAAACACTCAGGCAGTGGATTGCCGAAAACTGCGTGCTGCCGACCGACAAGGTCGCCAGAGGAACCCTGCACTGGATCGAAGCAGGCCGCGTCCCGCTCCTGCGCGCGGCTTTCGCAGGCAAGACGGCTCAATCGGCGAAGATATCCGAAACAGTTTCAGCCGCATCAGCGCAAACGGTTCAGCCTGTGCAATCAGCGCAAACAGTTCAGCCCGTGCAGACAGTTCAGGCGGTGCAAAAAGTCGGCACGGCTCAAACATTCGGCACAGCGCAAACAATCGGCGCGGCTCAAACAGTCGCACAGGCTCAATCCGCATGGATACCGCCGCCGCCGCCCTTCGCACATCACGCGGGCGCGCATCCGCAGTTCCCCGCCTGTGTCAATCACCCGCGCACGCCGCCGCATGTCATCTGCCGCGCATGCGGCGCAGTCTTCTGCAAGGAGTGCCCGAAGTACGTCGGCAACAAGATTCCGCTCTGCTCCGTGTGCGGCGACCTGTGCAAGCCTTTTCAAGAGGTAAGAGAGAAAGCCACGCGCCGCCGGAGTCAGACCGCCGGGTTCGGCATAGACGAATTCGCGCTCGCGATAGTTTATCCTTTCAGACATATCCTGAGCGTGCTGTTTGTGTCAATCATCTACGCCTTTCTCTCGCTCTTCGGCTTCAAGGGGCAGATCATGGCGTGTGGAATACTCTTCGGCAGTATGTCGCACATCATCAACCAGTTTGCGTGGGGCGCGACGAACTGCGGCCTGTTTCCTTCGTTCCAATCTTTTTCGTGGTGGGACAATGTGATTCGCCCGATGTTCCTCAGCATAGGCATTTACATCATCGCCTTCGGGCCGCTGCTCCTCATAGCCCTCGCGATCATGTTCGGCGTTTTCACCATGTCTGCGACGCAGCACGCGACGCCGCCTCCGACACAATCATCACAAAGCTCGCAGATGACCGAGAGAGACCTGCAAGCTCTCTTAAACAAGGCAGACCCGAATTCCCCCGCTCCAAAGCCAATCGAGCCGACGCCGGTCTATCCCACAGGCGAGAAGAAATCGCCTTCATCCGACTCTTCGTCCGGCTCCGTCATGCTGGCACTCGGTCTTTCGGGCACAGTCATCGGACTGTTGGGGCTGGCTCTCGCGTGGGCGCTCTTTTATTATCCGATGGCGTTGACGATAGCCGGATACACGGAGGACTTCTGGGCTGTGGTGAACCCGGCGGTCGGTCTCGACACGATGCGCCGCATGGGATGGACTTATATCAAAGCCTTTCTCATGTACATCTGCGTGCAGATACCAGCCGTCTTCCTGATAGGCATCTTTTACATCATCCTCTCGCCGTTCAACCTGCCGTTCTTCGGCAATCTTCCGGCGCTCTTTATGAGCGGCATCGTCACCTTCTGCACCAGCCTCGTCATCGCCTGCATCTTAGGCTTCGCACTCTTCAAGAGCGGCGACAAGCTCGGCATAGAAGCAGCCTAAAACTGCCGCTCAACCACTTAGCAATTCAAGGCCGGGGGCTTCAAGTCCTGCGGCCTTATTTTTTTATCAAAACAGCTTAGCCACAGAGGGCACAGAGGAATTTCAAATTCAATATTTCAAATCTCAAATCTCAAATCTTTAAATCTCTGCGTCCTCTGTGGCAAATTCCTGATTGATAAATATTCTGCCAAAGTCTGCTGCGCTTGACAGGCAGCATGTTTATTAGAGACCCTTTCAGGCTTGTCATCCGCGGACGGGTTGTAAAGGCGAGTTGAATTTTGATGGAACGATACGACGAAGAAGAAACATTGACGCGCAGGCGCGCTTACGCTGACGCGCGCGATTTGGAGAAGCCGGAGATTTCGGTCTTTCTTCCAGTCTATGACGAGGAGCCGAACCTGCGCCCGCTTCATGCGAAGCTCGACGATGCTTTGAGAGAGCTTGGACGCACGGCTGAGATTATTTATGTTGACGACGGCTCGACCGACGGCAGCCTCGATGTGCTGCGCGAGCTGGCGCACCTCGACGGGCGCGTGCGAGTCGTCGCCTTGAGGCGCAACTACGGGCAGACGGCTGCGATGTCTGCGGGGATTGATGCGGCGCGCGGCGACGTGCTGATTCCGATGGACGCGGACATGCAGAACGACCCGGCGGACATCCGTCGGCTGCTCGAAAAGTTGGACGAAGGCTATGATGTGGTTTCGGGTTGGCGCAAGGACAGGAAGGACAAGATGCTCACGCGCAAGATTCCTTCGATGCTCGCCAACCGTTTGATCTCGTGGATCGGCGGCGTCCCTTTGCACGATTACGGCTGCTCCTTAAAAGCTTATCGCCGCGAATTCTTACAGGACGTGCGGCTCTATGGAGAGATGCATCGCTTCATTCCCATCTACGCTTCATGGGTTGGAGCGAGAGTGACGGAGCTTCCCGTAGAGCATCACGCTCGCACGATGGGCAAATCCAAGTACGGATTATCACGCACGGTCAAAGTCATCTTCGACCTGATGACGATCAAGTTCATGGCTTCGTACCAGACCAAGCCGATCTACGTCTTCGGCACGTTCGGGATGATTGCCATCGCGCTCTCATTCATCGCGGGGTTCTGGGCTACGGTCTTAAAATTATGGAAGGGCGTCTCATTTATCCTGACTCCGCTTCCAGTCATCACAGTGGTCATGCTTGCCATCGGCGTGCAGTTTTTCCTGATGGGGATGCTCGCGGAAATGCTCGTCCGCACCTATCATGAATCGCAAGCGAAACCGATTTACGTCGTGCGTGAACGAATAGGAATGAAAAGCAAGGATGAAGGATGAAGGCGGAAGGGTGAAAGCCTGTTGACTCAATCTGCATCAGCAGCTTTACATCGTCCGCCTTCATCCTTCATCCTTCATCTTTGCTCTTATGTGTGGAATCACGGGCTGGGCTAATTTGGATGCGCGCGTTGTGCCGATGGACGGCGCGCGGGAACTCTTGCATTCGATGTGCGAGAGGATAACGCATCGCGGGCCGGATTCGGAAGGCTTGATGACGCAGGCGGGGGTCGCGCTCGGCATGCGGCGTCTGGCGGTTATTGATTTGCAGACGGGCGAGCAACCCTTCTGGAACGAAGACCGCTCCGTCGCGGTCGTCCTCAACGGCGAGATTTATAATTACAGAGAGCTGCGCGCCAATTTGGAGAAGCGCGGGCACAGGTTCGTGAGCGCGTCCGACACGGAAGTCCTGCCGCACCTGTATGACGAGTACGGCGCGGGTATGGTCGAGCATCTGAACGGGATGTTCGCGTTCGCTCTGTGGGACGCGCGCCGTCGCAGGCTCTTTATCGCGCGCGACCGCTTCGGGGAAAAGCCGCTCTACTGGGGCATCTTTGACAACACACTGCTCTTCGCTTCGGAGCCGAAAGCGCTGCTCGCTCATCCGGCAGTGCGCCCGAATCTCAATCTCAACGCGCTGCGTCATTACCTCTCGTTCGATTACGTGCCCGCGCCGCTTTCGATTTACGAAGGGATTCAAAAGCTTCCGGCGGCGCACACTCTGACGCTCGAAGACGGCGAGGTCAAAGTCGAGCGTTACTGGTCTTTGAGTTACAAGACGCGCGTGCCCGTGCCGGATGAAGCGGAGGCCGCAGAGCATCTGAAAGAGCTTCTGGGAGATTCCGTGCGGATGCGGCTCGTCTCGGATGTGCCGCTCGGCGTGCTGCTTTCGGGCGGCGTTGATTCTTCGACAGTCGCCGCGCTCGCCGTTCAGGCCTCTTCCGAAACGGTCAAGACTTTTTCCATCTCGTTTGCCGAAAGCTCGTTCGATGAATCCGCTTATGCGCGTGCGGTCGCAAAGTTTCTCGGCACGGATCATCACGAAGAGCGTCTGAGCGTTGACCTCGCCGCGAATCTCGTCAGCGAGATAGGCTCGTGGATGGACGAGCCTTTGAGCGATCCCTCGCTCGTGCCGACTTACCTGCTCTCGCGCTTTACGCGCAAGCACGTCACGGTCGCGCTCGGCGGCGACGGCGGCGATGAGCTGTTCGCCGGTTATCCCATGTACTACGGGCACAAGGTCGCGCGCGTCTACGAAAAGTTGCCTGCGAGCCTGCGCCGCTCGCTCGTAGAACCACTCGTGCGCCGCTTGCCCGTCAAGACCGACAACATCTCTTTCGATTACAAAGCGCGTCGCTTCATAGCGGGCGCGGGTTACGATGATGTCACGCGTCATCACATCTGGTTCGGCTCGTTCATGCCGACGGAGCAGGAGCAGGTTCTGACGGATGAAGTGAAGCGCGTGACGAATGCGGATATTTACGCGGATGCGCGCCGCATGATTGAAGAGTGCGATGCCGACAACACGATTGAGCGGATGCAGAGCCTGGACACGCGGCTCTATCTGGCAGAAGACATCCTGACGAAAGTTGATCGCGCGAGCATGGCAGTCTCGCTCGAAGTTCGTGCGCCGTTTCTCGATCCGCGCGTCGCGGAGTTCGCCGCCTCGCTTCCGGCAAGTTATAAACTGCGCGGGCGCACGACGAAATATATTTTAAAGAAGGCGGCGGGGCCGATGCTCCCGCGCTTCGTCACGCGACGCGCCAAGAAGGGCTTCGGCGTTCCGGTCGCTGAATGGATTAAGGGACAGCTTCGCCCGCTGGCGCGCGACCTGCTCTCGCCCGAACGCATGCGCCGGACGGGACTCTTCGATCCGGCCTACGTGACGCGGCTGCTCGACGAGCACGAGCGCGGCGTCGCCAATCATCGCAAGCTGCTCTGGACGCTCTTGATGTTCGAGCTGTGGCAGGAGAGCTTTGTCGAGACGGCGCGAAGAATCGAAACGTCCGTGAGCAGTGAGCTGTGAGCGACGCGCGGACTGACAGCAACGAAATCGAACTCGCCTTCAAACGTCTCGACGCGTGGTGTCGTGAGCGCGGTTATGCAGGGCATGACCCGTTCGACGCTTTGAACAGCCGACTGTTTCAGGCGACGCCGCTCAAACATTCTCGCGCGGCGCGGCTCGCGTGGACGCAAGCCTTCAAACGCTCGCCTTTTAACCTGCGCGGCCTCGCGCGGGTTCCGCATGAAAAGAATGCTAAAGGACTCGCGCTCTTTGCGCTCGCCGCGCTGGCGCGGTTCCGGCTTGTGCGAACAAAAGAGGCCGAAGCCGAAGCGCGCGGACTGCTTGACGAACTGCTTAGAGCGCGCCTCGATAGATTGAGTGGCTCGAACTTAAGCGGCGCGGCTTGGGGCTATAATTTCGACTGGCAGGGCAGAGCTTTTTATGCGCCGAAGGGGACGCCGACGATTGTCCTGACGGCCTTCGCCGCACGCGCTCTGGTTGAAGGCGCACAGGCTTTCGCGGATGACTCGTATCTCAAAGTTGCGCGAAGCGCGTGCGACTTTATTCTGCGCGACCTCAATTGCAGCGAAGAGTCTTCGGATGAAATCTGTTGGAGCTATTCTCCGCTCGACCGGACGCGCGTCTTTAACGCGAGCCTGCTGGCGGCGGAAACTCTGGCGAGCGTCTACGCTCCGACTCTCGAAAAAGATTTATGCGAGCAGGCGTTGCGCGGCGCGCGTTATGTTGCGCGTCGCCAGCGCGCGGATGGCTCATGGGCTTACGGCGCGGCAGACTTTCAATCGTGGGCTGATAACTTTCACACGGCCTTCGTCCTGACCAGCCTTAACCGGATTATGTCTGTTTGCGAGTTGGCGCGTGATGAGTTTACAGATGCGTTGCGGCGCGGCTTTAAGTTCTGGCGCGAGAATTTCTTTCTTGCGGACGGGTGGCCGAAATACTACCATGCACGGCTTTATCCGGTGGACGCGCATTCAGCCGGAGCGGCGATTGTCGGGCTGCTTGAGATGCAGAAAATAGATGGCGAAGCGCTCGCGCTGGCGCGCAAAGTTGCCCTCTGGTCTGTTCGCAACTTACAGGACAAGCGCGGATTTTTTTACTATCAACGCAGGCGATTCTACACAGTCCGCACGCCCTACATGCGCTGGTCGCAGGCGTGGATGATGTATGCGCTGGCGCGACTGTTAGAAGAAACGGGCAAATGAAGAGACAAGCGAATTTGGATTAGAGATTTCAAATCCAAAATTCAAAATCTAAAATCCAAAATCGGCTGATGCTTATCTGGATTGACTTAGCCAACTCGCCGCACGTTCCGTTCTTTCGCGCGTTGATACCGGAGTTCGAGCGGCGCGGGCATCGCGTGATTGTGACGGCGCGTGATTTCGCGCAGACGGTCGAGCTGGCGCGTGCCGCAGGCTTAGAGCCTGAAGTTTTAGGCGTGCATGGAGGCGGGCGGCTCGCGGCGAAGTTCGGAAATCTTATCGGGCGCGCGGCCTCACTCGCACGTTGGGCGCGCGGGCGCAAGATTGCGCTGGCGGTCAGCCACAACTCTTACTCGCAGGCGGCGGCGGCTCGCGTTCTCGGAATCAAGAGCGTGACGCTGATGGATTATGAACACCAGCCCGCGAATCATCTGGCCTTTCGCTTAGCCTCGCGCATCATTGTGCCGACAGCTTTCCCGGACGAAGCGTTGCGCCGTTTCGGAGCGAGCGAGAAAAAAGTCAGGCGTTACGCGGGGACGAAAGAGGATGTCTATCTGGCGGACTTTGCGCCCGACCCGCGCTTTGAAAAAACTTTGGAAGAGCTGGGTGTGAGCGCGTCTGACGTGCTCGTGATCGTCAGGCCGCCCGCGCACGAGGCTCTCTATCATCGTTTTGAAAATGAGTTGTTCGATGAATTGATCGAAAGACTCTGTGCGCGCACAGAGGTCAAAGCAATCCTGCTGGCGCGAACTGAGGCTCAGCGCGCTCTTTATCTTACGCGCGAGTGTGCGAATATGATTGCGCCGCGCGTAGCGTTGGACGGAGCGAACCTGATCGCTCACGCTGATCTAGTCATCAGCGCGGGCGGGACTATGAACCGCGAGGCGGCTGCGCTCGGCGTGCCAGCCGCGACTATTTACGCGGGCAAGTGGGCGGCGATTGATGAAGCATTAGTTACAGAAGGCAGGCTCATACGCATCAGCATGCGGAAAGATTTAGACAGCTTGCCTCTCAAGAAGAAGAACGAGGCCGTTGCTCGCCGCGCAACAGAAGTGCGCGCCGAAGTCGCGGATTTGATTTTAGATAAATGGTAAATGCAAAACTAAGAATCGGATTTCTTCTTTGCGTCTTTGCGCCTTTGCGTGGGAATAATGTTCACGCAAAGGCGCAAAGACGCAAAGGAAAGGCAAGCTGTCTTTTCGTTAGATGAGAGCCGAGCGAATCAAAAAGAGTCCGGTGGATGCGAGCGCAGTGCGCGTGCCTGCGCGTGCGCCGCAGTGGATTGTTCCGACCGTCAAAGCTCTGCTCGTCGTGACCGATTTTCTGATCGCCGCGCTCGCTTTTCTCGCGGCGTTTTACCTGCGCGCAGGCGACGCTATTTTTCAAAACGCGGGCGGCTTTCATTGGACGAGGGGATTCGCGCCGTATGGCGCTTTGTTGCTCTTTGTGATTCCGATTCGGATGTTGACGCTCAAGTATTACGACCTGTATCGCCTGCGCGGCGAATTCTCTTTCATAGACGACGGCGTGCGCGTCTTCAAGGCGACGGCCATCGGCTCGCTGCTCATCGTGGCGGCGGCCTTTCTCTATCGCGGCGGATTTCAGTTTCGCGCCTTCTCATACGCGCGCGGAATTTTCGTGCTCGATTTCATGCTCGCGCTCGCGTCATACGGCTCGGTGCGGCTCGCGGCTCGCAGCGCGCAGACTTTCGCGCGGCGGCGTGATGTGAATCTGATTCCGACGCTGGTGGTCGGACGCGGGGCTGAGGCCGCGCTGTGTATTACTGAGATGCGCGAGCGGCCTGAGCTTGGCTATCGAGTCATCGGCGTGGTCGAGAATGGCCCGCTGGGACGCGACGTGCCGGACGCTTTCGAGGGCGTGCCGGTCGTGAGCGACCTCAAGGGACTGCCCGAAGCGATACGCGAATCGGGCGCGAACGAAGTCATCATCACAGACCCGAAAGTTTCGGGCGACGCGCTCTTTGATGTGATGATGCGTTGCGGGCGCAGGCCGGGCGTCGAGTTTCGCATCGCGCCGAGCCTCTTTAACTGCCTGCCGCGCAAGACGGAGATCGATCAGATCGGCGCGCTCCCGATGATACGTCTCTTTCGAGAGCCGCTCTCGAACGCCGCGCGCATCACGAAGCGCGCTTTCGATCTCATCATCGCGCTCCTCGCGCTCGCGCTGCTTTCTCCCGTCTGGCTCGTCATCGCGCTGCTTATCAAGCTCGATTCCGAAGGCGCAGTCTTTTATAAACAGGAGCGCGTCGGGATGGACGGGCGGCTTTTTCTCTTCTACAAATTTCGCACGATGCGCGCGGGCGCGGACGACGCAACGCACAGGGAATATCTGAAGCAGTACATCGCCGGAGATGCCGAAACGAATCTGGGCGACGAAGAGAAGCCCGTCTACAAGCTGCACGGCGATTCGCGCATCACACGGGTGGGACGCTTGCTGAGGCGTTTGAGTCTGGACGAGCTGCCGCAGCTTTTGAACGTCGTGCGCGGCGATATGAGCATCGTCGGCCCGCGCCCGCCGATTCCGTATGAGGTCGAAGCTTATGAGCTGTGGCATCGCAAGCGGCTGGACATGAAGCCCGGCTTGACCGGACTGTGGCAGGTCTCAGGCCGCAATCGCCTGCCGTTTGAAGAGATGGTCAGGCTCGATCTCTTCTACATCGAAAACTGGTCGCTGCTGCTCGACCTCAGAATCATCCTCCGCACGTTGCCTGTCATGCTGCGCGGAGATGATGCTTATTAGAAATGAAGTTTGAAGAATACTTAAGAGCGGGGGCAAGCCACCCTTCCTGACCTGTGAGATGATTGTAGTTGAGAGATAAGCTCTCAAGCATGAATGTCTCAAGGGTTGGGAAGGTGGCTCTGCCCCCGCTCTACCGCAAGAAAGGAAATTCTGATATGAGCCACAGACTGACGGCATTCAAGCTCGTCTTACTTTTCTGCTTTCTCTTTCTTGTCGGAAATACTGCGGCCATCGCTCAGGAGAAAGCGGTCGCACAGATCAAGCGGCTCTATGAAGAGATCGGCCAGAAGATCGAATTAAGCGAGCGAGGAAGCGAAGAGAGCGCGTATGCCGGAATAGTCTGCAACGAGCTGGTCTTCAACCGTAACGAGCACGTGTGGCCTGCCGTCGGGAATTATCAGGCGACGTATAAATTTTACTATGACTCTGCGCAGACGGAGGAACATCATTATCCTGACCGCCTGCGCAAGGCAGTGATGAAGAGCCACATGAGCGACCGCTCATATTACGAGGAATATCTTTTCGACGAAGCGGGCGCGCTCGTCTTTTACTATACGAAGCCGGACGAGCCGCCCATCGGAGACGAGCCGCAGAAGGTCGAGCAAAGAATCTACTTTGCAGCAGGGCGTCCCATCAGAATTATCAAGGGGCAGAAGACAGCCGACCGTCTCACCGCGCAGGATGTTCAGCTCGCCAGAAAAGTTTTAGCCACCGGCAGACAAATCAAAGATTTCTTCGCCAGATCGCTCACGCTGCCCGACGGCTAAGAGCGTATTTCAAAACCCGAGGAAGTTCTTGCGCCTTTGAGACGGACAGCGACGATGCATAAAGACATGTGTGTGGAGTCAGGCATAGTGAAAAAAACAGATTCCGCTTCTGAGCTACGCTCCACACCCTTCAGCCGACACCGTTTCGTTTCAGGGCTTGACCGCGCGATCATCGCGTGGCTGTTCGTGATGGCGGCGGCTGCGCCGCATTCGATTGCCGCGACGCAGATCGCATGGATGTGCGGCATGCTGTTGTGGGTCGTGCGGCTCGTCTTGCGCCCCCGTTTTCACCGGACGCCGATTGATTACGCGCTCGCCGCGTTCATGCTCCTCACAGTGATTTCGGCTTTCACTTCATACGCGCCAGACATCTCGACCGGCAAGCTGCGCGCGGCCTCCCTTTTCACGATCATTTATCTCGTCGCGGAAAATGTGCAGACGCGACGCGTCCTGCGCCTGCTCGCGCTCGTGCTCATCGCGTCGTGCATGGTCAATGTCGTTTACACTATCGTCGAGCGCGCGGTCGGGAGCGGCATCAAGGTCACAGGCGTGAGCGCGACGAGTCCGCTCGCTTCGGCAGTATTCCACGGGGCTAACGGGCAGCCGGTGACAGGGATTCAAAGCGGCGACATCCTGCTCGAAGTTGACGGGCGCAAGCTGCGGACGCCGGAGGAGCTGGTCGCCGCGCTCGATAAAGCGTCTGCCGGTACAACTCCGGCGCGCATTAAAATATATAGAGCCGAATGGACTGGCGTGTATGAAGCGGCGCGCGGAAATCTACTCGATGGAGCGACGCCGGTTGAGAGACTCGGCATTAGCGATTGGTCACGCGGGCGCGATTGGCGCGCGTCAGGCTTTTATGGTCATTACGTGACCTATGCGGAAGCTCTACAGCTCATCGCCTCTCTGGCTTTCGGACTGCTGATCGCGCTTCCCCAAAAACGCTCAACGGCGGGCGCGCTCCTCGTCGCCTGTGTCATAGGACTCGGCATCGCGCTGCTCTTAACAGTCACGCGCGGCTCGCAACTCGGCCTCTTAATCTCTGCGTGTGTGATCGTCCTGACGGGCGTGAAGAGTCGGCGTGCGATTCTGCTCATGTGCGCGTGCGCGTTGCCTCTCGTCCTCGCCGGACTGTTCGTGCTGCAACAGAAACGGCAGGTCAGTTTCTTTGACAGCAGCGACGGCTCGATTAGCTGGCGCGAGACGGTCTGGCGCGAAGGCTTTCAATTGCTCGTGAGCAAGCCGCGCCACCTGCTGGTCGGCGTCGGGATGGATTCCGTCAAGCGTTACGGCTGCGACTGGGGTCTGTTCGATAACTGCAAGCTCCCGACCGGACACATGCATTCGACGCCCTTACAGTTCGCGCTCGAACGCGGCCTCCCCGCGCTCCTGGCATGGCTCGTGCTGGTCTTCATCTACGCGCGTCTGCTGTGGCGGCTGGCGCGAAGTAGTGTTACACACGGCGTGTGGATTGAGCGGGGCATTGCGCTCGGCGCGCTCGGCGGGCTGGCAGGATTTTTTGCGAGCGGGCTGGTTCACTACAACTTCGGCGACTCGGAAGTCGTGATGATCTTTTTCTTTATCATGGGTCTGAGCCTCGCACTGGAAAGACAAACACGATTAGAGCCGGAGACAAGATAGCTTGAAGCACATTCTCTTGCATGATCTGGAATCACTTACTCTTAATAGCAAAGGCGGAGCCGTTGCCGGTCTCCGCCTTTGCTATTCCCACGATTCACTGGGGTGAGCTTGCTTGCTGCCGCTTCTCTGTCGTGCGATGCTGAAAGATTAGTCACCCATGAGGATACCGGTCATGCTGTTGACAACCACGACTACAACGTCCCATGCCAAGTCATCAGTCTTCGCGGGGTCAGTTTTGTCACTCAGGTAGACACCATCTCTGCTGCCCACCACTATGCCTTCTCTGCTGCTCACCACTAGGCCGGCAAAGGCTGTCTGCGCGCCCAAGCTTGCCATCACCGCCAACGTCAACACCGCCATCATCTTTTTGATTCTACGCATTGTCTTA
>CAXTPS010000025.1:61764-75919 GCA_964246305.1 uncultured Pyrinomonadaceae bacterium
TCATCTTTTTGATTCTACGCATTGTCTTAATCTCCTTCTCAAGAATTTTTAGTTTAGGTCAATCGGGTTATTCGGGTCTCGCTCTTTCCCCTCTTCGCTCTTCCCTCTCTCGGTTGACCATTACCATTACAATGCGCGTGCCACAGCCTTCAACGCCCGCACAGGACAACTTAAGATCAATGATACAAATGACTTGCACCGTAACGACCGCACTCGCCTAAGCCACTCCGACAATCCCGCACAAATGCATACGAGGTATCCAATTCAACCAGGCTTTGCCTATCAATAGAGTCTGAGAGTCGAATTATTGGGTAGAAATAATGATTGTTGGGCTAGTTACCTGTCCTACGGATACTTGGTTACCACTGTATACTTAGTTGCCACTTCTACCTTTGCACAAAAATAGCCTCAAATAAAATCCTGCACAAAAATAGACCCGTCTGCAGAAACATTCGGAAGGACACGAAGCAAGGCCGCCGTGAACTTGGGAGTATCACGGCAGCCTCTCCGCACCATTCGCTTCCCTCTGCGCGGACTAGCGAATGTGCGACAGGGAGCGCGTCCACCCCACCGCGCTCACCTCTTGATCTGTGGAAAAGCTTTTATGAGGTCTATGCGCTCTGTTATATTGAGCGCGGTCTAATTGAAAATTAAGTAACGGCTTATGCGTCGCTCACGCCTCAAACTGAAGTAATGAGCATCGCCGTTCAGAATGAAAGGTTCATTCTCACGGCAGAGGTTTTGAGCGAGCGCATTCTAGCCGGAATTACGGCTACACGCAAGCTTGATTTTGTCCTGTCAGGGGGTAACTCCTGATGGGTCGTAATCCGCGCTCTAAACCAAAGCGGCTACCTAAAAAGCTGTTACAGATTCGGGAAGCTTTAGGGCTTTCTCAGAATGAAATGTTGTTGCGGTTAGGTATGCGGGAAAAGTTGAGCCGAACCGCCATATCTGGCTATGAACTCGGAACGAGTGAGCCATCATTGCTTACTGTTTTAGAATACGCACGGGCGGCAGGCATTTGTACTGATGCCCTGCTAGACGACGAACTTGATCTGCCAGTGAAGCTGCCAGCAAAGCCGAAACACACACTCCGCTAGTTCTGCCCAACAATTATTATTTCTGCCCAACAGAATCTTGGGAAAGTGAATGGTTAGGCAAAGCCAGTCAGAGAGCATTGCCCGAAAAGTCGGAGCGCGGAGGTGTGCCTAAATGGCTAACACTTTTGCGCCCAAGGCAGCGCGGGGAGCGTATGATGCTTTCGAGCATATGTGTAACGCTCTATTTTTTCCGAAGAAGGGATTTGATAGCCGTGCTTACTGCGTACTTTGACGAGAGCTATAACCATCGAACGGAGAAGAATGCCCATGAGCCTCTTGTGTACACAGTAGGCTGCTGGCTTTCTACTCGTGAACAATGGGAGATGTTTGGCATTAGGTGGCGATCTGCGCTGAAAAAAGCAAAGATTGATTGGTTTCACATGAAGGAATTTGAGAATCGCAAAGACGTATATGAGAAGTGGTCGGAGACGAAAAGGGTCAGGACACTACAAAGACTTCACGGGATTATGAATGACCATATTATGTATGGTTGTGCGGTAGTAGTGAACCGTGCTGATTTTGATGACATTATTAAACCTAATCCGTACTTCAGGAAGTACTTTGGTAGGACTCATTACGGCTTTGATGTTCAAACTGCCATCATCAATATCAACGAATGGTGTGATGAGCAAAAAATTGGACGAGCCTAGACACTACGTCTTTGCTGATTTAGAAAAGCAAGGCGGCGCATTAGACCCGATGTTTAGATACATGCTCAGTAGTGCTGAATTGACGAAGAAGTACAGACTAAGCGGCATGTGGACTAAGGGCATAATGAGCAAGGTTACTCAGTTACAAGCCTCTGATATTGTCGCCTATGAAATAAACAAACGCGCAGCGAATCTCATGGGTGAAGGGAAGAAGTTTATACGCAGGTTATTACAAAACATGAACCTCTATAAGAACTTTGCACCACTCTATTTCGGCGCGGTAGAGATTAACAGGTGGATAATGATTGATAAGCTTTAACTTAATCTTCTGCCCAAAAGTTTGCATCAATGTCGAACTCGTAAATCGATTGAATGAGACAGCAAATGTTATGACAGAGAATCTTACAAAGCACTTCGTTGGTCTGCGCGACTGTCGTTTTGCTTTTCAGTCTTTTGCCAAACTTTCTCTCTATTATTGAGAACGTAGTCTCGACGTTCGATCTTTGATGGTAATGCTGCATAAACTATTCCTGATTGTATTGATAGAGTCGAAAGATGTGCTTCGAGTGGACATCTGGACGCGGGGCTGCGTAAGGTAAAAGGGTTGTACTGATTTTACAGAGGTTGAGCGTAATAATTCTGTCGAGCTTGGAGGAGGGATAAAATGGTCAGTGGGGATAATGAGCCTGAGATCTCGCAGGAGATGCATTCGCTGTTGGATAGCAGCAAATCTACGTCGGAGGCTTTTACTATCATCGCTACGGAGATGATTGAGATCAAGGCTCTGCTGATGGCTCTGATTGATCTTCAGAAGTCGGCTCTGTTTGCGACTGGCGTATCTGAGAGTGAGTTGGAGAGTAATGTGCAGAACCTGATCGAGGGCTATCGCAGTAAATTTCTTTCAGGGCTGACGAGCCGCGTTAAAGAGGCTGCGGAGCAGCAGTGAAGAGATGGCGCAGGGCGTGATGAAGGGAGTATAAAAGTTTTATGATCCGGTTGCTTTGTCGCAATAAGGTGGCGGATTTTGCAAAGTGGAAGAGCGCGTTTGATTCTCATGCCGAAGCGCAGGAGGCCGCCGGTCTCGTGCTGGAGAATCTATGGCGCAGCATAGACGAGCCGAACGGGTCTTCTTTCTCTTCCACGTCTCGGACATTGAAGGGGCGAAGGCTTTCACCTCATCAGGCTCTGCGGAAGAGGCGGCTGAGAAGTACGGCGTGCTCGAAGGGAATCTCTGGTTCGTCGCATAAGCTTCGGAGACTTTGCACACGTTTAGATCAAGCCTGAGAGCCAGTGCATGATGTTGAGCGCGAGTTGCCGGTTGTCGTTGCCCTCGCGGTTCATGCCGAAGCGCAAGCCGCCCTCCTTCTGTGCGGTCAACATCGCTGCTTCGCCGAGCACGACGATTCTGCCTTTGCCGTATTTCAGGGCGATGGCCTGTGCGCGTCCGGCTGCGGAGAGGCCGTCGGGATTTTCCGGCGTCACATCGTAGGCTTTGTCAGAGAGTTTCAGCAGCGCGCTGCCGCCCGACGGGACTTTGAGCGATTGGCCTGTGAAGGTCTCTATGCGCGCGACGCGCTCCCGTTTGTCGCGGCCACTGGTAATCGGATGCTCAAGGATGAGACCGCCCGGCGGCTCGCGCGTGAAGATGAGCCAGCCCGGATTCTTCAACTCTTGATTGTAATACTCGTCGTCGCCAGTGACGCCCGTGCTCATCTCGACGCCGAAACGGCTCGCCAGAGTCTTCGCCGCGCTCCCGGTCGGCGCGTGGTCTGTAATCAGAAGCAAGGAGCCGCCCGCGCGCACCCAGTCGCGCACAGCATCGCACTCCTCATCCGTGAAGGCTGGCTCGCCCGCATCCGCCATCATAGGCAAAGGCGCGCCCATCGCGTTGACGATGACGAGCACAACGTAGCCCTTGAGCGTCGCTGCCTGAAACTTCTGCTTATTCGGCGTCACAACGTAACCGTCGTTCGAGATCAAATCGGCGAAGGGCTTGTAGCCGCGCGTCGTGGTATGAACATTATTGTGCGCCTCGTCAAAGAGCACGCGCGAGTGTTTCCGGCCAATGTATGCGGGGCGCGCGACCTGCGCGTCAAACTCCGTATCGGCGGCTTGCTGTTGCGAGAAGACGCAGGTGTTAAGGAGAAGAAGGGAAAGAAATAGACTGGCGAATGTGTTTCTCATCGAAGTTATGTTGTTACTTGAAAGACAAGCTATCTGTCAGATCGTGTGTTTAGACTCCGGTCGGAAAGATAATGTTCCCTGGCTCACAAAAGAACTCTCACGCAAAGGCGCAGAGGCGCAAAGGAAGATGAGCTTGCTTCTCATCAACTATCACACATCACCTGTCACTGTTTTTACGCGCTCGCGCTCAGTTGATAGCGTTCGAGCTTGAGGTAGAGGCCGCGTCGCGTGAGTCCAAGCTCGCGCGCGGCGCGTGAGATGTTGCCGTTGTGCTTGCGCATGGCTTCGGCGATCATGCGGCGTTCGAGGTCTGCCATCGCATCCGCGAGCGAGAGTCCTTCGCTGATCGCGGTCGTTGCCGACGCAAGCTGCGTGACCGAAGCAGCCGGAGCGGTAATCGGCGCGGAGGTGCGCTTCAGTTCCGGCGAGAGATGTTCGGGCGTGATCGTCATGCCGTCTTCTGCGCGTGCGACGACTCGCTGTACTTCGTTGCAAATCTGCCGCACGTTGCCCGGCCAATCGCAGACCATCAGCAGATCAATCGTCTGCGGCGTTATCTGCAAATCGCGCCGACCGAATTTTGCGGAGTAGTGGTTGACGTAATAATTGACGATGGTCGGAATCTCAGAGCGTCTCTCGCGAAGCGGCGGCACGCGCAGGCGTATCACGTTGAGGCGATAGTAAAGGTCTTCGCGGAACCGACCGTCCCTGACCATCTCTTCGAGGTCTGTGTTGGTGGCGGCGATGATCCGCACGTCAACTTTTATCGGGCGTTGCTCGCCGAGCGGCTGAATCTCTCCCTCTTGCAGGAAGCGCAGGATTTTCGGCTGCACGTCGAGCGGCAGGTCGCCTATCTCGTCCAGAAAGAGCGTGCCGCCCGCAGCCGAACGAATCACGCCGGGAGAGTCGTTGACCGCGCCCGTGTACGCGCCGCGACGGTAGCCGAAGAGATAGCCTTCCGATAACTCTTTCGGAACAGCCGTGCAGTTGAAAGGCACGAAGACTTTCGAGCGTCTCGAAGAGATCGCGTGAATCGCGCGCGAGACAAGCTCTTTGCCCGTGCCCGATTCTCCGGTCACGAGCACCGTCACATCCGAAGAGCGAATCTTATGCACCTCTTCGACCAGACGCGTCATCGCGGGGCTTGAATGTATGAAGCCCGGCAGGAGGCTTTGATCCACATACGCCGCCTGCTCCTGATGGCCGCGACCCGCGCGCTCGCGCTCGCGCAAGGCGCAGACATCCATCCCCAGCTCGACGACTCTGAGGAGCGGTTGGAGCGAAACGCCTTCGGGCAACATGGCCGTGCGCGGCGCAAGATAGAGCGTCGCGGGCGCGCCATTGGTCGCACGCAAAGAGAGTATCGTGGCATCCGTTTTCAACGCGAAGCTCTCTCGCTCCGCGTCGGTCTTGAGTTGGCTCAATTGCTGCGAGAGACGCTCGCCCGCGTCGCCCTTGTAGCCGTGCGAGGCGACGACGCGCGGACGCTTATCATCTCCGATTTCGGCAATCAGCACCTGCCGCGCTTTCGTCTCCTGATGCAGGACTGCGGCCAGCTCGCGCAGGAGCAGCTCGCGCGAAGCGACGGCTTCGGCAAGGCGCAAGGTGAGCAGTTGCGTCAGAGCCGAAGGCTCGTCACGCCGTTCGGGCGCGTTGCGGTCTAAAGCCTCCAGAGCTTCTTCCGCTTTCACGCGCGCCAGACGCGCGCCAAGCTCCGAGAAAGTGTGCGCGGCCTGCGTCAGATGCTCTGCGGCGCGCTCAGGCTGTGATGAAGAATATGCGCGCCCAAGCTCGCAGTGAGCCAGAGCCGAGCGATAACGATCACCGAAGATTTCAAAGATTGAGATGCTGCGCCCGAAATGATGCACGGCGAGCGTTGCGTCGCCCTGCGCCAGCGCGAGCAGGCCGCGCACGCGCTCCGCTTCGCCCGTCACAACCAGATCGGTTGCCTCCTCGCTCTCTTCCGAAACCTGTTGCAGTTCTACTGCGCACGCCTGCAAATCGCCGCCCAGCAAATGAGCTTCTGCGACGAGCACGCGCGAGTTACAGCTTGCCTGACGGTCGCTGATGCGCTCCGCTATATCCAGAGCCTCGCGTGCCAGCTCAAGCGCACGCGGCGCATCATTCATCGCCAGATGACAGCGGCTCAAGGTGCGCGTGGCCTGCCCTATGTACCACTTGTTGCCCTTCTCGACCGAGAGCGAGAGAGCGCGTTCGAGACACTTCTGCGCCTCCGCCAGATCGCCTCGCAGGAGATGCAGCTCGCCGAGCGAATCCAGAATCATCGAGACGCGGAACATAGAGACGCGTGCGCCACGCCCGTCCATCTCGAAGGCTAAAGCCAGCGCGCGTTTGAAAGCTTCGTGCGCGCGTTCCCATTCGCCTATCTGAACCAGATTGACTCCGAGATTGTTATAACCGAGCGCGGCATTCGCCTTGTGCTCAGTCCGCTCGTAATAGTTGATGGATTTTTCGAGACACGCGATGCCGTCCTGCGGACGATTGAGAAAACTGTAAGCCCCGGCGAGGTTCGCGTAAATCTTGCCCAGAAAATATGGAGCCTGATTGTCTCCGACCAGATTCAAAGCCTGATTGAAATTATCAAGCGCGGCCTCGTAATTTCCTTCATAGGTATCGGCCAGAGCGATAGCCAGATAAGCTTCCGCGAGGCCGCGCCAGTCGCCCGTGTTGCGATAATGTTCGAGCGATTTCTGCGCGTGATCGCGCGCGATGGGACACTCGTTGATGCTGCGGTAGATGTGCGCCAGCGAGACATAGACGAGTCCCAACTGCGCGTCCGACCCGTTTCCGGTCGCCTCGCGCAGAGCTGCGTTCAGAACTGCGATGGCTTTCGGATGGTCGCCCGTGAAGTTTTGTGCGAGACCGATTCGCACGCGCAGTTGGAGGGCGACCTCTTCATCGAGGCTGGTGCGCGCCTCAGCCGTCTCGTACATCTCCACGGCTTCGAGCGATTCACGGTAACAGCCCTGCATGTCCAGAGCTTCCGAGAGCGCGCCACGCGCCTGCGCCAGAATCTGCGCCTCCTTCTGCGCGGCCTTGATGAGCGTATTCAGACGCGCCTCAGCCGCGTTGGAAAGCCCCTGATCGAGCAGCAAGCGCGCCTCTTCCAACTCTTCCGCGAGAGCTTCGCGCGACACGACTCCGCCCGCGCGCGGCCTCAGACGCACACGCGCGTCGTTCAGGTTGATAATTCCCGATTCGTTTGACGGATTCTCTTTGTTCAACTTTTTATGGTCTGTTCAAAGCAAGCGTTGACCTGACGTAAGATAAATTAAAACGGCGAATCAACCGCTTTTTTCAAATAAGTTGTGGCCTTTACGGATGGGAGGAAGTCGGGTGCGGCCTAAATCCTATCTGCCACTTCTGGTCGCCTTAACATGCAAGACTTGAACGGCGCAAATCTAACACACGCGCACGCCGAGCGTCCAGAACAGTATCAAGAAAGGCAGAAGTCAGGAGACAGAATAAAGAGGGAGAATAAAAGCGGGTTTCCACCTCTGCTTCTGTCTCCTGACTCCTGACTCCTGTCTTCCTTCTTCTCTTATCACTCATAAAATGGATTCCGCCTCACTTTTACCTTTTTACTTAAAGCAGCGAGGCCGCTACGACTAACCTCGGAATCGCGGCGGCCCCAACAGCGCACCCGCCCCTCGCATGACAGGTGCGCTGATCTGATAGATTCTCGTTCTCTGATATTCAGGCGAGGCCGCGCAACGACCTCGCCGCACAGTTCCCGGTAGGAGAGCGGGAACGTGCCGACGGGACACGCGCGTCCACCCCTCCGCGCTCATCCCATCCCGTCCTCATGCGGCTCATACGAGCACGCATACTCATCTCTGTTTCGGCTTACGCGCCAGCAGCCGCGCGATGGTCTCTGTGACTAAAAGTATGTCCTCCGGCTTGCGTAGAAACGCGCTCACGCCTTCGCGCCGGGCTTCTCGCGCAACGTCGCTGGCCGAGAGCATGATGATCGGCGTCTGCCGGCGACGCTCGATGAGCCGCGTCCGGGATACGAGTTCAAGGCCATCTATGCCCGGCAATTCGTTATCGAAAATCAGTACGTCGTAATGCCTCTCACTCGATAGCGACTCTAATGCAGCCTCTCCGGCAGGCAGGCTCTCGACCGTCCAGCCTTCCATCTCCAGAGTCTCTTTCACAGCGTTTGCGACCATCCGGTTATCTTCGACGTGCAGGATTGCGACCGGGGGCGCGTCCGCCAACGCGTCGTTGATGAACATCAGGCTCTGCCGTCGCTCTCTGGCCGGAGCGCGCCCGGAGAGAAGATGTTCATGCCACGTGTTCAGCTTTTTAATTAAGCTGGTGTGATTCCTGAAGCCGAGCATACGGGAGGCGCGCGTCACGCTCCTGTCAGCATCCTTGAGCGCGCGTTCGATAATCCGCGCTTCATAACGACGCAAGGCATCCTTCAGAGAAAAGTTTTCCCACGTCTGAGGCATCGGCAGAATTCCCGTCAGCAGCAGGACGCGCCGCGCGCACAAAAGCAAACGGTCTTTCGTCGCGGAATTGCGCGAGGCCGCGAGCAGGTCTAAAGCGCGTTCAAAAATAAGGCTCAACTCGTCCGCAGTCAGACGCTCGCCCAACTCTTCGACAATCGCCAGCGCGGCCTGCCCCGCCCTCTCCGTATCGCACGCGTGCTCCGCCGCCTCAATCGCAGACTGCAAGGCGCGCTGCCCCTGCTCATCAAGTCCCGCACGCACGAGCGCGATGCCGTGCGTCGTCAGAGCGTCAGCCAGAAGCTCCTGCCGGTCACCCGCATCCAGAGCCTGCACGGCTGCCCTCGCAAACCTCACGGCTTCCGGGACTCGACCCTCTTCCAAAAGCACACGCGCGCGCGTGTCGTCTACTTGAGCAATATGTGTTTTATCTTTGAGGCTGGTGTACAGAGCCTGCGCGCGATCAAGCCGCTCATGAGCTTCTGCGAAATTTTTAAGCGAGCCGAATAAAAGTCCTAAATTATTTTCGACCTGCGCCTGCTCGTGCGCGCGTCCTGCCTGCTCGAAATGATGGCTGGCGACGGCGTATTCTATGAGCGCGCGGTCTGTATAATCTCTACGGCCTTCAGCCGCGCCCAGCTCCGAGAGCACTTGAGCATACTCATTGTAAAATCCGGCTTTGAGCATGTGGTTATCGCTGGCTTCAAACAGTGGCGCAGCCTCTATCAGAAGCCGTAGCGCGTCGTTGAGCCGTTCGCCAATCCTTTCAACCGACGCGCTACGCAAGAGCGCGACAGCCCTGAGATCGCCGGTTTTATCGGTTTGCTGGCTCATAGCTTCGCCCCGCATGTCACGCGATTCATTAAGAGCGCCTTCGCGCCGATTGCAATAGCCAGATTCCATTCGTGCCTCTGCTATCTTCTCTGTATTGCGCAACTGACAGCCGCAACCACAGAAGCCGCAAACATCGCAACGCGGGTCGCATTAGACATCGCGCCGCGGGTCGCATACAGTCCGGTGCTAAAGCGTGCTGGCTTTATAAGCAGCGCGCAGCCTCTAGGTTTTGATTGTTCAAGCTTCCGCGAAAAACGTCTCACGGGCGGCTCGTTTTGTAGTGTGTCTGGAACCAGCGCCTGAATGCCAAAAGAAAGCTTTGAGAGGCTCGGCGAGGAGGCGCTGCACGTTACAGCGCGAGAGATTAACGCCCGCGTCAAGCACAAATCAATGAAATATATTTTGCTAATTTGTTGTAGTTACACCGATTTATTGACTTTACCTACTACTGTCACTTTTGGAACGTACCCGGCGATGGTGTTTGGGGCTTTTCGCTGCTCAAAGCAGGCGAGGGGTAGAAATTTCGAGACCGCGCGCCTCACGGCCACAACCCATAACAGAGCCGCTGTTTTTGCTTTTCACCGTCTTCGCTTTTGCTTTTCATCGCCTTGACACATCGCATGAGCCGCCCTTATCATCTCTGTTTCCGTCTCAGGCGCGGATTTGTGTCTATAGCAGTATTAGTATGTTTGAGTCTTTATCAGACAAGTTAAAACGCACGCTCAAGAATCTGCGCGGTGAAGGCGTGTTGACGCCCGCGCATGTTGATGCCGCGTTGCGCGAGATTCGCCTTGCTCTTTTGGAGGCGGACGTTAATTACAAAGTCGCCAAAGACTTCATCGCGTCGGTCAAGGTGAAGGCGGAAGGCCAGCAGGTCTGGCAGGAGCTGAAGCCTTCGGAGCAGGTCGTCAAGATCGTTTTCGACGAGCTGGTGGAACTGCTCGGAGGACAATCTTCGCGGCTCGTCTTTACGAAGACGATTCCGAACGTGGTGATGATCGTCGGACTGCAAGGCTCCGGCAAGACCACTTCGACCGGCAAGATCGCGCGCTGGCTCAACCAGAATCAGGAGCGCAAGCCACTCCTCGTATCGGTAGACGTTTATCGCCCGGCGGCGCGCGAGCAACTGAAAGTCATCGCTAAAGCGACCGGGCAAGCGATCTTTGAACTGCCGGAAACGAACGACCCGATGACGCTCGTGCGCGAGGCTTACAAGCACGCGCAGCAGACGGGCTTCGACACGCTGATGATAGACACAGCGGGTCGCCTGCACATTGACGACGAGTTGATGTCGGAGCTTGAGCGGATCAAGGCTGAGACCAAGCCCGTCGAAGTTTTATTCGTCGCGGATGCGATGACAGGGCAGGACGCAGTGCGCTCGGCGGAAGAGTTTCATCGCCGAATAGGCATCACGGGCGTTATCCTGACGAAGATGGACGGGGACGCGCGCGGCGGCGCGGCTCTTTCGATCAAACAGGTCACGGGACAGCCGGTCAAGTTCGTCGGCGTCGGCGAGAAATACGACGCGCTTGAGCCATTCTATCCGGATCGCATCGCACAGCGCATCCTCGGCATGGGCGACGTGCTTTCGCTGATCGAAGAAGTGCAGTCGAAGGTTGACCAATCCGAAGCCGAAGAGCAGATGCAGCGGCTTCAGAGAAGCCAGTTCACCTTGGACGATTTTCGCAAGCAGCTTCGTCAGGTCAAGAAGCTCGGCTCGTTCTCGAAGATTATGAAGATGCTGCCCGATCAGCTCCTGGGCGGCATCGGAATGCCCGACCTTGACGAAGAGCAGACGGCGCAGATGGAGAAAGAGCTGAAACGCACCGAATCTATTATTGATTCGATGACGGGTGAGGAGCGCGGCGACCACAAGATTCTGAACGCGAACCGCAGGCGCAGAATCGCGCGCGGCTCCGGCACGTCGGTAGCGGAAGTCAACGCGCTGATTAAGCAGTACACGGAGATGCGCCAGATGATGCGTCAGCTTTCCGGCTCAGGCTTGTTCGGCGGCAGCGGCGGCGGACTCAAAGGCAAGATGATGCGCCGCATGGCCGGGATGATGGGCATGCCCGACATGGGCGGCATGATGGGCGGCAACGGCGACGATTCAGAAGGCGGACTGCCCGCGCTTCCAGCCGCGCCGTCGCGCAAAAAATTGAAGAAGAAGAAACGGAAGAAAAAACGGACTTAGGTCTTTGCTCTTTGGTCTTTGCACGCGGCTCAACCTTGAACCATAAAATCCAAGCTGAGCCACACATCAAAGACCAAAGCCCCAAGTCCAAAGGCCGTCTTAACTTGGAGGATTGAGAATTGTTAGCTATTAGATTAATGCGCATGGGGGCGAAGAAGCGTCCTTCCTACAGGATCGTGGTCAAAGAGAAGCTCTCGAAGCGCGATGGCGCGTACATCGAGAACATCGGGACTTACGACCCGACACGCGAGCCTGCCGCAGTGAAACTTGACGTGGAGCGCGCGCAATACTGGCTCGGCAAAGGCGCGCAGCCGACCGAGACCGTTCGCCGCCTGATTAAAAACAGCGCGAAGGCGCCTCAGCCGGAAGCACAGCCGGAAGCTTAGTTCCGAGTTCCGAGTTCCAAGTTAAAAGCTTGTCTTTGACTTGAAACTCGGAACTCGGAACTCGGAACCTATTTATGAAAGAGACCGTCGAAATGATCGTGAAGTCTTTGGTAGACGACGTTGAGGCGGTAGACGTGCGCGCAGTCGAGGGCGGCACGACCGTGAGAATCGAAGTCCGCGTGGCTGAATCCGACATAGGCAAGCTCATCGGGCGGCAGGGTCGCACGGTGCGCGCTCTGCGCTCGCTGCTTCATGCCGCAAGCATGAAATCTAATCGCCGCTTCATTCTTGAAATCATCGAATGAGCGAAGACGCGCAGAGTCCGCAGACGCCCACCGGCGAAGAAGAGCTGGTGGCCGTGGCAAAAGTGGTCAAAGTAAGAGGCTTGCGCGGCGAGGTCGCCGCAGAACTTTTGACAGATTTTCCCGAACGCTTCGAGGGGCTTGAAAGTCTAATCGCGGTGATGCCGGACGGACGCCGCCAATCGCTCGCGCTCGAAGAGCATTGGTTACAGGGCACGCGCATCATCCTGAAGTTCGCGGGCTATGACAGTATCGAAGCTGCCGCCGCGCTCGTCGGATGCGAGATGACCGTGCCCGAAGCCGAGCGCGTAGAGCTTCCAGAAGACGCGTATTACGATTGGGAGCTTGAAGGCTGCCGGGTTGAAACAATCGCGTGCGAGCATATCGGCATTGTGCGCGGAGTCATGCACACAGCGGGAGCCAACGACCTGCTCGTCGTAGAAGGTGCGAACGGGCGCGAGCATCTGATTCCGATGGTCGAAGAGATTTGCGTCTCGATTGACATCAAAGACAAGCTGATTCGCATTGACGCGCCGGAAGGCTTATTGGAATTTTAGATTTTGGATTTTGGATTGAACGCCAAAACATTTGTCTCGCTCAGTTCGTTCGCTAATCCAAAATCCAAAATCCAAAATCTAAAATGCGCTTTGACATCATCACTATCTTCCCGGACTTCTTCAGCGCGGTGTTTGATTTCGGAATCATCCGGCGCGCGAGAGAGGCCGGATTGGTCGAGATAACGGCGCATGACCTGCGCGGCTGGACGAGTGACAGGCACAGGATGGTGGATGATCGTCCGTTCGGCGGCGGCGACGGGATGGTCTTAAAGCCTGAGCCGATTTTTGCCGCAGTTGAAAATTTGACGGGCGCGAGCGAGCGCGGCTCTTTTGACAAACAGACGCGCGTCGTGCTGCTCTCCCCGCAGGGGAGAGTCCTGACGCAAGCGGTCGCACAGGAGCTGGCGGACGAAGCCGTGCAGATAGTTCTCATCTGCGGTCGTTATGAAGGCGTGGACGAGCGCGTGGCAGAAGCTCTTGTGACGGACGAAATCTCCATCGGGGATTACGTGTTGTCGGGCGGAGAGCCTGCCGCGATTGTGTTGGTCGATGCGGTGACGCGGCTCATCCCCGGCGCGCTCGGCAGTGAGACTTCGGCGGTCAACGAGTCCTTCTCCGACGGCGCGCTCGATTATCCGCACTACACGCGCCCTCCCGAGTTTCGCGGAATGTGCGTGCCCGAAGTTCTCTTGAGCGGACATCACGGCGAGATTGAAAAATGGCGCGCGGAACAGGCGCACAAAAAAACGGAGCGCAATCGCCCGGACTTATTAGAGAAGATAAAGATTGACCGGCACGAATAATTTTACGCCGGATTGAGAAGCAACAAGTTTTGGATCAGAGATTTGAAATCTAAAATCCAAAATCTAAAATCGAGAGTGGAGTGAATTGAAATGAATCGCTTAGACGCAGTTGATAAATCGCAGTTGCGCGAATCCATCCCGGACTTTCAGCCGGGCGACACGGTGCGCGTTCATGTTCGCATCAAGGAGTCCGAGACCAAAGAACGTTTGCAGGTCTTTGAAGGTATCGTCATCGCGCGCAAGCATGGCGGCGTGCGCGAGACCATCACGGTCAGGAAGACCAGCTTCGGCGTCGGCGTCGAGAGAATCTTCCCGCTTCACGCGACCATAGTGGATCACATAGATGTCATCAAACATGGCCGCGTCCGTCGCGCCAAGCTCTATTACCTGCGCGGCTTGCGCGGTAAGGCCGCACGCATCCGCGAGCGCGATACACGCCCGCAGACGAATGCCACCGCAGCCGGAAAGAAATAACAGGAGCAGAAGTCAGAAATCAGCAGTCAGGAGTCAGAAGAGAGGCGACGAAGTGTTGCTTTACTTCGGGCTTCTGGCTTTTGCTTTTTCACGCTAAGCGGGGGCAAGCCCCTCTTCCAGACCTGTGAGACATTCATGTTTGAGAGACAAGCTCTCAGGCTTGAAGGTCTCTGAGGTTGGGAAGAGGGGCTTGCCC
>CAXTPS010000026.1:0-62586 GCA_964246305.1 uncultured Pyrinomonadaceae bacterium
CCGCCCATCCCGCCCATCCCGCCGGAGACGACGAGCTTGCCCGCGAGCGTGCCGCCGAAATGCTTATCCGCCATCGCCGCGAAGGTCTCGAACGTGCCCTGCACGATCCCTTGCGTGCCGATGTAAATCCAGCTTCCGGCGGTCATCTGCCCGTACATCGTCAAGCCCTTGCGCTCAAGCTCGTGAAACTGTTCCCAGTTCGCCCACGCGCCGACCAGATTGGAGTTTGCGATGAGCACGCGCGGCGCATACTCGTGCGTGCGAAAGACAGCGACGGGTTTGCCTGATTGAACGAGCAGCGTCTCGTCGTTCTCAAGCTGATGCAGCTCGCGTACAATCGCATCGAACGCAGCCCAGTTGCGCGCGGCTTTCCCCGTGCCGCCGTAGACGACCAAATCCTGCGGACGCTCCGCCACGTCCGGGTCCAGATTGTTCATCAGGCAACGGAGCGCGGCCTCCTGATGCCAGCCCTTGCAATTAAGCTGTGCGCCGCGCGGCGCGCGTATCGTTCTCGTCATAGTTTGGTTTCAAAAAGCCGGAGACTCATACGGCTTCACTTGTCTTCAGAACTGCCCCACAAGCGACTGAGCCAGCCGCCCTCGTCCTGCTTCGTCAGCCCCTCAAGCTCTCCTGCATCGAGCCACGCGCCGCCGCATGTTTCGCAGAGGTCAATCGTGATTCCTTCAAAAGCCACCGCGACCAGCGCGCCGTCTCCTTGAGGACATTGCGGAGCCTCGCTCGCGCGCTTCTCAGCATCCATCTTCGCACGCATCTTCTCGATCAGCTCGCGCTCTTTGCGGCGAAAGTAATCATCTTCGAGGGCTTTCCCTCTCTTCTCCAACGGATTAGACATAATGCTCCTTTAATTGCCGCGTGCGCCTGCCTCTTATGCACATGCTTTGACAGACGAGCGGCAAGATATATGTGTGATTTTTGAACCCGGATAATTTAATAACAGAAAAAAGGAAAAGAGCGAAGCGCGCCGCTCACACATCGAAATCGCCGCGACGTATCTGAGCAGCGATAGCTAGTATGTCATCCGAAAGCGAGCGGTCGCGCGTCAGACGCTCCGCGTGTTGACGTACAACTTCGTGTGCTCGCCGCACGCCTACGCCCGGCTTGAGAGGCGCGCGATATTCGAGTCCTTCGGCTGCGGCGAGCAACTCAATGGCGAGGACGTGTTCCGCGTTCTCGACAATCGCGCGCAGCTTGGTCGCCGCGGTCATCCCCATCGAAACATGATCCTCTTTGCCGCCGTCGGTCGGCACGTTGTCAATGCTCGCCGGATGCGCGAGCACCTTCGCTTCGCTTAAGAGCGCGACGGCTGTGACCTGCGTCATCATAAAACCGGAAGCAGTTCCGGCATGCGAGGTCAGGAACGGAGGCAAGCCCTCGTTGCTGTCAGGGTTGACGAGGCGGTCTATGCGACGCTCGCTGATGCTCATCAAATCCGTGACGGCGATGGCCGCGTAATCAAAAGCGAGCGCGAGCGGCGCGCCGTGAAAGTTGCCGCCCGACAAAACATCTTCGCCCTCTATGAAGACAAGCGGGTTGTCAGTCGCAGAACCCGTCTCGATCTCGACGGCCTCGCGCGCGTGACGAAGCGCGCCGCGCACCGCGCCGTGAACCTGCGGCATGCAGCGCAGGCTATAAGCGTCCTGCACGCGCGTGTCGTTCTCGACATGTGACTCTCTGATCTCGCTGTCCTCCAAGAGCGCGCGAAGATGAGCCGCCGATGCAATCTGTCCCGCGTGCGGCCTCGCGGCGTGTATGCGCTCGTCGAAGGCGACGGGCGTGCCGCGCAGGGCTTCGAGCGTCATCGCTCCCGCGACATCCGCCACGCGCGCCAGCATGCACGCGCGATGAAGCGCGAGGCCGCCGACCGCTCCCATCGCCTGCGTGCCGTTCAAAAGCGCGAGTCCCTCTTTGGCTTCGAGCTGCAAAGGTTTTATTCCGGCGCGACGCAGAGCTTCCGCGCTCTCCATCTTTTCGCCCAGATACATGCACACGCCTTCGCCAATCGCAGTCAGCGCGAGATGCGCGAGCGGCGCGAGGTCTCCGCTCGCGCCGACCGATCCCTTTTCGGGAATCAACGGATGCACGCCGCGCTCAAGCATTTGAATCAACGTCTCTACGACGACCGCACGCGCGCCGCTCATCCCGCGCGCCAGCACATTGGCTCTCAAAAGCAGCATCGCGCGCGTCTCTTCCACAGACAGCGCACGCCCGACGCCGCACGCGTGGCTGCGCACCAGATTCAATTGCAGCTCGCGCAGCTCCGACGGCGGAATGTTAATGTCCGAAAGTTTTCCGAACCCTGTGTTGACGCCGTACACGACGCGCCCCGACGAAGTTATCTCTTCGACGATGCGCCGCGATTCATCCATGCGCCCGCGCGCTTCATCGCCAAGCGTCACCTCCAAAGCTCCGCGCGCCGCCGACGCAACCTCTTCGAGCGTGAGCCTCTGTCCGTTGAGTGAAAGCATAAAAAGCAGTTGGCAGTTGGCAGTTAGCAGTTGGCAGATAAAAGCAGCTCGACTTGTTTTTTCGACTTGTCTTTACTGCCAACTGCTAGCTGCCAACTGTCAACTATCTGATGATTTTCTCCTCCGCAGGGGATTTTCTGTCCGGCGTTTCTGTGATGTCGAGCCGTCTGAATTCGCCTGTGCTGCTGGTGTTGCGCACGCGATGCCGCGCCTCCTTCGCGCGACGCTGCGTTGTGCGGCGGCGCGAGATGTTGGTCGCGGCGCGCGTCCAATCCGTCACGCGCCGCAATGGACGTATGGAGAACTCGTGGCGCGGCAGCACTTCTCCCGTCGCATCGCGCAGACGCACTGTGCCGATAGCGAAGATCACCACCGCCAGATTGAAAATTACTCCGCAGATAAAAACCAGCGAGCCGGGCACGATGCCGACCGTCGCGCGATCCAGAAAAGATTCAAAGCTGTGCGCCGGGAGCGGATGCAGGTAAACTTTCAAATTCCAGCTCAAAGCCAGCAGCGCGAAAATCCATAGATAGTTGCGGCGCAAGCGTCGTCCGATGGCTTCCCATTCGCTGATTGTGAAATGCGGCGTGATGAGATCGTTCGCCAGATGCTCTGCCCATGCCTTATCCGGCTCGACGCCGTCGGGCGCGAGCATCTGCGCGAAGTAGCCCGTCTCAATCACGCGCACGCGGCTCGACCAGATTTCATAGTAACGATAGCGCCTCGCTTCCATGAGCAGGAAGATGGCGACCAGAATCGAATTTATCGGAATCACAAAGTGCGGATTGTTGGGCGAGCTGAAGACGAATGAGAGGGTCGCGCCCGCCGTCAGCACAGCCCAGTTGGTCGTCGTGTCCAGACGGTTGCGCCACGTGTTTGAGCGCTGCACTTCGCCACGATAGAAATGAATCATCGCGGTATTGAATTCAGCGGGCGTGGTCTGTCGCGGCGTGGTTACAGAACTCGCCGCGCTCTTCTTTCTCGCGTTGACCTCTTCGACCAGCGAAGCCGGAGTCGCCACGCGACCCGTGCCGCGCTCGCCTGCCGGTAATGGGCCGGAAGACGTTCTGCGACGCACATCAGTGTTCATCTTTTGAGAACTGATCTCCTCTTTCATCTCTCTGGTCAAAGGCTACGCATGCTCTCTCAAACAGGCTGGGGCAAATTCTTCTTTGATAATAGCACGGGAGGTTTATCATTCAAGCCCGGCAGGGAATGCAAATTAGAAATGTAAAATGCAAAGTTCAGATATCGGCTTCTTAACTTTGTATTTTACATTTCTAATTTTCCATTCTTTACGTCGCTTGACACGATTGTTTGCTCGCACCTATATTTACTCTTTGCATTGCCAGACGGATTGAAATCCTATGTTGCCGAAGGGCGTTGAGAATCCTGAAAACGCATTGACCCTGCGTGACGAAGAGTGTATGCGCGAAGCTCTGTTGGCGGCGCATGAGGCTCAGGTTCTGGGCGAAGTTCCGGTCGGAGCAATCCTTGTTGCAAGTGATGGACGCTTGCTGGCGCGAGCCGGAAATCGCACGCGCACGGACACAGACCCGACCGCGCACGCAGAGATAGTCGCGTTGCGGCAAGGCGCGCAGAGAGCCGGTAACTACAGGCTCACGGATGCAACCATGTACGCGACCATCGAGCCATGCGCGATGTGCGCGGGCGCGCTCGTGCAGGCCAGAATCAAGCGGCTCGTCTACGGCGCGCCGGACGAGCGCGCGGGTGCAGTCGTCTCGCAGTTTCGCATCTGCGATACAGTCTCTTTGAATCATCGGATCGAAATCACGCCCGGCGTGCTCGAATCGGAATGCCGCGCCATCATGCAGGCATTCTTTCGCACACGCCGGAAAAGCAGGGATGAAGGATTAAAGGCGGAAGGATGAAAGTGTTGCTATTTGAGCTGACTGGCTCAAGCCCGGATAGCGCTCCTTTCATCCTTCATCCTTCCGCCTTCCTGCTTGCTCTCGGAGAGGTCGCATAGTGGCTTAGTGCACCGGTCTCGAAAACCGGAGTGGGGGTAACTCCACCGTGGGTTCAAATCCCACCCTCTCCGCCATTTCCCTTTTAAATCAACTCCTGAGGAAGAACGTCACCGCGTTAACCTTTCTTCACTTCATGCCGAAAGAGAAGCTGCCTAAATTAACCGAAGCGCAAGTCCGGGCGATGGCGAGCGAGAAAAGCTTTGAGCGCGGCGCGGGCTATTATCAGGATGGAGCGATTGTCGAGCCTGTGTCGCAGGGTATGGAGCTGAGAGCCGAATGCGCTGGCTCTGAATACGAGCCTTATCAAATCTCCGTCACGCTCAACGCCGAAGGCATTGAGCATACTTCCTGCACTTGCCCGTATGATTGGGGCGGCATTTGTAAACACCTCGTCGCCTTATTGCTCACCTACGTTCGCCGTCCGCAAGCTTTTCGCACGCTGCAGCCGCTGGACAAAATGCTCGCCGGTAAAAGCAGTGATGAGTTGGTCGTTATCATTCAGGACTTGCTCAGACACAGGCCGGAGCTGATGCCGGTCGTCGAATTGACTGCGGCCACGCAGCAGGTCAAGCAGGGCAAGCCTCTGAATGTTTCAGCCTATCGCACGCAGGCGCGGCGCGCGATGCAACACGAAATGCCGCGCAGCATCGAAAGGGAATTGAAATCTTTGAGAGATACTGCCGCGCGGCTTGCTCAAGGCGGCGATGCTCTGAGCGCGGGCGCGATCTATCACGCGCTTCTGGACGAGGCAGTCAAAGGTTATGAGGATATCGTCTCTTCGATGGATGAGGACGGCGACATTGCCGTCATCATTGATGATCTAGCCAAAGGTTTGGGCGAGTGTCTGGCGCAAAGCGAAGCCGGCCCGAAAACGCGGCGCGAGTGGTTAGAGGCTTTGCTGCGAGCGGAACTGGCGGACATCGAACTCGGAGGCATAGACCTTGCGCCGAGTGCTAAAGACGCTATCTTGAGAGGCGCGAGCGGTGAGGAATGGCAGTGGATTGAAGAACGCTTATCCAAAATCTTTTCCGCCGACAGCAGTTGGGCGAACGAAGTTATCCAGAAGTTTCTCGCCAGAGGGCGCAAAAAACATAGAGCGCGTTGAGGCGTAGAAATCCTTGACAGAGCCGGGACTTTAGCCATAAAGTGCCCCCGCTCTCACGGGATCATAGCTTCTGTGCAAGCGCCCGAGACTGCGCTGCCGCACCCTTAAAGTCTTGTCAGGTAGCCGTCCGTGTTGGGCCTGCTGCCCGCGTCTCCACGCTTGATCATGCACGCGAGATGGTAAATGCCGTGAGACCTTTCTAACTTCTATCAACAATAAAAGGCAGCTCAGACCTTTTCACACAACAGACTTGCCAGCAATGTGGCCGACAGGATAATCAGGAAAAAGCCGGATGCGCCTATCTGTTGGGACTGGTTGGAACATCTGCTTTATGCTTACAAATACAGACGGGCTGTGACCGCTACATGATTTGCTCCAGCAGAGGTGGAAAAAATGGTTTGCCCAAATTGCGGAACTTCAAATGACGACACGAACGGCGAGCGTTTCTGCCGTGAATGCGGCACTTCTTTGATTGATGCGCGTCAAGTGCCGACGATACAAGACAACCATGTGCCCGCCGTCAACACGCCTCAGGACTTCGGCATGGCAACAGTTAAGTTTGAGAATAGTGATGCGCTAATCGGTCGCACTATTGAGGGACGATACCGCATTGATTCCAAGCTGGGGGCTGGCGGCATGGGAGCCGTTTATCGCGGCACGCGCCTGCTCATCGGCGACGAGATGGCGATCAAGATTCTTCACCCGGATCAAGTCGGCGTGTCACAATCCGCAGAACGTTTCCGCCGTGAAGCGCAGGCGGCGGCGCGTCTTAAACATCCGAATGCGGTGAGCGTCTATGACTTCGGCGTCACTGAGGAGGGACTGTTTTATCTGGTCATGGAGCTGGTTGAAGGCGAGAGCGTGCGCGACATCATCAGGCAGCGAGGGCCGTTCACCCCATCTGCTGCTGCGGAAGTAATCACACAGGTCTGCGGCGCGCTCGATGAGGCGCATCTACAGCACATCGTCCACCGTGACCTGAAGCCCGACAACATCATGATTCAGCCGACAGCAGGAGGGCTGCGTGTCAAGGTGCTGGACTTCGGTATCGCCAAGCTGCGCGATCAGTCCGCGAGTAATCTGACTCAGACAGGTAGCGTGATGGGCACGCCGCGCTACATGTCGCCAGAACAATGTATTGGCGAAGAGCTTGATAGCCGCTCCGATATTTACAGTCTGGGAGTAGTGCTCTACGAAATGTTGGCCGGGGTCGTGCCGTTCAATTCTCCGATCTCGACGGCAGTTGTCGTGCAGCATGTGAATCAACCGCCGCCGCCGCTTCGAGCAGTCAACGTGAGCATCCCACAGTCGGTCGAAGCAGTGGTGATGCATGCTCTTGAGAAGCGGCGCGAGTCCAGACCGCAGACCGCAGGCGCGCTGGCCTCTGAACTCAACGCAGCCATCAACATGCTCTCTTCGTCACATGCAGTCCTGCCGACTGTCTCCTATAATACGCCGACCACGCCTGACCACAGCGTTACGCCGCATTCGGGCGCGATGCCGACGATGGTTATGCCTGCGACGCCGCCTTCGGGTAATCGTGCCGCGATGCCGTACGGCGCAAATCTTTACGAGAGCGTTGCGCCGCCTGTAAGTAAGATGAGCAAAACCCTGCCGGTTCTTTTGACCGCCCTTGCGCTCGTTGCTATCGGCGCGCTCGCTTACTTTTTCCTGCTGCGTCCCAACACGCAGCAGGAGGCGGGCGCGCTGCCGGATCACTTCGGCATCTTTGTGCGTAACAAAGATACGCTCGGAGAGCTGCGTCGCGGCGACTTCCGGGACGTGATGCAGGCGCGCGATGCGATGATGGGCGACTCATCGCTCTTGAATGTGGATGCGAAGCCGACTCTTATTCTTTATTCAGAGGGGCAGGACATTCCGGTGGCTGACCTCAAGCTCATGCAGCTCGATACGGTGGACGCCAGCGGCAAAGTCAGCTATTGGAATTATCAGGTGTCACCGGTGGAGGGTCATCCGGGGATGAAGCAGATTCGGGTTGCCGGAGGGCTACCTAGTGGCAAGTACGCCTTCGCTCTGCTCAATGGTTACATGAACGAAGGGAATCACAAGTTCTGGCCGTTTCAAGTTAAGGAAGACGCGCCCGCGCCATCCGATACTCCACAGCTAGCCACGATTCCATTGAAACCGGCTCCGTCGCCAACGCCAAACGCAATCGCACAAGCGCCAGTCGCTCCAACGCGTACGCCGCTTCCGCCGCCCACGGGCGCAACCGGAGTCGCCTACTGTATTGCTAACAATGTAGTTCTGCGTAGCTCCCCTAACCTGAATGGAACAAAGATAGGCAGCTTATCCAGAGGACAACGTCTGTATGTGATGCAGCTTTCCTCGAACTATGACACGTGGCGCGGCATCACTGCTAACTGGGCTTACGTACAGCCTGAGAACAGCTCGGTTCAAGGCTGGGTGTTCACCTACTTTGTCAGACAGTGACGTTCGGACAACTTTTATCAGGGGAGGCCATGACTCAACTCTCAACACACCATCGGCGCACGTTCGAGCCTGCGCGCCTGAGCCGCGACATCTTTGCATTGCTTATCTTCGCAACGCTTCTTCTCAATTTCGCCTGTAGCAAAGAGGACGCGAACTCAAACTCGCGCATACGAGAAACCGGGACGGCAAATTCGCGCAAGCAGGCAAAGAACAGTTCCGGCCAAACGATAAATAAAGCATTTTTGCAGAGCTTGCCGCCGGGCCTCGCTCTTCCCGAACAGGGGGATGAAGTCGGGAATCGTCTGCTTGCGGATTACGGCGCGATGTTCGTCGCGCGTGCGGGAGCGGTGCCGCCACCCGCTATTATTTTCGACGATGAGGCGGCGGTTAATAGTTGGCAATCCGGTCTCAAAACTACGCGTGCGGATTTCGGCGTCAACGTGGAGCTACAATCTCCGGCGATGACAGCATTGATGGAAGCCCGCAGCGAAGCACGGCAAGCCAATCTGGATATCACAGCGCGCGGCACGGATGCGGCTCGCCGTAGTTATTCGGAAACCGTGCGTCTCTGGCAGAGCCGCGTCGAGCCGGGGCTTACGCACTGGGTACAAGCGGGCAGACTGACGCAGCAGGAGGCAGGCCGCATCCGTGCGCTCTCTCCGCGCGAGCAGGTTCCCGAAATACTTCGTCTTGAATCAGAAGACATCTTCTTCAGTAAAGATTTCTCAAAATCAATTCTCTATTCAGTCGCCGCGCCCGGAGCCTCGCAACATCTATCCATGCTGGCCTTCGATGTGAAGGAGGCTGATGACGCGAGCGTGCGCTCTATCCTCGCGCGGCACGGTTGGTTTCAAACCGTCTCTTCCGATACGCCGCATTTTACTTTTCTGGGAGTCACTGAAGACGAGCTGCCCGCCCTCGGGCTAAAGAAGAAGATGAACGGCGGGCGCGCGTTTTGGATTCCTGAAATAGATTGAAAGGCCATGATGCTACAAAAAATTCCAACACGACGACTCTTAAATTCGCACGGCAACATCAGGCGGCACGTGATGCTGCTCTTTTCATTTTGCGCCGCGACATTGCTGACCAGCGGAGCCTGGCTTATCACCGGCTGCACTCAATCGGAAAAGCCACAGAATAATCAGGAGCAACAGACACGCCCGCGCAAGAGCGGACTTGAAATCAAGAACCCTATCCCGCCAGCCGAAAAGACAAAGGAAGCGAACGGCCAGAGCAAGCCGCCGGACGATAAGAACGGCGATAAAGCTCGTTCGCCCTTTTACGCCGCCATCGAAACGGCAGGCATAACTCTACAAGATGGATGCGCGTTGGATGACCCCGTAGCGCGGCGTGTGCTCGAAGATTATGGGGCGATGTTCATTGCGACCGATCAGGTGATGCCGCCGCCGGTTTGCATGTTCGCAAGTGAAGCCGACGTTTCAAAATTTCAAAACGACGCGAAATTCAAAGCCGCCGTCATCGGAGGGACTAATATCGAACTGCAACCAGCCGCCATGGACGCTCTGCTCGCAGCACGCAAGGAAGCAAACGAGCAGGGGCTGGATATTACTCCGCGAGGCGGGACGGTCGCGGCTCGCAGAAGTTATCAGGACACGCTACGGCTGTGGGACTCACGCTTTCTGCCCGCGCTCACACACTGGCAAGGGAAGGGACGCCTCACGCGTGAACAGGCAGACCGTTTACGCAAACTGCCGCTCCATGATCAGGTCAGGGAAGTGCTTGAGCTTGAAAAGAGAGGCATCTTCTTCAGTAAGGATTTATCCAAATCGATTCTTTATTCAGTCGCCGCGCCCGGCACCTCGCAACACATCTCAATGCTTGCGCTCGACGTGTCCCAATTTGGCAATGCACGCGTGCGCGCCATCCTCGCCAGACACGGCTGGTTTCAGACGGTCAAGAGCGACCTCCCGCATTTTACTTTCCTCGGCCTGGACGAAAAGGAGTTGCCGGCACATGGCCTCCGCACCGTAAAAATAGGAGCGCAGATATTTTGGATACCGGACGTTGCTCCAACCGTTGATTAGAACGGTTCTCAATTGAAAGCGATTGAGAGCGAGACGAGCAGAACGTCTCGCGCAAAGGCGCAAAGGAAGAACGCAAAAATATTTAATGCTGCTTAAATCTTGCGTGCTCTTCTTTGCGCCTTTGCGCGAGAATCTCTTCGCTAACCTGAAAGGTCGCGTGCAACTAAATTTGACATTGACCTGCTACAGTTCATAGCCATGACTTTCCAAAGCGGAGCGCGTGGTGTATTAAAGAATCTAACTCGATTCAAGATGTATTGATTAAAAGAGAAAGATGGCTGAACCGAAAAAGAAAAAGATACGCTGGTCTACCGCTTGGAGCGACGCACGTGAGTTGGTGTGGGCGCACCGCAAGCGGCTGGCGTTGGGCGCGGTGCTGATGCTGCTGAATCAGGCAATGGGGCTGGTGTTGCCCGCCTCGACCAAGTACCTGATAGATGAAGTGATCGGCAAGCATCACACGGATATGCTCTGGAAGATCGCGCTGGCGGCTGGCGCGGCGACGCTCGTGCAGGCCGTCACGTCATTCGGCCTGTCGCAGGTGCTGGGCGTCGCGGCTCAGCGCGCCATCACAGAGATGCGCAAGAAAGTGCAGGCACAGGTTGCGCGCCTGCCGGTCAGCTATTTCGATTCGACGCAGACGGGCAAGCTCATCTCCCGAATCATGAATGACGCGGAGGGCATACGCAATCTGGTCGGCACCGGCCTCGTGCAACTCGCGGGCAGCTTCATCACAGGCATCGTCGCGCTCTGCGTCCTGTTCTGGCTCAACTGGCGTCTGACCTCGGTCACGATTCTGGTGCTCGGAGTCTTCGGCGGCGCGCTCTCTTTCGCCTTCACGCGCCTCCGCCCTCTGTTTCGAGAGCGCGGCGAGATTACAGCCACACTCACAGGCCGTCTCGCGGAATCGCTCGGCGGCATTCGCATCGTCAAAGCTTACACAGCGGAGAAGCGTGAGGAGCTGACCTTCGCACGCGGCGCGCACAAGCTTTTCCGCAACGTCGCCAGATCAATGACCGGAGTCTCAGCCACGACCGCTTTCTCGTCGCTGGTCGTCGGCGCGGTCGGCGTAGTGATGATTCTTATCGGAGGGCGTTCGGTCGTGGCGGGGGCGATGACCCTCGGCGATCTTTTCATGTACGTCATCTTCACCGGATTGATGGCATCGCCGCTCATCCAGTTCGCGGCCATCGGGACACAGATCACGGAAGCCTTCGCCGGACTTGACCGCATACGCGAAGTGATGAACATGACGACCGAGGACCAGGAAGACGAGCGCCGCTCGCCGCTCCCGAACGTCGAGGGCGAGATAGAATTCGAGCATGTCTCTTTTGAATATAACGAAGACGTGCCGGTGCTCAGGGATGTCTCTTTCAAAGCTGCGGCAGGCTCTACGACCGCGCTCGTCGGCTCAAGCGGTTCAGGCAAGAGCACGCTCATCAGCCTCGTTATGAACTTCAACCAGCCGCTTTCGGGCACGATCAAGGTTGACGGCAAAGATTTACAGTCGCTCAAGCTGCGCGACTTTCGTTCATATCTCGGCGTCGTCATGCAGGACAATTTCCTTTTCGACGGGACGATTGCGGAAAACATAGCCTTCTCAAACCCGCATGCCACGCGCGAAGAGATTGAAAAGGTCAGCAGTATCGCGCACTGCGCGGAGTTCATCGAAGGCTTCGAGCAGAAGTACGACACGGTCGTCGGCGAGCGAGGCGTCAAGCTCTCCGGCGGACAGCGTCAGCGCATAGCCATCGCACGCGCCATCCTCGCCGACCCGAAACTTCTGATTCTTGACGAAGCCACTTCAAGCCTCGACAGCGAGAGCGAGGCTTTGATTCAAGACGGCCTGCGCTCTTTGAGACGCGGGCGCACGACCTTCGTCATCGCGCACAGGCTCTCGACGATTCGCAGCGCGGATCAGATTCTGGTGCTGGAAGGCGGCGAGATAGTCGAAAGAGGCACGCACGAGGAACTGCTCGCGGCGGACGGACGCTACAAACAGCTCTATGACAAGCAGTACAAATTCGAGCGCGACCAGTTCATCAACCCCGGCGAAGATTTCACGCCCGCACCAGCGAAGCCCTTAGCCGCGATGCCACGAACCGGAGCTTTATAACAGGCTGCTGCGTCTCTGCGTTGAGTCCTTCAGCGCAATTATGGCTCTCTTGCAAATTCTACCACTTGCCTGTCGGTGAGGGCGCGTGACAATAATTACCGAGATAGGCTATGCTCTCAGTTCAAAAATCGGGAGAGGTGCAAGAGTGGTTGAATTGGCAGCACTGGAAATGCTGTGTACGGGGAACCGTACCGTGGGTTCGAATCCCACCCTCTCCGCCAGTTTCATTCGTAGCTTGTGGACTAGCATAATTGCCTTCCGGGCGCGAAAGCGTTAGAGTCATAGATTGATTGAAGGTCTTTGGAAGAGGCGTGCGGCAGACAAGGAAGGGCGTGATGGAAGATAACAAGCTGGCGGCGGATGAAGCGCGACGCGAGTTGCAGCATGAGGCGGTGAAGTCGGAGGTAGAGGCGAACGTCAACGCAGAGATTGCCGACCATGCGGTTCGCACGACGCGCACGGAAGCCGTGCAGATGGAGAACATCGCCGGCGAGTTTCGCGGCAAAGCGATCAATGAAGTAGTCGAGACCGAGCGCGAGGTTCAGGTCGCGCGCTCGACGGCGCGCGTCTCGCAGGTCATTGATTATATCTTCTTCCTGATTTACGGGCTGCTCGCCATCCGGCTCGTCTTAGCTTTAATCGGGGCGCGTCGTGGCGCAGGCTTCGTGCAGTTTATCTATGCTCTGACTGATCCGCTCTATGCGCCGTTCAAGGGCATCGTGGCGAGTCCGACGACCGAGGCCGGGAACACGCTGGCGTGGCCGATAGTGATTGCGATTATTGTGTATGCGTTCGTGCACCTGTGCATCAACGGGCTGCTCCGGCTGATCGCGCGTCGCAAAACAGAGATTTGACAATTTATCAGACTTCGGGCTCCGCACAACGCTTGCCTTGTGAACCCCGCCAGGCCGGGAACGGAGCAACGGTAGCAACGGCGGCGTGTGTTGCGGGTAAGTCCGGAGTCTGGCCCATCTTATTGCGGATTGCGGAATGCGGAATGCGGATTAAAGATCGTCCGGTCTTATCATCCGCAATCCGCATTCCGCAATCCGCATTCGTCTATGCCTTATCAAGTCATCGCTCGCAAATGGCGTCCGCAATCCTTTGAGGAAGTCACCGGACAGGAATCAATCACTCGCACGCTGCGCAATGCGGTCGAGCATGAGAGATTGCATCACGCCTATCTCTTCTCAGGCGCACGCGGCGTGGGCAAGACGACGACCGCGCGCCTCTTAGCCAAAGCTCTCAACTGCCACAAGTTCGATAATCCGACGGCGACGCCCTGCTCGATTGACGACCCGACAGCATGCCCTTCATGCAAGGAGATTGCCGAGGGTCGCTCGATTGACGTACAGGAGATTGACGCGGCATCGAACACCGGCGTGGACAACGTGCGCGATGCGATTATCGGCTCGGTTGCTATCTCTCCGGCGCGCGACCGCTACAAAGTTTTCATCATAGACGAGGTTCACATGCTGTCGGGCGCGGCCTTCAACGCGCTCTTGAAGACGCTGGAAGAGCCGCCGCCGCGCGTCGTCTTTATTATGGCGACGACCGAGCGGCACAAGCTGCCGGACACGATCCTCTCTCGTTGCCAGCAGTTCGAGTTTCGCACGATTGCCGCGAGCAAGATCGCGGAGCGTCTGCGCCATATCGCGGGCGCGGAAAAGATCAAGGTCACGGATGACGCTCTGCGCGAGATCGCGCGCGCGGGAGAAGGCTCCATGCGCGACGCGCAATCCGCTTTCGATCAGGTCATCAGCTTTTCGGGCGCGGAGATTAAGGCGGAAGATGTAGAGGCCGCGCTCGGCATCGCGGGCACGGAGATGCTCTCGCGCGTGATGCAAGGGATTGCCGCCGCGAGTCCGGCGGATGCGCTCGCGGTGGTTGACGACTTGGTGATGCGCGGCCACGACCTGCGCAATTTTTGCAGAGACCTGCTCGCGCACCTGCGCGACCTGCTGGTGGCGAAAGTCTCAGGCGAGACAGCCGGATTTCTGGACTCGTCCGCATCCGACCGCAAAGAATTGATGCGGCAGGCCACAGCCTTTAACGAATCCGACCTGATACGCTTTTTTCATTCGCTGACGGAGACGGAGAACAGCCTGCGCACGGCGGCGCATCCGCGTTATCAGCTCGAAATCGGTCTCGTCAAGCTGATGGAGATGCGCCGTCTCGTTCCCTTGCAACAACTGCTTGAACGCATGGACGCGCTCGAAGAAGCTTTCAGAAGCGGAAAGGCTCCCGCGCCAAAACTCACGCCGCCATCAAGCGCGAGCGGCAGCAACTCAACTGAAAAAGGCGTCAAGCCATCCAAAACATCTTCGACTCCGCGCGCGACGAGCGCGAGCGAAACCGTTCGAGCCACAGATTCATCACAGCACGCGAACAACGCGGCTGATGAGCCTCCGTTCGAGGGCGTCGGCGGCACACGCTCGACCGATCCGCCCGCGCTGACGCTCGTGCCTCCCGCCGCCCCGCCGCCCGAAAATAGAAATGATGAAAAAGCGGCGACGGCTTTTCCCTCGCAGCAAACGGAGCAGGCTCCGCCCGCGTCATCTGATTCCGGCAATGCGGTCGCGCCCGCAGCTTCCGGCTCGCTGGTTGAAAAAATCAAAGCCTCGCTTGAAAAAAGGCGGCGCATGTTTCTCGTGACCGCGCTCGATGCCGCGCACAAAGTGGCGGTCGAGGAGCACGAATTGTGCATCGAGTTCGCGCCCGAAGCAAAGCACCTGCGCGACACAGTCGCCAAGCCTGACAACATAAAATCACTGCGCGAAGTCTGCCGCGAGCTGCTCGGACACGACATAGGCGTGCGTATCAACATCAAGGAACGCGGCGCGGCGAGCGACGGGATGCCCTTGTCTAAAGATGATGAAGCACGCCGCGACAAACAGCAGTTACGCGAAATGGCGGAACAGCACCCGGCAGTCCAGCAAGTCCTGCACACTTTTCACGGAGAGATAGTTGACGTGAGAAGAGTAGAGCAGAAGCCGCAGGCCGGAAACCCGAAGCCTGAATAAAATAACAGCTACGGATTCTTTCTCGAACCTGCCGCTCAATCTACGCGTATAGGCGGATGGAGGTTTTCATTCGATGCGCGATCCATTCTTAGCAGGGGTTTTAAGTCTTATCATTCCCGGCGTCGGGCAGATTTATAACGGAAGAATTCTGGCGGGCGTGTTGTGGCTGCTTTTCACTCCTGGCTTCTGGATTGGGACAGGCGGCACGCTCGGTTGGGTTTGCCACATCGTCGCGGCGTGGTGCGCATACAGTTACGCGAAAGATCATCCGGTACGGCCTTAAACGGTTAAGCGTATATCTATTTTTCAAGATGCCTGCCGCGTTGCCAGCGTAGCCAGTTGCGCCAGCGATATTTGATGCCGAGAGAGTGGCTGGTCTGATGCCGCCCGACAAGGACGTTGAGGCGCAGCCGGGCGTAATACCAAGCGAACGAAGTCACCTCCGAGAGATGCACACCGGCATCATGCGTCCCGGCATATTGCGATTCTTCCGACTCTCCCGGCTCTTCCGCTCCAACATCTTTTTTATAATAACGAGACTTGCGACTGCTGTGCTCGGGCACCGTGCCCGGCAATGCGAAGCCCCTGTAACTCAGATTGCAGCTATCGCAGAGCAGGCTGTGAATGCCAACCAGACGCAACGGCAGCAGCAGCTCCTCATAGCCGCGCCGCACGCGTGTGCTCCCACATTTCGGGCAATGCAATGCCATCACAACACCATGCGCCAGATGATAACTCAAGGAGGCAAAAAGCTGTACTTTGTACTTTGGTCTTAGGTCTTTGCCTGTCTGCACCGGCTTGAATTTCAAAGCTCAAGGTTGAACAGCGTGCAAAGACCAAAGCACAAAGACCAAAGTACAGCTTTTATTTATGTATCGGATACTTCGGTCGTTTGGGAAGCACGGGCGGCGTCTTCTTCATCTCTTCGAGAGCCACCTGCACTGCCTTCTCAAGCTGCGGGTCGCGCCCGCTCATCCAGTCGCGCGGTGTTATCTCGACAGGATAATCCGGCTTCACGCCCGCGTTCTCGATGCCCCAGGTCGTGCCGTCCGGGTTGTAGGCCGCGCGGTTCGGAAGCTGTATGCGGCCTCCGTCAGTGAGTCGCGGCGTGAAGACGTATGGGCCGATGCCCGCGCCGTAGGTACGCCAGCCGACGATGGGGCCGACGTGTCCCAGCTTGTACATGAACGCGAACGTTTCCGCCGCCGAGCCGTTGAACTCGTTGATGAGGAGCACTTTGGTCTGCGGGCCGGGGTTGACCGGCGTTGCGATGTCGTCTCCTTCACGGAACCTGTAATAGTAAATGGGCTTGCGCTCAAGCCATTCGATTAAATAATCGGGCGTGATGCCGCCGCCGTTGTAACGCTGGTCGATGATGATGCCCTGCTTGTCGCCGTAGCCGGTCAGCCCGCGTATGAAATCCATGATGCCCCTGCCGTAATCCCCCACATAGATATAGCCGAGCTTGCCGCCCGACAACTCTTCGACGCGGCGGCGATTGCGTTCAGCCCAGTTGACGCGGCGCAGTACATTCTCGCCGTTCGTTGGAAAGACGGTCAGCGTGCGCGCTCCATCGCCGTTCGCATTCGGCCCGACCGTGATCTTGGTCGGCTTTGAGACCTTGCCGTCAAAGGCGGCATAGATGTTTTTCGTGGCGTCGATCTTCTCCCCGTCAATCGTGAGCAGGTAATCGCCCTCGCGCACGTTGACGCCGGGACGGTCGAGCGGCGCAGTGACCGCGCTGCTCGGCGAGTTGTAAGAGAAGGAGCGATAGATACGTTTGAAGCGATAATGTCCCTGATCTATTTCGTAATCGGCTCCGAGCAATCCGATGCGGCTCGGCCCGCCGGCGGGCGGAGGGGTATCGCCGCCTCCGACTTCGAGATGGCTGATCGAAATGTGTCCGAGCATCTGCCTCAGGAGATTGTTCAGGTCACTCCGCCGTGTGATGTTCGGCAGGTACTCCGCGTACTCTTTTTCGAGCAGCGGCAGGTTTTGCCCGTGATGATTCGGGTCGTAAAACCAGTCGCGCATGATGCGCCATGACTCGCGGTAAATCTGCTGCCACTCTGCGCGCGGGTCAACCGAAACTTCCAGCTTCTTCAAGTCGAGCTTGCCCTCGCCCTCTTTCGGCGCTTCATCCATCGAAGCCAGAAACCAATCGCGCCCTTTGGCATAAAGCAGCCGCTTGCCGTCGCGCGAGATTTCGTAACCGTCGAACTCTTCGATCATCTTCTCGAACTTCGGCGGCTTAGTGAGGTCGTACCTGTACAAAGCGGTCGCCGGAACGGAGCCGGGCGAGGGAGACTTAGGCCACTCAAGCACGGTCGCGTAGAGCATCCCCGGCTTGCCCGCTATCAACTCCGCGTAGTCGCGCGCGGCGAGCGGCAGCTCGATAACTCTCCCGTTGATATTCTCGAAATCAATGCGAACCGTTGACGCAGGCTCGTCAAGCTTCACTTCCGGATTCGGCTGTCCGTTCGGGAGCAGCGGCGATTGAGCATCGTTCTGTAAGACGAAAGCGTAAATCTTTCGCGTGACGAGCGCGCGTGCAAGCTCGCCGTTCAAAACTCCCCAGCCGAACTCGCTCATCCCGGCGTTGGGGCTTGAGACGAAATATAAATATTTGCCGCTCGCGTCGAAGACGGGCGCTTGCGAATGCGTGCGTCCATCCGTCAACTGATGAAGCTTGCCTTCCGTCGCGTCGTAAACGAAAACTGTGCGAACGCGGTTATGCAGGTGCTTTGAATAGACTAGCCATCGGCTATCGGGCGACCACTTCGGATACCACTCTTCCTGATAAGAGTAAGGCGAAGTGTCTACGCGCACGACCGTCCCGCGCTCGACATCCGTATACCAGAGCGCGAGCCGCTTGTCCGTAAACGCTATCTTTTTTGAATCGGGCGACCACGTCAGCTCACGATAAAACGAAGGCTGACGTTCAATCGCAATCTTCTTGACTGTGCCTGAGCCGTCCGCCGAGCGAACGTGTAGCTGGTACTCTCCGGATTCATCCGAAAAGTAAGCCAGCATTTTTCCGTCGGGCGAGATGGACGGGTAACGCTCTGCCGCGCCGGATGTTTTAGTCAGATTTTCGGTCTCGCCGTTTTTGGGATTGAGCGTCAGGACTTCGCCGCGCGCATTGAAGATAACGCGGTCGCCGCCAGATGTCAGCGTCACCCAGTCAACCAGTCGCGCGACGTTGGCTGTGCGCGGCTTCAATTCCGGCGTGTCAGGATTAACGCGCACTTCGACCATGCGCTCCTGATTATTTTTGAGATCGAACAGATGTATGCGTCCGGCCTGCACAAATGCAATCGCATCGCCGCCCGCTCCGGTAGCACGGACACCATGCCTCTCATAATTGGTCAACTGTTTGATCTGCTTATTCCCTAAATCGTAAACGTAAAGATTGAAAGTGCCCGTGCGGTCTGAGATGAAATAAATTTTATTCTCGATCCACATCGGATTGCGGTCGTTGTAATCACCTGAGGGCAACTTCTCAAGCGCGCCGTCTTTAACATTAGCGAGCCAGACGGGAGACTCCATCCCGCCGCGATAAAAACGCCATTCGCCGAAGGAGGACAGCGGCGTGTAGGCTATGCGCGAGCCGTCGGGCGAGTAGCAGCCCGCGAAAGCCTGTGGCAAAGGGAGCGCAGTCGGAAACACTCCGTCCACAGCTATCGTGTAGAGCCTGAACACACCCTCTTCATCACGATGAGATTGAAAGAGTATATTCTTGCCGTCGGGCGACCAGCCCATCACCAAGTCGTCTTCGGGGAGATAGGTCAACTGCCGCGCCTCGCCGCCCGCCGCGGGCATCACAAAAACCTTCCATGCGCCGCCGAGCTGTCTCGAAAAAGCGAGCTGCGACCCGTCTGGCGAGTAAACCGGATAGCTCTCTTCCGCCGGGTCGGTCGTCAGACGCCTCGCCTCGCCGCCCGCCCGCTCAACCGCCCAGATGTCGCCCGCATAGCCGAAGGCGATCTGATTTTGATTAACCGTGAGGCGAAAAATGATGAGCGGCCCGCTTGCTTGAGCCTGACAAATAACCGCTGTCCAGATGACGAGAATTGATGCGAGCAGAAGTTTACGCATTTGAATTTTCTCCTTGTTCGGCGACGGGGTTGAGAGAGCGAACGTGTTACGGGGGAAGCTTAAAAAGTTTCGGTCTAAACGTTTAGCGGCTGTGCCGCCCGATGCGCGGAAGGTCTCTGACCTTCCGCCGAGCTTCAACTAAATTAAAGGGGCTATGCCCCTCGCGTCGCTCACTGGCTTACAATATAAACGCTGCGCTAAATCGAATTCTTACAGGGCTTCACTCGCTTTCATCTTCAGCTTAGATAAAAGATGTCTCGTGAAGCAAACTGTTTTCCGCGAATCTCTCCGCTCGAAGCGGGGATGCATCCATAAATTTTGAACTACCTTCGAGCATCATCTCGGCGGCCATGCGTCCGGCGGCGGGCGAGTGCATGACGCCGTGGCCGCTGAAGCCGCCGACTAAAAAGAGACCGCCGACGCCTTCGGCTTCACTGATGATTGCGTGATGATCGGGCGTCATCTCGTAGAGACCGGCGCGGCAACGCTCTGTGTCAACTTCCAGCGTCGTCCACGCGGGCACGCGATGCGACGCGTGTGAGAGGATTTTGGAAGTGAAGCTCTCATCATATCTTGTCTCGAAACCATATGCTTCGTCCGGATCAGGCCACGCGAGTAGGATATTGGTAAGCGGAGCGGTCGCGTCCGGGCGAAAGTGAAAGCCGTTGGACATATCAATCACCATCGGCAGCTTATCGGGCAAGGGCGCGGCTGCGCGCACGCTGGCAATCTGTCTCCGCAGCGGCTTGACCGGAATCACTACGCCCGCGAGTCGCGCGACCCCTGCCGCCCATGCTCCTGCGCAACAGACAATCATACGCGTCTGGATTTTTCCGCGCGTCGTCGAGACTCCGGTCACGCGGCCAAGCTCAATATCTATCCCTGTAACTTTCGTCCCGAGCCGCAGCCGCGCGCCGCGCTCAATCGCACGCCGTGTGAAGCCGTGCATGACGGATAGCGGACTGATAAAGCCGTCCGTCTGGCAGAAACTTCCGCCGGTCACGTCGTCCACGCGCAACTGCGGCAGAGTCGCCGCGATGTCTTGAGGCGTGACCAGCTCGACGTTCTTCAAGCCGAAGGCGAGCTGTCGCTGGCGATTCTCTTTGAGCGCGTCGAGCTGCTCCTCGCTCGTGGCGATGAAGAGATAGCCGTGCGGCTCATAGCCCGAAGCATGGCCTGTCGCTTCCTCGAACCGCGAGAGAAAATCTATCGAGTAGAGCGACATGCGTATATTTATCTCTGTGGCAAATTGCGCGCGGACGCCGCCCGTCGCGACGCCGGTCGAACCCATTCCCTGACGCTCTTCGCGCTCAACGATGAGCGTGTCTGTGCAGCCCGCTTCGGCCAGATGATAGGCCACGCTCGCGCCGATGACGCCGCCTCCGATGATGATCACCTCCGCGCTCTCAGTCATGCTCTGTTCCTTCCTGTTATGCAGGATTTTAAGCCGCCAGTTAACGGTTTGTGAAATTATTGACGGTGTTAGAGACGCAGTCTACAATCCAGACGACTTGATAGATTAGTTCCAGACTCACGGAATTGAAAGCGGTAAACATCCAACGCCGCCGTCCCTGAGCCTTCACCGCATTCCTCGCATGCGTAAAGCTATCAGGCAGTCTATTTGCAGAGCGCCGATGATACGATTGACAGTTGGTTCCCGACAAAAAGTCTGGCAGACTATGCCTCTGCACTCGCCCGAAATTACAAACAATCCTTTGCACAAAACGTCGCGTCCATCAAGCAATGGTGTCGCAGTCAGGGTGCGAAACAGGCTTTCTAGAGTTTTATAGCAACTTGCAATGAGCATGAGGCTCATGTCAGAACCGCTTACAGTAGCGGGCGGGTTTCCATGCTCACCTGAAGACCCGCCCGCTAACGCAGGCGGTTCTGACTTATTCTTTGATAGATTCGGCATCGGGCGGCCACGCGTAGGTGTTTTCCTTGACGGCGTGGTAATTGGCGTCGAGGGCTGGTTCGAGCAGGCGCAGGGCTGCGATGCGGCGTGCCATGTCGCGTACTTCCGAGGCTTCTGCGAGCGTGAGGCTGCGTCCCAAAAGCTCTTGCTCGCGGTAGCTGAGCCATTTCTTGATGACCTGATAGCCGCCGATGGTGTAATCCCAGACGCGTGTGGGGATGTTGCGCCAGTAGGCCGTCTCGTTAAGGTAGATGTCCGAGGTCGTCTCGCCCAGAGCCGCGTAGGCTTCCGCGTTGGTGATGCCGAGCGAGGCCGCGCCCGCTTCAATCGCCGCGCGCTCGTCGTCCGTGTAGTCGCGCGTCACGATCTTGCCTTTGCCGGGCATGGTGACGCCGCCCTTTCCGGCGTGTCCCCATCCGGCTGTGACACGCAATTCATTATACGGCTCGCCCTCCTTGAGTTGACCGCCGCCCGTGCGCGAGATTGTGCCGATGGAGCGCAGTTCCGGGCGTGACTTTGCGCCGACTATTCCTGCGAGCGGTTCGCGCCTTGCTTCCTGTACGGAAGCGGGGTCTGCCGCGTCGTAGGCAAGGATGCTTGCGACGACGCGCCCAAGTTCGGCAGAGCGTTTGAGCGTTCCGGCATCATTGGGAAGCGGGACGCGAGGCCAGTCGTTGCGTATGCCGTCCGCGTTTTCCACAAGATAAGCTGGCGCGTAGCCGATAGCGAGCGCGTGCATCCAGACGATGGCGGCTGTCTCCGCGTCCGCGTCAACGTTTTCGATTCCGAGCGAGGCGAGATAGGCGCGGGCGTTTGATGAAAGGTTTGCTATCGGAGCATTGCTTGTTTTTTCTTCATCAACGAAGAAATTGTTTTGAGGATTTTCCTTTTTATCAGTCTTCAACGAACGAAGACGAAGAGGAAAATGTCTTGCTTCACCTGCTAGGGAGTGATAATCACAGGGTCGTAGCGAAAAATAGAAGGGAACGCCCTCTGGGTCTTTATCTGCCCTGTCTCGCGTAACGAAAAAGCTATTTCCTTCAAACCTTTGTTCTAGCAGTTGAGGGCTAGGTTCGCTAAATAACGGTCTAAGGTTTTCTAGATAGCACCATCTAATATCAAATGGCTTAAATGGATATCGGACAATTCGAGTTTCATCATATTGAAACTCACTTAAAATTTTCTTTCTTGCTTCTGGTCCTACAATCCGGTTCCCCGTCATCATCAACGAGGGATAGATATTCTTTATCTCTTCATTTGAGACTGAGTCGTCAAAGTAGGACTGGACTCGTGAGGCTAATACATCACGCTGAATTGTTATTAAAGCGTTGGCTCTTCTCTCGATTGGCCCATTAAAAGGAGAAACTGCACATAACTCTGTTAATTTCGGCCATTCCAGATAATGCGATGCTATATCAGACGGACGGAACGAATAACGATTGCTCTTATCTGGATTGGCTTGCTCGTATTGCGCTTCCAAATCTTCTGCCCCAACACTGGCTAATAGGTCTGCGCGTTTAGTCACGCCCCAGAACTGTCTGAAACGCACGGTGGGCTGCTCGGCTCGTTCCTCTTTCCGCACCATCAAGCCGATAGCCGTGCCGACACGTATGCCTTCGCGGTTGTACTGTGTGGAAAAGACGCTTGGGTCGGGCTTGCCTTCGGGCGTCAGCTTGCCAGTCTCGCGGCTGTCGCCGTTCAACGAATCGAACCACAGCGCGTCGAACTCGCTCAGGAAACGTTCGCGCATCATGACGAATGACGGGTCGCTCAGGTAAGAATAGTTTGAGATGTAACACACGACGCCGTGCTTCTGTCCTATGCGACGCTCTGCCAAACGAAAGAAACGCACGTACAAATCGTCTAGGTTGAATTTCTTAATGCCCCATTTCTTAATCAAGCCTTCCTTATAAGGCTCGATCAATCCCTGCTCCTCTTCGGGACTCGTTCCGGCAAAAGCGTTGTAAGGCGGATTGCCTAGAATAACTAAGATTGGCCTTTCACGTTTAATCTCTTCGGCTCTGTCACGTTCCTCTTCCAGTTCGGGAAACAGCAAGTGCGTCTTCGGCTCTTTCGCAGGCTCCCAGCCCGTCAGCGCGTTGGTCAGGTATACGCCGACGCGCTCTCCACCGTCATCGCTCAGGGGAGCGTCGAGCGTCTGCAACAACAAACCCAACTGCAAGTGTGCGACGACAAAGGGCGCGGGCAGTATCTCGAAACCGAATATGCGATTCATCGCGGCGTTTTTCAGATGCGCGCCGCGCGTTGCGTCCTCGCCGCGCTCCTTCAACGTCTCTTCGATACGGCGCAGGACTTCCACCAGATACGCGCCCGTCCCGCAACAGGGATCTAGGACGTAGACATTCTCGCTGGCTAAGCCTTCGGGCAGATTCAGCTCTTCGCGCAGCACTGTGTCCACGCGCTCGACCATGTATTTGACGATCTCCGTCGGCGTGTACCAGACGCCAAGCTGCTTGCGTAGATCAGGGTCGAACTCTTGCAGAAAAGGCTCATAGAAATACTGTACCGCGTGCCCTTCGGTGAACTTCTGACGAAACGCGGCGGGGTCTGCGATGCGATTGAGCGTCATCGCTGTCCAATCCATCACTTCGACCAAACCCAGATCGCTCAGCTTGTCGCGCATCAGTAATTGAGTGAACAACGCGCTAATCATCGGCACGCGCAAATACCAGCCCGCACTGTGCCAATCGAAACGCTCGCCCTTCCTCGCGTATTGCTGCGCCCACAAGACCCATGCCGAGAAGACTCCGTAAAAGAGTGTCTGCACCAATGTGGAACGAAAGAAATGCTCGCCGTCTTTGCCCTCGAACTTTAAGCCCAACGCCTCTTCCAGAGCCGCCCGCACGCTCTTGAGGGCGGGCAAGTCCGCCTTCTGCTCTACACGCGCCCTAGCATCGCGCGCATAAGAGGCCAGGAACCGCGCCACATCTTCGGGACTATTGAGCGGCGCGGCGTGCAACATCACACGCTTCAGGTATTCCGTGAAACGCTCGTTGTGCTCTTTCCCGAAAATCTGCGGGTGGACTGCCTTCTTCCAGAACTCCGCCTCGCTTGCGCTGAGCGTGTACCTTTCCAGATTGACCGGCTTCTCATCTTCATCGAGTCCGACCAGCAGGAAATCACGATAGTTAGTGACGAGCACCTGACGATAGCGTTTCAGATACTTCAACACCTGTTCGCTCGCGGCAATCTTCAACACATCATCGCTCAAGCCTTTGACTTCAACGCACCCGCGCTCCGGCGGCGTGTTCAGAACAGAAATCTCCGCGTCGCTTTTGACTTGCTGCGCCGTATAGAGTCCTCCGTCAGGCTGCCCTGCGCCCATACTCTTCGGCGTGATGACGTATTTTACCTTCGGCTTGAGAGTCTTACCGATGTCGTTGAAAAGATTTGCGAGCGCGACGTAGTAGGAAGTTTCTTTGACCGCCGCGTGACGCGATTCGCGCAGGTCGTGAATGTATGTTTCGAGTGAGGTCATCGTTAATGAGCTGTTCCGGTTTATTGAATTCGTCGCTCAACCCAGCACATCTGTGACGGCGACTCGTAAGCCAGCGATGGTGTGCGCCTCTGCGTCTTCGCCTCGCTTGAGATTTCTTTGGATACCATACGTGCCGTCTTTGGCGTCGGCGTAGAGTTCGATGGTTTCATCTGGCAGGTTAATAATCCAGACCTCTGCGATACCGGCTTTTGCGTAGAGCGGCAGCTTGTAAGCGCGATCACTCTCAATCGTCGTATCAGCCACTTCGATGACGAGCAACACGTCATCCGGCATCGGGAGCGCGTCCCTGTAAAAATCGTCGCGCCATTTGAGCAGGGCGATGTCAGGCTGCGGCTCGGAGAAATCATCGAGCCGGATCGGGTTTTGTGAAATCACAATCAACTTTCCAGCAAATTTAAGAGTCAGTAGCTGGTGAAGCACTGTAACGCACGCGGCGTGGCGGCTGCCGATTGGCGACCTCTCATAAATCCCCCCTTCGAGAAGTTCAAGGCGGTCATCCTCATTGAAGATGCCCGCCTCGCCCATGCGCTCGTACTCTTCTACCGTAATCCAACGCTTTGCCAGTTGCCGCGACATTGCTTTTGAGTTTCCTCTTTAGTCTTCCTCTTCCGCCCTAATCCTGCCCTCGGCACGCGCCTGCTCGACTATCTTCTGCGCGATCTGGCCGGGGACTTGATCGTAGTGAGAGAACTGCATGTGGTATGAGCCACGTGCGGCGGTGATGGAGTTGAGTTTCGATTGATAGTCGAGCATCTCTGCCATCGGGACCTGTGCTTTGATGACCTGCTGGTTGTTGCGCATCTCCATCCCTTGCACGCGGCCTCTGCGCGAGTTGAGGTCGCCCATGATGTCGCCGCTGTACTCCTGCGGCGAGGTGACTTCGACATCCATCACCGGTTCGAGCAAGGTCGGGCGGACTTTGTCAATCGCCGCGCGAAAAGCTTTGCGACCGGCTGCGCGGAATGAGTGCTCGTCGGAGTCAACCGTGTGATATGAGCCGTCAATGAGCACCGCTTTGAAGTCAACCATCGGATAGCCCGCGACCGCGCCCGTCGAAGCGGCGTCTACGATTCCTTTCTCAATCGCGGGGCGGAAGTTCTGTGGAACCGCGCCGCCGAAAATCTTGTCCTCGAAGACAAAGCCTTCGCCGCGCGGCAGCGGCTCGAAGATGACTTTGCAATCGCCGAACTGCCCGCGCCCGCCAGTCTGCTTCTTGTGTCTCCCTTGCACCTCCGCGCGCTGTGTGATGGTCTCCTTATACGGAACCTTCGGTGGATGCAAGGTGACTTCGACGCCGTAACGCTTCCTGAGCTTATCGATCACGGTTTCGACGTGTACCTGACCTGAGCCGGAGAGCAGGAATTCTTTGGTCTGCGCGTCGCGGTCGAAGTGTAGCGCGGGGTCTTCCTCCAAAATTTTATGAAGGGCGACGGAAATCTTCTCTTCGTCCTGACGCGACTTCGGCTCGATGGCGAAAGCGATGGCGGCCTCTGGATATTGCACGCCGTCGTAGACAATCGGCGCGGCCTTGTCCGAGAGCGTGTCGCCCGTCTGCGTGTCCTTCAACTTCACGCAGGCGATGATGTCGCCCGCGTGCGCTTCGTCAATCTTGTCCAGCTGTTTGCCCTGCACTGTATGAAGCGCGCCGAGACGCTCCATCGTCCCGCGCGTGGAGTTGAAGACGTTGGCATCGTGCTTGACGTGGCCGCTGATGATTCGCATGACGTTGATGCGGCCCGCGAAAGGGTCTGCGACGGTGCGAAAGACGTAAGCGGAAAACGGCTCGCTGTCCGCGTACTTGCGCGTCAGAGGTTCGCCGCCGTCGCCGTCAACCGAAGCGCGCCCGTGCTCCGCTTCGTGCGCTGCCGGATTCGGCGCGAGGTCTACGATGTGGTCGAGCAGGGTTTGCAGGCCGACGAGCGTCGTGGATGAGACAGCGAAGACCGGACAGAGCTTGCTGCGCTCAATCGCTTTCTTAACGTTCGGCACGATGTCTTCTTCGGGCAGCGTGCCCTCCGCGAAATATTTCTCCATCAGAGCATCGTCGGATTCCGCGACCAGCTCAATCAGACGCTCTCTGGTCTTATCAACTATCTCGCGGCCTGAGGCGGGAATCTCTATCTCTCTGGCTTTGCCGTTTTCGTCGTACTCGTAAGCCTTCATGTGCAGGACATCAACGACGCCTCTGAAATCCTTTTCCTTACCGATGGGCAGCGTGAAGGGAATGATGGCGCGGCTGAAGGTAGTCTGTGCGCTTTCGAGCGACTTGCCGAAGTCCGTGTTCTCTCTGTCCAGCCCGTTGATGACCATAAAGCGCGGGAGCATGAACTCGTTGGCATAAGCCCATGTCTTTTCCGTCTGAACCTCCACGCCCTTGACGGAATGTACGACCGATAGCGCGCAATCAGCGACGCGCAAGGCGGGGCGCGCATGTGTGATGAAGGCTGCGTAACCGGGCGTGTCTATGAGATTGATTTTCGTCTCTTTGTGTTCAAGGTGCGCAAGCGAGGTGTTGAGCGTGATCTTGCGCGCGATGGAATCTTCTTCGTAATCGGTGACGGTCGTGCCTTCATCAACCTTGCCCCAGCGCGGAGTCGCTCCGGCGACAAACAGAAGGGAACTGACGAGCTGCGTCTTGCCCGCGTCGCCGTGTCCGATGACGGCAAGGTTGCGAATTAATTCCGTTGGGTAAGCTTTCATGGCTGTAAAAAGATTTTCCTTTCAAACAGTATTATTGAATAGAGAAGGATAGCCATCCGCGTCCGGTTTCAGAGTCCGAAAAGAAGGCTGGATGCGCTCCGGGTGAGCAGTTAATTTAGCCGAGCAGAGAGGGGAAAAGCAAGCGAGCGTTACGGTTTCCCGCAAAGGCGCAAAGACGCAAAGAAGAGGGTGAAGGGAATAGGGTGTAGGGTGTAGGAAAGCAAGCTGCCTTTCGCTACACCCTTCTCCCTATACCCTTTCCTTTTTGCGCCTTTGCGCCTTTGCGCCTTTGCGGGAAATTTCTTCTATGCTTTGAATGCAATTTAACGGAATTGATGAGTCATGTTATAAGATTGGAATTGATCTTGCCCGTCTCTCTCCCCCGATTTCAAATGCACCGGCATTGTCAAAACATGCATCCAACGCAAGGCAACACGGAAGGCAGCTGAGAATAGCGTAGCTTTAGAGGAAACTTAATCTTATGCAGTTATCGCGAATCAATGGAATTATTCTGGCTCTGCTTTTATTGAGCGTCGGCCTCGTGCTCAGGGCGCAGGACATCGTCGGGGGCGCAGGCTCTAACGAAGACATCGTGGGCGGAGCGGGCACGGGCAGCATCTTTACCAGCCACGTCGTCAAGAAACGTCACGACAAGCCGAAGGAAAAACCTGCCGCCGCGCCGCGTCGCCCGGCTCCGCCTCAAATCGCTAAAAAACGCCAGCCCGTCCCGCGCCCGACCCCCAGAGTAGATGCCGCGCGCACGCCGACGCCTGAAGAAACAGCGAATAGTTTCATGGATCAGGGCGATAAGCTCTACAATTCCGCGCAGTATGAGAAGGCCGCAGCCGCCTACAGTCAGGCAGTGCGAGTCAAGCCTGATTACGCCGACGCCTACGCCGGTCTGGGCGATTCATACGAGATGCTGAGCCGCCGCGACGAAGCCATAGAGGCTTACGAGCAGGCAGTGCGCCTCAAGCCCGCGCTCGCGGATGTTCATTACAGCCTCGGCGTCCTGTACTACGAAAAAGAGAAGTACGAGCAGTCCGCCGCTGCGCTTAATCAGGCGATCAAGCTCGGAGTCTCCACTGATGACGGAGAGGCTTGGAGCTATCTCGGCCTCGCGTACCAGAAATCCGGCCACGCGGCTGAAGCTCTCGCAGCCTTTCAGCAGGCAGTCAAGCTCAAGCCGGATTCCGCGGCGGCGCATTATCACCTCGGCGACGTGTACGACGAGATGGGACGTTCCAGTGAAGCCATCGCTTCATTCAAGCGCGCGGTCGAACTCAATCCCGATTACGCCGAAGCCTACTTCGATTTAGGCGTGGCTTACTACAACGCGAATCGTTATGCGGAGGCCGTAGAAGCGTATCAACAGGCGACGCGCGCCAGGAAAGATTACGCAGAGGCTTACAGCAATCTGGGTGACGCGCTCCGCCAGCTCGGACGTAATCAGGAGGCCGTCACGGCTTATCGTCAGGCGATAAGCTTCAAGCCGGACGACGCAGCAGCTTATGCAGATTTAGGTCAGACATATAACAAGCTGCATCTCTACCCGGATGCGATAGCCACGTTGACGAAGGCCGTGCAACTCAATCCCAACAACGCCGAAGCTTACGGCGAGCTTGGCTATGCTAACGGCAAATCACGTCGCTGGAACGAAGCGATTGATGCGCTGAATCAAGCCGTGCGACTCGCGCCGAATGATGCGGAGTCGTACAGCAATCTGGGATGGGCTTATAACAACAGCGGAAAGTACACGGAAGCCGTCACGCCTTTGAAGCGAGCCATCCAGCTCGATCCGAATTTCGCGTCGGCGCATTTCAATCTCGGCATCACTCAGAGCCGCCTCGGACAGAAAGAGGAAGCGGTCGCATCTTTCCAACAAGCGCTGCGCCTGAAAAACGATTGGCCTGCCGCGCACAATAATCTGGGCTACGCTTATGGCAGTTTAAATCGCTGGAAAGAGGCGGCTGAATCACACAGGCAGGCCGTCAAGCTCAAGCCGGATTATGCCGGAGCATATTTCAATCTCGGTTACGACTATGTGCAGCTTCACAAAAAGAGTGAGGCAACGGAGCAGTACAAAGCTTTGGAAAAACTCGACACGGAGAAGGCTCTCAAGCTAATGCAGCTTATCAATCAGATGCGATAGAAGAGTGCAAAATTAAAAATGTAAAATGCAAAATTAAGAAAGCATTCAAGCTTTCTTCAATTTTGCATTTTACATTTTGCATTTTTAATTACCGACGCGGGACGGGCGAGCGCGCCGTAACTTTCGGTGTCTGGTTCGCGGCGTAGATGCGATAGCCGAGCAAGAGCGCGAGCGCGAAAGCAAACGCGAGCGGCAGCCGCGTGTCGGATTTGACGAGCATGTAATAATGCAACACTCCGCCGATGCCCGTCAGATAAACCAGCTTGTGTAATCTATTCCAACGCTTGCCGCCGAGCCGCTTAATCATCTTATTCGTCGAAGTAATCGACAGCGGAACCATCAGGAAAAAGCTCGCCATCCCGATAGCTATGAACGGACGCTGCACAATGTCGCCCGGCACAGTTTGAACTTTGAACGAACGGTCGAACCAGATATATGTCATCAAATGCAGAAAGCCGTAAAAGAATGCGTAGAGTCCGATCATCCGTCTAAATCTGGTTAAAAAATTCCAGCCGGTAATCTTTCTGACAGGAGTCACGGCGAGCGTGAGGAGGATAAAGATGAGCGTCAGCATGCCCGTCGTGCGCGTCACAAACTCCGTCGGATTCGCGCCGAGCCTCCCGTGATATCCATCCCACCCCAGCAGCGCGAGCGGCACGAGGCTGTTGATGAAGAGCAGGGCTTTTGAGAATCGTGTGTCTTTCATTGGCTTTGTATTTTGTGCTTTGTCCTTTGTTCTTTGCACGCTACTCAATCTTGAACGTTAAAGCTCAAGATAAGCCAGACATGCAAAGAGCAAAGTACAAGGCACTAAGAACAGTCTTAAAAGTTCTCGCGCAAATCCATTCCCGTGTAAAGCTGCGCGACTTGATCTGCGTAGCCGTTGAACATCAGTGTCGGGCGGCGTCCGTATTCGCCTATGCGGTGTTCGTCGGCCTGACTCCAACGCGGGTGATTGACGGTCGGATTGACGTTTGAATAAAAGCCGTACTCGTCCGGTGCCTGTATGTTCCAGGTGGTCGGCGGCTGCTTTTCGACGAGCTTGATTTTGACGACGGACTTGATGCTCTTGTATCCGTACTTCCAGGGAACGACCAGACGAATCGGCGCGCCGTCCTGCGGCGGCAGCGTCTCGCCGTAGAGTCCGGTCGCCAGAATCGCCAGCGGATGCATCGCCTCGTCGAGCCGCAAGCCTTCGACGTAAGGCCAGTCGAGCACGCCAGACCTCTGGTTCGGCATTCGCTTCGGATCATAAAGCGTCTCGAAAGCCACATAACGCGCGGCGTTAGTCGGCTCGGCCTGCTTCAAAAGCTCCGCGAGCGAAAAGCCTATCCACGGGATGACCATTGACCAGCCCTCGACGCAGCGATGGCGATAGATGCGTTCCTCCTGCGGAGCAATCTTCACCAGCTCATCAAGGTCGTAAATCTTCGGTTTGTTCACGAATCCTTCGACCGAAACCTGCCACGGCTTTGTGACGAACCCCTGCGACTTAGCCGCAACGCCCTGCTTGTCCGTCGAAAACTCGTAAAAATTATTGTAGTTCGTGATGTCTTTAAAAGAAGTCTTCGCTTCGTTTGTCGAAAAGCTCGCGGCCAGTGCAGGCTGGACGACTCCCGCAATCTTCTCGCCGGGACGCGTGACGGGCGGCGGCGGATTCAGCCCTCTGTAAAGCAATCCGGTCGCGGCGGTCGTCACCACGAGCGCAGCCCCGCGCATGAAGTTGCGGCGATTCAGATAACTCTCCTTATCCGTAATCTCGCTCGATTTAATATCGCTCGCCCGTTTCATCACCATTTAATTCTCCGCGCCTTCCATCCGCATATAGTTACGACGCACGCATGCTCTCTGGTTTTATCCAACTATACCTTAGTCGCCCGAAGACGGCGAAACTTTACATCTCTTCGTGGTTTTCTTCGCGCCTTTGCGCCTTTGCGTGAAATTGATTTTCTCGCAAAGGCGCAAAGGCGCGAAGAAAAGCATATAATGCCGGTGTATGAGCATGAGTGATGCGCGGATAGAGGTTTACACTGACGGCGAATGTCCTTTGTGCAAGTGGATGCGCGCGAAGGTCGAGCCGTTTGACCGCGACAATCGCATCGAGTGGCTCAACTTCCGCGATCCCGAAATCTTAGAGCGCGCCGCGCCGTATACTTTCGAGCAACTCAACGAAGAGATGCATGTCCGTGATGCTGTGGGACGTTGGACTGGCGGATATGCCGCGTGGGCTGAAGTCCTGCGCGTCCTGCCGGGCTGGCGTCTCGTCGCGCCCGTGATGGGAGTCTGGCCTTTGTCGCGTCTCGGCCCGGTCTTTTACGCGTGGCTCGCGCGCAGGCGTTACACGCTCTTCGGCGTCCCGCCGCCCTGCGACGCAAGCGGCGTCTGCTCGCTCCATGCACGCAAATGAGTGTCAATAAAGAAAAGCTTTCCTCTCATACTCCGGCATCATCTCAAGCCACCTTCGCGGCCTCTCAAGCATCTTAGAATTGCGCAAAAAACTTGCCTCGCCTGCCTGATTGAAGGCGAGCGCGGGTGCGTTTGATACAGCGATAATTCTAAAGCAAATAGTCTCTGATTATTGAGACAAAAGAGAGAGAGAAGGAAATCATGTTGCAGTCAAGAAATATCATGGCGGTTGTGATGGCTGTCATCTTCGCCACAGTTCTGATTATTCCGACGAAGACGAGCGCGGCCAGCGATAACAAGAAAAATGCGAAGGCCGCACTCCAGGAGCCTTTGAATCTGGCAGTTCTGATTCAGGATGACTTGGAATCGCACGTCGGCAACGAGCTGGGTGTGACGCGGGATTTTATACGCTCATTGCCCGCAGGCTCGCGCGTGATGGTCGGTTACATCACGAACGGCTCACTTCAGGTGCGCCAGAAATTCACGGATGACTTGGACAAGGCCGCAGGCTCACTGCGCATTCCGCGTGCGAGCGATTCCGCCTCGCCTTACAATCCTTACGTCGAAGTGATAGAGGCTCTGCGCCACTTCGATGAAGGCGGCAAAAATCGTAACGCGATCTTGCTCATCTCGGACGGACTCGACACGTCGCACGGCTTCGATTCGACCTCGGCAGGGCAGACGCTTGATATAGGCCGCGCGATTCGTGAAGCCAATCGCCGCAAGGTCGCTGTCTATTCGTTCTACGCGCCGTCGGCGGAAGGATTGACGAGCAATAATCACACGGCTGCCAGTTACGGTCAAAGCTCACTCAATCGTCTCTCGGATGAGACGGGCGGGAAGGCTTTCTTTCAGGGAACGACCGGCTTTGTGACGTTCGATTCCTACTTTGACCGCCTGCGCGAGACGCTCAATGAGCAGTATGCGAAAGCTTACTAAAGCAAGCTCTTGAAAAGCTCAAACTCCGTCGAGTGGCAATCGCCGTTCGGCGGAGTTTTTGTTTACGCTGAAAACGATTTCACGCAAAGACGCAAAAAGGAAAGGGTGAAGGGAGAAGGGTGTAGGGTGTAGCGAAAGACAGCTTGCTTTCCTACACCCTACACCCTATCCTCTTCACCCTCTCTTCTCTGCGTCTTTGCACCTTTGCGTGAAAATCAGTTCCGTCAAAAAAACTTTGCCGCTCATCCCCATGCAGTGATAAAGTGAGACCGATTTCGCAAGCCGTCTCGGAAAATGCTGTTCACAAATTAGAGACCCATCGCAGGCGCAAATCCTGCTCGCAACATGAAGCCCAGTACCGGACGCGAATATTGTCTCATCGTCGAGGGGGCATACCTCTCAGAATCCGAAGCCGAACATGCCTTGCGCGATCCCTTCATCGAAGACTGGGTCGAGCAGACCGGTCACTTTCGCATACACAATCTGGGCGAGATCGAAGTCACGCCCGGAGTCGCGCTCGGCATGCTCGGCGTCGTGATGCTCGACGACCGCCTCTTCGAGATAGCCAGCGTAGACCCCGAACATCCTCTCACCGAACACAAAGCAAAAGGCGTCGCAGACGCTCTTCGTCGTCAAGACATGTTTGATGAAATCAATGTCGAGCTGCGCGAAGAATTGGAAGGCGAGGAAAGATAAAAGTAAAAAGGTAAAAGGCAAAAGTGAAGGCAAAAAGCGATTTAATCAAAAGTGGTTTCCGCCTTCCTTTTGCCTTTTACCTTTTACCTTTTTACTTATGAAGACTTTTATGAATGGCCGTGTGGTGGTCTTGACGGATGACATCACGGGTCAGAAAGTTGATGCGATAGTCAACGCGGCTAACTCGACCTTGATGGGCGGAGGCGGCGTGGACGGCGCGATTCACCGCGCGGGCGGCGCGAGTATTTTGGAAGAGTGCCGTGAGATTCGTCGCACGCAATATCCGGAAGGCTTGCCGACGGGCGAGGCCGTCATCACAGGGGGCGGAAATCTCTTTGCGCGTCACGTGCTCCACACGGTCGGCCCCATCTACGGGTCTGAGCAAGGAAGCGAGGCGGAACTGCTCGCGGCGTGTTATCGCAACTCGCTCGCGCTCGCAGTCGAGCATGGCCTCTCGACCATCGCTTTTCCTTCGATTTCGACAGGCGCATACGGCTACCCGCGCGCGGAGGCTGCGGCTGTCTCATCCTACGCGCTTGCCGAATTTCTAGCCGCCGATGAACAGTTGACGGAAGTCAGGCTCATCTTCTTTCAGGGTGATGATGCCGCTGCATTTCTCAAAAATCACCGCTTCGATTAAGCTGGTTCAATAGTCTGGAGTCTGTAGTCTGAGAGTCAAACTGATTCTGAAACTCCTAGACTCCAGACTCCAGACTCCAGACTTTTTTAAGGGATAAATTTTTTGATGGCGCAAGCGACTGACGAGATAAAACAGATGACCGAACAGAAAACGCGTGTGTTGCCGGAGCCTCTGCGCGCTCTGGAGCGTTTGGCGTGGAATTACTGGTGGAGCTGGGCTGCTGACGGCGCGTCCCTTTTTCGTGATCTAGACCCGGCGGTGTGGGAAGCCTGCGAGCACAACCCGCGCCGTTTGCTCGCGGAGATTTCAGAGTTTCATTTGATGCAGAAAGCGACCGACCCCGTCTACGTCGGGCGCGTCCGGCGTGCCGCCGAAAAGTTTGACGGCTACATGGCGGAGCCTGTCAAAAGCATCGGCACGCAGCCCGGCAAGGCGGTCACACGGGAGCGTCCCGTCGCTTACTTTTGTGCGGAGTACGGCGTACATAATTCTTTGCCGCTCTATTCTGGCGGGCTTGGGATTCTGGCCGGAGACCATTTGAAGTCTGCGAGCGATCTGGGACTGCCGCTCGTCGCCGTCGGCCTGCTCTATCGTTACGGATATTTTCGCCAACGCCTGACGCGCGAGGGCTGGCAGGAAGAGTTGTACGGCGAGTCGCATCCGTCCGAGATGACGATTCATCAGGTCATGGATGAAGCGGGCGTGCCTCTCTTCGTCGAGGTGTTGATGCGCGGAAGGAATGTGCGCGCACATGTCTGGCGCGTGCGTGTCGGTCGTGTCGAGCTTTACCTGCTCGACACGAACATTGATGTGAACGAGGAGACAGACCGCCTCGTGACGGGGCATCTTTACGGCGGCGACCGCGAAACGCGCGTCGTGCAGGAGATGCTGTTGGGAATCGGCGGCGTGCGGCTGGTAAGAAAGTTGAAGATAGAGCCGCACGTCTTTCATCTGAATGAAGGCCATTCGGCGTTTCTCACTCTGGAGCTTGCGCGCGAGCTGACCGGGGGAGCGGACAGAATGAGCTTTGTTGACGCCGCGCGTATCGTGCGCGAGCGTTGCGTCTTCACGACGCACACGCCGGTGGCGGCGGGCAACGATGCCTTTCCCGCTTCGCTCATCGAAAAATGTTTCGGCTCAACATATGAGGAAGCTCTGGGATTGACGCACGACGGGTTTCTGGATTTGGGGCGCGTGGATACGAACGATGATCTGGAGTGGTACGGTTTGTCGCCGCTGGCGATTAAGATGTGTCGCTCGACCAACGGTGTCAGCCGTAAGCACGGCGAAGTCTCGCGCGCTTTGTGGCAGGGTCTCTGGGCTTCAAGCACTGAAGCCGTTGATGTCCCGATAACTTATGTCACCAACGGCGTGCATGCGGCGACGTGGGTCGCGCCGATGATGCGCGCGCTCTTTGAAAAATATATCGGCGCAGATTGGGCTGGCCGCGCGCATGATAAAGAAGCATGGGCGCGAGGCGTCGAGCAGATTCCAGACCGCGAGTTGTGGGACACGCATCGCCTGCTCAAACAATATCTCATCTCCTTTGTTCGTCACCGCTCGTTCTATGCGCGGCTGCATCGCAAAGAGAGCGATGCTTACACGCAGGCCGCGCGGACGATGTTCGACCCGTCGGCTCTGACCATCGGCTTTGCGCGACGCGTCGCCGGATACAAACGCTGGAAACTGCTGCTCAGCAATCACGAGCGGCTCTTGAGCCTGATTAATAATGAACAACGCCCCGTGCAATTCATCTTTGCGGGCAAAGCGCATCCGCAGGATCAGGAAGCGAAACTGACTTTGCAGCAGATGGCTGCGTGGAAATATGACCCGCGTGTTATGCGGCGCGCAGTTTTTTTGCAAGATTACGATCAAGAAATCGCTCGCCAGCTCGTTCAATCAGTGGACGTTTGGTTGAACGTCCCGCGCCGACCGCTCGAAGCTTCCGGCACAAGCGGTCAAAAGGTGGCGATGAACGGTGGATTGAATCTTTCAATCCTCGACGGTTGGTGGATTGAAGGCTATGACGGGACGAACGGTTGGGCTATCGGAGATGCAGATGTCAGCACAGACGAGACTTTGATGGATGCGTCGGATGCCGAATCGCTCTATCGCGTGCTGGAAGAAGAGGTCGTGCCGCAGTTTTACACGCTGGATGCGGACGGCATCCCGCGCCGCTGGGTGGAGATGATGAAGCGTTCGATACAGACGCTGCTCCCGGCCTTCAACAGCGACCGGATGGTCGAGGAATATGCGCGCGAAATCTATTTGTAGCTAACGCGCCTCTGGAAGGGAATGATGAAAACAAAGCTATTGATAATCTGCGTTCTGTTATTCTCGATGACCGGGCTGGCGCACGGGACAGGCTCACTGAAGAAGGTGCATGTGGAACGCGAATTCGATTTGAAAGCGGGCGGCGAGGCTCTGGTCAAAGAGAACGGCATCAGGCTCAAATTCGACGGCCTCGTTGAAGACTCGCGCTGCCCTGAAGGCGTGGATTGCATCTGGGCCGGCAACGGCAAAATTACCCTGACCGTGCGAAAGGGAACGAGCAAGTCAATCACGTTCGAGCTGAACACGATGACCGAGCCGAAGAGTTTTATGTATCGCGGTTATGAAATCACGCTGGTCAAGCTCGCTCCGTATCCGAAGAAGGATGTAAAGATTAAAAATGAATCTTACGTGGCGACTTTGATCCTCAAGAAAAAATAGCTTGAGCGATGATCGGCTGAGCTGTTGGAAATCTTCCGATTAGACACAGAGGGCATAGAGGAACACGGAGGTTTGAAAATCTCAGATTTGAGATTTGAGATTTCAGATTTCAAGTTTGAGATTTGAGATTTGAGATTTGAGATTTCAAATTTGAGCATCCTCTGTGTTCCTCTGCGTTCTTTGTGGTGATAATCTGTTTGTGATGAAGACCTGTCAGAAATGCGGGACTACTTACGGCGACGCGCAGAGCTTCTGCTCGCGTGACGGCGAAGTGCTCAGGGACGATCACGCAGAGATGGTCGGGCGCATTCTGGACGGGCAGTATGAGATCGAAGCTTTCATCGCAGAAGGCGGGATGGGCGCGGTCTATCGTGCGCGGCACACGCTACTTGGTGATTGCGTCGCCATCAAAATCCTGCCGCACGAGATGCGCCGCAACGCCGAATGGCTCAAGCGTTTTCAGCGCGAGGGACAGGCCGCGCGCCGCTTTCGTCATCCGAACGCAGTCATCGTCCACGACCTGAGGACTTCGAGCGAGGGCTGGAATTATCTCGTCATGGAATACGTCGAGGGGCGCACGCTGGATGAAGAGATGCACGCGCGCGGCGGGCGGCTCGCTCCCGCCGAGAGCTTGAAAATCATTGAGACGGTGGCGAGCGTCCTTGATGCTGCACACGCGCAGGGCGTCGTGCATCGTGACTTGAAGCCGTCGAATATCATGCTCGCGGGCGATGGCGGGACGGTCAAGCTGCTCGATCTGGGGATTGCGAAAATCAGCGGCGAGGTGGCCAGTGAGTCCGCTCTGACGACCGCCGGACAACTACTCGGCACGCCCTATTACATGTCGCCCGAACAGTGGGGTGAGATTCCGCGCGATGGCGGCGTGGAGATTGACGGGCGCGCTGATATTTACTCGCTGGGCGTCGTCGTCTACCAGCTCACGACGGGCGCGCTGCCGTTCAAAGCGGACACGGCGATTGAGCTTCGCCGCGCACATTGCCGCGAGAGTCCTCGCCCGCTCGAAGAGTTCGACGCGAGCCTCCCAGCTGCTTGGTCGCGCTCTGTGCTGCGCGCTCTGGCAAAGGACAGGAGCGAAAGACAGGCGAGCGCCGGAGAGTTTGCGCACGAGTTGAGACAATCCCTGAGCGGAGCCGATGCGCTGCCGCCTGTGTCTCGCGCGGATGCGCCGACGCTGGCAGGCACGGTCAACGAGACAGGCGTCGCGGGTCGCGGCGCGACGCCGCAGAACTTATCGGCGGCAGCGACCGTCAATGAGAGCGCGGCTTCAGTCATCGCTCATCAAGCTGTAGCTGGCGCGGCTGCACAGCCGCAGGCCGTTGCTCAGAAACGCTCATGGACTCTCGGCCTGATGTCGTCGCGCGGCTGTCAAGTCTCTCTGACGGTGGCGGCGATGGCTTTGCTCGCAGTGATGGTTGGAGGTTACGCTTTGATGCAGCGGCTCGGCAGCAGTTCTGTCGGCAGCAGTCCTGATAGAAACAGCACTGCCAACGCTAACATTCAGAGAGCGCCCACCACAGCCGCCACGCCGATGCCGGGCACGGCGATGACGAACAGCAATTCGAGCGCGACTGGAAGAGAGTTTATGCGGTATCATCTGCTGCTCAGCGAATCCGGGCTTGACGAGCAGACGCGCTCTAACGGCAGTGCGCCGATCACGGCGGGGCAGGTTGTGCAGTTTTCATTCAACTCAAGCGAGGACGGCTTTCTCTATATCCTTGGACATGATGATCTAGGGCATGAGGTCGTAATGCCGCTCGGAACTTTCGTCGCTGTGGCGGAGGTCAAGGCAGGTCAGGAGACCGAAGCACCCGTGATCCCTGTCATCAAGCTCAGCAGCACTGCGCCGGACACGGAAATATTCACGGTCATCTTCAGCGACAACGCGCTCGCCATTCCGTTTGCCGGAGAAACATTGCCGATAGACGGCACGTTTCGTAAACTAACAGTTGACGAGCAGCGTAAGATTAAAGAGCTAAGGCAACAGAGCGCGCCCGCGTCCGTCAGCTTCTCCGGTAGTCAAGATAAAGGAGATGCGATTGTGATGCTTAGCGGCGACCGCAAGGGGCGGCCCGTCGTCTTCGATATTAAGCTGCCACTGAAACATTGAACCGTGTGACTTTAAAATTACTTAGCCACAGAGGACGCAAGAGAGATAGAAAAGAAGCCATAGACCTTATTCATTCGTCTGCCTCTCTCTACTGTTCTTCGTGTCCTTCTAGTGGCTAATCCTGAGTTTATTTTTTAGCGAGTCAAACTCTCCATGAAACATTGCGCGATTTGTGATAACAAATATGACGACAGCGTGAGCTTCTGTCCGCTCGACGGCGAGGTGTTGGAAGACGACCCGACTTCTATCGTCAACTCGACGCTCGACGGCCAGTACCACATCGAAAAAATGCTCGGCAAGGGCGGGATGGGCGCGGTCTATCTCGCGCGTCACATCCTGTTGGGCGACCGCGTGGCGATCAAAGTCCTGCCGCCGCAGATGCGTAACAACGCGGAGTGGCTGCGCCGCTTTCGCCGCGAGGGACAGGCCGCGCGCCGCTTTCGCCATCCGAACGCCGTCACGGTTTACGATCTGCGCACGACGAGCGAAGGTCTCATCTACATGGTGATGGAGTTTGTCGAGGGACGAACGCTCGACGCGGAGTTGAAGGCGCGCGGACGCTTTACGCCTGCCGAAGCTCTGGACTTTCTTGAGCCTGTGATGAGCGTCCTCAATGCCGCACACGCTCAGGGCGTCGTGCATCGCGACCTCAAGCCGGAAAATATCATGATCGGCAAGCCCTCGACGGGCGGTGAGCCGACCGTTAAGCTGCTCGATCTGGGCATCGCCAAGATCAGCGAGCTGGCCGGAGCTGATGCCAGTGGCGGCGGCAATACGGCGCTCACAGTCGCAGGGCAAATCCTCGGCACGCCTTATTACATGTCGCCCGAACAGTGGGGTGAGCCTGCGCGCGACAACAGCCCGGAGGTTGACGGGCGCGCGGACATCTATTCGCTCGGCACGGTCTTTTATGAAATCATCGCGGGGCGCAGGCCATTCTTCGGGCTGACCTTGCCGGAATTGAGACGCGAACACGTCTCGGTCGTGCCAAAGCCGCTCAAAGAAGTGGTCTCGGATGTGCCGGAAGAGTTCAGCGGCGCGATTGCCAAAGCGATGGCGAAGGACAGAAGCGATAGACAGGCAACCGCAGGAGAGCTGGCAAACGAGCTGCGTTCGGCGCTGGGATTGTCAACGCTGAACATGTCCGCGCCTTCGCTCTCGACCTCCGCGCCTAACGTACAGTCGTCGCCCGCGCCGACCAACGTCGAAGGCGATCCGGCTCTCTCGACCGGAATCGAAGACGCGAAACAGACAGGCCATGACATCAGCGCGCCGACCGTCATGACTCTGGATTCGCCGCAGAGACCACAGCAGGCGCAGCCGCCTCCAGCCGCTACATCTCTCGCACAGCAGATGCCGCCTGCCTCTCAACCGTCAACGCCGCCTCCGACGAATCCACAATCGAGTGCGCCGCCGATGGCGACGATTGCTACCAATCCGAACGCGGGCGCGACCGGAGGCTTCGCCCCGCACGCGCAGCAAGCCGCGCAATCTGCGCCGCAGCGATATGCTCAAGCATCGCCCGCGCCTTCTTACATGCCCACGCCTGCGGCCAAGCCCGCGCGCCGCTCGCCTATGATTCCGATCATCATCGGCGTCCTTCTGCTCTTTTTAGTTGTCGGCGGCGTGGGCGGCTTCTTCATCTGGAGGAGCATGGATAAATCCACAGAGACGGGCAACACGAATGCGAACGGGAATACAAACACGAACACAAATGTGAACACGAACACGGGGAAGGATGGAACTGCGACCGCCGCCGCAGAATCCATACGCTACTGGCTTGAGCTTGATGCGGCGAGAGGAGCATCACCCACGCGCGTCGCGGCGGTCGTGCCGCTTGCTTCCGGTCAATCCTTCAGGTTCCATTTCATGCCGAAGGAGGACGGCTATCTATACATCGTCGGGCCGGGCGAGAAGAATGTGCCGATGACTTTCCTCACTACGAAACCTATTCCAGAGTCGGGCGTCACGACCAACAACGTGACGGCGAATCAGGGCTACAGCTTTCCGAGCGGCGACGGCAACTGGATCACGCTCGATAAAAATCCCGGCACGGAGCTTTATCACATCATCTACTCGCCGACGCCGCTCAACTCTCTGTCCTTTCTCAATGAAAAGGCCGGACAGACTTTATCTAAGGATGAGCAGGATGAGCTGAATGAGTTCCTTGCGTCACACAAGGCAAACGAGCCTGCGACCAACGTCATGGACGAGAACAGCAGTGAGCCATACGTCTCTGTCAAACCGCCGCAGGCGAAAAGCAATGACGACCCGCTCGTCTTTGATGTTCGTATCGAACATAAATAAGATTTCTATGAGCCGCAAAAGTTTTCTCCCAATCGAAGTGGCTCACCCAGCGATTCTTAAAATATGAGGAGTAAAAATTTCATGCGATTTAGAATCTACGTTCCCCTGCTGGCGCTCGCGCTCATAGCAGGCTATGCGGTGACTGTGCGCGCGCAGCAAGACCCGAATGAAGACGAGAATACGCGCGGCGCTTTTCTGACCAGCCGCCCGCCCGTCGGAGGCGGCCTCGGCTCGGTCAATTCGAGCAGCAACAACAAATCAACCGCCAAGAGCACGTCGAAAAGTACTGGCCGGACGACGGGCAGAACCACCAGTTCAAGCAAGAATACCGGTAAGAGCACGAGCAAAAGCACGACGCCTGTCGTCACCCTCAAGAGTTATTCAAACGCTCCCATCGGCCTCGGCTACACGCTCTACATGCGAAACTCTATGGGCGATGCGATGCGCGTAGACCCTGAGCGAGAGTTTCGCGCGGGCGACCGGATACGCCTTTCGATGGAAGCGAACACGGACGGCTATCTCTACGTCTTTCATACGGAGAACGACGGCCCGCCGGAGCTTATCTTCCCGGACGCGCGCCTCAACGAAGGCGACAACATGATTGACGCGCACGTCCCCTATGAAGTGCCTTCGCCCTTTGAATCGAACGAGAGCCTGCGCTGGTTTGTCTTCGACGAAAAGCCCGCCAACGAGAGGCTTTACATAGTGGTCACGCGCGAGCCGATTCCGGGCATTCCCGTTGGCGACGAGCTGGTCAATTTCTGTAGCAAAAATCCCGGCAGTTGCCCGCTCCGTATGTCGCCCGCCAACTGGGCGAAGGTCAAATCCGCCATGAACGCCAAGGTCAAAGTGAGCAAGAGCAAGACCTACGGGCAGACGCAGACGAGTGGCGAGCGCGAAGCGACGACGCGCGGCCTCGGCCTCGATCAGAGCGCGCCCGAACCCTCAGTCGTGCGTATGAACGTCACGTCAACCGACGGCATCCTAGTGACTGCGCTCGATCTCATTCACCGCTAGAGATGAAAGGCAAAAGGTAAAAGTAAAAAGGCAAAAGGAAGGCGGAAACCGCCTTTTATAAAAAGCCTTTGTCCTTAACTTTTACTTTTTGCCTTTTACCTTATCAAAGCATCTCGCTTCTTCAGAATTTTACGGATCTTTCGGAGGAACATCATGAAGTCTTTAACAAAGCCCCTTGTTTATCTCCTCTCAGGCGCAATTCTTGCGGCGGGCCTGCAAGCACCCGCGAGTTCAAACGCGCAGACTCTTAACAGGCAAGCTGTCCTTAATGCCGCGATGCCGCAAACGGACGGGCGCGCTGCTCTGGCGCAGGGACGCGGCTTCCTGAAACGCGGCAATGCGGAGCAGGCTCTCGGCGCGCTCGAACAGGCGCTCAAGCTTTACACGCAGGCGAATGACGCGAAAGGCATTGCCGCTTCGCAGGACGCGCTCGGCGATCTTTACAGCCGTCAGGGACAGTACGCGGTCGCGCTTGCGCATTATCAGGAGGCGAACAAATCTTTCACCGTAGCCAGCGATACCTACAACGCTAACCTGATGCTCGCCAAGACGGGCGACATGTACTACAGCGCAGGCAACGTCAATGACGCGCGCAATGCTTATTCGCAGATGGTCGTCCCGAAGATTGATACGAGCGCGGCGGGCACTGTCAAAGAGACGCAGAAGAAGGCGAACAAAATTGGCGGCCTCTTCGGCAAAGCGAAGGGCATCACTTCGGGCACTCCGAGCGCGGCGACTGTGGGTGATGCAGCCTCGCTCGGCGCGGACGTGAAGGGCACGATTGATGAGGAGCGCGCGACCTATCGTAATTACATTCTCTACTCGATCTATGAACTCGGCATGGGTCGTCTCGATTACGCGAACAGCCAGCTCGACAGCGGCAAGACGCATTTCAGCAATGCTCTCTCAGCCGCAGACAATCCGATCTATGGAAAGTTCGGACAGTCTCGCCGCTGGCGCGTCGCTTCGCGCACTTCGCTCGGCGACATAGCTGTGCAGCAGGGACGCTATCCCGACGCCATCAAGCTTTACACACAGGCCAGCGACGGCGCGAACAAGGACAAGCGCGCAGACCTGCGTTGGCCTGCGCAGCGCGGCATCGGCAAGAGCAAGTGGCTGATGGCAGGGGCTGGAACTGATTCCAAATCCGCGAAATCAAGAGAGGAAGCCATCGCCGCTTATCGTGATGCGCTGACAACCATCGAAGGCATACGCGCGGGCAGTCTCAGCGCGGATGAATCGCGCTCGACTTTTCTGGCGACGACCAAGGATGTGTACGACGAAGCATCGGGCGCGTTGGCCGAAAGAGCTTTGATGGCTTCGACGCCGGGACAGCCTTTGGCGGGCGCGGCTTTGACGGATGCCGCAGAAGCTTTCAAGATTGTCGAGCAAAGCCGCGCGCGTTCGCTGCTGGATATGCTCGGCGAATCGAACGCCAACATCACGGAGGGCGTTCCCGCAGAACTCTTGCAGCGCAAGCAGGACAATCTGAATCGCCAGCAGGAAATCGCACAGGAGCTTTCGGGACTCGGCAATTCGGAAGAGGGCAAGAAGAAATCTAACTCTGATCTGGAAGCAGAGCTGAATCAGCTCTCGACAGAATACGACAGCATCGAGAATCAGATTCGCACGGCCAGCCCGCGCTATTCTTCGCTCACACTGCCGCAGCCTTTGACTCTCGCGGAGGTGCAGCAACAGGTCTTAGACGATAAGACCGCGCTCGTTGAATACAATCTCGGCGCAACCAACTCTTACATGTGGGCTGTGACGCAGGGGGGCGTCTCGCTCTTCAAACTTCCTGCGCGCTCTGCCGTTGACCAGCAGGCGTTGGAGCTGCGTGCGGCGATGATTCCCGAAAAACTTCGCACGCCGATTGCCGGAATCAACACGGTTCCTTCGCGCGGTCTGGGACTCGGCGCGGCTCCCGCGTCCGGCAATGCCGGAGGCTTTGCCACCGCTTCAAACAATCTTTACAAGACGGTTATCGAGCCAGCCGCGAGCATGATCGGCGACAAGCGTATGCTCGTCGTCGCGGACGGCGCGCTCAACTACGTGCCGTTTGAAGCTCTGGTCAAAACAACCGGGACGGATTATGCCGCGCTGCCTTATCTGGTGACGACGAATGAGATTGTTTACGCTCCTTCATCTTCGGTCGTCGCGGTGATTAGAAAGCAGTCTTCCGCGAAACCTACGGGCAAGAACGTGTTGCTCGTCGCAGACCCGGTCTTCAACTCGAACGACCCACGCGCGAAGGGGCAGACGGCTTCGACCGCTGGCGGCGCAGACACGCGCGGCCTCGGCCTCTCAAGCGCGTTGACGGACGTGGCGGGCACGCCTGCCGCTCAGAGCAACGGCGCGCCCGCGCAAGGTCTACTGCTCGCACGTCTCAACGGCACGCGCGCGGAGGCCGAGCAGATCGGTTTGATTACCAAGCAGAGCGGCGGGGTCGCAGACACATGGCTCGACCTGAACGCGAATGAAGCCAGCATCTCGTCCAAAGACCTCAGGAACTATCGAGTCGTTCACATCGCCACGCACGGGCTGCTCAACGCAGAGCGTCCGCAGTTCACGGGTCTAGTGCTCTCGCTGGTCGGCAATAAGTCTGGCGACGGCTTCCTCAGAACCGATGAGATTTTCAATCTCAAGCTCGGTGCGCCGCTCGTCATGCTCTCGGCGTGCGAGACGGGACTCGGCAAAGAGAAGCGCGGCGAAGGCGTCATCGGCCTCACGCGCGCCTTCATGTATGCGGGCGCGCCGACGGTCGGCGTCAGCCTCTGGTCTGTCTCGGACAATTCGACCGCGCTACTGATGACGGACTTTTACAAGCGCATGTTCACGGGACAGGGCATGGCTCCCGGCGCGGCGATGCGCGCGGCACAGCAGAACATGATCGCGGGCAAGAAGTACGCCGCGCCGTTCTACTGGGCGCCGTTCGTGCTCGTCGGCGAATGGCGGTAAGAGTCAGGTAAAAAGGTAAAAGGTAAAAGTGAGGCGGGAACCATTTTAATAGAAGATGGTTTCCGCCTCACTTTTACCTTTTTACTTTTACCTTTTTACTTTACCCTTGTTATTATCAGCGAAGGATTACGAGTCTGAACAAAGAGGAGATAAAAAATTGCGTAACAGTAAACTCAATCCGCTTATCGGTCTGGCCGTGATACTTATCGTGGCTCTCGCCTGCAATAAGAGCTTCACGACGGCTAACATCAGCAGCGTTAAAGTCAGCAAAGATAAGAGCGCGGCTTCTGAAACTTCCACCTTTGCATCGTCCGATACCGTTTACGTCGTCGCGGACATTTCAAACACCAGCGATAAGCATAAGGTCACAAACCGCATTCTGTACGATGATGTGAAGGGACAGGACGCGGGCAAGCTCGTGCCGGGCGGTGAAACGACGATTGATGTGCCGGGCGCGGCGACGGCTACTTTCACACTCTCTCCTCCGGGAAGTGGATGGGCGGGCGGCAAATACAAAGTCGAAGTGACGATGAAGGATGATGAGGGCAAACAGATAGACCAGAAGACGGGCAGTTTCAGCGTCAGTGGCTCAAGCGATGTCGCGCCCTAAGTTTTCCGGGTTAATTATCCGTTAAGCCACACGTCAAAGCGGCGAGCGCTGTCCTGACAATCCGGCAAACTTTTGTGTGAGAGCTTACGGCGCGCAGGGAAACTTCTGCGCGCTTGCCGCTCGTGTGTTTGATAGGCTACTGTAAAAGCAGACCACTATACAAGACAGAACAAAAACCGGCGCGTGGCGATTTGCTGCCGCGCGTAGAGACGCACGCGGGAGGTTTACATTCGATGATGTCAGAACGTAAAGAAGAATCGGCTCCATTCGTATCAGTCACGGAGATGCAGGATTTGGAAGAGTTGTTTAAGCTCTCGGACAGCGAGCCGGTCGTGCTCTTCAAGCACAGCACGACGTGCCCCATCAGCGCGGCAGCATACCAGCAGATGGAGCAGATGACGGACAAGGTATCGCTGATCGTCGTGCAACGCGCGCGCGATCTCTCGCGCGAGGTAGAGAAGCGCACGGGCATCAGGCACGAATCGCCGCAGGCCATCATCCTGCGCAAAGGCCAGCCCGTCTGGCATGCTTCTCATTGGAATATCACCGCTGAATCGGTCACGCGCGCCTTGCGTGAGAATGTTTGAGAGAGAAGCGGAGTCTTATCTTTGAAGGCTTCTTGATATGAGTGACGCGATGGAGCGGCGCGGGCCTGCGATTGAGCCGCGCGAGATTATGCAGGAGGGCGAGGCCGGTCTGCGCATCACCTGGGCTGACGGGCACATCTGCCTTTATGAGGCTCCGGCTTTGAGGCGCGCCTGTCCCTGCGCGCAGTGCGTCAACGAATGGACTGGGCAGCGCGTGCTCAAACCCGAAGCCGTCTCGGATGAAATACAGATCGGCAACATTGCGATTGTCGGTCGCTACGCTCTGAACTTTATCTGGAGCGACCGGCACGAGACGGGCATTTACAGCTTTCGCTACCTGCGCGAGCTGTGCGAGCAGCAAGAAGCTTTAAGCAGTGAGCAGTGAGCAGACAATTTTGGTCGTCGAAGATGATGACGTGGCGCGCGAGCTGATGCGGCGCGCGCTTGAGCGGCGCGGCTACGCGGTCATCACTGCGGAGGACGGAATACAGGGCTACGAGCAGGCCGTTAGCTTTCTGCCGCGTCTCATCATCACAGACATCAACATGCCGGGGGCCGACGGCGTGCATCTGGTTCGTCGCATACGCGACACACAGGCTCTGGCGGATGTCCCGATACTCGTGACCACGGGTTACGGCTCAGGCAACGCGAGCTTTTCGCTCGCGCAGGGGGCGACTGCATACGAGCCGAAGCCGCTCGACCCTGAAAGTTTTCTGTCAACGGTTGAGCGGCTTTTGAAAACTGGCGGATGAGAGATAGAAGCCCTTCAAGCACCAATCGAATCAAGGGGAAGATGGATGACGGAAGCAATCGGATGGATCAGTTCTGCAATATTGGTGCTGACCATCGGCAAGCAGGTTTACAAGCAGTGGCATGAGGATTCCAGCGAAGGCGTTTCGAAATGGCTCTTCGTCGGACAAATCTCAGCCTCGCTCGGCTTTACGATTTATAGCTGGCTGGTTAAGAACTGGGTTTTCGTCGTCACAAATTCTCTGATGCTCTTGAACGGCACTCTCGGTCTCTTGATCGTCCTGCATCATCGCAGGCGAACGCAAAAGAGGGGCGGCGGCTCAAGCGGTAAGCTCAAGACCGAACATGCTTGAGCATGTATATTAGACAGCCATGATTGACGGCATTCGTGTCTTATGAGCTTATGGAGCGTCATCGCGGGGCGTCTTTTTTCCAGCCGCAAGGGTTCGCGTTTGGGCGAAGCCGAGCTGTCGCGTCTCAGAGAGATTGCGCTGGCAGATGACGAAGCGGAGATCAAAGAGGCCGTGTCAACGCTTGCGCCCGAAGCCGTCAAAGAGTTTGCGCGTGAGGTCTTGCGCGTGCGCGCGGGTGAGGCTATAAATTTGTTGCGCGGCTGCGAGCCATGCTATCAATTACTCTCCGGCGGCGGTTATGATCCCGTCGCGCTGCTTGAGACGCTTCGCGCGAGCATCGGTGAGGCCGACGCGCAGATGGACATAGATGAGAGCGGGCGCGGAGGCTCGCAACGCGGTCAGGGCTTTGAGACGCGCATACGCTTTGGGCCGCAGGAGTTTTTGACCGGAACTTCTCTTGACGGCATGTCCATCCATGAAAGCCAGCTACAGGTCATCCTGCATGAGCTGGCGCACGCAGCCGGAGACGTGATTCCGCCCGACGGCGGCAACGCAGCAGAGAGCATGCGCAATCAGCATCGCATCACGCGCGCCTGCCTGCCGGAGATTTATGAAAGGATAAACGCTCAGGAGTCAGAATCCAGAATTCAGAAGTCAGAATAAGAACGGTTTCAGCCTTTCATTCTGTCTTCTGAATTCTGACTCCTGACTTCTGCTCTACCATTATGAACGAGAAAGATTTTTTCGACGAGAAACGGGAGATGAAGCGCGCGACTTACAGTTGCCCGCATTGTCGTGAGCGCGGGGAATATGAGGTGTGCTGGATGACGCGACGGAAAAAGAGCGCGCCGCCGCGCGGGGCAAACGAGCAGGATCGCGCGCGTTTCGCCAAGTCGCGCGACTACATGGTACGCATAGACGATATGCTCGCGTGTAAGAACTGTCGCAGGCGTTTCGAGATTCCCAATTCGCAATCGGTAGTGTTTATTTAGTTCATCACAGAGGGCGCACAGAGTAATTAAAACTCTTAGAGGAAAAAAAGAAAATGGACGAGTTAATCAAAAAAGTTTCGGAGCGCACGGGGCTGTCGGAAGACAAGGCAAAGACCGCTGTGGATACTGTGGTTGACTTCTTGAAAGAGAGGCTGCCCGCACCGATTGCCGGGCACGTTGACAGCGCACTCAATAGCGCGGGCGGCGCGGTGGCGGACAAAGCCGGTGATATCATAGACGGCATCGGCGGCATGTTCGGAAAATGAGCGGGAGCTTTACGGCTCTTTCCCGCAAAGGCGCAAAGAAAGCACGCAAAGAGATTGAATGCTATTTACTCTTGGCGTGCTTCTGCTTTGCGCCTTTGCGGGAAATGTTTCCCTGAAATCTGACTATATTCCTGCGCCGTCCATAAACTCGTCAACCGTGTAATGTCCTATCTCTGCGCTGCCGACGCGGTAAGTGTTCAGCACGCCGAGCGGCGGCGCGTAGAGATGCAGCGTCACGAGGTCAAGCCCGCTGATATCAGGATTTCCTATCTGATGTATGTCGGGCACATCGGCTCCAGTCACATCCGACCGGTGCCATTCACGCGCGCTCCGGTAACGAAGCGTGCGCGTCCCGTCAAGCGAAAAAATAGTTTCCCACATCACGCCCTCACACACACGCACCGCGCCGAGCGAGCCGTTGTGATCGTGTATCGGCGTGCGTTGTCCGGGTCGCCAGCAGAGTATGAGCAGCTCTGCGTAATCGCTGCGGACGACGCGATGGCGCGCGTAAGTTCCGGCCTTGAAGCCCAGATGCGGACGCAAATCCGCCTCGACAATCTCAACCTCACGCATCCATACGTCAATCTCTTCCAGCGTCGGCGGACGCTTCAGCGTCCTGATCTTCTCAACAAATTCATCGAAAGAAGAGCCGTGTGCCCCTGCTCTTTTCTCAACAGCCGGATACGAAGTTGCCTGTGTGACGTTGGTGGACATGATTCGGGGAAGCTCCGTGAATGAAATGATGCGGCGCGCTTTTAACCTGCGAGCCGCTTTATACTACAAATTATTGAGAGCAAGGGTCAATCCCCCGTGCCGTGTAAGCCTCACGCCTGAGAAGCCGTGACAGCATGCCTCTCAAACAGCGAGCATGATTCGCAGGTCGCGCACGTTAGTCCCCGTCGCTCCCGTCACAATCGCATCGCCCAGAGTTTTAAAGAAAGTACAGGCATCGCTTCGTTCGAGAGAATCGCGCGCATCCAGATTCATCGCACGCGCGCGAGCCAGTGTCGTCTCGCACGCGAACGCGCCCGCCGCCGGACTGTTGCCGTCAATTCCATCTGTGCCCGCGCTCAGAATCGCAATGCGTTGAGAGGCTGGCTCAACATCGTCTCTCCTGAATTTCTCATTCATCTCAATCACACAACGCAAAGCTGTCTCAGAATTTCGCCCGCCGACTCCCGCGCCCCGCACCGGACACGAAAACTCTCCGCCGGAAATAAGACAGACGGGCTTGCCTGCATCAGCCGCGCGCCTTCTTAACGCAGCCAGCCGCGAGAGCATTAGCGCGCAGCCTTCTTCAATCGGCTGCTCTGAAATATCCGTCGCTACCTCCGTGATAAATCCACGCCGAAGAGCTTCAGCCTTCGCCGCCTCAATCGCGCTCTCGTTATCGAGCAGACCGTAATGCTCCCTTAATCCCTCTTGAGAGATTTTAGTATGCGGCTCTTTAGGATGATTGATGACATGAATGATAGATGCGGGCAGCCTCTCTTCAAGTTTGTATCGTGCGACGACCGATACTGCGTCAGGCGCATCAAGCGGCGGCGGACAGGTCGGCCCGGATGCGACGATTGATTCCTGTCCACTGCCCGTGTCGGAAATTATCAGGCTGACCTGATCCGTCAACGGCGCGCACGCCGCGAGTCCTCCGCCTTTGACGGCAGAGAAAGCGCGCCGCACAGCGTTAATCTCCGCGATGCTCGCGCCGCACGAGACGAGCGCGCGATTCGCTGCACGCAAATCAGAGAGCGTTATCTTTTCATCGCACGGCCACTCAACCATCGCCGAACCGCCGCCTGAGATGAGAAAAATAACCAGAGCGCGCTCGTCATTCGCGCGTTGCAGAATTTCAAAAGCCGTTTGCGCGGCGATGAGGCTCGCACTAGTCGGAAGCGGATGCCCGCCCTCGCAGATGCTCCATACAGAACCGGCTCTCTGAGATGCGAAAGGCCATGCGTCGAATGATTGTTTGATTGATGAGCCGACAAGCAGCCCGTTGATAATCTTTCCGTCGAGGATTTTATCTAACGCCGCCGCCATCGGAAACGCCGCCTTCCCAATCGCCAGTGCATAAACTCCGCCGCGTCGCTCATCGAGGTCGAACGTCTTATCGAGAATCGTCAACCGCGAGCCTTCGAGCCGCACTGCGCGTCGCACTGCCTCGTGCGCGTCCACGCTGCCGAGAGCGACATCGAAAATCTCGCGCGCCGCAAGGCGCAGGTCAATCTCATCAAGCACGCTGTTGCTTCACTCCGCGATGACCAATGAGCGCAAATTGCGGAAGCGCCGGTCGCTGATACCGCGCACAATAATCAAATGCTCTGCGCGCCGAAAACGCCCGTAACGCTCACGATGTTCGATGATCCGCTGTGCGAGCGCAGAGCCTATGCCCGGCAGCTTCTCAAGCTCTTCACGCGTGGCTGTGTTGATGTTGATGCGGGGTGCGTCAGGCGGCGCGGCCTGTGTCTCGCTTTGGCCGCCGGTCACTCCCGTGCGACGTATCTGTTTGACGCATGAAGCGTGTGAGAAGACGAGCGCGCACGTTAACAAAAGTACGGCGACAGGACTGGCCGAGACTCTCGAAAGACTTTTTCTCATCAACGCAAACGCCTCTTTGGCATGAATTTGAGAAGTTTGCCGCGAATGTGTGCAAAATGCTAGAAGTCTAAAAAATTCAGGAACTTGTAACTTTAAAATCAAGCTTTTCCACAGGCTTTTCCACAGCTTCTGTGGAAAAGTCTGCGCGAGTATTTCAGCTCTCAACGCCCATTGCATCCCAGTCGGCCAGCGTCTCATAGGCTCGCCCGAGAATCGCACGCGGGCGCGCGCCATCCGCCTGAGCGATGTAGCCCTCGCGTTCCATCATGTCCAGGATAGCGGCGGCGCGTCCATAACCGATTCGGAGTCTTCTTTGAAGCACAGAAGTCGAAGCCCTTTTCATCTCGACGCAGACGCGCAGGGCATCTTCAAATAGCTCATCACGCTCACCGCCCGCGCCATCAAGCCCCATCGCTTCCTCTTCGGATTGCGTGATGCTCTCGTCGTAAGCGGGCGCGCATTGCCTCTTGACATGCGCGACGATCTTGGCGATCTCCGTTTCGTCAACGTAGGCTCCATGCACGCGCACGAGGCGCGACGTGCCCGGCGGCAGAAAGAGCATATCGCCGCGTCCCAAGAGTTGCTCCGCGCCATTGGCGTCAATAATCGTGCGCGAGTCAACCTTGCTCGAAACACGATAAGAGATGCGCGAAGGAAAGTTCGCTTTAATCAGTCCGGTGATGACATCAACCGACGGCCTTTGCGTCGCCAGCACTAGATGTATGCCGACGGCTCGCGCCATCTGCGCCAGACGCGTAATCGCTTCTTCAACGTCATGGCCTGAGACCATCATCAAATCCGCCAGCTCGTCTATGATGATGACGATGTAGGGCAAAGTCTTGTGCGGCTCGCCGTTGTCGTCAAAGTCTTTGGCGAAGTTGCGCCGTCCGACTTCCGCGTTGAAGCCGTCAATGTTACGCACGCCCCAGCCCGCCAAATCTTTATAACGCTTCTCCATCTCTCCGACTGCCCACTTCAAAGAGATGGCGGCGCGCTTCGGGTCTGTGATAATCGGCGTCGCCAGGTGTGGGATGCCGTCATAGAGTCCAAGCTCAAGACGCTTCGGGTCAACCAGTATGAATTTGACTTCATCGGGTCGCGCTTTATAAATGATCGAAACTATCAGCGAGTTGACGCCGACGGATTTGCCCGCGCCGGTCGCACCCGCGATTAACAGGTGCGGCATCTTGGCTAGGTCTGCGACGTAGTTCAAACCGTCAATCGTCTTGCCGAGCGCGATGGTCAGCTTCGACGGCGATTCGCGGAACTGCTTCGACTCGATGACTTCGCGCAGGTGAATCGTTTCGCGGTGCGGGTTCGGAACTTCTATGCCGACGTGCGGCTTGCCGGGCATGCGGTCAATGCGTATGGACTCGGCTTTGAGCGCGAGGCAGAGATCGTCAACGAGTCCCGTGACGCGCGAATACTTGACGCCCGGATCGGGCTTGAACTCGTAGGTTGTGACGACCGGGCCGGGACAGATATGCTTGATCTGCCCTGTGACATTAAACTCTTTGCACTTTTCCGCGAGCCGCGTCGCGAGGTTCAGGAGTTCTTCATCCTCCTGCTCGCTATGCGGCGGCGCGTCGTTCAGAAATTCCATGTACGGCAATTTGTAATCCGTAATTGGAGGGGCGATGATGCCTCGCCGCGAAGCCCGCTCAGGCTGTATGGCACTTTCTTCAGCCGCAACATCCGTGCGCACGACCGAGGCGGACTTGACCATCGCTTCGATCTCATCGTCCTCGTCCGTCTCAAAATCATCTTTTGAAGGAACGACGCGGGCGCGTTTGGCTCCGGTCGCAGCCATGTCGGCAGTGAACGTGTGAGCCTGCATCGCGCCGGGTTCGGAAGCTGTAGCAGCGACGCCTGCGACTTCAAAATTCATCTCAGCCGAAGCGGGCGAAGCAGTTGTAGTCGTCGCCGTAACTGTCTGAGAGACGCGCGCCGAACGCTTGATGGCTGTGCCCGCGAGTCCCGCGCCCTCTGCGCCCGTCAAACCTTCGCCCATGAATTCCGCGACACGGTCGGCTCCGGTCTTGTGTCGCAGCTTCTCTTCGACTTCGCGCAATTGTGCGCGCTCGACACGCGCGGCCTGCCGCATCTCTATGCGCGCCTGCGCACGCTCTCTGCGAGCCACGCGCCACGCACGGAATCTTTCGGGAATCGTGCGCGTGAAAGTAAAGCGCGTGCCGAACTCAGCCGCGAGCCATTCGTATGCGCGAACGAAAGAGAAATTAGTCGCCAGCAAAAGCCCCGTCGCTGCGAGCGCGACCAGCAGGACGCACGCGCCGACTGTGTTGAGTCCGCTTGCCAGCACACGCGCGATAAGCGTTCCGGCCATCCCGCCCGGCGGGACGTTGGCATCGAAGAGAGGCTTGATGCTTGAGATAGCGAGCAGCGCGGAAGCCGAGAAGACGAGCGTGATTAAGCCAATCACGCGCGAGAGCGGCGCGTGTATGCGCCGTGTGCGAAAGCGTCGCCACGCGGCAGCGAACAAGAGCAGGGGAACCAGATAGGCCGCGAGACCGATTGATTGAAAGAGACCGTCCGCGACCCACGCGCCGACCAGCCCGATCCAGTTATGCACGGGGCCTGTGGCGGAGCTGTTCCATGACGGATCGCCAGGATTGTAGGAGAACGGAATCAGGCAGAGAGTCAGGAGCACGCTCAAAGCAAAGAGCGCGATGGCAATAATCTCATTACGCCGCGTGTTCTTCGGCGCAACTGTTTTGGCTCGCACTTCCGTTTGTGTAGTCGCCATAATTCTCCTCGAAAAAGTCTGGAGTCTGGAGTCTGGAGTCTGGAGTCAAAAGCTTTTTTGTCTTTGGATTCCAGACTCCAGACTCCAGACTCTTCTATGCTGCGCGGCGCGAAAGTAAATACTGCTTGATAAAATCGTCTATGTCGCCAGCGAGCACTGCGTCCACGTCGCCGCGCTCAAGTTTCGTGCGCGCATCTTTAACTAAGCGATAGGGTGCGAGCACGTAGTTGCGTATCTGCGAGCCGAATGAGTTGTCCATCCGGTTAGCCTCAAGCTCTGCGGTCTCGGCGCGACGCTTCTCAACTTCCAGTTCATAAAGCCTTGAGCGCAAGACCTGCATCGCGACGGCGCGATTCTGATGCTGCGAACGCTGGTTCTGGCACGCGACGACGATGTTCGTCGGCAAATGCGTGATGCGCACTGCGGAATCCGTAGTGTTGATGTGCTGCCCGCCCGCGCCCGTCGAACGATATGTGTCAACCCGCAAATCTTTCTCGTTGATCTCAACTTCGATGTCTTCGTCAATCTCCGGGTACACGAAGAGAGACGCGAAAGAAGTATGACGCCGCGCCGCCTGGTCGAACGGCGAGATACGCACGAGGCGATGCACGCCCGCTTCGGCGGAGAGCAGGCCGTAAGCGTATTCTCCCTCAACGCGGAAAGTCACGCTCTTGATTCCGGCCTCTTCGCCCGGCTGGTATTCGAGTATCTCAGTCTTAAAGCCGCGTTGCTCAGCCCACTTGAGATACATGCGCAGGAGCATCTCCGCCCAGTCCTGCGACTCCGTGCCACCCGCGCCCGGATGAATCGTGCAGATGGCATTACGCATGTCGTTCTCGCCGGACAAGAGCATCTCCGTTTCGGCTAATGCGATGTCGTGGCTGCGCTGCTTGAGCAGCTCGCGCAGCTCCTTCAAAGACGCTTCATCCTCTTCTGCAAATTCAAAGAGCACGGACGCGTCCGCGATTGAAGATTCAAACTGCTCTTGTCTAGCCACAGTGCGTTCGAGCTGGCTTCGTTGCTGCAAGAGCTTCTGCGCCGCTTCCTGATCGTTCCAGAAATCCTGCGCCGAAGCCTGCGCTTCTATCTCAGACAACTCTTTTCGTTTCGCAGCTACATCAAAGAAACCTCCCGAGCTGTTCGACTCGCGTCTTGAGGTCTTCGTATGTGTTGCGTAAATCCTGAAGTGTAAATGTTTCGGTCATAGCCTTTAAGTTCCAACTTCCAAGTTCCAACTTCCAAGTTTCAAATGCCAAGTCAAAGACGTGTTCTTAACTTGGAACTTGGAACCCGGAACTTGGAACCGATTATCAAAAGCAAGCTGAGCGCGGCGCACATGCCGACGAACAGGTCGCCGTAAGTAGTATAAAAAGTCTTGCCATCGCTTGTGCGGCTCACAGTCCACGTGCGGACGGCGGTTTGAAATCCGCCGGTCGCATCTTTCACCTCGCCGCGCGCTGTGATGTATGCACTGATGCCCGTGTTGGTCACGCGCAGCACTGGGCGATTGTTCTCGACGGCGCGAAAGACAGCGTTCGCCAGATGCTGCCGCATGACGGGCGTCGGCCCTAAATAACCGTCGTTTGAAATATTAATCAGCACGTCCGCGCCTTCCTGCGAGAAGCTGCGCGCGATGGACGGAAACGCCGACTCGAAACAGATAAAGATTCCGGCTCGCGCTTCGCCCAAAGGCAGGAGCGGATATTCTGCGCCCGGCGTAAAATCTCCGACCATCACCGGAATCAGATTGACTCCCGGCAGCCAGCGCGGCAGCGGCACATATTCGCCAAACGGCAACAGACGAATCTTATCATACTGCGAGACGAGGCGGCCCTCTTCATTTACCATCACGGCAGAGTTGTAAGAGCCGTTTGCCGGAGCAGGCTCAAGCGAGTTGAAGATGACGGAAGTGCGATTCGCGCTGGTGAAGTCTACGAGCGTCTCACGAAACATGGAGTCGCGCGCGTACATAAAATTCATAGGCGACTCAGGCCAGATGACTACGCGCGGAACACGTTTATCTTCAAGCTCACTTAAGGCACTCGCGCTCAAAGAGAGATGGCGCGCCATGAGTGATTCCATCTCCGCTACGGATTCGACCGGCTCCATCGGCACGTCCGGCTGAATAGCGACGACGACTGCTTCGACTCTGTTTGATGCGTTGTTATGAGTCTGACGAGCTTGCAAGGCTATGATGAGAGCGAGGCACGCGATGGCGGCCAGAGAGACTGCGAGAGCGCGCCCGTCTCTTCTTAAAAACAGATAAGCTATTGCCGCGTTGAAGGTCAGAATCAAAAATCCGACGCCGTACACGCCCCCCCAACTCGCAGACTGTATAAGTTGCGGGACATACGCCTGCGAATAGCCGATGGCGTTCCACAGTTGTCCGGTCACGCCGAGCCGCGCCCATTCCAATGCTACCCACACGGGCGGCAACACAAACACTGCGCGCACTCCCCAACGCGTCACAGCACGCGCCAGCACAACACATGACAATGCCGGAAATAACCCGACGACAATCGTCGCGGGCAAGAGCAGCAGATACGAGATGACCGTCGGGATGTGCCCGTAACGTATCAACGAATAAGTCAGCCAGTAGCATGAGCCGTAGAAAAATATCGTGCCCGCAATCCAGCCGAGCAGAAACGCGCGCACTCGCATCTCCGGCGCACGCACGACCGCGAGGATGAGCGGGACGAATCCGACCCACGCGAGCGGCCACAGGTTGAAGTTCGGAAAAGAGAGAATCAGCAGTAGAGCCGAGAGCGCGGTCAGCATCAACTCGACACGTGCCGGAGCTTGTGCGCGCACGCTCGAACCGAGGCGTGAGACGAAGATTGAAAGCTTTCGCTCGCGCCCATCCGGCGCGAGTGAAATCGCGTCATGCATGAACCGGAGTTTAACATAGGATTTTGGACTTCGGTCTTCGGTCTTTGGACTTTGCCCCTGCGCCTCAGACTTGAGCATACAATTCAAGACTGGTAAGACAATCAAAGACCGAAGTCCAAAGACCTAAAACCTGAAACCTGAAACCGAAGTCTCAGCGATGAAAATTCTTTTTGCTTGTGCTGCCTATGCCTGAAATCGTCTGCCGAATAACACGATTGGACAGAAAACGTCACCCATGCGGTGACAAATTTCGTCGCTTTGCTTTCTGAATGCCCTCTATCGTCGCCGCGAGAGTCGTGCAGGCTTTAGTCTAATGAATGAAACAGGGAGCGTTGCGTTTTCTTAAAATGCTTTGATTTTCTAAACAATGCTTTAAAAGTGGGAGAACCCGGTCAATTTCGACCGGGTTCGCGGTTTGGGGTGATGACTGAAGGATCGCTCGGCGGGTGGCTGGCGCAGCGGCAGGCGGCGCTCAGAGATGTGATGGCGGCGGGGGCACGTTACGTTGCGTGCTGGCCGACTAGACTCAGAGCACATCGCGTGCCACAAAAATTTATTTTCTGGAAATGCGTCTTGATTGATTGTTAAGGTCGAGCGCGGAGCAGGCTATGTCGCCAGGACAGGCAAAGAGAGAGTTGAAAATTGAAGACGGCTAAAGCTTCATCAACGATTGGTCGTCGGCTGAGTCGCCTGTCTCGTAGTTGATGTGGAAGGCGTTGGCGATGGTGTGGATGCTGGTGTGGTTGTCGCGCGGTTGACAGGAACGGTCTGCCGCTGCTGATTGGTTGGCGCGGAGGTAGGAGCGGAGATCGGAGCGGCGGGTTTGTTCATCCAGCGTCCGACCATGATGCCGAGCGCGAAGAAGATGGCGGCGATGACGAGCGCGCCGAGCAGCAGCACCGCCGGGCGACGCTCGTCGCGGCTGAACTCTTCAAGCGCAGAGTGGCGCACCTCTCTGTCAAAGTCTCGGGAATATTTTTGAGTGTCTGTTGACATAGCCGCGCAAAGTGCGAGGGGCGATAGTCCCTCAAAATTTGGAGCTAATCAAACGCCTTGAGAGTCGGTCGGTTCGACTAAGAGGAGATGGCCGCTGACTCCTGTGATGCGAACCGCGCATCCGCGCGCGACCGACCCGTCAGCCTGCTTGAGCCGCGCACGCCACAATTCGCCGCTAAAGATAATCGCGCCCTCCGGCTCAAGCGTCGTCTCGACGCGAGCAATCATTCCCAGCAAGTTCGGCTGACCCGCTCCGGCTTTGCGATGGCGCGACAGCACAGCTATGTAGAGAGCTGCGGCTATCAGGCATGCGCTTAATAAAAGAACTATGAAGGCCATCGTTGACAGAGCCGTGTTCGCTCAAGAGAGCCGGGACGAAAGGCAGGCATTTTAGCATAAAAGGCGAAAGAAAGGTTCCAAATTTCAAGTTCCAGATTCGAAGTCAAAAACAGCTTCTTAACTTGGAATCTGGAACTCGAAACTTGGAACCTGATTACTTCCCGCCCGTTTCGACCAGACGTTGAAGCGCGATGGCTTCGGGGTTGTTGGGGTCGATCTGCATGGCGATCTTGGCGTGAGACATGGCCTGCGCGCGGTCGCCGCGTTCGATGAAAATTCGTCCGAGCAGGATATGCGCGTCAATCAGCTTCGCGTCCCAGAAAATAGCTGTGCGGAGCGCGCTGATAGAGGCTTCGAGATCGCCGCGTCTTTGATTGATACGACCGATGAGCAGATAGGCCTCCGCGCTCATCGGCTCGATGGTCAGCACGCGGCGCAGTTCCGGCAGAGCTTCTTCGTCGCGTCCGGCTGCATACAACTCACGGGCTTTGGCGAGCAGTTCCTGCGTGCTGCCTGCGTCGGAGGCGGTCGCTGCTTCCTGATCTCGCTCGTGGGCGACTATATCGCTGCGATTAAAATCTAAGCGCAGTCGCAAAGAAACATTGGTCGTGGTCTGCGACTTCTGCCACTCGGTCTGCCACTTAGCATAGACCTGCAAATATCTTCGCGCCTGATTATCGGCGGAAGCCGCGTCATCGGTTTTACCAGTCCGCTCAAGCGATTTGGCGAAGAGGAAATACGCCTCACCGTCTCCCGGCCCCGCGGCCAGCACCGGGCGCAGTTGATCCGCAGACTCTTCGTACTTGCCCGAGAGAAAAAGCGCGTAGCCATAGTTGAAGCGCACGGTCGGATCGTCCGGCGCGGATTCAGCCGCCCGCGCCAGAAAAGTCAGAGCCTGATTCAGCAGTCGCGTGCGCTCCTCCGGCTTCTTCTCTGCGCGAGCAGCCTGCACTGAGATCGCTCCCGCGTTATTGTAAATTCCCGTGAGCGGCATCTCGGAAGCGAGCGGGACGAGCGCGGCCAGCGCGTGGCTGTAATCGTTCAGCTTCCAGTAACTAAGTCCGGCGTAAAAAGCAGCTTCGGCGTAATGCGGCTCCTTCTTTTGTAGCTTCGAGAAATACTCGGCTGCGCTTTTCCAGTCCTGCTGCTTGAGGTAAAAATGCCCAAGCTCGAACGCCGCCTGCGGATAAATCGTGCCCGCGTTGGCGTCTGCGTAAAAGCGCAATGCGTTCTTTAAGTAGATGGCGCGCGTCGGGTCATTCTCGTTGGTCTGCTTGGCTTTGATGTAAGCCTCGAATGCGAGCGGCGGAATCTTCGTCGCCTGCTGTATAAATTGATTGAGAGAGAAGGGAAGCGCCTTGTCGCGTTGATAAAGAATGTCGTAAGCGAGGCGAGCCTGCATGTTTTGCAAGGTCGTGAGCGCGCCGCCGAAATCGTAAACCGGAGTCGCCCAGCGTCCATCCATCATCTCGCCCATCAACCTGCCTTCGTTGACGCGTATGACGCTGGCGCGGCCTTGCAGCGAAGCAAGCGTGTCGCCCTGCCCCGGAGTGACGCTGTAAGTTCCGATGACGATCATCGTGGCTTTGGCTTCGCGCGCCAGCTTGATAGCGGTCGCGCGCGAGGGCAGAGTGGTCAGCGGCAGGCGCAATTTCTGATAGGCTAACTCGCGCTCGTCGCCTGAGACGACACGCAGCCCGAGTCCCGGCAGGTTGAGCAGCTCGGCCACTCCGTCCGCAAAACTCTCGCCAGCCCAGTTATACTCCGGCCTGTTCGACGTGTTCTCAAAAGGCAGCACGATCACTACATCATTATTCGCGGACTGTGCAGACGCGCTTGCGGGCGAGTACAGGATAAGCCCCGCGAGCGCGAGCGCGAAACAGGCTGCATACGACATCAAACTTCTTCTCAACATGAATCAAATCCTAACTCTTACGAAAAGCAAATGACCGTCATCACGGCGATTCATAATCACAAAATACCTGTGCCGGGTCGGCTTTATTTATCACCCATCGTTACCGTTAAATTAGTACCCTAATAGTCCGGCTATGCAATGTCAAATCAGCAAAAGCAGATGAGGCCAGCACGCGGCTGGCCTCATCTTTTTGCTGCAACATAGATGCTCTAACCCTAAGCTACTGTTGCTTGTAGCCCTGCTTTTCGGTCAGTAACTTACCTCGCCGCGACCGTGCTCTGCGCCGAGCCGCCGAAGCTGCTGCGAACAGTGATGTTTTGCGGATTGACAGACCAGTTGAGCTGGCCGCCGTATTTGCCGCCGCCGTTGTTTGCGAGCGTGCCGACGAGCTGTCCGCTCGAAGTGATGAAGACTTGCAGCGTTGCGTTGGTGCGCGTGCTCGTGGCCTCGACGCGCAGGGTGCGATTCGATGCGGTGTATTCGGCGCGCGTGATCCTGACCGTATCACCCGCCGGAGTCACGGTCAGCGTCGCCGTGCGCGAGACTCCGTTCAATGAAGCTGTGATCGTCGCATTGAGCTGCGAAGAGACAGACGCAGTGTTGATTGTAAAGCTGGCTGAAGCCGCGCCCGCCGGAATCGTGACGCTTGAAGCAACGGTGACAATCGGCGCGCTGCTGCTGGCGAGCGTGACGGTCGTCGGCGACGTGGCGGCTGCGCTCAGCGTGATTGTGCCCTGCGCTGAAGTTCCGCCGGCGACGCTCGCAGGATTCAAGGTCAGCGAAGAGATTGCGGGAGCAGTCGCCGCCGGAGGCGTGACGTTTAAGACCGCGCTTTGAGACGAGCCACCGAAGGTCGCCGTGATGATAACTTGCGTCGGCGCGGAGACGGCTGCGGTCGCAAAGTCTGTGAACGCGCTGGTCTGACCGGAAAAGTTTATCCGAATCAGACGCGGAACGGCTGCGATATCCGGGCGGCTGCTCGTCAGCATGATGTTCGCGCCCTCTGTCGGAGCGCCGGATGCCAACGTGACCAGAGCGCGCACGCCTATATTGCTTCCGCCGACAACAGTGCCGGGTGTCAGCGTGACTGATGAAATCGGAACGGGTTGCGAAGGCGCGCTGACGGTCAGCGTCGTGCTCTTCATCACGCCGCCATAACTACCGCTGACTGTGACGGGCGTCGTCACGCCTGTCGCAGTAGTTTGAATCTGAAATTCCGCGCTCGCCTGTCCAGCCGGAATCGTGACGCTCGCGGGCATCGTGATGAGAGACGCGCTGTCGTTCGTCAGAGTTACCAATGCGCCGCCGGTCGGAGCTACATATCCGGTCACAAGCCTGACGACGCCCGTCGCGCTGTCGCCGCCGAAGACTCCCCTGGGTTGCATCTCGATTGCTCCGATGGCGAGCGGTTCAGTCGGCGGCCTGACTGTCAAAGTCACGCTGCGGCTGCCCAGACTTTTATTGTTGACCGTAATCGTCACGGTCTGCGGCGTCGTCACAGTGTTCGTGTCTACGAGAAAATGCAGATTCGTCATGCCCTTAACTATCACAAGCGGCGGCGCAGTGATCGTAAAAGGAAAGGACGCGACTGATGGATTGTTGTTTGATAGTGTGAACGAGATATTGCTCGTCGCAACCGTGCCCGCGGCCAACGGAACATTGACCTCGGCTCTTGTGCCGCCGACTACGCTCGCGGGCGCGACGCTCATCACACCCAGAGCAGGGTTCGCAGGCACAACGCCGCTCGTGTTGAGGGCGACGATCAAACCTTGCGTCGTCCCGCCGATGTTGTTGAAGAACATCGAAGCCATATCCGGTTTGCCGTCGCCGTTAAAGTCCGCGACCACCGGGTCAATCGTCGCCAGTTGGATATTGCCTGTGCCCGCCGTGCCGTTGTTCGGATTGATGTAGCGGACGATTGGTTGAAACGTGCCGTCGCCGTTGCCGAGCATCAGTGCGAACGCGCCGCCCGAAGGTATCCCAGCGCAGCAGTCGCCTATGCCGAGCAAGATGTCTTGCCTGCCGTCACGGTTAAAATCGCCGGGCGCGAGCGTCCACGGGCGTTGCTGAAGCGTGTCTACCACCAGACTCTGTCCGCCGAAGCTGCCGTCGCCGTTGCCGA
>CAXTPS010000026.1:62686-65423 GCA_964246305.1 uncultured Pyrinomonadaceae bacterium
TGAAGCGTGTCTACCACCAGACTCTGTCCGCCGAAGCTGCCGTCGCCGTTGCCGAACAGGATTGCGATCTTGCTTTCGGCATCAACTGCCACCGCTAAATCCTGAATCGTATCGCTGTTAAAGTCTGCGACCTTGATGTCCGTGTTGCTGACGTTCGTCATCACGACGATTTCCGGCAGCAGTAGGAACGTGCCGTCGCCTCTGCCGAGCAAGATGAAAACTTTGCCGAGTCCGGCGGCGATTGCCACATCCGCCGTGCCGTTGCGGTCGAAGTCGCCAAGGGCAAGTCTGGTCGGAGCGATGCCCACGTCAATCTGCTGCGGCCTCTGAAAGCTGCCGTCGCCGTTGCCTGTAAACAACGTCACGGTTCTGCCGTTGAAACACGGCGCAGTCAGACAGGCGAACTGGTCTGCGGTCATGACATCGAGCTTCCCGTCGCCATTAAAGTCTGCTGCAACCAGAGATGTCGGACTCGCCACGGCATTCGTCGCAAACCTCGTCGCCTGTCCGAAAGTTCCATCGCCGTTGCCCAAAAGCAGAGCTATCTCTCTCGTGTCATACAGCGTCACGGCAAGGTCTGGCTTTGCATCGCCGTTAAAATCGCCCTTCGTGATTGCTGTCAAAGAGACTCCGACCGGATATTTGACGTTAGCTTGAAAGCTGCCGTCGCCGTTGCCGATTAGAACTTCGACATCGAGACCCGCGGTAGCCAGGTCAGCTTTACCGTCGTTGTTAAAATCCGCGGTTGTCTGATATTGGCCTTTAGCCTGTATCTGTTTCCCGCTAAACGTGACCGTCTGCGCCGATGCGCTGGCGGCGATAAACGAAATTACCAGTCCACCAATCAAGACGAAAAGATATTGTTTGAAAAGATTTTGTATGCCCTTGCTCAACATGATCTTCTCCGTGAAGCAGCCTTTGCCGGAAAATTATTCGAGTGCTGATTCAATCGACACCCGATTTACACCAATAGTGCCGGTGACACCTTTGGCAGCGCCTCGCGGGGGGAGGATTGCTTTCAAACAGTCTTCCAACGCACACTGAAAATACATAAAAGATTGTTGCGTTATCTGTGATGATGAAGGGCAGGCAAAGCAGAGCGGCACTAAACGAAAACAGCCACCTAAGCGGTGACTGTAACTTGTTGAGTTTAATCTGAAATTCCCCGACAGCTTGCTGCGGGGTCGCCGAACAGAAAATATGGGAGTCCAGAGGGAACAGTGTTCCCTTTGGTCAAGGGCGAGGTTAATACCTCGCCCGCGAAGCCAGCGTGCGACGCGTTAGCGATGCCGCTGTTTATTTGGCGTCCCGTACGGGAATCGAACCCGTGTCGCCGCCGTGAAAGGGCAGTGTCCTAGGCCGCTAGACGAACGGGACGCGTAGTGGTTCACCGGAAAAGCGCGAGAGGCACAGCCGTAAGGTGGACGCAGGGTTGCTCAAAGCTTTACTCTGCTCGGACTTGCCGGGTGACGTTTGGACAAGTTATCGTACATCAAAGTGGCTGTCAACCGCTCAAGCTTTAGCGCGCCTGCGCGTTGTGCTTTGATACTAATCGGCCACGGGAGAGATGGTAGGGGCAAGCCTCGATGAGCCTGCCTCGCGGCGCAAAAAAGCTTTTCAACTTCATCTTACACAGAGTTGGAATTGGTTTCCTCACGCGCGCAAGCCCTCGCCCGGATCATCGTTCGTTGATACTGAATGGAAATTTGAGAGCCGTTTTTCCCGGCGGCCTCTCTCTCTAAGAGCGGGATGTAATTTTAGAATGAGAATCGTCTGACGTTGGAGACAAAAGATAATGAAGAAGAGAATCTGCTTCGTGTCGGTTTTATTGCTTTTAATTTCAAGCGCGGTGAGCGTGAAGGCGCAGGACTGGGGCGGCGGCGTCGGCGGAGGCCGTCACGAGGGCGCGAGTTCTGAAGTGAAGGATTTGGCCGGAGGCGCGCAGCAGGGAGCCAGCAGGCGCGCCAGCGTCAAGCGTCCCGCTATCAGGCGCGCCAGCAGAAACAGCGCGGCGAGTACGCGCAGGCCAGTACGCCAGCCGACCATGAGCGCGGAAGATTATGTCGAGCAGGGGGACGATCTGGCGCAGGCCGGAAAATTCGCCGAGGCAGTATTGGCATACAGGCAGGCCATCCGTCTCAATCCGAATTATGATGATGCGTATTTCGGCCTCGGCGCGGCGCACGGCTCGCTCAAACAGTACCCGGAAGCAGTGGCTGCGTATAAGCAGGCTGTGCGCTCGAACCCGGCCTACGCGGATGCTTATTATCAGCTCGGCTGGATTTATAACGAGACTGGACAGTATGACGACGCGATTGCATCGCTCAAACAGATGGTGCGCCTCAAATCCGATGATGCGGCGTCCTTCGGAGAGCTGGGTTATGCGTACAAGAATCTGAATCGAAATTCGGAAGCCATCGCAGCCTACAACCAATCGCTTCGGCTCAAGCCGGATAATGCGACAATGTTGTTTAGTCTCGGCGATCTTTATTACTACAACGCGAAACAGTATCCGCAGGCTATCGAAACATACAGGCAGGGACTTCGGATAGACCCGGATAACGCGACCGCATATTACAACATCGGCTGGGCATCGAACGAGCTTGGAAATTATGCGGAGGCTGTGACCGCGCTCAACCAAGCCTTGAGCCACAAGTCGGATTACGCGGCGCTGGCTTATCAAGAGCTGGGTTATGCGTACAATAAATTGGAGCGCACACAGCAGGCCGTCGAAGCT
>CAXTPS010000026.1:65523-67830 GCA_964246305.1 uncultured Pyrinomonadaceae bacterium
AGAGCTGGGTTATGCGTACAATAAATTGGAGCGCACACAGCAGGCCGTCGAAGCTTACAGCCATGCGATTCTCCTCGACCCGAGTCTGGGCAGCTCATACACGGGACTCGGCGACATCTATTACAAGGCGAAGAAGTACGAGCAGGCGATAGAGCCATACAGGCAGGCGATTCGTCTCAACCAGAACGACACCAGAGTTCTTTACAACCTCGGTTTTTGTTATAACGACCTCGAACGCTATGCCGAAGCGCTGGGGCCGCTGCAACAGGCCGTGCGCGTCAAGCCTGAGCTTGCCAACGCACACAACGAGCTTGGCTATACTTTGAAACAGATGCAGCGTTATCAGGAAGCGGTCGCGTCCTTCAAGCAAGCCATTAGGCTTGAGCCGGATTACGAGTTGGCGCATTACTATCTCGGCCTCACCTATCTGGAACTCAACGACCGCCAGAGCGCGATGAACGAGCACACAGCGCTCAAGGGTCTCAACTCGGAATACGCCGCCAAGCTCCTTGAGGCGATAAATAAGTAAGAGCGTAGTTGATTGCAGCCAGACATAGAGGAACACAGAGGAATTTCAAATTTACAATTTCAGATTCGAGATCATCAATTTGAAATTATTTGAACTTCTGTGTTCCTCCGTGTGAATATTTTTCTCGCTCCATATTTGTCCGGACAATAGAATCACTCCTCCTGAAATTCTCTTCCAACAAGCCACCTGAACCTCAAAGGCTGCATCACAAAGCCGAGAGATAAGTTTCAAACTGAAAGCGTTTACCGGCGTCCTGCCGATAAAGGGTTATCACTGTCAAACAAAAGTTTCTGCGAGCAGTCGAAATAAAAATCTGTTGAGGCATAACATTTCGCGCCCTGCTGGTAACTATCTACAGGAGACGCGAGAAGCTGCTTGCCAATCTCCACGCATAGAGGGCTGGCCTAACACACATGACCGACGAGGAATTGCTGACAGAAGCGAGTCGCGGCGATGAAGCGGCCTTTGTCGAACTGTACAGGCGTCACCGCGACGCAGTGTTCCGCTTTGCCTATCGTGTGCTCGGCTCAATCGAGCCGGCGGAGGATGTCGCGCACGATTGCTTCCTGAGCTTGATTCAGCAACCGCACGGATTCGATCCCGCGCGTGGAAGCTTGCGCACATATCTTTTCGGAGCGGCGCGCAATCTGGCGATGAAACATTTTCGACGAACGGGGCACGACGTATCGGTTGATGAGCTGCCCGATGAGTCTTTTGAGTCTTTGTTGATTGAAGAGAAGCAGCCGCTTCATCAATTGCTTGATGAAGAGGTCTCGCTGCTGGTGCAGCGCGCGGTCGCGCTCTTGCCGCCGCTGCAACGCGAGGCGTTAGTGCTTTTTGAATATGAAGAGCTGTCTCTGGCCGAGATTGCGTGCGTCGTCTCGGCGGACGCCGGAACGGTCAAAGCCCGTTTGTATCGAGCGCGCCAGTCGCTGAAGAGATCGCTCGCCGGATATTTCGCGTGCGAGCCTGACGATATGACTCTCGAAGAGGCATGCAAATGAAGGAAGAGATAATGGCAGAAGACTTCGAGCTAAAGAGCCTGCTCGCGCGTTGGGTCGCGCCGAACGCTCCCGCCTCGCTCGATAAAGAACTGCTCGCCGCGTTCAGAGCCGAAGCGAGCCGCCTGTCTCTTGAAGATAATTTGACGGGTCTCCCTAAGCTCTCACTGTTAGCAAGCGAAGAGGTGAAGACGATGAAACAATGCCGTACATGTTTTGAAGAGTTCGCGGATAAATTTATTTACTGTCCGATTGACGGGACGCCGCTCCTCGAAACAACTATAGAACACGCAGCGCACACGCAGGACTCCGAGCCGCTCGTCTCTTTCACAGAGCAGAGCGAGTCCGCTTTACCATTCCTCGCAAGCGATGCATACCACCTGACGATTATAGAAGACGCGGGACTCGTGCGCCGACTCCTCACAGAACTCGGCGGCGCAGCGCGCGAGTCGCAGTTGACATGGCCTGAGTTCAAGCGCGACCCGCTCGGCTTTACGCGCCGCTCAGCCACAGCTTACGGCGCGATGGCCTGGCGTTTCTTCTCCAGCCCCAACGTCGCTATCGCAACTCTGGCCGCGATTATTTTCATGATGACGACAGTCGTCGGTCTCGTCTGGCTCGATCATCGTCGCACACAGGCTCTCGCGATGAATGATAAGACCCGTGATGATATTGAGTATCTCGGAGCCGTAGATATTCCAGAACAGCAAGACAATGTAGACAAGGGAGCAGCCGGCACCAACAAAGGCAACGGCGGCGGCTCCAAACCCAAACAGG
>CAXTPS010000027.1:0-65372 GCA_964246305.1 uncultured Pyrinomonadaceae bacterium
ATGAATATCTCAGAAACTACGGCGCGATTGCCGCCTGATTCTGTCCGAACCATTGTTATATTGCTCTTCATGATTGGAATGCTGCGCTGGGGCAATTTCACACACTTCGCTCATCTGATCAAGTAGCGGCCAAAGAACTATTCGATAAAATTATTTTTTCTTTCAACTATCAGATGTTTGATAGCCTTTTTAATCAAATTTAGTAGCTTATATTATGCAGCAAGAGGCTGTGCAACATCAGCTATTGATTATTTAATCTGTATACTCACGGTTTGTACGGCAAGGACGAACATCGCACATTACTGGATGGGAAAACTGCGGGCTAATAATGACAGCTCTCCCTTGGCCGAGGACAGTTACTTCGCCCCAAATTGCTTCATTGACTCCACCCGCGGAGACACGTAGGGCATCCAGATTTCGCTTGCCGGTTGTCTGATGGACGATTTTAGTGTTGCAAAGTTCGTATATTTCATTAGGCAGATGGGCAGGCTGCTGTGAGATAAAGCATAGGCTCAACCATCGTTTGCGACCTCTCCGACTAATCTCGCGAAGCATGTCAAGAGTCGACTCCATCCGGGAGACATTCTCCCGGCTTACAAATGTATGAGCCTCCTCAATAACGATCATTGTGGGCGGCAGTGTCTCATTCTCAACCTTGGCATGAAAAATAGAGCGAAGAATTTCTGCTATTACAATGTTGTTGGTTCTGACATTGGTGGAATCACTCAGGTCGAAGACACTTACCTGTCCTGGCTTTAATAGCTTGCTTGCATTGATCTTCTCTTTCGTAGGGTCAAAAATATTATAGCGTCTCAGCTTATGAAGTAGTTGCCTTACCTTCAACCAAGAAGATTTGTCAGCACCCTTTGCGTTTGGTAGAAAATCTGCTTCCAGTTTTTTTATTAAAAGGTCCAAGGTGAGATCAGGAAAAGGATCTATTCCCACAACCGGCTCCCCCTTAAGCCGATCCCATTTGCTCCCTCCTGTTCTTGATTTGCGAGGGGTTTCTTCAATACTTTGAAGAGCGCTATAGTAGAGATCCATGAAGCGTAATTCCTGCGCTTCATTAAATCCCATTATTTCCGAAAGCGTATACGGCGAGATATTTCCAAAGTTAATGGAAAACTCGCGCGCATCTTTCCTTTTGGATTCGGTGCCAGTACATCTATAAACTGTAAGTGTGTCCAATCCCTTTGCTGAAATGCCAAACTCCTTCATGAGAGCCGATATTCTTCTGTTATGTTTGACCTCACTGTTCGGCTTGTCGAGCGAAATATATTCGCCCTCTACGTCAAGGATCACCACTGAGTAGCCAGCGTTTGATGCCTCTTCAATTACTACCTGTGAAGTATTTGTTTTGCCAGAGCCTACAGTACCAAATATCCCGAGGTTGCGCGGCAGCACCTTCTTATCACTGGAATTAAAATGAACCTTGATTCCTTCATATCCGGTGAGGTATCCGATGTACATGTCTCCATCAATATTCAATAGGGAGGCAATCTCCTCCGGTGCCATCACATGCACCTGTGTCTTTGGAAGGGGTCTCGTCGCATGACCGGAAAGAGTATGACTGTCGCGGAAAATACGGCCGAGCAGTTCTACGATACATATTGCGTGGTAGTCGGGGAGAAAAGGCACCCGGTCCCCCTGAAGTATCGCCGCACGTGCAAATGCGGAATCCTTACCGACAGCATCGGGAGTAAAGAAAGGCCCTCGTACTATACGGCCGAGAAATGCCTCAGCGCCCTGTGACCCATCAAGAAGAACATATTGTCCCCTCTGTATTTTCGAGATGTTATCAAAAGGGATACGTACCTCAACCAAGCTATTGTCGCCTGTGAGACCATCAAAATTAACAAAACCCACAGGGCTGCTTAATGTGGGGGGGGCACCTGCCGATGATTTATCTTTGGATCGTGGGACTGCGGAAATCTTTTTGGACATCGATAACCCTCAAAGTTGAAATTATTTTAGTCGCATGGATCTTTCTGACATTTGCGCCAGAAATTCCCCCTCTTTTGCCAGTTTGTAAGTCAGGAGACTAATAAAATCCCCTGCCGGGAAGTATTCCGTGCAAAGAGAATCAGCATAATCTATCAGCAGGGGAAATCCTTTTTCTCGCTGAAGAAGTGAATCCCTGGCGATGATTGCTGCTGCTAGATCAAATGTGTCGCGGTGAGCCTGAAAGACGTAGGGACGTTGAGAAACCTTAATCACACCAATACGTATTTTTGAAGCATAGTTCTTTAAGAAGGATTTCATCCTGTCAAATTCAGACGGGCGCCATTTACGCTCTTCCATAAAATCTGGATTGGAAGCTATTTCGGTACCCAGGGAATAATCCATGTCAACGAGATATTCACCCGGTTGTAGTGCCATGCCCAATGTCAAATAATCTTCCTGTGTCGACGAGGAAATAATGCTAAAGCATTTCGGATCAGCAATAATTTTTTCGAGAACTCCAAGAGTCGATTCAAGCGCACGCAACCTGCCGAGGCCTGTCATAAGCTCAAAAGGCAGCATAGGACCATGAAGCATCTTATAACTGTCACGAAATGTCTCCCGCGTAGCAATTTCTCTCTCTCGGTAGAGCATCAAAGCTCTCAAAACCATATCGGAAATAACCCGATTCTTAGATTCTCTCTGTTTCAAAACATCAATAACGTCTTCATAATCGGTCTGGAGGCTGGCTTCAGAAATAAAATAAGACTGGCGGATTTTTTCATTAAAATAGTTGACAGCAACTATACCAATCTGGCATCGCACTCCCGAAAGTGTGCGCTGTTTGGAAAGGGTTCCGTCGATCCCAACAACTCCACCATGAAACAACAGTTCTTCAGCTTCGTGGAGACCGGATTCAAACTTTCTGATATCAAACTTTTCAAGAACATTTTTCCTGATCTTATCCCGTATCTTTTTCTCTCTCTTGATATCCTCTTCAAGTTCTCTAGCGTACACTAATGGGGCCTCAGCAAGAAATTCACCATAGTCTTCCCACTGTTTTTGAGTCAGCAACTCAGAAAAAGTGATAGATTCTTTTTCTTTATCTTTCTTCTCAGGCATTATTTATAACTGAAGATCATTATTTCATCTGTTATAACGGAGATATAGCGGAAGTTCTACGTCTGCGCTGCTGGAATTCGGATGTCTCCCTGATACGGCAGCTTCATGATGCGTGAGGTAGCGGGTTGGGTGTAAGAACTGTTAAATGGGAATTAAAACCCAACCTTGGCCACACGACTACACGGAACGGAGCAATTCATTAAAAACTGTAGGCAACAAGATGCTGCCTGTCAAGCTGGATTATTCAGTAACAAGATACAGCAGGGCCGTCAGACCAACAATCCGATAAACATTGAGTTAATTATACTTGTTGACTTGACCTTAATAGTTACTATAATTGTCGTGCCGTTGAGATTCGCTCACGCATGCCATGACCCACATGCTCCAAGTTAACCAGTTGCCCCTTCGTAGCCGTTACACATATTACCCGTAAGTTATATTGCGAGCGTACATATATACTTTAATCTACAATTAAGGCACTTTTTCCTTGGGAAACATTGGTCAAAATTAAGTTCCGGACGATAAAGAGCTGGAGGAGCAAAAATGACCGAGAAGAATCGGGCAAAATCAGGCACCACTCCATTCAAACCACGGGCACGTCTCGTTAGTGTCCTTGGTGAGCAATTGATTCGCGACGCAACAGTAGGGATTATTGAACTGGTTAAGAACGGGTATGACGCAGATGCGGACTATGTAAGAGTTGAATTGCTTAATCTTGCTTATCCAGAGAGGAGTATCGTTGTTGTCAGAGATAACGGCTTTGGAATGACCTTGGAGACGGTGCTTAATAAGTGGTTTGAACCAGCGTCCGGCCACAAAGAGGCGCAGAAGAAGGCTAACCATCGGACACCACGCGGACGCCTACCGTTGGGCGAGAAGGGCGTAGGACGATTTGCTGCGCAAAAGCTGGGTAGAGAATTAAAATTGGTAACACGCGCCAATAACGAACCGGAGGAAGTGGTTGTAGCAATCGACTGGACCAAATTCGAGCGTGAAGAAGAATATCTTGAAAATATTCCAGTACAGTGGCAACTTCGCGAGCCTGAAGTGTTCACCGGAAATAAGACCGGCACTCTACTGGAGATGACAGGCGCACGTTCAAAGTGGACCGAAGGAGACGTAGCCAAAGTAGCGCGCAATCTGAAGCGGTTAATGAGCCCCTTCAGGACTCCGAACGCTTTCAGAGTTCAGTTCAAATGTCCAGAATATCGGGCATATGAGAATCTTGATCCCGGTGACCTCCTCAAGCAGGCCCATGCAACTTTCGTTGCTGTTGTTGATGATAATGGGAAGATTGAATACGAATATGAATTCAAACTACCCGGTTACGAAAAAAGAGTCTCCTCTGCAAAGAGTGAAGATGAAAGCAGCGACTTACGGGTTGTAAACAAAAGCTGGGGAGATCCGGAAAGAATGCCACTTTGTGGCCCATTCTACTTGAATTTCTATCTCTGGGATCGCCGCCCCGAATCTTTGCGGTTGACTGGCACATCAACGACCGAGCTTAACGAAACAGCCGGTGTAAGCATATTTCGAGATGGAATCCGAGTCTTGCCATACGGAGACCCAAATGATGACTGGTTAGAACTAGATAAACAGCGATATATGAAAAGCAGCGAAGCCATCAGCCGGAAAAATATTGTTGGGGCCGTGGAAATAACCCAGACGCTTAACCGAGACCTGAAGGATAAGACAAATCGCGAAGGATTAATTGAGAACGATGCCTACATCGATTTCGTCTTTTTGTTAAAAGGTGTAATCCGGATAGTAGAACACGAATTTTCCGAAGATAGAAAGAAACTCGATAAATCGAAAAAGGCTCCCTCAACAGATCTTAGACCATCTTTCGCACAACTCGATTCAAGTATTAAAACTCTGGCAGAGGTTAGCCGCCCTCTTGAGGAATCAGCGCAGAATTTGTCGGCGAGTATTAAAACAGGGCGGCCGATCGGGAAGGTCGAAGTTGAAACTCTGACAGAGTTTATTAAGAGAACAGGGGAAGCACTGACAAATGTAAAGGAGGCGCAGAAGACCGCCGAACGTGTAGTTGAAGATTCGATTGAAGAATATGCAAGTGAACGTGATCTCCTGCTTGGCCTTTCTGGGCTTGGTCTTGCGGCTGAGCGGTTCACACATGAGTTTGCAAGGTTGACTAGGGAAGCGGGTGAGGCACTGGACCGGATCAGAGAGAAAGTTAGTGACAGAGTCCCGGGAATAGGTCGGGACCTCGATGCCCTCGGAGCAGTTATAGATGCTCTACATAATGACATCAAAGCTCTAGGACCAATGTTCTATATACGACGTACGACACGTGAGAAGGAACTTGACATCAGGAAGGTAGTTGAAAATGCTTTTCTGTTGAATGACTCACAGGTAAAAGATAATAAGATTGAGGTGGATGTCGTAGAAAAGACTCCGCTAAAGATAGTAATGCGTGAGGGTCCCTGTACCCAAGTTTTTAACAATCTTGTAGACAATGCATGTCACTGGTTAAGCCGGAAATCTGACGAACGAGATCGCAAGTTGCGCATTGTTATTGATGGAATCGAGAGAACGGTTCTAGTTACCAATAACGGGCCCGGAGTTTCACCAAAGTTCCGCCATCGCATTTTCGAACCTTTCTTTACGACAAAGGCTGAAGCGGAAGGGAGGGGCCTTGGTCTATATATCACGCAGGAAATATTGGCCGAAAAAAAAGCTGTCATAACATTACTTGACGATGGAGATCATCCAGACGGATTTCGCAAAGGGGTAAGCTTCCTAATTCGATTCCCGCATATAGATCAGAATGGTGAGGAAATTGAAGGATGAAGCTCCAGAAGGTACTTTTTATAGACGACCGGGTGACAGAATTCCGGGACATAATCGCTGACTTCAAAGATTCAGGGATAGAAGTTGTTGAGCTGGATGGACTCCAGCAACTCGATGAATATCTTCAGAAGGGGGAAACATTCGACGCTGTCATCCTAGACTGGTATTTTGAGGATGAGTCAACGATTGCCCGACTGTGCCTGAAGAAAATTAAAGAGTTTCGATTTGTTCCGGTACTTGTGTGGACCGAGGAACCGGAGCTTTTTGATAATGACCTGCCGTTGATCTCATTCTTTCCGCGTAGCTGTATTGAAAGGGTTGGTAAAGGCGAAGTAAATAAAGATGTAATGGTCGAATACGTCAGTGATTGGTTCCAGAAGTCAACAGTATCAAGCCTCAGTACGCAATGGCGAGGTAGTTGCGCGCGGGCCGCAGAGCAATCCCTTTATCAACTGGCACAACTTGACGAGAAGGACGTTATTCAGGCACTTAGAATATTCATCCAGACAGGCGATTCAAACGTAAATCTTGATCTCGATCAGGCAATAGAAGTGTTGGCGCGATTGTTACAGCGCGAACTTATGAATGACTCTCAACTTGCTGCATATCTAAGGGAAAAGTTACGTGCTGCCGAAACGCAACAAGGGAAATCCAGTTCAAAGACGCCTTCAAAAGTGCTGAGGCTTCACATGTATTATGGTCCAAACGATGATTTTGTGCGGACAGGAGACGTATTGCGGATGCAACGTGGAGATAAAGAAGTTATAGCAGTAGTAGCGACTCCTGCCTGCGATCTAGCAAGGCCTCGTACAGAATATTTACGTTTAATTGTAACCGGTGAGTGCTGGCAGGGAGGAGGCACTCTGCCTGCTGATAGATGTACGCTGCCATTTCTGGTTGAGGAAGAAAAAGAATACCAGAACAAAGAAGCTAGATTTCAGGAAGTGATCTCTGTTAAGAATCTAGAACTGGCAAAGATTACAAATATTAAAGAACGAACTTCTGTCATGCGGTATTCACATAAATATGAAAGCCTCGGCGGACAAGAAGTGTCCATTTCTCGAATAACTCGCCTTGATGATCCATATCGCTCAGATCTACTGCAAAAATTTGCGGCGCATGCCTCCCGTGTCGGGATTCCAGAGTTCAAATAGTCTGTTTCATTCGTTACAAGCATTACAGGCTGCGGTGTCGATTTCTTAGCCAAGCATGATTATGCCGCCTTCGCGACCCGGGTTGCGCTGATTCCATACGGAGGGGACGCAGGTCTGAGCCATGTCTGTAAATTTGTGGTGCGTGTCCGCTGTGACCATGCTGGAGGTGGATCCGACCCTGTTCTCAGCGACATACGGTGCCCTCTACCCGTACTGCACTGGTAAAGAAAAGGACGTACCGTGTCCGGGCGTGCCGCCCGAATGGAATGTCTCTGACGGCGCGCGAACCAGTGGGTAAGACCTATACATTGAGTCCGCGACGAAATATGTCGATTACCTTCGACTGTAGATGCTTCCTCTGTTCCGTGGCGGATAAATGCATATCTGGGGAGGTGTGCTGGGGCAAGGCGACGGCGACGATAATGAAGTTTACCTAGCACGGCTGATCTGGTCGTGCTCTGCCGAAGCTGTCGCGATGTAACCTGATGGTTAGGGGGATGTACTGGATTGACCGCATGCTGTGACATCGGGGAACTCACTGTACTTTCAGCTCTCATAGCCCGCGTGAGTACGTCGAATACAATCCTCGCAATCTGTCTGGCAAGGTAAGGTGGAACAGCATTTCCAACCTGCTGATATTGAGCAGTCCTGTTGCCTACAAAAAGATAATTATCTGGAAATGTCTGAAGACGCGCGGCCTCTCTGACGGTCAGGCTTCGGCATTGATGCGGGTCAGGGTGAATGTAGTAATGTCCGTCCTTAGAAATGTGTGATGTGATAGTTGACGCTGGCTTCCCGAACATCTGAACACGAAAACGATCTGAGAATAATGATTCCTCCTGCGCTTTCTTGGCATTCTTATGCTTTGGCAGGAGGGCGTCGGGAAAGTCTTTCAACTGCGGCGACCTTTTATATACCCGTGCAAAACACGAAGCGAATAAATAACGGTGCAGGTCTCCTTCCATGTGTCCTCGTGCAGAATGATTGCACACGCCCTTGAGTTGCTTGTCGTGATACCAGGCTCTATGTCGTTTTATACTTACTTTTGATTTGATGAATTCTCCTCCAGTACCTAAAACTGTCCCCTCAAGCTTATCCAGTACAGACGATAATTCATTCCGCAGTCGCTCATCAACGCCTTCAGTAACTTGCTGAAACCAAGATTGCTGTTTAATTGAACGAAGAGCATTAATCCACGCGGCGTTGTCCTTTTCACCTTTTGATAGCCCGCTGCGCAGTTCAGGCAAATCCGAGATGGCATCTTCCACCGGTACAGTTGATTTGTGGTAAGCACCGAGCGTTTTAGGTTTAATCTGAATGTCGGATCTGATACCCAGCAGTATAACCCTGTGCCGTGATTGAGGAACCCCGAACCTTTCGGCTTTTATGACATAATCAACAGGTTCAAACTTGAGAGATCCATTATCATTCTTTGCCAGAGGATATATTCTATAAGACAAATGTTCTGAATGATTGCTTAATCTGCCGTAAATGGCCTTTGCCGGTTTCTCGAGATCCCGACAGATCTTCTCGAAAATTCGATTGCCTTTATTACCCGTTGTAGAGGAAAGAAGCCCCTTGACATTCTCCATTACGAACACGGGGGGGGTGTGGTCGGCGAGTATCCTTAAATATTCACGGTAGAGGTAGTGCCGCTTATCCCTTTTGAATTTCTTTGAGTTCTTCATTCTTGACCGACCCGCAAGGGAGTAAGCCTGACAGGGAGGTCCGCCGATCAGTACCCAGGTTTTAGAATCACCAAGGTGGCTTGCTATACGTTGCTTGACTCTCTCATGAGATTTTTTCCCGAGCTCTTCCTTCCATGCCTCTCTTTCTGCTCTTTCAGCCTCGGCGGGATGCCGGGCATAAAGTGTTTTGAGATCTATTTCCCCGCGTAGATGCTCATAGTATGATTGTGGCACTAAGCCACGTTGAAATTGTCGATAAAAGGCTCGCAGCAGTAGTGTCTGATGCGCTGTGGCATCTTTTTCAATTGAGAGAGAGAGGTGAAAGGCCGGTTGCTCTTTACGGACTGAAAAACTGGAGAAGCCTTCGCCGAGTCCGCCGGGCCCGGCAAAGATGTCGATCACGGGAATGGGAGAGACCATCATTGTTAAGAATTCGCCAGAGTATGATTAGAAGATTTTTTATGAAAACAGATCTTTTATTTACGCTGCCATGCAAGACGTAACCATTGTTTCTTATAAAGACGACAAAGCCAGATATTTCCGCAGACGTCTGGCTGCTTGGGGACGTCAGAATACTCGAGACTTTCCCTGGAGAAAAACTGAAGAGCCGTATCACATACTGCTGGCAGAGATGATGCTGCGCAGGACATACGCGCCGCAGGTCACCCCGGTTTTTCTAGACACCATCCGTCGATACCCGGATCCTGTATCTCTCTCTAAAGCATCACCAAGCGAAGTGCTAAAAATACTTCAGCCGCTCGGCCTCGCTTGGCGGGCCGAAAATATCCGACAGATGGTATTGACCCTGATCGAGAAATTCAACGGACAGGTGCCATCGACCTACGAAGAACTGATACAACTGCCGGGCGTGGGTGATTATGTGGCAAGTGCGGTCTGTTCATTCGCATTCAATAAGCCGCTGCCAGTAATTGATACAAACACAGTTCGCGTCGCCGGACGATTCTTCGGTTTCAATACCCATGCAGAATCCAGGAGACAGAGATCAGTGCGTCAGGTTGTCACCGCTGTCACCAGCCGGAACAATACGCGAGAATGCAATTATGCGTTTCTTGATTTTGCTGCACTGATCTGTAAAGCAATAAAGCCCGAATGTGCTATCTGTCCGCTTCACCACCGTTGCGTCTTCGGGCAGAAGCGGCTTGGAAAATCTCAACCTCCAGAGAAGTGAATATTTTCCACCACCTCCTGCTAAAAACGCCACCTGAAACTGCTCAGCACAGCTTATCAGGCAGACACTGCTCAGAGAATCATGATGCCCTTGGCAGCTTCCCTGTACGCAGGGATTCAATGTTTAGCAGATTCGTATTCGATCCGGTGCCATGCTCCCTGCGCTTCTGCCATCTCGGCCATAAGCTCCTGATCAGAGCCTTATTTGAGCGGACAGTTGCAAGACTGGCTTTTCTGTAAGTGTTTCCTATGCGCTGACCCGTTCGCCTTGGGTAGTAACGACCCATACAAACCACTCTATTCCAAGAACCACCCAGTACTGGATGTCATCGCATGCACTCAATTTAAGAGGCGCTTAACTCACACTATCTTTAACACCTTTAGCAAAAATAATCTTACTCCAACCTTCTAAGGTTCGATCACCTGACGATCTAGTTGGCTGAATACGCTTCAGATAGTCCCTCACTTCTTCGACGGGCATCTTTAGGAAAGTCCGAACGAACGGTATCAACGCTTTCTCACGCGACGTGTATTTAACCGGGGGCAACCCATTATCTACGGCAAAATCTTTCATCTCTCTTAGCGTTGCAAGAATCCTCCTGTTCTTTAAGTTATCGTAAAGCTCTATTAACAAGGCAGCCTTCTCAGGATCAGATTCCTCAAGCCTTGAAAGAAAGTTGCCCTTTTGCGGCTTGGATTGAGACCTGTTCTTTGCCTTGGGTGTCGCTCGGTACGTCTTGGCGGTCGTGCTGAGAAGATCAGCCAAGATTATTGTAAACTTTGGATTCGTGATTTGTTCACCCAATGCTTCAAAAGTCTCCGGCCCATACTTCTTGATCAATTTGGCGAGATCGGACAACAGATCGAATTCTTTATTGTTGTTCATAAACCTACTCTTTCAGCAAATTCTTGGGCAAATGTGCGAAACAGCGACGTTTGGTCAGTCCGGGCGTAAGTCGTTCGAAAAATTGGTTGCCCCTCCCGCGCCCCTTTGGGATATGACCTCGAATATGCTAGCTCGGTTTTGAAGACATGCCAATTGTACTGCTTCGCTAGGTCTTTCACCTCTCTTTTCGATTTTGACTCTTCTGGAGAATAATCCGTTGTGGCGTTAAAAACGATGCCAGCAAGTTCTATATTATGTCCCGGGAACTCCAGTTTGAATTCTTCGATGGAATTAATGAGGAGCGGAAGACCGATTGTTGATAGATAGTCTGGCTTCACCGGCACCAAGATGTAATCGCTCGAGAGATAAGCAGCGGTACTAAGGATCGATTCAGTTGGTGCGCAATCTATTAAGATCAAATCATACTTTCCATCAAGCTTTTTCAAAGCAGGCGCCAGATGTAGTGCCTTAGTGCCAGGATTTTTTAGCGTCAGCGCAAGTTCTAAGCGTGATGGTATCAAATCCAACCGACCACCCCCTTGAACGGTGGTCACATTTCTGACCGTGTCTTTTGGTTCAACATTGCGTACTTTTGCGCCCGGAATCTTTGTATGCGCCTCAAATATATCCCACACGGTCGGACGGCCCTCATCAATGATTTGTTTATATCCATCCACTCCAAGTAGGTATTGGCTAGCATTAAACTGGGGATCAAGATCAACCACCAGTACTTTTTTTAGCCAATTTCGATAGGCCGCAAAATGCCATGCTAGGTTTACAGTTAGCGTGGATTTTCCGACACCACCCTTCATGTTAATTAATGAGACTATTTTAGCCATTTCATACCTCCAAACAACAGGTTAGGGAATTGTCGCACCGCATCTAAACTGTTGTCTTCCGATGCTGCACGAAACCGGGAAGCTGTAGCTTAATGTTTTCCCACATTACCAATTGCCCTCGAACTTGGGTTAGAACTCTCACGTCTCCATCTTGGGAGACAACAAATCCGATGCTCCTTGGCATCTGGGAACAGTACCTCATCATAGATCGATGACGTGTGCCATAGTGGTTGTAGTCAATTAGCCTTAATAAGTTGGGCGTTGCACTTCGATTTCCAGACATGTAAACGCTTGTGGGTTCTTTTTGAATAGTTATCTCAACCCCAAAACCTTGGACCTCCAAGCTTGGGTTAAGTAATAACAAACCATCGACGCGAGTCAGAAGGGAAAGAAACCATATTGCTCCTTCGAGTTCTCTACGGTTAGCCTTCAGGTTGTCTCGGACAGTGGATTCGTCCAAATAGAGGGCGACCGGGACTGTTTCAGCGTCCCTGTTAATATAATCTGACCAAATCTTTTTCGAATAGTACGATTGAGCAATTCGCAACACGGCATTGTCATCCAGAGCGGACCGTAATCGATCGTAGGGGAGTTCATATTTGAGATTTAGACCACGCAGAGAATTGGTGGGTGTTATTAGGATGGCTCCTCCGTGCCTGTATCGTTGCATTCTCAACAACAAGCGGGATAGAGTCCGTAACCATGTAGCAACAAGATTCGCTTTCGATCTGGAGAAGGCATACTGCATATTTGCCGGGACCTGTGCCTTAATGGCCTGTAGGTAAGTTTTAATGCCCGGTTGCAGAGCTTCACGAATTGGCCCTCCTCCTAGGACATCGGACACGCTCATTAGCAAAGCATTGATCTTTAGCTCAGCGATTTTCTTCATTTCAATGAAGGCTATCAAATGACCTGCGCCCGCAATTGTTGCTTGAAACGAGCCTGGCCGGGCGATGCCTTCGTCAGCCTCGTAATTCACATACTCACTGTAGCTGGCCCCTTGATCAACAAAGCCCCATACAAACAGTCGCCCTTGCTCATTATGATAAATCGCAAGAGATGAGGTGCGAGGATCCGAGGCATTCGCCAACTTAATCAAATTTGCGATGGTCAGAGGAATCGAATACGCAAGCTGGACTACCATCCAGCGATCCTTAATAATTGGGCTCAGTAGTTCAGGACTAGGATCTGTTGGATCTAAGTAGACCAAGTGGAATGATATGAGGTGTGACTCTTCTGTTTGAAGGCTTGCATAGTACATCGTCTCGAACAAATTAACGAGAATATTGAGTTTGGGATATGCTCCGCTTTTACTCTTCAGTTCGGTATGTACAGCGTGGGCCAAGTCTCTTGGGGTATGGTTCTTGGACATTAGTCTCTCTCATTATGATTCATATTATTCGAGCCAAACTTGTACCAGCCTACTCAAAGAGAATCAATGTTCGGCGTAATGTCGAGAACGCGTAGCGTAGAGCCAATCATAGGGTTAACGTCGAAGTTTTTCATGCAAATATTTCCTGTTCAGTATTATAGTACAAGCCACTCACGGGGAAGCGCCTCGTGGTAAAAGATTACGACGATTCAGATATAGGGGCGAACGCGATGAACAAACCTCTTGTGTTTATCAGTTACAGCCATAAGGATGAGGCCGAGAAAGAGAGCCTGCTGACGCACCTCGGCATTCTCAAGTCGGACCTGATCACCCTTTGGAGTGACGATGCCCTCGGTGCGGGCGACGACTGGGAGCAAGAGATCACCGAGGCGATAGGGCAGGCAAAAGTGGCCGTGCTGCTCGTCACGGCTAACTTCCTCAACTCTAACTTCATCCTGCGCGAGGAGGTGCCCAGACTCCTCATTCGCCGTAAGAACGACGGGCTCGTCGTCGTCCCGGTTATAGCCAAGTACTGCGCTTGGAGCAGGATCAAATGGCTCAGAGGGATGCAGGCTCGCCCCAAGTATGGCGAGCCTGTGTGGCGCCAGCAGGGTGCGTATGCCGACCAAGAGTTGGCGAGAATCGCTGAAGAGGTTGCCGATATAGTCGCGAGGGCGGCCGCCGGCTCGCCCGCGGCCGTGAGGGTGCCAGCGTCCCACAAAGTGAGGGTCACGGAACATCATGGCGCGTCGAAGATTTTAATATTGGACGATGATCCGCTTTTCCGCAGCGAGGTGATTGACATTTTCAGCGACACCGACCTCACCTTCGTCGAGGCCGACTCGGTGGAGGAGGCGAAGCGCGTCCTCAATGAAGACCGCGAGGTTCGAATAATACTGCTTGACCTCCAACTGCCGGGGGAGAACGGCACGGCGATTCTGGAGCACATCATGGGGCGGGCCGCCGAGTACCGGGTGATCGTCCTCACCGCCTACAACGAGTTGCTCCCGGCGGTGGAGGCGAAGGTCTACAAGGTCTTCCAGTACTTGTCGAAATCAGCGGTGGGGCAGATGGTACAGTCACTGCGCTTCGCGGTTGAGCAGGCGCGCCAAGACATCGAGCGGGAGAGGCTGGCTAGGTCGAACCGGGAGGGCAGGTTCGACGAGGTCATTCTGAATAAGTACCCAACCCCCTTCACATACATCTACCAAGAGCTCAAAAGCGATCTGCTCACAATGGATGTACTCCACCGGCAAAGTGACATTTTCAAACTCCTGCTGAATTTCTCGGCCGTGGCCCTGATGTGCGAGTACTTCGGCACCGACCCGAGAGATGTGCGGCTGGACGCGCGCATCCGAAATAGTGTCTCCGAGCCCGACATCACGGACTGGTTTAACATCATCGGTGAGATTACCGGGCGTGAGGACGAGCCGCAGGCGGCACCCTTCAGGCATAGGCTCGCGTCCTTCCTAAACGAAGAGAACAGGGGAGCCATCAAGGCGCTGGTCGGGATGCTCCACCGGTTCCCGGGGTACGGCGTCAAGCGCTCGGAGTTCGAGTATCAAGAGATCGCGCGGGAGTGTGAAAAGCTGCTGATCCCACTTCTCCAAGAGTACCAGTTCATAACGGGCTTTCTGCTCTGCTACGTGTCGAGCGTCAAGAAGGTCGGCAGTGAGTACAGTTACAGGCTCCAGGAGTGTACGGGGGCCAACCCCCAGTTGCTCTTCTCAAAGAAGACGTTTAACTTTTTAATGAACTCTGATGAACTGCACCTGATTAACCGCGAAGACGGGCACTTCTACAGTCTGCACCCCTTCATCGTTCTGGAGCGCTGCGCGGTCTGCACGCAGTTGGAGATATTTTTCTACGTGGCGTTCGCCGACGGCCAATTGCACTACACCAGCTACAAGACGGGCCACACGAGATCCACCGAGGCCGGCGTGAAGGAGTTCAAGGCTTTGCTGCGGGTGAGTTGAATCGCGAAGTTGTGAGAGATACCGCCCGCGCGTGACGGCAGCAGGTGACTATGGAATTAGCGGTGGCGAAAATCGGGGGACGGGACAGGCGGATCTGGACGTACGCCAAGGTCCTGTCCCCAGTCATGCCGATGATGCTCGCCGTATTCTTCTACTTGTATTTTCAGGGGCGAATCGACTTTCTGTCCCCAATGCTGTCGCCGATCGCCTTTGCATCACTCGCGGTTAATCTGATGCTCGCCGGCACATATTTTTATGCCTACAAGTTTTTAGATGACGATTTATATTTCTTCATCGCCGCCTCATTCTTCGCCACTATCGTTTACACGCTGCTGGACGCGAACAGGGTGACCTCCGATTATCCGTTACCTTCTTCGTACCGGTGGGGCATCATCTTTCTGTATTCCACTTCCGACATCTTCCTGCTGCTGTCGCTGTTCGCCTCCGGCGCGGCGGAACTTGTCCGGATGAAGAAGCGGCGCATAATCCTAATTGCACTGGCGGGCTTGGCATTCGCCACCGCTGTATATTTGTTGTTCCTCCTATTACCCGAGAGCATCCGCAGATATGAGGCAGCGCTGATGGTGTCGCTGTCCGTCGTGAGTTTCGTTCTTCTTTGTTCTGTCGGTTGGGTGTTGCGTGGCCGCCTCGGCGGCGAAAAAGCCGGGTTGAACGGCGCGGTGCTTCCCCTCACGTTTTACTGCTACGCGTTCTTACAGTTACTTATCCCGGTTTCCAGATACAGCCCGGGCATAACGATAACAGTCGCCATCTTCGTCATCGCCCTGCTGGTGAAAGTAGTCCAAGCTATTGCGTTGCAGGGTGCCCTCCAGTTCGCCATCGCCAACAGGGCGGCGGCGCAGGAGTTGAGGATTAGACAGGCGGAGTTTGATGCCGAGAGGGAGAAGTTCGAGACGAAGAGTCAACTGGTCGAGTTGGGAATGCTCGCGTCGAGCATCAAACATGACATCATCACGCCGCTGGCGACGATCAGCGCTGCTATCCGATCTTTGAGGGACAGGTATCAGCACGAGACGGGCATCCAGCGAAAGCTGGACACCCTGGAGGGGTCCATTGAGCGCATCAACGCCATTGTCAGCGCCGTGGACATCCTCCGCGGGAAGCAGGACCTCTCCGAACGCGACGGGTTCATGGCGAAGGTGGACATGCTTGACATCGTCCACCGCGCCGTCTGGTCTTTAGAGAATGAGGTGGAGGCGCTGAATCAGCCGGGCGGCGCGCGGATCATGGTCGAAGGGCGGAGCGTGTTCGTGCGCGCCTACCAGCCGATGTTCGAGCAGTTAGTCGTGAATGTTATAAAAAACGGGCTGGAGGCCATCGAGGAGGCCGGGCGGGAGACGGGGTTGGTCAGAGTCCACGTCGGGCCGGTCAGTCCGGCGTCGGACAGGTACGTGGTCTGGGCGAAGGTGGAGATAGAGGATAATGGTGGCGGGATTCCCGAGGAGAACTTAGCGAAGCTCAGGTTGTCCGCACCGTTCACCACCCGCAGCGACCGAAAGGCAAATAGCGGCATCGGCCTCTTCGTCGGGAGGAAGATTGTTAAGATCCACGGCGGGACTATGACCTTCGAGAGTGAGGTGGGTGTGGGGACTAAAGTCACTCTGATGCTGCCCAAGTGGAACGCGCTCCGAAGGGCAGAACACGCCGACAGGGTGGGGGCGGAGGCAGGCGGCTCGGAGGACGGGGCAGACGGGGCGACGCTGGCAGAGCGACGCGCCTCTGAAGCCCGCCGGGGAAGAGATTCGCAAGGAGACGTATGAGCGATCGGGCGAGTGAGGCAATTACAGTTTCTTTACCAAACCCCCGCATCCTGCTGGTGGACGACGACGAGTCCTTCCTTGAAGGGCTCAGCGATTACTTCTCCGATTTCGGCTACGTCGTTGACACTGCGAGGACGCCGGAGGAGGCCCTTAAGTTAATGCAGAAGGGGGGGACGCGCTCGTACCAGTTAGTCGTTACCGACTTTGACTTTGGCGACCTGTCACGCACCGAAGGCGATCAGTTCCTCCTGCAAAACCGCCCGTTGTTCCGCGGCGCCGTGGAGGTGGTAGTCTCAGGCGCGGCCGATCTGACGGGGGACAGGCGAATGCGGCTGGAGAGGGCAGGGATTCGTTTCCTGCAAAAATCTCGGGAGACAGCCGGCAGGCTGGAGGAGATGGCTGTAGGGGCGAAGGAGAGGCTGGCGAGCGAAATCATGGCAATCCTTGCCGAAGAGGTGGCACCCCGGGTCGAGAAGCTGATCGGCAGCCCGTTGTCGGTGGCGTTCGTGCCCCGCGCCGCACCGTCCGCTGCTTCCTACGTCGCCGACCAGCTCAAAGACTTGATCATCGACTGGCTGATGGCGAGGGGCAACCCGGACAAGCCTGCCTTCGCTTATGGCACACAGGTCTACAGCGCGAGGGAATTGGCCGAAGAGATACGGCGCGGGACCACGGTCGGCCTCGCGCACGTGGTGATGCTGGTCGACGAATTCAAAAGCTCTCTGGGAATCAACCATGATGGCAAAGGACGAGATGACGACGAACCCGAGACCTAAGGCGCAGGGTGCCGAACGCCGTATCATCCTGCTCGTCGCGCCCGTACATGACGCGCTGACCAAGTACGGCGCCGGGCTGCTGGTGGATCCCCCCGATCTCGGTGCGCCCAGCGTGCTGTGCAGGCCCGAGCACCCGGTCACCTACGACGAGCAACTCTCCCAGCTCTCCATTGACCCGTCAGAGACGGAGGTCGGGCTCGTCTTCTGCGGCCACAGCCGGGAGGACTCTCTGCTAGGGCCGGGCGCGCCCTCGGACGGAGCCGCCGGCTCCCCCTTCTTCGACCAAAGACACGTGCCCACCGGCCCCAAGTTCCTACTCGCCTTCTGCTCGAACGCTGGCGCCGGGCTTGGCGCAGCCTACGAGCGTCAAACTCGAGGTCGCGCCTTCGTCGGATTCAACGGCGAGATCGGCTTCGTGACGGCGGGGGGCGAGTACGCCCAGACATGGAGAAAGATTCTATTCGGAGCCGCCTCAGCGATGTTGAGCGCCGCCGACAGTTTTACGTTGGAGAAGTCCGTCGTCGAGATGTATAGAGACGCGCTCTCCATGTTCTCACCGGAGAATGATCGGAGGCACATGTGGGGGCTTGCAATGAGGATGTATCTACGCCAGCAGATGAAGGCAGTTAGCTGCATCCGTACATAACGGAAGTCTAAACTCTACACAGCACTCGAGTCTGGACCGGGAGAGACATAGTTGTATGGTAAGGATGGCATAGGCATTGCTATAATATAGTGTCGGACACCATTGATGGTGAGACTCAAGAACCGGGTCATTCTATTTTTGGACGATTCTTGACTTTTTGGACAGATTTTATCAGATTGGCAAAGGATGGTTATGCGTAAACCATGCTGCATCAATGGGTTAGCTGCTAAAGTATATGGTATACGTTTTTGGACTTAGCCCGCTGGGAAGATGCAAGTGAGTTGCACACGAGCGGCTCCGCACATTTTGTAGAAATGAAAAAGCGGCTTTGAGTTTTAGTAAAACTCAAAGCCGCTTTTCTCATCAATCTGAAAGAGATGTCTTGAGGCTTCTCTCTTAATTGCATTCGCCCTCATCGAACTTTGGCTTACGTGCGCTGATCCTGCGATACGTGCCGGCGGCTGAGACGTTGAGGCCGAAGCCGCAGTTGCTCTCTTGCGTCACGATGAGCTTGCCGCGTGTGAATCTCATAGTAATCTGGCAGGCATCTTCCGCGCCTTCGGGTTTGAAAGTGGCCGTGTCGCCTTCGATGATAGCGATGCCGCTGCCCTCTCCGACATTCGCCATCGGCCCGGCCTGCGATTGATATTCATAAGTGCCTGAGAAGGCGATCTTCAATCTCTGTTTGCCCAGAGCCAAGACCTTGAACTCGCCGTACTTGCTGCTCCACGTGCCGTTGACCTGCGCCGCTGTGACGACGGTCTGACTGTTTGCGCTCGTCGGCTGCGATGCACGCGGCGCGATGAGCGACGAGGCGGAGGCGCACAGTAGAAAGGCAAAGATAAATTTTCTCATCGTCGGCTCCTGTGTCTGAAATGCAGAACTTATTTCGCTTGAGTCGCCGGGAACGACGCGCGCACGGCTTTCATCTTCTTGATAAAGCTGTCGGTAATCTTTCCTTCGACCGTGCCGCCAATCGAGTTGACCCTGCCGCTGGCGATGACCCTGTTGGTTTTCGTATCAATCACGCTGTACACAAAGCTCGTGGTAAAGAGCTTGCGGCCAACTTCGATAACCAAATCCGCGTCCGACTCGGTTCTGGTGACTGACAATCCCCACTCCTGAAATTCATCACGCTGAAGCAGCGAGTTTTCCAGAGTCGTAGCTTTGAAGTAGACGGATTTTGACTTGATGAAAATAGTTTGCGCCGCGCGCAAGACATCATTGACGTTATAACGCGCAGCCTCTTTCTGCTCGACCTGAACGGCAGCCGCAGGACTCGCGCCGCCAATCAGCAAGCACGCAACCATAAACAGCAGAGCACAGTTTATTAAAGACCTTGAGAGTTGATGCATAATTCGATTCCTCATTAAGAAAAACAGGAGACAGGAGTCAGAATACAGGAGACAGAATAAGAGGAAGAGTAAAAGCGCGTTTCCGCCTCTGCTTCTGTCTCCTGTCTCCTGTCTCCCTCTTCTCTTATCACTTATCACTTTTGTAAATCCAATTTCATTCCCGTGTGAGATGCGACGAAGCCCAGACTGTAATAGAAGCGATGGGCGTCGGCGCGCTCAATATTAGTGGTCAACTGCACGAAACGGCAACCCTCATGGCGCGCTCTTTCAATCGCCCATTCGAGGAGCTTGCGACCGATGCCGTGATTCCTGTAACGGCCATCAACACGCACGGCTTCGACCTGTGCGCGCCTGCTGCCCTGAAACGAGAGCGACGGGATAAAGGTAAGCTGCATCGTGCCGATGACGTGGCCGTCCGCTTCCACCACCAACAGCTCGTTCCGCCCGTCCGCTTCAATCTCGCGGAACGCTTGATAGTAAGCTTCGGGCAGCGGCTGCTCAAATCGTTCGCGCTCTTTGCCGAGCGGGTCGTCAGCCAGCAGGCGAACTATCTCCGGCACGTCGTCACGGGTCGCCCTGCGGATAGAGATTTCGATTCGTTCATCCATGCTGCGAATCCCTGCGATTGAAACTTCAACGCCGCTCGACGGTCTCCGACTCCTCCGCAGATTCCTTCAACGGATCATCATATTCGACGTTTTCAAACGGCGGCTCGAAATCGGGCGGAAGGTCTACGTCAATATCTCTTTCGGACTTATCAGGCCAGATCAAAGAGGCGACGACGGAGCCTGAGAGAATCGCTCCCACGGCTGCGAGCGAGACGATGATCAGAGTGTATTTGTTCATCACCTTGAGGAGCAGCGTCTCTGTCAGCATCTTGACGCCGATCAGCGTGAGCACGATGGCGAGTCCGACTTTCAGGTAATGAAACTTTTCGACCACGCCCGCGAGCAGGAAAAACATCGAGCGCAGTCCGAGGATCGCAAAAACGTTCGAGGTAAAGACGATAAAAAAGTCTGTCGTGACACCGAAGATGGCCGGGATCGAGTCCACGGCAAAGACGAGGTCTGTCACTTCGACAATCGCCAGCACGAGCAGGAGCAGCGTTCCCGTGCGCTTTCCGTCGGCGACCGTGAAAAACTTTTCATCTTCATAATGGCGCGTGATGGGCACAAAGCGCGTCAAGACGCGCACGACTGTGCTGTCTTCCGGATTTATTTCGGTCTCCTCCTGAAACATCATCTTGATGCCCGTGTAGACCAGAAACGCGCCGAAGAAATAGAGAATCCAGTGAAAGCGACTGATGAGCGCCGTCCCCAGCAGAATAATCGTCACGCGCATCACGAGCGCGCCGATGACGCCCCAGAACAGGACGCGATGCTGGTACTTCGAGGGAACTTTGAAATACGAGAAGAGAAGCAGAAAAACGAAGAGGTTATCAACCGAGAGCGATAGCTCTATGATATAGCCGGTCAGAAACTCAAAGCCCTTGATGTTGCCCAGATGCCAGAAGATGACTCCCGAAAAGAGCATCGCCAGCGTGATCCAGACCAAGCTCCACAGCGTCGCTTCTTTATAGCTCGGAGTATGAGCCTTTCGATTAAAGAGTCCCAGATCAAGGCACATCATAAACGCTATGACTACGCCGAATCCCACCCACAGCCAGATCGAATGTTCCTGCATGCTCATTGTTGAAATAACATAGCATCCGCGCGCGTAACCGAGCAACGGAAGAGCAAGGATGAAGGCGGAAGGATGAAGGATGAAAGATGTGCTATCCGAATATTGAAGGGTTCATCTCAAGCTGAATCGCCCAAGTTTGAATAGCATGCTTTTCATCCTTCCGCCTTCATGCTTCCGCCTTGCTCTCCGCCGGTTGCGGCATTGCACGGCTCTCCGCTACAATCACAGGTCTGTCGCGGGTCAGAGATTGACGGCTATGAGACTGCTGCTGCGGTTTCTTCCTTTGATTTCCGTCCGCATCATCTTCCAAATTTCCGGGTAATAATTTTATGCTCAAACAATTAAGTCGTCTGGAACGGACGCGTAGTTTAGTCATCATCGCTTTCGCAGTTATGATGGCGGTCAGCCTTGTTATCTTCTACGCGCCGGGACGCAACAGCGCGGCTGTCCCGCCCGCCAAGAACACGGACGTGCTCGCGCGCGTGGGGCGCGACGAGATCACGGTCGCAGACCTCGCGCGTTACAAAGAGAATTTGCAGAAGCGTCTCAACGGCCAGTTTGATCTGGCGCAGCTCGGCAGCGACCGCCGCTTTCTGGACACTCTGATACAGGGGCGCGTCGTCTCGCAGGAAGCCGAGCGTCTCGGCCTCGGCGCATCCGACCGGGAGGTCGCCGACATGATTCGCAAACAGTTCAAAGACCCCGGCGGCCAGTTCGTCGGCGAGGAGCGTTATAAAGAGATCGTCGCTGCCAACTACGGCGACATCGTAGCCTTCGAGCGCGAGTTGCGCGATACCGTTGCTGAACAGAAATTGCGCGCCTTCATCACGGCGGGCGTGCGCGTCTCGCCCGAAGAGGTGCAGGACGATTACAAGCGTAAGAACACGACCTTCAGTCTGACTTATGTGCCGGTCGCAGCCGACAAGCTGGTCGCGAAGATTCAGCCGTCCGATCAAGACCTGCGCGCCTATTTCGACCAGCACAAGGCCGAGTATCACCTCAACGCGCCGCAGAAAAAGATTCGCTATCTCTTCATAGATCAGGCCAAAGCCGGGTCGAAGCTGACCATCCCGGACGAGCAGTTGCACAAAGAGTACGACGCCTTGCGGCCTGAGAATAAGCAGGCGGGTGTCAAAGTCCAGCAGATCGTTTTGAAGGTAGCGCGTCCTGATTTGGACGCGTCCGTGAAAGCGAAGGCCGATGGTCTGGTCGCGCAGGCGCGCGGCGATTCCGGCAACATCACGGAAGAGAAGTTTGGAGAGCTTGCAAAGGGCAACTCCGAAGACCCCGCCACGGCCAAGAACGGCGGCGCGATTCCTTTCGTCGTCAAGAAAAATCCGAACAAGCCTGACGACCCGCTGCAAAAAACTTTAGACCTTCAGGCCGGAGCCGTCACGGAGCCGATCAAGTTCGGCAACGCGTATTTTATTTTCCGTCGCGGCGATGCGGTCGAGAAGACTTTCGACGAGGCTAAAAACGAGCTGCTCGTCTCTGCGCGCAACCGCGAGGCTTTCGGCTCTGCCGCCAAGCTTGCGAAGCGCGCCGCCGACAGTCTCAAAAATAGTCACGACGTGCAAAAAGTTGCACAGGAGCTTGCCGCCGAAGCCAACATGACTCCCGCCGAGATGGTCAAAGAAACGGGCTACGTCAAACCGGGCGATGATGTGAAAGACATCGGAACTTCACAGGATTTCGAACGCGCGCTTGAGAAGCTCAACAATCCGAATGACGTTGGAGATAGCACTGCCGTCAAAGGCGGCTTTGCCATACCAGTGCTGGTTGACAAGAAAGAGCCGCGCGATGCCGAGTTCGATGAGGTCAAGAGCCAGCTCACAGAGGCTGTCAAAGGCGAGCGCGCCAGAGCGCAGGTCGAACAGGCTGCGCGCGACATCGCTTCAAACGCATCGAGCGCGGGCGACCTCAAGGCCGCAGCCGAAAAGCAGGGACTCGAAGCCAAGACTTCGGATGCCTACAAACTGGGCACGCCGCTCGGAGATGCGGGCGCGAATCCCATCGGCAACAGCGCGTCCACGGACGATGCCATCTATTCTATGAAAGAGGGCGAAGTGACGAAGACCCCCGTCAAAGTGGGCGACACGTGGATGGTCATCGGCATCACCAAGCGCACCGAGCCTGACCTCGCTGAGTTTACCAAACAGCGCGACACACTGACCGACTCCATGTTGCAGGATCGTCGCGGCCAGGTCTTTGAAGATTATCTCGCCAGCGCGCAAGCGCGCATGTGGCGCGAAGGCCGCATCAAAGTCAACACGGATGTGCTGGCACGCATGGAAGAAGAAGAGCCGCCAGCCGCCGCCCCGCGCATGCCGCAAGGATTGCCGCAGGGATTCCCGCAGCAGCCGTCTAAATAAGGTACCCATAGCTCACATCAAAAAGGGACGTAGGTGGATAATGTTTTCTCTTCCAGCTACGTCCCTTCTGTTGTTTCGATATTCGATTTCTGATCATCGAATACGCGATTGAATTTTCAAGCATCTTGCCAAAAGCTCGACCGCATTATAGCAGTTTGCGATTGGATTCTGACCTGTGCCTCATGCAATTGCAAATCGCTATAGTAATTTTAAGGCGTGCCATTTTCCGTTAGCGTGCCTTTCAAGATCAGATCGCCCCGACGATCCAGCGACATCAGTCTTTGGCCCGTGTCACCCAGTTCAAAGTAGAGAAAATCGGCATCGGCGCGCAGGGTGAAGAGCGCATTGCCTTTTCCTCGTCACACAAAGAGACCTGCGCCGCGCCGTTAGCGAAGGCAGAGACTGCGAGCGGCAGCGTCGTCCGTTCTATCGGCGTGATAAAGCCCGCTCTTCCGCCAAAGCGAGCCGGGCGTTGAAAGTCCACGCGATAATGGTTCGCGCGCGAGGCCAAACGACTCGGGCTGTTGTTCAGATGAAAGTCTGCGGACGGGGTAAGCACTTTATTGAGGCCGATAATCGCATCGCCGAAGCTATAGATCGTCGCCGACGTCTGCGTGTCGCACTGCACCGTATCGAGAAAATAGCGATTGCCGATACTGACTATTTCGCACTGCGATTGGAGCGCCACCGTCTCACCGAACGTATTGTTGAGCAGCAGGATCGGCCACGCGAAATTGCCCACCGCCAGAGAGGTGACCTGCATCGAACGGATAAAGCCATCACACTCGCTACCTGAGATGGTCACAGTCCCGTGCGCTGCCGTCAGATAGATGAAGGTGTCGGAGAGCGGAGCATGTGGCGGCATCTGCTCGACAGCCCCCGCACCCAAGACGCTATCCATGGTTATAATGCCGACTCTCTCCATGTAGATACCGAAGCCGCCGATAATGGAGCCGATTCTGGAATCCGTAATCTTCGTGAAATCGCAGTTCTGCGAATTCAGATAAATGGGATAGCGGCACTCCACAATCGTGCAGTGATTGATGCGCGTGCCCGTGATGTCCCAGTGCAAGGCCACGCCGGAGCCTTCGACGCTGAAGCCGCGCTCGAAATTCCAGATCGTCACGTTATTGAACTCGATGCCGGTCGTATTGAAAACATCGAAATTTTCTTCGTCATCGTCTCTGGCATTGACGGTGATGGTGCCTTCTATCACGTTAGCGTTATTGGCAATGCCGATGTCATTGAAAATGATCTTGTGGGGGTTATTTCAGATTCTGAAGATACTGGTGAGGAACGAAGTCAGCACGATCTGGCAATTACTGACATCAACGCCGGTGACCGGCCCGGCAGTGCCTTGAATGATGATGCCGGAGGGCAGGTCGAAGAGGTCTGGGCTATAGACTTGATTGCTGACCAGATAGCGGCCACTGGGGAAGAAGAGCGTGCCGACGCCGTTGATGAGACTGCCGTTGTTGGCGGCGATCATCGCATCTATGGCAACGCGAATAGCTACCGTATCATCGGTCACGCCGTCGCCCTTCGCGCCGAAGTCCTTCACATTGAAGGTGCGCGATTCGACCTTGACGGGCAGCTTGAACGGCGTGGTGATGCCGCCTTCGGAGAACTTCAGAGTCCACTTTGCATTGCAGTCGCGGACTTCAACGGAGATGGGCGAGCAGATATCGTGACAGAGAACGATACTACTAATCTATCGGTGTTCTTGAGTGCCTGTTTGATACCAACACCGCGCTATGGCTTCGACGGCGACGGCAAATCAGACATCTCTGTCTATCGCCCTTCATCCGGCATCTGGTACACCTTGAGAAGCTCAGACAATTCCTTCACCACACAATCGTGGGGCATCAGCACAGACAAAGTGGTCACCGCAGATTACGACGGAGACTCCAAGACCGACCTCGCCGTCTATCGTCCATCCACGGGCGCGTGGTATCTCCTCAGAAGCACGAACTCGACTTTCATCTCACAATCATTCGGCATCTCGACCGACACGCCCGTTCCGGCAGATTATGACGGCGATGGCAAAGCAGATGTGGCAGTCTATCGAGCAGGCATCTGGTGCATCCTCAGAAGCAGCGACAATCAGTTCGTCGCCCAGTCTTTCGGCATCTCAACGGACAAAGCCGTGCCCGCAGATTACGATGGCGATGGCAAGGCGGACATCGCTGTTTATCGCTCAGGTAGTTGGTATATCCAACAGAGCGGCAACAATCAACTGCGCGGGCAACTGTTCGGCACGAGCACAGACTTGCCGGTCGCAGGAGATTATGATGGCGACGGCAAGGCTGATGTCGCGGCGTATCGTCCTTCGACGGGAACATGGTATGCGATGCGAAGCAGCAACAATTCCTTGCTGGCGCAAGGCTGGGGCATCCAGACGGATGTGCCGGTGCCTGCTGATTATGGTGGAGACGGAAAGACTGACTTAGCCGTCTATCGCCCGTCGTCAGGAGTGTGGTACATCCAGCGAAGCGCGGACGATCTGATGACGGCGCAGCCGTTCGGCCTCTCGACCGATTTGCCGGTTGAGGCCGCGCCGCTCGCGCCGTAAAAAACAGTAGCGCAGACAGAACTTCGGATTACTTCCATCTCAACATTCCGGAATTGAATCATCAAGAACTTTTCTATGACTGATATTTTCAGGCCGCGCCTTTTCTCAAACCCGACAAGACCTGCTCTTTCATCTCTGTGCTCAAGCCGTCGAGGCCGTCTTCCGTCTTGAAACGCTTGTTGAGGGTCTGCGTCAACTTCTCAGGTTTATATCCGGCATCCTCCCAAGCCTGTCTGATCTGCGCGTCCAAAGTTGAGCCGGGCGCGTCGGGCGCGGCTTGAGGGGCGGGCGGCGTAGCTTGAGCGGCAGGAGGCGGGGCTTGAGCGGCGGCGGCAGCTTTCGTTTTAGAGCCTGCGCCGCGCGTGGTCTTCTCCATCTCCTCGCGGCTCGCAATCCCGCGCCGAACTTCAAAGCCGAGGAGTGCGAGCGCGCGACCGACAGAGCTTGTCTCGCAGTTCTCTAAATACGATGTCTTGTTCACATAGCTTTCGCCGCGCACTTCAAAAGCGTGGCCGGTCGCGGACGGCATGGTGTCTTCGGAGTTCCGATAAACTTCGGCGCGGATTAGCACGAAGCCCGCTTCGCGGTCATGCTCGATGATCGAGGTCAGGATTCTCCCGGCAGGATAGGCGGAATAAAATTGCTCGATCCTCTCTGCGACGGGCACGTAATCTTCAAAGCGGTCTCGGCTCATATGCTTTGTCCTTTCTCGTTTTTGCTGCTCTAATCTTTTACCACCAACCGAGCAGCTTCCACCACCCGAAACCGATTCCCGTCCAGATTAAAATGTTCGGGACGGACACGATCAAACCCAGCCACCACCACGTTCTCTGCCTGACATAGCCCGCGCCGAAATAGATCGGGGCCGGAGTCGTGCCGTAATGCGTGAGCGAGGCGTTGAGGTTTGAGAAGTAGGCGAGCGAGAGCACGGCGAGGGCGGGCGGCGCGCCGCTGGCGAGGATGACGATGAGGAAGGGAATGTACATCGCCGTCGCGTGCGCTGTGATGCTCGCAAAAGCGTAGTGTGCGTAGAAATAGATGAGCAGCAGGCACGCGAGCGCAGCCCACCACGTCCAGCCGCCCGTCAAACTCGCGGCAGCTTCGGCGAAGCGTTTGGTAATGCCGGTCTCGCCCAGGGCTTCGGCCATACGCACCAATCCGCCGTACCAGATAAACACGTCCCACGCGGCGCGCTCCGAAATAACATCGCTCCATTCAAGCACACCGCTCAAGAGCAGCACGCAGATGCCGAGCAGAGCGATGACCGCGTAGTTCAGATTGTGCAGCCACGTCGTCATCCACAACGCCGCGACCAGAGCGAACACGAGCAGCATCAGCTTTTCATTGAGCGACATCCGCCCCATCTTTTTCAGCTCGTCAGCGGCATAACTCGCTGCCTCCGGCGTGTGTTTGATTTCAGGCGGGTAGATGCGATAGAGCAAAAGCGGCACGACGAGCAGGGAAACAACTCCCGGCACAATCGCTCCGAGAATCCAGCGCGGGTAAGTTAGCTCGATGCCCGTCACGTCTTTAGCAAATTTTGCTATCAGGGCGTTCGATGCCTGACCTGTGAGGAACATCGCGCAGACGATGACATCGCATTGATAGATGAGCGGCATCAGGAACGCGCCCAAGCGGCGCGCTGTCGGGCCGGGTCTTGATTCGTAAGTTTCGGAGATGCTTTTGGCGATGGGAAAGATGATGCCGCCCGCACGCGCGCCGTTCGACGGGATGACGGATGCCAGAAGCATATCGGTCGAGATGAGCGCGTAGCCGAGTCCGAGCGTTCGATGCCCGATGGCTCGCACGAACATGAGAGCGATGCGCCGCCCCAGTCCCGTCTTAATCATCCCGCGCGAGATCATGAAGGCCGCCAGCACGAGCCACACAATCGGGTCTGCGTAACCCTTGAGCGCGCTCTCGACCGGGAGCGCGCCTGAGATGGCGACGGCGGAGACTCCGAGCAAGACCATCGCCCCGCCCGGCACTGGGCGCACGATTGAGCCGACGATAGTCGCCACAAAAATCGCCAGCAGCCTCCAGGCCTGCGGCGTGATGCCGCTCGGAACCGGCATGAATGCTACGAGAAGCGCAGCCGCAACGATGATAGCCCACTTGAAAAGCCTGCTGTGCGCCGAATCGTGCGGCCTCTTTTCGTCTGCGTCCTGCGAATGCCCGGCTAACGAATCAGTCTCTTCATCCATGACTTAATCTTTTGCGTTTGAGATAAGAGAGCGCCTGTTGAAAGATGCCCGGAATGCCCTGCCTGTGGGTCAAATGAACAGGACATTCTGCCCCTCCTTCTAATTCATCAATCTCACTATAACGAAAATCTGTCAATCGTTTGTTGGTTTATCTCCAAATCAACTTGCGTTTCAGATGGCACAGTTATTGACGTACAACAAAACTGCGCATTGTTTATCACGTTGCGCACATTGCTCTCTAACAGCCTTGAATGATCATTCTCACCTTATCACTACCAAACATATTGGTTGTTACGGAAGGTGAATAACTCTTGATGCAGATGCTCAATTCTTAGGCCACTTCTGTTTCGATAGTACGAGACAGCAACAGACAAAACCACGAGGGATTACAGTATGAATAAAATAAATAAGGTTTTAGCAAAGGCCTTAGTTTTAGTTGGAATGTGCTTGTTGCTGAGTGTTATTAGCGCACAAGCGGTGCCTTTAACGGTCACTACAACGGCTGATGCCGGCGTTGGCAGTTTGCGTCAGGCAATCATCGACGCTACTACAAACGCCGCCGCGAACACGGTCATGTTCAACGTCCCGATGACCGACTCGGGTTACAATGCTGCGGAGAACCGGTTCACGATCAATCTCTTAAGCCCGTTGCCTGATCTTCCGTTAGCGCCTCTGACTATCAACAACAATCAGTCTCAAGGTTTGACCGTGATGGGCAACAACAGCTTCCGCATTTTCACGCTCGTCAGCAGTGCAGTCGTCACGATGAGCAACCTCACCATCAGTAATGGTTTTAGCAATAACGGGTTAGGTGGCGGTGTTTTCATGGGCGACAGCAGCACGCTGAGCCTCAATGGATGTACTGTCAAAAGCAATACTGCCTCCAACAACGGCGGTGGTATCTATATGAGCAACAGCGGCACTCTGGTGCTTACTAACTCTACCGTTCGCGACAACACCGCCATCAATGGCGGCGGCATCTACATTTTTGACAGCGGCACGCTGAACATCGACGCCAGCACTGTGAGCAGTAACATCGCCATTAACGGCGGGAGCGGCGGCGGTATCTTTAATGGCACCAGCGGTACAGTGAATGCCACTAACAGCACGATTGACGGCAACTCCGCCAGCGATAGCGGCGGCGGAATTTTTAACACCGCCACGATCACCCTCACCAATAATACTGTCAGCGGCAACGCTGCTTCCAAAGGAGGCGGTATCTACAACAATTTCACTGCCACCTTGACTAACAACCTGGTGGCAATGAACAAGGCAGGGGACGGCGTTGACCTGCTCGGAAGAGGAACCCTCGGCAACCTTTACACGGGCAGCTACAACCTGATCGGCAACGCAGACGGCAGCGAAGGTTTAGCCGGCGTCACGAATCAACTCGGTTCGACGAATAGTCCGATTGACCCGCGAATCGGACCCTTGAAAGATAATGGCGGCGCGACTTTTACGCGCGCTTTGCATAACCTCAGCCCGGCGCTTGATAGAGGTAACAGCCCCGGCATTATCACAGATCAGCGCGGTCGGGTTCGCCCCTATGACAACCCGCTTATTCCAAACATAACCGGTAATGGCGCGGACATCGGCGCGTTTGAACGAACCTTCTCGCCTACCCCGTTTGATTTTGACGCCGACGGCAAAGCGGACGTTTCCGTTTTCCGTCCCTCTGAAGGAACCTGGTATCTTTCGCAATCAACTTCAGGCTTTAGCGCCACACAGTTTGGCATGAGCGGAGACCAGATCGCTCCTGCTGATTACGATGGAGATGGCAAAGCTGATATGGTTGTGTTTCGTCCCTCGACGGGCTACTGGTACATCCTTAATAGCGAGGACAACTCATTCCGCTTTACACAGTTCGGACAAGCAGGAGACATCCCGGCCACAGGGGACTATGACGCAGACGGAAAATCCGACATCTCGGTCTATCGCCCCTCAACCGGAACTTTCTATCTGCTCTATAGCTCGGATAATTCATTTCATGAAGAACAATGGGGTACGGGCGGCGATGTCCCTGTGATGGGAGATTATGATGGAGATGGTAAGAATGACTTTGCCGTCTACCGCTCCTCCGATAACACCTTCTACGTTCTCGGAAGTCTTGACGGAGTAATCGTCCGACAGCAGTGGGGAACTGGTAAAGACAAGCCTCTGGCCGCAGACTTCGACGGAGACGGCAAGACCGACATCGCCGTCTATAGACCGTCAACCAGCGCCTGGTACATTATCCGCAGCTCCGACAGCAGCTTTATGAGTATCGCTTGGGGCACAAGCCAGGATATTCCATCTGCTGGAGACTATGACGGTGATGGAAAATGTGACGTGGCTGTGTTCAGACCTGCGACCGACGTTTTCTACATCTTGCAGAGTATGAGCAGTTTGATGAAAGCTGAACAGTTCGGTACCGATGGGGATGTGCCTGTGCCATCTGCCTATGTGCCTTAAATATTAAGAACTACCCGGTAACGTACATGGCAAGAAGCCGAACGGAGATAGATTCCGTTCGGCTTCTTGTTGCTAAAAGCTATAGCCCGCAAGGTTGCAAGGATGCACACGCATCGGTGATGTCTCGAAACACTGTCCCTACTCTGGCGACTTCTTCGCTCGCATTGCGAGTCGGCGCGGGGCTATCGTCAATCGATCTTTCCGTGCCCCTCCCTGGAGACGGGCAGCATGTGGTTTGCCAGACCAATAAACTACGCCTTCACGAACGGCGCAAGGTCTTTCGCCGCGACCTGCAAGGTGAGCTGCACTTCGTTGCCGACCGCGTAGATATTGAGGTTGTTGATTAAAACCTCAACCGATTTTTTCTCGCCCGTATCCGCCCGCACGCCTGCGAGTCTTGCCATGAGCTTCAGGCCGTTGAGCGTGGAGCTGAGCTGGCGGGACTGCTCCGCCGTTTCGGTGCGGACGTTGACGAGAGCTTCGGCGTCGTTGCCGCTGAGGTTGAACGAGCCGTAGATTTGCCTGATCGAAGCAATAGTATCGTCGGCCTTCTTGTTGCTGACGTGAAAGAAATTGTTGGCTGTCTCAGGCGTGATGTTGCCGCTAAAGCTGACGATGGCGTTCGGCGTGCGCGTCGCAAGCTGCACCAGTTCGTCAGACACTTTCTCGCGTCCCATACTAGCGTCAATCGTCGCCTCCACGCTCTTGAGATTGCCGAAGGCCAACGTGTTCGAGTCGAGCGCGACGAAGACCATCGTGTTCCCGCTCGGCTCGCGAACTTCCTGCGAGGAACCGCCCTCCGTGGATTGGCGGGAGACGGGAGCGAGCACATAAATAGTTCTACCCTCGTATTGCCTCGTGCGTTTTTCGATCTCGCCCTTGCTCTGCTTCATCGCGGAGGCGAATCCGGCTTCAATCGCCGCGTTGGCGTCGAAGCGTCCACGCGCGATGCACGCAAAGTCGAAGCCGCGCGCCCGCCGCGAGTCGTCGAAATTCAGGCCGATAGCGACGGCGTCGATTGTGCGCGGGTCAAAGCCCACATCCTTCTTGAACTGGTCGAGATTGGATTCGAGTTCCGTGCGAAATTCTGATTGGCTTGCGAACATCGTGGGGATAAAGTCGGTCAGCACGCGCTGTGTGTCAACGGAAGCGATGATGTCCGAGGGCGGAAGCATGCCGAGCAGGTCGTTGGTTGCAGCCGGAGCAGCGGTCGCGGTTCGCACGGCGGCCTGACCGCCCGTCAGCGCAAACGCCGTTATCATGACGAGTGCGAGAAACAAAGCATAAATTTTTCGGGACATGATTTCAAAGCCTTTCAAATAAGCTGCACGACTGGGCGGCTAAATATGTGCCGCGCGCATGGGACGAAAGACGGGGAGCACCCTTGCTTAAAACTGCGACTAATCTACACCAGTTTGATAAAGGATTGAAGAGCAGATGGACGTTCAGTTTCAAAAGAGGAGAAGAAAAAGACGGTTTCCCGCAAAGGCGCGGGTGACGCAAAGAAATCATTCAAGATAAGGAATCACTCATCGCCTTTCGCGTGATTCTTTTCCGATGATTGAGAGACATCAGATATTCAAATTAACAAACTACCAGGAGCATTCGTCTCTTTGCATCCTTTGCGAAATCACTTTTGCGCTCTTTGCGTTAAGAAAAGCTTTAACCGCAAAGAGCGCAAAGAAAATTACACGCACTAGCTTGTGCTGTCGCAAATTTTATCGGAGTCTTAATTTCGCTTATCGAAGACGCGCACCAGCGTGGCGACATCGGCTTGCGCGAGCGCGAGTCTGATCTGAACTTCGTTGGCCTCTTTCGTAATCTTCAGATTCTCAAGCGCGCTCTTCGCCAGCTTGCCCTTATCGCCCGACAGGCTTGAAGCGAAGAATCCGCCGAGGTCTTTGAAGCCTGCGAGCGTGTTGTAAACTTCCTGAGCCTGCGCCGCATTATCTGTGCGCGCGTAGGTCTGCATCTCAAAGCCGCCGCCGGACGAATTGACCGAACCGTAAAGCTGTCGAATCGTGTTGAGCGTTTTGGCTATGTCATCAGTCGCGTCGAGGCCGAAATAATTTGAGACGCTCGACGGCGCATTCACGCCAAAGCCTATGACCGCGTTCGGCGTGCGCGTCGCAAGCTGCGTCAGAGCAGCAGAGACGAGTCCGCGTCCGGGTTTCGCATCAATCGCCGCGCGCACTCTTTCAAGCTGTCCGAAAGCGAGCGTGTTTGCATCGAGCACGACGACGCCTATCTCGCCCTTGAAATTCAGAATTTTCTGCAAGAGGTCATCGGCAACCTTCGCGGCCTTGCCTCCGGCCTTTTTTGCTTCGGCGTCAATCGTCACCTGCGGCATTTGCTCTTTCCCGAAAAGCTCATCGCCGTTGAAAACGTAAATAGTCTTCCCGCCATACTTCTGTTCTGTATATTTGTATTTATCCTTCGTCGCCAAAAGTCCTGCATTGAGCATCGCCTGTGCGTTAAAGCGTCCACGCGCGAGCGCGACCGATTCGACTGCGAGCGTGTCAGGCGTCGAATTGATGAAGCGCATCCCGACGGCGACGCGCTCGAAGGCTCGCACGTCTATGCCCGTGCGCGTCTTGATGCGGTCAATCTTCGCATTGACCTCAGCCAGTTTCACCGCATCGTCTGCCAGCACGCGCGGCAGCATCTCATTCAGCAGGCGTTGCACGTCAACCGAGACGACTCCGTCAGATTCGGGCAGGGACATGAGCGGGTCATTCGCTGCCGGTGCGGCTTTGACTGTGGGCTTTCTGGCCTGAGCGAAGCTGGTTGCGGGCAGGATGCCGCACATCAAGATGGCGAGCGCGAACAGTGATGCGTAAAATCTCTTCACGATAAAATTACCTTTCAAAAGCGTTGATGAAGAATAAAGGCGAAAGAATGAGAGGAAAGCTATCTCTTCATTCTCCTGCTCAAACAATCTGCGACGTTCGGATGCGCGGCGGGGCGCGCGGGGTTGGCTTCCGCTATTTCTTGCCTTTCCTGGTGTCCTTGTTCTCCTTGCCGTTTCCGAGGATGTCCGACAGCGATGGCACGGCCTTCGAGATGATGTCGTTGTACTAGACTTTTTGATAATCCTTCGGCAGCTCGAACTGTTGCTGGTCAACCTCCTGTTTGATGTCGCGCATCTCCATAGAATATTTCGAGCCGTCCTGCGAAGTGGTCTCGGATTTAATCGGCATCCCGAATGCTTCATCCGCCCAGATGATCGTCTCCGAAGGCGACTGGTCGGAGCCTGCTGCGCGTGCATTCGTCACGCGATACTTCGTCGTCATCCGTCCGTTAACATTTTCAGAGCCGAGCTTTTCATACTTCGCTCCGGCCATAGCCGTGTTGACAAGCTTGTCAGCGGAAAAATCGGACGGCGACCCCAGCCCGGAATATTGAGAGCTGTCGCTGCCATCCATCTTGACCTCCGCGTACAACTTTTTCGCAGGGTAGAGCAGGTAACGCCCGCTCGACAGTTGCAGGTAAGCGACCTTGACACCCGGCAGCAATTCCGATTCGACGCGCCGTTTGTCTCCGTCACGCACGACGAAAACCTGCCGGTCGGTCAGCGCGGAAATCCCCGGAATGTTTGGCATCTGCCCGCCCAAACTTCCCGAAGTCACCACCGTCGCCTGATAACGCTCCGGCTCTTTGGTCGGAAACGGAGGAGTCGAAGAAGTCTCATCAGCCGCCGCCGTCGTCGAGTTGGAGTTAGACGTATTGCCATTAGCATTGCTCTCAACCGTCGAGCGTTTGCACGCCGCGCCCGTCAACACGAAGACAGAAATGAGCGAGATGATAAGCGACACGTGCACGCTCTTGATTGAAACATGGAAAGGATGCATTGAGAGTCTCCTGCAAATGGATTGATAAAGCAGGTCTTTGGGCTTTGGTCTTCGGCAGGCTTCCTCGCCTTGAATTGCATCACTCAAGTTAGAGACTCAAAGGCAAGTTCAAAGTCCAAAGACCGAAGTCCTATTCGTTTACACGCGCTCGACCAGCAACGCCAGCCCCATGCCGCCGCTCACGCAGAGCGTGGCAATGCCGCGTCGCGCGCCGCGCCTCTTCATCTCATGCAGCAGGGTCGTCGTGATACGCACGCCCGTGCAGCCAATCGGATGTCCGAGCGCAATCGCGCCGCCGTTGACATTCAGCCTTTCGGCGTCGAACCCCAAGTCGCGGTCACAGGCTATGACCTGCGCTGCGAATGCTTCGTTCAACTCTATGAGGTCTATCTCGTCGAGCTTGAGATTCTGTCGCGCCAGCAGTGCGCGGATAGCTGGAACAGGGCCGATGCCCATAATCTCAGGCGCGACGCCCGCTATCTCGTAATCCACAATCCGCGCCTCCGCTTCCGCGCCGCTCTCTTTCAACATCTCTTCGGACATCAACACGAGAGCCGCCGCGCCGTCCGTGATGCCGGAAGAATTACCTGCGGTGACGGTTCCGTCTTTGCTGAAAACTGGAGCGAGTTTAGCGAGAGCTTCAATCGTCGCGCCCGCGCGATAATGTTCGTCAAGCTTGAAGAGTTTATTCTCACCTTTGCGGCCTTTGATTTCGAGCGGCGCTATCTCTTCATCAAAGCGGCCTGACGCAATCGCCGCCTCTGCGCGCAGCTGCGAGCGCAGAGCGTATCCGTCCTGCTCCTCACGCGAGATTTCATACTTGCGAGCCAGATTCTCAGCCGTCTCTCCCATCACCAGACCTGAGAGCGGATCGTTAAAGCCGTCCCTGTACATCCCGTCAACGAGCTGCGTGTTGCCGAGACGCATACCCCACCGCGCACCCTCCGCGTAAAAGGGAACACGCGACATGCTCTCAGTCCCGCCCGCCAGCACCGCGCTCGCGCGCCCGAGCATGATCGCTTCGGCAGCCAGAATGATCGCCCTCAGCCCGGAGCCGCACGCCTGATTGATAGTGTAAGCAGGCACGGTTTCGGGCACGCCCGCGCGATAAATTATCTGCCGCGCGACGTTCGGCCCGCCGCCCGCCTGTCGCGCAGAACCCCAGATCGAATCCTGTATCTGCGCGGGTGAGAGCCGCGCGCGTTTCAAGCTCTCCACAGCTACCGCGACGCCCATGTCCGCCGCCGTCCACTCCGACAGCGTCCCGCCGAATTTCCCGATAGGCGTTCGCGCCGAGCCGACTAAATAGACATTCTTCATTTACTCACTCGTCCTCAAAATCGTTAAAAGCCGTCGTTGATAAATAATACGTTTGAGAGAAATGTTAGCACACGCCCCGAAGCCATCAAAACGCGCCTCCCTTACGAAAGAATCTCGCGCAAAGGCGCAAAGAAAGGCTTTCAAGATAAATAAGCACTCAATCACTTTGCGTTCTTCCTTTTCGTCTTTGCGCCTTTGCGCGAACCTCTCTTTTTCTTCACTAAATTTGAAACTGATCTGCCACTTTTTTTTAGTGTCATAAAATTCATCAGCGATTATAATGATGGCCTAACCTCCTAAAAAAAACTCGCCGTGCCCCTCTGCATGATCGAACGTCTGGACAGCATTGATTCCATCAAGCGCGCGTTGCGGCGCGTGCGCGAGTTGATTGACGCGCATGAAGAATGGTTCTACGCGCGAACAGGCCGTGCTACGCCGTCTGCTTTACGCAAAGGCGAGATTGACTTTCGCGTCACTCACGGGAATTTAATGCTCACCTGTGCGAGCGATGAAGGCACAAACGTCTGGCGCATCAACGGCTGGGCATGGATGAAAGACAAGCTCTTACTCGAAGCGACGCGGCGCATGGGATTAGAGCGCGCGACGCTTGAGCTTATCCCGCACGCATCAGTCGCTTCAGCCATCTCGCTCATCAGCGCGACACGCCGCGCGCGATGCAGGACTCTCGCGGAGCTTGCCTGCGCTTTGCTTCCCGGCTCGCGCATCACGCGCGCAGGCTTGAGCGCGGGCGCGCGTCGCGGTCAACCCGGACGTGAGGCACGCATTCTGCTAAGTCTCAAAAACGAGAGCGTCGCCGTGACCGGCACTGTCGCGGAAGATGAAGCGCGCGGCACAGATGCTTTTCTCTCATCCGCTCTCATCTGGTTTGCGCGCGTGAGCGAAAGAGCGCGCAGGTCTTATGTCAAAAGGCTGTGGCTCGTCGCGCAGCACGAGAGCGTAAAACCTCTCTCCGAAAAACTCGCGCTGCTGCGTGAAGACCTGCGGCGCGTCATCAGTTTGTATGAGATGGATGAAGATTGGCAGAGCCTCATACCCGTGCGCCCGCTCGAAAGAGCAGCGTTGTGGCTTGAGGCTCCGGCTCGCCTACGGCAGCCGTTTGGAATCGAGATAAGCGAGAGCGCGGCGCGTATAGTCGCGTTTGCACCGGAAGCAATTGACGTGGCGCGTGCGCGTCATGGCGAGACGCTTCGCTTTCATGGACTATCTTTCGCGCGCGTGCGGCGCGTGATGAATCTGGAGCGAGTCTGGTTCGGCATAGACGCCGCGCATCATCGCTTGCTCGAAGAGAGGACGCGTGGGTTGTGGGAAAAACTTTTAGATGAATTGCAGGAGCATCGCCGAGCAGATGCCGTTGATCACCGTCACGCGCTCTATCGCGCCGCGCCGGAAAGCTGGCTCGAATCAATCTTGAGGCGCGACATCACGAGGCTCGACCCCGGCTTGCGTCTCGCTCCGCTCCACACGCAGTTTCGCACGACTCAAAGTGCGAACGCGACAGCGGCGCGCCCCGTTGACCTGCTCGCGCTCAGGCATGACGGGCGGCTCGCGGTCATCGAGCTGAAAGTCTACGAAGACCGCGAGCACGTCCTACAGGGAGCAGACTACTGGCGACGCGTCGAAGCGCACAGGCGTTGCGGCAATATCCATCATGCGCGTCTTTTCGGCGACGCCGAGATCGCGGACGAGCCGCCGCTCGTCTATCTCGCCGCGCCGACGCTCAGCTTTCATCGCTCCTTCAACACGCTCGCACAAGCAATCGCCCGCGACATCCAAATCTATCGGTTCGACCTCAACGAAGACTGGCGTGCGCGCGTCCGCGTAATGCGGCGTTTGAACTTGAAAATAAATTGTTGATTCTTCTGCCAATTTCAATTGAAAAAGGCTTCGCTCTTGATTGAACGAAGCCTTTCCGGGTTTTAAAGCCTTCTCCGATTCTTACGGCACGAAAATATTCGACAGCGGTTGGTCGCCCGCCGTGCCGAAGTAACTCGCAAAGTATGGGCCGCCGCCAGTCAACTGAAAGTACCACCTGTTCTCTGATGGACGATACACAACAAAGTCATATCTGCCGTCACCGCCGTAATTGCCCGGCGTCGGCAGATCGCCGTTCGTCCCGAAATGCAACCCAAAGAATGAACCGCCTTCACTGGGTAGAACGAACCATTCGCCGGTTGAGGGTCGGTAAACTGCCGCATCCGTCTTGTTGTCGCCCGTGTAGTCGCCCTGCACGGGACTGTCCGAAGAGGTCCCAAATTGAAAGCCGTAAATGCTTGCGTCACTGCTTCTGTTGATCCACCACTCACCGGTCGAGGGGCGGTAGATGGCAATGTCAGTTTTGAAGTCGCCGTCGTAATCTGAGAGAACCGGTTTGTCGCCCGAGGCGCCGAAAGTCGCGGCCATTAATCCGCCCGTCGATTTCTGGACATACCATGCGTTGGTCGAAGGACGGAAGACGCCGTAATCGGCTTTGTCGTCACCGTCGAAATCGGCGGCGATGGGAATATCGCCGGAGGTGCCGAAGGTGAAAGAGTAGAACGTACCGTTTTCGCTTCTCAAGATATACCATTCGCCGGAGGAAGGTCTAAAGACGGCAATGTCAGTTCTGCCGTCGCCGGTAAAATCGGCTGGAACGGGGCGGTCGGTTGACAGTCCCCACTGTGCGGCCAAAGTCTGATTGGGAAAGTTCGAGCTGGTGGAATACAACCATTGACCGTTCGAGGGGCGAAAGAAGGAAATATCGGTTAAGCCGTCGCCGTTGAAATCCAGGAATCGTTTGGTACGCGTTTCCTGAAATCGAAAAACGGCAAAGTCCGGGGTGCTGCCTTGAGCGCAGTACCCTCCAAGCCAGATCTTATTGTCGCTCTGGATGTCAACGGCGCTTGCATAACACGTAAGGTTTGGAGCAAACATCGAGCGGAAGCCGCCGTTATTAAAGTGTGTGTCAAGCGCTCCGTTCGCCGTGAAGCGGTAAACTCCTCTGGAAGCGACCAGAATTTTATCACCGCCGGCAACCCGGACATCAGCCGTTTCGTAGACCGTCGGCACATTCGAAGCGCCGTTAATACCGAATGACGTATCGAGTATTCCGTCTGGCGTGTAGCGCGCAATATACTTCGAGCCAGCCGCAACGATTTTACCGTCCGATTGCCGGTCCATCGCAGACATATAATTGTTTTCCGAACTGACCGAAGTGGTTGTCGCGCCTCCGGTGCCGAAGGACGTGTCTACAGCGCCGTTCGAATCAAAACGCATCAACAGAAAATTAGCTTTGGGGCCGGTAAACCGATAGCCTCCGATGAGGATTTTACCGTCCGACAAGATAATGATCGGACCTGCCGCTTCGCTGTCTGGAGTTGCAACGATAACAATACCGGTTCCGTTAAAGGTCGTATCCAGCGAGCCGTTCGTGTTAAAGCGCATCAGAACCCCATCGCTCTGCGTTGCAAAGTCAGCGGCGGTGCTTCCGCTGACGATGATCTTGCCGTCCGGCTGCAAAGCTAAATCGCCGCCGTACTCGTAGGAAGCGCCGCTGATGTTTTGCGTCACATATCCGGTCGAGTTGAACGTAGTGTCGAGGGCTCCGTTTGAAGTAAAGCGGACGAGCGTAATATTCGAATTGGTACCTTGCGTCCATGATTCACCGGCAACAAGTATCTTGCCGTCGGGTTGGAGCACCACCTGTCTGGCGCTGACGCTAGCGGAGATAGCTGTAACCACACTGCCGCCGTTGCCAAACGAGGTGTCGAGCGTTCCGTTCGCATTGAGCCGCATCAGCGCGAATTCATCCTGCTGGTGATTACGAACTATATCTCCGACCATGACGATCTTTCCGTCCGGCTGAATGGCGAACGCCCACCCCAGCGACTCGTCGGGATGCGGCACCGCCGGGCGAAGACTATAGCCCGTGCCGTTAAACGAAGTATCGAGCGAAACCGTGTTGCCCGATACGCCGGTTACAAACAAAGCCGATAAAACAAGCAGTCCGATGATTCTGAATTGTAGGTTTTTCATAGGTTTATTATCCTATTCTCACGTTCACCGTAACAAATTGATTCCACACATTAAGGGACAAGCGTATTGGGCGTCGGCACATCCGTGCTGTTGCCAAACTCCTGCGCATTAAAGCCTCCCGTCGACCGCTGCAGGTACCATGTGCCATTCGATGGTCGATACACCGCGATGTCCGCCTTCCCGTCTCCATCGTAGTCCGCCGCCACCGGTCGATCTTCCGATGTCCCAAAATTAGTGAACGAGTACGACCCGCTGCCGCTCAGATAGATGTACCAGTACCCATTCGATGGACGATAGACTGCCGCGTCTGTCTTTCCGTCTCCATCGTAATCTGCCGCCACCGGCACGTCTGTACTTGTGCCCCACACTATCGCTCGATGCACCGAGTCGATGCTGCTCTGGTACCAGAAGACTCCCGTCGACGGCCTGAAGATAGCCGGGTCAGACTTTCCGTCTCCATCGAAATCTCCGATCAACGCCTTATCTCCCGCCGTGCCAAAATATACTTCAGAGGATTGACCGGTGGCGCTGCTCAAGCGGTACCAGTAGTTGTTGGACGGATGGTACACAATGTAATCAGCCTTGCCGTCGCCATCAAAGTCTGAGGGACGAGGGATGTCTGAGTTGCTGCCCCAGTGCTTGCCGATGAAGGCGCCCGAGATGCTGCTCTGATACCACCAGTCACCGGAGGAAGGACGGAAGATAGCGAGGTCGGTCTTGCCATCGCCGTCGAAGTCTGCGGGAGTGGGGATATCGCCGGGAGCGCCGAAATAATGGTAGGAGAACTGTGAATCGGAGCTATGAGAGAGGAACCAGTAGTTGTTAGATGGGCGGTAGACAGAAACATCGGCCCTGCCGTCCCCGTCGTAATCGAACAGCGTCGGCGAATCCGTAAGCCGTGCAACATACGAGCGATTCGCGCCCGCGCCGTTGGCGCCAATAACGGTAAAACTGCCGCCTACAAGAACGCGTCCCTGGCCGTCTACCGCCAGACTCAAAACTTCTTCATTGACATTGTAAGTCGTCGGTTCAATATTGCCGTCCTCGTCCAATCGCAGCAGATTGCTGGTCTGCTGCCCGTTAACCAAAACCGTGAATCTGCCGCCGACGAAGATCTTTCCATTCGGCAGGGAGAGCAGCGCGTTGACGATGCCGTTAGGAATCGATAGCGAGTTAAATGAAGCGTCCGGGCTTCCGTTCGGATTCAGCCTTTCAACCCTGCCGAACAGGGTTCCGTTTGAATGTTTGCCGACCAGAATTTTACCGTTCGGAAGCAGAGTGAGCGTCGTCCTCAGCCTGTTCGGTTCTTCGCTGTAAACAAAAGTCGGATCTGTGCTTCCGTCCGCGTTGAGACGCGCGACAAAACTGATGAAAACAGAATTCATATCCGCCGCTCTATGCGATCCGCCGATAAGGATTTTTCCGTCCGGTTGGATCGCCACATCGTCAATATACATCTGCGGCGATTGGCTATGGATGGTTGGATTGAACGACGTGTCGACCGCGCCGCCCGTCGTAAGCTTCGTCGGACCGGATAGTTCAAAAGTGAAATTTTTCGAAGTTCCGACCATCAGTTTGCCGTCGCTGAGAATCGCAAAATGATTTCTTCCCGCCCCGACGATCTCAGAGTAGTCAGGCATGGGATGAGCTAAATCAAAAGTGGTGTCAATACTTCCATCGGCATTAAGACGCACCATATTTCTTTTAGCCACGCCGCCCAGAACGTAGTCAAACCAGCCGGAGACGACGATCTTGCCGTCGCTTTGTGCGCGAATTTGATAAATATCTTTAATTATCGAAAAATAGTTTCCGGTTACGCTCGTATTGATCTCAAAAGAGAGATCGACCGTCGCATCGGCGTTTAACCGCGCCAGTCTGTAGCGATTGACGCCATTTACCACGTCGATCTTTCCGCCGAGTAAAATTTTCCCGTCCGGCTGTGGTTCGATTGCCCTGATGCTTCCGGCCAAAATAATTTGAAATCCGATGCCACCGGGGTTAAATGTCGGGTCGGGCACGCCGTCGGCGGGCCTTAGTCGTATAAAATTATTTAAGGGGATTATGTGGTTTGGATCGGATACATCGCCGATCACGATGCTGCCATCGGGTTGAATGGAATAGCTCTTAAACGCCGGGTGGGTGTATTGATTGAATGAAGGGTCATCTGTGCCGTTCGGCAAAAATCGGCGGAATGTTGTAGCTTGATTCGGACCGACGGCGCTGACTATTTTGCCGTCGGCGGCAAGCTTCAGCGCACCGATGTTCGTCGCGGTCGGCGATTGAAAAGTGTCATCGTTGCTTCCGTTTTCGTTTAACCGTCTAAGACGATCCATTAAGTACAAGATTTTATTGTCCGGCTGGACAATCAGTGCGTTGAGCTGTATTCCGGTGGTCAGAGTAGGCGTAAAGGATGTGTCTTCCGAACCGTTTTCATTTAAACGGAAAATCCGGGCGTTGCCGCTGCCGACAATCAACCGATTGACCTGAGCTGCTATGAGTCCTGAATTGCTGCTAGTGCCGCTCGTGTAATTAAAGGAATTATCCATGGAGCCGTCGGCGTTAAGACGAACAATGTAGCGTGTGCCTTGCGGAGTTGAGAAATTTCCGTTGAGCAGTATCCTGCCGAGAGAATCAATGGTGATACCAGAAACGAAGTTGCTTAGGGTGAAATTGAAGCTCGTGTCTAACGATCCGTCGGAATTAAGACGCACCATGGGTTTCGGCCCCTGTCCCCCGGCGACAATGTCCCATGCCATCAGGACAATTTTTCCGTCCGGCTGAAGACTGATCGTCGCAGGCCCCCCTGCGTCGAACGAAGTGACCGCTTGAGTGTTAAAGGTCGGGTCAAGCGAGCCGTCGGCGTTAAGGCGAACCACCCGTCCGACCGGCACGCGATTATAAGAAGTGAAATTTCCGATTGCCAAAATCTTTCCGTCCGGCAATGCCTGAACCTGATTCACTATCTTAATGCCGTATAAATTCGCCACAATATCCGGATTAAATGTCGAATCGACCCGATCCAAAATGCTGTGTCCGGCGTAGATCGTGCCGCCGAAACTGATGATTAGGAGAAACAGCAAAACTATTCTCATTTTTTTGCAATCGAGTGTGGAAACTCCCATCAGAATGCCTCTCCTGCCGTTGTTTACCTGTTTGATAATCTTCATCTTTTTCCTGGTAAGTTTAATTTCTGACCCAAAGCTCGCAGATTCCGCAGCGCAACGCCGTTTTGTTGTAGTGCAAAGTAACATTAACGATTGGCGCAAGCTGTCATAAAATTGCTAATTCTGTCGGATTGTTGCGCCGCCCTTGCGAAATGGGTGGGTCAAAAAGCAAAGAAACGCTTTACTTTTTGGGATTTAACAGGTAAATCACATATACTGTTTAGGTAAGACCAACGTAAATATTTTTATGGAAACCGGTCGAACAGATTGCGATATATGAGCCGGAAAAAGGTAGAAAACATTGACGAAGACAGAACCAAAACCAGATATAACTGGCGCGGCGATTGGATCGTCAATAGCTGCGACCGCTGGCAAAATCTGAAAGTCATCCGCAACCGTCACCACGTTCGTGAATCCTATATCAAGCCTGACAAGCTGATCTATCATTTGATCACCGTTTATATGGGCGCGCCTTCGCGCCAGCAGGCTTGTCTTTCGGGGCGCAACTTCAACATTTTGCAAACCGCCGGAAACGTCGCCGTAATTTCCGCCGCAACGGCTTTGCAGTCCTGGTACGATGAAGCTGAGCAGGACGATATTTACCTGCATCTCGAACCCGAATTTATTAAATCGGTAGCGGCGGGCGCGAATATGAATCCGGACAAGGTCGAGATCATAACGACGCTCGATTCGCGCAGCCCGGTCATCGAAACGATGGCGCGGATGGCGTTTGACGAGTTGCAGCGTGGCCCGGAAGTCATGGCTGGAAATCTCTACGCCGACTCACTCGCCAATCTGCTCGCCGTGCAGCTTCTTCGCGAATATTCGTCGGAAAAAATGCCCGCCGAGCGCCGCTACGTCAACGGCTTGACGAATAGAAAGCTGACACACGTTTTAGATTTGATCGAGAGCGATCTTGCGGAAGACCTGCCGCTCAGAGTTTTGGCACACACCGCCGGTTTGAGCGAGTATCATTTTCTGCGGATGTTCAAGCAATCGACCGGTTATACGCCGCATCAATACGTTATCAACCAACGCATCGAACGCGCCAAAGACCTGCTGCAAAAAACCGAAATCAGCATCACGGAGATCGCTTATCTGCTCGGATTTTCCACACCTGCGCATTTTACGCATCACTTTCGCCGCAAGACCGGCGTTACACCGAGCGCGATGCGCTGAACAGATGCGTCCCACACATTAAGGGACAAGCGTATCGGGCGTCGGCACATCCGTGCTGTTGCCAAACTCCTGCGCATTAAAGCCTCCTGTTGACCGCTGCAGGTACCATGTGCCATTCGATGGTCGATACACCGCGATGTCCGCCTTCCCGTCTCCATCGTAGTCCGCCGCCACCGGTCGATCTTCCGATGTCCCAAAATTAGTGAACGAGTACGACCCGCTGCCGCTCAGATAGATGTACCAGTACCCATTCGATGGACGATAGACTGCCGCGTCTGTCTTTCCGTCTCCATCGTAATCTGCCGCCACCGGCACGTCTGTACTTGTGCCCCACACTATCGCTCGATGCACCGAGTCGATGCTGCTCTGGTACCAGAAGACTCCCGTCGACGGCCTGAAGATAGCCGGGTCAGACTTTCCGTCTCCATCGAAATCTCCGATCAACGCCTTATCTCCCGCCGTGCCAAAATATACTTCAGAGGATTGACCGGTGGCGCTGCTCAAGCGGTACCAGTAGTTGTTGGACGGATGGTACACAATGTAATCAGCCTTGCCGTCGCCATCAAAGTCTGAGGGACGAGGGATGTCTGAGTTGCTGCCCCAGTGCTTGCCGATGAAGGCGCCCGAGATGCTGCTCTGATACCACCAGTCACCGGAGGAAGGACGGAAGATAGCGAGGTCGGTCTTGCCATCGCCGTCGAAGTCTGCGGGAGTGGGGATATCGCCGGGAGCGCCGAAATAATGGTAGGAGAACTGTGAATCGGAGCTATGAGAGAGGAACCAGTAGTTGTTAGATGGGCGGTAGACAGAAACATCGGCCCTGCCGTCCCCGTCGTAATCGAACAGCGTGTGAAGCGGCACAGATGAGTTAAGAAGTCTGGCGATTCTGACCGCCGACAAATGATTTATTTTGGTAAATGCGCCGCCGATTAAAATCTTGCCGTCCGATTGAAGATTTATGTCTTGCACGGTCGTATTTGCAAATGTGTTGAAAGCAGTATCAACCATGCCGTTAGAATTGAGACGGGCAATGCCGCTGTGTGCGGCTCCCTGTACCGCGCCCATTGACCCGCCGATGAGGATTTTGCCGTCAGGCAGTATTTTTACGGCATACACCCAGCCGTTCGTTGACTGAACAAAACCGGAATCCAACGTGCCGTCGGCGTTCAATCTTCCGATACTGACTTGATTGCTGCTTCCGTTAAGCGTACTAAAACTTCCGCCGAGAACTATTTTACCATCCGCCTGCAAATCTAAATCAAATACCGTGCTATTCGCACCGAGCGGCGAATTAAATGTATCGTCCAGCGAGCCATTAGTCGGATTAAGCCGCGCGATTCTGCCGAGCGGTGTCGTGCCGATTTGCGTAAAGTCACCGCCGATTAGAATTTTTCCGTCGGGTTGAACAAGTATTTTATAGATTCCCCCGTTAATCTGTGGAGGTGCAAAAGTCTGATCAGTCGAACCGTTTGCATTTAATCTAGAGCTGCCAAAGTTGCCGCCGATTAAAATTTGACCGTTTGAAAGCGGCACAATGTCATTAACTACAAAGATGGAAGGACCGACAAAACTCGTGTCTTCCGTTCCGTTCGCATTGAGTCTCCTGACCCGTCCTCCGAAATTTAATGCGACTAATATTTTCCCGTCTGACTGCAACGCAAGCGAAGTAATTGTCGGAATCGGTGAAAGGTTATTGAAGGAAGGAACAAACGAGGTATCAACACTTCCGTCCACATTAAACCGCGCCAAAGAATTTCTTCTTACTCCATTGGCATAAAGAAATTCACCGGCGGCGAGAACTTTTCCGTCCGGTTGCTGTAAAGTTTTATAGACCGCTCCGCTTTTATCAACCAACGGCGCAAAGGGCGCGTCAGCTAGTCCATTCGCATTAAATCTGACCAGAGAATTATTCGTCGGATTTGGTCCGCCGGGAAATTGAGCCCCACTTCCGGCGACAATCTTTCCGTCCGATTGAAGTTCGATATCGTTTACCCAGCCAAGGGCCGCAGTCGTCTCAAATGGAACAGAAGTGTCTAGCGAGCCGTCTGCGTTAAGTTGTCCGATTCTTATTCTTGTGATTCCACCAAGTGACGTAAATCTGCCGGCGATCAAAATCTTCCCGTCCGGTTTGAGAATAATGTCGTTTGCCCCGGTGTCCGGACTGCTTGTTTGAAATGTACCATCAATAAAGCCGTCTGAATTGAGTAAGGCCAGTCCGCGATAGGAGTAGGTGTTTACATATTGAAAACCTCCCGCGATGAAAATTTTCCCATCCGGTCTGATCTTTATGGCTTCGATAGGACCGCCTTCTATAAGTGTCGAGTTAAAAGTACTGTCATCCGCGCCGGTGGCGCTCAAACGGTCAATTAATCCCCCGGCTCCTCCGCCACCGCCGACGAGAATTTTGCCGTCAGGTTGAATCTCTATATCTTTAACACCGGTAGAAGTATTACCGGATAGCACTTGCGAAAAAGTATTGTCAAACGTTCCGTCGGGATTTAATCGAAATATCCCGATCCCGTATCCGCCAACCAAAATTTTATTATCCGGTAGAATTACGATGTCATAAACGGTTGCATCCGCCGAAATTTCAAAGATATTGAATGAAGTGTCGAGCGAACCGTCCGCATTTAGCCTTCGCAGTCCGGGTTTGAACACGCCGTCAGTGGCAAGGAAATTGCCGCCAACCAGAATCTTCCTGTCCGCTTGCAGAGTAATGGCGAAAACTTGCCAACCGATTCCGGATGCGCCGGAAAAATCAGGCGCTTTGAACGAAGTATCGGTGCTTCCGTCCGTGTTGACCCGTGCGATGCCGCTTGCCGCAAAACCATTTACTTCAGTAAAAAATCCGCCGATTAGAATCTTTCCGTCCGGCTGAACTTTGACCACATTTACATCGCCGTCCAGTTTTCCGAAAGCCGAAGCGTTAAAAGTCTGGTCAAGTTCGCCCGCCCCATAAGCTGCGGAACAAAATATTGCCGCTAAAACAAATGCGCAAACGGCATTCGTTATACTTCGCATATAAATTCTCCTGGGAGTCCCGCAGAATATTTTCGGGTTAATTGCATATAAAACCGGAAAGCTTATTATGGACTATCTCATAAATGCCAAATGATGATTTGCGGCAGCGTATTACTTTAAGAATATTTTAATCCTTGTGCCGGGGAGGGTCTTTATGAAAACACTTCTAGCAGAATTGCTGCACTATAATACTACAAGGTTCCGGTGCAAATAGCACGCAGATATATGCGGCTGCTTCAATAATCGTATTCTGTAAATACTTGCAGGGGCCAGGATGAATTTATTAGAAAATTCATCCTGGCCCCTGCAAGTATTTAAGTTAATTCCGGCGAGGAATGAAGCTAAATCTCACGGATGCGCGTCAATCAACGCTTGATCTCGTAGGACGAGAGCGGTTGGAGTTGAAGGCCGAACGTTTGCGGGTTTTCGCCGATGATGGCGGCGGCGAAAAAGCGTGGGACGTAGTAGACGTTCTCTGTTTGAAATGTCGAGTCGAGCTTGTCGCGCTGAGCCGTCAGCGCGCAGATGCTGCATGAGTCGTTTCGCTCGTTGACGAGCGATGCGAGGTCACGCGCGACCGCCTTCTCGCCGCGATTGTAGGCGAGGATGGCGAGGGCTTCCGGCATCTTATCGCCTTTGAACAGTTTTAGATTTTCAGCAATGTACTGCGCCGCCGCGCCTGCGGATTTCTCCACGTTCAACAACTCCTGCACGGTCAGGCCGAAACGCTCTCCGGTCTTCGGCAGAAATTGGAACATGCCGATTGAGCCGGCGGAGTTCGGCGTTTGAATATTTTCATATTCGGATTCGATCAAAGGAAGGTAGAGACCTATGAGCGGCGAGACATTATGCGCTTTGAAAATGCTGATCAGGGTCGGCGCGTAGGTTTGGCCGCGCTCGAAGACGAAGCGCGAATCGCCTTTCCACGAACGGTCGCCGCCGCCGTTATCGAGCCTTGCGACGTAAGCTTCTACGAATCGCTGAATCTCCGTTTCATACTCCGGTGTGAATTCATAATCCCTGCCGGACATCTTGCGTGCGATGCTGCGCGCCTGTTGTCCGACAAAGCTTTTTCGCTCTGAGAGCGTCATCTGTTGAAAAGGCTTCTTTGATGGCGCGGTCTGCGCTTGAGTCTGTGCAAAAGCCGTTAGAGAAATTATCGCGGCAAACAGTAAAAGAAAAGTTCTCTGAAATTTCATACGTCATTCTCCTCTTGATTTGATTTGAAGCGAGAGCGTTCGAGACATGCCCCTCAATCTGATAAGCGAGAAAACGCGGCGAAAGTGTTCATCTAAAGAATTAAGAATTAAAAATGCAAAATGCAAAATGAAGAATCCGAATCAAGAACGGGATTTCATTTTGCATTTTACATTTTTAATTCTTAATTCCCCGCATCCCTGCGTTGATTGGCTCTGTTATAATGAGTTGAGATGACGACGCTTTCGCCACATGACGTGACGGGATTGCTGCTCGAATGGCGGGAGGGAGACAGTGCTGCGTTCGATAAGCTGTTACCGCTCGTGTACGGAGAGATGCGGCGCATCGCTCATCGCTATATGCAGCAGGAGCGCGGCGGACACACGTTGCAAACTACTGCGCTCATCAACGAGGCATACGTGCGGCTCGTCGGCCAGCAGAAAATGGAGTGGCGCAATCGCGCGCACTTCTTCGCCGTCACAGCGCAGGTCATGCGCCACGTCTTGATCGACCACGCGCGTCGCCTGCACTACGCCAAGCGCGGCGGCGGGGCGCAGCGCATGACGCTCGAAGAGGCGGAGGCGATGACTCAAGAGCGCGCCGACGAACTCGTCGCGCTTGACGAAGCACTGAGCGAGCTGGCGCGGCTCGACCCGCGCAAGAGCCGCGTCGTAGAGCTGCGTTACTTCGGCGGCCTCAGTATAGAAGAGACAGCCGACGTGCTTGAGATTTCCGAGATGACCGTCAGGCGCGACTGGCGCGCCGCGAAAGCCTGGCTGTATAAAGCGGTAATGGAGGATAAATAGGTCTTTGGTCTTTGTGCTTTGGTCTTTGATTGTTTTGCTTAGATTGAATTTTGAAACTCAAGCTTGAGCCACGTGCAAAGCACAAAGACCAAAGCACAAAAACCAAAGGCCAAAGACCTATCTATTATTCTTATGACTCCCGAAAGATGGCAACAGGTTGAAGAGGTTTTGCAGGCGGCGATTGACTGCCCGCCGGAGGAGCGTGAGCCATTCCTTGACGGGGTGTGCGCTGGCGACGACGAGTTGAAGAGGGAGACCGTTTCGCTGCTCCGCGCTTACGATGAGGCGGGCGATTTTATAGAGCAGCCAGCCATCTCGCAGGACGCGCGCGTGCTGGCTCTCGATGTGCCCGATGCGAATATCGGGCGCGCCGTCGGCCCGTACAAAATCGTCTCTCACTTGGGCGCGGGCGGGATGGGCGAGGTTTATCTGGCGGAGGACGCGCGGCTCGGTCGGCTCGTCGCGCTGAAAATCCTGCCATCATATTTCGTCTCGGACGAGACGCGCCTGCTTCGCTTTCAAAGAGAAGCACGCGCCGCTTCGGCTCTCAATCATCCGAACATCTTCACGATTCACGAGGTCGGAGAGTTTGAAGAGATTCATTTCATCGCGACGGAATTTATTGACGGCGAGACCTTGCGCGCGCTCTGCGCGAAGCGTGCTTTATCGCTCCGCGAGATTACGGAGATCGCAGTGCAGATCGCTTCCGCGCTCGCGGCGGCTCATGCGGCTGGCATCGTGCATCGTGACATCAAACCCGAAAATATCATGCTTCGCGGGGACGGCATCCTCAAGATTCTGGACTTCGGGATCGCCAAGCTGACCGAGCAGACAGCCTCCGAATCCGGCGAAGCTCCGACCGTCCTCAAAGTGCAGACGGAGGCGGGCGTCGTGATGGGGACGGTCGGCTACATGTCGCCGGAGCAGGCGCGCGGCCTCGCCGTTGACGAGCGCACGGACATCTGGAGCTTCGGCGTCGTGCTTTATGAAATGATCGCGCGCCGCGCTCCGTTTGCCCGCGCGACGCGCATGGATACGCTCGTCGCAATACTTGAGCGCGAGCCAACGCCGCTCGCGGAGTTCGTCGGAGATGCGCCGGAAGAGTTAAAGCAACTGCAAGAGATCGTCTGCACAGCTTTGCGAAAAGATAAGAGCGAGCGGTATCAGGCTGTGACGCAGATGCTCGCAGACTTGAACCGCGTCAAGCAGGGGTTGGAGCTGGCGGCGATGCTCAAGGGACATGATGAGTCGGATTCATTACGCTCCACACGCGATATGAATCAAAGCAATAGAGCGGATAGAGCTATTGCGTCCGTGCCATCGCCTTCAATCGTTCCGGCCTCTTCGTCAACGCCCGCCCTCGTCCAACAGGCCGCGCTTCGACCGCAGCGTTATATGTTCAGAGCCTTGATTGTCGCCGCGATAATGATGGGCTTAGTTGCCGCAACTTTCTTATACATGCGTTCGGTTGCGCGACGCGACGCGAACGGCTCTAACGTAAAGACGGCGGCGAAACTTTACACGCAGATGAGCGAAGCGGGGCAGCTTGCTTTCATAGAGGAGCAGGAACAGCGAATCTCCGCAATGATGGGAGACCGCCCGGTCAAGCTTAATGATGAGGCTCTGCGCGCTATCAAGCAGCGTGTGGATAAATATGTGGCGCGGTCGGGCAGCATCTCGGATAAGCCTGGGGGAGAAGATTTGGGAGCCATCTACGCGCGCGCCGTGCCCTTCATCCCGCTCATCACGCGCTCGTTCGCAGGGCGCAAAGTCCCCGTCATCATAGGCATCTACCTGCCCATGATCGAGTCCGAATACAAGACCTGTTTCGAGAGCAGCTACGGCGCGAAGGGTCTCTTTCAATTCCTGCCGCAGACCGCTAAGAGTTACGGCGTGGCGCACGAAGAGATGTGCGATGTCGAGAAGATGACGCCCGCCGCCGCGCACTACATCGCGGACAGGATGGCCGAACTCGGAGACGATTCGCAGAGCATGACGCTCGTCCTCTTGAGTTACAACTACGGGGCTGAAGGAGTGCGCGACGCGCTCATACAATTGAGAGACACGGAGAATTACGAGAGAAATTTCTGGACGCTCTTTGCACACCGCGACCAGCTCGACCGACACTTCCAAAATGAAAGCGTCTACTATGTTCCGGCCTTCTTCGCCGCCGCCATCATCGGCGAAAACCCGCAAGCCTTTCAGTTACAGACGCCGCCGCTCTCATCTCTCACAGGCGCAACCGCGCCCGCCCGGCCTTAACTGCATCAGAGCGCGCAGGAATCTATGCCAGCATGAAGCCCGTGCCAGTATCGCTCACTGCACAGTCGCATTCACTGTTCTGATTTAAATTTTACGCACAAGCAAAAGCTCACGCGCGTTCGAGATGCATCACGTGCGGTTTTACGGGAACTGATTTTCTATCTTCTCACATAAGCGTCGGGTTATCTCGGCATAAGGCGACTTGAGCTTTTCAAAGATGCTGAGGGCTTTACTCGACATCTCTCTGGCCTGTCTCAGATCGCCCCTTTCCAGAGCCATATTGCCTAGCTGGTATAACGTGCTGGCGATACCGTTCTGGTTGCCAAGCATCTCGCTGATAGCCAGACTCTCATGATAAAGTCGTCGCGCCTCCTCCGTTTGACCTGTGAAATAGGCATTGAGCCCCAACTCATACAACGTGGTGGCGATGCCGCTTTGATTGCCAAGTTTCTTACTGATTTCCAGACTTTCTGTGAAAATTTGATGAGCCTCATCGAAATTACGTTGATCCTGCGCAATCGTTCCCAGGCGATGTAAAGTGCTGGCGATGCCTACCTGATCGCCGAGCGTCTTATTAATCTCAAGGCTCTTTGTGTAAAGCCGCCGCGCTTCCTCCAATTCACCTTGTAACTGTGCGAGCGTTCCCAACTGGCGCAGGATGGCAGCGATGCTATTATGGTCGCCAAGGTTTTTTCTGATTTCCAGACTCTCGTTGTAAAAGTTTCGAGCCTCTGCTGGCTCCCCCTGACTTTGCGCTATCCTACCCAACTGAAGTAAAGCGGCGGCGACGCCCGCCTCGCTGCCTGCTCTTTTAAAAGCCGCCAACACATCTTGATATATTCGCCGTCCTTCATCATATTGGCCGCGCTCGATTAGGATAGCGGCAGAGAGTCCAGAGAAATATGCGGCGGCCAACTCATCGTTAAGCTCTTGCGCCGCCATGACGGCGTTCGAATAGCAATCGAGCGCCTCATCCCAGTAACCGCGCGTGTAGAGCATACGTGGCAGCACGGATTCATTCATCATCCGCAAGACGCTCTTCCACTCCTGCATCTCGATAGCCACGTCCATCGCACTTATCAGGTTATCTTTCTCGGCGTCGAGCTCCTCGAAATCTTCCGGCGTAGCCTGTGCGTGAGCGACCGCGTGGGCAAGGAAGTGCGAGATGAAACGGTGGCGGAATTCATTGAGGTGCGCCTGTTTCTCAAGCCGCGCTCTGGATAGGCTGCGGGTGAGACCCTCTAGAGTTAAGCGCCTGTTCCTTTCCGTTGTTCCAATCAGCCACAACGCTCGTAGATTCTTAACGGCCTCATTGAGTCGCGCCACATCGTGGTCAAAGCCTGCGACTTCTGCCAGCGCCGGACGTGAGGCGCTGGGCACAAAGAGCGAGAGAGCAAGGAGCACTGCGCGCCCATCATCACCCACTTGCGACAGGTTGAAGGAGCGATCAAAGACCCTTTGCACCGCATCGCTTGAGCCATGCGCTAACTCTTCCAGCACGCTCTGCGGCTCTTGCGCCAGATCAATCTGCGCAATCACCCATTGGAGTATCAACGGGTTGCCCTCGGCCATCTCAATGATGCGGCCACGATCCAGCTCCGGGAAGATTTGCGGGTCTTGTGTTTGTGCGATTAACAATTCAAGGAACGCGCGTGCTTCATCCGGCAGCATCGCATCAATCGTGATACTGCGCGCGTGTTCGACCCGCTGCCGTGTGGTAATCAGAACGGAACAGGGCGCGCGCTGACCCAGAAACTCCGCGCATCGCTGCTGTTCTTCAGTCCCAATTGTCTCAAACCCGTCTATTACAATCAGCGCCGGTGAAGCGGCAACCAGAACGCGCACATGTTCCTCTTTAGGTTCGGGCGCCAGTGAGCGCAAGTCAGCCCGTCCCAATTGCGTCGCAATCTCATCCAGCAGAGCGGGAAGGGTGAGACTCGCTCGCACTCCTGCGTTGACCCATACGACCCGCTGGGCAAAGGCTTCCAGAAGCCCGTTCACGGCTTCTGCCGCAATGGTGGTCTTACCCACTCCGCCCGGCCCCCAGAGCGCGATGAAGTTATTGCTGCGCGGAGCCAATTCCTCCCTCAAACGCTGCACGATGTCGCGCCCTTTATTGTCACGGCGCGGGGCAAAGCCGACAACCGGCGGACGTGGAATATAGAGCGAGGTCGTCTCTGAAACCGCGCTTGCCGAAATGACGCTGGTCGTCAACTGTGCTACCGCTTTACGGATACCCCCTGCAATATCACGAAACGCTTCATCCAGATTCGACCAAACTGTCACAGGCTTAGCATCTGTAGGCAACGCCTGAAGCTCACCGAACGGAGTGTTTTGCCAATCCACAGGACGTAGAATAATCGGAATGACGCGAGCTTTTCCGGCAGCGTGCCGCTCCATAGCCCGCCGCACCTCGATTCCGGCGCAATAATCCGAGGCCATGAAATCGGGACTCAAGAGTAGCAGAATTAATTTAGCTGTATTCAGATGCTCGTCAACTTCGCTGTTCCAATCCTCGTCCGCTCTAATATCTCGACTAGACCAATCCGTAATTATGCCATCCCGCTTCAGAACAGCCAGATGATTGTCTAACTGGTTCCGTAGCTTTTCGTCCTTGTGCGAGTAAGAATAGAAGACCGTATCCACGACCGAAGATTGAGGCGTATGAGAAGAACTCGTTTCCGTAATCGAGCGGGTTGTAACCTGCGGTTCATCCTTCGCTGTAGCTGTTGCAATAGTTGCTACATCTTCCTCCTGATCGGTATTTCTCTCATACTGAGCCAAAACATCTTCGCGCTCTGACTCACTCGAAGTGTCCCACTGCCGCACGTCTCCGTCCGTCAGATAGACCACCAGTTGCTCTATCGCATTCAACACGGTGTGCGATCTTCCGGGCGTATCAACAAAGGTGGCAAGAACTTCCTCGTAGGCGTAAAAAGGGATGTAAGGAACTTTGACATCTTCCAGATATCTCGCGCGCTTCTCCTTAGTGAGATGTACGGGGAATTCGCTAAAGATACTCTTGGCGTAGTACCGGAATAATCAGGGGCGGAGTGTCTATCCTCGGCGGGGAATTTTTCACGTAGTCATTCACACGGGTACGGAAAACCTCAAACTCCTTGCCGCAAAAGGGGCTGCCAAAGTAACCGCGCGAATAGAGACAGATAAACACTCTGGAGTTTTTGAGCGGGCCAGCGATTTTTTCGCGCCAGTGTGCGCCAGTCTCAATGCTCGTAGTATCTAAGAAACCTATCTCGGTTTCCTTTGTATCTTTGTCAAGTCCGGCTATTCTGCGAACCTCCTTTGCCAGGTCCAGATAAAATTTTTTGAGATGCTCATGGCCGGTAGAGTCGGTTCTGGCATAGCTGAGAAAGAACCAGGGGGTACTCATAGTTTTTATTATTCCTTCCTGTGAAACGCTCAATCCCAACTGGATTGAGATGAAGACATTTGACGGTGAAGAGCATTGGGACGCCGAAGGCGGAGCGACCGCAATAATCGGCCCGGCAGCATTCAATTCTCGTTTGTCTATATCAATTCACTCAGGGAGACCGCGAACAATCTCTGAGCAGAGCGGGTCTTATGTGAATCAGACCCTTGTGAGTAGAAGCGCCGTTAGGGATGTCCCCTTGGCTGAATACAGGTGCGAATCTATTCTTGAAATGCATTGCTGTCAGGAGAGCATTTTGCCGCCGGAAGCCATCTACATTTCCTTCGCGAGGGGCCGAACAAAATGGGAGGACAAATACTAACTGGTGCGCTTGGATTGATGAGTTTATGCCCGGCGCGTTAAAGTAGTATGAGCCAGAAAATATGAGCCGGACAGTCAATCCAATTTCAGGCAAGGCACGCGCTCTCACGGCGGCGTCGGATGCGCGCGTGCTCGCGCGTCTTCGTGAGATAGTCGGCATCGGGCATGTGCTGGTTGACCCGACGCGTGTCGAGCCTTACGCGCAGGATGCGCTGAAAGAAAAGTTTCCGCCGGAGGCGGTCTTGCTGCCGCGCACGACCGATGAGATAGCGTCTATTTTGAAGCTGGCGAACGAGGAGCGTTTTCCGGTCACGGCGCGCGGCGGCGGTGTCGGCTACACGGGCGGCGCAGTTCCCATCGAAGGCGGCGTCGTCATCGGCACTGACCGCATGAACGAGATTAGAGAAATCAGAGCGGACGATCTTTATGTAGTCGTTGAGCCGGGCGTCACGACTTATGCTTTGCAACAGGCGGTCGAAGCGCACGGGCTGTTTTATCCGCCCGACCCTGCTTCATACAAAAACTCTTTCATCGGCGGCAACATCGCGGAGAACGCGGGCGGGATGCGCTCTGCAAAGTACGGCGTGACGAAGCATTACGTGCTCGGACTCGAAGTCGTGACGCCGACCGGCGAGATTATTCAGACGGGCGGGCGCACCAGCAAGAATGTCGTCGGCTTCGATCTGACCGGGTTGATGTGCGGCTCCGAAGGAATGCTCGGCATCATCACCGAAGCGACCTTGCGCCTGCTTCCTTTGCCCGAAGCGACGCGCACTGTGCGTGCGACATTCAAGACGATGCAGAAAGCTTGCGAGGCGGTTACGCATTTCACGCGCGCACACCTCACACCGGTTGCGATTGAAGTGCTTGATAGAGCTTCTATCAACGCGGTCGAATCCGAGTTCGCCTTCGGTCTTGATAAAGACGCGGGCGCGTTGCTGATCGTCTCGGTTGACGGCTCGGACGCAGAGGTCGAGCGCGCTTCGCTCGTGGTGGAGAAGGTCTTGCGCGAAGGCGGCGGCTATGATGTCCTGCGCGCAGTGACGCGCGCAGAGGAAGATCGCCTGTGGGATGTGCGACGCGCGCTTTCGCCCGCGATGAAAAAGTATGGCACGCTCAAGCTCAATGAGGATGTGGTCGTGCCGCGCTCGCGCGTCCCCGAACTGGTCGAGCGGGTCGAAGAGATAGGACGACGCTTCGATACTTTCGTCGTCAACTTCGGACATGCAGGAGACGGCAACATACACGTCAACTTCATGTGTGACCGTGATGACGTGCGCGCCGTCGAGCGTGCGCGCGGGGCCGTGCGCGAAACCTTCGCCGCAGCCGTCGCGCTCGGCGGAACCATTAGCGGCGAACACGGCATCGGCTATGTCAAAGCTCCGTATCTGGACATGGCCGTCACCGCCGCCACGATGAACACGATGAAACACATCAAACGCGCTCTCGACCCGAACGGGATTTTGAATCCGGGGAAGATGTTCCCTTAAAGCTGTTCTTTGTTTTTTGTGCTTTGGTCTTTGCACGCGACTCAACCTTGAGTTTTGAAATTCAAGATGAGCAAGACGGACAAAGAACAAAGCACAAAAAACAAAGAACAAAGATAGAAATGCTTTTAACTCTTATCGAGCTTCAACGATTGAAAAGCCTTGAGCGCACGGGGTGGATGCTGCGCGGGCTGGGGGCGTGTGCTGAGTCCGTCGCGGCGCATTCTTATGGTGTGGCGGTGGTCTCTATGTTATTGGCGGATGAGATAATCGCGCGCGGCGCGTCGGTGAATGTCGAGAAGCTGTTGCGAATCGCTTTGATGCATGATTGGGCTGAGGCGAGGGTTGGCGACATGCCGCGCACGGCGACCGAATATTTCGGAGCAGAGGCGAGACGCGGCGCAGAGCGCGCGGCCTTTGACGACATGGTGCGCGAGTGCGGCGAGCGGCACTCGCGAATTTATAGCGAGCTGCATGAAGATTATGAGCGGCGCGCGAGCTTTGAAGCGCGTCTGGTCAAGGCCGCGGACGTGATTGATCTTTTGCTTCAGACGCTGGCCTTTGAGCGTGCAGGGGCGCGCGGGCTTGAAGAATTCTGGGAAGGCATCACCGACCGCTATTTTCAACTCGACGGAGTCGCCGGAGAAGTCGTGAGCGAAACCTTGCGGCAGCTTCAAGAGGTACGCCGCAATTTGAAGTGAGCGTGCTCACTTTATCAACATTCCGGTTTTGAGATACGCGGGAAGTTCGAGCTATTTATGACGCATTGGCTGGCGAAGTTTTGGTCATCTTTGACATGGGAGACCGCGCTTTTGGGCGCGGGACTTTTTCTACTGTCATTTACAGTGAGCACCGCGCTGGTCTCGTTCGCGCTGGTTAAATTGCCTGCCAACTATTTTCACTCGTCGCATGCGCGCGAGTTCTGGGAAGATAAGAACAGGGCTTTGCGTTGGAGCGGTATAGTCTTAAAAAATCTGATCGGGCTGGTCATGATAGTGTTGGGCATCATCATGTCGCTGCCGGGCATTCCGGGGCCGGGCATTGTGACTATCCTGCTCGGCCTCGTGATGATGGATATTCCGGGCAAGCGGCCATTCGAGGCGAGGTTGGTCAGAAGACCTGCTGTGCTCCAATCAATCAATCGCCTTCGCGCTCGGTTCGACAAGCCGCCATTAGTTCTAGACTGAAAGGCAAAAGTAAAAAGGTAAAAGGCAAAAGTGAGGCGGAAACCAATTTACGAGTGATAAGTGATAGGTGATAAGTGATAAGAAAATATAAATAGCTTGTCTCTTATCACTCATCACTCATCACTCATCACCTATCACTTATCACTGCTTTTATAACAATGCTTTTGTCCGAACTTTTGCCTTTTTGCTTTTACCTTTTGCCTTTCTCTCAGGCAGCGTGCGTTGACAAGCGCGAACCGCTTTGTTAGCTTGCCTTGTTCCATTCATAATTATGAACTTATTGCACTTATAAATTTTCGCGCCGTGTTTTTTTGTTAATGTTTGAACCAATTCCCCTGCGTCTGAAAAAATCGCTTTCGCGCATTGCGCTGGCCTTTCTGTTTACGACTAGCTTGCTTGTAATGAGCGGGTGCAGCAGTCTGTTCGGCGTTAAGCAGACGGTCTCCGTGCCGCCCAAGCTCGGGCCGCTCAGCGATGCGGCGATGCCGCAGCTCATCGCAGAGGTTAATCGTCTGGCGACCGTGCGCTCGATACGCGGCAAAGTTGATATAGAGTTTCAGGACACCTCTTTTGCTGAAAACGGCCTGACGGAAAAATACCGGACGGCTGACGGGACTCTCATCTTACAAAGACCCAGCCAGATTAACCTGCGCATCCAAGCCCCTTTGATCGCCACGAACATCGCCGAGATGACTTCCGACGGCAAGCAGTTTCGCGTCGCCGTCCTACAGGGCGACGAGAAGTATAAACGCTTCGTGCGCGGGACGAACAACGCTGTCTATCCGAAGCTGGCGATGAATGATGAGCCTGCCAACGGCGATAGTGGCAAAGATAAAAACAGAAAGGGAATAAACCAGAAGCGCACGGTCAGCGCGCTCTCGAACCTGCGCCCGCAGCACTTGACCGAGGCGCTCCTGATTCGTCCGATTCAACCGCGCGACCAGTCTGGCTTCGTCTACGCGCAGAGCGAGTTTTACCAGAACGAGGATGACACAGGCCTGCGAGCTAAAAAAGGTGCGAGGGTCGTCCGGGGCTATTACCTGCTTGACGAGCTTGCGCCGGGCGGCGAAGGCGGCGTCCGCATGACGCGACGATTCTGGTTCGACCGTGTCGGCGGCATTCGTCTCGCGCGGCTGCAAAGCTTCGACATCAAGGGAGCTTTGGTAACGGATGTCGAGTACGGCGAGCAGAAGAGTTTCGGCGAAGGCGGGAGCATCAAGTTGCCCGGACAGGTCGAGTTGACGCGCCCGCAGGACGGCTACAAGCTGCGCCTGAGCTACCAAGCGCCCGAAGCCGTAATCATAGATCACCAGTACGACGCAGACATTTTCCTGCTCGAAAACAAATGGCAGCTTCCCGAAGTTGATCTCGACAAAAAACAAGGCGGAAACATCGGTCAGCATTAGCTGAGACCAAGAATCCACTAGCCAGAATCCAGAATCCAGAAGTAAAGCAAGCGTTTTTATTCTGTCTCCTGTATTCTGACTTCTGGATTCTGTGTTTTATGGACAATCTCATCACAGCCAATATTCGCCAGCGACCGTTCCGCTCGCTCGTCAGCGTGGCGGGCGTCGCGCTCGGCGTGGCTCTGGTGATTCTGTTCACGGGGCTGGCGCGGGGGATGTCGAATGATTTAAAGCGACGGTCATCGAATTATCGAGCGGAGATTATTTTCGCCAAGCCCGGCTCGATGCAGTTGACGAGTTCGGTCTCGAATCTGAGCGTCAAGTATGTTGACGAGATATTGAAAGTCGAAGGCGTGGAAGCGGCTGTGCCCTCCATCCGCTACGTCTCGCAGGGCGGCAAGGGCTTCGGCTTCGAGCAGATAGAGGGCGTTGAGTGGGAGCCGTTCGCACGGTTGAACGAGATGCATCTGACTGACGGACGCGCGCCTCAAGCCGTTGACGAAGTGGTCATAGATGAAACTAAAGCTCACGACAACAAGCTCGCCGTCGGGAGCGTCCTCAGTCTTTTTGGCAACAAGCCTTATCGCGTCGTCGGCATCTATTCGCCGGAGGCAGGTCCGCGCGTCAAGATGTCTCTGGCAGCCATGCAGGACGCGCTGGAATCGCCGGGCAAATGCACCTACATTTATGTCAAGTGCCGCGACGCGAACGCAGCCGCGCAGGTCGCAACGCGTCTCGACGAATCACTGCCCGGCAACAAGATTCAGTTCACGCGCGATGTCTTTGCAGGTGTCGAAGAGAGTATCCCTTACCTGGGACTCTTCCTGAAAGTGCTGGTCGGACTCGCGGCTGTCGTGAGCGCGGTCGTCGTCATGCTGGCGATGTACACGACCATTACGGAGCGCACGCGAGAGATCGGAATCCTGAAAGCGATGGGCGCATCACGCGGCTACATTATCGGAGTGATCGAAAAGGAAGCTCTCCTGATTAGCGCAATCGGTCTCGTGGTCGGGTTCGCGGTCGCGCTCGTCGGAGGGTTTTTGATTCATCGCTTTTACGGGCTGGTTTTCGAGTACGGGTGGCGATGGGCCGTCACAGCCGCTATCATAGGACTCGCGGGCGGCGCGCTCGGCGCGCTCTACCCTGCTGTCCGCGCGGCGAATCTGGATGCGGTCAGTGCTTTAGCTTACGAATAAAAGCTCCGGATTCCATATTCCAAGTTCCAAGTTAAGAACTGGTCTTTGACTTGGAGCTTGGAACCCGGAACTCGGAACTCGGAACTTTTTAATGCGGACAATCTTAAAAGCTGAGAATCTGGAAAAAGTTTATCGCGTGGGGCGTGTGGACGTACATGCCCTGCGCGGCGTGTCGCTTGAGGTGCAGGAGGGCGAGTTTCTGGCGATCATGGGGCCTTCGGGTTGCGGCAAGTCAACGATGCTGCACCTGTTGGGCGGACTGCTGACGCCGACCAGCGGGCGCATCGTGATTGATGACGAAGACCTGACCGCTGCATCGGATGCGCGGCGCACGGACATCCGGCGGCGCAAGATAGGCTTTGTCTTTCAACGCTTCAATCTTTTCCCGACGCTGACGGCGGAAGGGAACTTGCGTCTGGCTGAGCGTATCAATCAGGGCAACGGCGCGGACGACCCCGAACGCAGGCGTGAGGTATTGCGCCTGCTGAAACTAGAAGACAAGATGCACCATAAGCCTTTAGAATTATCCGGCGGCGAGCAGCAGAGAGTCGCGCTCGCACGCGCCGTCGTCACGCGTCCCGCAATCATTCTCGCGGACGAGCCGACCGGCAATCTCGATTCCGAGAATTCCGCGCTCGTACTCAACATGTTTCAGGAGTTGAATTATCGCTTTAATCAGACGATCATTATGATTACGCACAACCCGGAGGCCGCCGCCATGTGCCGCCGGATCATACAGATGCGCGACGGGCGCATCGTAGAGCCGACCGCGAGTGTTCAAGTATAAAGACGGTCTTTGTGCTTTGCACGCGACTCAACCTTGAAGCTTTGAAATTCAGGCTGCGCCAGACATGCAAAGGCCAAAGACCAAAGCTCGAAGGCCAAAAACAAAAGGCCAAGAACAAAAGACAAAGCACGAAGCACGATGTTCAGAATCATCAAAGCCATCTTCTTCTGGGGTTATGCGCGTAACACGTGGCAATACGACGTGTTATGCGTGCTGATTCTGGCTTTCATCTTTCTGACTCCGAAGGGCTGGTTCGAAAATAGCGAACTTCGGCAAGCCGGTGAGCATCAGAGCATGTCCGCTGCGTCTCAAATGTTTCTCAGTCCGGACTTTATACGGCCCGAAATGAGCCGGAGCGAAATCGAACAGCGCGTGCGCCAGATGACCGGACGCAGTGATTTAACGGTCTCAGATGTCCGCCAGAAGCTGGACGCGCAGGGCAAAATCCTCGCTTACGAGGTTGACATACGGTAATCATCAAATATAATCGCCCAGATTTTTCGTTGTCTCTGGGCAAGAGTCTGACAATTTATTCGAAGGAGCTTATATGAAGAGATTCGCTACACTTGGTCTGGCAGTTGCAATGCTGCTGGCCTTCGTAGCCGTTAGCGCCCCCATTCAGGTGAACGCGCAAAACGCCGGGCTGATCAGCTCGATACTGAACCGCATGGAGCGCAATCGTCGTGATATGAAATCGTTGCGAGCTGACATTAGTATGGTCAAGTATGACTCGCGCGTGCGTGATGAAGATAAATATCAGGGCAAGGTGATGTACATGCCTGCGGCTGGACGTAATGCCTACGTGCGTATTGACTGGCAATCGCCGCAGCGCGAGACGCTGGCCGTCGCCGATGGGCAGTACACGCTCTTTCGCCCGCGCCTGAACATGGCTTATGTCGGCAAGACCGGCAGTCAAAGGAGCAAAGCCGGGGGCATGCTCGATTTTCTGAACATGTCGAGCCAGCAGGTCAAAGCACGCTTTGAGCCTTTGCAGGACCTGTACGAAGAGACACTGTGGGGCGGCGTCGGCACCACGCACATCAAACTCGTGCCGAAGGGCGGAGCCAGCTACAAGTACGCGGAGATTTGGGTGGACGGCAACGGTATGCCCGTCCAGACCAAAGTCGTCGAGAAGAATGACGACGCGACTACCGTACGTCTTATGAATGTCGAAAAGAACGCCAGCCTCTCGACCGACCAGTTCAAGCTCAAGCTGGACGGCAAGGTGAAGATCGTTAAGAGTTAGAACTGTTGATAAATTGAAGAGGCGCAGGGCTTCGGTCTTTCAAATTCCGAAGCCCTGTGTGATTTTAGAGTTTAGTCTCTAAACGAAAAATGAAGAGAAGCAAATTTCTCAGGCTCAAGCTACGCGAGGCAAGCTTTATCACGCGCGGCCTCCTCTCGACCCGGCATCCGGTGCTGGCGCATATCATTCCCATGCGCCGCTGCAATCTCGCCTGCGGCTACTGCAACGAATACGATAAAGTTTCAGACCCCGTGCCGCTCGACGTGATGAACCGTCGGCTTGACAAGCTCGGCGCGCTCGGCACTTCGATCATCACCATCTCAGGCGGCGAGCCTTTGATGCACCCGCAGCTCGACGACATCATCAGCCGCATCCGCTCGCACAAGATGATCGCGGGGCTAATCTCGAACGGCTATTACTTCACGCCTGAGCGAATCAAGCGGCTCAACGATGCGGGTCTCGAATACTTGCAGATCAGCATTGATAACGTGAAGCCTGACGAGGTCTCGAAAAAGAGCCTCAAGAATCTTGACAAGAAATTACAGAACCTCGCCGCGTATGCGGAGTTTCACGTCAACATCAACTCCGTCATCGGCGGCGGCATCAAGAATCCAGAAGACGCGCTCGTGGTCGCGCGCCGTGCGGTCGAGCTTGGCTTCTCCACCACCGTCGGCGTGATTCACGACCACAGCGGCCTCATGAAGCCTTTGAACGAGCGCGAGAAAGAGATTTTCCAGCAGGTCAAAAAACTCGGCAACCGCGACCACGCGCGGCTCAACTGGTTTCAGGACGCCATCGCCGAAGGCCAGACCTACAACTGGCGTTGCCGCGCCGGAGCGCGCTACCTGTACATCTGCGAAGACGGACTCGTACACTGGTGTTCGCAGCAGCGCGGTTATCCGGGCATCCCGCTCGAAGATTACACGATGAAAGATTTCGAGCGCGAGTACAATACGGAAAAATGGTGTGCGCCGACCTGTACGCTGCAATGCGTGCATCAGGTCGGCATTTTGGACAACTGGCGCGATCCGCAAGTCGCCGCCAGCGGCACGGCGAGTGCGCCGGGCAGCAAGAAGCCGGTCAGAGAGATGCTCCGCGCAGAGTAAATTTCCTGACAGACAAGCTGTCTCGACTTCGCTCTTCATCATCCATGCTCGAATATCCGTGCAGGCATGAAATGTTTATCCAGCAAAGCTCTTCGGATAACGCTGCTCGCGTGTCTCACTCTTTTTATATCTGACTACGCCACGCATCATCAGGTCTCCGCTCAAAAATCTACCACGCAAATTTCTCAACCGTCCGCGACGCAAAATTCCGGCTCGACGATAACGCTCACGATCAGCGTGACAGAGAAGCACGGCGAGTCTGTTTATGGTTTGAGGCCGGACGCTTTCACGATTCTCGATGACAAGACTCCGCAGCAGATCGCCTCTTTCGTTCACAGGGATATGCCTGCCAGCGTCGGGATTCTGTTTGACGCTTCAGCCTCGATGGATAAAAAGTTGAGCGCGGCGCGTGCGGGACTCGCCGCTTTCATACAGACTGGGCATCAGGAGAACGAATATTTTCTGATGGGCTTTAACCAGCGACCGCAGCTCCTGATGGATTGGACTGATGACGGCGCGGCGCTCCTGACCAAACTCAAAGACGTTCAGCCATTAGGGAAAACCGCGCTGTACGATTCATGTAATGTAGCCATAGATAAAGTGACTCACGGCAAGCATCAGAAGCACATTATTATCTTGATTACAGACGGGCAGGATAGCGTGTCCAGATATTCAGACGATCAGGTATTCGACGCGCTCAAAATGTCTGACGTTATAGTTTACTCTATAGGGCTTATGGACGAGACTGATCCGGGAAGCTCGCTGGGTATGCACGCGCAGGCGTGGCTGGCCGACATGGCCTCGATCTCCGGCGGCAGGGCTTTCTTCCCGGCAGACAACAAACAGACCGACGCCAGTTTTGATCTCATCTCAAAAGAGCTGCACCACCAGTATCTCATCGGCTTCACGCCAGCCAACCTCGCCCGCGACGGCAAGTGGCATCGCCTCAAGGTTGAAGTCAAACTCCCGCCGGATGCCCCGCCGAAGCTCAAGGGTGTGCAAGCGCGAACGCGGCAGGGATATTACGCGCTTGAAAAGCATCACGGCTCAAGCCGTAACTCTGAACTCTGAACCTTGCCAGTATAGCTAACAACTCAAATTACGGTGTCTTAGTCGGTTCTCTTGTTCTCGCCCGCCGGTGTCTTTGGAGCATCCTCGGCGGGTGCGGCTAGTGAAGGTAGACGCATAGGGTGGCCACGGAAATTCAGGTAACTTCGCCGCACTATCGGCGCTGCTTTTGGAGTCCGCGTTAGTGGTGTTGGCGGAGTTGGGATTGCTGCTACTATCACTTCCCGCACAGCCGGTTAACAGAACGACCAGCAGAAAGATCATGTAAGAAAATCTCATGCCTAAGCCTCCTTAATATGGCTGATGTTCAAGAACAACTACTGGAAAGTTTTTGCGCGCTAATATCAGCGTGCCGAGATCAACAACCTGAGCGACAGAGTGCTCTGAAGTTAGTGGTGCAAGAGGCCGATCATTAAACCGCAGAGGAGACAGGTCTAATTATGCAGTTAGGTAAACCACTGGTTCGACCAGTGAGACTTGAAAAGCTTT
>CAXTPS010000028.1:0-31718 GCA_964246305.1 uncultured Pyrinomonadaceae bacterium
CTTGATGGCCTTTTATGCAGTTTCAAAGATCATTTTTTGTCCTGTACTAAGATTTCATCTATACCTGTAACGACTCCCTGAAACACGCCATTAAAAACATCTTCAACGGTCATTTGTTGTTGCTGCAATTTGTTGATTAACCCTTGATCTGAGGATGAGGCAAGCGTCCAAGGCTCAGAGGTCAATTCTTCAAATTTATAACTTGCAAAGCCCACTTTATCTAAATCTGCCAAACGTGTGGATAGTTCCAGAGATGAGGTGCTAGGAAATTCATAATAAGAGAATGCCTTATTAGCACCTTTAACAAGCAACAGTATGCCGGTGTAAGTTGCTGCCTGATTAAATATCAGGTTGTTACCAAAACTAATGAAGGACTCCAACGCGGAATGTTTAATCAAGAACTCTCTTAGACCAGAGCCAAAGTCAGAATTGAGAAACTTATGAGGACAGATAAAACCGAGCCAGCCACCGGGTCTTAATAATTTGAATCCCTTTTCCGCAAAGAGAAGATATAAATCAAATCTCTTGACTGCGCTTTGATAATGCTTAATGAGGTAATCAATTTGATTGCCGTAATATTCTTGCAGTCCTTGAATGCGTAAGTACGGCGGGTTGCCAATCACAGCATCGAAGCCGCCAGCCTGCATGATTCCCGAAAACTCTCTCTCCCAATCGAACGCGTTGATGCGATATTGTTCGTCCTCGTCGAGCTGGCTCATCTCCGCGTCATCATAAAAGTCTGAGCCGATGAGCGAGTTGCCCCACTTGATATTGCTGCCGAGGTCGGGCAGGGCGCGCTCGTGCAAGAGTCTCATCTGTTTGGCGAGGCTGTCCCCGGATTCGCCCTCAAGGACTTTCAGGAGCAGCGAGAGCTTCGTCACCTCGACCGCCTGCGCGTCTATGTCCACGCCGTAGATGTTCTGCAACAGTATGCGCCGCTTCTCCGCAGTCGTCAGCCGCCACTCGCCGCGCGCATCCTGACGCAATCGCTTGAGATACTTTTTCGATTCCTTCTCCCTATAAGCTTTGAGATACCAGTCGAGCAGGTATTGATAAGCGTTAATCAGGAACGAGCCTGAGCCGCACGCCGGGTCCAGGATACGCAGCTTATCCACCTGTTCCGGCGTCTTCCCTTCACACAGCTTGCCCAGCGTCTGCCTGATGATGTAGTCAACGATGTATGAGGGCGTGTAATAAACGCCTCCGGCCTTTCTCACCTCCGGCTTGTCCTGCACCTCCGCGCGATGCGCCGTCAGGTGAATCACCTTGCCCAGAAACTGCTCGTAGACCTGTCCGAGGATGTCTGCCGGAAGCACGGAGAACTCATAAGGGCTGAGCGGCAAATAGATATTCCTGAAAATCTCCTTGAATATCTTGTCGTCAATCGCAAGCGTCGGCGTCAGGGCGTCCGCAGATTCCGCGCGCCCGCGCTCATCGTCAAAGTGAAAGAGGCCGGAATTGTATTTCTGGTCTGCCTGATAAAAGATGTTCACTAACTGCGGGTAAATATCCCTGCCCGTAATCAGCTTCTTCAGTTGCTCGTCCGGCTCTATGCCGCGATCTTCGCAGATACGCAGAAAGATTATCCGGTCAATAATCACTCCCACAGCAAAGTTCAGGTCGCGCGTCGAGAGGTGCGGATTACGCAGGTAGATATTGCTGGCAAGGCTTTTGCGCCACGACTCGATCTCTTGCAGGAAAGCGTCGTCAACTTCGGCAGTCCCGCGCCTGCTCTTCGATTTCTCCGCGTACTTATCGAACGCGCCGCGCAGCACCGCCTCACGCGAAAAGATATTGACGATCTCTTCCCAGCGTTCTTCATATTCTTTGTAACCGAAATAGAGCAGCCGCGCGGTCGAAGCTTTGTCCGTGTTGGCGGGCTTCAACGAGCGGCAGTCATAGACCGCGAACTCGTCAAAGTTTGTGAGAATCGAAAGCGGCAGCCTCGCAGACCAACCGTAGCGGCGAAGCTGGAATGCAGCCCCCACGTCATGCTTGACATTGATCGCGGGTCGCTTGGCCTCTACGAAAAACTTGCGCGTCTCGCCCACATAGAAACCGTAGTCGGGAGCTTTCGTCTGCCCGCCGATCTTGATAGCGTCCTCGTGTATGACATGACGGTAAGCTTCCGCGTACCCTTTCCTATTGTTGACATCCCAGCCCAACGCCTCGAAGAAAGGGTCTATGAAATCTCGCCTGAGCTGCGTCTCGTTGTACGCGCCCGAACGATACTCCTCCTCGTTTCGCTCGAACCTCTCAAGCAGCTCGCTAATCTCGTGAGGAATGCTCATGGCTCACAGTACCCTTCTCTTTAAGTGGCATCGGTAGATACAGGCTTGAATTTATTGCAAAGCGCGCACGGGCACAAGCCCTGCCCCAACAATTTCCTCCTTATGCTATCATCCGGCGCAATGGCAACAGCGGATTCCCCCGTTTCACTCGATACTCCCGTCATGTCGCTTCACCAGCGCGGCATCCCGCGTCTGGGACAGACGACTGCGCGCAAGCTGGGGCTGGCTCTGGCGACGCTCGCGGGCAAGACTGACGCGAGCGAGGCGACGGTCGAAGATTTGTTGAACTACCTGCCGATGCGCTACGAGGACAGGTCGAATCTGGCGCACATCAGCAACCTGTATGACGGCTTAGAGGCTTCGCTTGAGCTTTACGTGCGCGTCGCCGGAGGCTTTCAGGTCGGGAAGAATCGCGGCCCCAAAGCGCCCAAGCTTTACATCTTCGAGATTACCGCCAGCGACCCCGAACGCACAGGCAAGCCGGTCGTCGTGTGGTGGTTCGTCTCAGGCCGACAGGCTCAGCGTATCATCACTTATCACCGCCAGAAGTTCACACGCGGCGCACGCTTCATCGCCTACGGCAAGTGGGAGTGGGACACGCGCCGCAACACTTTCACACTCAGACTCAACAAGCCCGATGAGCTTGAGACGCTGCCGGGAATTTGGACGCCGCCGGAGATTGGACTGTTGCGCCTCGCCGAAGAGAATGAGGGGAAGGCGGCAGAGGGAAATGGAGAGGCGGAAAAGGGTAAAGGGGTAAAGGGGGAAGAGGGAGAAGCAGGCGAGGCTGATGATGTTGGCGGGGTGATTGATGAAGTTGATGCTATCGAAGATGAGGAGGCCGACGACCCCGGCCTTGCGGCGATACATGTCGGGCGGCGCGTGCCGGTCTATCGCAAGTTGGGCGAGTTTCGCTCGAAGAGATTGCGCGAGATAGTTCACGCGGTGCTGGCTCAGCTTGACGACGCTTCAATCACAGAGACGCTGCCCGTTGATTTGCGTGCGCGTCATCAGTTAATCATTCGCGCGGAGGCTCTGCGCCGCATACATTTCCCGTCCGAAGAAGATTCCATCGCGCTCTATGAGCAGGGACGGAGCCTCGCGCACCTGCGGCTTATCTTTGAAGAGTTTTTCTGGGTCGCGCTCGCGCTGGGACTCAGACGCGGCGAGCGAATCAAAGAGCCGAAGGGCGCGGTGATAGAGTTGACGCAACGCATACGCGCATCGCTCGCGGCGATACTTCCCTTTCAACTGACGGGCGCGCAGGAGCGCGTCATCACGCGTATCTTTGACGACATGCAATCGGACGCGCCTATGAACAGGCTGCTTCAGGGCGATGTCGGGAGCGGCAAGACCATCGTCGCTTTGCAGGCGATGCTGGCGGCGATGGAGAACGGCTATCAGGCCGCGCTCATGGCTCCCACGGAAATCCTCGCGGAACAGCACGCGCGAAACATCAAACGCCTGCTCGCAGAGACTCCCTATCGCGTGGAGCTTCTCGTCGGAAGCTTGCGGGCGACCGAAAAGCGTCGGCTGCATAAAGATGTGGCGGCGGGCGAAGTACACGCTATCATCGGCACGCACGCGCTGATTCAGGAATCCGTCTCTTTCACGAAGCTCGGCCTCGTCGTGATTGACGAGCAGCATCGCTTTGGAGTCCTGCAACGCGCGGAGCTGCGCGCACGCGGCTTTCACCCGGATGTGCTCGTGATGACCGCGACGCCGATTCCGCGCTCGCTGGCGATGACAGCCTACGGCGACCTGGATGTCTCTGTGATTGACGAGCTGCCGCCCGGCAGAACGCCGATTAAGACCGTCGTCGTCGGTGAAGATAAACGTCAGGGAGTTTATAACGGCGTCGAGCGAGAGGTGCGCGCGGGGCGACAGGTCTACGTCGTCTATCCGCTGGTCGAAGAGTCTGAGAAGATGGACTTGAAGGACGCGACGCGCATGTACGAGCAACTGCGCGACCGCGTCTTTCCGAATTTCAGCATCGGCCTCGTACACGGCAAGATGAAGACCGCCGAGAAAGAGGACGTGATGCGCCGCTTCGTCAACGGCGAAGTTCAGATACTCGTCGCCACGACCGTCGTCGAGGTCGGCGTGGACGTGCCCAACGCGTCCCTGATGGTCATCGAGCACGCGGAGCGTTTCGGACTTTCGCAGCTACATCAACTGCGCGGGAGAGTCGGGCGCGGCGCGGAAAAGAGTTACTGCGTCCTGCTCGCCTCCGACAAGCAGACGAGCGTCGCGCGCGAGCGGCTCGGCATCATGGAAGAGACCAACGACGGCTTTCGCATCTCGGAAAAGGATTTGGAGATACGCGGCCCCGGCGAAGTCCTCGGCACACGCCAATCCGGCATGCCCATCTTCCGCATCGGCAATCTCGTCCGCGACATAGAAATTTTAGAGACCGCGCGCCGCGAAGCAGACCACTACCTGACCACGCGCCGCATGACACGCGAAACCTCCGAACTCATCGAACGCGTCCGCGCCGATGTCAGATTCGGATTAGCGGCTATCGGTTAATCTTTAAACGCTCCCCTCTGTTCGACGATATGGTTTGATGCAAGTGCTCGCTGGAAAATATAAGGGTCGGCGGTTGCACAGTGCGCCGTCTCCCAAAGTGCGTCCGACGGCTCGCCGCCTGCGCGAGAGCCTGTTCGAGTTGCTTAGGCTACGCCTTGAGAATGCACGCTTTCTTGACCTCTGCGCAGGCTCAGGCGCGGTCGGCATCGAAGCTCTCTCGCGCGGTGCGGCTCATGCCACCTTCGTTGATCGCTCGCCGAAGATGTGCAGCTACATCACCTCGAACCTTGAGCTGTGCGGCGTGCCGTCCGGGCAATCGTCTGTCTCTGCGGACGACGCGATGCAATTCCTGCTTCGCGCGAGCCAGACCACGGACGCCGCGTGGGACATAGCTTTTTTCGACCCGCCATACGCGGCTGATTATCTTCCGGTCATCGAGATGTTCGCGCACAAAAGTCTCCTCAAGAGCAGGGGCGGCATCCTCGTCGTGGAACATCACAGCCACAATCAACTCGGCGACAGAATCGGCCTCCTCCGTCGCTGGCGCGTCATCTGCCAGAGCGAATCGTGTTTGAGTTTTTACGAGCGGAAGAAGTAATTTCAAGGGGAGGGTCTTTGGACTTTGGGCTTTGGCCTTTGATGTCTTATCAAGCTTGAGTTTCAGCATTCAAGCGTGAGTCGCGTGCAAAGACCGAAGCACAAAGACCAAAGACCATTTTTATCTTATGAGAATTATCGCCGGACAATATCGCGGTCGAGTTCTTCGCAGCCCTCCTTCGATGCAGGTGCGCCCGACTTCGGACAGGCTGCGCGAAACTCTCTTTAATATTCTCGCGCCGCGCATAGAAGGCACGCGCTTTCTGGACTTGTGCGCAGGCTCAGGTGCGGTCGGAATCGAAGCTCTCTCGCGCGGGGCTGCGTTCGTGAGCTTCGTTGATCGTGCGCGAAAGATGTGCGGGCTGGTCGAATCGAATCTGGATTTGTGCGTTGTGCCGGAAGACCAGACGGAGGTCGTTTGCTGTGAGGCCACTGAATTTCTCAAACGCACGCGTGTGCGCGGCGGCGCGGGCTGGGACATCTGCTTTTTCGATCCGCCCTACGCGACCGAATACGCGCCCGTGCTCGCGGCCTTCGGCGCAGAGGACTCCGCGCTCCTCCTAACGGACGGCATATTGATCGCGGAGCATCATCACAAAAATAACTTGCCCGACGAGGTTGGAGCGTTGCGAAGATGGCGAGTCGTCAAGCAGGGCGATTCGTGTTTGAGTTTTTATGAGAAAGCATAAAGGACTTTGTGCTTTGGCCTTGGGGCTTTGGTCTTTGATGTCTGACATATCTTGAATTTTGGCATTCAAGCTCGGAGCCGCGTGCAAAGACCAAAGACCAAAGACCTTCTCTTCAGATGAAATTCAGCCCGCGTCTAGACAATATTTCCCTGCTCGACTATATTGTGCGCTCTACCTTTTGCAAATCACTTTGAGCATGGATGGCATCTGCAATGGCTCTCTTTAACTTTCTTCCCAAAGAGGAGCAATATTTCTCGCTCTTCTCGCAAATGACTTCGCACATCTATGACGCGGCGGGCGCGCTTGTCGCGATGCTCAATGACAAGGATGGCAACTACGTTGAGCATGCCAAGCGCATCAAGACAATTGAGCACACCTGCGATGAGCTGACGCACTCGATTTCGACGCGCCTCAACAAATCCTTTATCACGCCCTTTGACCGCGAAGACATCTATATGCTGTCGGGCGCGCTTGACGATATTGTCGACCTGATTAATGACGCCGCCCGCGCGATTGTGATGTACGACGTGCATGAGAGTACGACTTACGCTCGCCGCTTCGCGGAGGTGATTCAGAGCATGGCCGTGCAACTGCACGAAATAGTCTCGATGCTCGAGCGCCCCGCTGGATTGACGCCGCGACTCGTCGAGCTGCACCGGCTTGAGAACGAGGGCGACGAAATCTATCACTCAGCCGTCGCAGAGCTTTTCAAGAACGAGACCAATGCGTTGACGGTGATTAAATGGAAAGACATCTACGAAAAGCTGGAAGCAGCCGTTGACCGCTGTGAACACGTTTCAAACATTATCGAGAGCGTGATTATCAAGCATACATAGGAAGTCTGGAGTCTGGAGTCTGGAGTCCAGAGCCAAAGACTTAAATCTTTTTGACTTCTGACTCCAGACTCCAGACTCCAGACTTCTCTTATGAACAGCGCATTCGCCCTCGTCATACTGATTATTTTCGTCGCGCTCGTCTTCGACTACATCAACGGCTTCCATGATGCAGCCAACTCGATTGCGACGGTCGTTTCGACGCGCGTGCTGTCGCCCGGAATAGCCGTTATCTGGGCTGCGTTCTTTAACTTCGTGGCCTTCGCAGTCCTCGGGACGCGCGTGGCTAAGACCATCGGCGGCGACCTCGTGCGGATTGATCTGATTACGCCTGACCTGCGGCTTTACGTCCTGCTCGCCGGATTGCTGGGCGCGATTGTCTGGAATCTGGTTACGTGGTACTTAGGGCTTCCGACCTCTAGCTCTCATGCTTTGATCGGCGGTTACGGCGGCGCGGCCATCGTCGCTTACGGAGGCATTAGCGGGCTGCTCAAACCCGAAGGCTGGATTAAGACACTGATTTTTATCGTCGCTTCGCCGCTCATCGGAATGGTCTTCGGCTTTCTGATGATGGTGCTGGTGTACTGGCTCTTTCATCGCTCGTCTGCTGCGCGCGTGGACAAGCTTTTCAGGCGCGGGCAGCTTCTCTCAGCCGCGGCCTATTCGCTGGGGCATGGCGGCAATGACGCGCAGAAGACGATGGGCATCGTGACGGCTGTGCTGGTCGCGGGCGGACTGGTCGCCTCCGGGCCGGGGGGTGCGCTGCCTGACATTCCGTTGTGGGTCGTGATGGTTGCTCACGCGGCGATTGCGCTGGGGACGCTTTCGGGCGGCTGGCGCATCGTGCATACGATGGGGTCGAAGATTACCAAGCTTAAACCGGTCGGCGGATTCTGTGCCGAGACAGCCGGAGCCATCACTCTGTTCGGCGCGACGCTGACGGGCATTCCGGTCTCGACGACTCACACGATCACCGGTGCAATCGTCGGCGTCGGCGCGACGCGCAGGCTCTCTGCCGTCAAGTGGGGAGTCGCAGGCCGCATCGTGTGGGCATGGATTTTAACCATTCCCATCTCAGCCCTCATCTCCGGAATTTCCTTCGCGATTATCAGGTTGATTTACCAACTCACTAAATAATGACGAGATTCAAACAGGGATACACAGGATAAAGGTTTAAGGATTTGAGATTTCAAATCTGCTTATCTGAAATTCCTATCCTGTCTATCCTGTCCATACCTGTTAAATTTCCGCGTGATGGTCTGCAAAGCTGTGAGCCGGGCCGCAGACGAGCAGTATCGTCATCGGCTCGCGTCCAGTGTTCTCAAGCGTGTGAGCTTGCCCGCGCGGAATGAACACAGCGTCCCCTGCTTCGACCTCGCGCGCCTCTTCGCCCACAGTCATCCGTCCCGCGCCCCGCAGGATATAATAAATCTCTTCGGTTTCGAGATGATGATGGCGACCGACCGCCGCGCCCGCGGGCAGGATTTCTTCCGCGAGGCTGCATCTCTCGATAGCAGAAGTCGTGCGGTCTACGAGCGGGCGAATCTCAGAGCCGTGCGGCGTTTTGATAATGGCGGCGTGGCGACGATTGATGACGATCATTTGTGGCGGCCTGATGCGGTGGTAATGGTTGTTAGAATTTATAAACCTCGACGGCGGATAATGTTCTTTCGTCGCCTTCGAGGAGATGTTCTCAAACTAAGCAGTTCTCTGTGCCGTGTTTTGAGAGCGTTGATGAGTGTCTGATGACTTATGCCTAATCTTTTGGCTGCGCGCGTGATGACACCTTGCTCTGCCTCTAGCGCTTCGCGGATAAATCTTGCTTCGTATTCCTGAATCACTTTAGGCAACACAAAATCTTTATCGCTCAGTCTCACGCCAATCGTTTTACGTGACATGATCCGCGCACACGCTCTCAGCCTCGCTATTTCTTCTGTGTCCTGAGTATCCTTGAGCAGCTCATCAGCGCGACGATATATATCATAAAGCTCTGTGGCAGATAATCGCTCTTTGCCGTGTTCCTCGATCAAAGTCAAAGCTGCTGATGCTGCGTTAGAATGTGCGCCCGAAGTTTGAGCTACGCTCATAGCATTGCCTAGAATGTGGATTGAGTTTTCATGTAGCCCAAGCCTTGCCCAAATGACGCCTTGAATGGTCATGGCGTCAGCAAGTCTGCCGTACTCGTTGCCCTTCTCGAACATTTGAATGACGCCAGCGATAAGGTGATTAGCTTCTTTGTAATGACGCTCTGCAACAAACACACGCGCCCGCGTTTCGTTGACATGCGCGAGGTCGCCTGCATCATTATGTCTCTCAAAAATTGCTTGAGCGCGATCTAGGTTTTCGTGTGCTTCACTGTAGCGGCCTAGCTTGTAAAGCAGGAATGCGAGGTTGTTGAGATTGTTGCCGCAATATCTTTCGTGTCCAGCCAGCTCATAGTGATAGATTGCGGCTGTATATTCGATAATTGCTCTGTCTGCATAATCAATACAATGCTCTGAGGTGGCAAGCCTTCGTAAAACCAAGCCTCTCTGACCGTGCCATTTGCCTTTGAGTGCGCGCTACAAGCTTCAAAGAACTCTCTCGCCCTTTCCAGAACATTCCAAGCATCATGGTAACGGCTTGTCCATATTTCAATAATAGATTGCCTGATAAAAATTTTCGCTCTCAAGTCATTTTTATCTTCACCTAGCCCTTTCAGAGCTTTATCTAAAAACACACGCGCATCATCATAAGCACCAAGCCGAAAGTAACATCTGCTTATTTCATATTGCGCCTCTGATACCTTTGCGTGCTGGCCTTGAGCCTGAAACATACGGAGAGCTTCAAAAATTAAGTCTTTAGCCTTCTCCTGATAATCAGACAAGTGTTGTATGCTACCAAGCCAGCCGGACAGCACACCGCATTGCAGCATCACCTCTGCGGCTGTGAGGGGCTTTAGCTTCTCTACATCAGGGCGGTGGCCTACGCCCTGCCACAGATCGCCTAATACTTCACGTGCGACCTCATATTGCCCAATATGGATAAACTCAGAGGCCAAGCGACAACGCAATAACCTTCGCTCGTTATGAGTCAGCGCAGGGTTCTCTAGTTCTTTCAGACGGCTATCTGTTAAATTCATGTGAGGCAAGCCTTTCTGTGACTTAGCAAAAATGTGGCTATCACACTAAAGCCGCCATATCTGTTCAAGATACGACGGCGAAGTTGTTCAAATCTCACTGACAGCGAAAGGAAAAGTAATGAAAACTATTCGAGCGTTACTGCTTGTGCTGGCACTCTCTGGCTGTATTTACGCTGGAGAAATGCCGAACGAAAGAACCGGAGAAATGCCCTGCGAGAAAACAGGAAACATGCCCAACGAAAAAACGAGTGCTGTTGATCCTGTAACAGAGATAGCCTTGCAAGTCTTACAAAGCGTACTGCCTCTGTTCTAACAGGAACGTTTCAGCTTAAATCATTCTAGCTGCTGTGAACCCTCATAGGCGGTTCAATATTTGTGTGTTCGTGAGAGCGTCGGACGCCGAGTAGTCCAGCAAGGTGACACTCATGGCGCAGGAGATTAACGCTTTGCAACGTTTATTGCAACAGGTTTTTTATATCTGGCAGCGATAGGGTATATAGCAAGCTGAAGAAAAAAGAGGGGCAATCTAGCCCCTCTTTCTTCTGTCTTAATAATCTGAATCGCATTATTAGATTAGCTCTTCATTCTCAATAAAGAATGATGCTGAAACGGCTGCGCCTAATGGCGGCCATTCCTTCTTTATAAGGATTCTATATTTTTCCCTTAATGCTGTATCGGGATTATTTTCTGTTTCCAAGACCTTGTAACATTCTCCATTAAAGGTGAAATAAGTATCAGGTGTAAATCGCATGATGTCTGTATAGCTATCAGTAAAAAGCGCACCATCTGCCTGTGCCTTACTATTTTCGTCTAACATAACTTTATCTCCTAATATGCTAATGTGTCCATAAATGTGTCCATAAATGTGTCCAAAAGGCTTACAGCCATTTTCAAAATGGCTGTAAGCCTTTGATAATATTGGTGCGCCTGGCAAGGATCGAACTTGCGGCCCCCTGCTCCGGAGGCAGGTGCTCTATCCACTGAGCTACAGGCGCGTGTGGCGGATTGTCGCACAGGTCAGACGCGCGTGCAAAATCCGCAAGGTTTTGAGAGTTGCTCAAGCCTGCGTAGTTTTCTTCGCTTCAAGGTAAAGCATCGGCACGGTCATGCGCAGCTCGCCCGTCTGACGCGCAAGCTCATTTAGCTTTTGCTCGACGCGTCTGAACGCTTCCCTTTCATCCGACGGCTCGACGACGCTGCGCCAGCCGCCGAGGAAGCCTAGACGCGTTAAAGAGTGATTCAATAACGCGCTGCCGTCCGCAAATCTCATCTCGAAGCTGTTTTCGATAACACGTGAGAGATGCCATCCCGCTTCCTCAATCAAGCGCGTGAGCGATTCTCTGGTTCCCCTGTGAGCAGATTGCGCGTGCAGCTTTTCTACAGACTCCGTTTTGTTCATCTGCGCCAGCGTCTCTCCGAACGCCTCATAGAATTCCCTGTAGTGGCCGACGACATTGGTCGTCAGAATTATTCGCGCGTCTGGCTTTGCGACGCGGAAACATTCTTCGAGCACGGCCTGCGGCTCAGCCCAGTTGTTGATGCCTAGATTCGCGACGATGAGATCGAAGGCTGAATCCGCGAACGGTTGTCGCGCGGCGTCCGCTTCCATAATCGACACGTTGTCGAGATCGTAAATCTTCAGCTTGAAATGCGCGCGCGCTATCGCTTCCTTCCAGATGTCAATGCCCGTCAAACGGCACGACGCGCCGAACACATGCGCCAGCTCGAACAAAGGAAAGCCGTTGGCGCATCCCACATCCAAGATGTTGAGGCCGCTCCTTATCTCTATCAACTCGAAAAGCATGTGGCCGAATCTGGAAGACCAGAAAGAAAGCTCGTCAACCACAGATGCTACGTCCGGGTGATTGAAATCAATTTTGCGTTCAAGATAATCTGTCATCACAGTGAGTTGTAACTTATGGCGCATGAGTTATCAATCAGAAGAACCCTCGCGGAGTTCAAACTGATCCACGGCTCTCTTTTTCACACAGTTCTCAATAGCTGTCGCAACTTGCTTGAACTTCAATATCTGTGAGAAATTCATGCGCGAAAGTTTTCATTTCAAATCTTTACTGCAAGGGAGCATCAATCTTGCCTCAAAGTCGTAAAAGGCGCACCGGAAAAAGCAGAAGGACTTATAAGGGAGCCGCTCCGTCAAGGTCTGCCGCGCAGGACAAGGGAGCCAGCTCGAAAGGGGCGCTGATTCTCTTCATCGCTCTCACCGCGATCATCTTGAGTGGCGTCATCTATTTCGTAGCCTTCAGAAAAAGCGTCGGCACAGAGGTCACAACCGAGTCGGGGCTGAAATACGTTGATCTGGTCGAAGGCACTGGAGCCAGCCCGAAGAAGGGCAAAACCGTAACTGTGCATTACACAGGGACGCTTGATAACGGAACCAAGTTCGACAGCTCGCGCGATAAAGGGCAGCCGTACAGTTTCGCTATCGGCACGGGGCGTGTCATCAAGGGCTGGGATGAAGGCTTGATGACGATGAAGGTAGGCGGCAGACGCAAGCTCATCGTTCCTCCCAGTCTCGGATACGGCACGGCTGGAAGCCCGCCGAACATTCCGCCCAACTCGACTCTCAACTTCGATGTCGAACTGCTCGACGTGAAGTGAGCTTGCGGAGTGAGAACAATGGGTATCCCGCTCCGGTCTTTAAATTTCAGGCATTCAAAGAAGGAGAGAGAAAGATGCTCAAAGAGTTCAGAGAGTTTATCGCGCGCGGGAACGTGATTGATCTCGCCGTGGCGGTGATTATCGGCGCGGCGTTCGGCAAGATAGTCACCTCGCTGGTTGACGGTATCATCATGCCGCCCATCGGGATGCTGCTCGGCAAAGTTGATTTTGCGAATCTCTTCTACGACCTCTCAGGCCAGCATCCGACTTCGCTCGCCGACGCCAAAACGCGCGGGCTGCCCGTCATCGCCTACGGCTCGTTCCTCAATGACGTAATCAGCTTTCTCATCATCGCCTTCGTCATCTTTCTCATCGTGAAACGGGTCAACCGGCTCAAAAGCAAACAGGCCACGGACGCTGGCCCGACCACCAAGGACTGTCCCTACTGCCTCTCTTCCATCCCGCTCAAAGCCACGCGCTGCTCGCAGTGCTGCGTAGAGCTGGCATAAGAATGGATGATGGGTGCATAAGAGAAAAGCTTTTCGTCTTTTCCTATCACCTATCACCCATCATCGTTTTTCTACGGCATTCGGCTTGCTCTTATCCTGTAAAGTCGCCACAACACGTACCGATAACATGCATCACTGCATTTTAACGAACCATTGGAGGGAAGATTATGAATGCTATTGAATTATTGAAACAGGATCACAAGAAGGTTTCCGGCATTTTCGAGAAGCTTGAGCCGACCACCGAGCGCGCTCTTAAAACGCGCGAAGAGCTTTTCACGCAGCTCAAACATGAACTCGATGTGCATACGACAATCGAGGAGCAAATCTTCTATCCGGCCATCAAGGATAAGGATGCGACGCACGAAATCACGCTCGAAGCTTATGAGGAGCATGCCGTCGTCAAGCAGCTTCTCTCTGAGCTTGAGGCTGACCCGAAGGACACTGAAGAGTGGAAGGCCAAGCTGACAGTTCTCAAAGAGAACGTCGAGCATCACGTCGAAGAGGAAGAGACCGATATGTTTCCGAAGACCAAGAAGGTTTTGAGTGAGGAACAGATCGAGCAGTTAGGCACGCGTATGGAGGCGGCCAAGCTGCAACAAACCAAAACCGCAGCAGGCTAAAGCCAGCACTATTTTCATCAATCCGTAAGGCGTCCGCAGAGGGGACGCGCGCCATTATTTGACGCGCCCCTCTGTGACGCCTTATTCTTTTCTACAGTTTCAACTATCTGCGCTCTTTGCGTGATTCCTCTTTGCGTACTCTGCGTTCAGGAGTCTCTTAAAGGCAAAGTCCGCGAAGATTGTGGATGCAAAGAAATGCAAAGAATCGCACGCTGATACTTCTTAATTGGCAAGCTCTGAAGAGAAAGATTATCTATGCGCGAATGCCCCCGTTGCGAGCGATGTTATGCGGACGAGGTGCTGGTCTGCCCTGAAGACGGCAAGGAGACGCGTAAGTCTCTGCCGGGCGAGACGAAGCTCGCCGGGCGTTATCTTTTGGAAAAGCGTCTGGGGCGCGGCGCGATGGGACAGGTCTATCTGGCGCGCGACGAAAATCTGATCACGCGCCGCGTCGCTGTCAAGACCGTGCGCCCCGACATCCTCACAGACGAAGATATGCAGGAGGGCGAGGCCATCGCGCGTTTTGAACGCGAGGCGCGCACGGCTGCTTCGATTCAACATCCGAACGTCGTTGACGTAACCGACTTCGGCAAGTCTCTCGAAGGCGTCTTCTTTCTCGTGATGGAATACGTCGAGGGAGAAACTCTGCATCACCTCTTGAGACGCGAGGGAACCCTGAGCACAAAGCGTTCGCTCGCTCTCTTGAGACAGGTGGCAGAAGGCGTCGAGGCCGCGCACGACGCGGGCATCCTGCACAGAGACCTCAAACCCGCCAACATCTTTATCATGCAGAAGCGCAAGAAGGCCGGCACGGCAGTGGATGACGGTTTCGTCAAGGTCGGCGATTTCGGTCTCGCGAAGATAGTCAATGATGCCGTCGCCGAAGCGATCTCCGCGAGCGGCCCAGCCTCGCGCGGCATCATCGGCACGCCCGAATACATGGCTCCCGAACAGATGCAGCCGGGCGCGGCGCTCGACGCGCGGGCGGACGTTTACGCCATCGGAACTATCGCTTATCACATGCTCGGCGGGCGGCCTCCGTTCACGGGCGACCTGCCGCAGCTCATCATGCAGAAGATGATGAACGCGCCTCCGCCCTTGAGCGGCCTGCGCTCTGACATCTCGCACGAAGTCGAGCAGGCCGTGATGCATGCTCTTGAGAGAGATGTTGAGAAACGCTCGCCGAGTGTCGCGGACTGGCTCGAAGAGTTTGAAGCAGCCGTCGGGGAAGAATCGGATGAAGACGGGCAGGGCGATTCGCGGGTCGTGATTCTCGCGCCGAGCGGCGCAGAGGTTTATGTTGACGACGAAAGACAGGGGAGCATCGGTCGCTCTGGCCGCGTCATCCTGAACTCGATTCCTCCCGGTCGCCACGTGCTGAGGGTTGCGCGCTCAGGCGAGATGGACGACGAGCGCGTGATTGAGATTCGTCCGGACTCCGGCGAGCAGGTCATACAGGCGCAGCTTCGACAAACTCCGACTCCGAGCCAGTTCACGCCTTCGAGCGGCGGCCCGGCGAGTGGCATCGGCTCGGGTCCGCACAGCCGCATTCCCGGCGTCATCGTCTGCGGGCAATGCAACGCGCGATTTGCCGCCGGAGCGAAATTCTGCGGACGATGCGGCAGCACCGTTCTCTATCCGGTAACCGACGGACACGGCGCGAGCCAGCCCCCATACGCCAACCCCGCCGGAGGCCGAAGTCTCGGCGGCGGCCAGAGCAACGACGCTCGCAGCATGGGCGGACAGGCAGGTTATCCGGGCGCGGGCGGCCACAATGTCCCGCCGCCAGCCGGAACTATCTGCTCAAGCTGCGGCGCGAAGCTTCCAGCCGGAACAAAGTTCTGCGGGCGTTGCGGCACGACCGTCGTGCCCCCCGTCACACCACAAATCAACGCACCGCGCGCAGTGCAGACTGTCTGTCGCCAATGCAATAACAGCTATCCTGCCGGAACAAAATTCTGCGGACGTTGCGGCATGACGGTCTAATGCAAAATTAAAAATGTAAAATGCAAAACCCAACCGGCTTATTAATTTTGCATTTTACATTTTTAATTTTGCATTCCTAGTCTTGAGTCCTGCCTAGCTTCCCGTATAATGGATTTCATAAGTTCAGAGACTTGCGCCGAAGGCAAAACCTGCTTGGCTCCAGACTCCGGACTTCAGACTCCAGACTGTTTTGAAGGATTCCCCCGAATATGAAAAAATGTCCCTCTTGTAATCGCACCTATACGGACGAAGCGCTCAGTTTCTGTCTCGAAGACGGCTCGCCGCTCCTGAGCGTCGGCGGCGGCAGCAGCGATCAGTCTCCATCCTTTGATCCGAACGCGACGCTGCAATACAACCCCGCGCGTGATACCAATCCGCCGCCGCAGGTCTACAATCCGACGCCGACGCCAAACCAGCCTTACACCCCGATGCAGACGCCTTCGTGGTCGCCGACGCCGGGACAGGCTCCGCCGAAGAAAAAGTCCAAGGCTCTTTTCTGGATTTTAGGGGGCGTCGGCGCGCTCGTCATAGCTGGCATCGTAGGCGTCGTCATCCTCGTCGTAATGGTCGGCGGCTCGAACTCGAACGCCAACAATATGAACAACTCGAACGTTGCGGCGAATAACAGCAATCGAAATTCCAATTCGAGCAACGCGAATAACTCGAACGCGAATGCGACTAGTAAAAATTCCAACACGGCCTCGAACGCGGCCTATCAGTTACAGGACGACTTTTCAACCTCGAAGTGGTGGGTAGGCTCTAACGCCTTCGGCACGGGCGAATATGTCAACGGCGAATACCAGCTCACGGGCGCGTCTTATAGCGGATGGGTCGTCGTCTACGGGCCGGACAAAGACATCTATCACACGGAAGAAGCGACCACGCGCGTAACGACTCACAGCGTGAGCGGCACGTCGCCGTCGCAGGGCTATGGCTTGACCGTTTACGGGCTGATCAAGGAGGGCAATCTGGAGGATTACGGCTTTCTCATCCGCACGGATGAGAGTCCGGCCTTTCGCGTCGTGCTGCATCAGGGCGGCAAGGAGACAGTGATCATCAACTGGACGCGCTCCTCTCTGATCCGCACAGGCTCAAGCCCGAACCAGCTCGAAGTGCGCGCGACACCGGATCAAATAAGCTTCTATATCAACGGGCAGTTCGCGACCAGCATCACTGATAAGGTGGGCTACAAAAACGGCCTCGTCGGTTTTTATACGAGCGATACGGAGCCTGTCGCTTTCGATGATCTGGAGATTGTTAAATAGTGATAGGTGATGGGTGATAGGAAAAACAGGAGACAGGAGACAGAAATCAGGAGACAGAATAAAGAAGAAGATTAAAAGCGGGTTATCGCCTCTTCTTCTGGCTCCTGACTCCTGTCTTCCCTTCTTCTCTTATCACCTATCACCCATCACCTATCACTTATTATAAAGATGAGAGTTACTTTAAGAGTGCTGTCAGGCCCGCACGTCGGGCGCACCTTCATTTTCGAGCAGCACGATACTTTTCTCATCGGGCGCAGCGACACGGCGCATCTCTATTTGCCGGATGACCGTTTTTTTTCAAGACATCATTGCCTGCTCGAAATCGCGCCGCCGCGCTGCTTCGTGCGCGACTTAAGCTCGACCAACGGCACGTATGTCAACGGCGTGAAAGTTCAGGAGACCTATCTCAAGAACGGCGACCAGATACAGGGCGGGCAGACCGTCCTCGCCGTCGAAGTCACAGCTGACAACACCGCGCCGACCGCACTCTTCAATCAACAGGGCGTCCTGACGCGCGCCGCGATGCCCGCGACGCAGCCTTCGATCATCATGGTCGAATGCCTCAACTGCGGCAGGCGAGATCAGGCCGAAGCCTCTTCGCCGGATGAGCAGATGACCTATCTCTGCGAAGACTGCCGCGAAGAGCTGCGACGAAACCCGCAGCCCATTCCAGGCTATGATATGGTGAAAGTTTTGGGGCGCGGCGGGATGGGCTGCGTCATGCTGGCGCGCGATCAAAAGACGGGGCGCGCCGTTGCCATCAAAACCCTGCTGCCCGAAGTCGCCGTCAGCGATCAGGCTCTGCGCCGCTTCATGCGCGAGATGGATGTCGCAGCAGCCTTGCAGCACCCGCATGTCGTCAGCTTCATAGATCGCGGCACGCACAACGGCGTCGTCTATCTCATCACAGAATTCATGGAAGGCATGGATTCCGCGCGGCTCGCGGATTCGCGCGGCGGAAGATTGCCATACCCGGAGGCCGTGCAGATTCTCACGCAGTCGCTCGACGCGCTCTCGTTCGCACACAACAAGGGTTACATACACCGCGACATCAAAGACCAGAACATCTTAGTCAACGGCATGTGGCCGAACTATAACGCCAAGCTCACAGACTTCGGGCTGGCGAAGAGTTTTACGCAGACCGGGATGAGCGGCGTCACGATGGCTGGCGATGTCGCGGGCACGTTCGCCTACATGCCGCCCGAACAGATCAGAGATTTCAAGAACGTGCGCCCGGGTTCGGACATCTACGCGATGGGGATGACGGCCTACAGCCTTTTGACCGGAACCATCGCGCTCGATCTTTCTCCCAAAGCCAACGTCGCCGAAACCATCAAAGCCATCTTCGACAAGCCCATTATCTCCATACGCCAGCGCGTCACTGACGTTCCTCCCATGGTCGCCAACGCGGTCGAACGCGCGCTCGCCAAAGACCCCGCGCATCGTTGGCCCACCGCCGAAGCCATGCGCGACGCGCTCTTGCAGGCTCTCTGAATTTATTAAGCCACGAAAAAATTCCCCGTACTGCGCTTAATAGTCCCGCGAAGCAGTACACGCTTGACACTCGCTTTGCTCCACGTATAATTCCCTCCTGCATGTGGGCCGATAGCTCAGTTGGTAGAGCAGCAGACTCTTAATCTGCGGGTCGCTGGTTCGAGCCCAGCTCGGCTCACTTTTAATTTCAAAAGAGAAGGGGCAGCCAAAAGGCAGCCCCGTCAGACATTGTATTACTATAATGTAACGCCCCGTTTGTTAAAATATATTTTTACCACAAAGCGATTTTGTAAAGAGTAAGATAAATTGAGCGTTGAGGCGAACGGGACAGTTGAGTTCTTTTGACTTGTTCATTATACCATGCTAGTAGAAAGCGTATTTCTATGTAACAGGGTCTATTCGGCTAATTCAATTTTCTGTCATTGAATTTTTTAGGAGTTCGATAGAGCTGGTTTTGCCTTTCTATGTTTATAATATCCCACGTCTTATAAGTGCTATCTATTTTAGTAAATGTCGGAGGATGATAAATGGCTAAGATAATTTCGCTGTTTAATCACAAAGGAGGCGTGAGTAAAACCACAACTACCTTTAATTTAGGTTGGATGCTGGCAGAAAAAGGGAAGAAGGTGGTTATAGTAGATGCTGACCCACAATGTAATTTAACAGGGATCGTACTTGGCTACAAAAGTGCTAATGAGCTAGAACGTTTCTACAAAAATGAAACGGAACGAAACATTAGGTCAGGGCTAGCTCCGGCTTTTGAATCCAGACCAAGACTTATCGAGGCCGTCGACTGTATTTCTGTTGATGATCGAAAGGGCCTATTCCTTCTCCCTGGTCATATTAGGCTAGCAGAGTATGAAGTTACGCTAGGGATCGCACAAGAACTAAGTGGCTCGATTCAAACTCTCCAGAATTTACCGGGATCTCTATCTTATCTATTTCGCAAGACAGCCGAAAAGTTTGAAGCTGATTATGTGCTTATTGATATGAGTCCCAGCTTGAGTTCGATTAACCAAAATATACTCATGACGAGTGATTTTTTTATAGTACCTACTAGCCCTGATTATTTTTCTGTAATGGCAATTGATTCACTAACTACTATATTGCCGAAGTGGAATGCGTGGGCTACACAAGCTCAGTCTTTAAGAATACTACAGGAAGCCAGTTATCCATTTCCTAAAACTATACCTAAATTCCTAGGTACGGTGGTGCAAAAGTATCGTCCTAGAGGTGGGGTTCCAGCCACTGCCTTTCAAGCATGGATAAATGAAATAGAAACTGCTGTCTCAACAAAGCTTGTGCCTGCTTTACAAGCAAATGGAATGATGTTGCCTTATGGTACTTATTTAGGTCAGCAGGTAACTGGGGACTTTTGTTTAGCCACAATTCCTGACTTCAACAGCCTTATAGCGAGGTCTCAAGATACTCAGACTCCTGTTTTTGCCCTTACTGAGGAGCAAATTGGTTTCACTGGTGTAGTACTAGAAAGTACACTCATCTCACGAGATGAGTTCAAGAAGATTTTCAGTACTTTTGCAGATAAAGTTATTGGCTTGACAAGCTATGAAGACGGCAATTGATCAGTTTCGCGCCAATGTTAGTTATGTGCACAATCTAAGTGCCATTCACGCCGCAATCAAATCTCAAACCACGTCTGTAATAGATCTTTCAGATGTATTGCGCGCACAAGTCGTAATGATCGTGAGCGCCCTCGATCATTACATTCATGAAGTAGTAAGGCTAGGTATGTTGGAGATTTACAAGGGGAAACGCGCGACGGCTGCGGGATTCCAAAGATTTAACGTTTCTATGGAGGGTGTTACCCAGGGGTTAACTTTACCTGCAAGTAGCGGCTGGCTAGAAAACGAAATTAGAACCCGTCATGGATGGCTGAGCTTTCAGCATCCAGACAAATTAGCAGATGGCATAAGACTAATATCTGATATAAAGCTGTGGGAGGAAGTAGCTAAAGACTTAGGGAAAACACCAAAGGATATTAAGGAGGGGCTAAACCTTATAATTGATCGTCGAAATAAGATCGCACACGAGGCAGATATTGATCCAACTTTTCCGAGTAGTCGCTGGCCTATTGATGAACTCTTAGTGAAAGATGCCGTCGCCTTCATTATACAGGTAGTGGAAGCCATTCATAGCAAACTGTGAACTAGGTACTAACTCAGTAATAGTTATAACGTATTATCTAAAAGTTGTCCTGGGTTTTTGCCAGAACGGGACATTATAACTGTTTTGTCCCGTTCCACTTTGTTGGGTGCTCTGTTATCTGTTATTTCAGCAGGGATTAAGGTTAGATTTCCTAACTGTAATGTCTATTTTAGCCTACTCGCCAAAAAGCATCTTTTCCAGTTTCTCAGTTACTGCCTGCTGCATAGCGGGTAACACATGGGAATAAGTATCAAGTGTCAAAGTTACGCTGACATGTCCTAACGATTATTCCCACCCGGTTACTTCGAGCGTTGCGCACTTGCCTTAGGCTAAAAAAATTATTGGCATCTGTAATTTCAATGGTAGAATCTGCGCCTTTCGCGCTCACCTGCATTTTATTTGGCACTTGAAAGGACAATGACTTAATGACCTCCCGATATATCCTTTTCCTTATAGCTCTTACTCTATTTCCGGCAAGTAGTTTTGCCCAATCTCGCACAACGTTGAAGCGAAGACCGCCCGCAGATATTCGACAAATTGATTTCAGAAATTACGACTATCCTAGAGGAGACGGCACAATCAGAGTGCAAAATGGGAAATGGGAAGGCACGTATCCGGGTGAGTATTTTAGTGTCGATAAAATCGTGTATGGCGATTTAACAGGCGATGGGGAAGAAGAAGCCGTTAGTGTGACGAGTGAAAGCGGTGGCGGTAGCGGGCAATTCTCAGGAGCAATCGTTTTTACGCTGAGGAACGGGAGGGCCGTGACGCTTTCCTCAAAAGACCGCGAAGGCTACGGGCCTTACGACGGGATTAAAGGCGGAGACCGTGGAAGCGGTGGAATTTACGATGTTATAATTGACAACGGCTCGCTGCTGGTTGAGCAATATGCTCCCGGAGACGGTCCGAATGCGCCGCCGTATCAACCAGCTTACATTGAGACTACGACTTATAGATGGAATGGAACTCTTTTTATCCCGAATAGAAATGTACCGAGAAGAAGTTTTTCAGCCGCTCCAATAAATCTGATTGGCTATGTCCGAAAGGAGCATATCGCTGACGGTTGCGGCTGCACCTATTTCATCAAAGGCGATGCTACCCGCCCGATCTATTCTGACGATCTCGGAGCGAGCATCTGGATGAACCTTGACGGTCAAGATGTGAAATTGAAGCTTGTTAGCTCTGCATCTGTTCCAAAGGGAGAAGCTAGAAAGGGACAGCGAACGACTGGCAGGTATGTCGCACCCGATATAAAAGTTAGAATCGATACCGTGATTGGAAAGGACTATGGCGAAGGGCGTGACCACACCGGCACTATCATTGTCACGAAGGGCAGCCGCGAGCAGACAGTACAAATTGTCGGATCATGTGGCTGTTAAGAAACCGCGCATTAAAACCAACGACGCGCCAAATAACTCATTCAACCCGACGCCGCGATAGCATAGCTTTCACGTTGACCCGGCGTATCCTAGCAGTTGTGAATTTTCCTGCCCGGATCATCAGCAGGTTAAATAGAAAAGTGCGTCCCGGTTGACGCACTTTTCTATCTACAGAAACTTCGCTAACTCAACTATCTCGGCTTAATCTATCTTGGCTTGCGAATCGGAACGGTAGTCGTGCCGGGACCGATGGTGATCCTGCGTACATCGCCCTCGTTACTTAAACGCTGGTCGGCCAGTTTCTGTGCGACCGTGTCGTTGATGGTGAAGTTGGGCGAGGAGCCGAAGGAGTATGCGAGCGCGACTGCGAATGTTTTGCACTCGAACCTGTACTTCTCGTTCCCTCTGTCGCCTGTCGAGTTCGCAGCCGTCGGCTTGGGCAGCCCCAGAGACGCAGATGTTTTGTTGATAAAGTCCTGACCGTTGTCCCACGTCATCGCGCCGTTGTAGGTGACTTTAATCGTAGCGAGCTTGCCGTCAACGAAGGCCAGATTGATCTCGTCTATCCCTTCCGCGAGTTCCTCTTTGAGTTCGGCGGCAGAGAGGCGCACGGACTGCGAACCGGTCGGGCCTTTCGGCGCGTTGAGGTCGAAGAGCGTCGTGTCCTCAAGCTTGCTCCTGACTTCGAGCGGCGTCATGCCGAGATAAAAGCCTCGAAACTCGGGAGCCTTTGGAATCGAGCACTGCTGCGGCGGCGACTTTTGTGCGAGAGCGAATGTGGCGGAGGCCGCGATGACGGCCAAGAGCAAAGGAACGCGTAAGAGCTTCATAATTGGTCTCCCTTTTCTGCGATTATATCAGATCAAAAGTTTTCAGACTCGCTTGATTTACTGTTTGAGCACGCTTTTCTTATTTCTTTGGATGTCAAAAGAGCTTCGCGCGAAACCTTCTCTATACAAATTTTCGTAAATAACATTTACTCTCAGAGTCCAGCTTAGAATTCCGCATTGATGGAGACTTGAAACATGACGCTGACACGCAGAGCCTTCTCGGCTCCCATACTCATCCTCGCGATCCTCTTAAGCAGTTTTGCTGGTATAGCTCTTTCCAAATCTCAGCTCTATCTTCAAACGCAGGACGCGGCGAGCATAGATGGCGAATGGCAGGGAGTGCTTGAAGCGAGCGGGCAGAGGCTGCGACTGGTTTTGAAATTAAAGAAGACCGCTGACGGCGGCTACACGGGCACGGTTGACAGCCCTGACCAGCCCGGCTCAAACGATTTGAGGATTGACACGATTGCTTACAAAGATGCAGCCCTGCGCTTTGAGATGACGGACATCGCTGCGTCTTACGAAGGCGCGGTGAGCCGCGACGGCGCGGAGATAGCCGGACGCTGGAAACAGGGCGCGCTCAACGCCCCGCTGCTTTTCCGGCGCGCCGATAAGTCAGGGAAAGCAAGCCAGATGATGATGCGCGGTCGCCTCAAGCTTGAGCCGTGCAATCTGCCCAATCTGAGGCAGGATGCGCGCTGCGCGAAGTATGAAGTCTTTGAAGACCGCGCGGCAAAGAGCGGACGTAAAATCGCGCTCAATCTTGTGGTGCTGCCCGCGACGGGTGACAAGCCAGCGTCCGACCCTGTCTTTTTTCTGGCGGGCGGGCCGGGACAGGGCGCGGCCAGCCTCGTCGCAGGCGCGGGAGATTTTCTGCCGTCGATTAGCCGCGAGCGCGAGATAGTTTTTGTAGACCAGCGCGGAACAGGAGAGTCGAATATTCTGGACTGCACTCTTCGCGGCGACCGCAACGACATGCACAGCTATTTCAACGAGGCCTATACAGCCGACGCGGTGCGCGCCTGCCGCGCGACGCTTGAGAAGAAAGCTAACCTCGCTCTCTACACCACGCCGATTGCGATGGATGATCTGAACGAAGTGCGTGACGCGCTCGGCTACGAACGCATCAATCTTTACGGCGGCTCATACGGGACGAACGCCGCGCTCGTCTACCTGCGCCAGCATCCTGACAGAGTCCGCTCGGTCGTCTTGAAGGGCGTTGCGCCGACCGACTACAAGCTGCCGCTCGCGTTCGCGAAAGGCGTGCAGCATGCACTTGACCGCTTGATGGACGATTGCGCGGCTGACGCGACGTGCCATAAAACTTTTCCGAAACTCAAAGAAGAATTTCTGAGCGTGCTCACTCGCCTTGATAAAACTCCCGCGAGCTTTGAGGCGGTGAATCCCGTAACCGGCGAGGCGCAGCAGCTCATTATGTCGCGCGCGAACTTTATGGAGAACCTGCGCGTGATGCTCTATGTGCCGGAACTGACCGCCCTCTTGCCGCTCATCATTCACAGCGCATACGAGAGCGACTATATCCCGTTTGCGACTTACGCCTTTGCCCTCGTGCGCGGGATTGACACGCAGATTGCCAGAGGCATGCAGCTTTCCGTGCTCTGCTCGGAACACATTCCGTTCATCACGGACGCAGACCTCGCGCGCGAGACTAAGGGCACATACTACGGCGACGCGCACACATTGGATTTACGCAGGGCATGCACGGAGTGGCCGAGCGTTAAAGCTCCCGCGAGTTTTCTTGAGCCGGTCAAATCAAACGTGCCCGTCTTGATGGTCAGCGGCGACGTTGACCCGGTCACGCCGCCCGCTTACGCCGCCGCCGCCGCGCGTTCCCTGCCCAACAGCCGCCAGATCGTCATACACAACGGCACGCACCTGACCGCCTCCGATTGCATTGATAATCTGGTCGCGCAATTTTTATCTAAAGGCACCGCCGCAACGCTCGACACTTCATGCGCCGACGCCATCAAGCGTCCGCCCTTTACCTTTGAATATCCGGTGCAGTTCAAGCGGCCTGCGAGCAAGTAAAAGCGGAATCAAACAGGGATCGACAGGATAGACAGGATAAGAATTTGAGATTTCAAAGCTTCGATCTTGTGTGAGATTTCAAATCTTCAATCTTATTTGAGATTTAAAACTCTTGAATTTCATTTGAGATTTCAAAGCTTCAATCTCAAATTTTTTTATCCTGTTCATCCTGTCCATCCCTGTTAACATTCCTTTCTTAAATCCATTCGCCGCCGAATCTTCGTACAATCACATCAGGAGCTTTGATTGTATGACTCGAAAGCGAATCTTTATCACGGGGGGGACGGGTTATCTCGGCCAGCGGTTGATACCGGAACTTTTGCGGCGTGGGCATGAGGTACGCGCGCTGGTGCGGCAGGGTTCAGAGGCGAAGCTGCCGGAAGGGTGCGAGGCCGTCACTGGCAACGCGCTCGACAGAGAATCTTTCGCGGCGAAGGTGCAGCCCTCCGAAACTTTTGTGCAGCTTGTCGGCGTGCCGCGCCCGTCCCCGGCCAAAGCCAGACAGTTCCGCGAGATTGACCTCGTCTCGATTCGCGCCTCAGTCCCCGTCGCAGTCGAAGCAGGCATCAAACACTTCGTTTACCTGAGCGTCGCGCAGCCCGCGCCAGTGATGAAGGCGTATCAAGAGGTCAGAGCGGAAGGCGAACGCCTGATCCGCGAGAGCAGGCTCAAGGCCACCATCCTGCGCCCGTGGTACGTGCTCGGCCCCGGTCATCGCTGGCCTTATCTTCTACTGCCCGTCTACAAAATCATGGAACTCATTCCCTCCACACGCGAGAGCGCACAACGGCTCGGCCTCGTCACCATCAAGCAGATGACAGGCGCGCTCCTCAATGCCATCGAGACCGAGAGCGACGGCACGCGCATCTTCGATGTTCCGCAGATTCGACAGGCCATTTAAAGTTAAAGGTTCAAAGTCCAAAGTTCGAGGTTGAAGAAAGTTGCCGCGTCTTAATCTTGAAATTTGAACCTTGAACCTTGAACCCGCTTTCTGGCTCCTGACACTTGATTGCTAAATTTTATTGCCCTGTCAGCAATTTTTATGCTAGCCTCCCCTGTCTTTAGCAGTCCCCTGCATCATCAGATTTTCCCGAACATTTAGAAAGGGTGAACTATGCGGTTTATTGCTCAATCCTGTCTCACAACACTGATTGCGCTCGTCGCCATTCTGTCAACCGTAGAGGCCGTGCACGGTCAGGCCACGACCGCCGCAAACTCGAAAATCGTTTTTCAGAGCAGCCGTGACGGCAATGCTCAAATCTACGTTATGGATTCGAGCGGGCGGACGCCGACCCGTCTGACGAATAATAACTGGGAGGATGAAGACCCCATCTGGTCGCCCGATGGACGGAAGATAATGTTTGTCAGCACGCGGCTCAGCGGCGACACCAACCACCAGATTTTTTTGATGAACTCCGACGGGACTAATCAAACGAGCGTGACGACCGATATCACAACCGAAGACAGGTATCCGACATTCTCGCCGGATGGCAGAAAAATCGTCTTCGCACGGCTCTATCAAAGCAATTATGATATTTTTTCGGTAGATATTGACGGCAGCCATCTGGCGCGGCTCACGACTCATCCCTTCGATGACAATCATCCGGTCTATTCGCCGGACGGCACGAAGATTCTGTATCAGAGCGAGCAGGATGGCGACCGCGTGCGTCTCTTTACGATGAACCCGGACGGGAGCAATAAGGTCAGGCTGACCAATGCGGATACGGATGACGGCGAGCCTCAATGGTCGCCGGATGGAACGAAGATTTTATTTGTGAGTGGTGACGGCGACAATTTCCCCACACTCGATCTGTTCGTTATGAATGCCGATGGCAGCAATCTCACGCGCGTCACCCAGAATGCAGTGACGGACGAAGAATGCGCATGGTCGCCTGACGGGACGCGAATCTCATTCTCCAGTGGGATTGATGGACTGCTGGAAGTTTACTCCGCCAGAGCAGACGGCGCAGATATTCAAAGGCTGACCAACACGGTCGGCGAAAACCGTAAACCACAGTGGCAACAGCGCAGGCCAAAGGTGGTTGACACGACGGACTTTGACGGCGACGGGAAGACAGACCCCACAGTCTATCGTCCGGGCAACGGCACATGGTATGCGCTGCAAAGCTCGAACGGAGCCTTGCTCAGTCAAAACTTCGGCATCAGCACGGACAGGCCGGCGCCGGGTGATTATGATGGCGACGGCAAGACTGATTTCGCAGTCTATCGTCTGAACACAGGGACGTGGTACATCCTGCGCAGCTCGGACAACGTTGTCAGGGCGCAGCCTTTCGGCCTCAGCTCAGACGTGCCGGTGCCCGCTGATTATGACGGAGACGGGAGAACGGATATCGCCGTGTTCAGACCCGTCAACGGGAACTGGTATTTTCTGCAAAGCTTTGATAATGCGTTTCGGGCGGTGGCGTGGGGAACAGTCGAAGACCACCCTGTTCCGGCTGATTACAACGGAGATTTCAAAGCGGATTTTGCCGTCTTCCGTCCACGGAATTCGTCCCCCGAGTCTTCAGTGCCTATCAACCGTGCTGACTGGTTCATTCTGTCCAGCTTAAACGGCTCTGCCAGCGTGTACTCATTCGGCCTCGGTGAAGACTTGCCGCTGGCGTGTGACTTTGATGGAGACGGCAAGAAGGATGTAACAGTATTCCGCTCTCAAACTGCAACATGGTACGGCCTGCTCAGCTCCAACAATAGTTTGAAAACTCAGGCATGGGGAACCAGCGGAGACCAGACCGTACCGGCGGATTATGATGGCGACGGGAAAACAGATATAGCAGTGTGGCGACCCGCTAACGCGACTCTCTATGAATTGCGAAGCGCGACCAACACGCTGCACGCGCTGGCGTGGGGAACGAACGGAGATGTATTCGCTTCATCTTACATTCCATGAGCAGCTCAAGGCAAAGGTAAAAAGGTAAAGGGCAAAAGGAAGGCGGAAACCATTTTAATAAAAAATTGGCTTCCGCCTTCCTTTTAACTTTTTACTTCTACGTTTTGCCTTTTTACTTTACCTTTTGCCTTTCTTTTGCGCGCCGGTTAATTCAAATCATCTATCTGCAAGCCGACCGGATTCGCGCCTGCGCCCTTGATGCCGTCTATGACTTTGGCGACTTCGCCGTAGCGTATCGCGCGCGGAGCTTTGATAAAGACCGTCTTCTGCACACGGTCTGCTTCGGGCAGATCAGTCCGGCTCGCCAGCTCTACAGCGTAGTCACGATTCTCCAGACGTTCCTGAAAAAGCTTCGCCAGCTTCGCGCTCAACTTCCCCGTTTCGTTGACCGACCCCATATCTTCGAGGCTGTTCAGCTTGAGCGTGCCGTCGGTTTTTATCTCCACGATGAGCGTGTCTATATTCGGATTTGGAGGTTTTGCCTCGTTGCGCGGAGGCTCAGGAATAAAAGCTCTGAAGCGGCTCGGCTTGAGCGGCGTCACGACCATAAAAATAATCAGCAGCACCAGCAGCACGTCTATCAACGGCGTCACATTTATATAAGGTTGAACTTTATGCTCTTCTCTGAAATCACTCATGCCTCACGCCCCCGCTTTGTAATCAAAATGCGTTCAGGCAATTTGACCCCGCGCGGCGATAGAATGTTCCGGCTTTATTATCGCCTCACGTGCGCACTGATTTTCACTTTGCTTATCGCGCCGCTGAGCTTGACGGTCAATCAGGCTCAGGCAGTGACGACGGCGCGAGAGCCTGTCCGCGCCGTTCACGGTATGGTCGCTTCGGCGAAACAAGTTGCTTCTCGTGTCGGAGTTGATGTGATGAAGCGCGGAGGCAATGCTGTTGATGCGGCGATTGCGGTCGCTTTCGCGCTGGCGGTGACGCATCCGGTGGCGGGCAATCTGGGCGGCGGCGGTTTTATGTTGATTCGCCTCAGCGACGGGCGCACCACCGCGATTGATTACCGCGAAACCGCTCCGGCTGGCGCGACGCGCGAGATGTACCTTGATGCCGGCGGCGCATTGTTGAAGGGCGAAGGCTCTTCGACCGTCGGCTATCGCGCAGTGGCCGTGCCCGGAACTATCGCGGGACTTGAGCTGGCTCTCAAAAAATACGGCTCAGGCAAATTCACGTGGGCGCAATTGATAGAGCCTGCGCGCCGTCTCGCGCTCAGTGGCTTTAGCGTCAGCACGAAGCTCGCCTATTCGCTACGCACTTCAGATAAGCTCGGTCTTTATCCTGACAGCCGACGAATATTTCTCAACGGCGGAAAGTTCTTCAACGAAGGCGATACGCTGCGCCAGCCTGAGTTTGCTGCCACACTCGCGCGGCTTCAGAGATACGGGGCGCGCGAGTTTTACGAAGGGCAGACAGCGCGTCTCATTGCCGCCGATATGAAAGAGCATGGCGGATTGCTCACGCTTGCAGACCTGCGCAGCTATCAGGCGAAGGAGCGCGTCCCACTGCGCGGCACGTATCGCGGCAATGAGATTATCTCCATGCCGCCGCCATCATCCGGCGGCGCGGTGTTGATCGAGATGCTTAATATTCTTGAAGGCTACGACCTGAAAAGCCTCGGCTGGAATTCTTCGGAGAGCCTGCATCTTTTGACAGAAGCGATGCGGCGAGCTTTCGCAGACCGCGCGGAATATATGGGCGACACTGATTTCGTGCGTGTGCCTATCGCGGGCTTGATAGATAAAGCTTATGCGGCCAGACTGCGTGACACGATTCGCATGGAGAGCGCGTCAAAGAGCACGGACGTGCGCGCCGGAAAACCCGCCGGAGCCGAAGCCTCAGACACGACTCACTTCACCATCGTGGACAGTGACGGAAACCTCGTCGCCAGTACATACACACTCAATGGCGATTACGGATCGGGAGCAGTGGCGCGTGGCACTGGCATGTTATTGAATAATGAGATGGATGACTTCACTTCCAAGCCCGGCGTGCCGAACGACTACGGTTTGATTCAGAGCGAGCGTAACGCGATTGCGCCACACAGGCGACCGCTCTCGGCTATGACGCCGACCATCGTCTTGAAGAGGGATGGCACGCTCTGGTTCGCACTCGGCTCGCCCGGCGGCCCGCGCATCATCAACGCCGTCCTGCAAGTCATAGTCAATGTCATAGACTATGAAATGAACCTGCAACAGGCTATAGACGCGCCGCGCATACATCACCAGTGGTTGCCGGACGAGCTGTACTATGAACCGTTCGGTTTATCCGCAGATACTATGCGCGCACTTGAGAGGCGCGGCCATCGCCTCGTCCTGCGCCCCGAATACAAGGGTTACACGCGCGACGGTTTTATGGGTGATGTCGAAGGCATTATGATCGAAGCGGAGACCGGCGCACGTCTCGGCGCAACCGACCCGCGCCGGAGCGATGGTACGGCTGTCGGATATTGAAGCGCAGCATTCGTAACTTTTATCATCGAGGTAAAAGAGTTTCACGCAAAGGCGCAAAGGAAGAAGAGCTTGAAGGCTGTTTGCTCCCTGCGTGCTTTCTTTGCGCCTTTGCGCGAGACTCTTTTTATCGTCTGTGAATTTACTATCTGAAATCGAGGGGCTACCAAGCGTCTACATCTTCCCTGCTCTCATATCCGCGAGCCGTTTCTCAAAGCGAGTGGTATCGGCCTTGTCTGTCTTGCCGCGCTGTATCGCCTGATCTCCTACGGTGAAGGCTTCTTCCTTGCGGCCTGCCGCGTAGAGGAACTGGGCTTTAGCTGCCAGATTCTGAAAGGTCTCTTTGATTTTGATTGACTGGTCAACCCACTTCATCGCTTCTTCCCAGTTGTCGTCGTTGGCGTATTGTCTGGCGACGGCTAAAGGAATATTCCAGTCGGTCGGGTTGGCCGCGACGAGCGCATCAATCCTGGCGCGCATGACCGCTTCCACGTTCGGCACTTCGACTGTGAAGGGGACGCGGATTTTCTCCCAGCGAATGTTGATCCTCGCGGCATTGGGCGTCACGCCCGGAATTTCAAAGGACAGCCATTCCTGAGTCTCCGCGACCATCTCCGGCTTGACCTTGACGCGCAAGGCATCCTTCTTCTCATCGTAATTGAAGCTGCCCCACTGATCCGACACGGAATTAAAAATTATCGTCCACTCGTCTTTGCCCGGAATCGTGTGCAGGCTGTAAGTTCCGGCGGCGAGCTTCTGTCCATTAACCAGCACGTCATCTGTGACGGCGAAAGTCGTAGCCTCGTTCGCGCCCGTGCGCCAGACGTGGCCGTAAGGAACGATGGGCGCATCCTTCACGCGCTTGGTCGAATCGTCAAGCGTTGACGCGCCGACAGCATTGTTCGCGGTAATCGCCGCCGCCGGAGCTTCGCCCCAGATTTTCCGCCCCTTCACGGCGGGACGGCTGTATGTGATGGTTACGTCAGTCACGCCTATGGTCTGCATGACGCTGGCCTTCTGGCTCGGACGCGGGAGTCGCACCGCAGGACTTTGCGCCGAAGCCGACAACGCGCTGCACAGGACAAGCAACAGCAGCGCGAGGCTCTGAGCGCAGAAGCGTTTCAAGGGAATCATGATGTCTCTCCTCTTCATGGATTGGTTGAGATGAAATCTACAGACACTTGTACCCTCTTTTGAAAAGGCACACAAAATAATCTGTGTAAAAGTTCAGTAAAAAAAATCTTGGCGGCTTTCTATTATACACACATCTTATTTTTACACTCGGAGTAAAGGTGACGGGTCAGAGCCGCCTGCGGCAGCGGGCGGGGGTTTGAGGCGGTAAGTCACCCCCCCGGTCGGCACGCCGGG